>PNAG01000028.1 GCA_003169845.1 Candidatus Dormiibacterota bacterium | reverse complement strand
GTGATCTGCGATCTGGCGGTCGGGATGGTCCGACGCGGCCACAATGTGCTCCTGCACTGCGCGGAGGGCTCGGAGGTGGCGGGTGTGGAACTGGTCATGGTGCCGATCCCTACGGACGCAAATAAGGCCCTGGTGATGCCAGGCGGCGCGCCAGCCATTCCAACCCCGGGCGTGACCGAGGCGATCACGGCAATGTTTCGCGGAGTTGAAGCAAGCCGGCCGGACGTCGTCAGCCAGCACGCTTTCGACGCGCCCGCATTCGAGCTGGCCGCAAAGTTTCCTTCGCTGCATACATTGCACCTGCCTCCGATCGAGCCCGCCGTCGTCACCGCCGTACGCCTGGTTCCAGCAGCGCGGCTGGCGACGGTTTCCCAATCCTGCCGGCGAGATTGGGAGGCCGCGGGCATGCAGATCGGACGGGTGATTCCCAACGGGGTCTCCGATTCACCCGTGAACGGGGATCAAGTCGAAGACGTCGCCTTGATCGCGGGGCGGATATCCCCGGAAAAGGGTGTCGATCATGCGCTGCGGGCAGCAGGGCTGGCCGGCGTTCGCTGTCGAATCGCTGGATCGCTCTACGATCCTGGCTACGTGGTCGACCTTGCCGGAGCCGAAGTCCTGGGCTCCATCCCACGAGACGACTTGCGCCGCGTGATGGGACGCAGCGCCGTGACGGTGTGCGCGATCCGTTGGGAGGAGCCGTTCGGACTGGTGGCGGCCGAGGCGCAGATGGCGGGGTGTCCGGTTGCGGCTTACAGACGCGGAGCCATGCCCGAGGTCGTGGAGGAAGGCGTGAGCGGTTTCCTGGCAACGCCAGACGATGTGCACGATCTTGCCCGAGCCATCGCCAGGTGCCGGATGCTTGACCGGAGGGCGGTCAGGGCGAGCGCACAACGGCGCCTCGGCCTGGAAGGCATGTTGAACGCCTATGAGGCGGCTTTCAGTGAGGTCGCCGGGTGAGGCCGACCGCAGTCGTCACCGGTGGTTCGGGCGGCATCGGTCGGGCGGTCGCAGCCGAATTACGAGGGCGCGGTTGGGAGGTCGTTTCGCTCAGCCGTCGCGAAGGCTGCGACATTTCAGACGAAGCACAGGTGCGGGGTGCCTTCGGCCGAATTGAACACCTTGACGCTCTGATCAATTGCGCGGCACAGCTCATCAAGGCACCGATCCTCGAGCTCACCGCCGAGGAGTGGGATGCCCAGCTCGATGCGGGCCTACGGGGAGCCTTCCTGTGCAGCCGCGAGGCCTTTCGCCTGATGCGGGAAGACGGTGGATCGATCGTAATGGTCTCGAGCCTTTCAGGTGTGGCCGGCGCTGAGAAGTTCCCGGGCATGGCGGCCTACGTGGCTGCGAAATCAGGGCTTGCCGGGCTCGCCGAAGCACTGGCGGTCGAAGGGCGCCCGTACGGCATCAGGGTGAACACGATCAGTCCGGGCGCGGTGGACACGCCAATGCTCAGAATCGCTGGCGTGGAAGGTCCGCGCCTGCAGCCGGCGGAGGTGGCTCGCATCATCGTGTGGTTGGCATCCTCCGAATCCGCGCCGTTGTCGGGCTCCAACCTCCGGCTCGATCCAGCCGATCGTGCTACTTGATTTGGCCCGCCTTGACTCGGTAACGTCGCCGGCGAGAGGGTTGACCGCAGCCGCCGTTGTACCAGAGGAGTTGCCTCGATGAGCACCACTACTACTGTTCGGATTACCCGCCGGGCGACCTTCGCCGCCGCGCACGTCCTCTGTCGGCCTGAATGGAGCGAGACTCGCAACCAGGAGGTTTTCGGTCCGTGCTCCAGCGATCACGGCCACAACTACGTGGTCGAGGTGACCGTTGCCGGCGCAGTCGATCCGGACACAGGGATGGTCGCCAACCTTAAGGACGTGGATCGTGTCCTCAGGCGCGAGTTCATCGACCTGGTCGACCACAAGCATCTCAACCGAGACGTTGAATGTCTCAGGGGGATTGTGCCGACTGCAGAGAACATCGCTTTGGCAGCCTTCACCAAGCTGTCGCCTCATTTCGCGCCCGCGCGGTTGGTGCGGCTGCGCTTGACCGAGTCGGAGAACAACGCCGCTGAGGTCATATGCGAATGAGCGCCGCCCAGCCTGCCCGCTCCCATCCAATCGAGGAGCTCACGACCATCACTCGGCGGATGCTGGTTGCGCTCGGCGAGGATCCGGAGCGTGAGGGCCTCGCCGACACTCCGAGGCGCGTGGCCGAATCGCTCACTTACCTGACGAACGGTTATGGCGTAGATCCAAGGCAGGTCGTCGGCAGCGCGCTGTACGAGCACGAGGGCGACGACCTGGTGACCGTACGCAACATCCCCTTCTACGCTCTATGCGAGCACCATGTCCTTCCTTTTTTCGGTCGCTGCCACATCGGGTACCTCCCCGCGGGCAAAGTGATCGGACTCAGCAAACTACCCAGGTTGGTCGATGTGTTTGCACACCGCCTTCAACTTCAGGAGCGGCTCACCCGCCAGATCGCAGAAGCGATCGATCATGTGTTGCGGCCACGAGGTGTCGCCGTTGTGATGGAAGCACGGCACTTGTGTGTCGAGATGCGCGGCGTTGAAAAAGTGGACAGCGACACAGTGACTTCGTGCCTTCTCGGAGGGTTTCGCGAGAATGCCGCCCTGCGCGCCGAGTTCTTGGAGCTGGTCCGGAAGTAACACCACGTCTTAATGCGGCCACCTCGGCGACCCGGCTCACCGAGACTTCAACAAGACGGATCTCATTTGAAGGGGAAGTTGCTTCTCTTGTTACTGCAAATGGGCCATGGTGCCCTTATCAGGCGGATTGTGGTGCGGTCTTTAGACTCCCCTTCCGCGTGATTGCTGCGTGGACCGTGACGGCCGTTATGGTCCCATCAAAGCACAACAGGCTAGCGCCCGATGCCTGTAGCCGACATTAGATCAGACTTGGTCGAGCGAGGAGGGAATACGTGAAGCGCGCAGATCCTCATTCAAGTATTTGACCTGCTGAACTGGAGGCTCAATGGCAAAAAGATCCGTGAGGGACATGCTCAAGGCTCGCGCGTGGAAGGGCCAGGTGAGCCTCGCGGACGTTGACCCTGGCGATCGGCTGGGAGTCAAGCGCAAGAAGATAGCGCCCGCCCGTGACAAATACGGCCGCGAGTTGCTGGACCTTCAAGAGCGCCTCTACGCGGAGAAGAAACAGGCGATCCTGATTGTTCTGCAGGGGTTGGACACCAGCGGCAAGGACGGAACGGTCCGCCACGTGATGGCGGCGATGAATCCTCAAGGTGTGCACGTCCGTCCTTTCATGGCACCAAGTGCGACCGAACTTCGTCACCATTTCCTCTGGCGGTTCAAGAAGGAATTGCCGAAGCCAGGCCACATCACCATCTTCAATCGCTCGTACTACGAGGATGTGCTCATCGCCAGGGTCAAGAAGCTGGCCGCTCTCGAAGTGATCGAGAGTCGGTATGAGCAGATAAACCGATTCGAGGCTGGACTCGTCAGATCAAATGTCATTCCCCTGAAAATCTGTCTCCATATCTCAAACGAGGAGCAGCGTCAGCGACTACTGGCTCGCCTCAACACACCCGAAAAACGATGGAAGTTCAGCCCCAGTGACATAAAGGAAAGGGGTCATTGGGATGAATACCAGGAAGCCTTCAACATGCTCCTCACCCGGTGCTCGACGCCGGTCGCCCCCTGGTACATCGTCCCGGCGGACGACAAGCCGTTCCGCGATTGGGCAGTGTCGCGCTTACTGCTGGAAACCCTGCGGGCCATGAACCCGCGGGTCCCGATGCCGAAACTCAACGTGGCTAGTCTGATAAGACAGTTGCCTCCGGTCGACTGACATCGGTTCCCGCGGGCCTCGCCTCGCTCGCCAGCACGCCTAGCTCCCAACGGGCCAGTTCGGTCGGCGTAGGCGCAGTTACTGCCATTGTTGTGGACGATGGGCGACCGTACTTGTCAGGCGGAAGGGGTGCTGTCGTACCGCTTCTTCCGCCTTATGCTGTCCCCGGGCCCATGCTCCTCAGCCGCGACCCGGCACCCCGACTTCCTCAACCGCCCCAGATGTCTCGTTCGCCGCATCCCTGGCCCGCAGCTTCATAGAGAGGACACGTTGCCGCCGGCGCGGGCCATTCTCTGGGTCGAGAAAATACACGAGGGCACCACCAAGTGCGGCGGCGATGATGATGCCAGTCACTCCAGGGACCCAATTCGGGCCGCCACCTTCGGTCCAGTCCCCTCGCCCAAAACCGCGCTTCACGCGTCGAACCAAGGGTTGTACCGACTCAGCAGCCTGGGCTACTCCACCTCCAACCTCGAAAGCGGTTTGACGATTCTCTCGCCAAAACGATTGCACCCGCCCGCGGCGATCCTCGCCGTGTTGCGGATCTAAGAAGTAAACAGCCGCTCCACCCAGGGCGGCGCCGATTGTGATTCGATCCATCTGAACACGCCTCCTTACCTATTCGGTTACGCCTTTCCGAGCCTAGCAGGGAACCCAAGACGGCATGCCAATTCGCTGGCCTCGATCTCTGAGCTCAAGCTTGGCGACGATGCGCGCCCCTGGTCCAGCCGATAGGGGCCGCAAGCAATTCGGCGGTCTGATCTAAATCCGGCTGTGATCCGGCGAACGCCCTGAATCTAAGCCGGTGCCGGCTGCGTCACTCGCATGGCGCGCAGCGCGTCCGCCCACCGAGTCAATTCGCCGAGGACCTTCTTGAGGCTCTTCTCGTGGGTTTCCTCAGGGACGAACTGTCCATCGTGGATGTACTTCGGCACCATGTGGATGTTCACGGCCTCGGCCAGCGGCACCATTTTCAGGGTGGTGACGACCTGCTTGGCCATCTGGACCGAGCGCATGCCGCCCGACATTCCGCCATAGCTGATAAACGCCACGGGCTTGTAGTTCCCCTCGTGGGAGAGGAAGTCCATCGCGTTCTTGAGGCTGCCCGGCATCCCGTAGTTGTACTCGGGCGTGACGATGAGGATCGCGTCCGCGGCGTCGACTCGCTTGCTCCAGGCGATGGTGTGTGGCTTCGTGTAGTTGCGGTGGATGGGGTGATGAGGCTCGTCGAGCATCGGCAGATCCATGAGCGCCAGGTCCGCGACGTCGACCTCGAACCCGCCATGTTTCTCGATTTCGGAGATCGCCCAGTTGGCGATCGGGAGGCCCAGGCGTCCGGGGCGGGTGCTGGCGATGATCACCAGTATCTTTGTCACGTCAAGTGACGAGGGAGGGCGGCTGGTCACAGCGGCACCACCTGCCAGCGCAGAAAGAGGGTGACAGCCGCCAGCCCGCACAGGACCACCGACACTGCGAGCGCGGGGAACTCGCTCCTCCTGGCATGGAGGATGGCTGCGCCCACCATGACTATCACCAGGCCTGCCGCGGCCAATGGTGCCAGCCAGGCAACGAGGTGGAGCGCCGGCGGCACGATCAGGCCGAACGCGGCGGCCAACTCGGCCACCCCGATGAACTGGCGAAAAGCGGGCGGCAGCGGCGGCGACGCAGCCCCGCGCCGCTCTTGCATTCGCTTGGCCAAGGCACTGTATGCGACTGTGTAGACCAACCCGTGGAGAAGAAAAACGACCGCGAGGACGATCTGAAGCACCCAGGCCACTGTGTTCATACGTGCGTCTCCGTGAATGGCGGAATCATTGACTTGTTCATTGAGATGTTAAACTATTGACCGATGCCGTATATTTCGGGAGAGTTGAGACCGGCCACGGCCGAACTGCCGATCGACCCCGGGCGAGAGATCTGGGGGTTGTTCCTCGACCCTGTCCTCGACCTGCTCAAGAGTCACGTCCTAGCGCACTACTCTGAGCACCGACTGACGTCCTCGCAGGCCTGCATGCTCCAGCGGCTGGATCATCCAATGCCCCAACGTGAGGCCGCGCTACAGCTCGGCTACGACCCGTCCAACATCACAGCACTGGCCGACGCACTGGAGGCGAAGGGCCTGGTGGAGCGGAGGCTCGACCCCTCGGATCGGCGGGTCAAGACGCTGGCGAGGACGGCCGAGGGCGAGAGGCTGGTGCGCGCGCTGGACGAAAGTCTCTCCCACCCGCCCGAGTCACTGAACCGGCTGTCGCCGGCTGAGCAGGAGCAGCTCCTGCGCCTTCTGAGCAAGGCATTTCGGCCCAAATAGCTGATCGGCCCGTGACGGTAGTCCCGGCCGTCGCGCCAGCCCTGCCTGTATTGGCTTCGCGTCAGCACTAAGGGTGTTGGCATCAGGTGCATCCGCCTTGTGATGATGCCCCGCACCCGCTGTCGTCAACTGCGTTCACGCGTGAAGATCATTGAAAGCCGGGATGCTCTGTTACAGCCACCAAACCGCAACCTTTGCGGCGGCAAAGGCCTCCTCCCTAGACAAATACTTCACGCCTGAGAAGTATTGAACGGGAGTCCATCCTCCTAGGTCCTCTGGATCTCGTCGGAACTCCTCGAAGCCATTGTGCCGTCGGGCCGAAGAAACAAATCGACACATCGATTGTGGTCGTCGTTCTCAAGACTCGCTAAGACAGCCCATGACTTATCGATGCGATTCGACAATTGCTTCCTCCACTCACGGTACGCCAAGACGATGCTGTTGCATTAACAGCAGTAGGGCTGGGAACTTCGGATTCAGAAGTTGGTCGGGGGCCCGGGATTTGAACCCAGGGCCTCACGGTCCCGAACCGTCTCGATTGGGTCCTCGGGGTCGTCAGCGGATGTCGGGCTAGGTGTCACGGAGCCAGCGGTTCCATAGTGAACCTGCGCGCAATGGACGGTTCGGTCAGCAGAGTTCGAAAGGCATCAACGATGCCCCGCCATCGCTCCGTCCGAGGGCCTAAGCGGGTTCGGCCACCGCGATCACTCTGGGATCTGAAGCGTTCCAACTAGTGCAGGTCATGAGGATGAGTTCCTCATGGTCGGCCGGTTGAAGCCATCGTGTGTCGCTTATCGGCCAAGCCGCGTAGTACTGGCGAATGACAAAGTGGAGTGTTGGTCTTCCCGCGCGGTCAACATAGACATCGACGCCGGTCGCGTTATGGCCGAGGAGTGGGCCGAACATGATCGGTGGACCGTATTGAGCATGAGCGTAAACGAAAGAGCGCTGGCCCTGGCCCGGCCACGGCATGGTCGGGTAGTGCGCGGCTTTGTAATAGGGCACGCTGAGCCCGTCGCCCTGGACGAGCGGGAGGTCGATGTGAAGGGAGGGCAGGCGAATCCTCCAACCATCGGGGGACACCGGCGCCTCGCGCGGTATCTGCTGGTCTCCAACGGGCAGTGGCGATGGGAATTCGAGCGGGCTAATGATTTGGGTCGGCTGCGGAAGTCGCTGAAGCGCGGCAGTTTGGGCCGACCCTTGGGGCGCGAAGATAATCGGCCTGAGCAGAACGGCACTCGAGATGGCAATCAGTGCTAGACCCGTAAGGGCGGCGAGGAGTCTCCAGCGCTGCATTAGGTTGGGAACCCCAGTATCTTACCGACGCGCGGGGGAGGCGGGTGCTGCCATGCTTCGTTGGCTTCCGAGCGGTTTCAGACTGTCCGAATCTCTGACAAGTACTGGTTGGATCAGATGCGCAAGCGCAAACACAAAAGGCCACGCAGCAAGGCTCGGTTCGTCACGGTCATTGGTGTCCTCGCTGCAGTCCTCGTGGGGGTGGCGGTGGAGGGCTACGGACTCTACAGGTCAATTTCAGACCTCCGAACCGCCACCGCTGAGCTTCAGCTCTCGCTGAGCAACCTTGGCCGCACTCCGGCTGAATGGACTCCGGCTCGGGTCGATGCCGCCGCAAAGACACAGGCTGATGCTTCGGCGAAGCTCAATCGCGCCGATCGAAGGCTTCAGTCCGACCCGCTGGCGCGGCTGCTCCTGGCGGTCCCTTACGCGAAAGACCAGGTCCACACAGCGCTGGATATCAGCTCGGCGGCGGTTGAGGCGGCACGAGCCGACGGCGACCTCGTCGCGCTGGCTCGGCTCTATGTCAACCTTCCCAAGGGTCCAGGAACCGCTCCAGGTCCAGTGCTGATCGCCCTCTTGCGGTCGTCAGCTCCGCTGCTTGCGGATGCGGACGCCAGGCTCGCCAATACCAACCTTCGTCTAGACCGAGACTCGCAGCTTGGCCTTCTCGGCCCCGTCCGGACCCAGCTTAAGCGGGCTCAGGCCGCGGTCGGCCCGGCTCGTGATAGTGCGCATGCGGGCTCCGAGGCGGCCCAGTTCCTGCCCGCGCTGCTGGGGGCCGCCGGGCCGAAGACGTACCTTTTGCTGCTCCCGAACTCATCCGAGCTCAGGCCGACAGGGGGATTTTCAGGCGAGGTCGGGACCGTAACGTTCGACCAGGGCAAGCTCACCAAGCTGGTGCTTCTCGATGAGTTCACCGTGAGCGCCGCCTATCGGGATAAATTCCCGCCTCAGGGCCAGCTGGGGACGTACCTCTCTTTCAACAACAATCAGACCGAAATCGGGGATGCCGGCTGGGACCCCGATTTCCCGACTTCGGCGCGCCTCCAGGAGAAGATGTTCACATCCGCGACGGGCCAACAACTGGACGGAACCATCTCGGTCGATCCGTACTTGATCGCATCCCTGCTCAAGGTGACTGGGCCAGTGGACGTCCCAGGTTACGGAACCTTCGACTCTGCCACCTTCTTTCTCCGGATCAACGTTATCGCGAATGTCGACATCGGCCCAAGTGGCGGTAAGAAAGGACTCCCGGTGATCGCAAGCGCGATCATCGCAAAGATCCTTGCCCAACCGTCCAGCCAGTGGGCTCAACTCGCCACCTCCCTTCAGGTCGGGGCCAACCAGCGACACCTCCAGATCTACGTGCACGACTCAGCTCAGGAGAAGAACCTGCACGTGCTCGGCCTGGACGGTTCGCTACAGAACCTTCCTCTCACCGAGGACTATCTCATGGTGGTTGAGGCGAACGTGGCTGGGACGAAAGCCGACTACTACATCAAGCGATCGATGTCAGTGAAAGTGGAAATCTATCCTTCAGGCCTCAACCGCCACGAAGTCGACATCCACTACGAGTACCCGCCGTCGCTGGATGCCGTTGACACTAAGCTCAACACGTACTCGACCAATCCTCCTGGACTCTACCGCGACTACGTCCGCTTCTACCTTCCGCTGACCACGACGCTGGCGAACATCGGTTTCCTAATCGACGGCAAGCCGGCTCCCGCCTACGGGGGCGGTTTGAAAGAGCAGGTACAGGAAGGCACCGATCAGGTTTACGGAACGTTCTTCACGTTGCCACGGGGCCACAGCGCGGACGTGATCATCTACTACGAGGTCAGTCTGCCTGCAGATCCGCCGTTTGCAATCTACATCCAGAAGCAGGCTGGGCTCGTCGACCTGCCGACCCTACTGACGGTCAGCTACCCGGGCGGGATAGTCAGCCGGAAGAGCGAAGTGTCGACCGACACGACCCTGACGGTTCCCTGGTAAGAAGAACCCGCTCCAGTTCGTCGAGTTTGGCCTAAGCGCCTCGAACTCGGCGACGGGAGGTCAGCAGCGCGGCCCCGACCAGCGCGAGCCCCACCAACAGGACAGCCGCCCAGGCAGGTGCGGGAACTCCCGGCGAGGGAGCTGAGGCCGCGGGGAAAGCCGAGACCGTGACCGTGGTGTTTACGTTTTGAGCTCCAGCGACGAACGCTGTCGTGACGGTGCCGGAGCAGTTAGCGCCGAAGGTGACCGTGGTCGTTACGTTGCCGGAGGCATCGGTCGTACCCGAAGCCGCGCTGAAGGTGACGGCACAGCTGGCGCCTCCCCCGGTTGCCGAGAATGTGACCCCCTGGCCGGCACCGCCGGCGAAGTGGGCTGTGCACGTCGTCGAGCCGCCCGCGGCGACCGTGGTGGCGCTGCACGAGGCTGTTGTTCCCGGCGTGCCGCTATAAGCCAAGGCTGGCGCAACAGCTATGGCAGCCGCAGCCAGAGCCAGACCGGAACCGAGTATCAGTTTGTTGAGCATGATGGGCGCCCCCTTCTTCGTTATTTCTCGTTCTTAATGCCAACGCCTGGGTGCCCTGACAGATGGTCGGCCGAAATGAAGCCTACCACTCGGGGATGTGGTGGTCAATCTGATTGGTACGAATCCTACCGATCGCAACACGACGATCGCGTCTGCAGCCTCTGGGCAGAGCCGAACACCTGAGCCAAGATCGGGGATCAAGTACTTCCCAATTGTCACCCTACTTCGAGGGCGACCGGCTCAAGCTGTACTGTCCATATGAGGTTGGGCTAGTCTCCGACAATAGTCGTGTGACGCAACTTGTCGATGAGGTTGCCGGACCTCAACTCGAGCATGATCGTTGGCGCCACTGTTACTCTCGGGAGTTATTCATTGATTACTTTCTGTACTAGCCGTAAAGCTGTAGGCAACTGAACATGCGCGTGCTTGTCACCGGCGGGGCAGGTTTCATTGGTTCGCACCTGGTTCGCCGGCTGGTGCTCGAGAAGCACGACGTCACGGTTTTCGATAATTTCAGCACAGGCCGCCGATCAAACCTCCAAGGGATTAATACCAAAGTGGTGGAAGGCGACATCCGAAACTTGGACTTGCTTCCCTTCGCAATGCGGGGCGTTGACGCCGTCTTTCATCTGGCAGCCCTGCCCTCTGTCGCACGCTCTTGGGAGGATCCTGTTGCAAGCCTGGACGTGAACGCCCTCGGAACGTCAAACGTAATCGAGGCGGCGGTCAGTAGCGGAGTGCATACCTTCGTCTACTCATCGTCGTCCTCCGTTTATGGGGACCAGGCGGCTGAAAGAAAATCGGAAGACCTTCAGCCCAAACCGATCTCACCCTATGCCCACGCGAAATTGGCGGGCGAGAAAATAGTCCTGGCCCACGCCCGCGCCCCACATGGAATACGCGTAGTTGCACTTCGCTACTTCAATGTCTTCGGGGCGCGCCAAGATCCCGAGTCGCCATATTCGGCAGTGATCCCGTTGTTCATCAAGCACGCATTGAGCGGCACGACCGCAACGATCTACGGTGATGGCATGCAGAGCCGGGACTTCACGTACGTAGATAACGTGGTAGACGCCAACCTATGCGCTCTGCGCAGTGATGCCTCTGGAGTCGCGCTGAACATCGCGTGCGGCCAGAGCCACACTCTACTCGAGCTGGTCGAGGAACTTTCTGTCCTCAACAATCGTGCGCTTGAAACGTCATTCGGCGTTCAGCGCGAGGGTGACATTCGTCACTCTCTTGCCGACATCTCGCTCGCCGCAGCCAAAATCGGGTATCGGCCGAACGTGAGCTTCAGGGACGGGCTGAGGAGGACATTTGAAGCGTACCGATCCGCCTAAGCTTGCCCGGGTCATTACCCGCATGAACATCGGCGGACCGGCCCGTCATGTGATCATCCTTACAGCTCGATGCGGTCCGGAGTTCGATGGAGCGCTTCTCTCAGGGGAGACCGAAGGGCGCGAGGGATCACTCGCCGATGAGGCGGCGCGTCTCGGCGTCAGTATTGTCCCGGTACCCCATATGCGGCGCTCACTCTCGCCGATTGCGGACCTTCTCGCCTTCGCCTGGCTGTTCAACTACTTCCGCAGGGAACGGCCCTCGATCGTGGCGACCCACACAGCCAAAGCTGGGACTCTCGGCCGGCTCGCGGCTGCCCTGACCGGCGTCCCAGTGATCATCCATACCTTCCATGGACACGTTCTTGACGGCTATTTCGGGCGCCTCAGCACGTCGTTCTTCCTTGCAGTCGAGAGGCTGCTTGGCCACCTCACCACCGAGTTCATCGCGATCAGTCCTGAGGTTGCCGCCGACCTTGATCGTCTTGGCATCGGTCGGGGCAAGACCACGATCGTCCGGCTGGGCCTTGATCTACAGCACCTGGTCGATTCTCCTCGAGGCCTCTTACGTCGCGACCTGGCGGTTCCAGCCGATATGCCTCTGGTCGGGATCGTGGGCCGGCTAGTTCCGATCAAAGCGCTCGACCTTTTCCTCGCCGCCGCCTCACTCGTTTCTAAGCGCGACCCTAACGTACATTTCGCCATCGTCGGCGACGGCGAAATGTGGGATCAGCTTCACAGGGACGTACTGGCTCGCGGTCTGACCCAGCGGGTGCACTTCGCTGGCTGGCGACGAGACTTAGCAGCCGTCTACAGCGATCTCGATGTGGTCGTTTGCTGCTCGCGAAACGAAGGAACCCCGGTGTCGCTCATTGAAGCCTGCGCGGCAGGCCGGGCCGTCGTCGGGACGCAGGTAGGGGGAATCCCAGATATCATCGCGCCCGGGGTGAACGGACTGCTGGTTCCGAGCGACGATGCCGCCGCGCTTGCCGCTGCGATAGAGGAGTTGATCGGTGATCCTGCTCGAAGCCGGTCGATGGGTCTCGTAGGGCGGCAAATGGTAATGGAGCGCCACAATGCAGATCGGATGGCTCGCGAAATAAAGAGTATCTATACCAGGTTGCTGGAGCGGACCAGTCCCAAAACAGAGCCCGCCTGACGTGCGGGTTCTTGTCACAGGGGGTGCAGGATTTATTGGCTCGCACGTCGTTGACCGGTTGCTCCAGCGTGGCGATTCGGTGACTGCCTTCGACGACCTGTCCACGGGTAGCCTTCACAACATCCGTCATCTCCATGACGATCCGAACTTTCGGTTCAGCAACGCAACGGTGCTCGACGCGCAGGCCCTTGACGCAGAGGTTGCGCAGGTGGATGTCATCTATCACCTGGCGGCGGCTGTCGGTGTGCAGCTCATCGTGGATCGGCCCCTCCAGTCGTTGATCACAAATATCAAAGGCACGGAAAATGTTCTCGAGTCGGCTCAAAAGCACCGCGTAAAGGTCCTGATCGCCTCAACAAGTGAAATCTACGGTAAGAGCCAAAACGGACCGTTCAAAGAGGAGGACGATCGGGTTCTCGGTTCGCCGCGAAAGCTTCGTTGGAGCTACTCGACCTCGAAAGCGGTCGATGAGATCTTGGCTTACGTGTATTACAAGGAGCTTGGCCTTCCCACGGTGGTGGTGCGCTTGTTCAACACGATCGGCCCGCGTCAGATCGGTCACTACGGGATGGTTGTGCCGAGGTTCATCGAGCAGGCCTTGCGTGGTGAACCGGTTACGGTTTATGGAGACGGGAGTCAATCTCGCTCCTTCACATCTGTGCACGACGTGGTCAAGGCGATAACCAAGCTGATGGAGACTCCTCAGGCCGAAGGTGATGTTTTCAATGTCGCCGGCCGGTCCGAGATAACCATCCGCAAGCTCGCCGAGCTGGTCATCGAGAGGGCAGCTTCCGCCTCGACAATCATCAACGTTCCATTCGAGGTCGTGTACGGCGAGGGATTTGAGGACATGGACCGCCGAGCGGCCGATCCTAGCAAGCTCGAAGCAATCGCGGGTTTTCGATGTGATACCAGCCTCGTCGAAACGATCGACAAAATGATCGAGTTCGCTCGAGATTCCCCACGTAGACAATGACCTTAGCTCTCCCGTCACTCGTCGGCCTTACGGTCACACTCGCTTTGACATGGCCCCTTCGCAAATTGGCCCTGCGCCTCCGGATCCTGGACGATCCGGGTCCGAGGAAGATCCACACGGAACCAGTTCCATACCTCGGGGGCGTGGCCATGCTCGGCGGGGTGAGCGCCTCCATACTCTGGCTGCGTCCGGAATGGTGGTCCATCGTCGTCATGCTCGCGTCAATTGCGGCAGTCGGTCTGGTCGACGACATCCGTTACCTACCGGTATGGGTGAAGCTCGTCGGGGAAGCTGCCATAGCCTGCGCTGCTGTGGCCCTCGGCTTCTCGTGGCATCTGAGCGACTCGGCGGCCATCAACGCGGGATTCTCGGTGCTCTGGATGGTCGGCCTCACGAATTCGTTCAACCTGCTGGACAACATGGACGGTCTCGCATCAAGCGTGGCCGCGCTGTCACTGATAGCGATCGCCTTGTTGGTGCCGGGTACTGCACTGTTGGCGGCACCTCTTGCCTGCGTGGCGATCGGATTCTTGCTCATCAACCGGCCGACGGCCAGGATGTACATGGGTGACGCCGGCAGCCTGATGCTGGGATTCAGTGTGGCGCTTTGCTCAATCAACGCAGCCAACGGGTCCCAGGGGCTGCACTCGGCCGTGATCCTTATCGTTCCGGTGGCTGTGGTGCTCTTCGACACGTCGCTCGTGATTGCTTCGCGCTTGGCAACGGGACGGCCTATCCAGCTGGGTGGCAAAGACCATTTCTCGCATAGGTTGAGGCTGCTTGGCTGGTCTCAATACCAGGTGCTGGCGTTTGCGACAGTGGGCAACATCGCGGCGTGGGCTATCGCCGCATTGGCGGTCCGGTATCCACTCGCCGAGGCCTGGTTGGCTGTCCCGCTGGTCCTTGCTTTCATCGCCACTTGGATCGGGCTCATGCGCGTCGACCCGTATGCCTCAACTGTTCACCAGCCACTCGAGGTCCACCGTGCCAGCGGGTCATAAGGAAGAGTTGCTCGACAAGCTGAACCAGCGGTCCGCCACGGTCGTCGTCGTTGGTCTCGGGTATGTCGGGCTTCCCCTCGCATGTGCGTTGGCCGAAGCGGGGCATAGCGTCATAGGCATCGATCTTTCGATCGAAAAGGTAAGAGGCATCAATGGGGGCGTTTCCCACATCGAGGACGTACCGCCAAGCCAAATCAAGCATCTCGTGAATCAGCGGCGGCTGAGTGCCACCAATGACTATGGCAGCGCTGCGAAAGCCGACGTAGCCATCATCGCGGTCCCGACACCTATCGACGAGTACCGCGTGCCCGATCTAGGCTTCGTGCGATCCGCCGCACTCAGCCTGGCAAACGTCGTCTCGCGGGGCACTTTGATCGTCCTGGAGAGCACCACGTACCCTGGAACCACAGAAGACGTCATAGTGCCGGCATTCAGAGATCGTGGCTACGCGCCGGGCGTGGATCTTTTCATCGGCTACTCGCCGGAAAGGATCGATCCGGGAAACCGCGACTGGCATATCGGCAACACACCTAAGGTGGTCAGCGGCCTCACCAAGAGCTGCCTCGAATTGGTGATCGCGCTGTATGGAAGCATCACCAGCACTTTGGTCCCGGTTTCGAATATTCGTACGGCTGAGATAGAGAAGCTCTTCGAAAATATCTTTCGAGGCGTAAACATCGCCCTCGTCAACGAATTCCAGGTTATCTGTGACGCTTTCAACATCGACATCTGGGAAGTCATCAAAGCGTGCTCGACGAAACCGTATGGCTATATGACGTTTTATCCAGGGCCCGGGCTGGGGGGTCATTGCGTGCCGGTCGATCCGTTTTACCTGGCTTGGAAGGCCCGACAGCTCAACATCAATACGGAGTTCATCGAGTTGTCGGGACGAGTCAACGCGAGAATGCCGGAATATGTCGTCCACAAGGTCGAGCAGCTCCTAAACGCGAGACAGCGTGCCCTCAACGGGGCAAAGGTCGGGCTCCTTGGAGTCGCCTACAAGAAGAACTCTTCTGATGTGCGGGAGTCGCCGGCGATCAAGATCATCGAACTCCTCCTAAAGGAAGGCGCGATCGTCACGTACCACGATCCCCATGTCGCCGAGCTCAGGGTGAATGGACATACCTTGCATTCAGAGCCTGGTCTGAACGAGTTCCTTGCTGGGCAGGATTGTGCGGTTGTCGTGGCGGACCATGCCTCTATCGACTGGGCCGTGGTGCTCCGATATGCACCGATGGTCGTGGATACCCGGAATGCGCTGGGTCGCCTGAACGCTGCTGCCGCGACGTTCTCTTTTCCGACCGAAGGCGGCACTGACTGAGGACTTAATCAGTATTCCCTGTACCTGATTCGCAAAGGAAGTGCCAATACGGAAGGTTCGGGGAAACGGTAACTGAGGCAAACGTGTCCTTCAATTTCAGCACGGACGACTTGGTGACGCGCTGCTCGATTCGGGTAAAAAAACGGTCGTACACGTCTTGCCGGATCCGCTGGAGGCTCTTTTCTTTATAGGTGTCATATAGCGGTACAAGTGCCCCAAGGCGAAGCCAATTCAGGATTCTGCCCAGTGCGAGGACGGGAACGTAGACTCCCATTGTCAGAGTCCAAGCAATCATCGATCGGATCTTTGGATTCGCAACCTGTGAAGTGAGTTGGCGAAGCCCAGTAACGATGGCAAGCACCGCCCGGAAATACCCCGGTCTGTTGTCGAGCGCATAGTAAATGTAGACAAGCACCCGTGGCGCGAGTCGTCTCAGGCGTCGCACCTGATAGAGCGCCGGAACAGGAAGGTGGTGGAGCACGCCTAGGCACACGACCAGGTCGGCGAACCCTTGCCGCAGAGGGAGATTTGTGAGATCTCCCATGAAGAATAGGGCGTTTCCGCAGTCGCGTAAGTTATCTCGAGCGACAAATATCGCGTCCGAGAAGTCCACAAGGATAAGCTGCCGGCATCGCGTCCTAAGGAAAAAGCTCCATCGTCCGGAGCCACATCCAAGATCACACACCGTGGCGTTGCCCAGCGAGTCGATATCCACCAGGTCGAAGTACTGGCGGAACTCATTCTCGTGTTCAGCCAGGATGCGGGGGTAGGCTGTCCATTCTTGGCCGAACGTTGACTGAATGTCGCTCGCGAATTGGCCAGGAGGGGGAGCGAGGCTCTTCTCAAGTGCGTGCGACACCCGCTTGGTGTATGCGCCAGGCTCTAGGAGAACGATGACATCGTCGACCACGGGGAATCGGCGCCCGTCGACAACGATGCCGTGCGGGTCGACGTCCACACGCTTTGCGCCGAATACGTCCGCCAGTACTGCTCCTTTATCGGCATAGTAACTGGACATATTTGAAGGCACTAGCAGTGGTTTGGATTATGCAGGAGCGTTGATGTGGGTGGCCTTCGTTTCTGGAATCCACGATCTCGAGGGCGAAGCGATGGCACTATAGTCGAGATAAGGTGAATCGGACCCCGCAGGACCTGTTAGTTGGGCTCGAGGCGCGACGCCAGACGATCGGGGTCGTGGGGCGGCCCAGCTCGCTCACACGGGCGCTCATTTGTAGCGGCTCGGAGATTGCACGTCGGTCCCAGTATCCAGCTTGAGGGGTACTACAGACCGTCCGATCAGGATCACGTTCATCATCGGCAGCCTTGAGGTTGGCGGTGCCGAGACCCAACTTGTCAGGCTCGTGAATGCCCTCGACCGGTCCCGCTTCCAGCCCTCAGTTCTATGTCTCTACGGCGGCGGTCCGTTACAGTCAGACTTGGCTGCGGATGTCCTAGTCACTACCGTGAGCCTTCTTCGATTCAGCCAACCGAGTGTTCGCTCCAAGGCCCTTCTCGCTGTTCGTATCCTATGGACGATCGGGATCGGGCTTCGCCGCCAGCGGCCAGAGATTATCCACGCGTACTTGCCCGGGGGATACGTGCTCGGTGGCGTCGCTGCCTGGCTGTTCCGCGTTCGCGTGGTCATCGCATCTCGGCGTGGCCTCACCTCCTACGAGGTTTATCCGAATCGGCGCTGGCGGTGGCTGGCCCGGTTCGCCAACCGCGTGATCGATCTTCAGCTTTGCAACTCCGAGTCGGTCCGGACTTATGCAATTGAGCGCGAAGGTCTGGATCGCTCTCGGACGGCGGTTATTTACAACGGGATCGATCTGCCGCCCTTGGCCCCCGCGCCCGTGCTTCCTCTCGGTTGGCGGCCGCCGGGAACGACGGTGCTGGCCGCGGTCGTCGCCAACCTCAGAGCCTACAAGGGCCACAAAACGCTGCTTGAAGCGGTTGCGGAGCTGGCCCATGAGATACCCGGCTTCCGGCTCGTGTTGATCGGCGATGGTCCCGAGCGGGGTGCGCTCGAGGCGCAGGTGAGGAGCCTTCAGATCACCGATCGAGTGGTATTCGCAGGTAGCTACCCCGGTGCGGCCCGGCTGCTCCGTGCCTTCGACTTCACAATCTTGGCATCGACCGAGGAGGGGTTTCCGAACGCTGTCATGGAATCAATGGCACACGCAATCCCGGTTGTTGCGACTGCCGTCGGTGGTACCCGCGAGCTAATCGAGCATGGTGTCACCGGCATCCTCGTCGCGCCGAGCGATTCGAAAGCCATGGCCGAAGGCATTCGACTTATGGCGGCTGACGCTGAGGGTCGGCGCAGGATGGGGGATGCTTCCAGATGTCGGATCGCCGAGCAATTCGGTGTCAACCGGATGGTGGAAGCGACACAGACTGTCTACCAGCGGCTCACCTCCGGTGAGAGACTGCAGGCGACTGCCGGCTAAATGTGTGGCATCGCCGGCATGGCCGGCTGCTGGCCCGACCCCGCAGTGCTAGAGCGGATGGGTCTCGCGATCGCCCATCGCGGCCCCGACGCCGTCGGCCAAATGACCGCGCGCGAAGCGGGGTTCGCTTTTAGAAGGTTAAGCATCATCGATGTGGCCGGCGGACACCAGCCAATTTACAACGAAGATCGATCCATGGCGATCGTCCTCAACGGCGAGATCTACAACCATCATGAACTTCGCCACGGCTTGGAGCGGCGTGGACACCACTTCATGACCCACTCGGACGTCGAGACCGTTCTCCATCTTTATGAAGAGCGAGGCGTGCGGTGTCTGGATGAGCTTCGGGGAATGTTTGCGTTCGCCATTTGGGACGAACGAAGCCAGGAGCTCCTGATGGCTCGCGATCGAGTGGGGAAGAAGCCTCTCTACTACACAACTCTCGCGAACGACGCGATTGTGTTCGGCAGCGAGATCAAGGCGATTCTCCAGCACCCTGAAGTCGTTCGGCGCCCCGACCTCGTCGCAATTGATAACTTCCTCGCTCTGCAGTACGTTCCGTCCCCTTTGACCGCGTTCGAAGGCATCCGCCGAATTGAGCCAGGTCACTGGCTACGTTGGCGGGCGGGCGTTATACAGACCGAGCGCTACTGGGACCTTCCCTACCTACCGAAGTTTGCGGATTCTGAGGGCGAGTTGCGCGAGGAACTGCTGCGGCTGCTTCGCGATTCGGTGCGGATTCGGCTAGAGAGCGAGGTTCCGCTGGGTGCATTCCTGTCAGGCGGGGTGGACTCAAGTGCCGTCGTGGCATTCGCCTCAGAGGCCTCCATGAGCCGAGTGAAGACTTTCACCGTTGGCTTCGAGTCGGAGACCCACGACGAGTCCGCCTACGCCAGGCTAGTCGCCGACAAGTTCGGCACGGATCACCATGAGTTGGTCGTCCGAACGGGCGCGCCGGAACTGATAGATGACATCGTCTGGCACTATGACCAACCTTTCGGGGACTCTTCAGCAATTCCTTCCTTTGCCATCGCCCGGATTACTCGACCTCACGTCACCGTTGTATTGAACGGTGACGGTGGAGACGAGACATTCGGCGGTTACAACCGCTACGCTCTGAGTCAAGGCCGGTTCGGCACATTCTTCGGCCTGCCCCTGCACCTCCGCCGCGCGCTATTCCTTGCAGCAAAACCGGTGAGCCGGTACCTGCGCCGTGGACGCCGCATCCTCGACGTAAATCCCGAGAGCCCCGCAGAAGCCTACTGTGCCACGCTTCTCCATGCTCATCGGAAACGGCGCCTATGGTTGTATGCGGACGGTCCACTCAACGTCAACGATGGCGATGTACCCCCATTGGCGTTTATGCGCGGTCAAGGCGGGCTCGGAGTATTGGATGGGATGCTGGCGACAGACATTCATAACTACCTACCTGACGACCTATTGGTCAAGATGGATGTGGCTACTATGGCGCACTCGCTCGAGGGGCGGTCGCCGCTGCTCGATCAGCGCTTGATGGAGTTCATGGCGCGGGTCCCGGAGAGTCTCAAGATTCGGAACGGCGTGACGAAGTACTTATTCAAGTCTGCGCTCCGAGGCTTGTTGCCTGACGCGGTGCTTGACCGGAAGAAGATGGGCTTTGGCGTCCCGCTAGGCAACTGGCTCCGCACCAGCCTGCGTGAAATGGTTGAAGACGTTGTCTTGTCCGATATGGCGCTGCGCCGCGGCTACTTCAAGCCAGCCGCCGTGCGCGAGATGGTGCAGGTGCACATGTCCGGATCCGACGAGTTCCAGTACACGCTCTGGGATCTCCTCCTTCTCGAGAGCTGGCATCGCACCTTCATCGACCAGTTCCCGGTTCCTCGTGCACCCGTGATGTCTTTAGGCGCATCATAGGAATATTCTCGAGCGGCGTCGGTGCTTTGCCGACTGCTCCGTCACCTGGCAATGCGTCTTCCTGAATGGGTCACTGCAACAGGAACCAACCCGACGTTCTCTAGCTGCCCATAAAGAGACGGGGCGAGCCACAACGCGGCCGCTTTTGTGAAATGAATGCCGTCGTAACGCATGATCGTGCCATCGACTGAAGGGACGCAATGATCGTCGGGACAGACCGTATTTGTGAGCGATATGGCCCGCATGTTCTCAGGATGGCGAGCAACCACCGAGTGGATGATCGCGTTGTAGGTCGCGGTCAGGCGATCGGACGACGCAAACACCTCGCAGGCAGGCGACTGAGGCCGGGTCGCACAATCAAGCGGCACCTGCATCGGCAGGGCGTCGATAAACACCATCTTCGCACCGCGCGAAGTCAGGTCCGACGCCACCAATTCCAAACGCTGCTCCGTGTCCTGGAGGTGAGCCGGGGTGCCTGCTACCAGCCGATTTCCTGAAGCGTCAAGGGAATCGAGCATGAAAAATCTGTCCATGACGATGATCAAATCGGGTTGGTATACATCAAGAAGCCGTTGGCGGATCACAGCATTGTCATGGGGGCATCGAGCTTGACCGATCAGCACCTGGTTTGGTCCCGAAAGCACCAATCGATCAAGAAAAGTGCAGCCGTTTTGAGCCGCCGCAATGTAAGTCCAGTCATTGGCTTGGCTCAACGCAATCAAACCCGCATCCAGGGAACGCGCCGTTGAGTCTCCGACGACAGCGACAAGAGGACGTTTCGAAGACGATGCAATGTGCCGGACGCACGTGAGGTCATCGCCACCTCCGGGGCACGTCGTGTATTCACCGGGCTCGAAACCGTTAGCGATACCGGGTGACACAGTCGTCAACAGGACACTTGTGCTGGCGGCTCCGAGCATGGCGACCGCGGCTGCCACGAGAACCCGGCGATTCGTCAGCTTTAGGTGCCAGATGTAACCTCGCCGAATTGGTCGCTCCAGCACGTAATATGAGGTCACAGCTAGGGCGAGAATGATTCCCGCCCGCACGGCATTGAGACCCGTCGTTCCGCCAATCAAACCTGGCATCAGGGATGCGAGGAATACAGCCAGAGCTGGTCCCGCGAACACAATCACGGGCCAGTGCCATAGGTACAGCCCGTATGAGATCCGGCCAAGCCATTGCGCACCGCCGATGCTCAAGACACGGCTCACCAGTCCGGTGGGCCTTGACTCGACTGCCCAAAGCACGCAGCCAACCGTTATGGAGAGTACTAGGGAACCGCCGCGGTAGTAGCCCGGCCACGAATCGGGAACGATCAGGAATGCACCGACAACGCCGAGAAGTCCGAGCGCGGCAACAAGGTCCACGACCTTGCCTCGATCACGCGTCAGCGCTGGGTTTCCCGTTGTGGCGATTCCGAGTAGTGCTCCAATCAGCAGTTCGTGAGCGCGGCTGTCAGTGCCGTAGTAGGCTCGCGAGGGACCCCAAGGGTCGAACACGACCAACATCGCTAAAACGGATGCGAGAATCCCTACACCCACTGCCCCAGCCAAGATCAAACGCGAACCCCGCGCGAAGCGCGCAAGAAGGACGAGGACCAGCGGCCACGCCAGGTAGAACTGTTCTTCTATTGCGAGTGACCACGTGTGGCGCAGCGGCGACGCGTTGAACCATTGGGCAAAGTAGTCCTGGTCGCTGGCGATGAAATGCCAATTCGCACCGTAGAAGATGGTCCACCACAAATCCGATTGAAGCGGCGGCCAGTTTGACACTGGGTCAGCGACGCGAACGACAATGGCCACTGCGACACACATGACGAGCAGCGCCGGCAACAGACGGCGCGCGCGGCGCACCCAAAACGAGGCTAAATCGAATTTCTGTGAACGCAGGTCAGAGAGAAGAATCGACGTGATCAAATAGCCGGATAGCACAAAGAAGACGTCGACTCCAAGAAAGCCACCGCGCATCCATGGGTAGCCAAAGTGGTAAAGAATGACGCCCACGACCGCAAGCGCTCGAATGCCGTCAAGCGACGGACGATATCTTGAGGTGTCGATGATGTTCTCCGGTATCCCGCCACCCGCGGCGTCTACGTAATCTGATCGTTGCGACTGAACCGTCCCACTGACGCTCATCACGTCAGCTCATTTGCCGAACGCGCCGTACGGCGCTCCCGTCGAATCATTAATGGATATTCGGGACCCGCCAATGTGTTTGAGGCTCTTCAGACCCTCAAGTCATGCAGGATTTCGGGGCGAGTCCATTGAACAGGCAGCCTGAGGTAACCACCGGCCCCTCCGAACCATGGAAATTCGAGATCAACCGACTCGATGAACTCGACCATGCCGGCGGCATCGATCTGGTCCTGCAGCATTGAACCGCTCCGCAAGCCTAGACCGACTTCGTATCGGCCTGGCTGGAGCAAAGCGGATTCGATGCGGGCCACCAGCGAGTACAGGCCCGGATCCAATCGTGTCACTGGGCTGTAGCTGTTGGTGGTGACCGACTGTGCCACCAGCACATCGTCGACTGTCAGGATATTGAGCACGGCAACCATATCCTCGACTGACTCCAATACTTCAAATTCGATTTGCAGAGAGAGCGTATCGCCGACGGGTATGGACCCAGCGCGGGAAACCCCCGCCAGCTTCAGGCTGCGGAACCGTGCTTTTCCACCCAGTTCCAGATCCGATCGCCTCGATGTGCGGAGGTCCCAGGAGTCCGAGCTGCCAATCTTTTCGGAGAGGTAGTGCTCGATCGTCGCCGCAGGAGAGGCATCCATGACCAGTTGGCCGTGATCTAGCAAGATGGCCCGCGTGCACAAACTACGTACGGCCGGCAGGTTATGGCTCACGAATAGCACTGTCCGGCCTTGTACCGAACTGCTCTTTAACTTACCGAGACACTTGCGCTGGAATGCGGCATCGCCCACGGCGAGCACCTCGTCGACGATCAGGATCTCCGGTTCAAGAAAAGCGGCGACTGCAAATGCGAGCCGAACCTGCATACCGGATGAGTAGCGCTTAATCGGTGTATCGATGAACCGCGACACCCCGGCGAAGTCGACGATTTCGTCGAACTTGCGCGCGATCTCGGACTGGCGCATGCCCAGCACTGAGCCATTGAGGTAAACGTTCTCCCGCCCGGTCAGCTCCGGGTGAAAGCCCGTTCCAACTTCGAGCAGGGCACTCGCTCGCCCGCGAAGAACAACCCGGCCATTGGTCGGGCTCGTGACGCGGGACAGGATCTTGAGCAGTGTGCTCTTACCGGCCCCGTTGTGACCGACAATGCCAAGTACCTCACCCTGCCGCAGCTGGAAACTCAGGTCGCGTAGAGCCCACAATTCAGCGCGGCCTCCAACCGGGGATACCGATGATGACTGGCGGAGCAACCGGTTGGGCACACTCATCAGTGAGGATCTCAACGTCTTGTACGGCTCGCGCTCGCCGAGCACATAGCGCTTGCTGAGGCCCTCAACAGAGACGGCGATGTCGCCGCCCTGCTCAGATCGAATCGGCAAAGGACGTCTCAACTCTGCGGAAGTACAGTATGCCTGCCACCAGCACGACGACGAGCACCGCAAGCGAGGGGATCTGTATCGACCAATCGATTGCGCCGCGACCGAGCACGGCCCATCTGAACACCGTCACGACGCCTGCCATTGGGTTGAGTGCGAAGATGATGCGCAGGACACCGTGGGCGCTGGATGCCGGGTAGACAACCGGAGTCAGGAACAACCACAACTGGACCAGCAGGGGTACCGCGTAGCCGATATCGCGATACTCGACATTGAGCGCTGCCAGCCAGACGCCGAATGCGGTGGCGCAGAGGATGGCACCGATCAGTATCAGGGGCGCAAGAAGCACCGTCCACGAAAAGCCCACGCCATAGGCGACCATCAGCCCAAGCAGTATTACAAAGGCAATTGTGAAATCGAGGACCGGCGCGATGACTCCGGATAGCGGCGCGATCAGCCTCGGGAAATAGACCTTAGTGACGAGTAAATTGTTGGTCACGAGGCTCCGGCTGGCACGGTTCAAAGCCTCCGCGAAGTAAAGCCAGATCAGCAATCCGGAATAGCAGAATATAGGGTAGGGGACGCCGGCTTCGGAGGGGATTCCGGCCGCGCCATTCAGCGCGATGGTGAATACCACCATGCCTACTAACGGCTGCAAGCCGGCCCAGGCAATGCCCAGGATGGTCTGCTTGTAGCGGATTTTCACGTCTCGCAGCAAGAGCGCGCGCAGTAACTCCCGAAAGTTCCAAAGCTCGCGTATGCCGATGCTTTGCCATCCCCTCGGGGGCTCGATCACAGTAAGGCTTTGGTTGTTCATGGCTTCCTTGCGGCTGGGGAATTCAGATGATAACGGGGGCCTCAGCGCTTCCCACCTCGCCGACTCCGCGCGAGTAGCTCGGCGTAAAGATCGAGATGACCTTGGGCACAGCGGTCCCACCCGAAGTCCAGTGCGCGAAGGCGGGCCGCCCGACCGAGACGGGCGCGCAACCTGGCGTCACCAGCAATGCGAACGATTGCGCTGCGAAGTGCTAGGGGATCGTGGGGAGGCACTAAAAGTCCCTGAACCTCGTGCTCGATGAGCTCGGGGATGCCGCCGACCGAGGTGGCCACCGTCGGCAAGCCGTAGGCCATCGCCTCGAGGACGGCGTTGGGCATGCCCTCCTGGTGCGACGCCAGAACTGCGAACTGGACCTCCCCAAAGAGTCGACTCGCTTGTGGCGTTGAACCTTCGAAGAGCAGCTTGCTTTCGAGACCGGCTCGACGTGCCATTGCTTCTAGCGTGGCCCTTTCGGGTCCATCCCCGACGAGCCGGATTGTGGGCGGATCGATCATCCCGCTGAGTGCCTGGATCAGATCCGAGTGGCCCTTGTACTCGATCAGGTTGGCGACCATCAGACCAACTGGTGGGGTGCGGTCGGGACTTGCCATCGATGTGTCGATTAGTCTCGGAAGATCAACGCCATTTGGTATGACCCGGATCTTTTCGATGGGTATGGCTTCGACTTCGTGCGCGCTTTTGGCGACTGCGGCGCTGTTCGCGAGGGTGATCGTAGTCCAGCGCCGGGACAGCTGGCCGAGCGCTCGGTGCACCTGTGCCCCAATGCTGGCCGCCTTAGGCTCGGCGAACGTCAGAGCGCGCCTGCCGGCAATTCGGATTGGTATGCCGACTAAACGGGACCCGATCATGTTCCAGAAATACGCCTGGGGTAGGACGGCATGGCACACATCAGCTCTAGAGCGCCCCAGGTCCCACCAAACCTTGAGCATAGGGACGAGATCCCGCGCCGCTCCAGCTGCCTTGATTGTCAGATCGATAGGCCGGATCCGTCTGAGTGTTCCGGTATAGAGTCGGGCTCCGGGATGGAATGCATAGGTCGAGTAGGGGATACCGCTCTGCTCTAGGAACTGCTGGAGCGGACCGCCGCCGGACTGAGCGAAGATGTGGACCCAGTGGCCGCGAGCCGAGAGCTCGACGGCCAGCCGGCACAACTGGACCTCCGCGCCGCCGATCTGCAGGGTTCCAATCACCAGGGCAATCCGCAGACGGGGTCCCGCCACTACAAGCTATTCACGTGCACGTGTCTCGTGGGATCGGAGGCGTGCACGGAGAAATATTCTCGCTCCGACATCGGGCGTGCTCGTGTCAGTTTGGTCGCGCATTCGTCAGAATCAGTGCGCTGATCTGCGGTAACAGAGACTCCGCCTCCCCCACGGTCAGATGAGCACCATCGCGGTAGACCCATCGGTTGCCGCGATTTGTCGAACACTCGGCGGGGGTGCAGATCACGCTAGCGAAGTCGACCCCGACCGCTAACTTGGCTCCCCGGATTGCGAGATCCTCAGCTGTGAACGCGCGTTTTGAGAAGTCAGCAACGGTAGTTCTGGTCTCTGACCTTCCGCAGGCCGCCGGGCTTGTGTAGATCAGGAGGTTAGGGCAGGCAGTTAGGCCCACCCAAGCGAAGTGTGGAACGGTGTGAATAAGGACGACAGGCACGTCAACCGCTGTCAAACGCTGCATCACCTTTCCGATGGCGTCGTTCCAAAGGATCGCCTTTCCCGCTGCCGTAGCGGATCTCTCGCCTGAACTGCTGTTGACAAAAGTGAGGCCGTTGCCTTCCCGCAGGTACTCCGTAGAAGCGTTTGACAGTAGGACCAGGCTCGGGCGCGAGGAGGAAAGGTACGCTAGCCATGACTTGACGAACGTGCGGCACTGGCCCTGCCACGCCTCCGTCGAGTAGACGGTGATCACATCAGCAAACGGACAGCCACCGAATGTTGCGAGGGTGAAGTCGAAGCCCTGCGCAGCAGCAGCGGTGGCCACCGGTTCGGCGAACTGCCCTGCGTTGGAATCGCCTACCAGTACGACCCGGCCCCTGGCTTCTGGGACGGTCCATGTGCACGCTGAGGCGGTATGGGGATCGGACGGAAGGTTGTCCGTGCACTGATGAGTCTCATCGAGATGGCCTCTTGCCTGGAAAGCAAAGTCCAACGCCGGCCCAGTTGGAATTCTTGTAACGGCCCAGAGACCAATGCTGAGCGCCAAGGGAACCACGATGCAGACCGCCGCCAAACGCACTACAAGCGGCCCAATAAGTCTCCGGTTGAAGCGGATTGGATTTTCAATCCACGCAAACGAAAGGTACGTCGGGACGAGCGCAGCCAGTGCCGCGAGTAAAAGGGCTCCTGGAGGCGCTTCGGGCCAGACGATGCGCGTGAAAACGATCATCGGCCAGTGCCAGAGGTACCACCCATAGGAAATATCCCCTATGAACGTCATTGGCCGGCTCGCGAGCACCTTGGAGATGCGGGTGCTGGGACCGATGCCAGCGACAATCAGGAAAGCAGCCCCCAGGCATGGGACCAGTGCCGCGCTTCCGGGAAATGGAGTTGTGGAATCCAGGGCGAGGGCTCCAAGCGCAATCAGGAAGAGACCCAAGGTAGCCGCCGTTGTTGCGGCCTTTCGGCTAAGCCGGCTGAATAAGGGTTCTTGGAGGGCGACCAAGCTTCCTAGCGCAAATTCCCACGCGCGAATGGGTGAGGCGTAAAAAGCAAACAACTGGTTTCGATCGCCACCAAACGGAAACCCAGTTGCGTGTGTAACAGCGATCGACGCCAGAAGGGATGCCACCACAACCACGCAAAGCGTTGCCGTTACAACCGCAGTCCGGTTGTTTTCCCGGCGGCGGCAGATGGCCCATGCCACTAACAGGATTGCCGGAAACAGAATGTAAAACTGCTCCTCGACGGCTAGGGTCCAGGTGTGCAAAAGGGGGTTGGTATTGGCTCCCAATGCGAAGTAGCCCGTATCAGCGGTGAAGAGAAAAGCGTTGGCGAGAAAGATCGAGGCTGCAGCCGCAGTCTTTGCTGTTTGCAGCTGCGTTCCTAGCGGGTTCTCGAGCACTAGCGAAGCCATTAGGACAAAGATCAGCACGACAGCAAGAGCCGGTAGCAAACGGCGAACTCGGCGGGAATAAAATGCACCGAGGGCCAGGCGGCCTGTCGACGTCAGCTCGCGCCAGAGTAGGCGGCCGATGACGAAACCCGAAATTACAAAGAAGACGTCGACGCCAACGAAGCCGCCATTGATGGGGAGTCCGACGTGATAGAGGACAACGAGTGTCACTGCGACCGCCCTTAGGCCTTGAATATCATCCCGTCGCTGGAGCGGCTGCTCAGCCATTGTGGCCGGACCACCCGTGGGCGCTTGGACCGGTTGACCGAGCGTGATCGGCCTCGCCTAGCCGTCTAGCCAGATATTCCCGACCAGCCAAACGATTCTCGATCGATGGACCGCGGAGGTTCGCATCGGTCATTCAGCTGGGAAGCGGACAGTACGCATGGCTGCGCCCTGGCTCCGAATAGAGACTTCGCGAGCCGTTTCCCTTGTGGCAGCAGATCGCTCGGCAGAGACATGCAATGACAATCCCAACCACAACCAGAACGGCGCAGACACTGACAGGTTTGACAAGAAGTTGCCGAAGAGCAGGCTAACCGCATACGTGACCACCATCGCCGTTTCCGTGCGTCGGAGTGGCCGGCCGGTACGCAACGCCAGACCAACTACGGCAATCAATAAGAGAGCCGCCGGAAAGCCGCTTTCGGCCGCCAGACGGAGATAGTCATTGTGGGTAGCCACGTATTCGGCAAGGAGCGGATCCCGCGCGGCTAGCGCAGCAAACTGGCCGTAGCCGACGCCAAATACAGGATTCGCGACCGCATATCGCAGCGCGGTCAGCCCGGCATTCGTGCGGTCAATGTTGCTTGCTGCAAAGTCGGCGGCGGTCCGCGGGCCGATGAGCAGGGTCAAGGCTTCGTCGGTGAAGCCGGGTAGCGCGATCACTACTGTTGCTGCGACCGCGACGACCGTCAATTGGATCCAACGCGGGCGACCCAGGAGCCCGAGCACAGCCACACCGGCAAGCAGCATCACGATGGCCCCGCGCGAGCCGCTCGCCCGGATGCCGATCACGCATGCCACTCCAGTAGCGATCCAGATCGGGTTGCGCCTGTTGTGAATCAAGGCCGCCAGAGATGCCACCGCTCCAAGTGCCAGGGCGGCCCCGACGTAGTTTGAGTTGAGGCCAAGCAGAGCGATCCGGCCAACCCCCGAATGAGCCGGATCGAGAATCGCGGCGACCGAAACCGCTGCCGCGGACAACGCACCAACCGCTAAGAGCTGGCCACGAGTGGGGCCAATTGAGATCGCCATACCGCATAGCCAGAGACCGGCGAGCAGCGTAGCCAAATCGTGCTCCGCGGACAGTTGGCTTTCGATGTGAACGCCGTCGACGAAGTAGGCGAGGACCAACCAGGCGCCGAAGCCTGCTAAAAGTCCATGCTCCCACGGGTATACGTGTCCGCGCCCCGCTAGCATTTCGACGAGCCAGCCAATGGTTAGGGCGGCCACGATAAGCAATTGGCCCGAGGTCCCAACCAGGTCTATTGGGAGCAGAGTTGCAGGAACCGCCATGAGCAAAGCCTGCCGTGGCCAACGTATAGATACCGCAACGATCGCAGCCGCCACCATAAGTTCGACGGCTGTGAAGTAGTCTCGCGCGACCTGATACCCGAGCCATGCAGAAAGGAGAACCAGGGCCAACACGGCGACGGCCTTTTGCACCTTTGGGTAGCGTGCGGCGTACACCAGCGATCCAGCGTTTGCGAGCATGCTATTCACCAAGGCTTGGCCTGGTAATTTTCGGATCGGGACCCGCGATCACGGGTGGCGAAGATACCCGGCCTCTCGACTCACCCCCTAACCGATGGAACCCGGGGTTCTGGCTCGGAAAGCGGACGTGGATCCGGCACCGCGCTAACCTCAGCGCGCGTGCCATAGTAGCCGTACTCGTACGCGTACGAGCCAGCCGAAGCTCGCACTTTGTTCATCACCACGCCGATGGTGGGCGCGCCAACGCGGTCGAGTAACTGTTTCGCATGCCTCAGCGCGGGGAAGGTGGTGCGTCCCTGCTCAACGACCAATATGGTCCCGTTGGCGCCGGCGGCAAGAATGGCTGCGTCCGTCACGGCATTAACGGGCGGAGTGTCGAAGATCACGTAGGTGAAGGCACCCCTCAACCGCGCGATGAGCTCCTTTACGCGGCCCGACCCCAGGAGCTCAGATGGATTGGGTGGGATTGGGCCCGAAGTGATCAGCCAGAGATTCGGTACTTTCTCGACGGCACCGATCGCCTCGCTCTCAGGGACATCCTGCAGGATCAGGTTGGAGAAGCCGACGTTTCGAATCCTCCCGAAGACCTTGTGCTGTGACGGACGTCTGAAGTCGGCATCGACCAGGACTGTCTTGTGACCGGCCTCTGCCAGGACGACAGCGAGATTCGCGGCCGTTCGTGTCTTTCCCTCGTCTGGGGCAGCGGATGTGACCACAATCGTTCTGAGCTCGTGATCGATGGTCGAGAACATTAGGCTCGTGCGCAGCGCCCTATAGGCCTCGGAAGCAGGCGACTGAGTGTCCAATGCAATCAATTCAGCGCGCTTCCCCTTGGGTGTTGGCGCGTAAGCGATGTGCCCAATAGTGACCAACCCGAGGCGAGTTAGGATCTCGTCGTCGCTCTTGACCGATTGATCCAGGTAGTCCAGTAGAAAGGCAACGCCGAGCGCCGTCATAAGCCCTAGCACGAATGCGATGCCGACGTTTCGGGGAATGTTGGGGGAGATCGATCCGGTCGGCGTGATCGCTGGCGAAACCACAATGAGGTTGTCACCAGAGCGAGCGTTTGGAAGCTGAGTCTCTTGCTGTTCAATTTGCTTGACCTCGGTGATGAGGTCTGCCACGAGTCGGTTAGCAGCATCGCGCGCCAATGTTGGGTTGGTGTCGTCCACGGCAACGTCGAGCTTGGTGGTGTTCGGAACGGGCGTAACCTTGATCTCGTTAGCCAGGCTCTCGGGACTGATCTTCAGCCCGAGCTCTGAAATCACCGACTCGAGCAGTGGTCGCTCCGTCACAAGTGACGCGTATGTGTGCAAGATCTGATCGCTCGTCAACGCTGTAGCCGTGGGATCCGACGACGTCAGCGGTTGCGCAAGGCGGACATAGAGCGAGACATGAGACTCATAAACTGGCGCCTGCAGTAGGCTGACGACCCCAGCCACAAGGGCCGCGACTATGGGACACATGACGATCATCCACCACCGATGCCGAAGCACGCGGACGTACCTGATCAGTACCATGCGGCCATTAAAGTCGATTCCATAGCCATGTTCGAGACGATCTTAACTCTCAGTTCTAATTCCTGACCCTCGTGAACTCCAATGTTGCCTTCCCAGAGCCCAAGCTGAAGGTCACCCGGGTTCGCGCTAACCTCAGACGCGCGTGATCAGAGTCGATCTGCATGTCCACAGCTCAGCTTCGCCTGACTGCAGAACAGAGCCAGAACGCGTGGCGGGACGCTGCCGGCAGCTCGGACTGTCGCCGGTTTTTCTCACCGACCACGACACATTGGCTGGCATTGCTCGGCTCCAGACTCCTGGCATTGAGAGAGTCGTGGCCGGGGAGGAGGTGATGACGGCGGAGGGTGAGCTCATCGGACTCTTTTTGGAGCATCCGGTCGCACGGGGTCTGACGCCCAGGAAAACTGCGCTCGAAATCAAGGGCCAGGGCGGCCTTGTCTACCTGGAGCACCCGTACGACCCGTTCAGGCGCCACCTGAGTGAGGCGGCCATCGAGGACATCGCCGACTTGATCGATATCGTCGAGGTATTCAACGGCCGTTCGGAGGAGCAAGCCAATCGCCAGGCTCAGGACCTCTGCGGCATCCTGGGCGCAGCCGCCGGCGCCGGCTCGGATGCTCACACCTTGAGAGAAATCGGTTCTGCTTACGTTGAGCTGGAGGATTTTGACGGAGCCGAAGACTTCCTGGCCAAACTGAGGGGCGGCAAAATTGTCAAACGCCGGCCCAGGCTGCTTCTCCTCGCCGAGGCGAAGCTCGGGCATAAGATGCGGCGGCAATGAGGTGGCCTTTCGGAAATCTGCCATCGCGGCTGGTGGTGTTCACTGGTCTGCCTCTCCTCGCAATCCTGATCGGCGTGGCTGTGGCCATCGCCTCAAACCCGACTTCGTTTACGCGCACCCGTGGAGCCGGAACGTACACAAGCGCGGGTGAGCCTTCTCCCAGTCCGACGGATTCGACGCCGCTCCCGTCAGTGACATCGCCGGGTGTGCTGGGCGATGGCGCGAAGTTGTTCGCGGGCGGTACTGGGGTTCTGATCGGGCTTGGCCCGAGCCTCATTGAAGAATCCGCGGACGCCGGGAAGACGTGGACGTCCATGCAGCCGCCAACCGGTGGCTCCGGTATAGCAGTCGATCCGACCAATCCGCAGTACGCGATCACTGGCGGATCTTCCATCCAGGTGACAACCAACGGAGGTGCCAGTTGGAAAGCAACTCGCACATCGCCGCCAGGAAGCCGGCAGTACCAGCCACTCCAAGTGAGCCCTTTCATTAACACGGTCTGGTTTCTGATTCACCAGCAGAGTCTGCTGCGCACTCGCGACGCCTCAGTGAGCTGGCGAGAGCTGGCCGGTCTGCCTCCCCTCGCCAGCCCCGTCATGACTCCGGGCACTGTCGTCGGACAATTCTTTCTGGCCACGGGTAACCGGGTCTTCGAGCTGATTGACAATGGCCAGCGGATCCTGGAGCTGCCTGCCTTGCCTCAGGGGGTCACGGTGACCCAGCTCGCGGTGGTCGCAGGCGACCCCCCGAGCCTGCTCGCTCGCGGCGGGCAAAACGGTGCCTATCTCATGAAAGGCAACACGTGGTCCGTTGTGGGTGGAGGCCTCAACGGTCCGGTGGGTGTCGGGGCCGGCGGCACGCTCCTCGTTGGCGACGGTGGTGACAAGCTCGGTGTACCTGGGGCCATCTCCTACAGCACCGATGGCGGGTCCACGTGGGGTTCAGCGATCGGCCTTCCTTATGACCAGAGCGTCGAGGCGATAACCCAGGGCAACCCGACGACGCTGTTTGCGTATTGCTACGGCGGCGACATCTACACGTCCACCGACAGCGGACGCTCCTGGAGCCTCCTAGGTCGGGGTCTTCGCACAACAACCGGATAGAAGATCGCTGGATCTCAAAAGCGGCCCTACGGGCGACCGACTAGGCAAGATCGCAGCACCATTTCGTTATTTCGATTGTGGTACCTAACTCGAGGCACGCCTTCGGCGTACTCGAACGTGGTTTGCGATCACGTGCGGGACGTCGCTTCGCGGTGCCAATACTGGCTGCCTTGGCCTTCGCCATATTGCCGGCCCTCCCAGGGGCGGCCACGTCTCATGTCCATCTGGCGACCGTCCCAACCGCCAGCTTGCCCTGGCTCGACCGCTTCAATGCCTGGCGGGCCAACACCGGCACTTCCACCCTGACGGAGAACACAACTTACAGCGCCGGCGACGTGCTCCACGCGACGTACATGGTCCAGACCGGCCAGGTCACGCACAGTGAGAGCACCGCTTACTCGCAGTACACGGCGGCGGGCAACCTTGCCGCCATGAACAGCAACATCTTTGTCAGCTCCAGCACCGCCACTGCAGACGTTGAGGCCATCGATTGGTGGATGGGTGCGCCCTTCCACGCGATGGGGATGATGGACCCACGACTCACGACGACCGGCTTCGGCTCGTATCGGAATTCCGCGTACACCTGGCAGATGGCCGCCGCCGTGAATGTTGGCCAGGGCATGTCCGCCCCCGGCCAGTATCCGGTCTTTTTCCCGGGAAACGGCTCCACCGAGCCGCTGACCGCGTACAGCGGGAACGAAACACCCGACCCGCTTCTCGCTTGTCCGGGATTCAGCGGGCTGCCGCTCTTCATCGAGGTGGGGGCCAACGTGGCCACGACCGCCGGGCCGGTCCACACGCTGGTAGGAAACGGAGCGTCACTCTCGAACTGCGTCATCGACTCGACCAACGCCACCTTCGCCCCCTACCTGACATGGCGAGGCGGCGTGGTCGTGTTCCCCCAGCAGCCCCTTCAGAACGGGGTCAACTACGTGGTCGCTCTTACCGTCAATGGGCTGCCTTACACATGGTCATTCACAGTCGGAAGCAGTCTCATCGGGACCCTACCCGTGGCGGCGGTGCTCCCCGCCATGAGCAACGGGGCCTACGGCGGCTTCGTCACCGCTGCGACGATCCAGAACACCGGCTCAGCGCCGGCCATCGTTCACATCGCCTACTTCGACCAGAACGGCGCGCCGGTGGGCGCCGGCGACATCAATACCAGCCTGCCGGTAAATGGAAGCTGGACGGTGCGCCAGGACAACGGCAACTCGTTTTCGAGCGCCCAGGCGGGCTCGGCGATCGTCTACAGCAGCCAGCCTGTCGCGGCCTTCGTCAACGAGTTCGCGCCCGGCGGCGTGGGTGACGCGACCAGCTACAGCGGGGTGCAGGTGCCCAGCGGTGTGGGGACCACGCTGTATGCCCCCACCATCGTCAACAATGGCTTCGGCGGTTACACGACGGGTATCGGTTTGATCAACTCGAGCGCAGCTCCGACCAACATCACGGTCACATATCGCGACTCAACGGGCGCAACGGTGAAAACCAAGACCTTCACCGGACTTGCGGCGGGCGCCTACCAGGGCATGTATTCGGGTGACCCAACCCTGGCCCTGCCCAACGGTTTTACCGGCACTGCGACGATCGCCAGCTCGCCCGGTGCAGTCGCCGCCATCGTCAACGAAACTGGACCGGGCGGGCAGTTCAGCTCCTATGACGCGGTGCCCTCGGGCAGTAGCCTGCTCAACGTGCCCGTGGCCCTGAACAATGCCTTCGGCGGCTACTACACCGGGATCGGCATCCAAAACGCCTCGGCGAGTGGCGGCACGGTGACGGTCACCTACTACGACGTCGCAGGGTCACCGACCGTCAAGAATTTCACCATTCCAGCCAACGGTTCGCTGGGCGTCTACCAGGGCAGCCCCACCGATGGGCCGGCGGTGGGCGCCTATACAGCGGTAATCCAGAGCACCCTGCCGTTGGCGGCGATCGTCAACGAAATGGCGCCGGCCGCTGGGTCCGCGCAGGAGTCGACCTCCTACAACGCGTTCAGCGCCGGCAGCGCGAGCGTTCACCTGCCCCTGGTCGAGAACGCGGGCTCGGACCCCTGGAACACCGGTGAGGGGATCATGAACACCGGTCTCGCCACTACAACGATCACCGTCAGCTACTTCGACAGCGCCACAGGCGCATCCGTCGGAACCCCTCAGACGCAGACGCTGGCGCCCGATGCCTTCTGGGGTCTATACCAACCTACCGGCGGCCTTTCCGGCGGCTCCAGGGCGACGGCCTTGGTCACCACCTCATCCGGCGGCCAGGTGGCGGTGATCTGCAACGAGAGCAGCCCGACGTCGTTCATGAGCTACGACGGGCAGTAGCTGACCGGGACGCGAGCGGTCCTTGTCGTCCGGTGGCGCCCGTCATGCGCTTTCGCTGGACCGCTACGACACGGTGAGCCAGGCGCTCGTGACAAGGCTGGAAAGCGGATAGGCTCGGGAGGGAGCGCTTCAAGCCTGCTGCGTGAACTCGGTCCCATCTTGGTGTGCCATGGTTCCGTGCCGGCAACCGCGTGGCCCTTGACTCCTTGACGGTAAAGAGTCATGATACGGACTGTGGCAGGGACCGCCGTCGACGTTGAAAGTCAATCCAAAAAGCACGCTCGTCGCAGGCCGGCGCCGAACCTGAGCCAGACCGCCACAGGTTTCGTGAGTGTCTTCTCGCGCAAGTTTCGCGAGCGACTCGAAGAGTTGGTCGCGTCAGGTCTTGACCCGTCGCACATCACGGAGATGGCTGAGCAGCTGGCCGATACCATGCTGAAAGTACTCCCGGAGCCGAGTGTTGCCGCCAGGGTCAGCGGGCCCGTTTGGACAACGGAGCAAGTTCGAGTCGCTCTGGCCCGTGACGGCAAGCCAATCAGCAGGCAGGCTGTCGATGACCGGGTTCGGCGCGGAACGCTGCTGGCCCTGCAGGTGAAGGAAGCCGGCGAGAGAGCCTACCCGTTATGGCAGTTCAAGCACGATCAAGACGGCTGGACGGTCAAGACGGGACTTGCCGGCGTGCTCCAGGCGATTCCAGAGAGCGCAATGAATCGATGGACACTTTCGAGCTGGCTGCAGCGGAGGAACCGTTTGCTGGACAACCACTCACCCCTTGAAGCGCTAGAGGGCGGTGAGACGGCTCGGGTGCTCGCGCTGGCGAACTCTGCCGCCGCGCGCTGGGCGCACTGACGGCGCAGCGGGCCACCACCGCACAGAAGGGCCCTCCAAACCAGGCCAGATTGGCCGGGTTCCCGACGAGTCGAGGTCCCAGGCGCAAGCTCTGGCGCGCCGGCAAGAATGAGTTCGCCGACCCCTGGTGGTGGTGTGCGAACGGCGACTGCCGGTTTGACCTCGATATGTCAGGACAGGGAACGCTGTACCTCGGCGTCGGGCAGCTGGCAGGTTTGATGGAGGTGCTCGGCCCGGAAATCACCGATGGTGAGGTCTCCGAGGAAGACCTGCGGACCCGCAGTGTTTTCGGGCTCGACCCGAAACTGACAGGCTCCCGTCGGATCGCGAACCTGGTCGACCGGCGAGCTGCCGGCTTTGGCGTGACCAACGAGCTGTCCAACATGACCCCGTACGCGATACCGCAGCAGTGGGCGTCTGCACTCTACAGAGCCGGATTTCGCGGGATCCAATATCGCACTCGCTTCGACCCCGGCCCGGCCACATCCGGGCTTGCTCTGTTCGGTCCGGCTGGTTCGAACCCGCCACGTTGGGGGGTTAGCGGCAGACGGTCGGCGTGGTCCCTGCGAACTCTCCTGCTGGAGAAGTTTGGGGTTCAGACGATCCCGAGGCCAAGCATTCGAGACCTCCCGCCAGCCGCCTGACTGAGGAACCACCGAACGGGGCGGTGGCGAGGCGAGACAGGGGGTCTACTTGACACCTTCCGAGGTTATGCTTAACGCTCGCCCGGCCCGTCTTTTCACGCGAGGAGTGCAGTGCCCGGCCCGATTCAGGTCATGTTGTCCAGCCGTTGCCTGGTGGACATTCCGAGCAACGGCGGCAAGGTCATGCTCTCGAGTGTGCGGATCGATCTGAAAAAGCAGATCGAGGAGATGCTGCTCGTCGATGGCAAGAGCGGTTTCGAGGTCTGGATCAATGAAAAGGGCAGAGCGGGACCAGGCGATGAGACCTCATGGGAATACTGCGTGTCTCAAGCGCAGGACTGTGACCTCTTCGTAAGCATCTTCAACGGCCAGAGTGGCTGGATGAGGCCGGGCGAAACCGAAGGCATATGCGAGGCCGAGCTGGAAGCCGCGATCGGCTCAAATCTGTCGAAAGTGCAAATCGTCCAGCTCGATCCGTTGAACCCGCGTACCAAACGCAGCGAAAAAGCATCGGACTCTCGCTTCATGCGGTACGTCGAGGACTTGAGGCTGTTCGCGGGCAAGGCAACGGACGCCGCCTCCCTGAGGACGCAAGTTCTCGGGACCGTTCAAGAGGCTGTAGTCAAGATGGCGCTGCGGGGCGGCGCGTCTGGAGGACCCGCCGCCAAGGCTTACCTCGGGCAAGCGCTCGATTGGAACCGGCTCAACTTCGCGGACCGGAAGGCAAGCATCGAAAAGGAGCTGGTGCAGGCACTCAGGCAAAGGCCAAGAAGCAGAACACTTGACAAACAGACGGTGGTGACGCCGATCGCCTCCAGGCTCATCGTTATGCGCTGTGCCGGGTTGCCCGCCCCCATCGGCGTTGCCGCGGCCCGCGAGCTGGTCGGGCAACCTTTCCTGAAAGACCACGAGCTCGTACCTGAGATGACAGAGGGTGATGTTGGACCTGTGCATCTCATCGGATGTCACGCCGGCGTCACCGAGTCACAGGCGCGACGCCAGCTCGGATTTCCCGATGCGATCGTCGTGACCACACCCCAGGGCGTTTGGGTTGCCGACCCGATTCAGAACATCCAGGTGCTCTTCTTGCGCAACTGCGTCGACGCGGTCAGCACTCGAGTTCGTCTCCAGGATGCACTCGACTGGCTTGATCACAGCGGGGAGGCTGAGGCGCTTGCCGGAAGGGCCGCTAAGCGAGCAAGAATTGCACGGGCGGTCGCCAAGGAGGTCGCATGATGGCTATTGTCTCCCCGGCTCCACCAGCATCACCGCCGGCGCCACCAACTTCCGGCTCTGGACCGGGAGAGGGCCCAGTGCCGGCTGCCGGCATAGTCGTCCTCGCCGTACTTTTCGTCGCCATGAGCGTCGGCCTCTTGTACACCATCATTCAGTTCTGGCCGCCTCTCGCCCCGGCCACCGGCGCACAAACCTCATCCGGCTCCGGCGTCAACTATTTTGGCTTCGGATTCAGTGTCCCTGAAGAGGCTCGGATCTTCGTCGTCATAGTCGCTGCTGGGGCAGTTGGCGGAGCGATTCATACCCTCCGCTCGCTCATGATGTTCGTCGGCACCCGAAAGCTGGTCTGGAGCTGGGTCCTGATGTACTGCCTCCTGCCGGTGATCGGGGCGCTTCTCGCCACGATCTTCTACGTGGTTCTCAGGGGTGGTCTGTTGACGGTTCAAACACCGTCCGCGACTCTCAACATTTACGGGTTCGCAGCGGTCGGAGCCCTCGTGGGACTCTTCTCTGAGCAAGCGGCTGCGAAGCTAAAGGACGTCTTCTCAGCGATGTTCTCTCCCGCTGAGAAAGCAACCGACCCCGCGCCCGTCGTTCCAGGGTGAGGAACAATTTGCTCCATGCGTGCGGCCGGGCCGGCGCTATCCAGACATCCTCTCCTTGGCCGCCCTGCTGGGTTGGCTCGTCGCCTGCTCGGTCGCGATGCTGGCGAGAAGCGTCAGGCCGGCGGTAGAAGCCTGCTGAACACGACCAGCCGGTGGTCGTAGGTGCTCGTGCTCCGCGAGTACTGGCCGTAGCAGGTGATCAGCACGAGCTGCTGTTGAGAGGTCGGGCCGAAGACCTGCAGCTGCGTGGCCACGCTCAGGTCCATCGAAGCGACGCGGGTGATCTCGTAAACGAGCTCGCCGCCGCTTGCATCCGAGACGTGGATCCGGTCACCCGGCCGCACATTTTCCAGGTGGCTGAACAGCGCCTGCGTGCCGATTCCCCGGTGGCCCGCGATCACCGCCGAGCCCGGCTGGCCCGGGCGGGCGCTGCTCGACAACCAGCTCGAGGTCCAAAGGTTGTTGGGAGCGCCCATCGATCCGTCCTGCAGGAGGCCCACCCCCGCGACCGGCGCGTCGACACCGATCGACGGAATCCGCAGCCGGAGTGGAGTGATGGGACCCGCGGCGGCGTGAAAGCTCATCTCGAGGGCCGGCGCAGGTTTGACTGCGGTGACGTTCGCGGGTCCAACCAGGCCCGCGCGCGCGCCGACCTCATCCGCAACGTAAGCCGGCCCGACCATCGAGGCCGAGGGCGAGATCGAGGCGGCGCTCTGGAGGGGCAGGAATTGCCCGGCGGCGAGCGCGCAGACCACGATGCCGATCAGCGCGGGCATTGCACTCGAGGCCGGCCGCCTGCGACGGCGGCGGAACCGTACCTGCCTTCGCCCGCTGAGGACCGCTACAGCGAAACCCGCGACTCCCGCAAGCAATCCCAGCACGACGAGCCACCCGTTCGAGGTCGTCGCGGGCGCGATGGCTGCTGGAGCCCCGTCCAGAGCCTGAAGACCCGACGTGTTCGGCAATCCCGCCAGCGAGATGATGTTGGTCGGGTCAGTCGCGGTGTCGTTGGTCAAGTTGGTCTCGCCGCCTCCGCCAACGGTGGCCACGTTGATGACGGTGCTCGGGGAGCTCGCCAGCACGGTCACCGTCACACGGATCGCGGGGTAGGACGAGCCCGCGGCGAGCGCGTCTGCGCGCGTGCACGACACGGTCTGGCCCGCCGGGGCGGGACATGTCCAGCCGGACCCGGCTGCTGCGGTCGGCGTCAGCCCGGCAGGCAGCACGTCCGTCACGGTCACCGTTCCGGTGGTCGGCCCCCCGCCCGAGTTGTGCGCGGTCAGGGTGTAGGCGGCAGTGGTCGAACCCCTGACGAATGGATCGATGTGGCTCTTGGTGATGGTCATGTCCGGAACGCCTACCGACACACGCTCGAGTCCGCCGCCGGGGTATGCAATCGAGGCGGTTCCGGCAGGCGTCGTGCGTGTCGGATCGAGATAAGTGCCGGTCGCAGGGTTGTTGTACGTGCCCGCGGCCACGCTCGGCGCGATGTTGACCGTGAAGGTGATCACGACCGAACCCGCGCCTGGGATCGAGAACGTCCCGAAGACAGGGTTGGCGTCACCCAGAACCGGGTCGACTGTCGCCGGCCGGGTTGCACCACCGTTGAGAACGATGCCCACCGTGCTCGCGTACGTGAACCCCGCCGGCAGCGCATCGGAGGCGCTGACGTTTGTCGCGGGCGCAGTGTTGGCGCCGTTGCCCAGGGTGATCGAGTAGGTCGCGGTGGTGCCACTCACCGTGTTGGTCACGTTGGGAGTGCTCGTCGATTTCGTCACTGTCACCGCCGGCACGCACTCTGCGCCGGAGGACGAACCGGGGAGCCCGCCAGGCGTCGTGGCCAGAAGGACGCCGGCGCCACCGTCTGACGACCCGTAGGGATCAGCCGCGGTGGTCGTGGTGCCGTGGACGCCACCAAGAACGCTGGTCGATGCCGGAGCGGTGGAGGTGACGATCACGCCGCCCGCGCCGCCGCCACCTGGACCATGTCGCTCGGCCGTCCCGACACGGGTCGCCGCGGCATTGGTGCCCGCGCCGCCGTTGGCCGTGATCGTCAAGCCGGCAACCGTTCCTGCGGTGGTGCTGACGATGACGCTGCCACCTGCACCGCCGCCACCGCCGCCATCGTTGTCCGGCGTGACACCGACTCCGCCGTTGGCGGTGACCGTGCCCGTTCCTGCCAGCGACCCGGCCCGGATCATCACGATTCCGCCGCCCGTGCCTCCTGACGATGCAAACGCCGTCGAGTTGTTGCGGCTTCCGGCGCCGCCGCCGCCACCGAGGACGACTCTGGCGGCGGCAGGCGTGAAGGCAGCCCCGCCCAGGCCGCCGACCGGCTGGTTGGTGTTCCAGCTGTTGCCGCCCATGCCGCCCTGACCGCCGTTGGCACCGCCGCCGCCGCCCGAGTTCTGATCGTTGATCACGGGATCGAAGTCCGTACCGCCGCCACCGGCATTGCCCGGTGCGCCCCGCGCGGCATCACCCAGGGGGTAGCCGTCGGCGGTGCCATTGACCGCAGCACCGGCGATCGCGTCATAAAGGAACTTCGGGGTGCCCGCAATGCCTTCCGCCTTGTAGCCGTGATCGCCGCGGCCGCTGGCCACCGCGTAATCGGTGTTCGCGTCGGCACCGCCCGCCTGCGCCACTCCAAGGCCGCCCTTGAACCCGAGCTGGTCGACGCTGATCGTCTGGGTGTTGAGGTTGAGAGCGCCCGCTACATCGACGGCGAGGACTCCGCCCGCATGCGCTGTGCCATCCCACGCCGCGGCGGTCAGCCCGGCCACAACCGTCGCGCTGGAGTATTGAGGAACCCGGATCACCTGGAAGGTGCGAAAGCCGTGGGTCGCGGTGACCGCGGCCGAGAAGTCGTAAGCGTTGACGAGACCGCCGCCGGCCCCGGTCCCGGCTATGGTCACGGCGCCGCCCACGACCGCGCTGGTCGCCGCGACGTACTCGTACAACCCTGTCGAGCGAAGGGCGGTGGAACCCCGCCCGGTGGCGCCATCGCCATAGGCGATCGAGTTCACTCCATTGATGTCGGCGTCCTGCATCTGGATGACCAGCAGCAGGTCTCCCGCCGCGATCGGCGGCGCCGCGCCTGCAAGGCGGGCGCCCACCGAGATGGAGGTTGCCCCCGCCGCCGCGCTGGCGGTCGCGGGGTAGTAGGAGTTGACGACGCCCGTCAGCGCGGCGCTGGGTCCGTCGTTGCCGGGTATCACGCACCCGCGTCCAGCCGCCAATGCGACCGCCGGTGCCTGCACGGCCAGGGCCGCCACGGCAAGCGATAGCGCGACTGCGCCGGCGGCTCCCGACCGGGCGGCACGTCGGCTGATGCTCGTAATCCGGCCGAACTCCATCTTGGCCGGGATTCTATGCTCGCGGACCCGATCCGGCACAGATCTCGGGCAATCTCCCGCGCCACGCTCGAGCCCCGTCTCGTCGGGATGGGGCGGTCGGACCGGCAACCTGGCCGTCGGGTGATCGATACACCGACTGAACAATTCAGACGAATCTGCGGTTGGAACGGAACGTGAATGCTTTCAGTCAAGAAGTTATCGACGCCGCGAAGCGTGAGCGTGAGGTCACGTTCACGACCTATGGCCGGAAGACCGGCCAACCTTCGGATGTGACGATCTTCGTGGTGACGCATGGCGACCGCCTGTTCATCAAGTCAGGCCAGGGCATGGTCCGGCAGTGGCCGCAAAACCTGGTGGCTCGCGGCGAAGGCGTGCTGCACCTCGGGAACACTGACGTCAAGGTCAAGCCGCGACACGTGACCGATCCGGCAGAGGCCCGCATGGCTTCCGAGCTATACGAGAGCAAGTACGGCTCAAAGTTCAAGGGCTCGCAGCCGGACGAGGCACTCACGCCGGGCGAGCAAGCGACCTTCGAGCTGATCCCCGCCGGGTCGTGAGCCGCGACCGCCGCGCGGTCTCCATCGCTTTCCTGGCTTTTGGCGCCGTCAGCGGCAGTTGGGTGCCTCGGATCCCCGCGCTCAAAGACCACCTCCATATTTCTGACGGTCAGGTCGGATACGGGCTGCTTGCGTTCTCGCTGGGGGCGGTCATCGGCGCCGGCATCGCGCGCCTCGTGCTTGGTCGAGGAGCCAGGGCGTGGGTGAGAGGGGGCACCATCGCGATCTGCGCCGCGCTGCTCGGGCCGGCGCTCGCGAGCAGCTTCACGCAGCTCCTCATATCCCTGCTTGTGTTGGGAATGTGCGCCGGATTCATCGACATGCTCGAAAACGCTCAGGCCGCTGAGCTGGAGCGGATGGCGGGCCGGCCGCTGATCAATGGGTTTCACGGGTTCTGGAGCCTCGGCGTGTTGGCGGGGGCAGTCTTCGCGGGCACAGCCGCGTACGCCGGCATCGCTCCGTTGCCTCAGTTCGCTTTCGCTGCGATCGCGGCCGCTGCCGGATCGGCCTTCTTTCTGCGCGATCTGCCCAACACGCGTTCCGGCGCGCCCCGAGTCGCGAGCGGTGCGTCCGGCCGGTTCTGGCTCACCGGTTTCGTGGTCGCAGTGGCGGCGATTTCGTTCTGCAGCATCCTGGTCGAGGGCGGGACGGCCGACTGGAGTCCTCTTTACTTGAAGGAGCTCAGCCATGCCACTCCGGGCATCGCGGCGGGTGGGTTTGCCGCTTTCGCGCTCGCGGCAACGGTGGTGCGGTTTCGTGCCGACCTGCTCACAGCCCACACCAGCCCAAGGGCTGTGGCCAGGCTCGGCGGATTGATCGCGGCTCTCGGCCTGACGCTAGCGATCGCCGTGCCCGCGCTGCCCGGCGCGATCACGGGCTTCGCGCTGGTCGGCATCGGCACCGCGGTGTTGGTGCCGCTTGCTTTTAGCGCCGGCGCCAATCTCGGCGCCAGCGGCACCGCCCTCGCTCTCGTGATGGCCGGCGGCTATTCAGGCTCCATCGCGGGCCCGGCCATGATCGGCAATGTCGCCGACCGCTTCGGATTGCGGGTCGCGCTGGGCATTCCGCTGGCCGCCGCAATCGTGATCATCGCCCTTGCGGGCAGCCTGAACGGTGGATCTGCACTGGCGTCGGAGTCCGAAGCGGGGCCGGCCGAGACGGCCGGCCCTCGCGGTCGGGGGGTTAGTGGCTGAGTCGCACGCAGGCGGCGTCGTACTGCGAGACGGTCGCGGTGCTGTTCGAATGCGCCAGCGAAGCCGTACCCGGATTACCCGCGTAGACCACGCCCGCCTGCCCGTTCGGGTTGAACGGAGAGCCGGGTGAGCTGGCCGAGTTGCCAGGAGTGACGGGGTTGGCCGGGCCGCACGTGTTCGTCGGTGCCCCCGGCTGGCCAGTGGTGGGGGTCTGCAAAGTCCCTCCCGCCAGCGCTGTCGCCCCAGTCGCCAGCGTTAAAGCGACAACGCAGAACGCGCTCGCCGTGATATTCCTGAAAAGTCTCCCCAATTGAGCACCTCCGGTTTGGTGAATTGACTGCAGCCTTCACCTTTAGTTACCGGCGAGTGTTACGGCCGGGCGAGACCGCAGATGAACCGGATCACGGCGTCGATCCCGCGGTGGTAGTTGTCCACCACCAGCCGCTCGTTGGGTGAGTGGACCGCGGAATCGGACTGCGCGATCCCGCTGATGACGAGGGGCGCGCCGACCGCCTCCTGGAAATCGATCGACACCGGAATCGATCCGCCTACCCGGATCAGCGTCGTCTCCTTGCCGAATGCCGCCTTGTAAGCGGCCCGCATCGCCTTGGCCGCGGGGTGGTCCACTCCACAGGTCACTGGCGGCGCGGCGCCGAGCAGGTCGACCTGGATTTCGACTCCGGGAGTGGTCAGCTCCTGTACCTGCTTTTTCAAGGCGGCGAGGATCGTCTTCCAGTCCTGGTCCGGAACCAGTCGCATGCTCACCTTGGCGGACGCGTGCGCCGGGATCACGGTTTTCTTGCCCTCGCCCGTGAACCCGCCCACGATGCCGTTCGCGTCGAGCGTGGGGCGGCTGCCGGTCCGTTCCAGCGCGAGGAAACCTTCCTCGCCCTCTAACGCGCGCGCACCGGAGAAGCGCTTGACCGTCTCGGCGTACGTCGCGTCCTTCTTCTTCCAGTCCGCCAACTCCTCCGCGCTGGGCCTGACCACCGCGTCATAAAAGCCGGGGATGGTGACGTGCCCGTGGCGATCCTTCAGCTCGCCGACGATTCGCGCCAGGGTGTTGATGGGATTTGGCGCCACTCCGCCGTACACGCCGGAATGCAGGTCGACGGCAGCGCCGCTGGCGTCCAGCTCGACATAGAGAAGCCCGCGAAGCGCGGTCGCAATCGTGGGGTGGCCGTCCTCGTCCAGGCCGCTGTCCCAGATCAGCACCGCGTCGGTCCTGAGATGCATCGCGTTCGCGCGGATGTAGCGCGGCAGTGATTCGCCACTGATCTCCTCTTCGCCCTCGATCAGGAACCGCAGGTTGATCGGCGGCTCGCCGGCTGCAAAGAGGTGCTCGACCGCCTTCACCGTGGCCATATGGTTGCCCTTGTTGTCGGCCGCGCCGCGCGCGAAGAGCATGCCGTCACGAACCTCGGGCTCGAAAGGCGGTGACTTCCACTCGTCCATGGGGTCGGGCGGCTGGACGTCGTAGTGGCCGTAGATCGTGAGGTGTGGCTGGCCCGGGCGGCCGTTCCAGTCCGCGACCACCACGGGCAGGCCTCCCTCCATGACATCGACGATCTCCGTCTTCATGCCCAGTCGCTCGAACCGGTCGCGCAGCCATCTCGCATTGCGCAGGCAGTCGTCGCGGCGCTCGGGGAGCGTGCTCACCGAAGGGATGCGCAGTTCCTCTATCAGGTCCTGGAGATCCGCATCGCGGGCGGCAGCGGCTCGAGACAGGGCGTCCTGTTCCACCGATTGCATTCTTGCCATGGCTACACCTTGCCTCGGGCGCGCTTGATCTGCTTGGCGTGGTCGTGCGCGTGCGCGGCGTAGATCGTCAGCCAGTCTTCGACCGAATAGGGACCGCTCTCGGTGTGCGTCCCAACCTTGAGCCAGTCCGCGTCAGTCATCCGCTCGATGAGCTGCGCGCTCGTTTCGCGCGCCCATCGCATCGCTTCGAGGGACGGCTCGATGGGACGGTCGGAGGTCAGCTTGCGGGCGAAAGTCGCCTCGTCGTAGCCGTGGATGACCGGCTCGTCCTCGGTCAAAAGGCGCCGGATCCTGATCGCGGACATCATCTCGCTGTCGGCGAGGTGATGGGCCGTCTGGCGCGGCGTCCACTCACCGCTCGCGGAGCCGTCGAGCTCCTCGGGCGTGATGCCTTTCAAAGCATCCATGACGACGCGGTGCCCGTCGCGATAGCTCTTGATCAGCCGCGTTCTCTCTTCAGCGTCCATCACATCCTCCCATGGAGCCGGCGACAGGAATCGAACCCGTAACCTGCTGTTTACAAAACAGCTGCTCTGCCAATTGAGCTACGCCGGCATCGACTCCGAAGGTTAGCGCACGCCCTTTCTCGAGAAGGCTCGAGTTGAATTGTGGGCCGACCCGACCGACCCCACAGAGGCATGTTGAACGAAGCGTGGAGGTAGCTCGGATCCGAGCCGAGCACTGGTTTCCCGACTAGCTTCCAACCAGCCGCTCCTACTCGATACCCCCATAGGGTCTCAGGGCCCGTGACGACCGGGCCTGTTGGCACTCAGTGTCCGGGGGAGCCGGCTCCTACGCTGATGGCACAACCAAAAGGAGATTGATTGAAATGATGTGGGGATACTTCGACGGCGGCAATTGGCTCTGGATGGCGGGCATGATGGTCCTCTTCTGGGGCGGAATCATCGTTTTGGCGGACTTTGCGATCCGGGCCTTCACCGGGACTAAGCGCAATGACCAGGCCCTGGACGTCCTCCGGCGGCGGCTCGCCGGCGGTGAGATCACTCAGGACGAGTTCGAGAAGACGCGCAAAGCGCTTCAGGGTTAGTTGGCGATGCGCTCACGAGGCCTGCTGATCATCGGAGTCGGGGCCATAGCGGCGTCGTTGCTGCTCGCCGTGGGGGGCATCGGCGCCGGTCGGATGACTGGCTGGTCGATCGGAGCGCCCGGCGGAATGATGGGTCGTGCCTTCAGCAGTGGCAGTCGCGACATTGGGCTCGATCGGGCAGTCACGATTGCCCAGGGGGTGGCGGCGTCATACCCGTCCGGTGGCCTCGCCGCGGACGAGGTGATCGCATTCAGCGGCAACTACTACGCCTCGATCCGCGAGACGGCCACCAGGATCGGAGCATTCGAGATCCTGATCGACCGCTCGAGCGGAAGCGTGACCAGGGAACCGGGCCCGGACATGCTGTGGAACGCCAAGTACTCGATGATGGGCGGGGGCATGATGGGCGGCTTTGGCGTGAGCGGCTCTGGGCCGATGAAGGTAACTACGCAGCAGGCCAAGGACGTCGCACAGCGCTGGCTAGACGCGAATCAGACCGGCACGAGCGCGAATGCGCCTGACTCGTTCTATGGCTTCTACACGGTCGACTTCCAAAGGGCCGGACGGTTGGTCGGAATGCTCTCTGTCAACGGTTACAGCGGGCAGGTCTGGTTTCACAGCTGGCACGGCAGCTTCATTCAAGTGAGAGATCTGGGCGCGGGAAGCGCCCCATGAAACAAACCGGTACCCCCACGGGGTATCTTGAAGGCATGCCAGGCTACAAGTCGCACAAGCCTCAGGTGCAGACCCGTCTCAGACGAATCGAGGGCCAGATCCGCGGCGTCCAGAAGATGGTGGACGAGGAGCGCTACTGCATCGACGTGCTCACCCAGGTGGGCGCAATTAAGGCGGCCCTGGACGCATTCGCCCTGGTGCTGCTGCAGGATCACACCGAACACTGTGTCGTTGAGGCCATCCGGGCTGGCGACGGCTCGCAGAAGGTTCGCGAGCTCAACGAGGCGGTTGAACGTCTTGTCAAGGGGCGCTAGAGAGTGGCGACCCAAACCACGCGGATGACCGGAGCGCCCAGGCCAAGTCGGCCATGAACCCGGCAGACATCGTGGTCGTCGCGGGTGGACTGGCGCTGACCGGCCTACTGGGTTGGTTCTTCTTCGGCCCCAAGAAGGCGCACTCGGCGACGCAGGTCGGAAACGTTCAGGAAGTCACAGTGACAGTGAAGGGTGGTTACTCCCCCGACCTGGTACGGGTTCGCCAAGGCGTTCCACTGCGCATCGTCTTCGACCGCCAAGAAAGTGGCGAGTGCACATCCCGGGTGGTCTTTCCGGACTTCGCGTTGAACAGTTCGCTCTCCGCATACGGTCAGACGACAGTCGAGCTCATGCCGGACCGTGCAGGTGAGTTCGGCTTCGCCTGCGGGATGAACATGATCCACGGCAAGCTGATCGTCGAGCCACAGGCCAATGGTCACGGCGGAGCAGCTCCGGTTGCTCGGGAGAACGATCCGCCCCGCCCCGATCCTGACCGCGCGAAGGAGCCGGACCAGCTAACCGAAGACCACGAGATGGCCGAGCGCAAGGCCGAGATAAGAGATATCACGCGCCGAGTGGTGGTGGGCGGTGTGCTCACAGCTCCGGTGCTATTCGCAGTCATGGCCGGCAACCTCCTTCAGGTCGGGATTTTGGGCAACCACTGGCTGCAGCTGGCCCTGATTACGCCGGTGATGTTCTATTCGGGCTGGCCCATCCACCGCACCGGCTGGCTCAGCCTTCTCCACCGACAGGCTGAGATGAATTCGCTGATCACGCTGGGCAGCTCAGCGGCGTTCGGCTACAGCCTGATGGTGACGGTGGCTCCGGCCATCCTGCCCGCCGGACTCCGTGAGGTCTACTTCGAGGCAGTCGGCGTGATCATCACCCTGATCCTGCTGGGCCGGCTCTTCGAGGCCCGCGCCAAGGCCGGCACCGGGGCAGCGATTCGAAAGCTGATCGGGCTCCAGGCGCGCACCGCGCGTGTCGTCCGCAATGGCGCCGAGGCTGACATCCCAGTTGAGGACGTGGTCGCGGGCGATGTCGTAATCGTCCGTCCCGGCGAGAAGATACCGGTCGACGGTGAGGTCGTGGACGGCGAGTCGGCGGTCGACGAATCAATGGTGACGGGCGAGCCGATTCCTGCTACCAAGCGGGCCGGCGACACGGTGATTGGCGCCACCATCAACCGTACAGGCTCATTCCGCTTCCGAGCCACCAGGGTCGGCCGGGACACGATGCTGGCCCAGATCATCAAGCTTGTCCAACAGGCACAGGGCTCGAAGGCGCCCATTCAGCGCCTCGCAGACTCCGTCTCCGGCTACTTCGTGCCCGCGGTGATCGGAATCGCGATCTGGACATTCGTCGCCTGGTTCGTGTTCGGGCCGCAGCCTTCGTTCACCTCAGCGATGGTGAGCGCGGTAGCGGTGCTCATCATCGCCTGCCCCTGCGCGCTCGGTCTGGCGACTCCCCTCTCAGTGATGGTGAGCACCGGCAAGGGAGCCGAGCAAGGCATCCTGATCCGCTCGGCGGAAGCGCTGGAGACCGCCCACAAGCTGGACACCATCGTCCTGGACAAGACGGGAACGATCACGCGCGGCCAACCGGCGCTCACGGATGTGTTCGCCGATGGCATTAAAGAGGAAGAGCTCCTTGGGCTCGCGGCTTCAGCTGAGCGGCCGTCCGAGCACCCGCTGGCCGTGGCGGTGGTGGCGGGAGCCAGATCTCGCGAGATCGTCCTGAGCGAACCGTCGGGATTCGATTCCATCACCGGCAAGGGCGTCCGCGCCACAGTCGACGGTCACTTCGTGCTGATCGGAAACCCAGCCCTTCTTCGTGATGCCGGCATCCATGCCACCGCCTTGGAGGCCGAGGCCGACCGGCTGTCGGCCGACGGTAGGACGCCGCTGCTGGTCGCCATCGACGGCAAGCCGGCCGGCGTTCTCGCTGTTGCTGACACTCTTAAGGAAGAGTCGGTGGCCGCGGTGGCAAGCCTGCGCTCACTCGGTCTCGAGGTCGTGATGATCACCGGCGACAACCGGCGAACCGCGGCTGCAATCGCGCGCCAGGTGGGTATCGGCCGCGTCCTGGCGGAGGTGCTGCCCGATCGAAAGGCTGCGGAAGTGAAGCGGCTGCAGTCCGAAGGCAGGCGGGTGGCGATGGTCGGAGACGGCATCAACGACGCGCCGGCGCTGGCTCAGGCTGACATCGGCCTGGCGATCGGAACCGGCACCGACGTGGCCATCGAGTCGTCGGACATCACGTTGATCTCAGGGGCGCTCACGGGGGTGGTCACGGCGATCCAGCTGAGCCGAGCAACCATGCGCAACATCCGTCAGAACTTGGTCTGGGCCTTCGGCTACAACGTGATCGGCATCCCGATCGCGGCCGGAGCGCTCTACCCCTTCGTAGGGCTGCGCCTGAGCCCGATGATCGCGGCAGGCGCCATGGCGCTCAGTTCGCTTTCGGTCGTGACGAACTCCAACCGCCTACGCAGGTTCCGGGTCCCGGCAAGCACCGGCGCCGCGGCTAAGGTTGTGGAACCGGTGGTTGAGGTTGGTGCCGCAATCCCAGACAGCGTGGCGTACGCCGGGCATGCGAACGGTGGTGTTGCCGGCCATGCAGATGTGATGGCTGCCAAGCCAGGAGGAGAAATGGAAGCACAACGATCGGCGATCGACCCCGTCTGCGGAATGAGCGTCGACCCGGACCATGCGGACCTTCGATCGGTTCACGATGGCGTGACGTACTACTTCTGCTCTCCAGGCTGCAAAGCAAGCTTTGACAAGGAGCCTGCGAAGTACGTGAGCGGGGCCAAAACTAAGACGTAACGTCCAGCTCTACGGACCGAATCGAAAGCTGTAAAGGGCTCTGACTTTGCACTTCTTATGAGCAGGCAGAGTTAGGCATCAGGCCCAACGACTAGGACCGCCGAGCCCAGGATCGAGCCTGCCCTGAGCCTTCCCAGTGCGAGGTTGGCGTCGCTCAGTGGATGGGTCTCAACAAAGGCCTCGATTGGAATCGTGGGCGCCAGCTCTAGGAAATCGATCCCGTCCTGGCGCGTGAGGTTGGCCACCGAGCGCAACACGCGTTCACCCCACAGGATTGAGTACGGGAACGACGGAATGTCGCTCATGTGGATGCCGGCACAAACCACAGTTCCGCCAGGTCTCACCGCCCTCAGTGCCGCGGGTACAAGCTCGCCAGCGGCCGCGAAGATGATCGCTGCATCCAGCGGATCTTGCGCCGGCCTCATCGAGTCGCCTGCCCAATCAGCGCCGCGATCGAGAGCAAAGCGCTCGGCAGCGACGTCGCCGGTCCGCACGAACGCATACGTCCGCTGACCCGCATTTCTGGCGACTTGCAGGATGATGTGCGCCGCCGATCCGAACCCGTAAAAGCCGATTCGCTCAACCGGTCCGCACATACGCCAGGCTCGAAACCCGATGAGCCCGCCGCAGAGCAGGGGGGCCGCGCTGAGGTCCGGGTATCCGGGCGGGATCGGGTAGCAGAAGCGCTCGTCCGCGGTCACAAGCTCGGCGTAGCCGCCGTCGCGGTCGTAGCCGGTGAACAGCGCTTTCTCGCACAGGTTCTCCAAACCCTCCCGGCAGTAGCGGCAGGCGCCGCACGCAGAGGCGAGCCAGGCAACGCCGACCCTGTCGCCCGCCTTGAATCGCTTGCCGTAAGAGGGTTCCTCAACGACACCGACGACCTGGTGTCCCGGCACTATCGGGCGCTTGTGCAGGGGCAGCTCGCCATCGGTGATATGCAGGTCCGTACGGCAGACACCGCAGGCGTGAACTCGGATCAGCACCTCTCCCGCTTGCGCTCGTGGTTCGGCCAGGTCGCGTTGCGCCAGGGGCCGACCGGGTTCTTCGACGACCATCGCTCGCACGTCCTCTCTATTGAACGGCGTTTGGTCAGGTGGCCGGCGGCCCGGTATTTGGGGGGCGATCAGCCCTGTCGGCACTTAGCCGGCCAAGGCTAAATCAGAAGGGAGCGGGCCTATAGCGGCAATTCCCTCGCCCGCAAGACAAGGAGGTCAGTGATGGCAACTATTACCGAAGAGGTCGCGGTCAAGTCCCCGGCAGCCAAGATCTACGCTGCGCCGGGGCGACCAGGCAGCGTGGTCGAGGTCAAGAACCGCTACGACAATTTCATCGGTGGGCGCTGGGTGGCGCCCGTGAAGGGTGGTTACAGCAAGAACATGAGCCCTGCGACCAACGGGCTCATCTGCGAGGTTCCCGCCTCAACCGCCGAAGACGTCGAGCTCGCGCTGGACGCCGCACATGCGGCCAAGCAGAAGTGGGGCGAGACTTCCCTCACGGAGCGCTCCCGGGTGCTGTTGGCGATCGCGGATGCGATCGAAGCCAACCTCGAGATGCTGGCCGTGGCCGAGAGTTGGGACAACGGCAAGCCAGTCCGTGAGACGCTGGCGGCTGACCTACCTCTGGCGATCGATCATTTCCGCTATTTCGCCGGCGCGACTCGCTCGCTCGAAGGCACGTTGACCGAGATCGACAAAGACACGGTCGCGTACCACTTCCACGAGCCCTTGGGGGTGGTCGGCCAGATCATCCCGTTCAACTTCCCGCTCCTCATGGCAGCCTGGAAGTTGGCGCCGGCGCTCGCCGCCGGAAACTGCGTCGTGCTCAAGCCGGCCTCTCCGACCCCGTGGTCAATCCTGAAGCTCATGGAGGTCGTGCAAGGCGTCGTACCGCCGGGCGTGATCAACGTCGTGAACGGACCTGGTGCGGAGATCGGCAAGGCGCTGGCCACCAGCCCCCGGATCGCAAAGATCGCTTTCACCGGGGAAACGGTCACCGGCCGCCTGATCATGCAATACGCGTCGCAAAACATCATCCCGGTCAGCCTCGAGCTGGGCGGCAAGTCACCCAACATCTTCTTCTCAGACGTGATGGCCAGTGACGACGCCTTCCTCGACAAGGCGATCGAGGGACTCGTCCTCTACGCGTTCAACAAGGGCGAGGTCTGCACCTGCCCAAGCCGGGCGCTGATCCAGGAGGACATCTACGACGCTTTCATGGCCCGCTGCCTGGCTCGCATCAAGAAGATCAAGCAGGGCAACCCACTCGACATGACGACCATGATCGGACCGCAGGTCTCACCTCAGCAGCTCGAAAAGATCACCCGATACGTGCAGATCGGCCTCGACGAGGGCGCGGAATGCCTGATCGGCGGCAAGCGCGAGAAGATCAACGGTGAGTTCGGGGAGGGCTACTACTTCCAGCCGACGGTCCTCAAGGGCAACAACAAGATGCGCGTCTTCCAGGAGGAGATCTTCGGCCCGGTGCTTGCGGTCACGACCTTCAAAGATGAGGCCGAGGCGCTGGCAATCGCCAACGACACTCTCTACGGCCTGGGGGCCGGCGTCTGGACTCGCGACGCGAGCCGTGCATATCGCATGGGCCGCGGAATCAAGGCGGGTCGGGTCTGGACCAACTGCTACCACCTGTACCCCGCGGGCGCAGCCTTCGGTGGCTACAAGGTTTCAGGCATCGGCAGGGAAAACCACCTGATGATGCTGGAGCACTACTCGCAGACCAAAAACCTACTCGTCAGCTACAGCCCGAACGCGCTCGGGTTCTTTTAAACCGATGACCGATGCCAACGCCATCCAAAGAGTGGTGGCGACGAAGGCGGCTCTGGAGGCGATTCGCGCCCTCCAGGCCGCCAGCGGCCGCCTGATGTTCTTCATGTCGGGCGGCTGTTGCGATGGCAGTCTCCCGATCTGCCTTCAAGCGGGCGAATTGATCACGGGTCCAGCCGACCTGCTGCTGGGGCAGGTTGAGGGCTGTGATTTCTGGCTCGCCGCCGGCCAGGATGCGGCTTGGGGACACCCCCAGCTCGAACTGGACGTCGAGGCTGGCACCCCGGAAGGCTTCTCGCTAGGAACACTGGGCGGCGGCCATTTCATCGTTCGCTCGCCGAGCTACGTGTGTGCTCCGAGCGGGGGCCCTTCTCGGATATGAGCGTGAGGAGAGCACACGGGTGATGGCCGACCAGGATCTGAGACTCACCTGCACGATTGCGGGGCGGGTGTCAAGGGTGCTCGCACATGACTGCGGATAGGCGGGACCCCGTCGTCCTGATCACCGGGGCCACAAGCGGGATTGGATTTGCTACCGCGAAGGCTCTGGCGAAGGCCGGCGCGCGGGTCGTGATAGTGAGTCGTGATCCCCAGCGTGGGGACTTTGCGCGCGCCGCCATCAGCCGCGAAACGGGATCCAGTCAACTGGAGGTGATGCAGGCCGATCTGGCGTCGCTCGACTCGATTCGAGGCTTGGCCAAGAGGTTCCAGGCGACTCACGAAGGTCTGGACATCCTGATCAACGATGCCGGTGTGTTCCAGCCGCACCGCCGTCTCTCCACGGATGGTATCGAGATGACCTTCGCCGTCAACGTGGTGGCTCCTTTCCTGTTGACGGAACTCCTGCTCGAGCGCCTGCGCCAGAGTGCCCCCTCGCGCATCGTGAACGTCTGCTCGGCCATGCACGCATCGGCGTCGCTCGACATGGACGACCTTCAATTCGAGGAGCGGCGTTACGGAATGACCCGGGCCTACGGCCAATCCAAGCTTGCGCTCTTGATGGTGACGAAAGAGTTGGCGCGGCGTTTGCAAGGGACCGAGATCACCGTCAACGCGGTCCATCCAGGTTTTGTCGCGAGCAACCTCGGCAAACTCGGTGGGCCGGTGGGCATGAGCTGGAGGCTCATGAGGCCGTTCATGATCAGCCCGGAGGAGGGAGCAAAGACATCCGTCTACCTCGCGCTTTCGCCCGAGGTAGCTGGCGTCAGCGGAGGCTATTTCGCAAAGCAGAGCCAAGCGCCGTCGAACCCGATCGCCGACGATCCGACGTTGGCAAGAGAGCTCTGGGGGATCCTGGAAACGCTGGTGGGCTTGGGTGCGCATGCGAGGTGATGTGAAGCTGGAACCGGCGCCCGTTACGCGATCGGCAGGGTCATCTGGTCGAGTGGTGTTCTTTGCGCTCTAGGATGCCGCGGACATAAGCAGCCTGAGCGGCCTGCTCAAAGTTGTGGCCGACCACGCTTACGAGTCGTGTGCCCAGGGTCACGGGGGGGTCCCACCGCTCATCGACGATTCGATCGAGGTCGGAGTCGGTCACAGTGCGAACGAACCGAATCGTCGCCTCATGTACGGCGTCGAAGTAGCCGCGGAGCATTTCGGCCTCCCCGGTGACCTCGGCGACCTGCACGGCGGTGTGTCCGTAGCCGGTCTCTGCCGGGTCAAATGGCAGGCCCCACCGTTGCGCCCAGCCAGCTGACGTCCAGACTTGAGGAAGGCCCGAGACATCGGCGACATGATCGTCGGCAATCCTGCTCAGATGCCACACCAACCATGCGATCGAGTTCGCTTCGCTGTCGAGGCGATAAGTCAACTGGTCGGGAGTCATGCCATCGATGACACCGTGCACCAGGTCGGGAATCCGGCCGAACGCGTCAATCAGCAGATCACGACTTGTCACGTGGGTCCTCCCTTCGAATCATCTCTCACCGCGCCGAGTCTCTCCAGGCTCATCCTAGTGCCGATTCTGATTGCTTCCTCTGGCCAAGCAGAATGAACAGCGCCCCTGACGTGAGAGAGACATTGCGTGCGCGACTGTAAGACCGCCGCGAAAACGTCGGAAGATCATGAGACTTGCTGAGGCAGTCGGCTGGAAGATCAGCACGACGAGCCAGAGCCGATGCTGATTGCGCTGTAGGCGGCCGGCAGGTGATCAAAGCCGGCTCGGGGTTCAAGGTGCCGCCGAAGGCGACGGTTGGCTCCCTAAACGGGTCAGCGGGCGCCCCGCCGGAACCAGCGGATGCCAATGCCCGCGAAAACGACGGAATAAGCGGTGCTCACCGCCAGCGCCAACCAGGTGTCGCTGTTCCAGCTCGATGGGTTCATTGCGCCGGATAGGAGCGTTTCAACGGTCCCGCCAGGTGACCATCGGGAGATGAGCTCGAAGGTCGTGCCGAAGGCGTTTAGCGGCGACCTGGACGATGAGGCGGCTGGGAGTCGGCTGACAGCTCCATGGCCTCAAACAGCAGGGTGGAGCTCCCCGACGATCGGGCCACGGTCGATTCGCCCAGCCCGTAAACAACGGGGGCGCCGGCGGGCGCCCCTTGGTTCAACTCGGGGCCGCTCAGGAGGTCGTGGAGCGGCCGCGGACCAGACCGATCAGCCAGATCACGACCAGCACGATGATTGCCAGCCAGATCAGGTTGACCAATGCACCAGCGGCGTGGAACAGCAGCCAGAGCACGAAGAGAACGGCCGCGATCACCAGCAATAAGTGGATCATCTCAGCACCTCCTTCGAAATTGGCCCACCGAGCCTGGGGTGCTTCTGGCGTCTCTCAGCTTCACCTTAAGCCCTTCGGGTCGTAGCCAGAGTAGTCCATGCCAGCGCCGAAGTAAGGTCCCTTTAGTCCCCATGTCTGAAGGCTTTGTACCCATCAGTGGTGGGACCATCAGCACTCGACCAAAGTCACTTCCGCGCCCAGGGTCGTCCTTAGCAGGAGGTGTTGTATCGCGATGAGAAGCACAAGCACCATTCACGGAGTCAAGACAGCAGGATCGGAAATCGCCCTGCATTGTGCACTCCGGTGGCACGCATGGCGACCTCGAACACGATTACGACTGATCCGCCTGCTGCTCTCGCTGGAATCGGCAACTGAACAGAGCTCTGAAGCGCATCGCCCTGCGGCTTGAACGGCTCACCCGCGGTCCGAGCGGGTTTCACGGTGAACCTGAAGGAGGTTGGAAATGCAGGACAAAGTTCGAGGCAAAACCGAAGAGATCAAGGGCAAGGTCACCGGCGACAAGGGACTTCAACTCAAAGGCAAAGCCCGCCAGAAGGTGGGCAGGGTCAAAGAGGCCGCCAAAGCCGTCGCCTACGACATGGAGCACTCTCGGAAGAAGACGAAGCCTTGAGTTTCAGGAACATCGCCGGAATCGTGGTGGCGCTCATCCTCCTCTACCTAGTGCTCCACTTCTTGTTTCGCGTGGTATGAGCTACCTGCGCCCAGCGTCGTAGGTTGCCCATCTAGGACCGTAAAGGCATGACGGATACAAAAGGAGGCAAGTTCAAATGAATCGAATGACAATCGGCGCCGCACTGGGTGGGGCGGCGATGTACTTCTTCGATCCTCAACAAGGCGAGGATCGGCGCAGGCGGATCCAATCGCTGTGGCGCGAGAATCGTGACACCGCTCTCGAGGTTGGAGGGGGAGTGTCCCAGGCTGCTGAGTCGATGCGACCTTTGGTTCGACGCATGAAGCGCGGCCTCGAGCGGAGGGACTGGGCCGAAGATGATGGCCCGAATTGGGTGCCTGTAGTGACGGGCATTGTCGTCTCGACCGCGTTTGGTGGTGCCCTTGTGTATTTCCTGGACCCAGAGAATGGGCTGGTTCGGCGACAGCGTGTCGTCTCCTTCTTCGGGAAACAGCGGGGCGCGCTTAAGGGGGGATTTCGCAGCGTCCAGAAAGCCGCCAAAACGGTAACATCGCCGACCAAGCACACTGTGGAAAAGGCATCAGAGGCTGTTGAGGATGTCAGGGTGAAGGGTCGCGGCTGATACTCCATTGGTCAGGCCTCGGAGCTCTTTGGCTTCTCGGTGGTTACTCGACCAGCCCTCAACCCATCGCCCCGCAGCGTGAACGGCTATCAGCAGCCGGCGGCGCCGTCACCGGCAGCCTACCGGCGACATTGTGATTCACGCGCGCTTGATAACAAAGGGCCGACTGGCCACAAAGATGCGGGTCCCTAGCCTCTACCCGAGGCTGCCCGCCGCAAGGACGATGCGTACTAGGAGGTAACTACGCAAATGGCAGATCAGCAATCGGCTCCGGCTCCTTCGCCCGCACCGGCTCCTTCGCCCGCACCGGCTTATGCCCCCGCATCGGCTCCGGTCCAGGCTTCCGCACCTGCACCTGTTTCGATAACCGAGAAGGGCCGCTACAACTTTCGCGCTGCAGCCGTCGTCGGTTTCATCGTCGGCGTCATCGACATCCTCATCGCCGCTCGCTTCTTGGGCAAGCTGTTCGGCGCGTCTGGACAGTCGGCCTTCGTCAACTTCATCTACCAGGTGAGTGCACCGCTGGTGGCCCCCTTCCAGGGCATTTTTGGAAACGGCGGATCGACCGCAAACAGCTTTGAGACTGCGGACCTCGTGGCGATCGTCGTCTACGCGGTGATCGGCTGGGGCCTGGTGATGTTCATCAGGATCATCAGCGCTCCGCATGGAACCAAACCGGCGACATCGTGATTGACCTGGGTTCATGGCTGATGATCTCGACCTGCCGATGGACTATCGGCCGGCCGGCGCGACCCGGAAAGTTACTGACTTTCTTACTCGACACTCTTGAGCATTGAGATGCTGCCCCGTTGGGCTTCCGTTGGGTTTCGGCGGTAGGCGCGGTTGCCGCCGTCGGGCTGTGTGCAAGTCGGTGAGGAGCTCGGTATGACAAGGCACGTGGGCACCGACCGCGACCTGACCGCCACCGGGGCGGATCAGGCGGACGAGGTGCACGCATCCGACGCGCGTGCCGACTTTGAGCGGCGGATCTACCGCAGGAGCACAGACACCATCGGTGCCGATCGACGGATGGCGCTGCCTGCACCGACCGGTGTGCGAGCGGTGGGTGCCGCGGGACACATCCGGCTGGGTTGGGTCCCGGTTCCGGGTGCGGTCGGGTACTTGATCGAGCGGACCGACGGCCAGAACGGCAGGTCGCGCATCCTCGACCACGGAGGCAGCGACGTTCCCGCCGTATCCACTCACGAGTTCGCTGACACCGGCGTGCGCCAAGACGTCGACTACCACTATCGCATCGGCGCGGTTGCCGGCGCCGAGTACCCGGCGTGGGCGTGGTCGGAGCCGGTCTCGGCGCGAACGCTAGCTGGTCCGGCGGAACCCATCGACGTCCGGGTCGACGCGCTGAAGGTCACCGGTCGCTTGAGCCGGGTCTGGCACATGGTCGGCTCGGAGCGGCTCTCGCAACTGTGCCTTGGCGGGGACGAGCAGTTGATCAGCGCCGAGTTCGCTGCTGCGCTGCGGCATGCCCATGACGACCTTGGCGCCACTCTAGTTCGAGCGCACGCGATCCTGCATGACGACAACAGCGTGGTGCACCGCGATAAAGCCGGAAGGTTGCAGTACAACTTCGATCGGATCGATTCCATTTATGACCAGCTGCTCGACATAGGCCTCCGCCCGGTCGTCGAGCTGTCGTTCATGCCGGCGGCTCTGGCCCGTGACCCCGAGCAGACCGTATTCACCTATCGAGGCATAATCTCGCCGCCGGCAGAGTGGGGAGAGTGGCGTGAGCTCGTCGCCGCGCTCGCCACTCATCTCGTGCAGCGGTACGGGATCGACGAGGTCGCCAAATGGGCCTTCGAGGTATGGAACGAGCCGAACCTCGTGGTCTTCTGGTCCGGCACGCGCGAAGAGTACCTGCGCCTGTACGACGAGGCGGTCCGCGCCATCAAGAGCGTCGATCCGCGGCTGCGGGTGGGCGGCCCGTCCACAGCCGCAGGCGAGTGGGTCGAGTTGCTGGCCGCACACGCCGCAAAAGGCGGTGTACCTCTGGACTTCGTCTCCACGCACACCTACGGCAACCTTCCGCTGGACGTGCGTGCGTCCTTGTATGACAACGGGTTCGACGGTGCCTCGATCTGGTGGACGGAGTGGGGCGTGGGCTCCACGCACTTCGGCCCCATCCACGACCGGGTGATCGGCGCACCGTTCGTGCTCAGCGGATTCGCCGCCGTGCAGGGCAGGGTTGATGCGCTGGCGTATTGGGTGGTCAGCGACCACTTCGAGGAGCTGGGCCGGCCGCCTCGGTTGTTCCACAACGGCTTCGGTCTGCTCAGCGTCGGAAACCTGCGCAAGCCGCGGTACTGGGCGGTACACCTCGCGGCGCATCTCGGCGACCACGTGCTGGAAAGCCACGTCGAAGGAGACGGTGCCGACGTGCTCGTGCAGGCATGGGCCGCCCGCCATGACGACGGCACTGTCGACGTGCTTGTGTGGAACGGCACGATCAACGCCGCACTGATGGGTGGCGACCCTCGGCTCAACCGCAACGTCCGGCTCATCGTCACCGGACTTGGTGACACAGCACACAAGGTGAGGCTGGCCCGAATCGACGAGCAGCACTCCAACGTGGTGGCGCAATGCCCACCCGAGGTGCTATGGCCGGATGAGGCCGTCTGGGCTCACCTGCGTGCGCACGACGAACTCTACGAGGAGCGTCTGCCGGACATCTCGGCCCAGCAGCACGTGGCTGAGCTCAACTTCGCATTGCCCATGCCGGGCGTGGCTCGGATTCGCCTTTCGCCCGCACTACCCCCTCGACCGACCGTAGACAACAAGGAGAACCAACCATGAGACGACTCTCACATGCCAAATCGATGACGATCTGCGCGGCCGCCGCAGTGCTTGCCCTTGTTGGCGTGAGCTGTTCAAGCAGCTCCAACAACGGGACAGCTGGCAGCGGCACTCTGACGATCCAGGGTGACTCGGGCAATCCCACGCTGGTCGAGAACTTCAACCCCTTCCAGGGCTCCCAGCTGCATGGGACGAATCTCATCTACGAGCCGCTGGAGATCCCGAGCCCGATCGACGGCACGTACACGCCGTTTCTCGCCACGGGATATAAGTTCACCGACCCGAAGACGCTCGTCTACACGATCCGGCAAGGCGTGAAGTGGAGCGACGGCAAGGACTTCACCCCCGCCGATGTGGTGTTCACCTTCAACCTGCTCAAGAAGTACCCCGCGCTGGACGGCAAGGGGGTCTGGCAGCAGATCACTGCGGTCTCCGCCAGCGGCAACGACGTCACGTTGAATTTCTCTACCCCCAACGTCCCGTTCGCCATCTCCATCGCGCAGACCGAGATCGTGCCTGAGCACCTGTGGACCAACATGGCTGATCCGACCAAGGACCCCAACATCAACCCGGTGGGGACCGGCCCATTCACCCTGGGCGCCTTCGCGCCGACCCAGTACTCGCTGAAGAAGAACCCGACTTACTGGCAGGCCGACAAGATCGCGCCCTCCGAGGTGCTGTTCCCCGCGCAGGCCAGCAACCAGAGCACCAACCAGCTCGACGTGGTCAGCGGCAAGTTCGACTGGTCCTACAACTTCCTGCCCGACGTCAAGACGACCTACGTCGCCAAGGACCCGGCACATAACCAGTACTGGTTCCCGCCGGGCGGCACGATCGCCCTGTACCTCAACCTGACGAAGCGGCCGTACAGCGATGTCAACTTCCGCAAGGGACTGTCGCTGGCCCTTGACCGTCCGACGATCGCCCTGAAGGCGGTCAACGGCTACCTCGACCAGGCCAGCATGTCGGGGTTGATCCTGCCGAACCTGAATAAGTGGCTCGACCCGAGCCTGCCGAACCAGGGCAACGTCAAGCAGGACACGTCGGCCGCGCAGGCGGCCTTCACGCAGGCCGGTTACACATCGCAAGGCGGAAAGCTGGTCGGCAAGGACGGTAAGCAGGCCAGCATGACCATCGTGATGCCGGGCAACTTCAGCGACTGGGTGGCGGCGGCCAAGGAGGTCGTCAACCAGCTGGGCAGCGTAGGAATCAATGCCAGTTTGGACCTGCCGCAGTACGCGCAGTACTCGCAGTCGATCCAAGCTGGGACGTTCGATGCGGCGATCGGCGGCTTTGGCGGCAGCGGTGATCCCTACACCGACTACAGCCTCGCGCTGAGCAGCAGCTTCGCCACACCCGTCAACACGCCCACGGCGAACAACTTCGAGCGGTTCAAGGACTCGTCGGTCGACCAGGCGCTGTCCACGCTGGCCTCGGCCACCGACTCGTCGACACAGATGCAGGCGACCTACACGCTCGAGCAAGTCATGTACACCAAGATTCCGATCGTTCTGATGTACTACGGCGGCAGCTGGGGTCTGTTCTCAACGAAGCGCTTCATCGGTTGGCCATCGGCCGCCAACCCGTACACCCTGCCGACCAGCTACAACAACTCTCTGTTGACGGTGCTGACGCACGTCACCAAGGCCTGAGGTGATTTCTGGCGAAACGCAAAGCACTGGTGGAAGGTGTCCACCAGTGCCATGGGGTTGCGGGCCATGAGATATGTGGCCCGCAAGGTGGTGCTGTTCCTGATCACCCTGTGGGCGGCGATCACCCTGAATTTCATCCTGCCGAGGCTCATGCCCGGTTCCCCGGTGGACGCGGCGCTGGCCAAGCTCGCGTCCAGCGGACAACCCATCACCAACGCCGAGCGGAGGGCCGTCGAGATCCAGCTGGGCGTGCCGCACACCAGCGTGATAACCCAGTACTGGGACTACTGGACGAGCATCGTGCATCTCAATTTCGGCACCTCATACTCGTTCCCGAGCGAGACTGTCGCGCAGACCATCGGCAAGGCAGCCCCGTGGACGCTCGCCCTGGTCGGCGTGACGACGATTTTCGCGTTCATCATCGGGACCCTGCTGGGCGTCTATGCGGGCTGGCGGCGCGGCAAGGCGGCGGACACATCGGTCACGCTCGGAGCGACCTTCTTCGCCGCCTTCCCGCCCTTCTGGCTCGGACTTTTGCTGCTCTACGTGTTCGCCTTCACGTACGGCTGGTTCCCGATCAAAGGTGGGTACAACCCCGGCGAGACCCCGAACCTGAGCCTGTCGTTCCTCACCAGCGCGGTTTACCACAGCGTCATCCCAGCGCTGACGCTGGCCATCACCAGTCTGTCCGGCTGGGTCTTCGGCATGCGCAACAACATGATCAACACCCTGGGCGAGGACTACGTGACGTTTGCAGAGGCCAATGGACTGCGTACCCGCACCGTCGCGTTGCTCTACGCCGCCCGGAACGCACTGCTGCCCAACGTCACCGCGTTCGGGCTCTCGTTGGGAGCTGTTGTCGGCGGATCGGTCCTGGTCGAGGGCGTGTTCAGCTATCCAGGCCTGGGCAACCTGCTCTACATCGCCGTGGTCAATCACGACTTCCCTCTGATGCAGGCGCTGTTCCTGGTCATCACGGTGGCCATGCTGGTCGCGATTTTCATCGTCGACCTGCTCTACGTCCGCCTCGACCCCCGGGTACGACAATGAGCATTGTCAGTCCAGTCCCGCCGCCGGAGGTTCCCGGCGCGGGGGTTGAGATCCGGGTCGGTCCGGCCGGCCCGATCCCTGGACCGCTGCGCTTCCTCGGCCGCGCGCTGCGCACGCTCTGGAGCAACCGCAAGGCGAGCATCGGCCTCGTCATCCTCGGCCTTGTCATCTTGGTGGCCGTGTTCGCGCCGCTGCTCGCGCCGCACTCGCCGACGGCGACGACGTTCGTCCCGTACCAGAACCCCAGTGCCACCAACTGGTTCGGCACCACCGGCAACGGCCAGGACGTCTTCTCCCAGATGGTCTACGGCGCGCGGATCTCCCTGCTGGTCGGGATTGCGGCGGGAGCCATGGCGACTCTCGTGGCGGTGACGGTCGGCCTCATCGCCGGGTACCGGCCGGGTGTGATCGACGAACTGCTCAGCTTCATGACCAACCTCGTTCTGGTCATTCCCGGCTTGCCGCTGATGTTTATCCTGGCCGCTTACCTCCAGAAGCGGTCGGTGTGGACGATCGTCTTTGTCGTCGCGTTCACCAGCTGGGCCACTGGCGCGCGGGTCATCCGCAGCCAGGCCTCGACGCTGCGCACGCGCGAGTTCGTGACCTCGGCGGTGTTCTCCGGTGAAGGACTCTTCCGGGTGGTGTTCCGCGAGATCCTCCCGAACATGACTTCGCTGGTCGCCGGCAGCTTCTTCAGCGCGGCAACCGCAGCCGTGATGGCCGAGGCCAGCCTGGAGTTCCTCGGCCTGGGCGACCCCAACACGGTCAGCTGGGGAACCATCCTCTACTACGCCCAGCAACAGAACTCGCTACTGACCGGCCAGTGGGTTCTGGTCTTCGCCCCCGGCCTGGCGATCGCCCTGCTGGCGGTGTCGTTCACGCTCATCAATTTCGGTGTCGACGCCCTATCCAACCCTCGGCTTCGGGAGAAGTGATGGCACTGTTGGAAGTGGAAGGCGTCAACGTCGTGTACGAGCCCACACGCGGGCAGCGGATCTGGTCGGTGCGCGACGTGGACCTCGTCCTGGAGCAGGGCGAGTTCGTCGGGCTGGTCGGCGAGTCGGGTTGCGGCAAGTCGACGCTCGGGTTCGCGCTGACCCGGATGCTTCGCCCGCCGGCTCGGCTGGAGAAGGGCGTGATCCGGTTCGACGGCGTCGACGTCAGCACCTTGAAAGGCGAGGAGTTGCGCCGGCAGCGACGCAACGGTTTCGCGATCGTGCTGCAGAGCGGCATGAACGCTCTGAACCCGGTGCGCAACGTTGAGCACCACTTTGGTGACATCCTCAAGGCTCACGCACACGGGGGCGAGCATTACCCGGGTGCGACCGTCAGACGCCGCGGTGCCGAGCTGCTCGATAAGGTTGGCCTCGACGCTTCGGTGCTGAGCAGATTCCCGCACGAGCTGTCGGGTGGCATGCGTCAGCGGGTCTCGATCGCTCTCGCGCTCGCGCTCGAACCCCGGATGATCATCTTCGATGAGCCGACAACTGCCCTGGACGTCATCGTGCAGAAGGCAGTGATTCAGACCATCAAAGATCTGCAGCGCGAGAACGGGTTCAGTGCGATCCTCATCAGCCACGACCTCGGTGTCGTCCTCGAGGCCACAGACCGGGTCATGGTGATGTACGCCGGCCGGGTCGTCGAGGACCAACCATCGAAAGACCTTGTAAGCGGGCCGCACCACCCGTATACCGAGGCGTTGCTGAGGTGCTACGCAGACCCGCGCGCGGACGAGATCCATCTTGGTGGGATTCCCGGCACCCCACCTGACCTGTCACTGCCGCAAGCTGGGTGTTCCTTCACGCCACGGTGCCCGCTGGTGCAGGACATCTGCCGGACGCTTGACCCGCCAATGTCACCACTGGGGCACGGCTCGGCCGCATGCCATGTCAGGGCCCCGTCGGCGGCGGTCGCCGAGGAGGGAGTGAACCCTGTCCATTAATGTGCGATCGGCGGCCGATCAGGCCACTACCGTGGCGCCACTCGTCGTCAGCGGCGTTTCGAAGGTCTACACCGTACGGGGACGCGGCAGGGGGAAATTCACCGCGGTGGATGACGTGTCGTTCACGATCGCGCCTGGCGCCGCCGTCAGCCTCGTCGGGGCGAGCGGAAGCGGCAAGAGCACGATCGCCAAAATGATCACCGGCTCGGAGCGGCCCACCTCGGGATCGATCAGGTTCGGCGAGCTCGCCGTGGAACGTCTGCACGCCGGCGGGCTGCGCAAGTACCACAGCCGGGTGCAGATGGTATTCCAGGATCCGTACGCGGCGCTCAACCCGCTGCACACCGTCGAATACACGGTCATGCGGCCCTGCCAGAACTTCCTGCACATGGCCCCTGCTCGAGCCAGGGAGCGAGTCTACGAGCTGCTCGAGACGGTGGGGCTGACGCCGCCGGCCCAGTTCGCGGGCAAGTTGCCGCATCAGCTCTCCGGCGGCCAGCGGCAGCGCGTTGTCATCGCCCGTGCGCTGGCGTGTGACCCGGAACTGATCGTGGCCGACGAGCCTGTCTCGATGCTCGACGTGTCACTGCGGGCCGACGTGCTACGGCTGCTGGCCAGCCTGCGCGCGAAACGAGGCCTGAGCCTGCTCTACATCACCCACGACCTGCTCGGCGCGCGGGTGATCACCGACGAGATACTCGTCCTCAACAAAGGAAAGGTGGTCGAGCAAGGCCCGACCAAACAGGTTCTGCAGCATCCAAAGGACGAGTACACCGTGCAGCTGCTCGACGCGGTTGCCACCCCGTTCGCCGCAGTTGGCCCGAGCCCGAGCCAGTGAATTCTCACAGGAGGAGTTGCCACAGATGAGAAGAGAAGGACTCTTTCGGCCGATCGGGACGCGGCGCTGGCCGCTTGTGGTGTTGGGCGTCATCGCGTCGATGCTGCTGGCGATGCAGGGGGTGGGCGCGGCGGGTGGCATCGGCGCATCCCCCGGCGGCGGCCTAGCTGATGGGCAACGGGCGAACCTGATGCAAATCGCCCGGGACACGTGGAAGTTCTACGGGACGGACGTTGACCCCAATACCCATCTGCCACTGGACAACGTCAGCTTTGCCGGTGGTTCCGCCATACCCACTTCTTATGGCAGATACACCTCGGCCGCCAACATCGGGGTATATCTCTGGGCGGTGGTGGCAGCCAACGACCTCGGTCTTATCAGCAGGCCACAAGCGCGCGCCCAGCTGGCCGCGACGCTCACCGAGATGGCGAGCCTGAAGCGGTTCGCCGGCTTCCTGTATCAGTGGTACGACACCACCAGCGGTCACGTCATCCGAAACCCGGGCGACATCGACTGCACCACCGAGACGGCGCCGACATTCGACAACTGCTATTTCATCTCCAACGTCGACAACGGCTGGTATGCCTCGGGTCTGATCGTGGTGCGGCAGGCGATGCCAGAGCTCAGACGGCTGGTTGACAGCCTGATGGCCCCAATGAACTTTGGCCTCTTCTACGATGCGCGAGCTGAGACACACTGCAACACAAATCCCGCAATCGCTGGCAACCAGCCCACCGGCCAGATGTTCGGCGGGTTCTACGTCGGCCTGCCCCCCGACCAGGCTGACAACTGGACGCACTACTACCACAACGGCGCTCTGTACAGCGATCCGCGTATATCCGCCTACATAGGCATGGGGCTGCACCAGATGCCGGGCAACGTATGGTGGCGCAGCTGGCGGACGCTTCCACCACCGGCTCCGTACACCGACTGCCAGAGCACCGATCCCGACTTCTCCTGGCAGGGACAGTGGCCGCCATCCGGCTACTGGCAGACCTATGCCGACCCGCAGTCGGGCCAGCAGTTCAACGTCTGGGAAGGGCACTACGTCTACACCGGCTCGGACCTCACCTTTGTGCCGACGTTCGCCGGCGGGATGTTCGAAGGCCTGATGGCAAACGAGGTCGTGCCGGAGACGACCTGGGGGCCGCACAGCTTCGGTCTTGCCGACGTGCGCACCGCCCAGGTTCAGATCAAGTACGCGACTGAACAGCTCCACTACCCGGTCTGGGGCCTGTCGCCGTCCAGCATCGCCGACGACAGTGGCGGATATGGCGGCTTCGGGGTCGAGGGCCTTACGTTCCCGTACTACGGAGGCGGGGCGAACGCCAGCCACCCGAACGAGGGATTGTCCCAGTGCCATGGCTGCGCAACTGAGGACGTTGTGACTCCGCACGCGTCGTTCATCGCCCTGCAAGTCGCGCCGCAGCAGGCCTACGCCAACATCCAGGCGTTGCGTGCGCTCTACCCCGGGGTGTACGGGCCCGCCGGTTTCTTCGACGCGGTAAACCCCAGGACGGGATCGGTCGGCCACCGGTATCTGGTCCTCGACCAGTCCATGATCATGGCCGCACTGGACAACACAATTCGCAACGGTGCGATGCAGCAGCACTTCGCGCGAGACCCGGTCTCCTGGGCGGCACAGACTTACCTCTCCATGGAGACGATGTCGATTCAATAAGTCAGCGAACAGAGCTTGGGGAGTTTGGCTCCAATCGCGTTGCCGAACTCCCCAAGATTGACTTGTCGAACTGGCGCACGGCCGACACCAAGCGTCTCATTCGCAGGTGATGCCGTCGTTGCGACCAAGGACCAGCAAGGCATCGCGGAGTTGGAGTCTCATGACACCTCCACTGCCAGCGTGTTGCCCTCGGCCCGCAATAGGGCGCGCACTTGCGCCATGTCGACCGCGACGCCGGGTGGGCGGTAGAGGTTTGACAACGCCTCGGTCTCGAGCCGGACGCCGTTGAGGCTGACGCCGAGCGGTCCGACACCGCGCGCACCGACGCGGAACGTCACGTCCATCGGTACACCTGCAACCGGCACTCGCGCCCGCAGGCCGTCCAGGTCCGGGGCGAGCACCGGATCGACCTCCAGAACGTGTGAGCGGCGGCGCAGACCGAGCAGACACTCCACGACGAGCCGCAGGAAGATGCCAGGGCCCGACGAGTACACCCGCCAGCCACCCTCGAGCGGAACGTCCCCCCGGAGCACGCGATCGTACTGCTCCGCCGCCTCGTACCGGTCGGCGATCACGGCGTCGGAGGAGGAGTAATAGCAGTTCGACTGGCGGGGCCGAGCTGACGGCACCCGCGCGGTCATGCCGATGGGGTTCGCGAGGGCCAGCGCCTCGAGCAACCGCTGCGCGTCGCCGTGCCGGGCGAGCGCCTCGGCGTAGCGCAGGTGGGCGTGTGTGTACATGAGCCCGATCTCGCGGCCGAAGAAAGTGCCGGCCTCGGCCCGCTGGAAGACCTCCATCGGACCGCCGTGGTACCGCGGGGGACGGTCGAACAATCGCGCGCCGTCAGGACCAAGGAGGTGCTTATGTAGGAGCGCCAAATGTGCCTCCGCATCTTCGGGCGACAGCAGCTCGCCGGAGATAGCGTGGATGACTTGCAACAGGCCGTAGCGCAGTCCGGTGCGGCGATCGGAGGGGTGGACCAGGTGCTCTACCGAGCCGTCGTCGCGGAAGAGCCCGTAGCCGGCGAGAAGGCCGTCGCGTACGAGCAGGTCACGCATCGCCTTGGTAGACTCCGCGGCCGTGTGCTCGGCGGCGGCGGCCGTGGCAGCGGTCCCTCCGTCGGCTGCATCGTGCTCTCCGACAGCACGGAGAGCATTTGCCAGCGTGCGCAACGCGTGGATCTGAAGAGTCACGGTCCAGGTGGAGCAAAGCCGGACGGCCAAGGCGGGATCCGCAGGCTGCAGAGAATCGTTCCAGTCCCCAAGGCCGTACGCCGGAAGGGGTGTGCCGGGGACGGTGTCGGCCGCAATCCTGGCCAGCGCCCGGCGCACGTGCTCGAGCACCGGCTCGGCCGCGGTCGCCCCGTCGTCGCCGACGTAGGGGAGACGCTCCTCCAGGAGACTACGGTCACCGCTGGCTGCGAGGTACTCCCCGAGCGCCAAAAGGGGCCAGAAAACGACGTCGCCGTGGGCGTCGCGCTGCCCCGGCGCTGCCTCCCGGGGGTAGAACTCGAACCATTGGGGCCAGTCGCCCCGCGCGTTCTGAGCGCGGAACACGCGCGTGAGCAGGTCGCGCAGGGGCGCCATGCGGTCGAGGGCGAGGAGCAGGCTGACTGGGCCCTGGCAGACGTCACGGGTGCCCCAACCTCCGCCCGTGTACTGCTCCAGGCCGCGCGGGGAAAGGTAGTGCACGAGCGCGTTGTGGGCGAACCAGGGTAGGACGGCATCGAGCCGCGCCACCTCGTCAGCCAGCGGCGAGCCCGGCGGCGGGACCAGCCGCAAGGATCCGCCCAGCCCAGGCCAGAACTCGGGCCAAGCCGGATCGCCGAGAGCCTGGGTGGCGCGATCAGCGTCCGGCACCAGATGGGCGGTCAGCGTGAGCCTCAGGTCATGGGTCGGAGGAGTCCGCATTGTCAGCCAAGGCAGGTTGTGCGATCGCCCGTCCAGGAACAGGGCCTCGTCGCGCTGCACCAGCTCGACGGCACCCGCTTGCCAGGAGAGCCGGAAGGAGCCGCTCGGAAAGCGACTCGCGGTCGCCGAGCCCGCTGGCGGTCGGACCGTGACACCGCTCGCGTCGATTGATAGCGGGGGAGGGTCAGGGTCCTGGCCGTCGTCATCGCCGAGGGCCACATTGGCGCAGACGAGGAGGCGGCACGAGGCACCCTCCCGCACCCGAACCTGGAGGGTGAGCTCGTGCTTCGCCGCGGGTGCGGTGACGACCACCTCGATCAACCCCTGAGCATGCCCGTACCACCACCGGCAGGAATCCAGGGCGACCGCCCATGCGCTCGGCGCGTCGAGCAGGACCCAGCCCCCGGGCGCTGCAGTCGCCTCCACGAACACCCGCAGCCCGTAGGCGCGCCGCAGCCCGACGTAGCCCCGTCTCGTGGACAGCATCCGGTTGAGGTTCACGTGCCCCTGGGTGACCTGCGAGTGAAAGACACCAGCCATCCACGCCGTAGAGGTCAAGCTGCCCTCATCCGGCACCAGGCCGTTCCCGGTGCGCAGGATGTGCCCGTGAGGCCGCAGCACCGCACGTTCCTTCGCCTGCAGCACGACGTGAGTGCCGTCCTCGGTGAAGAAACTGAGCATGTCCCGGCCATCACGCTCCGCGTGGCGTCGACTGGAACCCACCAGGGCTCCGATCTCGCCGTCGGCGAGGTCGCGGCAGTGGAGGACTGGAGACGATGAGAACAGCGACCCCACCACCGAAACCGCACCATCTGCTCCCGCAGGCTCTGGCGGTCGGGCCTCTGGCTGACGGAGAGCTTCGGCGGCCTCGACCGCGTCGGCGGCGGACGTCGCTCCCGGATGGTTGGCTTTGTGGATCCCGAAGAAGCCGGATGTCAGCCGCTCGCCGGGGCGCAGTTGGGTGGTCCGATCCTGCAGCAGGACGAGGGTGTGCTCGTGCTGCAGGCGGGTGCTGGGCAGCCGGTCGGCGAGTAGGCCGGGAGGCGGATCCCCCGCCCAATGCGCACGTCCGAGCTGGAGGGCGTCCGTTCCCCAGCCGACCCCCTCACGCAGGCAGCCAAGGAGCACCCAGGGGGCGGCGGGACCTGGCATGTTCTGCCGCACCGCGACCGCCGTCCCCACCGTCTGGGTTTGAACCGGCGTGAGGTCGAGATACTGGCTTACGTAGTACTCGTTCGTCCGCACCGCCGCGTACGGAGCGAGGGCGACGTCTTGCGTGTGAAGGATGTCGACGTCTATGGCATCAGGTCCGCGGTTGGTCACCTCGACGTGCCAGAACCAGGCCGTCACGGCGGCGGCCAGACGAAAAGTCACCCGGTACTCCAGATTGCGCCATAGGCCTGTCACTACGAGACCTTCTGCGGTCCATTGCAGGCTGCCGCCCGCCTGCGGTCCGAGCATCGGGGTGGTCTCGACGACCGGGCCCTTGAGCCGCAGATAGAGGTTTGCCGGTCCTGCCTCGAGGTCGTCGGCCGGGTACAGCAGAATGCTCCGACCAGCCACTTCCAGCCGGCGCAGGGTTCCGCTTGTCGTGAACTGCGCTCTTATCCCAGAAGGGCTACTGAGGCCAGCGGCAGGATGCCGGTCGTCCTGCCCGGTGGCGGCCATCAAACTATGCCAACCTCGCGTATCGCCAAGGAAATCGCGCACAGCGGACGCCCACCCGAGGATAGCTCAAGCCAAATCCAAAGACCTCTCAATTGGAGACGGACTGCAAAACGGCACGGATTGTTGGTCACATGGCCGGATTTGGGCTACCCCCCGGTCTGGTGCTGCGCCTGCTCCTCTTGCTGCATGTCGGGGGCGGGCTCGCCGCCCCTGTACTGGTCGTTGACTTGGACCACCTCTTCGCCGGGCGCCTGATCGCTGCTCTGCGGCTTCGCCGTTGGTTGAGGTCCAGAAGCTTTGCGTTTGCGGCGGGGCACTCCCAAACCGTACACCGACCGGCGGCATCGACTCGGAAGCGTGCCCACCTGAATTGCATTCCGTGGATCGCGGTTACTAACTCGCCCACACCGGCGTGCCCCCGCTGCCGTCAGCGCGCGACCAGGGTGAGGAGCATTACGGCGGGCTCCAGTGCAACCACCGCGTGCGGCGTTTCCGGCGCCATGTGAAGCCAGAACCCCGGCCCGGCATCGAGCTCCTCGCCGTCGGCGGTGAACCGCAGACGGCCGGCGAGGACCTGGACGATGGCGGCGCTCGAGGCCCGGTGCTCGGTGAGCTCCTCGCCTGCGTCCAGGCCGAACACCGTGACGTTCAACTGGCCATCGCGGTGGATCACCTTTGAAACGATCGCGCCGGGCTGGATCGAGACGGCGCTGGTTGCGTCGGCGACTGCGATGTGCGGCATGGGTGCTCCTTGGCGGTGAGTACGGCGGAGGATCGTTACTGGGAGGGGGTCTTGCTGGCACCGCCTCCGATCGTGAGCAAGAAGGCACTGTCCTCGACGCCGCTCACCTCGTGGGCCAGGTTCGGGGCGAGCGAGGTCAGGTCGCCTGACGACATCTCGAGCGTCCGGTTCCCGAGCTCGAGGCGGACCCTGCCCTCCAACACCCTCAGCGCAATCGGCCGTGCAGCCCGGTGTTTGGCCATGTGCCCACCCTTCGGCAAGGCGACCAGAACGACGCCGAGTCCGGGTCGATTCACGATCGTGGTCGAGGCGTGATCGTTGCGTTGGTAGGAGGCCGAGCGGCGGAGCGCCGCGAGCTCGGAGTCGATGTTGGTGGTGACGACCGGAATCGAGATGCGGCCGGCCGGACGCGATCCGGCCAACTCATCGAGAGGGTGGTCTTGCGACATGGTTCGTTTCTCCTTTGGAAGCTGCGCCTCCATGCACCCGCCGCTCGATCTCGGCCAGGCTCACAGCGTAAGCGGCGTTTAGATCCGGCCGGTTACGAAGTACGTGGGCGGCCGTAGGCGGTATTGCAGGCCGGAAGATCAACATCGTCTGTTCGCGAGCGTCGAGTGCGGCTGCCTCCAACGTCGCTGCAAGACGCGCCTGCTCGTCAAGCGGCAAAGTGTCACTGAGATGGCGTAGGGCCGCCTGTTGGTGAGTGCGCAGGGCGTCCAGGGCGATCGTCATTTGCTGCAGAGCCGTCAGCAGTACCTGCTCGATTTTGGTCGCGCGGCGGGAGCGCCGCTCGAGACCCTCCGACAGCATGCTCAACCGTTCGATTAATCGGCGTATCTCCCGGTGGTCTTCTCTCATTGGGTCACCAAGAGCGCGGTCTACCCTGTGGCACAGAACGCGTTCCTCGGCGGCCATGAGTGGCACCAGGCTCGAGACCAGCTCGTCGATCAAGCCCTCCAGCCTTGACGTGAAGACACGCGCCGGAATTTCAGTAAGGTCCCGAGTGATCTGCCGCACGGTGTCGAGGATTCTCTGGGTCGTTGCAGGCAGACCCTGCAGGTCGGGAATCGGCGTTGGGACTGGGTCGTCAAAGTGCATGGCAGCCGGCCTCGAAGGAGCCGCACGACTCACACCGGCAGAGCTGAGCCCACTCGTTCCATTGCCATGACAGGTTGTCCATGAGCACCGGCTGCCCGCATCGTGGGCACTCGATGAACTCGGGGTCAGGCGATGGCTGGATGTCTTGAACGTGCAAGGCGGATACCTCCTGACGGTCGCGCAGCGGCGCCTCCTCGAAGGTGGGCGATGCATAGGGTGGGCTTCACGAAGGGCTCCAGCCGGGTGGCCTGCAGCGGGGCACCCATCTCCGCCAGCGCGCCCTTCAACATGCCCAGGTGGACGGCGCACACGACTCTCTGATTCGACTCCGCCACCTCTCGGAAGGGACAATGGTGCAGCAGGATCTTGCGCTCCGCGGATTCCTCCACGGCCTCGGGCATGAATCCAAGCTGGTCGAAGAGGTCAACCACCTTCTGCGTGGCTTCATCGGCCGAGATCCCACTGAACGGCTGCGGTTTTTCGGTCAGGTAGCCGCCCCAGGCGCGGCCTGCGCTCTCGGCGACTGCCTGCGGCTGGTCGGTGCTGGCGAGATAGCTGGCCAGGATCTGGGCCAGAAGTCGGTAACCGCCTTGTTGCACTGAGGTGGAATCCGCGATCGCCTCATAAAGGACGCGCGGGCGCCCGCGACCATTGGCCGGCGCAGTCACGGCGCGGACCAGGCCCACCTCGATGAGCTGGTCGACATGCGAGCGGACGGTGTTGGGGTGGAGCCCGACCAAACTCCCGAGCTCGCGCGAGTCGAGAGGGCCCTGCCCACGCAGCTCCTCGAGAATCCGGAAGCGGCTGATGTCAGCTAGGGCCTTGTGCGTCTTCACGGAGACGTCGGTCATGGGCCTTGAATTATACGGTATCAATAGTGAATAATATGGATGACGTGAAAATCGAAGCCGGACGATGACGACCATAAAGATCGAAAATGACGCCGCCACCACCGGCGGTGCTGGAGGGTGGAGCTGATGATCACCTACCTGGCCTTTGGGATCTTCCTGGCCGGTGCGCTGGTACTCGGTTGCGTTTTCGTAGTGGCTTCGCAAGTGGCGCGCCGTGGTCCGACGCCCTATCCGGAGGTGGCCGGACGGGCTTACCGGCTGCGACTGTTCTGGTTTTTCGCACTCGGCGGCATCTTGGCGGCGGTGTTCCTAACCGCGTTGCCCTACGTCCCATACGCGAACTACCGACTCGCCTCGGGACCGGCTGCGATGCACGTCAATGTTGCCGGCAGCCAGTACTCCTGGCGGCTCGACGGAACGGTCGGGACTGGGGGCAAGGTGGACTTCGCGGTCACCAGCGTGGACGTCAATCATGACTTTGGGCTCTACGACCCCTCCGGTCACCTGGTCGGACAGGTGCAAGCAATGCCCGGATACACCAATCACCTGGTTCTGCAGTTGTCCGAGCCGGGTGATTACACCGTCCGTTGCCTCGAGTACTGCGGTCCCGGCCACAGCTCCATGTTCATGGCCCTTCACGTTTCCACATGCACGACCGGCTGCTGCTGCTGAGGCAGCTCCGCGCCCAGCGGATCACCAGGATCTGGCTGGTGACCAGCGGCTTGGTCTTGCTGGGCTTGGCCCTGGCCGGCGGCTCCATGCGACTCGCTCAAGCCGGCGGCGGCAACCTCTTCAGCGCCGATGTCTTCTACGAGGTGATGAGCGTCCACGGCAGTGGAATGGTGGTTGTGGGCCTGATGGCCGGGGCGGGGGTGCTCTGGTATCTGGTGAGCAATGAGGTCGAGCTCAGCGTCCCCGTCAACCGAATCGTCTTTCTACTGACTCTGAGCGGCCTGGTCATGATCGTGCTCGCGGTCATGGTTTTCGGCTACTCGTCCGCCTGGACGTTCCTGTACCCATTGCCCGAGCACCCCGGCTCAGGAATTGTGACCGCGGCGATCGGCGCGGCCGCCTACCTGATCGGGCTGGCGCTGGCGGTCGTCGGTTTCCTGCTCTGGTGCCTCGACTTCTTGCGGGCGGGCCTCAAGCGCTGCGGCAGTCTCCAGCGGCTTCTCGGCTTCTACGTCTTCGGCTCGGCAGGCCACGGTCACTCTGGTGAGAACGATCCGACCACGACCAACCCGAGCCTCATCGCCGGCACCGTATGTGCGATCCTCGGCCTCAGCGCTTGCGTCATCGGCACTTTGATCGTGGTGTTAATGCTGACCAGCCTGGTCTTCCCCAGCCTGACCCTGAACGCGCTGGTGGCGAAGAACATGATCTACTTCACCGGCCACACGCTCGCCAACCTCCAGATCTACGTGGCTGCCGGCATCGCCTACAGCGTTCTACCCCTCTACACGAAGCGTCCTTGGCGCTTGAGCCGTGCCTTGGTTGCCGGCTGGCTCGCCACGCTGGCGATCGTCATGCTGGCGTTCTTCCATCACCTGTACCAGGACTTCGCCCAGCCCGAAGCCGTGCAGTGGGTGGGAAACGTCGTTTCGTATGCCGCGGCCATCCCCCCGATGACCGTGACCATCTACGGTGGTCTGGTGCTGGTATGGCGCTCCGGCATCAGATGGAGCGCAGCTCCGCTGTTTACGCTCATGGCCATGGCCGGCTGGGCGATCGGCGGGTTCGGGGCTGTGATCGATTCCACCATCTCGCTCAACCAGTTATTCCACAACACGCTCTGGGTGCCCGCTCACTTTCACACCTACATGGCGCTGGGAGTGATGTTCTTTTTGATCGGCGCCACCTATCACGTCGTTCCGAAACTCACCGGCCGGCAGATGAAGGAAAACGTCGGGCGCCGTGCGGCGGCGCTGATGGGCTTCGGCGGCTACGGTCTGGTCTTGTGCTGGTACATCTCGGGAAGCATGTCCGCGCCCAGGCGGTATCTCTATCCCTTGTCGGGGACAGAGGTTCTGGCGTGGATCGCGGTCGCGTGCGCCGCGGTCGCGCTGACGGGTGCCGTGATGGTCTGTAAGGACCTGATTGACGTCTTCTTGGACTCACCCCGCTACAACCTGCCTGAGCCTGCACCTGGCCCTGAGCTTGCACCCAGCGAGGTCTAGATCGGCGTCTGCGGGCGCCCGAGATTGGCTTACCGGGCCGCTGCTGCTGTTGATTCTTGTGTCGCCGACAGTGGCGGGTCCGAGTGCTCACAGCCTGGTCGTGCATCACTTCGCGCACTGGCTGTGGGTTGTCGCCGGAGCCATCGTGGGCTACCAGTTCCGCGATCTGGTGAGGCTTCCGGGGCGAACTCTTGTGGCCTGGGCGGGACTGGCCGCCGCGTTCGCGTGGCACTTGCCGCCTCTGCTCAACTGGGCAGAGTCCAATCAAGCCGCACACATATTCGCGCACGCGACGCTGCTGATCGGAGGCGGTGCCATGGGCTGGGCGGTACCCCAGCTCAGCGGGGCACGGAAAGCAGCCCTGTTCATCGGTGCCAACGTGGTCATGTGGCCGCTCGTACTGGCTGAGCTTGCAAACGCATTCGTCTATCCGAGCTACTCAGGGCAGGCGACCACCGCTGGAGTCGCGGAGTTGGTGGCGATGCCGCTGGCCTGGTTGGTCCTCGCCTTTGGGGGACCACTTCGTAGAGGGCTTGCGCGACCCGGAGCAACCAACGCGGTCCTGGCGCTGTTTGCATTGGCGGCCCTGGTCGGCTGGGTGTTGCCCTTCTGATGCCGAGACTGGCGAGGAAACGCCTGTCCGAATCAGTTGATCCCTTGTTCACGGTGACTCGAGGTCGCTGCCGCCCAACCTCCCCGTCGCCGGGACCCCATCATGTGTCGAGAGGTTGGACGAGACCTGGCGGCTGATTCATCTGGTCGCTGCGGCTTTCTGGCTCGGCGGCATGATCTTCCTCGCGGTGGTCGCCGTGATCGCGGCGCGAACTCTGGACCGGCCAACCTTCCGGTGCTTGATGTCACGAACCGGGCGAGCCTTCCTGCTCGGGTCCGTCATAGCGTGGGCCCTGATCGCAGTCTCGGGAGCTGCGATGGCGTGGCCCCGGCTCGGCTACAACCTCTCGGCGCTGCCACGAACCGACTTCGGCCGACTCCTGGAAACGAAGACGAGCCTTGCTTTATTGGTCGTGGCGCTCACCGCCGTTCACACCGTGGCCGGGCGCCGCATGGATTCTCGTCGTGCGATCGCCGTGTCCCGCGTGGTATCCGTGTTGCTTTTGGTTGTGACGCTGGGGATCTTCTGGCTGGCGGTCAGGATGACCGAAGGATAGGATCGCCAGGCTAGGACTTCCGACCTGTCGGGTTCAGTCGGTCCGTCGAGGCCACGTTTGAGCGCGAGGTGGCAGCTCGGCGGTTTCGGTGCCCTCCCAGAAGGATCTTGGGGGCGCGGGGAGCCCAAGAGTTCATGATTTCTGACAGGGGGATCGGGGGCTAAACTGAATTCGCAACCGGCCGAAGCGGCTCCCCGCCCTGGTTGCCATGCCGAGCGCTAGTAGAGCCAGTTCGTGTAGTAGTTTTGCTGTGTTCGCAAGACCCTCGAAGAATCTCATACAGGTTTCCTCGGCTCAGGATTGGGCGACTTTGGGTGGCCAGCTCGGAACTTCGATACCGAATTGCTGGGCGTACTCCGAGTTGAGCCGAGGCCAACCGAACTTCATCGCCTCGCCAGCAACGATGCGGCCGATGGGAGTTCCGCTGAGAAGGTGATCCAGAACATCGAAACAAATGTGCCACCCGGCAGCACCCATTGAGATGAAGCGGCGATCGATGTTGTGCCACAGCGTCAGGCGTGTGCCGCCACCAGAGGCTTCGAGTTCCCACCGGATATCGTTGCCAGCCCCCCAGTTGTACTCAAGCACCTTGGGAGCGTCGGCTCGCGTCACTGTTGTTTCGGAAACGTGCGGCGTGGGCGCTCCCACCGTGGTGAGCTTCACCGTGGTTCCAACGGTACCCAGGCTCCCATCGGCTTCAAAGGGCGCCCACTCGCGCAGATGCGCCTGGTCGGTTAGCGCCTGCCAGACTTTTTCCGGCGAGTGGCGCAGCTCTCTGACGAGAATGAGCGTCCACTTTTCTCCGTCCTTCCGCACCTCAGCCCCGCCGGCCGGACCCGGTGTGTACTGATCGCGATCGGTCATCTTCTTCTCGTTGTCTTCCTTTTCGTTGGTGTGGATTGCTCCATGTGGTCGAGGTGGCGTTCGAGAGCATCTACGTGAGCGGACCAGAACCGGCGGAACGGAGCCAGCCAGACATCCACCTCCTGCAGTGGTTCAGGTTTCATTCGGTAGAGCCGGCGCTGTGCGTCCACCGTGGATTCCACGAAACCGGCCTCGCGCAGCACTCGCAGGTGCTTTGACACGGTCGGCTGCGGCATACGAAGCCGACGCTCGATCTCTCCAACCGACTGTTGTGACGAGACCAGGAGGCTCAGTATCGCGCGGCGGTTCGGCTCCGCAATGATTTCGAACACAGATTTCACTCTCTTGATATACTCCCCAGAGCATATGCGTGTCAAGGCATATACAGGCAAAACTACCTGCACCAACAGGAGGTCGCCCGTGAATCAAGGAATGCGCTTGCTCGTCTACCCGGTAAAGGACATTGCCAAAGCGAAGGCGTTCTACCGCGAGCTCCTGGGGGTCGAGCCGTACGCGGACGCGCCGTACTACGTCGGCTTCCGGACCGGCGAACTGGAGATCGGCCTCGATCCCCACGCGCAAACGTCAGGACCCCTGGCCTACTGGGAGGTCAAGGACATCACGGCGAGGCTGCAAGAGCTGGTAGACGCGGGAGCAGTGACCGACCAGGACGTCAAGGACGTCGGTGGCGGCAAGCTGATCGCGAAAGTGAAGGACGCGAATGGCAACGTAATCGGGCTGATGCAGTCGCCCTGAGTATTGAGGCCGATGGCGAATGTCGCTGCGTAGCCCGTGCCGCTCGGTCCAGGAGCATCGCGCCGCTGTTTCCGTTGGATACCTATGAAAGGAGGCGAGACTTATGAAAACAATGACATGTAAACAAATGGGTGGACCATGTGATGTCCCGTTTCATGGAATTGCGGCTGATGACGTTATAAAAGCGGAAGATAAGCATCTAAAAGAAATGGTCGCAGGGGGTGATGAAACGCACAAAAGCGCCCTGAAGAGGATGGAGGGTAGGTGGAAAAATCCCATATCAGGAATGGCCTGGTATATGAAAACAAGGCGTGATTTTGCGGCTCTTCCCGAAGACTGATCGGTCATCAAGGCATTCTTACCGCAGCGGCACGAAGTGCAGTTCAGTTGTTTTAAACAACGGGTCATAAGGCCCTTTTGGGCCGATTTCGCATTCAGCGGCAGACCACCTATTTACAAAACAGCTGCTCTGCCAATTGAGCTACGCCAGCGCCGATAGGTAGGGTAACCGAACCCTTTTGACGTCACGGCGTGTCCTGAATCCGGTCGACCCCGTTCACCAATCCACTTTCATACGCGAAGATCACAGCCTGAACGCGATCGCGCAGCTCGAGCTTCATCAGCACCCGCGCAACATGCGTCTTGACGGTCGCCTCCCCGATTTTCAAGGATCGGGCGATTTCTGCGTTCGACAAGCCTCCCGCGATCAGGCGCAGGACCTCGAGCTCGCGCGCCGTGAGGTGGCCAACCGAGGCATTTGGTGTATGGACCCCGCCGCGACGGGTCGCGAAGCGTTCGATCAGGCGCCGCGTTACGGCCGGCGCGAGAATCGAGTCCCCGCCTCGGGCCGCCTGCCTGACTGCGGCGACGATGTCCTCCCCGGCCATGTCCTTGAGCAGAAAGCCGGACGCTCCGACGCGCAGCGCCGCGAAGACGTAGTCGTCGAGATCGAAGGTCGTGAGCATCAGCACGCGGATGTTTTGATGAGACCCGTCCTCCAGGATTCGTTGGGCGGTTGCAAACCCATCCAGACCTGGCATGCGAACGTCGAGCAGGAGCACGTCCGGCTGCTCGCGCGTTGCAAGCGCAACTGCCTCCTCGCCATCGGCGGCCTCGCCGACAACCTCGAAGTCCGACTCGCCCTCCAGGATCATGCGAAGGCCGGCCCTGACCAATTGCTGGTCGTCGGCGATGGCGACTCTGATCAACGGGCGCCTGCCGCCGCCGGGAACCAGGCCCGCACCTCGAATTCCCCGGCTGGATTTGGTCCCCATTCCAGCGTTCCGCCACATGCGGTTACCCTCTCGAGCATGCCACTAAGGCCTCGCCCGAGGGCGCGGTCGGACGCAGGCAACACCCTGATGGCGTTGTTGACGGCTACTTCTAGTCCAGTCTCCCGATAGCGCAGGCTGATTTCCGCAGTCGCTACGGGCACGTGCTTGAGGACGTTCGTCAAGGCCTCTTGGACCAGCCGGTAGGCGGCGAGCTCTGCAGCGGGGTCAAGGTCGACCTCCGACCCCTGAACCTGGACTCCAACCGTCAGTCCGGCGAGTTGAGCTCGCTCGACCAGGTCGTGGATCTCCAAATGTCGTGGCGGTTCGGCGGCTGCGGCTTGGAGGTTGCCATTCATATCGCCGCTGCGACTCAAGTCGCGCCTGCCCTCCTCGGCGACTCGCGCGATAGTGACCAGGGCGCCCTCGGCCTTTTCACGGTCCCGGTTCCACAGCCGCCGGGCAGCGCCGGCTTGAAGTGCGATCACAGTCAGGCTGTGGCCGACAACGTCATGAACCTCGCGAGTTATTCGCGCCCGCTCCTCAAACACGATTCGCCGGTTGTTCTCTTGGCGTTCCAGCTCGAGCCGCCGATTGGTCTCCCGTAGAACCGAAGCTAGCCGACTCCGATCACGGAACACTCGCCCGGCAAACCAGGCCCCGATCAGGAGCGGAGCGATCCCTGCAATCGAATCGAGGCCTCGAGTTGCAAGGGTGCCGAGAAGACAGATGGTGAGGCCCGCAACAGCTCGGCGCCGATCTTCGAAGGTGGCTATCACAAAGGGAAACGCGAAAAGAAGAGTGATTGCGGTCAGGAGATTTGTGAGGGTGAGCGGCCGGACGGAGATTGAGAAAATCGCCGCGCCGGCGGTCGAAGCCGCAACGGCCAGGAGCGGCCGCCGGCCGGCTACGGACAACGGCGCCGCCACGGCGATGCAGGCGAGGATGGCGACAACCGTGGCCACGCCGGCACGTAGGTTGGTCTGCACGTCAAATACAAGTCCGACGAAGACCGCTGCAGCCAGCCAGAGATCCCAGCGGGCGAGGCCCCGCCATCGCTTCGATTGGAGTTGTCTGCGTATCTGGGTTACGGACACCTGCACAGCCGCCGGCCTGGCCGGATCGGCGTCTGGCACCGGGACTCGCGCTCGATCGAGCGCAGCTCGCAAACCTACACCCGTCCACTGCGAGACATCAGCGCCGGGAGAGATCGCCGCTAGCACGTGGCGCAGCTCGCCGAGCAGCTCGCGCGCCACGGCCTCAATGCCGCCGATCGCCGACTGACGGTGCCCTTGGTCTGCGACTTGCGCGAGGTTCACCTGCGCAACGAGACGGTCCATCCCGGTCTCCAGGATCGCTTGCAGTTGGGCCGCGAGTTCTAGCTTCTCGCTTGCCAGAGCCGCCTCGGCACTGGCCTTCCGCTCAGCGCGCAGCAGCGCTTCCTGTTGGCGGAGTTCCGCCACCAGCCTGGAGCGGTCCCGGAGCAGTCGGCCGGCCAGCAGCGGAGCCCCCACCACGAAGACAGCCGTGAAAGCAAGACCGCCGACCAGCGAATAGTTGGCCGGGTCCAGCAAGTTGATCGCTGTGATCATCAGCAGCGGCAGCAGCGAAGCGATGGCGAGGTCCCGCCGATTCCCATGCATCCCCAGCGAAAAGGTCGTGAACAGTAGGGCGAAGATGGCGACCCCGGGCCCGGTATTGCCCTGAGTGAATCCTGGAATCAGCCACGATGCAATCGCGCCCGTGGCGGAAACAGCCGTTATGGCCGCGATGGGCAGCACGGGCCGTTGCCGTCGAAGGGTGATGCTCAACAGCGCGGCCAGGACTGGGACAGCGGTCACGAATCGGGCCGGGTTCGACAGGAAAGTGCCGGGGAGCGCGAGGGCCCCGGCGAGCGTGAAGCCCAGCCCAATCAAGAGATCTCCACGGGTCATCCCCGCAAACAGGCCGCTTACGGCGTGGAGCGGCCGGCGAAAGCGCCCTGCCATCCCGCCCAGCGTAAGGCGGATCAGTAGAACGGCATCCCCCGGAGGGATGACATCCTCAGTGCTGAGGACAGGTCCGCCTCAGTAGGGACGACAGCGATTCAGCCATGCCCTAGCTTGTCGATTCAGCAATGGACATCCGGATGCCGAGGCTGGACGGAATCCAGGAGCGGCGGGCGGCTGCCACGGTCTAGGACATCACTCAAGGAGGTGTCTTGCAAATGACACATCGATGGCGGCAGCTGCTCATCCCGGCGCTCGTGTTGGGCGCACTCGCGGTTCCGATGCCCGCCGCGGCGGCCGAGGTACATACTCCGTTCTGCTTCGACGCGGTCACAGGCGCCTCGGTGCCGAGCTGCACTTACACAGCGACTCTCCACGGCGTGGTCTCGGTGGATACCGCCAACGTGAACCCCTGCTCGGGCGTCGTAGGCACGGCCACCACGATCACAAACTCAGTCGTTCATATAACCGTCAACGCAGCAGGAGATCTCTGGATCACGGGGACTTCGACCTCTCACTTCACCTTTGTGCCCAACGCCCCCAACGCTTCTGGAGCTCCCAGTTACCGGGGGGAGATGACGTTCTGGTTCGGCGACAGCTTGAACAAGAACAACTCTGTTATGCACGACGCCGGCAACATTGTCCTGACAGGCTCTGACGGATCGCAGATCACGTACCACGTGGTCGACCACTTAAGCGTGAGCGCCTCCGGGATCGTGCAGACGTTCTCCATCCTGAGAACCACCTGTCCGTAGGGCGTTCAGAGAGGGGCGGCCGGCGCTGACACCGCCCCTCTCTCCTCAGGATTCGCGCCACCAAACTGCAACCCGCGGCCGTCAAAGGCGTTTGCGGTGATCCGGCCCATATGGGGTCACCCTGAATCCTTCGCTACAGACAGTCGCTATCGCATTGAGTGCCGCGCTGAACCATGATCCGAAGGGACTGACGGTGGGGGAGCTGACGTTGCTGCAGGAGCTCATGGCGCGGCTCAGCGGCAGTGCGGATCGCCAAACGGCGGGCGCCTAACCACCCGACGACCCGTGATCAAGCCCGCCGCCACAGGTCCTATGCCCGGGGCCCGGCTCACCATCGTGCGAGCGCGGGGGTGACGAGCTGCGCACCCCGCCACCTGGGCACGTTGGGAATGCGTTACGGGCTGTAGTCCCTCCCTGCCAGAATCGACGCCGCCGGCAGCGTCGCAAGAGTGCTGGTTGTGGTCGCCTGGTGTCGCAAAAGGTAGTCGGCCGCGATGTGGTAGCCGATGGTGAAACCTGCCCAATGGGGAATACCCATGGAGCTGTCCCCGAACATCCAGTCTTGATAGAGGCCGACTGAAGTCAGCGATAGTTGCGCTTGGGCCCACAGTGCGTGCTCCTGAGAGGGCGTAATTGCCAAATCCCACGGGTTGGCCTCACCGGGAAACGCCTGATTGTCGAAAACGTCGGCGGTGCCCTCCAAAACAAGATCGGCCAGCAGGGTTCGACGTCCGGTGGATGATTGACTTCGCACTTCCTGGTGGACTTCGTGCGCCAGCGTCCTCGGCAGCCATGTGTCCAACGCCGTTTCAATGGTGATCCCGGGTGTAGCTGCGAATCCAACCTCGCTGACCAAGCCCGTGCCAGAGGTCAATCCACAGGTTCCGGTCTCCGCAATCGGGGCATCGCAGACCTGGATGATGACCGTAGCCCGCGGACCGGGCAGCAGGTGATCGATGTGCTGGAGCGAGGTTTCCACAATGTGGGGAAGGTCGCGCTGCACGCTCTTCGCATAAGCGATGGCATCAACCCCATAGAAAACGCTGAAGCGACCATTGGCGACTGATGCAGTCTGGAGACCCGGTGGAGGGCTTGGAGTTGGTGTGGACTGCGCTTGCCCAAGCGAGCAAGCCGCCAGCAGAACCACGGCCGCGGAGGGGATTGCGCCGCGGCAGCGACGTATTGATCGGAACCTCTGGCTTCTCACCGGCCTGCCCCTGCAGTGGCTACGTTGCAGTTCGAAGTTGACAGCTTGTTTGATAGCTTAGCCGGGAAACCCTCTGACTTCGATGCCCGTAAAATGCCGCCAACCTCAGCCGTGCCGGCAGGGTCGTCCGCGCACACATTCCGGTCACTCCACAAACGGGATGATGCGGCTGAACCGTGGCTCTGTAACTAGCTCCACATGGGAGTCATATGGCCCTCAGCGCACGGGACCGCTGCCTCTGGCCTGAGTCGGCTTCGCCATCGAAACTCGTAGCAGTGGACACGTAGCAATGGAGGCAAACCTGATGGTCGACGATCACGAAAAGCCGCTTTCTCTCGTGATGTTCTCGGGGACCGATGACAAGCTGACGGCGGCCGCAGTGCTGGCCGTGGGAGCCGCCGTCATGGGCCGGCCGGTGAACCTTTTCCTGCAGTACTACGCCCTCGATGCTTTTCGAGCCGGCCGGGTCAATGCGGACCACGCCCTGTCCCCCGAGGCGACGGTGTCACAGGCTCCGCTCATTCGCGCTCACAAAGGCCAGCACTGGAGCGAGCTCCTCAAGCAGGCCAAGGACGTCGGCGAGGTGAACATCCAGGCCTGCGCACTTTCGATGGACATGTTCGGTATCGGGCGTGAAGACCTCGACCCGATCGTGGACGGCATCGAGGGAGTCGCTGCATTCATGGCCTCGGCCTCAGATGGCCAGGTCGTATTCATCTAAGGACAGAGCGAAATGAGCACATTGGTGGGCAAACTGCAGATCGACAAGACGATCGACGCTCGCGGGATGGCATGCCCCGGTCCGCTGATGAACCTGATCGGCGCCATTCGCCAGGGACAGGTCGGGCAGGTCTTCGAGGTTCTCTCGAGCGACGAGGGCTCCAAGACCGACATACCGGCCTGGCTGGCCAAGGCCAGGCACGACCTTGTTGAGGTAGTCCAGGACAACGGCTATACGCACTTTGTCGTGCGTAAGGCGAGGTGAGACATGGCTGCTGATGTCGTGATCCTGGGTGGCGGTGTCGGAGGGACGATCGTGGCCAACCTGGTCGCCAAGCAGAGTTCAGGCAGGGCGCACGTCACGGTGGTGGACGCCACAGGGATTCACGTCTACCAGCCCGGATTCCTGTACGTCGCCATAGGCCAAGAACAGCCGTCGGCGCTGCAGCGCGCAGAGGCGCACCTGCTCCGCCGTGGTGTCTCGCTAATCGTGGATGTTGCCACCCGGGTCGATCCGATCGGACAGAAAGTTCTGCTCGAATCGGGCCGGACTCTGCGTTACGACCAGCTGCTGCTCGCCACGGGCAGCCGAACATTGATGGACGAAGTACCCGGAGCCAACGAAGCCCACGACTTCTACACCATGGATGGAGCCGTTCGGCTGTTCGACGCCCTGGAGGGTTTCCAGGGTGGAACCATCGTCATCGGGGTCGCCGGCATTCCCTACAAGTGCCCTCCCGCCCCGGTGGAGTTCGTGTTTCTGCTCGACGACTATCTGCGAGCTCGGGGCGTCCGCGAGAAGGCCCAGATCAAGCTACTGTCTCCGCTCAACCGAGCGTTCACCATCGAGGCAACGTCCAGGCTGGTGCAGCCGATTCTCAATGAGCGCGGCATTGAGCTGACCGGCTTCTTCAACGTCGAGTCGGTAGATCCCGTCGCGAAGACCGTCAGCTCGCTCGAAGGCGAGACGGTTGCCTACGACCTGCTGGTGCTGGTGCCACCGCACCGTGGCCAGAAAGTGATCGAGGACTCGGGTCTCGGAGACGAGCGCGGTTGGGTTCCGGTCGACAAGAACACCTTGAAGCACACGAAGTTCGAGCACATCTGGGCAATCGGGGACACGACCAACATCCCGATCTCCAAGAGCGGCTCGGTGGCGCATTACGAGGCCACCGTCGCAGCGGCTGAGATCGTGGCCGAGCTGAAGGGCGAACTCCCTCCCGCGCACGTCTACGACGGAAAGGTGATGTGTTTCCTGGAGACCGGCCGGGGGGAGGCCACGACGATCAGCTTCGATTACGACCACCCTCCGGTGTCGCCAACGCCGGCTCGCCGGTGGCACTGGGCCAAGGCCCTCTTCAACAAGACCTACTGGCACACCGTCCCCCAAGGGCGGCTGCCGTGACACAGGAGATGGCAATGAGCATCACGATCGCGATGAGCCTGGACTTGAAGGGGCTGTCGTGCCCTATGCCGATCATCAAGACGGCCAAGGCCATGAAGCAGCTGGCTCCCGGCCAGCTGCTCGAGGCGTTCGCCACCGACCCGGGTTCCGTTCCCGATTTCAAGGCTTGGGCACAGACCACGGGCAATCCACTCGTCGAATCAAGCCAGGAGGGCGGGGTCTTTCGCTTCGTCCTGAGAAAGAAGGAGATCTGAAATGAGCATCGCAACGATTGAAACGCCGCCGATTGAGCAACCAGCGCCGCAGCTGGCCGAGAAGAAGCCGGAAGTGGCCGAGAAACTCGTCATCTTCGCCTGGAGCGGTGAGCTGGACAAGATCTGGCCGACCCTGATCCTGGCCACGACCGGCGCCGCGATGGGGAAGGAGACCACCGTCTTCTTCACGTTCTGGGGACTGTTTCCTCTGGTCAAGAACCAGGTCCGCATCACAGGCGAGAACTGGATGCAGAAGATGCTCTCGATGATGAACCGCGGTGGAGACGAGCACTTGAAGCTGTCCAAGATGAACTTCGCCGGCGCGGGTCCCGCGATGATGAACCACCTCGCCAAGGAGCACAACGTCGCCAGCCCACACGAGCTCCTGGAAGTGGCCAAGGAAATGGGCGTCCACCTGGTTCCGTGCCAGATGACCATGGATCTGCTTGGCTTGAAGCGCGAGGACCTGATCGACGGCCTGGATGAGCCGGCGGGCGCGACCCTGGCCCTGGCCCAGGCGCAGGGCGCGATCACGCTCTTCATCTGATGGGTACGAACACGGCGACCGACTTCGAAAGTCTGCTTCGAGTTCGACGAGTACGATTCCTCCGGCGGCGGATGGAGCGTGATGGTGCAAGGCATCGCCGTTGATAAGCATCGTGCTTGCACAGCTGTTTTTGAACAGCTGCTCAAGTGCCTGCTGAGCCAATAGCCGTGGTCTATCCCGCTGATCGAGAATCGACGATCGTACTTCGGGACGGTTCCACGCTCTCGTTGCGCCCGATCAAGCCGAAGGACGAGACGGAATTGGCCCGCTTTTTCTCCGCGTTGTCCATGGAGTCCCGCATTCTGCGTTTCTTCGCTCCCGTCGCCAACGCCGACGCCTCGGCCAAGAGAATGGTCCAGGTCGACTACAAATCGCGGTACGGACTGGTGGCGGTGGCCGGCCTACCACAACAAATCGTGGCTCACGCGATGTACGTCGAGATCGAGCCGGGAAAAGCCGAGCTGGCCCTGGCGGTGGCCGACTCTTACCAGGGCCGCGGCCTGGGCACGATTCTCCTGGGCCAGCTGGCGGAGATTGCCGCGGCTTCTGGGATCGATGTGTTCGAAGCCATCGTCATGCCGGAGAACCACACGATGCTCAACATGCTGCGGGAGAGCGGCTTCCCGGTTCATGGTCGTTCTGAACCGGGTCAGGTACACGCCGAATTGCCTACGGCGCTCACTCCCGAGGGTCTGCGTCAATTCGAGGACCGCGACCGCGTGGCTGCCGTGGCAGCGGTCGGCCACATGCTGGCCCCTCGCTCTGTGGCGGTTATCGGAGCATCGCGCCAGCGGGGCGGGATTGGTGCCGAGCTTCTCCACAATCTGGTCACGACTGGCTTCAAAGGATCCGTCTACCCGGTCAACCCCGCCGCGTCGAAGATCGAGGATCTTCCAGCGTTCGCGTCAGTCCTCGATATTCCAGGTGATGTCGAGATGGCCGTGATCACGCTGCCGGCCGCAGCCGTCCTGGATGCTGCGCGTGAGTGCGGAGCGAAAGGAGTGCGTGGGCTGGTTGTGATCTCGGCGGGATTCGGCGAAGCCGGGCCGGAAGGCGCCGAGCTCCAGGGGCAACTGTTGGATGTGTGCCACCAGGCCGGAATGCGACTCGTGGGCCCCAACTGCATGGGCGTCATCAACACTGCGCCCGAAGTTAGCCTTGACGCTACGTTCGCTCCGGATAGGCCGGTTCGCGGACGAATCGGCTTTCTGTCGCAGAGCGGCGGCCTCGGCATCGCGGTGATGGCCCGCGCGCAGGCCTTGGGTTCAGGCATCTCATCGTTCGTGTCCGTCGGCAACAAGGCAGACCTCTCCGGTAACGACTTCATCCAGTACTGGGAGGCCGATGGTGAAACCGACCTGATCATGCTTTACCTGGAGTCGTTCGGAAACCCGCGTAAGTTCGCGCGCATCGCTCGTCGCGTCAGCCGCTCAAAGCCGATTCTGGCCGTCAAGGGCGGGCGGACTCCGGCCGGGAACCGCGCCACTTCGTCGCACACGGGTGCGCTGCTTGCGGCGTCGGACATCACAGTGGACGCTCTGTTCCGGCAGGCGGGCGTCATCCGTACGGACACGCTGGCCGAGCTTTTCGATGCCGCTCTCTTGCTGAGCAGCCAGCCACTTCCCGCCGGCAACCGGGTAGCCATCCTCACGAACGCCGGCGGACCGGCGATCCTCTGCGCAGATGCGTGCGAGGCCAACGGCCTCGTCGTCCCCGGATTGCCAGATGGCGTGCGCGAAGAGCTCGCCGCATTTTTGCCGCCGGCCGGCTCGACCGCCAACCCGGTCGACATGTTGGCCGCGGCGACGGGCGAGGATTACAGCCGCGCGATCGCGACATTGAGTTCATGCTCGGAGATCGACGCCCTGATCGTGATCTTCACGCCACCGCTGGTGACCAAGGCAGCCGACGTCGTGCGGGCAATCCAGCGTGCGGCGCGCAATCTGTCCCGGCCCATTCCTCTACTGAGCGTTTTCATGTCCAAACAGACTGGCCCCCGCGTGATCTCCTCTGGAGGCGTCGCCGTACCCCACTACCCGTTCCCAGAGGAGGCCGCCCGTGCCTTGAGTCTCGCCGCCCGCTACGGCGCATGGCGCGCGATTCCGGAGGAACCGCTAGCCATCCTGGACGGCATCGAACCCGACCGCGCCACGGCGGTCATCGCCGCGGCTCTGGCCGGCGATCCGGGCTGGCTGGCGCCAGGTGCGGTGATGGAACTGCTCTCGTGCTATCGCATCCCCGTGGTCGACACGCGTCTGGCCGCCTCGCCCCGCGAGGCCGGACGGGAGGCGAGTCGCCTGTCATCGCCTGTCGCGCTCAAGGCGATCGTGCCCGGCCTGTTGCATAAGTCGGACGAAGGTGCCGTCGCGCTCGGCCTCAAGGGCGCCCGCGCCGTCGAGCGCGCCGCCACCGAGATGGCTGCCCGCCTCCAACAGTCAGGGCGCCTCGTCACCGGGTACCAGGTGCAGCCGATTGTGGCAGCGGGAGTGGAGATGCTCGTGGGGGTGGTCCAGGACCAGCACTTCGGTCCCGTGCTGGCGTGCGGAGCAGGTGGGACCGCGACCGAGCTCGTTAGAGACGTCGCCGTGAGTATCACGCCGATTACGCGAGGCGAGGCGAGTCGAATGGTCCACTCGCTCAAGACCTTCCCGCGGCTTGATGGCTACCGCGGGACGCCGAAGGCAGACGTGGGCGCTCTCGAAGACGTCCTTCTTCGCGTGAGCGCGCTTGTTGAAGCTCATCCGGAGATAGCCGAGATGGACCTCAACCCCCTCATCGTGCATGAGGCCGGAGCAGTTGTGGTGGATGCTCGGATTCGGGTGGTTCAAGCGGCCTTGCGCCCGGCCCTGGGCGCTCACTGACCGGCCTTCCTATCCTCGAATTCTTCGGCGGCTGCAGGTCGACGAACTCGTTCGCCTGGTGCGCCACCGCCAGGCTGCCCGGCCCGTACGCGAAGGCAGGCAGTCCGAGACACGTGTCCGGGTCTTCTCGAGATTCGCTTTTACGCGCAACAGTGCCGTACCACAATCTCGCAGACCCAAGGTAAATGATCCCAACACCTCGGCTAATAGCCTTCCACAGCTTGAGAATGCCGCATTTGCTATTGTTTGATCGTGACCACGCACTTGAGGATCGGCCAGGCTGCCGAGCTGCTGCGGGTCAGCCCGGACACGGTGAGACGTTTGATCGATTCCGGCCATATCAAGACGGGCCGGTCGGCTGGAGGTCAGCGGCAGATCGACGGGGTTGCGCTCGCCCGTTACATGGCGGCCTTGCCCCGCCCGGATCCTCCGGCGGCGGCGAGCGAATCCGCCCGCAACCGTTTCACAGGAATCATCACGCGCGTGATCAAGGACGGCGTGGCCGCACAGGTCGAGATGCAGGCGGGCCCGCACCGGATCGTGTCGCTGATCACAAGGGAATCCGCTGACGAGCTCGGGCTGAAACCTGGCGTCGTGGCTGTCGCGTCCGTCAAAGCAACTAATGTCGGGATCGAGCTGCCGCGCAGCTGAGGGTGGGGCGGATGCGCAGTCGGGTCTCGTTGTTGATCGTGGCGGCCGCGTTTCTCGCCGCATGCGGAAGCGGAGGGAACGCCGCATCGAATTCATCCACATCCACCTCGTTGAGCGGGTACATCTCGGTCTTCGCGGCGGCGTCGTTGAACGCCTCCTTCAACGCTCTAGGCACCTCGTTTCACAGGGCTAACCCTGGGGTCGGTGTGAATCTCATCTATGCCGGTACGCCGACACTGGTGACCCAGATCGAGCAGGGTGCGCCGGCCGACGTCTTCGCCTCAGCCGACACGACGAGCATGGACAAGTTGTCGGCAGACGGCTTCACGATGGGCACGTCCAGGGTTTTTGCCCACAACCAGCTGGAGATCGTGGTGGCGCCCGGCAACCCCAAGGGCATCACGAAACTGGCCGACCTGGCCAAGCCTGGCGTGATCTACATTTCGGAGGGACCCACCGTGCCGGCCGGGAAGTACTCGCTTCAAGCCCTGGCGACCGCGGGCGTCAAGGTCACCCCGAAGAGCCTCGAGACAAGCGTCACCGCGGTGATCAGCAAGATCGAGCTTGGCGAGGCCGACGCAGGCATCGTCTACACGACCGACATCAATGCGGCCGGTAACAAGGTGCAGGGCATCCAGATCCCGACCGCCGACAACGTGATCGCGACCTATCCCATGGTTGCGGTCAAAGGCACGAAGAATTCGGCCGCTGCCGATGCATTCATCGCCTACGTCCTCTCTACCACCGGCCAGTCGATGCTGGCGAGCTTTGGCTTCCTCTCAGCCGCTTAATCCGCAGGTGAGGCGGGAACGCGTCCCGATCGTCGTCGTCGTGCTCGCGGCGATCGGCGCTGCTTTCTTCATCCTGCCTTTGGTGGGGCTGATCGTCCGGTCTCCGTGGCGGGACGCGGTCACCGCGCTGACCGCGCCCGAAACTGTCGACGCCCTGAAGCTGTCTTTGCTCGCCTCGCTATCCGCGACCGCGGCGGGGCTGCTGCTCGGGGTGCCGCTGGCCTGGATCTACGCGCGAGTTGAGTTCCCAGGTCGAGACCTGCTCCGCGCGTTGACCACCCTGCCGATGGTGCTTCCTCCGGTCGTGGGCGGCATCGCCCTCCTGCTCGCCTTCGGCAGACGCGGCCTGTTCGGATCGTGGCTGGACACCACCTTCGGCATTACCCTGCCGTTCACGACCGTCGGCGTCGTGATGGCGGAGACGTTCGTCGCGATGCCGTTCCTCATTCTTACTGTGGAGGCGGGCCTGCGCTCGATGGACCGCCGCTACGAGGAGGCCGCGCGTGCCCTGGGCGCGAGCCGCTGGAGGGTGTTCACCCGGGTGACCCTCCCTCTCATCGGCCCATCGCTGTTCGCGGGCGCGGTCCTGTGCTGGGCTCGGGCGCTCGGCGAGTTCGGCGCCACCATCACCTTCGCGGGCAACTTTCCCGGTGTCACGCAGACGATGCCGCTTGCGGTCTACCTCCTCCTGGATACAAACACCTCGTTCATCCTGAGCCTGGTCCTGCTGGTGATCTCGCTGGCGGTGCTGGTCGGACTCAGGCACCGCTGGCTCGGCTCGGCGTGAGCCTCGATGCGTCGATCCGGCTCACTCTCGGCCCGCTCGACCTCGACATGGAACTCACGATCGAGGAGGGCGAGGTCGTCGCACTGCTGGGCCCGAATGGGGCAGGGAAGACCACCCTTCTCCGGGCTGTCGCCGGGCTGGTTCCATTCAGGTCAGGACATGTCCGCCTCGACGGACGGGTGCTCGAAGACACTGCCACCGGGCAGTACCTCCCCACGGAGCGGCGGCCGATCGGTTTCGTGTTTCAGGACTATCTCCTCTTTCCCCACCTCAGCGTCCTCGACAACGTCGCGTTCGGCCTCCGCTCGCGCGGCACACCGCGGCGGGAGGCCGCCGAAAAAGCAGGCGAATGGCTGGAGCGGGTTGGCTTGAAACCCTACGCACGCGCGAAGCCGGCGGAGCTGTCCGGAGGCCAGCGCCAGCGTGTGGCGCTGGTCCGCGCGCTCGCGCCGGATCCGCGACTCCTCCTGCTCGATGAGCCGCTGGCCGCGCTCGACGTGACCACTCGGGCCGAGGTCCGCCGCGACCTGAAGCGCCACCTGGCGTCATTCCGGGGAATCCGGCTGCTCGTGACCCACGATCCGCTCGAGGCGGTGGCGCTTGCGGATCGCCTGATCGTCATGGAGAAGGGGCATCTAGTGCAGACGGGCACACCGGCGGAGGTCACCGAACGCCCAAGGTCCCAGTACGTCGCCGACCTCGTTGGAGTGAACCTGCTCCAGGGAGAAGCCGACCATGGAATCGTGCGGCTCCCAGGCGGACCGGTGGTCTCGGTCGCCGCCGCCGAGTCGGGCGAGGTGTTCGCGGTGATTCACCCGCGCGCGGTCGCCCTTCACAGGACGCACCCCGAAGGGAGCCCGCGCAACGTGTGGCAGGGGCGGGCCAGCAACATCGAGCTGATGGGCAACCGGGTGCGCGTCCGGATCGACGGTGAGGTCCCCCTGGTGGCGGAGGTGACGCCGGGCGCACTCAAGGAGCTGGACCTGATCGAGGGGGAAGTGGTCTGGCTCTCCTTCAAATCGACCGATGTGGGGGTCTATCCGGCCTGACCACAAAGATGTGGCCGTAACTGCAGCCATCGGCACAGGCCGCGGCTGGGCGACAAAGCGTACCGCGACTTCGTGTGGAGCCATGCCCCCCGATTCCGGAGATTCCCAAGATCGAGAGCCTGCTCTGCTTTTACAACGAGAAGGTCGGCCTCTACGTCGACGGAGCGCTGTAGGAGCGTCCGGTCTCGCCCTTTTCTCAGCACCTTCTCTTGGGCCGGACCACTAACCTGCCCCTCTATGACTGAGCCGCGGAGATGCCCGTGGGCGGATGGCTCTGCGGCCATGCGTGACTACCACGACCGCGAATGGGGCGTCCCGTCGCACGACGACCGCCACCTCTTCGAAATGCTGATCCTCGAAGGCGCGCAGGCCGGCCTTTCCTGGGTCACCATCCTCAATCGCCGCGACGGGTATCGGCGCGCCTTTGCCAACTTCGATCCTGTCAAGGTGGCGGCGTTCGACGACCGGCGGCTCGAGCGGCTGCGCGAGGACCCTTCGATCATCCGGAACCGCCTCAAGATCTACGGCGCCCGAACCAATGCGCAGGCCTTTATCCGTGTGCAATCCGAGTTCGGGTCCTTCGCCACCTATCTCTGGAACTGGGTCGACGGAACCAGGATCGTCAACCACCCCAGAACTCTCGCCGACCTCCGTCCCACCACCGAGCTATCCGACCGCATCAGCAAGGACCTCAAGCGCCGGGGATTCACGTTCGTGGGCTCCACGATTGTCCTTTCGCTGCTGCAAGCCGTCGGCGTCGTGGACGATCACATCAACGGCTGCGCGTTCAAGCCCGAGTGAATAAGGCGGTCAGCACGGACGGTTGTTATCAACGTGAAGCACGTTCTGCTCGGTAGCCTTGAGGTTTCACGGATCGGTCTTGGCACGATGGGGATGTCCGCCTACTACACGGGCGCAGGCACCGACGACGCGGAGTCGATCCGCACCATCCAGCGTGCCCTTGACCTGGGGATCAACTTCATTGACACGGCTGAGGTCTACGGGCCCTACGTCAACGAGGAGCTCGTCGGCCGGGCGCTCGCCGGCCGCCGCAACGAGGTGGTCCTGGCCTCGAAGTTCGGCCTGATCTCTCATCGCAATGGCGATACCCCGGCGCTGGACAGTAGTCCTGAAAACATCCGGACCGCGCTCGAAGGTTCTCTCAAGCGCCTCGGCACCGACCACGTCGACCTCTACTTTCAGCACCGGGTCGATCCGGCCACACCAATTGAGGAAACCGTTGGCGCGCTGAGCGAACTGGTCAAGGAAGGCAAGGTGAGGCACATTGGCCTTTCGGAAGCAGCGCCGGAGACCATCAGGCGTGCTCACGCTGTGCATCCCGTGACCGCGGTGCAAACGGAATATTCGTTGTGGACGCGCGATCCAGAAGCAGAGGTCTTGCCGCTGGTGCGAGAGCTGGGAATCGGTTACGTCGCCTACTCTCCCCTCGGCCGCGGTTTCCTCACCGGCCAGATCCGCTCCATGAGCCAGTTGGGCGCCGACGACTTTCGCGCCAACAACCCCCGATTCGCCAAGGGCAACTTCGAGCAGAACCTGCGCATCGTCGACGCCGTGGAAGCGGTCGCCAAGGAGGTCGGAGCAACCCCGGCCCAGGTGGCGCTGGCCTGGCTCCTCGCGCAGGGCGAGGACATCGTGCCGATCCCGGGCACGAAGCGTGTCTCACGCCTGGAGGAGAACACGGCGGCGGTCGAGGTGACGTTGAGCGCCGACCAGCTCGCGCGCCTTGGCACGGTCCAACCGCCCGTGGGGGATCGCTACGCTGACATGTCGAGGATCGGCCGCTAGCGCGCTCCCAAATCGCCGGCTCTGCTGGGCGGCTGTCTAGCCGTTCTCTCTAGTCGTGCGGGTGCGTGTTAGGTTCCCGATCGTGGACCGCCCCAGACGGCTGTCGCGCGGCTACAGCACGTGGCTGCTCTACGTGGTGTTCAGCAGCATGGCCTTCCTGCTCAACGGAATGGGAGCTGTGCTCGCCCCGCTTCAAAAGGAGCTCGGCGTCACCCGCGGACAGGTGGCGTTCTACCCCAGCCTCTTCGCTTTGGGGCTGCTCGTGGTCGGCCTGGCCGGTGGACAGTTTGTCGGCCGGATCGGGCGAGCCGCGGCGCTCCGGCTGTCCGTTGCCGGAATGATGCTGGGCGGGCTGTTGATCGCCGCGCCGTCGCGGGTCACGACGCTGCTCGGCGCGCTGTCGCTCGGCCTGGGCGCGGCGCTGTTGATCCAGCTGGTCCCCGCGCTGCTGGCCGCGATGCAGCCACGCGCGCCGGCCGCGACGATCGGTGAGGCCAACGGCCTGGCGAGCGCAGCGTCGGTCCTTGCGCCGCTGGCCGTCGCGGCAGCGCTCGCGGCGGGCCTCGGATGGCGAGCCGGCTACCTGGTTGCTCCCCTCGTGGCGCTCGCCGCCCTCACCTTGCCTGTATGGCGGCTCGTACTTCCGAATGCCCCCAGCTCCATCACGGCCTCGCAGTCCAGCACGGCGGCGCCCATGCTCGGCCGCTGGGTGGACCTGCTGCTGTCCGTGAGCGTGGAGTTCTGCTTTGTCTTCTGGGCCGCATCCGCCGTGATTACCTGGGACCATGCATCACTCAGCCAGGCGCCCGCGGTGGCGGCGCTGTTCCTGGTCGGCATGGCCACCGCCCGCGCCCTGTCGGCACGGATCATCCGCCGGATCCATGAACCGCGTGTTCTCGTGCTCGCATGCACCGCAATCGCGGCGGCCGGCTTCGTGCTGTTCTGGGCCGCGCCGACGCTCGCACTCGCCGGTGCCGGCCTGCTCCTGGCCGGCCTCGGAGTCGCCCTTCTCTATCCGACGACCGTGAGCCGGGTGGTGGCGGCCTGGCCGCAGGCGCCGGACCGTGCCGCAGCGCGGGCGGCCCTGGCTTCAGGAATCGCGATCGGCGGTGCGCCTTTTCTGCTGGCGCAGCTGTCCGATGCGATTGGGCTTCGCTCGGCATTCCTCATCGTCCCGGCTCTGCTCGTGATCCTCGCGATCCGAGTCGGCAGTAACCGCATTCGACACTGGGGCGAACTCGATCACCATCGTCGCCTGACCTGGCGCGCCACAATCAGATCGGAATTGCTTCGAGACTACCGATCCTGGCATGAGCAGTACGACGACCCGACCAGCCCCCTGGCGGAGCGCCTTCGGATTGTCCAGCACCGACTCGGTGAGCTGCTTTCCGCAGCGCCGGCAGGCCCCATCCGGCTCATCAGCATGTGTGCGGGCCAGGGGCGTGACGTCATCGGGGTGCTGCCTGGACACGAGAGGCGGTCAGATGTGAGAGGAGTCCTGGTCGAGTTGGATCCCGCAAACGTGAGCCTGGCGCGCGAGGCGGCCACGGATGCGGGACTGACGTCGTTGGAGGTCATCGAAGGCGACGCCTCCAAAAGCGACATCTACGAGTCGTTCGTGCCCGCAGACGTTGTTTTGGCCTGCGGGATCTTTGGCAATGTGTCCGGCGCGGACGTCGAGAACACGGTGCGAACGTTGTCCATGCTCTGCAATCGGGGAGCGGCGGTCATCTGGACGCGCCACCGACGCGAGCCCGACCTCAATCGAGAAATTCGCCGATGGTTGGTCGAGAGCGGGTTCGAGGAACTGAGTTTCGACGCGCCCGACAACGCCAGCCTTTCGGGTATCGGAACGATGCGCCTGGGCGCCGCCCCAGCGCCGTGGCGACGCGGGCACAGGTTCTTCACGTTCGTCCGCTGACGATCCGCATCAACGTCGCTGTCACATCCGTTGGATCACTTACGTCAGCGTCTTGACGGATCCCGGCGAGAGGACGAGGAACGATGGACGACCACGCTCCCGCGGATACATAGGTGGTCTATGTAAAATAGCCCGCGTGCCGTCCCCGCCTGATTCCCGTCTGGCCGGCGACCTCGGGGACGCGATCTCCCGTCTCAACTCGCGCCTCCGGCGCGATGTCGTGGAGGCAGGAGTCAGCCTGGCGCGGGCGCGCACGCTGGCGACGCTCGACCGGGATGGGGCTCGGCGCCTCACCGATCTCGCACTGGCCGAGCAGGTGGCACAGCCGACCATGTCGGACCTCATCGGCCGCCTCGTGGCCGACGGTCTCGTGAAGCGGACAGGAGATGGGAGCGACGGACGGACCGTGCTCGTGTCGATCACCGCCCCTGGGCGTCGCTGCCTCGGGCGGCTGATCGAGCGGCGATCTGAGAGCCTCGAGCGTGCTCTAAACGACCTCAAGGCGCAAGACAGGGTTGCGATTGCAGCGGCGCTGCCGGCGCTGGCGCGGCTACTCAAGACGATGGAGGAGCGAAATGCTGTCGCGGCGCTCGCCTAGCGCCGGCCTGGGCGGGCAGCCGCGCGTCGTCTGGGCAGTGGCGTTCGCCTGCGTCATCGCCTTCATGGGTCTTGGCCTCGTCGATCCCATCCTGCCGACGCTGGCCAGGCAGTTGCAAGCGACGCCGTCTCAGGTGGAGCTGCTGTTCACCAGCTACATCCTGTGCATGGCACTCGCCATGCTGGTGACGAGCACCGTCTCGAGCTGGATCGGGATCAAGCGGACGATGATCGCCGGACTTGTCCTCATCATCGCGTTCAGCGCGCTGGCCGGCGCCTCAGGATCGATCTCTCAAATCGTCGGGTTCCGGGCTGGTTGGGGAGTTGGCAACGCCCTATTCGTCGCGACCGCGCTCGCTGCCATCGTGGGCGCCGCCCGCGGCGGAATCGGCTCCGCCATCAACCTGTACGAGGCGGCGATCGGGATCGGGATCGCGACCGGTCCGATCCTCGGAGGGGTGCTCGGCGGCATCAGCTGGCGCGGACCCTTCTTTGGAGCGAGCTGCCTCATGGTGGTCGCGCTGGTGGCCACGGTCGTCACGCTGCCCAAGACCGAAAGGCCGGCTCATCGGGTGTCGATCCTCGCGCCGCTGCGCGCGCTTCGCGAACCTGGTCTGCGCACGATGTCCCTCACCGCGCTCTGCTACAACTTCGGCTTTTTCACCCTGTTCGCCTACACACCGTTTCCGCTCGGTCTGGACGCGCACGGCCTCGGGCTGGTCTTCTTCGGATGGGGTATCGGCGTCGCGCTGACCTCGGTGTTCGTGGCCCCCCGTCTCCGCGCGCGATTCGGCACCTTGAGGACCACCCACGTGGTCCTGGCGGCGATCGCGATCCTGATGCTGATCGCCGGCGTCTTCACGACGTCTCGGCCGACCTTGATCGCGGTGGTCGTCGTTTCAGGGCTGTTCCTTGGTGTCAACAACGCGCTGATCACACAGGGGGTGATGAAGGTGTCGGTCGTCGCGCGACCGATCGCGTCGGCCGGCTACAGCTTCGTTCGCTTCATCGGCGGAGCCATCGCGCCCTATCTGGCGGCCCGGCTCGGCGAGATGTTCAACCCTCACGTGCCTTTCTTCGTTGGGGCGGCGACCATCGTCCTCGCCCTCGTTGTGCTGCTCGCGGGCAATCGCCACCTCGGCCGCATCGACGCGGCTGAGGACGGTGAGATCGAGGTGATCTCCGTCGAGACCACACGGCTAGCCGCCGCCGCGACCGAGTCTTCACGTTGACGCGCTAAACCTGCGCGGCGTAGGGTTGCCGCGGGTGGGAAACAGGTTGAGATCACCGCGGCTGCAACACTCGGATTCGATCAGCTGATGGCTGCATCGCAAGGCTCCGCCCGAGCTCCGGGACAGCCGACCGCCTCCAGGGGTTCGGTTCCGCGGGCGACGAATCCATTTCGCTCGAGACGGTTCTGGATCACGCTGCTGATCCTGCTCGCGGCCAACCTCTTCATAACGAACGTCCTCCTGGCTCCCGCGCAGCCGACCACGATCACGCTGCCGTACAACGTCTTCAAAGACCAGGTCACCGCCGACAACGTCGTCACGGTGACGACCACCGGCGATGCGATCACCGGCGTGACCAAGACTGCGGTTGCAGAGCCTGGTACCGGGACCAAGGCCACGCACTTCACGACGCAGCATCCGTCGTTCGCCAATGACAACCTGGAGACTCTGCTCGAGCAGCACGGGGTCACCATCAACGCCAAACCTGAGAATCCTCCCCTCCCGTTCTGGGAACAGCTCCTCCTCAGCTTCGGACCGACGCTTCTCATCGTGGGTGGCCTTGTTTACCTCCTCAGGCGTTCAGCCGCCGCGGGCGCGGGCGGCCTGCTGGGCTCGTTCGGCCAGAGCAGGGCTCGTCTCTACGACGCGGAACGGCCCGCCACCACCTTCGCAGACGTGGCCGGAATCGACGAGGTGAAGCAGGAGCTCGAAGAGCTCGTCGACTTCCTGAAGGAACCGCAGAAGTACGAGAAGCTTGGCGGTCGCGTGCCCAAAGGAGTCTTGCTCATCGGGCCGCCGGGAACGGGCAAGACCCTCCTGGCTCGAGCCGTCGCCGGCGAGGCGAAGGTTCCATTCTTCAGCCAATCCGCATCGGAGTTCGTGGAAGCGATAGTCGGTGTCGGCGCAGCCCGTGTTCGCGACCTGTTCGAGAAGGCGCGCAAGGCGGCGCCGGCGATCATCTTCATCGACGAGCTCGACGCCATCGGCCGCAGCCGCAGCTCAGGTCTCCGGTTGGGCAGCAACGATGAGCAGGAGCAGACGCTCAACCAGATCCTCACGGAGATGGACGGGTTCGAGGCCGGCGCGGGAGTGATCGTCCTCTCGGCCACCAACCGGGCCGAGATCCTCGATCCCGCCCTCACGCGGCCGGGGCGGTTCGACCGTCGTGTCACGCTTCAGCCACCGGACCGGCGAGGTCGGGCTGCCATCCTGAAGCTCCATAGCGCCGGCGTTCCGCTGGGTCCGGACGTCGACCTCAACGAGGTCGCGGGCCGTACCCCCGGCCTGGTCGGGGCCGACCTGCGCAACCTCGTCAACGAGGCTGCCCTGGGTGCGGCGAGAAAAGGCGAGAGCGTCGTAACTTCGACAGATTTCTACGAGGCCATCGACCGGATCCTTCTAGGCACCGAGCGCCACCTCATGCTTTCGCAAACCGACCGCGAGCGCATCGCCTATCACGAGTCAGGGCATGCTCTGCTGGGACTGCTGCTCCCCGGAGCTGACCCCGTCCGGAAGGTGACGATCATCCCGCATGGCGGCTCGCTGGGAGTCACGGTTCAGAGCCCGATCGACGATCGCTTCAACTACGGCGAGGTCTACTTGCGGGCTCGCATCATCGGAGCGCTGGGTGGTCGAGCCGCCGAGCAGCTCGTCTACGAAGACGTGTCAACCGGCGCCTCGAACGACCTGCAACAGGTGACGATGATCGCTCGCGAGATGGTGGTTCGGTGGGGGATGAGCGCCAAGATCGGCCCGCTTGCCTTCGCCGAGGACGGCCAGAGCAACGGACTCTCGATGGTGCGTCCGTACAGCGAGGCCACCGCCCGAGAGGTCGACCTCGAGATCAAACGGATCGCGGACGAGTGTTTTGCCGAAGCGGTGAGACTTTTGACCGAGAACCGCAACAGGCTGGACGCGCTCGCTCGCGCCTTGCTGGCCGAGGACTCGCTGGGCGAGGACCAGATCCTGTCCGTAACCGGCCTGCACCGCGTACCCACAGCCGCGGAAGAGGTCGGCGCGGCCACCGGCACCGGATTGACCTGACACCGGTCGGCAGCGCCTGAGAATAGCCGGCGGGTTCGCCCTGTTGTAGGGGTACTGAAGCGTTTGGAGGAGGATCGTCATGACTTCTTGGAAGCGGTGGCAGGACTACGCCACGATGGCGTTCGGCGTGCTTCTCTTCATAGCACCGCTTGTCTTGGGCGATACATCGCACCATCTGGCCTCACCGGCCGCTTACGCCTTGGGCGTGTTGCTGTTCGTGTCCGGAATCGTCGCCGCGGCGACGCGTGAACCCCGTCGTTCGCTCATCGTCAATGCGCCGGGTCTCGTGGCCGTTGTCACCTTTATCGTGGCATTGCTCATCGGGTTCTGGGTGCCGCGGCTTGCCTTGACCGCAGGGGTGTTGGCCATCCTGACCGTGGTGGTCGGAGCCACGTTACGACTTGGCGACCGGAGCGAATCAAGCTGACGGTCAACGGTCACACCGTCGCCTGATCGCTGCGTCCAATGTATTGGCGTTCAGGCCGTTAGATATCGCTGGCGAGGTCCTTTAGAGAATCGGCCGGCGTCACGATTACGATTTCCTGCCATTTCGTAAGTGAGAGCAGGTGCCCGTCGCCGGAAACGATCACTGATGCGCCGCCGGAGGCGGCTGCCTCGAGGACACGGTTGTCGGCTTCGTCGGCCCCAATCTCGGTGACGGTTGAAGCATGTTCGACCACGACACCGACACGCGCGACCTGGCTCACCGCCTGCTCCACACGCGCAGGCGCCCAACCGAATTTTGTCTCCAGAACCGAGCCCAGCTCGGCCAGGAGGGTCCGCGAGGTCACCAGCTCGATCCGCTCCTCGAGTGCAAGGCGGTAAACGAATTCAGGAGCACCACCCGGGAATATCAGCGCGGAAATCAGAACGTTGGTATCGAGGACGACCCTCAATCGCCACGGGCTGCTTTGATCAGTCGCTCCACGTCACTTTCGTCGCGGACGCCAAGGACCCGAGCGCGCGAGGCGCCGTACCGCTGAAGGGATTCGAATAGACCGGCCTCTCGGTAAGCCCGGTAGACGCGCAGCATCTCGCGGAACAGCTCGCTCTTGTTCCGGCCCTCGTCTTTGGCAATCCGCTCGAAGTCCTGAGCGGATTCGGGCGGCACTGATACGGCGATCACCTGGGAAGCTCGTTTGGTCACTGTAATACTGAGTATAACAGTCCACCGAATGGCGCACGGGGACTCATAGACTCAGGGACATGGAGCAGGCACTGAGCCGCAAGGTCGCCGGCATTGGCTCAAACCCTGACCGATATGCGGATCCCTTTGAGCTCTGGATCCGCTTGAGAGACGCCTACGGTCGAGAGGTCAATGTGATCGATCTGTATGAACTGGTCGCTCATCTCCGCGGGCTCCAGGCGCATGAGCTTCCGGTTGCCGAGCGCGAGCAGCTGGTCGCCCGCGCGCTACCGCTAATACGTGAGGGCTTCGAGTTCATCGCGGGCAGCGGGCGTGCCCAACGAGATCCCATCGAGGTTGTTTCCTACGACGAGACCTGGCCAGAGCGCTTTGGAGGCTGGCGAACGCGGTTGGCCGGGGTCCTGGGCGGCACGGCCCGCAGGGTCGAGCACGTCGGCTCGACAGCAGTACCCGGTATGCCCGCGAAGCCGCTAATCGATATCCAGGTGAGCGTGAACGACCTGGAGGGTGAGTCCGGATACGTTCCAGCGATCGAGTCCCTCGGTGTTCAGCTGCGCAGCCGAGATTCAGAGCACCGCTTTTTCCGGCCGTTCTCAGGATTGCCCCGGGAGGTTCACATCCACGTCTGTGCTCTTGCCGGTGAATGGGAGAAGCGTCACCTGCTGTTCCGGGACTACCTGCGGGCAGACGCCCCAGCCCGAGAGGCTTACGCGACCTCCAAGAATCTTGCGGCGAAACGATGGAGCGATGACCGGGTTGCCTACACCGACGCGAAGGACCACCAGATACACGAGCTGATGGTCGCTGCCGAAGGCTGGGCGCGGCGCACCGAGTGGTCTGTGCCGGTGGCCAGGCCCTAACGCCGCCGCCTCCCCGCGAATAGGTCTCTCCCAAAGCCGTCCGGCAGCTGGACCGACCTCAGCTCGAACCCGGCCTCACGCAGCAGCCGGCGCCATGTAGCGCGGGGAAAGAGTCCGTAAGTGTGGCGGTCGTGCACGAGGCGCGTCTGGCTTTCCGCATCCCTGATCAGGATCGCGAAGTCGACCACGTAAGTCGTGTCGCGCGAATCGGGGTCGGTGGTCCACTGCAGGAATCGCACGCTGCCGCGCGTGGTGTCGTTGCCACCATGGTCGGTGTTCTCGACAAAGGTCTCGCGCACGAAGTCCGGGACGAAAAGCGCGACGCCTCGCGGGCGCAAGTGCTCGAACGCGGTCCGCATCACGGCCCGCAGGTCCGCTTCGTTGGTCATGTGACAGATCGCGTCGTAGACAAAGACCGCGTCGAAGGTCCGGCCGAGCCGGATCGTGCGAATGTCGCCCTCCTGGTGCTCGCACTCAGGATTGAGCGCCTGGCTCACCGCGAGCATGTGCGGGGAAAGATCGACGAGAGTCATCGCGAACTTCTTCTTGAGGTGGAAGGCGTTGTTCCCTCCGCCCGATCCGAGCTCCAGCACCCGCCGCGGTGGAGGATCGCCCGACCTGGTGAGCGCGCGAGCGAAGAAGGCAGCTTCTTTCCGATATTCCTGAGGGGTCGAGAAGGTCGGCCACCAATCCGCCAACTCTCCATAAAGCTTCATGCATTGATAATGCTGCGCTCCGGACGAACTCTCGCGGCCCTACAGTGGCGTGCGGATCTGAATGAACCAACCACTGAGGGCGAAAGGGGCAAACCGCCGGCAGATGCCCGACTGGGCGATCTGGCTCATCGGGCTGGCCGGCCCGGCGGTAGTCACCGCCGCGCTCGTCGGCTACAACCACCAGGTCCAGCGCGATTACGTCTTCATCTACCTCGGCCTGGTCGCGGTGGTGGGAGTTCTGCGCGGCCTGTGGCCGGCGCTCGTCAGCGCGGCCGTCAGCTTCCTGATGGTCGACTACTTCTTCGTTCCTCCGGTTGGGACCTTGACGATCGCCGACGAGCAGGACATCGTCAACCTTCTCGCCTTCCTGGTTATTGCGGGCGTGGTGGGGTTCCTCGCGTCACGCGGGCGCCGAGCGCTGCTCGAATCTCAGGCCCTGGCAAGCCAGCTTCGGGAGGTGAACTCTGAGCTCGTCCGCCTGAACAAAGAGCAGGCGGAGGCGGCTCAGGCCGCCCTCCGGTTGGCTCGGAGCGAGCAGCAAATCCGGGCGCTGCAGGAGGCGGACCGGCTCCGGCGAGAGCTGCTGGCAAACGTCTCGCACGAGCTACGCACGCCGCTGGGCACCATCCTCACCGAGAGCACCGATCGCTCTGCGGTATTGACGGTTGAGGTGGCGGAGCGTCGCCTCGCCACGGTGGCCGCTGAGGCCAGGCGCCTGGAGGCCCTGGTCAACGACATGCTCGACATGGCGCGAATCGAAGGCGGCGCTTTGGACCTCGACCTCGAGCCGTTGGGCCTCGACGACGCGATTGACGCCGCGGCCGAACGATTGCGCCACGCATCTCCCAAACGTGTCGTGGATTGGGACCGTGGCGCCGCGAACGTCGAGGTGCTGGCCGACTGGGCCCGGCTGGGCCAGGTGTTCGACAACTTGCTGGCCAACGCCGACCGTTTCGCACCGCCCGGCACCCCGATCGTGGTTGAGGTGTCGAAGGGGGAGGCGGGGCTGGCGACGATCCGCGTAATCGATCGGGGTCCAGGCGTTGCGGCCGATCTGCGCGAACGGGTCTTCGAACGCTTCGTTCGCGGCGACTCGAAGGCCGACTCATCGGAAAGCACCGGCACCGGGCTCGGGCTCGCCATCGTGAAAGGCCTGGTGGAAGCGCATGCCGGATCGGTGGCGCTCGATCAGTCACCCGCGGGAGTTGGCGCGGTTTTCCGGTTCACCTTGCCCTTGGCTCCGGACCATGCATCGTGAGCCGCATCCTGCTCGTCGAGGACGACGTCGCACTCAGGACCTCGGTTCGCCAGATCCTGGAGCGCAGCGGCCATGAAGTCCGGGTGGCGGCCGACGGCTCAGCCGGAGTGCGGGAGCTTCAGTCAGGGACGTTCGAATTGGTTCTGCTCGACATCGGCCTGCCATTCGTCGACGGATGGCGGATCCTCGAGACGCTGGAGGGTAAGCGTCTCCCTTCAGTGATCGTGATCAGCGCGCGCGGTGAGGAGCGCGACAAGGTGCGCGCGCTGGACATGGGAGCCGACGATTATCTTGCGAAGCCGTTCGGCGCCGACGAGCTGCTGGCGCGCATTCGCGTGGTGTTGAGGCGCGCTCAGCCGGCTCCGGGACCGAGCCGTATCGTGCGTTCCGGCGGCGTTACGATCGACCTCGCCGGGCAATCAGTCGTCCGTGACGGCGCAGAGGTCAAGCTCTCACCGACCGAATATGGACTCCTCTCGGCGCTTGCTCAGCACGCGGGCCAGGTGATGGACCACCGCACCCTGCTGCGCACAGTCTGGGGGCCGACCTACGGCGACGAGCGCAACTACCTGCGCACCTTCATCCAGCGGCTGCGATCGAAGCTCGAGAACGACCCCAGGAACCCGGACCTCATCGTGACCGTCGGCGCACGCGGCTACCGCTTCGGGCCGCCCGCGACGACGGATCAGGCGACCTGAACGCGGACCCAGGGAAGCTTCGCTAGCGCCCTGGCGGCCGCGAACTCGAGCTCGCGCGCGATGACCTCGGCGGCGATTCTGCCCGGATTCGGCTGAAGCTCGACGACAACCAGCACGCCGCCGTCCTCGGCGAACTCCACCCGGCGCCAGCGCCTCACCCGTGGGTCCGCCTCGATGACGAGGGCGAGGACGTCCGCGAGCCGCGCCCGCGCCTTGATCGTGCTTTCGCTCACCTCGATCATCGGCGGACCACCCGCAGGTCGGGTCGTGTCGCTGGCCGCGGAGCAGGAATCATCATCGTCGTCGCGTCGACGAGGGTCTCGGGGGGCGGAAGCAACCGCACCGGCAGGCCGTCACCTGCCCGCTGGACAACGACCTTGCGGACGACACCTCTTCGGCTCGCGATTGCGATCACCTCGCCGAGGAATTCGCCGTTGGTGTCGTAGACCTTCTTGCCCCACAGCTTGCTTGGCCTGACGTGCGTGATCAACATGTCCCCACGCTAGGAGCCCCAACGTCAACGATGCGTCAACGATCGGCCGTCAGGGTAGGACTGACCAGATCAAGGTCGAGTCAACGTCCGAAACGGCCGGCTCAGAAGTGTGTCAGGGGGCTCATAACGGCTCTGTTACCGGCCATTTTGTTGATCCATCGTTGACGCACCGATGCATAAGATGCCGTCCATGCCGCTCGACGCATGGATGCTGATCCTGATCCTGGTGCTGACCGTCGTGAGCCTGCTTTACGTCAGGGGCCTCGAAGAGCTGCCCTGATGCAGGCCCAGCTTCCTTACATCATCACCGGCATCGTGGCGCTGATCGTGACGGCTTACCTTTTCATCGCGCTGCTCTATCCGGAGAGGTTCTAGCCCGTGGTCGTCGACATCATCGGCGTCGTCATCACCTACCTCGCTGTGGCCATGGGAGCCTGGTTCCTCGCCCCTCACCTGGTCAAGGTCTTCCAGGGCCAGCGTGTCTTCCTGAGCCCGGTGCTGCGGCCCGTCGAGCGCGGCGCCTACAGGCTGATGGGGGTCGACGAGACAAAAGAGCAGAGCTGGATCGCGTACGGGGTTTCGGTTCTCGCGGTCACGATCGTGAGCCTGATCTTCACCTACCTAGTGCTGAGGCTCCAGGACAAGCTGCCGTTCAATCCGCAGGGCTTCGGTCCGGTGCCCGCCGATCTCGCCTTCAACACGGCGGTCAGCTTCACTACCAACACCAACTGGCAGAACTACACGGGCGAGCAGACGATGTCCTACTTCTCCCAGATGGTCGGCCTCGTCATGCACAACTTCCTATCGGCGGCCACGGGCATCGCCATGGCGATCGCCCTGGTGCGCGGCATTTCCAGCAGGCAGCTGAAGACGCTCGGCAACTTCTACGTCGACGTAACACGGGCGACCCTTTACGTCCTGCTCCCGATCGCCTTCGTGGCCGCCTTGGTACTCGCGTCTCAGGGCGCCGTGCAGACGCTCTCCAGCTACCCCGTCGCCCACACGCTCGAGGGCGCCGCCCAGACGATCGCGGTCGGTCCCTTCGCCTCCCAGGAAGTGATCAAGGACCTCGGCAACAACGGCGGTGGCCCCTTCAACGCGAACTCGGCCCACCCGTTCGAGAACCCGAACGGATTCACCAACCAGCTCGAGATCTTCCTCGAGCTCCTGATCCCCTTTGCGCTGGCGCTGATGTTCGGCCGCTGGGTCGGGAACATCAAGCAGGGCATCGCCATCGCCGCGACGATGGGTATCGTGCTCGTGGCCGCCACGGGCATCGCCGCGTGGGCCGAGCAGTCGGGCAACCCGGCGCTCACGAACATCGGCGTCAGTCAAGCCAATACCGCGACCCAGGCCGGCGGCAATATGGAAGGCAAGTCCGTCGCTTTCGGTCCCATCTATTCCGCTAACTTCGCCGCGGCAACGACCGGCACGAGCACGGGGGCGGTCGACTCGAGCCACGACAGCTTCACGCCGATCGGCGGCATGGTGCCCCTTGTCCTCATGCAGCTCGGCGAGGTCACACCCGGCGGCGTCGGCGCGGGCCTCTACGGGATGTTGATCTTCGCTGTCCTGGCGGTCTTCATCGCCGGCCTGATGGTGGGTCGTACGCCGGAGTACCTGGGCAAGAAGATCGAATCGAAGGAGGTGCGGCTCGCCTCGCTGGTCATCCTGACCAGCGCCTTCAACATCCTGGTGTGGACGGCGATCTCTGTCCTCGTCCCGGCCGGCTTGAAGGGACCGCTGAACCCCGCCGCGCACGGGTTCACGGAGATCCTCTACGCCTTCTCGTCCACGAACGGGAACAACGGCAGCGCCTTCGCGGGCCTGACGGGCAACACCGTGTACTACAACACCGCACTCGGCATCGCCATGTGGACTGGCCGCTACATCTTCTACATCCCCATCCTCGCCCTTGCGGGCGCGCTCGCGGGCAAGAAGGTGGTTCCGGCCGGCCCCGGCACGTTCCGCACGGACACGCCTCTGTTCGTCGGCCTGTTGATCGGCGTGATCATCATCGTCGGCGCGCTCACCTTCTTCCCGGCGCTCGCGCTCGGCCCCCTGCTCGAGCAATTCCAGCTGGCTGCCGGACACCTTCACTAGAGAGAGATGAAAGACACCATCCAGAAGCGCGAACGGCGGAAAGGACGAAGCAGTCTGTCCGACCGCACGATCCTCGTGCCGGCCATCCGAGCGAGCTTCGCCAAGCTCAACCCGCGGTGGATCGCACGCAACCCGGTCATGTTCGTGGTCGAGGTGGGTGCGGTGATCACGACGATCATCTTCGTCCTCGACCTCTTCAACGGGACTCCTGTCTTGAGGGGGCCCAACAACGAGCTGTTCGTCGGTCAGATCACCGTCTGGCTGTGGTTCACAGTGCTCTTCGCGAACTTCGCGGAGGCGATGGCCGAAGGCAGGGGTAAGGCTCAGGCCGCCTCTCTGCGGAAGACTCGCTCGGAGACGATCGCACGGCGTCTCGTCGACGGCCAACTGACCAACTGTCAGACCAATGGTCTGGAAGAGCGCATCTCTTCGACCCAGCTGAAGAAGGGCGACCTCGTCGTGTGCGAGGCTGGCGACATCGTCCCGGGCGACGGTGACGTCATCGAGGGCATCGCCTCGATCGACGAGTCGGCGATCACCGGCGAGTCCGCGCCCGTGATCCGCGAGGCCGGGGGCGACCGCAGCTCCGTCACCGGCGGAACCAGGGTGCTCTCCGACCGGATCGTCATTCAGATCACCGCCAACCCCGGCGAGACGTTCCTCGACCGCATGATCCACCTCGTCGAGAGCGCCTCTCGCCGGAAGACCCCCAACGAGATCGCCCTCAACATCCTTCTCGCCGCGCTGACGATCATCTTCATGGTCGCCACCGTGACCCTGCAGCCCTTCGCGATCTATGCCGGCACCTCGGTCACGATCACCGTGCTGATCGCGCTGCTCGTCTGCCTCATCCCCACGACCATCGGCGGGCTTCTCTCGGCGATCGGCATCGCCGGCATCGACCGCCTGATGCAGCGCAACGTGATCGCGCTCTCGGGCCGGGCGGTAGAGGCCGCGGGCGACGTCGACACGCTGCTGCTCGACAAGACGGGCACCATCACCTTCGGCAACCGCCAGGCCTCCGAGTTCCTCCCGGCGCCGGGAGTGGCGATGGAGCGGCTGGTCGAGGCGGCTGAGCTTGCGAGCCTGGCGGACGAGACGCCGGAGGGTAAGTCGATCGTGGCCCTGGCAAACCGCCTTGGCTCGAGTGGCCGCGCCCTGGACAAGGCAGGGATGACGTTCATAGCCTTCTCGGCGACCACCCGTATGAGCGGCGTCGACTTTGGCGGGCGGACGATCCGCAAGGGCGCCGACGACGCCATGGGCCGCTGGAGCGAGAGGGATCTTCCCGTGGACGTGCGCGCAAGGGTCGACGCAATCGGCCGCTCCGGGGGCACGCCGCTGGTCGTCGGCGAGAACAAGGTCGTGCTCGGCACGATTCACCTGAAGGACATCGTCAAGCCCGGCATCCGCGATCGCTTCGCGGAGCTGCGCCGCATGGGCCTGCGCACCGTGATGATCACCGGCGACAACCCTCTGACCGCCGCCGCGATCGCGAAAGAGGCCGGCGTCGACGACTTCCTCGCGCAGGCGACGCCCGAGATGAAGCTGAAACTGATCCGCGACGAGCAGGCGCTCGGCCGTATGGTGGCGATGACCGGGGACGGCACGAACGACGCCCCGGCACTCGCTCAGGCCGACGTCGCCGTCGCCATGAACACCGGGACGCAGGCAGCCAAGGAGGCCGGCAACCTGATCGACCTCGACAGCGACCCGACCAAGCTCATCGAGATCGTCGAGGCAGGCAAGCAGATGCTGATCACGCGCGGCGCGCTCACGACGTTCAGCATCGCCAACGACGTCGCGAAGTATTTCGCGATCATTCCCGCGATGTTCTTCGTGGCGCTGCCGGAGCTGAAAGCGCTGAACATCATGCAGCTGCACAGTCCCAACAGCGCGGTGCTGTCGGCTGTGATCTTCAACGCGCTGATCATCATCGCCCTAGTCCCGCTCGCCCTACGGGGTGTGCGGTACCGGCCGATCGGAGCGTCCGCCCTGCTGCGCAACAACCTGTTGATCTACGGCCTCGGCGGCATTGTCGCCCCGTTCATCGGCATCAAGATCATCGACATCATCGTCACAGCGGTCAATCTGGCCGCTTAGGAGCCTCCGAAATAGTGTTGAAGTCACTGCCAAGGGAAATCGTTCAAGCCATCAGGCTGACGCTGGTTTTCGCGGTCGTCACCGGCCTCGTCTACGGAGTCGCCATGACCGGCCTCATTCAGGTCCTCTTCCACGGTCAGGCCAACGGTAGCCTGATCGTCCAGAACGGGCAGGTGGTCGGCTCCACCTTGATCGGCCAGCAGTTCAGCGCCGACAAGTATTTCCAGGGCCGGTACTCCGCCAACGGGTACGCCGCCGACAACTCGTTCGGCAGCAACCTTGGGCCCAGCAACCAGGCGCTCATCGACCGCGTGGCAAGCTCGGCCCGGGCCTTTCGCCAGGCCAACGGGTTGGGCCCGAACGACCAGGTCCCGGTTGACATAGTGACCGGCGACTTCAGCGGCTTCGACCCCAACATCACGGAGGCCTCCGTGCTGCTACAGGTCCATCGCGTGGCGCAGGCACGCAACCTGGATGAGGCGAAGGTGCGGGCGCTGGTCGAGAAAAACGTACACGGCCGGATCCTGTGGATCTTCGGCGAACAGTACGTCAACGTGCTGGACCTGAACCTTGCGCTGGACAACGGAGAAGCGGGTTAGCCTTACCCTGACGATGCGCTCCCACGCGCAGACCGATGCCGCGGCGGTCGAGAAGCGACGCGGCCATTTGAAGGTCTACCTGGGCGCGACCCCCGGCGCGGGCAAGACCTACGCGATGCTGGGCGAGGCGCATCAACTCGTGCGACACGGCCACGACGTGGTCGTCGGGTACGTGGAGACCTACAACCGCCCCCGCACCGTCGAGTTGCTGGCCGGTCTGGAGGTGGTGCCCCGCGTCACGATTCCATATCGAGGGACGGTTCTGGAGGAGATGGACCTCGACTCGGTCCTGGCGCGCCGGCCCGAGATCGCTCTCGTCGACGAGCTGGCGCATACCAACGTCCCGAGCCTTCGTCACACCAAGCGGTGGGAAGACGTCGAGGAGCTGCGAGAGGCCGGCATCGACGTGATCACGACGGTGAACGTGCAGCACGTGGAGAGCGTCAAAGACCTGGTCGAGAAGGTAACCGGGATCGTCGTTCGGGAGACCGTTCCCGACCGGGAGCTGGACAGCGCGGACGAGATCCAGTTCATCGACATCACCCCCGAGGCCCTGCGCAAACGGATGCGGCATGGCAACGTCTACGCCCCCGACAAGGTCGAAACAGCGTTGTCGAACTTCTTTCGTCCCCAGAACCTGTCGGCCATGCGTCAGATCGGGTTGCGTCTGGTCGCCGACTCGATGGCCCGCTCGCGCCACGTGCTCGCGTCTCCGGAGGATGTGCTGGTCGCGGTCTCGGGCGGCCCTTCTTCCGAGGATTTGATCCGGCGCGGGTCACGCCTGGCGCGGCGGCTGGGCGGGACGTGCATGGTCGTCACGGTCCAGACGGAGGCGACGCCGCCGGCATCCCAACTGATCCGTTATCGGATGCTCGCCACGCAGCTTGGAGCCTCGTTCGCGGTGCTCGGCGGGTCCGACGTCGCCGCCGCGGTCATCCAGGCGGCTCGCGACTCGGCCGTGGAGCACGTGGTGGTGGGGGAGATGGTCACGTCATCGGTGTTGAATCGCTTCCGCCCGACCATCGTGGACCGGATCATCGACCAGCTGCCGAGCTCGGATGTACACGTCATCGCGAGGCTGGCGCAATGAGCGGTCGCGATGCCGCGCGACCAGACCCGATGGAGGTGCTCAAGCGAGTCTCGGCGGAGACGCGGCGCCGGGTCCTTTTCCGCGTGTACCTCGGGTACGCGCGCGGCGCCGGCGCGACCACGGCCATGCTCGATGAAGCCCGCCGGCGATCCGGCCGGGGAACAGATGTGCTCGTAGCCGCCCACTCCGTGCACGGGGATGCTGACCGGGCGCTCCGGGACCTCGAGGTACTTGGCGCCGTGCGCCACAGGCCGGCGAAGATGCGCCTCGACGTAGACGCCGTGCTGGCTCGCAACCCAGAGGTCGTCTGCATCGACGACCTGGCCGACCCGGAGACCGCGGGTCCGCCGCGGCTGGAAGCCGTTGCGCGTTTCCTCGCGGCCGGGATCACGGTGCTTGCCACAGTGCACGTGCTTTCGATCAAGAGCGCGGCCACAGCCTTCACATCGGTTGTGGGCAAAGAGCCATCGCGCCCGGTCATCGAGGACGGTGCCCTGGAAGCGATCGATGAGCTGGAGCTCGTGGACCTCACTCCCACCGACCTGCTGCAGCGGTTGCGAGAGCAGCGGGTCTTGACCCCGGCGGAGCTTGCTGTCGCGCTGCAGCTCGACTTGCGCCTGGGCACGCTGGAAGCCCTTCGTGAATCCGCCTTTCGTGTCATCGCCGAGCATGCCGACCGCCAGCTCGTCCGCTTCATGCATGAGACTGGGGTCGACGTGCCGTGGGAGGTACGCGGCCGGATCGTGCTGTGCGTCCCGGTGCAACGTGGTCTCGAAGCCCGCATCAGGCGGGCTCATGCATATGCGGCCGCCCAGGATGCGAAGTTCTCGGTGGTCTCGGTGAGAACAAGGCAGCTCAGCGACGAGGAGAAGGAGTGGATGGGGGGCTATGCCGCGCTGACCCATCAGCTGGGCGGTGAGTACGTGCACCTGCATGGGCGGTCGGTCGCCTCCACCCTGGTCGAGTACATCCGCGAGTCGCTTGCGACGGAGGTGATCCTCGGCCACCGCCGCCGGACCCGCTGGCTGCCAGGCAACACGACCAGTGAGGTGATTCAAAGACTGTCAGGGGTGGACGTCCACATCCTGCGCGCCGCGGTTCCGGCGGGAGTTAACTAGTACCTAGGTATGAGGGGTCGCATCTGCCCTCTGAGTCGTGCCGGAGGTCAGGCGATGGCGCCGCGACCGCCGAGCAATGACATCCGGTAGATCTCGAGCGTGCCGGTGCGGCCTCGAACCGCCGACTGGTTGGTCAGCTCGCTCTGCAGCATGTCTGCCACCTGGCGATAAACCGTGCCAGTCATCAGCACCTCGCCTGGACCAGCATGTGTCACCAGCCTCGCGGCCACGTTGACCGCGTCGCCCAGGACACCGAGCTCCGAGCGTTCGGCCGACCCGATCGAGCCGATGACCACCGGACCTGATGCGATGCCCACGCCGACTTCGAGTCGAAATCCCCATCCCGCGGCGCATCGCCGGTTCAGGGCCTCGTTGGCGCCGACAAGCCCGATCGCCGCGGCCATCGCCCGATGCACGTGGTCTGGCTGGTTTTCGGTGGCGCCGAAGGTGGCCATGAGTCCGTCCCCGACGAACTTTTCGATCACACCTCCGCAGATCGAGATGGAGCGAATGACTCTTTTCATATGCGCGTTGAGCACATCGAGCAGGCCGGCGGGGTCGTCCCCGAAGCGCTCGGTCAGGCGGCTGAAGCCGCGGATGTCGGTGAACAGGATCGACGCGGTTCGCACCACCGGGGTCGGGATACCTGGCAGGGCAAGGAGATCAGGACCCGGGAGCAGATAGGTCTGGCGCAGGCGGACGAGCCTGGCGAGATCATCGGTGTGGTCCGCCGCCTCTCGTTCCGTGTCGGGAGCTGTGATCAAATCGCCACCAGCTCGGGAGCCAGACACCTGGCGATCAGGTTCGCGGCCGTGGCGGCAGTGCCCGGACCCTTGCGCAACACTGCCGTGACACCCGCCTTCTGCAGTGACAGGCCGGCCGCCGGATCGAGGTCCTTGAGGGTCACAACTACCACCGGGATGCCGGGCCCTCGCGCCGCGCGCAGGTCGTGCAAGAAACCTTCGCCGGTGAGCCCCGGCAGCACGAGGTCGAGCACCACCGCGCGCGACTTCGACATCAGGTGCTTTGCGGTCTCCGCGTCTGGCGCCCACAGGGAGGTCAGGCCCCTCGCGTGCAGCTCCGCCTCGAGCAGGTCGGCGAATCCCGCGTCATCTTCGACGACCAGGACATCGCCGGTTTGCGCCAACTCCCGAACCATGGGCACAGTGAAGGAGAAGCGCGCGCCCTTTCCGAGGCCTTCCGAGCGAGCACCGATCTTGCCCCCATGGCTCTCGACGATGTTCTTGCAGATGGCAAGTCCCAGTCCGGTGCCACCGATGGCCCGGCGGTCTGAGGACTCCACGCGATAGAACTTGCCGAAAAGCAAAGAGATGGCGTCGGCCGGAATGCCAAGCCCTCTGTCTTGGACATAGACCTCGACCATATCTGCGACGACGCTCGCACCGACGACGATCGAGCCACCGAGCGGAGAGTACTTGCGGGCGTTCGAGAGCAGGTTGGCCAGCACGCGGAACAAGGAATCGCTGTCCACCCGTACCAGCGGAAGGTCGTCCGGCAGCCGCGTTTCGATCGGCACGCCGCTCGGATCACTGAAGAGCTCGATGGCGCGCTCGATGAGCGCGGAGATGTCCGCCGGCGCGAAGCGCATCGACAGGTGGCCGCCCTCGAGACGGCGCAGATCGAGGAAGTCGTTGACAAGCGCGGTCAGCCGGCGGCCCTCCTGGAGCATCACGGCGAGATAGTCCTTGCGTTGCGCAACCGTCACGTCGCGCGTCGCCAGCAACTCCGCGAATCCGACGATGCTGGCCAGCGGCGTGCGCAGCTCGTGGCTCACCATCGAAATCACCTCGTCCTTGGCCCAGCTGAGCTCAGCGTTGCTGTCCGCATGCGCGTGCGACTCCGCGAGCTCCAGCTCGAGTCGCTGGCTTTCGGTCAGGTCCTCGGCCAGGACGAAGCGGGCGTTGTGGTCGCCGAAGGTGACGGCGTGTGACGTCACCAGGACCTGAATCATGGAGCCGTTCTTGAGAATGTGGCGCCAGGGGCCCGTTCGGTCGGAGCTGGGCAGCGGCTTTGATTCGTGCTCGAGCAGTTTCGGAACGTCTTCGGGGGGCCGGATGTCCCGGATCGTCATGGCCAGGAACTCGTCGCGCGAATACCCGTAACGCGCCAGCGCGCTGTCGTTGACCTCGAGAAACGCAAGCGTGTCAACGTCGTACAGCCACATCGGCTCAGGATGGCCTTCGAAGAGCCTCCGGTAGTTGCGCTCGGAGACCAGGGCCTCCTGTTCGCTTGTGAGCCGTTCCACCTGCTCGCTCTTGACGGTCGCCATGAGCTTGGCGAAGTCATCCGCGAGGCCAGTGACCTCGGTCGCGCCCAGCCTTTCGATGGTGCCCACCGTTTCGCCTGGCGTTGACCTGCGGATGACCAGGCTCAGCTGTCGAATCGGGTCCACGATCCGGCGGTAGACCACGAAGACGACGATGAGCATGATGCCCATACCGCCCAGGACGATCGCAAGCCCGCGGTTGGATGACAGGTCGCCGGCCGCCAGCGCGGCCGCTTCGTCCGCTCCGGAATAGACCAGCCAGGGTATGGACTCAACGGCCGAGCTGGCGTACAGGCGAGTCCTTCCTTCCAGGTCGGGGTGTTCGAGCTGGCCCGCGGCGCCGGCAAAGGCAGTGCCCGCCACGGGTTTTCCGACCCAACGCGCCGGTTGCAGAGATCGAGCCAGCACCGTGCTGCCATCCTTTGTCGTAACCAGGAACTCGAGCTGACGCACGCCGCCCAGCGTCGCCGCAAGGTTGGGTCCCACCGGCGCTAGCTGGAGGATCGCGGCCACAGTGCCCAATGCGCCGGCCACTGGGGACGCGACCACCGCGGAGAGCTGGTTTGTCATCGGGTCGAGGAAAGGGGCGACTGTGACGGCGCTGCGCGTCGAAGCCGGCAGCCAACCCGCCCCGGCATACACCGCGCCGCTTTGAACCGCTTGAGAGGAGCACTTCACCGATCCGTCGGCCTTGATGACGTCGACATGCCCGGTCGAAAAAGGGCCGGCGCCCGCAAATGTGAGACTGCACGGTCCGGTGGGTGACCCGAGAATCGTCGCGACTTCCGGATCGGCCGCCAGCCTGGCCGTGGTCTGCTGGAGCAGGAGGAGATCGCCGGAGATCTGAGCTGCCGCAACCCGCGCCGCATAGGTTGCATCCGCGATCGCGGACTGTCGCGCGTCCTGCTGGCCCATGGTTCGAACCGCAACACCGGCCACGGCGGAGACCGCCAGAAGCACCACCGTGAACAGGGCCATGTAGCGCCTCACCGACCAACCCCGAGGGTGAGGTCGGTCCCCCGGCTCGAGCTCGCGTGCTGGCAGGCCCATCAGAGCTCGAGTGCTTCTTCGACCCGAGTCAGGAGGTCCAACGGCGAGAAGGGCTTGGTCAGGTAGAAGTCTGCCCCCGCGATCAGCCCGATCTCGATGTCTCGCTCCTGCGCTTTCGATGTGAGCAGGATCACGCGGGTTGCCTTCAGGTTCGCATCAGCCTTGATCGACCGCAGCACCTCGAGTCCGCTCCGCCCTGGCATCTGCACGTCGAGCAGCACTAGTGAGGGCTTGAGTTCCTGTGTCAGCGCCCAGGCCTGCGCTCCGTCGGCGGCTTCGACCACCCTGTAGTCGTCGGACTCGATGGTGGCGTGGACCAGAAGGCGGATGCTCGACTCGTCATCCGCGATGAGGACCGTGCGCAGGACCTCCAGCTCGGGTGGGGTGCGACTGATCATCCGGCGGTGGGGCTTACCGCCAGTGCGTTGAAGATCACGGCCACGGCAGCCTGTGGCGCACCAGCCTCCTTCGGCAGGACGGCCGTGGCGCCTGTGAGCTCGAGCGCCGAGATCTGATCAGGCCTGAGGTTCTTCATCGTCAGCACCACCACCGGAAGTCGCGCTCCGCCGACCGCCCACATCCGAGCGAGAAAGTCCTCGCCCTGCAGGCCCGGGAGAGCCAGGTCGAGCACGATTGCGAGCGGTGACGTGTCCACCAGAAGTCGCTCGGCTGTTTCAGCGTCGGCGGCCCGCACAGTGCTGAGTCCCGCAGCCGCGAACTCCGCCTTCAGCAGGCTGGCGAATCCACCGTCATCCTCGACGATGAGAATCTTTCCGGAGGTTGCGCTCGGTCGCGAGATCGGGAGGGTGAACTGGAAGCGCGCGCCCTTGCCCACGCCTCTGGAGCTGGCCACGAGCTTGCCACCATGGGCTTCGACGATCCTGTGGTTGATGGCCAGGCCGAGGCCGGCGCCGGGCGCGAGCCTGCCGACGCCGCTGTCCGCTCGGTAGAACTTACGGAACAGCTTGGGCAGCGCGTCGGCTTCGATGCCGACGCCGTGGTCGCGGATCTCGACCTCGACCATGTCGCCGAGCTGGCGGGCCGCGATCCCGATCGAGCCACCGTCGGGTGAGAACCGGCGCGCGTTCGATATGAAGTTGGCCAGGACGTCGAGGATGGCCTCGGCCTCGGCCGCGACGAGGGGAAGCGCGTCGGGCACGTCGACTTCGATCGGCCTCAGGTCGTCCTCTCCGGCTGCGAGCACGGCGCGCAGGATCAAAGACCGCACATCGACCGGGGCCAGGGCCAGCTCCCGGTGACCGTGCTCGAGGCGCTGCAGCGTCACCGCGCTGTTGACGAACGCGCTCAGGCGTCGACCTTCCCGCAGCAAGATTCCCGTGTACAGATGGAGCGCGTCATCTGCCAGGTCGCCGGAGTCGATGAGCTCGGCACAGCCAACGATGCTCGAGACGGCGTTGCGGAGCTCGTGGCTGCTGAGCGAAACCAGGTCGTCAGGGGGTTCCGCTTCGGTCCGGCGCTCATGGTTGCGCCGCTCGCGATTGGCGACGGCCGACGGGATTCTCAGGACCTTGAGCTGACGGGGGGTTGGGCTCGGGCGGTTCATGGCCGCCGCGTCCGGTTGTGCGATGTATCGCGAAGCAGGATCACAGGAGCGTCGGTTGAAGGCATCAGGACGGCGTCCTCATAAGCCCTCTGAGGCTGCTTCAGGACAGCGAACGCGGTCCAGGCGCCAAGGATGTATCCCACTGTGAACAAGGCAAAGACAACGCCTGCCAGACCCATGGTCCAGGTTTACGGGCAAGGGGTCGAAAAGTCGCCATGCGCTGACACTGGACGCCTGCCCTCAATGCGCAGGGTGCCGGCTCGCAAAGACGCCAATGGGGGTCGCACGCCCATCGATTTGCATGGGCGGAAGACCTGATTTCGCAGGGAGACATAACGATCGGGCGGGCGTATTACTTGCGCATGGTCACCAATCAGGCGCGAAAAGCCTTGCGGCCGGCGGCCATCGTCCGAGGTCGCAGCTTCGGGTTGCCTCTTCCGCCACACATCGCAGCGGATCCGGCCCAGGTGAGGCTCGGCCAGGCGCTCGCCGCCCGCGTGACGGAGATCACGAGGTTGACTGCCGGGGCGGCGGCCGCAACCGGGCTGATCGAGCTGACCTCGCCGCGTTTCGCCAGGCAGATTCGCGACGTCAACGCGTTGACGAGCCGAGCCATCGCGAGGTTCCTGATCTCAGGCCAGGGCACGACCGAGACCGAGAGGAACTTCATCAGCCGGGTCGGGATCATCGCTGCGCGTTACGGCCTCTCGCTCGCGGTCCTCGCGCGATCTTATGTCTTGTGGCGTGACACCAATCTCCGAGTCTTGAACGAAGAGGTCGCCCGGCTGCGCGTGGGATACGCGGTCTCGAGCGTGGCGCGGAAGATCATCAGGTCGAGCGCCGATACCGGGCTGCAGCGGATGACGAGAGCCTACGAATACCAGATGCACGTCGCCGGGCGACTGGAGAGCCCGAGGATCAGGGTCGTCAGCTAGCCTCGCGGGGTCTCGAGTCGGGCGCGTCGAGGGTCAACGGGAGACTGGCGAAGATCGAGTCAGCAAGCTTTCTAAGGTCCGCCACCAGCGGGTCGCCCGGATCGGCGGTGACCAGGGGCCGTCCGTTGCTCGCCGCCCGCTCGAGACTCGCAGAGTTCTGAATCACGAAGTCTGGGTGGCGGCCCAGCACGGTGGCTGCGACCGTGACGTCCGTGGCATGGACCGTGCTGTGATTGAGGATCAGCCGCACCCTCTGGGGTGATACGCCAAGAGTGTCGAAGAGCACGAGGCACCGGCGAGTCGCCTTGAGCGAGGGCATCGATGCCGAGGTGACCAGGCAGATCAGGTCGCATGTGTCGAGGGCTGTCAGGGTGCGTTCGCTGAACGATGCCGGCGAGTCGACCAGCACGTACTGGCACGTGGCGCTAAGGCGATCGATCGCAAGCTGGATCGCCGGTAGGGTTACCAGCTCGGCCCGCTCCGGGAAGTCGGATCCGACCACCAGCCGGACGCTTCCGGATTCGGTCACGAAACCCTCGAACGACGTCTCGTCGACAAGGGCGCCGGGCGGGGCTTTGAGGTCGGCCAGCGTCCGGTTCGGGTGGAGGTTGAGATAGACCGCCGAGTCGCCGAACTCGACATCGAGGTCAAGCAGCCCGACCGGCTTCGCGGATTGCGCGGCCAGCAGCACCGCTGTGTTGACCGCAAGGCACGTCGTGCCGACGCCGCCTTTCGCGTGTGCAAACAGGATCACCTTGCCGCGGTTGCGTTTTGCCGTCGCGCCTGCCGATCGCCGGAGCAGGGACTGCACTTTGGCTTCGAGGATCTCGAGCTCGAAGGGCTTGGGCAGATAGTCGTCCGCGCCGGCCGCGTATCCCGCGAGGGCGTCGGGCGAACTGCCGAGCTCCGAGAACATGAGAATCGGAACACTGGCCGTCCGATGATGGGCACGCAGCCGCGATGTCAGCTCGATCCCGTTGAGCTCCGGCATCCGGACGTCGGTGATGACCAGGTCTGGAATGCGGTCGCGGACGAACCGGAGGGCCTCGATTCCGTCGTGCGCCTTGCGCACGGAATAGCCCCTTCGCTCCAGGAAGCTCCCGACCATCTTCTGGATCACGCGGTCGTCGTCGACCAGGACGATGTCTTCTGTCGCCATCAGTGCTGCCCGCCTGTGAGCTTGTAAGCGATGGCGCTGGCCAGGTCGCGGCGCGTGTAGCCCCCGAGCCCCGAGTCGTCTTCGGTGCCGTCTCCGTTGACCATCGCCAGGCCGGCCGCGCCGAAAGCGCGTCGCGCCTCGCGCGCATCGCCCGCGAGCTCGAGCGCCGCGCCGAGCTGAAAGTAGGCGATCGCGACGTTAGGGTCGAGATATGTCGCTTGCCGGAACGCGCGGACTGCGGTCCGAATGTCGCCGCTGGCGGCGGCGCGATCTCCTTCGGTCATCAGGCCGGGCAGGTCGCGCGGTGGGCGCATACCGGCCGCCGGCTTTCCAACCACTGACGCAACCGGAGCGGCAGACAGCCGCTGGTAGCAATGAGCCCCGGCCACCCGGACCTCTGCGAAGTACCGGTTCATCGGTCCTGGCGAATCCGAATGGCCGAGGAAGAGATGCCCGCCTGGATCCATCACAGAGGCTATGCGCTGAATGCAGGCCATCGACTCTTCGCGTCCGAAGTACATGAGGACGTTGCGGCAGAACACGACCGCCGGCCTGGGAACGATCGAGCTTGCATCGTCGATCGCCAGGTTGTGGTGCGCGATGCGCACCTTGCGCCGGATCGAAGGGTTGACGTCGTATCCGTCGCGGCTCGCGGTGAGATATCGACGCCTGCGCTCGCTCGACAAGCCGTGGACCTCGGACTCGCTGTAATGGGCCTTCTCCGTTCGGGCAAGCGCGCGAAACGAGACGTCGGTGGCCACCACGTGCCAATCGTCGCGACCGGCCTCATCGAGTGCCATCGCCAGGCTGTACGGTTCCTGGCCGTTGCCGCACCCGGCGCTCCAGAGCACGTGCTCCAGGTGATTTGCTCCGCGAACGAGGCCGTCAAGGGCAATGAATTGAGCGGGATCCCGAAAGAACGAGCTGTGCTGAACGGTGACCCTGTCGAGCAGGTCGTCGAACGCGGCGGGTTGTGTGTCGACGATGCTGACGTAAGCGTCCACCGGGATGCCCGCGAGGGTCGCGCTCTCTTGAAGCAACCGCTTGAGCCTGGCCTGGCTCGCCGGCTCGGCTTTGAGGCCGGCACGCGACCGCAAGAGCGAAGTGGCCAGGTCGAGCGAGGTCATGGACGGTTCACGCCGGCGGGCGCCGCGGGCTGCAGGTTTCGAGCGGCCGCGGGACCGCGTGCTCCGTTTCGCGTCTGTGGGTTCGGGCTTCCGGTCCGGCCGAGCAGGCGAGAAACCGCGCTGAGCAGGCCTGCCTCGTCGAAAGAGGTCTTGACGATGTAGCCGTCCGCACCGGCGTCGAGGCCGCGCTGCCGATCCTCATCGGTTCCATGCGAGGACACGATCAATACGGGAACGTTGGCCAGCCGAGGATGTGCCCTTATGTTCGCGATGAGTTGCAGACCATCCATGTTGGGCATCTCGACGTCGGTCACCACCAGGTCCGCGGGTACTTCGGTCAGCATCGCGAAGGCTTCGGCCCCGTCGCTGGCGGTCCGGACGTTGTAACCCCCGCGCTCGAGGATCGAACGCTGCAGCTCGCGCACCATCAAGGTGTCGTCCACCACGACCACCGACAGCTGAGGCGGCGGGCCCGCGGCCTTGTCGGTGCCGTTGGATCCGGTTGCGACCGTTGAGAGGCTGCGTTCGATGAGGGTGGAAACGTCGAGCACGAGGAGGATGCTCCCGTTCGGTTCGATGCTGGCTCCGCTGACCGCCTTCAAGTCGCGCAGGCGGCCGGTCAACCCGCGGACGACGACATCGCGTTTCTGCATCACGGTTTCGACCTGGAACGCGTGAGGGCTCGCCGCAGTGCCGAGCAGGACCCACGGCCCTACGGCAGCGGCCGGCAGACCCAGGAGCAAGGCAAGGTCGGAAACCGGAACGGCGCGCCCATCGATGACGGCGAGGTTCTTGCCGCTCACGACCTGGACGTTCTGCGCCTCAAGCATGCGGATGATCCGGTGCAGAGGCAGGGCGAACGACTGGCCCGCGATCGAGACGATGAGGCAAGGGACGACTGTCAGCGTGATGGGCACCACGATGCGGAACTCCGCCCCGGCGCCAGGGTGGTTGACGATCTGGACTTCGCCGTGCACGGCTTCCACGGCGGTCTTCACGACGTCGAGTCCGACCCCTCGACCCGACGTCTCAGTGAGGGTCTTGGCGGTCGAGACGCCTGTGTGGAAGATCAGGTGCAGCGACTCATCCTCCGTGAGTCCGTCGATCTCGAGGCCCCGCTTCAGCGCCGCCGCGCGGACGGCCGCCACGTCGACGCCGTCACCGTCGTCGCTGATCGCGATTACGACCTTCGACCCGACCTGCGTCGCGTGCAGGCGGACCACCGCCTCTTCGGGCTTGCCGGCCGCCAATCTCTGCGCGGCCGTCTCGATACCGTGGCCGATCGAGTTCCGGACCAGGTGGAGAAGCGGTGAGACGAGCTGCTCCAGCACCCCGCGGTCGACCTCGATGTCTTCGCCGATCAGCTCCCAGCGCACCTTCTTGCCGAGCGAGCGCGCGGTGTCACGCACGGTCCGGTGCAGGATCGCGCCGAGGGTTCCAACCGGCACCATGCGGGTGCGCTCGGTGACCTCTTGAAGCTGGTTGATCACCTTGGTGAGCTCGCGATACTCGGTGTTGGAATCCGGGTCGGTGCCCAGCTGGGTGCCGAACACGTGGCCCACTCTCAATTGAGCGGCCGAGACCTCGCCGACCAGCCGGTTGAGCTCATCGATCCGAGCCACAGGGACCTCGAGCGTCGCCGTCTCCGCCTTCTTCCGATCGACATGGACGGCTGATGCCGTCGCACTTGCCGGCGTGGTCGGGGGAACAGGTTCGAGGACCGTGGGCGGAGCAGCCACGTCCTCACGCGCCGGCAGGGGAGGAGCGGGAGGCGCTTCCGCCCCCGCAAGGGGGAGGGTGGCGCCCAGCGCCGGGTGGGGGGAGGCGGAAACCGCAACCGGGGCTATCGGAAGAAGGCCAGTTGTAGGGACTGGAACAGCTTCCTCCCCCGCAAGGGGGAGTGTGGCGCGCAGGGCCGGGTGGGGGGAGATGGAGACCGCAACGGGCAGCGGGACGGAGACCGCAACCACCGGCGTCGGCAGCAGCCGTTCCATCGCCGCCTCATCGCTCGCGTCCTGCTCTCGGTTCGATGGGTTGGCGATGAGCCGCCCCAGACCGTCGACGACCATCAGCATCGAATCGGTCAGCTCCGGAGTCGACCGGCGCGTCCCCGAACGGAGCTCGACCAGGAGGTCTTCGAGTCGATGAGCGAGCCGGCTCACCCTCATCATCCCGACCATGCCCGCCGCTCCCTTCATCGTGTGCGCTTCGCGCAAGATCCCGTCGATCACGGCGTGATCGTCGGGTGCCACCTCGAGCGCGATCAGGCCGGAAGCGATCCGCTCGAGATGGCCCTTGGCCTCCTCGACAAACAGGGGTCGGAACTCGTCCTCTAGCTCGCCCGTTTCAAATCCAGCCGGTTCTTCACCAGCTCCTCCACATCGATGAGCACCACCAGGCGTCCGCCGTCGCTGTAGATCGCGACCTCGCCCGGCTGAGCACCTGCACCAACCGGCTCCTCGAAATCGGCGGCGATCGGCAATGCTTCCGCACCCAGCGCGACCATGTTCTCTCCGCTCCGCACGAGCACGGCGAATGGCGGTTCGTGGAGACTGCCGGTCCCCGTCAGGACAGCTGTGTCGAGCAGTGGGACGATCTCACCGCGAACGTTCACCACGCCGACGAGGCTGGGCGGCGCAAGGGGTATGCGGGTCACCAACGGGTGCCTTAGGACCTGGTGCACGCTTGCCATCGGAACGGCGAAGTACGCCGAGCTGGCCGCAATCACGAGCACGCGTGTCATTGGCTGAGCTCTCGCTCCACCACGAGCACCCTGTTGGCCGCCGCGGCCGCGGTGAGCTCCTCCGAAGCAACCTTCACCGCGTGACTCTTCTGCGCGGCGACCTGGACGGCGAGCTCCACGTTCTCCGCGTCGAGGCGGTGTTGCGTCACCGCCGGCTCGACCTTTGCGCTCAGGTCGGCCATGGCCTGGGTCAAGCCCATCCAACGGTCCAGCTGCTGACCGCGGCGCTCGATCGCGACGACCGCCTCGGCACTGGTGGTCTGCGCGCCTTCGGCGAGCTTGGAGATCTCTCCCGCCGCCGCTTTGGAACGCTCAGCCAGGCGGCGCACCTCGTCGGCGACCACCGCGAAGCCTCGTCCGGAATCTCCGGCGCGAGCAGCTTCGATCGCGGCGTTGAGCGCAAGCAGGGCCGTCTGGTCCGCGATGTCGTTCAGGAGCTCGATCACCGCCTGGATCGCGTCGACGCGCCGCGCGTTCGCCTGCGTGCGATCGCTCGAGGCCTGCAGGTCGGTCTGAGCGCGCTGGATGTTGGAATGCAGCTCGCCGACCTGTGCGACTACAGCCCTCACCGCTCCCGTAACCGCGGCGGAATCGCGAACGAGGACCTCCAGGGAGGCGAAGGTGCGGGCGGTGGCATCAGATTGCTCCACGGTTGCAGCCGCGAGTTGGCTGGCCCACACGGCAATTCTGCTGTCCGTCTCGGCCCTCTCGCGGCGCAAACCTGGGCGGTCCGCGGCGAAGCTGTCGACGAGCATGTTGAACGTCCCGGCCAGCCGGCGCGTCTCTCCGCCACCTCCCCCCATCGCAGGCGAAAAGAGGTCTCCCGACTCCACGGCGCTCGCCGCTCGCGACAGCGCGGCCACCGGTCGAGCTGTCCACCATGTCACCAGCGCAAGCAATCCGATGAGAACGAGGGCGGCGGTCAACTCGGTTCCAAGGCCCCGCTGGGCGAGGTTCAAGAAGGCTGCAAGAACGAAGAAAGGCAGAGCGACCGCGAGCGAGCTGAGGAGCATCCGCGCGAAAAAGCTGTCCAAGGGCTTGCGGCCCGGGACCCCGCCGGAATCTGGTCGCGGATCGGCAACCGGGAGCTTCAACACGCGAAGGTTGGTCGCCGCCTGGTACGGGAAGTCGATTTCGGGCGGCAGCCTATTCACCATGTACCGTCTCCCCGATCCCGTTCGGCGAGCTCGCGAGCTCGGCTGCGAGATCGCCCTGTCGCGTGGCCGCAAGCGCGATCTCCTGGGCGGTCTTGGAGACGGACCGGCTGCTGATGGCGATCTCCTCGATCGCCCCCACGGCCTGCTCGACAGCCGAACGCTGGTCCTGCGTGGCGAGCTGCACCCGGCCGCTTGCGTCCGCGACCTTGATCATCATCGCGAGCCAAAGCTCCATCTGGCCGCGACGGTCTTCGACCGCGGTGACTGTCGAGCGAGCCTGCGTTTGGGCGTCCCCGACCAGGGTGCCGATCTGTGCCGCGGCGGCCTTGGATCGCTCGGCCAGGCGGCGGACTTCGTCGGCGACGACGGCGAATCCGCGGCCTGACTCGCCGGCGCGAGCAGCCTCGATCGCCGCGTTCAGCGCCAGCAGGTTGGTCTCATCGGCGATGTCGTTGATGAGGACGAGGATCCCCTCGATCTCGCCGACCCGTTGCGACAACGACTGCACACGTTCGCCGGCTGCCTGCAGCTCGGTTAGCGCGCTCGCGATCCGGGCCCGCACATCGGTGACCTGGCCGGTCACGCCGGCTGTGGTTTCGGCGATCGAGACGGCGCTTCGGGCCAGCTCCTCCATGGTGGCCGAGGTCGTGCTCGCGGCGGCCATCTGCTCCCGGGTTGCGGCGGCAAGCTGTTGTGCTGCCTCGGCGAGCTGAACGGCGGCACCGGCGACCTCGCCGCGAATCCGGACCTGCATGCCGGCGAGGCTCTGCATGGAGTTGAACGCGAGACCCAGCAAGCGCATCTCATCGCTGCCGCCGGGTACGACACGAACTGTCATGTCACCTGTCTGCGCTCGGGCGACCGCTCGCGCGAGAGCTGCGACAGGGCGGATCATGAGGCGCGCGGTCAAACCGGTGACCCCGATCAGAAGGACGATGGCAAGGACCTGCGGCCCAACCCCCCATTGCCCGAGAAAGTTAGGGACCAGGCCGGCGATGATGAAGAACGGGAGCGCCACCCCGAGCAGACTCACCAGCATCCTCGCGAAAAAGGTGTTCCACGCCCTGGCATAAGGGCGGCCGTCAAGCACAGCCTCCGGATCGGCGGCGACAACTCTCAACACAGGCACGGTCGAAGGCGTGCTGAGGACGACGGGTACGAGCTCCGGTTTCTTAAGCTCCACGGTCGTCCTCGATCAAGCTTTCCCAGCCCGAGCCGGCGAGGTCGGCCGCAAGGGCGCCCTGCCGTGCCGCGGCCGAAGCGATTTCCTGGGCGGTGACCGCCACCGACCTGCTGCCCTCGGCGATGTGCTCGATGGCGAGCACGACCTGTTCGGTGGAGCTGCGCTGCTGCTGGCTCGCGACCTGCACCTGGCCGCTGACCTCAGTCATGGCCTGCATCATCTTCAGCCCGCGCTCCATCTGTTTGACCCCCTTCTCCAGCGCCATGACCGTCTCGGCGCTCTGCGCCTGTGCGCCTTCCACGAGCTTGGCGATCTGTGCGGCGGCCGCCTTGGATCGCTCCGCCAGCCTGCGCACCTCGTCGGCAACGACCGCGAAACCACGACCTGCGTCGCCGGCGCGCGCCGCCTCGATGGCGGCGTTGAGGGCGAGCAGGTTCGTCTGGTCGGCGATGTCGTTGATGAGCTCGAGGATGCCTTCGATCTCGTTTACGCGCCCAGCCAGGGCGAGGGTGCGGTCGCCGGAGGTTTTGAGGTCGGTTTGAGCGAGCTCCAGGTTGGTCTGCACCTCGGCGGCCTGGATCGCGACCCGGTCCACGGTGTCGGCGATCGCAGAAGAGGTTCGCGCAACCTCTTCCATGCTGGCCGACGTCGCAGTGGCCGCGGTCGTCTGCTCGAGGGTCGCGGAGGCCAGCTGCTCTGCGGCAGAGGCGAGCTTGCCGGCTGATTCGGTGACCTCGCCTCGGAGGCGCAGCAAGACCGCACTCAGGCGCTCGATCATGGCGTTGAACGTGTCGCCGAGGCGGCGGACCTCCGCGCCCCCGGACAGGTTGACTCGGACGGACAGATCGCCGGCCTCGACCCTGGCCGCGGCGCGGGAGAGGGTGACGATCGGTCGCGTCATGAGGATGGCCAGCACGATGGCGAATCCAATCAGCAGGAGTGTGCTCAGAACCTGCAGCAGCGACGTCCGGACTTCCTGCTGCTGCACCGGCGCCAGCGCGGTCGACGTTTCCACCGATGCGACGACCACCCAGCCGAGAGTTGGAATCGGTTGATAGCCGGCCAGGACGTGGTGGCCTCGATAGTCGACGATCTCGGCGGCGCCGGCGCCGACCGTGATTGCCTGGTCGTAAACGGCGGCCTCGGCGGGAGTCTTCAGGGAGCCCTTGGCGAATGCGGCGCTATCGTCGGGGAGCGAAGTCCAATCCGAGCTGTAGACCAGCAGGTGCGCAGCGTTGACGATGTGAGTCTCCTGGTCCAGGCCGATGACGACGTCCCGGCCGTATGGGTTGAGCAGCGTTTCGATGGTGGTGACGTTGAGGTCCCCTGCCACCACGCCTTGAGGGAGCTCGTCACGGCCCAGGATCGGTGCAGTCATGAACCACTCGACCCCGTCGCCGCCGATCTGAATCGGCCCAAGCGTCTCGACGCTGAGGCTGTTGGCGAACGTCAAGCCCGACGGCGTCGGCGAGATCACGACGCCCGGTTGCGACGACGCGACCACGTTGGCTTTCGCGTCGAAGATCTGGAGGGCCTCGAACGCAGGATGCGACGGGGCAGCGGCGACCAGCTCGGGTTGAAGGCCAGGCGTCGCAAGGATGCCGGCTTGAGCCTCGGCCAGGGTACGGAGCTCGGCCTGGCGCTCGGAAACCCAGTCGTCGATCCGGACGGCGGCACTCTCGGCGGTCGCCTCCGCACGGGCTTTCGTCTGATTGATGCTGGTCTGCGCGCTCCAGTTGGAGATCACGAGCCCGAGGATGATCGACAGCGGAATCGACACCAGCATGATCCCGGCCACGACGCGAAGGGTGTAGCCGATGAGCGGCCTCCATGCTCTCCAACCGGCGGGCGTGGGTACTGCGGCCGGTGACTTCACCAGGCGCAGCGCCGGTACGTGGGCGACGGGCGTCAGGGCTCCAGGCGGCCCCCTCCTCAGCTGCATGCTCTTTTAGTACGCTGGACGGCCTGTTTTGTCGCCATGGGTGAGCACTGCGCGCCACCCCTCTAAGAGGATGGCTTGGGGGCGCTTGATGGAGGGCCGCTCTTTCCGCTCTAGGCTGCCGCGAGATCTCCGCATGAGTCGCTTGGGGCGTATCCGGCTTCGGTGAAGTCCGGCTCGTGGTGGACGTTGACATACCAACCCGAGGCCGGAATCGAGTAAGTGGTCAGCACGGTGCTGGTCGTGGTCGCGGCACCCGACGAGTCGGCGATGACCTCCTGCAGCGCATACGCGATGCCGCCGGGAGCGGCGCAGCTTCCGGCATGAACGTGAGACACATGGCTCGAGCCAGGCGGCAGCCCGGTGAGCTTGATCGTGACGGTGAATGAACCGGCCCCCTTGACGATCTGTCCTGTGCCGGACACCTTGCTGTCGTTTTGAGCGGTCATCGTGAAGTTGATGGCTGCTGAAGTCGTTGCTGTGTTGGTGGCTGTTCCTCCGCCGCATGCGGCGGCGGCGAGGACGCCCAGAAATGCGAGCCCGGTCCGCCTGGACAGGCGTCTCCAAAACAGCTGCCTTCGCTCAGTCACCCCTTCGTACTACGTCGGTCGTCAGGCGGTGTCGCCATGCTTCAACCCGGCCGCCCACCCCTGCAAGAGGATGGCCGGGGGGGACCTGGCTAGAGCTCGATCAGCCCCTTGCGCGCAGCAGCGATGACTGCCTGCAACTTGGAGTGGACCTGGAGCTTTTCGATCACGTGGCGGACGTGCCACTCGACCGTATGGGGGGCGATTCCGAGCCGCCTTGCCATCGCCGTCGTGTCGAGCCCTTCGGCCAGCAGGTGCAATATGTCCAGCTCCCGTGGCGTGAACTCGGCGAGGAGCTGCTCCCGCTCCCGCTTCTTGACCACGACCGCCCGCTGCCGCGCGATGGCGCGGGCGAACAGCTCCACGGGAATCAGCACCTCGCCCAGGGAAGCTCTGCGAACCGCTTCGACGATCTGGTCCGCGGTTGCATCCTTGGTCAAGTAGGCGGTTGCGCCGGCGTCGATCGCGTCAAGTAGTGCGGTCTCCGACTCGTCGGCGCTGTGGAAGACGATCGCCGCGTCCGGGTGGGCGCCCTTGATCGTGCGCGCCGCCGCCGGTCCGGTCACGTCCGGGAGCCGGAAATCCATCAGGACGACATCGGGCCGGTGGTGTGACACGGCTTCGACGGCGGCCGCTCCGGAGCCGGACACCCCCGAAACGGCCAGGTCGGAGTGTCCTTCAAGGACCCTGGCGATGGCTGAGGCCAGCAGAGGATGGTCCTGGACGATCAGGACCTGGACCCGGCGAGCTACAGGTTCGCCTTGGGTATCGGGCTCAGAGTTGCGCAGCGTCGTCAATGTCTACCCTCGAGGGCAACACACCATTCGGTCGGCTGGGAATTCGGCCATTACGCTGTTACAACTGTAAAGCGAATGTTTATTCAAATTCCATCTTAGCTCGGCAATGAAGTCATAACCAGATGTGGACATGGGTCACGAGGGACATTAGAGGGAGGGGTGAACATGGGCTGAAGGTGGTTCGTTTTTCCCCAGCGCCTGGGCGGCGGTTCCCCTGGCCCGACCCTGGATCGCTTGGTCAGCGACTTCGAACGCTCCCGGAAGGCAACCACGGGCCCGTGCGAGGTGAACAAAGGTGCCGGTGGCCGGCTCCCCGGCCAATTCACGTTAATTTGCACTGTCTCTTCAGGGCCCGGATTACCATTTGGTTAAGCCGCCGCGAGGCGGAGAGTGCCGTCAACTGGGGTTGTAAGAGAGGGTGTGGCCAATGTCGGTTCGTCCTGTCCGGTTTTCAGTCGTTGCCATGGCCGCGTCGGCCGTGGCCCTCGTAGCGGCCTCGGTCAGCGTTGCCGCCGGCTCCTCGTCCTCGATCCAGGTCATCGACGACTCGACGCTACAGGCGATGTCGACCACGATCGGCGGGGGGGCTTCGCCGCTGACGACCGACCGCACCGTCGCGCACTGGTCCGGCTCGACGCTCGATCCGCACAACGGCGTCACGTATGGCTACAACATGGTCGGGGCCGACCCGAACAACTGCACCGGCTCCGCGTGCTCGGCGACGATCCAGGCCGACATCACGCCAATCGTCGTGAACGTCGCGGGCCGCACCTTCAGCGGCAACAACGTGCTGGATGCGACGCTGGCTTCGCCGCAGTTCGCCAACAACGACTACGGAACGACGCCCGCCGCTACCGCAGCGACGGCAACTGCTCCGGCTGCGGGGACGCTGGTTCGCGGCCCAGGCGGCGCTCTTTCCCAGGGTGACGCCGGCAATCAGCTGCAGCTCCAGGACGCGACGATGCGTGCGCAGTTCAACAAAACCGGCTCGAGCGGCTTCCATCTGATCCTGCACCCGAACGTCTTGCCCGCGGTGACGATCGATGTTCCCAGCAACCAGGGGACGCTGCTTCAAAGTGGCCGCGGAGTCATCTTTGCGGACATCAACATCACCTGGTGGTCAGCACAGATCCAGAATCTGGAGAGCAGCGCTGACCCAACTCACCTGCCGATCTACCTCACGGACAACGTCCTGCTTCACATCGGCCCGAACATCCTCAACTGCTGCGTCATCGGCTTTCACGGCACTCGCGCGTCGGGTCGTGGCAACGGCAGCAACAACAGCAACGGCAACGCCAAGGTGCAAACCTTCGCGTGGGCCTCATGGGTCCAGCCGGGTGTGTATTCCCGGCCGAACGGGGGCACCGACTGGGCGCTGCAGGACATCCACGCCCTGACCCACGAGATCTCGGAGTGGGCGGACGACCCCTTCGTGAACAACCTCGTTGAGCCGTGGCTCACGCCCACAGCACCTCAGTACGGGTGCACCGGTATCCTCGAGACGGGCGACCCGGTAGTCGCGATCGGCTTCGCCATGGGCACCAACGGCTTCGAGCAGGGACCGAACCCGAACGGCAGCCAGAGCGCCGACGGGTACTACCACCCCGAAGACGAGGCCTACCTTCCCTGGTTCATGCGTACCGCTCCGAACAACGTGTCCGAGCCTACTCAGAGCCCGTCGGCCAACATCGGCCGCTACACCCTGATGGGCGACCTCAACCCGTTCCCGGGTTTCCGCCAGCCGGCCACCGGCTGCTGAGCCCGACACAACTCGCATAACCGAAGAGAGGCCCGGGCACTCCGGGCCTCTCTTATTCTTGGGCGTGGCATGGACCCGGCTGCCGCCAGCGTCTACTTCAACACCCCCGGCGTTGCCTCCGTCAGATGGGACGAGGAGGCTCAGGTCGTCCTTGTCGAATGGGAGGGCTGGGCCAACTCCAGCGAGTTTTCTGCACTCCTGGAGGCCGAGATCACTGCCTTGCGGAAGCACCGAAGCTCCCGGGTGCTCGCCGACTGCCGGCGGCAGAAGGTGCTCAACCCCGCGGACCAGGATCGAGGCAACCAGGAATGGCTACCTCGGGCGCTGGCGGCGGGCCTGAAGCGGTTTGCGGTGGTGGTGCCGTCGAGCGTGCTGGCGGAGTTGAACCTCAAGGACAGCCTCGGCAAGGTCGCCGCCAACGCGCTCGAGGTTGCTTACTTTGCGACGCCCGAGGAAGCGAGGCAGTGGCTTACAAGGTGATCGAACAGGCCGGATCGAGAAATCATCCGCCTCCGCCAATCTCCGCCCGGACCTTCGCCGCCGCTCGCGCCAGGACCGCCAGCTTTTCGAACGCTTTCCGGCGCGGCAGGTACTTCATGCCGCAGTCGGGGGCGAGGATCAGCCTGCCGGCGTCGACGAACTCCAGCGCGTTGCGAATTCTGACCGCGATGGTCTCCACATCCTCGACAGGACTCTCGTCGGCGAGGTCGATGACCCCGACGATCAGCGTCTTGTCGCGCAGCGATCTCAGCACCGACAGGTCGACCTTCTGCTGTGCCGACTCGAGCGAGATCTGGTTCGCGGACACCTCCGCGAGCTGCTCCAGGAATGGATAGCCGTTCGGCCGCGAGTGCACGATGTGCGCATAACCAAAGCACGTGTGCAGCGCCGTGGTGCCCGTGATTCCCTCCAGCGCGCGGTTGATGGCCTTGATCGCGAAGCGCTCTGCCTTCTCTGACCGCGCCTGCAGGTAGGGCTCGTCAAGCTGCACCACGTCGGCGCCCGCGGCGAAAAGGTCGCGCACCTCGGCGTTGACCGCTTCAGCCAGCGCCATCGCGAGAGCCTCTTCGTCGTGGTAGTGGTCGTCCTGCGCCTGCTGCGACATGGTGAAAGGACCGGGCAGGGTCGCCTTGATCGGGCGGTCGGTGTTCGCGCGTAGGAACGTCACGTCGCGCACCTCGACCGGGCGAATGCGCCGGATCGGGCCGACGACCCGGGGCACCGGGTTGGGGTGGCCGGTGCGATCCAGGGCGGTGCCCGGGTTGTCCAGGTCCATGCCTTCGAGCGCGGTGGCGAAACGATTCGAGTAGCTCTCTCGTCGCACCTCGCCGTCCGTGATGATGTCGATGCCCGCGCGCTCCATGTCCCGGATCGCCACCACCGTGGCATCGTCCTGGGCCTGCTCGAGCACGTTGGCTGGCACGCGCCAGACCTCGAGCGCTCGAGTCCTGGGAGGCAGCCGGCTGCCCAGCATCGCGCGGTCGACGAGCCAGTCGGGCTGCGGGTAGCTGCCGACCACGGTCGTCGGCAGTAGATGCGTCATCAACTAGAGGGTATATCCCCCACGAACTCCGAGGTCACGCCGTGAAGGGATCCCCGCGAACTCACGTTGAAAACTCTGAGTTCGCGGCGCTTTTTCGTGGGGACCCCTGTTTCGCGCATCATGTGTCCGGCATGGAGTCAAGAGGCAACCGGCTCACGGGAGACGCCTGCGACCGCGACTGGATCTGGGAGCGCGAGATCGAGACGGCCGGCGCGGAGGACTCCTTCCGGCTCGCCGCGGGCGCGTGGGAGCGGCAGTTCCGCCGGCTCCGGGAATCCTCTCCTTTCTATGCGCGCAGGTTTCGAGAAGCAGGGCTTGGCTCTTCGTTCGTCGGCCTGGGCGACCTGACCAACGTTCCGTTCACGACCAAGGCAGATTTCAAGGCCGCGCTCGACGAAGACCCTCCGTTTGGAAGCAATCTGTGTGTCGAACCGAACCTGGTCAAGCGGGTGTACCAGACCAGCGGCACGACCGGGGCCCCGAACGTCCTCGCACTCACGCGGGCCGACATGGAGACCTGGACAGTGATGGGTACCCGCACCTACTACGCCACGGGCATCCACGAGCACAGCAGCGTCCTGAGCACGTTCGGAGCCGGGCCTTTCGTCGCCGGTCACACGCAGTTCGCCCTGTTGCGAATCGGTTCGCGAACTATTCCGGTGGCGCCGGGCGACACCGAGCGCGTGCTGTTTGCAATTCGCGCCGGGCTGGCCGACACGCTGCTGGCGACCGCGTCATTCGCCCAGTACCTGGCCAACCGCCTGGAGAAGACCGAGGAGCAGCCGGGCGCGACGCCGCTGACCCACATCGTCACAGGCGGCGAGCCCGGGGGCGGCATTCCAGAGATCCGCGACCACATCGAGAAGGTGATGGGGGTCACGGTCACGGAGGTCATGGGCATCGGCGACGTGGCTCCGTCGCTCTTCGGCGAGTGCCCCCACCAGCAGGGTATGCACTTCTGCGGCATGGGGCACGTCTGGCCTGAGCTCATCGACCCGGAAACCCTCGTGCCGATGAAGATCGAGACCGGCGCCGTTGGCGAGCTGGTCTACACGGCGCTGACGCGCGAGGCCATGCCGGTGGTGCGGTTCCGCGGAGGCGACATCGTCCGCATCGAAGGCACGTCGTGCGAGTGCGAGCGGACCACGTTCCGCATGCGCGTGCTCGGGCGCCGCGATGACGCCTTCAAAGTAAGAGGTGTGTTGGTTTATCCAGCAGCGATCCTCTCGGTCGTGGGCGACCACCGGCCGCGGGTGACCGGGCGGGCGCGCGTGGTTCGGAACAATGGAGAGGTCAGCGTCACTCCGCCGGTCCCGATCGAGGTCGAGGTTCCCGACGGCCATGATTCAGATCCAAAGCTGGCCGGCGAGATCGCGGAGGCCATCCACTCCAAGCTCGTGTTTCGCAGCAAGGTGACGTTGGTGCCCGAGGCCGAGTTCGGAGAGAGCGGCTACAAAACCCGGCTGACCGTCAGCCGCCCATGACAAAGAAACTCAGATCCGACCTGGGCTGGAGCATCGCCGATCGCATCGTCGTGCGCGGGCACGACCTACCAAATGAGCTCATCGGCAAGGCTTCGCTGGGTGACGTTGCGTTCCTCGAGCTGCAGGGACGTTTGCCGACGAAGCGGGAATCGATCGTCTTCAACGCCATCACGGTCACGCTCGTGGAGCACGGCATGACTCCCAGCGCGATCGCGGCGCGGCTCACCTACTTCGGCGCGCCGGAATCCTTGCAGGGTGCCGTGGCGGCCGGGCTGCTCGGCATCGGCGACCGATTCGGCGGGTCGGCCGAGGACGCCGCGCGCATGCTTCAGGACGCTCTGCGAGGCGCCGGCCCGGAAGCAGACTTACGAGCGCTCGCCGGCGGAATCGTCCGCGAGCACAAAGAGAAGAAGCAGCCCATCGCCGGCCTGGGCCATCCCGTGCACAAGCCCATCGACCCCCGGACGCCGCGGCTCTTCGAGGTGGCGGCCGAGAACGGCCTGTCCGGCCGGTACGTGGCGCTCATGCAGCTCGTCGGGGAGGAAGCGACCCGCGTGTACGGCCGTGACCTGCCGGTCAATGCAACAGGCGCGATCGGTGCGATCGCCAGCGAGCTGGACATTCCCTGGCGAGTGTGCCGTGGCCTGGCCGTGATGGCCCGGGCCATCGGCCTGGTGGCGCATATCCAGGAGGAGATGGAGGAGCCGCTGGCCGCCGAGATCTGGTCGCGGATCGAAGACGAATCCTCGAGTCACCTGCGCCCAGGCACGGACTAAACTCAAAGCACCCCTGTGCCTGCCAGCCTGCCCGGCATTCATCACGTGACCTCGATCACCGGCGACGTGCAGAAGTGCGTCGACTTCTACGTCAGCGTGCTCGGCCTGCGCTTCGTCAAGAAGAGCATCAACCAGGACGTGCCGGACACGTACCACATCTATTTCGGCGACTACGCGGGTTCGCCTGGCACGGCGATGACATTCTTCGGCTGGCCCTCCTGGCCTGCGCGCCGGGCCGGCAGCGGCCAGGTCACCACGGTTTCGTTCGCCGTGCCGCGCGATTCGCTCGACTTCTGGGAAAGCAGACTGCGCAAGCTCGACGTGCAACCGACTCAGACGAGTAGGTTCAGCGCGGACGTGCTGGTCATCGCGGACCCAGATGGCATCGAGCTGGAGCTGGTCGGCGACGTTGCTCCCGATTTTCGTTGGGTGCCGTGGCTGGATGGCCCGGTCGAACGTGAGCAGGCGATTCGTGGCTTTCACTCTGTGACCATGACCCTGGCTGAGGGCGCCGCGACGGTCGATCTCCTCGTCAAGACGATGGGCTTTCGCAAGGCCGGCCAGGAAGGACGCCGCACCCGATTCGAGACGGGTCAGGGCGGGCAGCATTCGATTCTCGACCTGGTCGAGTCGCCGGAGGGACCCGAAGGCGAGGAGTCAGTCGGCACCGTGCACCACGTCGCCTGGAGAGCCGGCGACGCCGCTCATCAAGCCGAATGGCGCGAGGTGCTGGTCAAGGCGGGGCGCAACGTGACGCCGGTCATCGAGCGCTACTACTTCAAGTCGATCTACTTCCGCGAGCCTGGCGGAGTCCTGTTTGAGATCGCTACCGACGGGCCCGGCTTCACGGTGGACGAACCTCTCGAAACTCTTGGCTCGTCACTCAGCCTGCCGCCCTGGTTCGACGTCCGCCGCGAGACCCTGGATGAAACCCTACCGCCCATCGTCGTACCGACCACGGCGACGACTGGCGCCGGGCACTGATGCGCAAGGTTCCGAGCGTGGTCGCAATTTCGCCTCTGGGAGGGGAATGATTTTGATGAGCACTGCAGTGATCGCACCGGTCAACCCGATGTCCGCGGAAGGTAAGGACACGGTCATGAGCGTCATGCGCCGAGACCGCGCGAACTTCACCCGCCTGGTTTCCGACCCGAAGAACTGGAACGTGCAGACCCGCTGCACCGAGTGGGAGACGCGCGACCTGGTCGGTCACATGATCGACGTCCTCGAAGGCTACATGGCCAACTGGGACGCAGCCAAGAAGGGCGGCACACCGGCCGCGGCGGGGCTGGCCGTGATGGCCTCGACGCTCGACGACCACGCGAAGGACTTTCGCAAGCTGTCGCGCGAGGAGGCCCTTGCCCGGTTCAAGAAGGATGCCGAGAAGTTTGACGGCATTCTCGAGGCGCTCACGCCGGAAGAGTGGACGAGCTTCATGGTCTCGCACCCGTACTCCGGACCGGTGCCCGCGGGCTTCTACGGGACGTTCCAGATCATGGACTACGGCGTTCATCCATACGACATCGAGTACGGCCTCGGCAACAAGCTGGCAACGATCGACGAGGCGACGGCGGGCCTGATCCTGCCCTTCGCATTCGTTTTCTGGCAGTACCAGGTCGACCCCAAGTCGGCGGCGGGTGTTGACACCACTTACGGGATTGACGTCGCCGGGCCTTGGGGCGGTAAGTGGCGCGTCACCGTCAAGGACGGCAAATGGTCGCCGGAGCCTGAGACGGGCAACTTCGACGGCTGCGACGCACTGTTCCACTTCGACTCGGCACAAGACCTGGTCCTCACGTTCTTCGGCCGGTACCCGGGCGGCTCCGCCACCGGCGACCCGGACGTGATCGAGAAGGTTCGCCACCTGCACTTCTCCATCTGATCCGAAGCACTCTGTGGTCGGCGGACCTGGGCGGACCAGGTCCGCATAACACCTCCCCGCTAGCCGGGGAGGTGGCGGGAAGCGCCGGTGGGGGGACCCAACCCGGCTCAGCGGTCGACGTAAGAGAGGTCGACTCAGGCACTGCATCCGAGATCGCCGAGGCGATGGGCGCAGACGGAGATCTCGTCGCGGCTCGAATGGCGAGAGGGTGTCGATGTTTCGGTGCCTGGCTCGAAGACGAGCTCGCCGGGTACGGATGGCTGTCGACACGCCCTGAATGGATCGGCGAGCTCGAGCTCGTGATCACGCCGCGCGACGGTGAGGGCTACGTCTGGAACTGCTTCACGCTTGAGCATCTTCGCCGTCGCGGAGTGTTGCGCGCGCTGCTCGCGGAGATCAGGGCGCGCGCACATGCCGAGGGGTTGAGCCGGCTCTGGATCGGCAGCGTTGCGATCCCGGCCGACAAGGCATTCGGACCCTCCGGCTTCACGCCTGCCCTGGTTTTCGCCAGCGAGCTGATCGCCGGCTACCGGTGGATACAGGTCCAACCGGCAGCCGGGACCGACCCGGCCCTGGTGGCGGCCGGCCACCAGGTGATGGCCGTGCCGCCGGGCCGGTTTTTACGCCTCTCCCACCAGCGCCGGCATTAACCCGCCGCGATGCCCCACCATCGATCTGATGAAAGCGCGTTGAGGACGTGGTGACCGTTCTGGCCGCCGTTTTCATCACGATCGTCGCCGCACTCCACGCGGGCTTCCTGGTGCTCGAGATGTTCTTGTGGCGTACGTAGTTCGGGCTGCGCACTTTCCGCATGACCAAGGAGGTTGCCGAGTCATCGGCCGTGCTCGCAGCCAACCAGGGCCTGTACAACGGATTCCTGGCTAGGACGCGCGATCAAATTCCAGGCGGTGCCTGCGGCGGCTGGCCAGGCGTCCCGGCTTTGGCGTCCGCTCCCTGTTCCGCCAGGCATGTCGGGATCGTTCGGCCACGAGGGTCGAGTCAGAGGGCGGCCAGGTAGATCTCCAGCAAGTCTTCAGCCGGGTACTTGCCGGCGAGCTCGCCGGCGGCTTTGCGCAGCTCGGGCTCACCGATGCCGTACGCGGCGATGTGCTGCGGCAATCCCAGCGACTCGATCAATCCCTGCACCCGTTCGGCCGGGTTTTGTCCTGTTGCAGCACTCAGCAAGGCGACCCGGTCCGGCATTCGTCCCTGGAAATAGCGGATGACGTGAGGAAGCAGCAGGCATGAGGTGACGCCGTGCGGGATGCCATGCCGCGCCCCGATCTGCTTGCCCATCACGTGGCTCAACCCGGCTGCCGACTGGCCAGGGAGCGTGAACGAGAACCACGCCGCGAGCTGGTTCGCGGTCCGTACGCCAGGGTCGGCTGGTGCAGCCTTTGCCTCAGGCAGCGTCTCGAAGAGCCGGCGGATCGCGTCCAGCGCCATCACGTCCGAGAACGGGTGCAGGCCGTCGGCCAGGAAGCCCTCCACCGCATGGTCCAGCGCCCGGATCCCGGTCGAGAGCCACAGGTCAATCGGCGTGGCCAGGGTGAGATCCGCGTCGTAGACGACCGCGTCGGGCAGGAGCCGTGCGTCGCGCATGCCCGCTTTGTTGCCCGCGTCATCGGTGTATCCGGCTCGTTCGGCGAGCTCGGCCGCCGACAGAGTCGTCGGCACGGCGATGTGGGGGAGACCGCGCGTAGCGTGGCCGTCGCGATCGGCCACCTTGACGGCGATCATCTTGGCCGCATCGATCGCGCTGCCGCCTCCGAAGCTCACGACGCCGTCGATCTGAGCATCGGCCGCCTGCCGAGTCCCCGCGTCGACCTGCGCCATCGGAGCGTGCTGGCCGACAACCACGGTGACAGCAACCCGAGCGTCTCCGAGCGCGCGCTGCACGACGCTGATCAGGTGCTCTTCCGCAACCAGAGAGCGGGTCGTCACGAGGGCGAGGCGATGAGCCTCCAACCGCGCGAGCTCAGGTGCCAGCGCAGAGACGGATCCCGCACCCCAATGGATGACTCGTGGATTCGAGTATGTAAAGAGCGCGCCCACGGCCTGGTCATACTACGAACTCGGTGATCGCACCACACAAGGGAATGCGTGTGCTCGATGCGGGCGAGCCGCTTGGCAAAGCCCGAGCGGCGATGATCCTGGTTCATGGCAGAGGCGCGACCGCCGAGGACATCATGACCGTGGCTGCCGAGCTCACGCACCCCGGCTTCGCCTACCTCGCACCTCAAGCAGCCGGCAACGCCTGGTACCCGAATCCGTTCACCGCTCCAATCGAGTCGAACGAGCCATACCTGAGCTCGGCGCTCGAGGTCCTGGAAAACCTCCTGGCCAGGGTCGAGGAGACAATCCCGGCGCAGCGTGTCATCCTGCTCGGCTTTTCCCAGGGAGCCTGCCTCACGCTCGAGTTCGCGGCTCGCCACGCTCGCCACTACGGCGGGGTCGTGGCCCTGAGCGGCGGACTGATCGGTCCCGACGGCACCCCCCGCGACTATCCGGGCGACTTCGAAGGCACACCCGCATTCCTCGGCTGCAGCGACGTCGACCCCCACATCCGGAAAGACCGCGTCATAGAAGCGGCCGAGGTCCTGGAGCGAACGGGCGCGAAGGTGACCATGCGTCTTTACCCTGGGATGGGCCACACGGTGAACAAGGACGAGATCGACTCGGTCCGAGAGATCGTCGAGGGAGTCTAAGCTCGCTTCCCGGGCGACCTGTCGTAGAGCGTCGAGATCGCCGACATGTCCAGCTCGCCTGCGGACTCGGCCGCCTTCTCGTAAAGCTCCTTGGTCTTCGCGCTGAGTGGCGTCGTGGCTCCGGTTCGCTTGAAGAGCTTGGAAGCAAGGCGCAGGTCCTTCACTGCATCGCGAAGCGCGAACGTGACCGGCTCGTAGCGGTGCTCGATGAAGCCGGCCTTACGCGGGATCAAAACAGGCGCGACGCGGCTGAGCACCGAAAAGACGTCCTCGGCTTCCAACCCCGCTGCCGTTCCGGCTGACTGCAGCTCCGCGGCGAGTGCGTTGACGCCGGCGATCATGCTGTTCGCGACGAGCTTCAGCGACGCGGCGCTGCCAAGGTCGCCCACCACGCGGACCTCACCGAGAACCTCGAGCACAGGACGAGCGCGCTCGATGGCATCCCTGTCGCCTGCGGCCAGGATGACCAGCTTGCCGGCCTCGATAGCGCCGATGCTTCCCAGCACCGGCGCCTCCAGCAGACGCGCACCCGCCTTCTCTATGTGGGGTGCGATCTCGGTGGTGATACCCGGGCCGGCGGTGCTCATCTCGACGAAAACCTGGCCCTTGGCCGCCTTTGCGGCGCCGCCCTCCCCGAGGTATGCCGCTCGAACAGCGTCGGCGTCGGTCAGGATCGAGATCACGACCTCGGCGCTCTCGGCCGCGCCGGCGGGGGTCGACGCGACCCGACCGACGCCCAAGGCCTCCGCTCGCTCGCGGGTCCGGTTCCACAGCGTCAGCTGGTGGCCGTGCGACTCGAGGCGCCGCGCCATCGCGCCGCCCATCTTTCCGGTCCCGAGGATTGCTACCCGCATCACTTCTCCTCCTTGATCGCTAGGCCTTCTTCTCGGCCTCTTCGCCTTCTTCCCCGTGCTCGACGATGTCGCCGTCCTGAAACAACACCTCTTTGAGCACAGCGCGCCACTTCGGCTTGCGGCGGGAGAGGAACTCCAGCGCCATCGCGAAGTGCTTGAACTCCTCCTGCTGAGCGTCGCTCATGATCGCCTTGGCCTGGGCATCGCGCTCGAGCGAGATTCGCTGCTCGTACCACCCGATGGCCTCCGCCTCCTCCTGCAAAGATGCGACGACGCGCGCGAAGGTCCTGTTCTCCTGGCTCAGCTCACCCGGCGGTTCGTGGTACTGCTCGGTTGTCATTTCACCCCATTGTGCTTGCAAGCAAGGAAAGAGAGCAAGTCGGATTAAATAAGGCAGTGGGAAACATCCTTATTTTCATCCTCGTCGGATTGATCGCGGGATTCCTGGCGAGCCGCGTGGTCACGGGCAAGGGTCGGGGTTGGTTCTGGGACATCGTGATCGGCATTCTGGGCGCAATCTTTGGCGGCTGGCTTGCCGGGCTGCTGAACATCTCGATCGGGTTCGGCATCTTCGGTCAGATCGTGATCGCGTTCGTCGGCGCGCTGATCCTGCTGCTGATCTGGCGCCTCCTCTTCCATCGCAAAGGGAAATAGCGCCGCCCATTCGACCCTTCTAAAAGGAGATGGATTACGGGCACCCGGTCCGCTTCGGCGTCTTCGTCACGCCTGCCGCCCCACGGCCCGAGCAGCCGCTCACGGTGGCGGTGCTGGCCGACGAGCTGGGCTTTGACCTGGTCGGCGTGCAGGACCATCCGTACCAGCACCGGTTCCTCGACACCTGGACGCTGCTCACGGCGATGGCGATGCGGACCACGCGGGTCCATGTCTTCCCGGACGTCGCCAACCTCCCGCTCCGCCCGCCTGCGATCCTCGCCAAGGCCGCCGCCACACTCGACCTGCTCAGCGGCGGTCGACTTGAGCTCGGTCTTGGCGCGGGCGGAAGCTTCGAGGCCATCAACGCGATCGGCGGGCCGATGCTCACACGTGGCGAGTCCGTCGAGGCGCTGGAGGAGGCCATCCAGGTGATCCGCCTGATGTGGAGCGGAGAGCGAGGGGTCCGCTTCGAAGGCAAGCACTACCAGCTGGCCGGAGTGCACACCGGGCCGGCGCCGGCGCATCCCATCGGGATCTGGCTCGGCGCGTACAAACCCCGAATGCTGTCCCTGGTCGGGCGGGCGGCCGATGGATGGGTGCCCTCGCTCGGATACGTACAACCGGCTGATCTGCTCGAAGGAAACCGGCGCATCGACGACGCAGCCGGTGCGGCCGGCCGCGATCCGCGCTCGATTCGCCGCATCCTCAATGCCGGCGCCGATGTTCCTACAGAGCAGTTCACCGCGCTGACGCTCGAGCACGGCATGGACACCTTTGTGATTGGAGGCCTCGAGGACCCGGAAGCGCTGCGCTGGTTTGCATCCGACGTCATGCCGGCGGTGCGCGAGGCGGTCGCCAAAGCGCGGTGAATCATGCCGACCTGGTGGCTCTCATCGAGGGCGGGGTCACCGAACATGGGGGACGCTGGGCCGACCTCGGCGCCGGCGAAGGGGCTTTCACGCGCGCCCTCGCGGGCCTGCTCAGCCCGGGTGCGCACATCACCGCGGTCGACCGCGACGCCGGCGCGCTGCGGAATCTCGAGAGCGAGAGGTTCCCCGGTCTGGTGGTCGAGACAAAGATGGGGGACTTCACCCGCGAGCTGGGTCTTTCGAACCTGGACGGCATTGTGATGGCCAACTCGCTTCATTTCGTGCGGGACAAGGCGCCTGTGCTGGAGTCGGTGAGAAAAATGCTGCGCCCGGGAGGAAAGCTGATCGTCGTCGAGTATGGAACCGACCATGGCAACCCGTGGGTGCCGCACCCGTTCTCGTACCCGAGGTGGGAAAGGATGGCGGCTCAGGCGGGGTTCGTGGGAACGCGACTCCTACAGACCATCCCGAGCCGCCACCTGGGCAGCATGTATTCAGCCGCCTCCGAAAGGCCCCTCCCCCCGTCGGGGGGAGGGGCAGGGTGACGGGCTTAAGCCCGCAACCTCGGGGCTAAAAAACCTGGGATTGATTCTGCTGCGACTCAGCCTGGCGCGCGTGCCGGCCGCGGCGCCGCCACATCCGCCCGATCATCACCCGCCGGTCGGCGCTCGAACCGCCGCCGCCGCCCGGGTTGAATCGCTTGGTCACGCCACCAAGCTTGGCGCCCCATGTGACGTACTTGTGAAAGCGCTCCTCGGCCTCCTGGGCGATGCCGATTCTCTCGCCGCGAGTCTCCTCGCGGAACCGAGCGATCCGGCCGGCCGCGGCGCCCTCCTTCTCCTCGGGCGTCGACCCGACCTTGAGCTCGGGCAGCGTTCCGAGGACCACGATCTGGTCGTCCTCGAGCGTCACCTCTGTTCCCGTGAACCAGCCGTCCGGGAGCCTACCGGCAAACCAACCTTTGATCGATCCGAACTCTTTTTCATCCATAATTACAACATTACGATGCAACAGACCAGGCCGTCAAGTCAGGTTTCGTAAGCTCCCAACGAGATGGGGATGATGCCGCCCGGCGCCGGGCCGCCGACGATGCACTGGTGGGGCGGTCGCCGCAAGAAGCCTGACACCGGGCAGGCCAACAGCGGCCTGACCGGCGATCCGGCGCAGGAGGCGCCGCCGCTGCCGGAAGGCCCGAAGGACCTGCGCGGGCGCTGGCAGAGCCTGAAACAGTCGGTCACGGGCACATCCGCAGCCCTTCCGAGGGTGCTGCGGTTGGTCTGGGACGCGAGTCCCGCGACCACCCTCGGGCTGTTCATCACCACGGCGGTTGCGGGTGTCATCCCGGCCGCCGCTGCATATACGGCCAAGTTGCTCATCAACGCTGTCGTGCAAGGCATCGCGGTCCACAGCTTCCACCAACCCGATCGGGTGTGGCCGCTGTGCTCCCCGCCCGCCGCCGCCTGTTCCCTCGGGCCATGGCACACCCCAGTGTTCACGGCGGTTGGCGCGATCGTCTTTCTGTCGATCCTCCAGCTGGCGCTGTTCGCCCTCACCGCCTTCCTGGGCACGATTCGCAACATCACCCAACAGCTGCTGCAGAACGCGGTGGCGATGCGGATCCAGCTGATGGTGATGAAGAAGGCCGCGTCGCTCGACCTGCAGTTTTACGAGGACCCTGCCTCATACGACCTGCTCCGTCGCGCCCAGACCGACTCCATCAACCGGCCGGTGCTTATGATCTCGACCGCGTTCGGACTTGTCCAGACGCTCCTGACTTTCATGACGATGATCGCGCTGTTGATCGGCGTGAGTCCGCTGCTGGCGCTGCTCGCGTTGGTGTCGCCAATCCCGGCTTTTATCGCTGACACTCGATACGGATGGCGCGGCTACAACATCGCGCGCTGGGGCTCACGCCTATTGCGGCGGATGAACTACCTGGTGAGCCTGGTCACGACCGACTCGTTCGCCAAGGAGGTGAAGCTCTTCGGTCTGGGCGGGTACTTCATCGACCGCTACCGGCTGATCGCCGACAGGTTCTACGGCAGCCAGCGGTCGCAGGTCGTCAGCCGCTACATGACCGGATTCGCGTGGGGCAACCTGAGCACGATCGCGACGTCGCTCACTTATCTATATGTGGCGCTGCAGGCAATCGCGGGGAGGCTCACGCTCGGCGACCTGACGCTGTACACGGTCGCGGCTCAGTCGGTGCAGAGCTCGATCCAGGGCATCCTGAGCGGCTTCTCGGGCATGTACGAGCACAACCTGTATCTGAACAACCTGTTCGAGCTGATGGCCGCCGAGCCTTCGATGCCATTGGCGCCGGCCCCGCGCCCGATGCCCGATCCGATCCGGGGAGAGATCAGGTTCGAGAACGTCTCGTTTGCCTATACAGGCGCCGACAAGACCGCGCTCAACAACCTGAGCTTCACGATCAAGGCCGGCGAGACCCTGGCCGTGGTCGGCCGCAACGGGGCCGGAAAGACGACCCTGTTCAAGCTCATCTGCAGGCTTTACGACCCTGTCGAGGGCCGGATCCTCATCGACGGCATCGACCTGCGCGATTTCGACCCAAACGATCTGCGCGAGCACATTGGAGCGATGTTCCAGGACTACGTTGACTACCAGGCGACCGCGTCGGAGAACATCGGGCTGGGCAACGTACCGCAGATCGCCGACCGCGACGCGATCGTTGACGCGAGCCGGCAGGCGGGGGCCGACGACCTCATCTCGCAACTCCCGGAAGGCTATGACACGGCGCTGGGCAAATGGTTTGACGCCGGCGTGAACCTTTCAGGGGGCGAGTGGCAGAAGGTTGCGCTGGCGCGGGCATTCATGCGTGACGTCAAGATCCTGCTGCTGGACGAGCCGACCTCAGCGCTCGACGCGCAGGCGGAGTACGACCTCTTCGAGCGGCTTCGCTCCCTGACCGAGGGTCGTACGGCTGTGTACATCTCGCACCGCTTCTCGACCGTGCGCCGAGCCGATCGAATCATCTTCCTGGAGCACGGTCGGCTTGTGGAAGAGGGCACTCACGAAGAGCTGATGCGCCTGGACGGGCGCTACGCGCGCCTGTTCAGGATGCAGGCCTCGGCGTACACGGGCGAGGACGTTGTCCCGGAGGAAATCGCCACTCCGGGCTAGTTCAAAGCACTATCGTTCCGCCGTGCACCATCGGGCGCCGGCGATCGTCGGGGCGATTCTCGGCGTCGCGACCGCCGCCCTCTACCTCATAGGCTCCAACCGGTCATACGGCTACGACGCGGCGGCGACCTTCGCGAACTTTGTTGCCACGCCGTCGCTTTGGGACGCGTTCGCCCTCCATACGGTCCTGCCGACCGTCCCCGTCAAAGGCGTGGCCTCCAACGACCACGTGCTGCTTTCGTTGCTGAGCCATGTGATCTATTCGGCGACCGGGTCCAGGTCCGAGGTCGTGTACCGCCTCGTGCCGGTGCTGGCGGCCGGCGGGACCGTCGGTGTGACAAGCGGCGCGCTGAGCAGGCGCTTCGGCGTGGCCGCGGGGATCTGCGCCGGGTTGTTCATCGCCACAGATCCGCTGTTCGTCGACAACAGCCGCGACCTCCGCGGCTACAGCCTCGCAGCGCTCGGATGCGTGCTGGCCACAGTCCTCCTCGCGGGTAAGTGGACCCGCTGGCGACTGGTCGCGTACGCGCTGGTGATGGGTCTTGCCATCTCGGCGCAGCTCTTCGCAATCGTGGTGCTGCTCATGCACGTGGCATGGATAGCCACACGCGGATCGTGGCCCCAGGTCCGCCGGCTCGCTCCGGTGTGGATCTCGGCCGCTGCAATCGGAGTCGCCGCCAACGCGAACATCCAGGTCATGGAGCTTTTCCAGCACGGCTATCCCCCGAGCCTCTTCTACCCGACCTTTCCGCGAGACCTCGTTTTCTTCCTGGTCGGCGCGCCCGTTCTGCTGCCCCTCGGCTTGTGGCTGTCGACGGCGGCGCTCGGACTGTGGACGCTGCGGTCAGAACGGTGGCTGTGGGCTGCGATCGCGGTCGTAGCGGTGGTCGTCGCCGTGCTGTGGCTGGGACTGCAACCGGCCTACCTCTACCCACGCTTCTTCGTCTTCCTCGTGCCGGCGTGCGCCTACTTGATGGCGGCCGCCATCGCCCGCTGGCGAGTCCTTGCGCCGGTCGTCGTGGCTGGAGCCGCCGTGGCCGCGACGACGCTCGTCCCAGGGTGGACCCAGGATCCGCTCGCGCTTCCGCAGGCGGCTGCAGCGGTGGAGCGAATTCATGCCGCCGGTGGGCGCGTTTGCGTCATCCACATCGATGAACAGGTGCTGTCGGCCTACACGAGAGACTTTGCGGTCGTCACCAGGCCGGAGCAGCTCGCCAGCTGCGACGCGGTGGTGGTCGTCAGCTGGGCCGTCGACCTGCCACTGCGGGACCTGGCCGCCCAGGAGTTTCCGCGCGCCACTTTACTTCAGGCCGCGTATCCGGCCGTGGTCCTGGAGAAGTGAGCCAGGAGGCTCGGGCCGCTACGCGCGCAGGCCGTTCGGCGTCATCTTGAATACGCGCACGGCGCGCCCGCGCATACGGTCACAGCGCCAGCAGAACACCACCGCGTCGATGCCACCGGGCAGGATCCCCTTCAGCAGTATCTCGCGCTCTTTTTGGTGGAAGAACAAGCAGATGAAGAAGTGCATCAAGCCGGAAGAAGCTATCACGGCATTGCCGACAAAACTAAGGAAAGTCAGTTAAGACTTGGTGAAATGGCCTGGTCGAGTCGGGCTGCGAGGATGAAATCGTTATTTGTGAGGCCTCCGGCGGCGTGGGTCCAGAGCTGGATCGTGAGCGATCCGTAGGAGAGGAGAAGGTCGGGGTGGTGGCCCTCCGCCTCCGCGATGGGGGCGATCCGGTTGACCAGATCGACCCCGGGCATAAATCCCTTGAACTTGACAATTCGGCTGAGGCGAAGGTGGCCGTCGGCCTCCTCGACGTCCCAGCCGGTGACCTCTTCGAGAAGGCCGTCGATCTCCTCCCTGGGGAGCGGTGGGGTGCCCGGCTTGCACACCACGCAATGACGCTGCGCCAGTGGGGTGGCCATGGAAGAGGATCGTACGAGGGTAGGTAGAATGAGTGCTCCCATGGGGCGGCTAGCTCAGTGGGAGAGCGCTCGCCTCACACGCGAGAGGTCATTGGTTCAAACCCAATGCCGCCCACCAGAACGTGGCCCCGTCGTCTAGTGGTCTAGGACGCAGCCCTCTCAAGGCTGAGATCGCGGGTTCGAACCCCGCCGGGGCTACTTCCATGCTGCCGGCCGCTCAACTTGACTGAACCTTCGCGCTGGCTTCGAGCAGACTGGCGATAGTGACTGGCCAGCCCGCTCGCCGCCCGCCGCCCTGGTTGACGTTCGCCAACTGGCTCAATGTTCCCTTGCTTCGGCGTGGGCTCGGCCCCGGCCCACAGCGGTTGCTTTCGGTCCCGGGACGCAGAACCGGACTTCTGCGGACGACCCCGGTTGCCACTGTCGAGATTGACGGTCACCGCTACATCGTTGCCGGATGGGAGACCTCGGACTGGGTCAGGAACGCTCGCGCAGCAGGATGGGGACTCATTGCGCGCGGTCGGCTCAGCGAGCGGGTCCAACTCACAGAGTTACCGGTCAACGAACGACTGCCGATCGTGCGTGAGTTCGCTCGCAGCGTGCGCGGTGGCAGGGCTTTCCTAACAGTCGCAGCTGGTGCGTCAGACGACGACTTCGCTAGAGCGAGTGCCAATCACCCTACATTCCGGTTGGATAGCGCCGTCACTAATTCTTGGTCGTGATGGTGGCGACGCCAGCCGGTCGGATGTCCTAACTGAACCTGATCGCCGTATCTCAAATCTACCCGGCCGGAGGACCGGCCTCAGCCGTCAGCGGGTGGAGGAGCCGATCACCCCCTGAAGTCCGCGAATCGACTCGATCATCCCGAGATGGCGGCTCAGGTGTTCCAGGTAGATGAGGACGTTGTCGAGTCGCGTGTCGCCATCCGGATCACCCTTCGCGACCGCCAGCAACAGATCATCCGGTATGAGCTCGATCGCCGCCTCCGCGTAGGCGAAGGCGAGTCTGGCGTAGCCCACGACTTCCTTCTGATCCGGGAATCGAATCTCTTCCGCCGCCTCGTCCGACATTTCGGTTCCGGTGTCGCGCCGGCCCATCGAGCCCGAGGCCAGGGACCATCGATCCGCCAGCGATTCTCTCTCCCAGACCTGCGTTCGAGGATCCTGAGCCTGGGCCCTGTGAAAGTAGGAGGCGAGAACGTCGTCCCAGCGGGCGGCGTGCCACAGCTGCCAGGCGACTGAGTGAAGACTTTGACCTGCGCTCCAGATGAATTGCTCGGGAGACAGCTCCTCCGTCGCCGTCAACAACCGTTGATGCGTGAGCCTGTAGAAACGTAAAAGCGTCTCCCCAAGAGAACGCGGGTGTGCAGCCATCAGCTGGTTAAGTTACTTCTCCTTTCAGGTTTCGTGGACAGCAAACCTTGACATCGCCTGGCCGAACCGGCGCTCAGCCCGATACTTCCGCGATCAGGACCCAGGCGTTGTAGACGCACGCCCATGAACCTCGTTGAGGCGAGTGGCGATGAGCTTCCTGACCAGCGCTTTCGGAAGTGGCCGGTCGATCGGGAAGTGCAATGACCCCGGTGTGCTCTCATAGCCGGCCAGATCGACGGACAGCTCTCGAAGTACCGATCCGCTATGAGGCAGGTAGCTGAGGTGGTTCTTGAAGGCGGCGAACCCGGCGATCACCTTGCCCTCCAGCCGGAAGGCCGGCATGCCGTACGAAATGCACTCCTCGGCATCCGGGATGATGCCGAGGATCGTCTGCCGCAACTCCTGTAGCGTCGTTCGCTTCGGCTCATCGACCGCGGCCAGGTATTCGTCGATCCCCCGAGGTGTCACCTGGTCATTTTGAAGTGTGGGCGCCCTTCCGTCTGACGTAACACATTGCCGACCGGCCCGTTAGAGGCAGCGACGATGAGACGGGATTTTGCCTCTGAGGTCACCTGAAAACTCGCGCTGAGGCCAAACCGGCGGAATTCTTGATGACGGCGAAGTCGGCGATCATAGGCACATGGGCTTGGTCACATGCCAGATCTCGATCTCGCTGGATGGCTTCGTCGCCGGGCCGAATCAGAGCCTTGAAAACCCGATCGGCGAAGGCGGGATGCGTCTTCACGATTGGGTGTTCGCGACCGCGAGCTGGCGCCGGCAGCACGAAGAGGAGGGCGGCGACGACGGTGCCGACTCTGAGGTCGCCGGCGAGGTCGGCAAGGGCGTCGGCGCCTACATCATGGGCCGCAACATGTTCGGCGGCGGGTCCGGAAGATGGGATCACGATTGGAAGGGCTGGTGGGGCGACGAGCCCCCTTATCACGCGCCGGTCTTCGTGCTCACACACCACGCGCGCCCACCCTTGACGATGCAGGGCGGCACCACGTTCACGTTCGTCACCGATGGGGTGGCGACGGCGCTGAAGCAAGCCCAGGCCGCCGCCGGCGATCGGGTCGTGGGGATCGCCGGCGGTGCCAGCACGGTCAGGCAATTCCTCGCCACGGGTAGTCTCGATGAGCTCTACCTGCACATCGTGCCCATCCTTTTGGGTTCCGGAGAGCGGCTGCTCGATGACGTCGGCGATCCGGTGCTGGAGCCGGTCGAGGTGGTCGCCTCACCTGCGGTGACACACATCAAGTACCGGATCGTGAAGAGGGCGTCCTGACCTCGTTCTAAACGCCGGCGAACCCGTCGATCGCGGCCAGTACCGCCTCTCCAATTCCAGGCTGGCCGGTGCCATGGCCGGCGTCGTCGATTACGATCAGCCGGCTGCCCGGCCACGCCTCATTCAGCCGCCAGGGGACGTCAAGCGGAGAGCTGAGGTCGATCCGGCCGTGGATCAAGACTCCTGGTATTCCGGCCAGCCGGCCTGCGTCACGTATAAGGGCGCCGTCCTCGAGGAAAGCAGCGTGGTGCCAGTAATGCGTGACGAGCCGCGCGAAGGCCATCCGGAAGCGGGGATCGTCGTAGCGCGTGTCGTGCTTGTGGTCCGATCGCACGGCAACGTGCGTGTCTTCCCAGCGGCACCAATCGCCGGCGGCCTTCTCGCGCACGGCGGTATCGGGATCGTGGAGCAGCCGGTAGTACGCGGCGATCAGGTCGCCGTCGCGATCCGCCGCGGGTACGCCGTCACGGAACCGGGCCCACTCCTCCGGGAAGTACCGGCCCGCATCGCGCGTCACCCACTGCACATCTCGGTGAGTGGTCGTCCCGACGCTGAAGAGCACCATCTCGGAGACGTGCTCGGGCAAGTCTTCGGCGTAAGCGAGCGCAAGCGTGGTGCCCCATGAGCCGCCGGCCACCAGCCAGCGTTCGATCGCGAGCTGCTCTCTAAGCCGCTCGATGTCCGCGATTAGGTGCTGGGTGGTGTTCGACGCGAGGCCGACCGCGGGATCGCTCGCGTGCGGGGTGCTGCGCCCGCAGCCGCGCTGGTCGAACAACACGACGCGATACGTGGCTGGATTGAAGTACCGACGCCAGTAGGGGCTACAACCCGAGCCCGGACCGCCGTGGAACATGACGGCCGGCTTTCCCGCCGGGTTGCCGCAGGTCTCCCAGTAAATGAGGTTGCTGTCGCCCACGTCGAGCATTCCCTGGTCGTAGGGCTCGATCTCCGGGTACAGGTGGCTCATCGGATCTGCTTTCGGTCGGTTGGTTTATCCTGGGCTGCCGCCGGCGATCGCGCCCACGACCAGGTACGGCTCTCGTCCCTCAGCGACCTCCTGGGGCAACGGCGCGTCAAGAGGCTCGTCGGAGAGGTCCTCCTCGCAGGCGAAGAACCTGAGCATCGCTCGTCGCTTTTGGGTGACCTGATCCCGGATCGTTCCGCGCAGCATCGGATAGGTCGCCTCGAGCGCATCGAGCACCGAGCGCTGTGTTACCGGGCCGTCGACCTTCAGCTCGACCTCGCGACCGACGTTCGCAAGCGTGCGCAGGTTCGCCGGCAGCTCGACGCGGATCACGCCAGGGTCTGCACCTCGACCGACAGCACGGCCGGCAGGTCGTGCACGATCGCGTTCCAGCTATCGCCACCGTCGGCCGACCCGTACACCTGGCCGCCAGTGGTGCCGAAGTAAACGCCACAAGAGTCGAGCGAGTCGACAGTCATGGCGTCACGCAGCACGTTGACGTAGCAGTCCTCCTGGGGCAGGCCTTTGGTGAGCGCCTCCCACTCGTTGCCACCGGTGCGGCTGCGGTAGACGCGGAGCTTGCCGTCCGGTACGAAATGGTCGGAGTCGCTCTTGATCGGGACGACGTAGATGGTCTCCGGCTCATGCGCATGCACATCGATCACGAAACCGAAATCGGTTGGGAGGTTGCCGCTGATCTCATGCCACGAGTCGCCCGTGTTGTCGCTGCGCATCACGTCCCAGTGCTTCTGCATGTACAGCACGTTGGGACGGCTCGGATGCATCGCGATGTGGTGCACGCAATGGCCGACCTCCGCGTCCGGGTCGGGAATGTAGTTGGAGTGCAAGCCCTTGGTGATCGTTCGCCACGTCTTGCCCGCGTCGTCGCTCCGAAAGGCGCCGGCAGACGAGATCGCCGTGACGATGCGGTCGGGATTGTCCTTGTCGAGGATGATGGTGTGCAGGCACAGGCCGCCCGCCCCCGGCGCCCAGGTGGACGCTGTGGGGTGGGTGCGGAGCCCCGGGAGCTCTTCCCACGTCTTGCCGGCGTCGGTCGTGCGGAACAGGGCGGCGTCCTCGACTCCTGCATAAACCGTGTCAGGGTCGGTCAGGGACGGCTCGAGGTGCCACGCGCGCAAGAACTCGTAGGGATGGTCGGTATTGTCGTACCACTTGTGCGTGCTCGTCGCGCCTTCGTACCGGAACTCATTGCTGACCGGCTCCCACGTGGCGCCCCCGTCGTCCGAGCGCTGAACGACCTGGCCGAACCAACCGCGCGACTGCGCTGCGTAGAGCCGGTCCGGGTCGGCCGGAGAGCCCTTGACGTGGTACACGTCCCACCCCGCGAAGTGCGGTCCTTCGACCTTCCACTGCTGGCGGCGTTCGTCCGAGGTGAGCACGAAAGCGCCTTTATGGGTTCCGACGAGTAAACGTACCTTGGCCATCAGGCCTCCTCTCGGCAATCCGCAAACAGAAACTCAGACCAACATACTTCGTGAATGGAGCAGCGGATCAGTCTCGTGACTCTCGGAGTGAGCGACCTGCACCGCGCTCGAGCATTCTATGAGGCGCTCGGCTGGCGAGGGGCACAGCAGCCCGACGATGAGATCGCGTTCTTCCAGGCCGGGGGAATGATCTTCGGGCTGTGGACCGCTCTCGGCGGGCACGGCGCGCCCGGGATCGAGCTGGCCCATAACGTCCGCTCACCGGAGGAGGTCGACACCTTGCTCATGGCGGCACAGCGTGCCGGCGGGACGATTCACCGGCAGGCCGTGCGCGCCGATTGGGGTGGCTACACAGGCGCCTTTGCCGATCCCGACGGGTATGTGTGGGAGGTTGCTCACAATCCAGGTTGGACCCTTGCTTCCGACGGCACCGTCGGCCTTCCGTAAGAGCCGGCCCCGAGGATCACCAGCCAGCCCAGGTCCCAGGTGAGCTGCGGGATCGGCTGCCCCAGCTCGAGCGCCATCAAAGTGCCGGCACCGGCCAGAAGCCACAGGCGGTGCCACAGTGGCGGCGCGCTTCGCAGCACCAACCACGCGACAAGGATCAGCCCGATGTAGTCGTACTGGTGAAGGTGAAACGCGAAGGCAAGCGATCCGACGATGCCCGCGGCAAAAACCACGCTGAGGTCGGCTCGCCTGCGCCAGGCGATCACCAGTGCGGCGGCACCCTGGAGCGCCTCGAGCGCGTAGGCGACCGGACCGGACCCGAAGAGATACGCGAGCGTGTAGAGGGATTGCCCAGGGTCGGACTGCCCGTAGACGAGCGCTTGCCACCAGAGGCTGAGGCCGGACCGTCCCAGTGTCAGCGCGAAAGCCACGGCGAGCACCCCGCTCGCGCCCGCCAGCCGAGAAATGGTCGATAGCGACCGCTGACAGCGAGCGCCAGCGGAACCAGGATGATCGTGTGTGGCTTGAGGCCGGTGGCGAACGCTAGGGCGACTCCAGCCGAAAGCGGCCTCTCCTTCGTGCAGAGCCACCACGCCGCTGCGACAAGCGCGAGCTGCAAGGTCGACGGCTGCGCGAAGTAGAAGGCGTCCAGCACCGGCCAGATAGCAAGGGCCAGCAGGAGGAGCGTGAGCTTGCGCAAGCCGGAGTAGGGAGCCGCGATGTACCACGCCCATAGGAGCGACGCCAGCAACAAAGCACTCCAGAGCGCGTAGGCGACCGGGACAGGCAACGCGGTAAGCGGCGCGATGAGCCACGCCAGCAGGGGTGGGTGAATGAAAGGCAGCGCCGGATTGATGTAGGTCTGGCCCGCGGGGAAAGATGCGGACAGCGCGCGCAAGGTGGAGAGGTCGTAGATGCAGGACCACCCGAAGCGCAGGCCGGCTTCGGCGGCGACGTAAAAGATCCTGAAATCAGGGTGCACCGGCTGCCGGGCGAATTGAACTGCCCAGACGCCGACGTCGTAGAGCGCGCCCCAGGCGGCGACCACGGCAGCTGAGGCAAGCCACAAGGGCGGCCGGGCGGAATGCGATTCCGGTTGAGTCACCAGACGCGGGTATTCTCCGCCAGGCGGTGGCGAACGGACCGGCGCGCAGTGCGCGCGCCGGCCCTGGTGGCTAGCTCAGTAGCCGAAACGCGGGGGTTGAGAGGTGCCGCTCATGTCGAGCTGGCTGGCGGTCGTACTCACATCGGCGACGGCCTCAAGTCGCGGTGATCGTCTCGTCCCACGTCTGGACGGCGGCACCGTCCGGATGGTCGTTGACATAGTCGAACGGGCGCACCAGCTCCCGCAAAGCCATCTGGTAGTGGTAGGTGCCGGCGTCCTTCGCGGTGCCCATGATGGAGAACGATGCACTCGCCCCAGCGGCGAGGTCTCCGCAGTCGAAGGCCGATGCATCGGCCGCGAGCGTGCAGCCACCAAGGTCGGAGACCGTGTGATGCTCATACCACTTGTCGGAGGTCATGAAGACCAGGCCGAGGTGGGGGATGGCAGGACCGGTGTTGGTCAGCTTGACCACCAGCTGTGCCAGCCCTGCAACCACAACGTTCTCGGTGGCCGAGGTTTCGACCGTCGCGGTCAGCGGGACCGGGTTGGTGCAGCCGGCCAGCAGCATCACCAAAGCGAGCAGCCCTGCCAGCTTCATCCGGCTCCTTAACCCCTGGCTAGACGCGATCGGTAGGTCACGACCTAACGCGCTTGCCCCAATTCGATAAGCGCCTATTCTGGCCCCTTGCGCCAGAAGATGACGTGCGTAACGCGGGCCCCGCTTCGGTCGTTTCAACCTCACGTGAGGATGGGGTTGGTACTCGCATGCGTCCTGGTAGCTGTCGCCGGCTGCGCGGCGAACGGCCCGGCGGTCGCTCATTCGAGCCCGTCGTCAAGCCCTTCCTCGAGTCCGTCGGCCGGCCCGTCGCCCACACCCACGCCAAGCGCGTTTCCGAGTCCGTCACCCACGCCCTCGCCGCCGGCGCCGCCAAGCCCGGTGGCCGTGCCCGCCTGGGCCGCGATGCACGCCAGCTGCACCGGCGCCCCGGCCACGCAGGAGGCATTGGTGGTGATGCAGGGCTCGCCCGCCACGATCCTCGCCGACGTCACCGACGCCCGCAACCCGCGGCCGATCTGCACCATCACCGGTTCGTGGACGTCGCAGCTCGTCACGCAAACCACGATCTCGTGGTCCGCGACCCAGGGAAATGGGAGCACGTCCGGGGACAGCGTGATCGGGTTCCTGGACCTGTTCACGGGCACGTCGACGGTGGCCGCGAGCTGGACGGGCGGCGCATATATGGACGGCCTGCACGCCTGGAGCCCCGATCGCGGCTTCCTCGCCTACGTCACGTCCGACGCGGGTGGCGTCACTCTGCACCTGCTGAGCGGTGGCGGGGACCGGGTCGTGGCCACGCTGGGCGCGGTCCCCGGACGGGGCGCCAATCCCAGCGAGGACGACGCATACCTGAGCTTCTCGTCGGATGGTGCGTACTTCGCGCTCGTACAGACATTCAGCTCCAGCGGAGACCACGTCCAGATCTACCACACGCAAGATGGGAGCCTCGCCTACTCTCAACCGCTCGGCACGATGGCGACGTGGGGAAGCAGCGGCAGCGTCCTGTACTTCCGCCAGCCGGTCAGCTCGGTGGTCAGCCTGTGGGACACCAGCGGGGTGGTCACTCAGGCATTCGGGCAGCAGCTCGCCTGGATCCGGCCGCGTGCAGACCCCGGAGACGACAACATCGCGTTTACGGTGCGGGACTCGGCGGGAACGCCCCATGTCTGGCTTTACGGCCATGGTGGGCGCAGCGGCGGCCAGCTCCCCAGCGTCCGATCTGGACCCGTGTGGTTGAACACCACTTCGTTCTTCTATGTCGAAGAAGCAACGTGCGGGTCGACCTGCGGCCTTGGGCCGGCCACCCAGCCGGACGGCAAGACGTTCACCTTCGACACTGGCCAGCAGGCTGAAACGGCCTCGCGAATCAGCCAGGTGCTCGGCGCCTGGCCACGGTCAGGGCAGATATGACATTTGATGGCGCTGCCGAATCGGTGAGATCATGAGCTCGACCCCGATGGATACCACTCCAGCGACCGAAGAGGGCACATCCCTACAGCCTCCCGAGCCTTACTCACCGCCGGCGGTGAGCACGCCGTTCAGCTCGGTTCGAGCTTCCGTCTACGTGCCGCGCGAGCGGCGTCTCTGGACGGCTGCGCTGGCGGCCGCCCTGCTCGTCACGGCGGGCGGCCTGGGCTTTCTCGCTGTCGACGACATGACCAACCAGGCCACTATCCACTCCATGACGATCGCCAATGAGTCACTCACCGGTCGGAATCAGAACCTCCAGGACGCCCTCACGGTCACCCACAACCAGCTGACCGCATCGCAGGGCCAGGTGGACAGCCTCAGCGCCGAGCTGAAGCACCCGACCCTTGGCGTATGGAACGTGCCGGTGCAGCTGCACAACAACACCGAATACCTATCGTCGACGGTCCCGGACACGTTCACCTATCACCTGAAGCTGACGTCGAGCGGTCCGATGTCGGTCAGCATCCTGTCCACCACGCAGTTCCGCGACGCGCTTCTTTGCGTCTACAACGGGCGCGGTGTAACGAATTACTGCATGCACCGCTCGGGTTCCGTCTACGGCGCCCTCAACGTGACCAGCGTGAACTATGACTTCACTCTTGCCGAGGGCTGTGCGGCCTACCTGGCGGTCATCACGGCGGCCGGGCCGGTCACGATCACGCCCGACGTCAGCGTCACCTACAACCCCGCGTCGGCTGCAACAGGCGCCTGCACCTAGCGCTGGCCTCCTAACTTCCTTCCCCCCGCCAGGGGGGAAGTCCCCGCCGCAGTCGGGGGATGGGGGACGCTTCCCTAGGCAATCTACGCAAGGCAGCAACTCCGCCTTAAAATTAGGCTATCCTATCTTTGATGATAGGCAAGCCCGCAAACGGGATTAGGCTCACCTAGGCGCGGTGGTCGAGCAACTCGAGCGCCGCGGCGCCTTCACCCGCTCGCAGCAGGATTACCTCAAAGCCCTCTACCAGCTGCACGGCGACCAGCGGCCCGTGCCGACTCGCGAGCTCGCCCAGCGGCTCGGCATCTCGTCGCCCAGCGTCAGCGAGATGGTCACGCGCCTGAGTGCCCAGGGCCTCGTCGAGCACGACCGCTATCGCGGCCAGCAGCTGACCCGCGAGGGCCGCAAGGTCGCGCTCGAGCTCGTGCGGCATCACCGGCTGCTCGAGATGTTCCTCGTCCAGGTGCTCGGATACACGTGGGACGAGGTGCACGACGAGGCCGAACGCCTGGAGCACGTCATCTCGGAACGCATGGAGCAGCGGATATTCGAGCTCTTGGGCCGCCCCGAGCTCGATCCCCATGGCCACGCCATCCCGACGCTGGCCGGCAAGGTGCGGCCGCTCAGCGATCGCCCGCTGAGCCAGTGCCGCGCGGGCGAGACGGTGGTCGTGCAGGGGGTGTCCGACGACGACGCGGGACGCCTTCGCGAGCTCGAGCGCCGCGGCTTGCTGCCGGGCACCAGGATCGAGGTCGTTGCGGAAAGCAAGTTCGAAGGCCCGATCGCGGTTCGCATCAAGGGCCGGCGGGCTCGCGTGCCGCTCGGCCTGGCGCGGGGTGTTTTCGTCGAGGAGGTTCGTTGACCGGAGCCGTCGAGACCCCGACCCCCAACCCTGTCACACCGGCGCCCGTCGCGGCGCCACCAATCAAGGCGAACCCCGACCCCGTAGCGGTCGCGCTCCCGGGCGAGGAGCGCGTCCTTCGGGCCGCGGAGAAGGCTCTCAACGGCCAGACGCGAGGCCTGAGGGCGCTGCTACCCTTCCTGGGCCCTGCCTTTGTTGCCGCGGTCGCGTATGTCGATCCGGGCAACTTCGCCACCAACGTCGCGGGCGGCGCCAAGTACGGCTACATGCTTCTCTGGGTCGTCCTCGCCGCCAATCTCATGGCGATGCTCGTCCAATCGATGAGCGCGAAGCTCGGCATCGCGACCGGGCTCAACCTGGCCGAGGTCTGCAGGTTGAAGTTTCCGTTTCCGGCGGTGGTCGGACTGTGGATCCAGGCCGAGGTCATCGCGATGGCGACGGACCTGGCCGAGTTCATCGGCGCCGCCATCGGAATCCATCTCCTGTTCCCGGGGGTGCCGCTCTTTGCCGCCGGCATCATCACCGCGTTCGCCGCTTTCGGCATCCTCGTCATCCAATCGCGCGGCTTCCGCGGCTTCGAAGCGGTCATCACCGGCCTCGTCGGGGTGATCGTGGTCGCGTTCGCTTTCGAGGTCATTCTTGCCAGGCCATCGGTTTCGGGGGTGGTGACCGGACTCATCACGCCCAGGTTCGACGGCACGGAAAGCGTGCTGCTTGGGGCCGGCATCCTGGGCGCGACTGTGATGCCACACGTCATCTACCTGCACTCGGCCCTGACCCAGAGGCGAGTGGTGGGCGCCACCGACGCTGAGCAGCTGAAGATCTTCAGTTTCGAGAAATGGGACGTGATCATCGCGATGGGCCTCGCCGGCCTGATCAACATCGCGATGCTCACCATCGCGGCGGCGGTCTTCCACGGACGGGGCATCGGCCCGATTGAGACTCTTGACCAGGCCTTTCGCGGTCTTGGCGTTCAGGTTGGAAACGGCGCGGACATATTTTTCGGGCTCGGCCTGCTGGCCTCCGGACTGTCCTCCTCATCGGTCGGCACGCTCGCGGGCCAGGTCGTGATGCAGGGATTCATTCATCGCCAGATCCCGCTATTTCTGCGCCGGGCGATCACGATGGTGCCGGCGCTTCTGGTCATCGGAGTCGGGTTCGATCCCACTCGCGCCCTGGTGCTCAGCCAGGTGGTGCTGTCGTTCGGGATTCCATTCGCGCTCATCCCTCTGGTCATCTTCTGCCGCGATCGCGGGCTCATGGGCTCGTTGGTCAACCACCGGCCGACGACGCTGATCTCGGCCGGGGTGGTCGCCGTGATCGTCTCGCTGAACGTCTTCCTGATCACACTGCTGGTGAGCGGCCGGTAGAACCGCGGGGCCGCCCTGCCGGCGGGACCTTGTCTTAGGAAACGTCGACTAGGCCTTTCCGCCACCCTCCAGAAGGTCCCTCGCGCGCTGGTACTCCTCGGCCGTGATCTCGCCTGAGGCGAACCGCCGGGCGAGGATCTCCAGCGGAGTTTCGCGAGCCGGCGGCGGCGCCGCGCCCATCTGCATCGGCGGAGTGCCGGTCGGGTAAGCGGTCCGGGTCGATGCGTGAACCGCCAGGACGATCACCGCGATCACCACCGCGACGACCGCAAAAAAGCCCAGCACCAAAAAGAGGTCAAATCCGATGAATCCGGGACCCTGCATTGACATGTCAAATCCCTCCAAGGTCGAGGCTCGACCCCAGACGACAATACACTCGTTCCGTGAAGCTCGGGGTCAGCGTCGGTTACTGGGGTTTCGGCCTGACCGCCGCCGACCAGCTCGACCTTGCGCGCACCGCCGAGGAGCTCGGCTACGACTCGATCTGGGCGGCCGAGGCGTACGGGTCGGACGCCGCGACGGTGCTGGCCTGGCTGGCGGCCGGCACGAGCAAGATCAAGCTCGGCGCGGGCATCTTCCAGATCCCCGCGCGCAGCGCCGCCATGACCGCCATGACCGCGGCGACGATCGACCAGCTCTCGGGCGGCCGGTTCATTCTTGGCCTCGGGACATCAGGACCGCAGGTTTCGGAGGGATGGCACGGCGTCCGGTTCGCGAAGCAGCTCCAGCGCACGCGCGAGTACGTCGCCGTGGTGCGCATGGCGCTCGCGCACCAGAAGGTGGAGTTTCACGGCGAGACCCTGGAGCTGCCGCTGCCGGACGGTCCGGGCAAGGTGCTCAAGCTTACGATCCGGCCTGCGCAGGAACGCATCCCGATCTTCCTTGCGGTGCTAGGACCGAAGAACGTCGCCCTGGCGGGGGAGATCGCGGACGGCTGGCTGCCGGTCTTTTTCTCGCCCGAGCACACGGCCGCTCTTCGGGTGCCGCTGGAGGAGGGAGCGGCGGTGGCCGGACGGTCCCTCGACGCCTTCAGGATTTGCCCGAGCGTCAACGTGATGATCGGCGACGATCCCGAGGTCGCTCGCAACGCGATTCGACCGATGCTCGCTCTGTACGTCGGTGGCATGGGATCGCGTGAGCAGAACTTCTACAACCGCCTGGTCTCGTCGTATGGGTTCGAGCGCGAGGCGCATGAGGTCCAGGAGCTGTACCTCTCCGGGCGAAAGAGCGAGGCGATGCTCGCTTTGCCGAACGACCTGATCGACGCCGTCAGCATCGCCGGCTCCCCCCAGCGCGCCAAGGAACGGATCCGGGCGTTCGCCGACGCGGGAGTCGACACGCTCATCGTCTCCCCGATGGCCTTCGACACCGCCGAACGCAAAGAGCAGCTCCGCATCGTGGCCGACCTGGCGAAAGAAGTCGGCTGAGTTACTGAATCGGAAAGGACTTGCCAAATTGGCAAGTGAGTGCTAGCCTGCAGGTTGTGAGCGATTCAGCCCCAACGCCGCTCGAAGCCCAGGCCGCGCTGGCCGAGGCAAACAGCCAGGCCGTGCGCGTGCACCGCGCGGACCATCAGCTCGGTTGGATTGTTCTCGGCATCGCCGCCATTTACCTGGCCGTCGGGGCTCTCATGAGTACGCTGCCAGACCCGCGTCGGGCCGGGCCGGTTGTGGGGCCCGCGATCCTCGCCGTCATGGTCGTTGGCTTGGTGGGACTTGTTTTCGTCTGCTTGAGAATTCGAGCCTACAGCCGCACCGGGATTCTCCTGTACTTCGGCGGCGTCGGGGCATTCGGCCTTTGGAACGGGATCGTCGTCGGGGTGAGCATCGCCACGCGATGGTGGGCGTCAACCCAACCTAGCTATCACTTCGGTATCGACGTCGTGGTGGCCATCATCCCGCTACTCGTCGCGGCCTGGCTGATCTGGCGGCGTTGAGCCATCCCCGCCACGCGCTGGACGACCTGCTCGGTCATCCGGTTCGCTTTTCCATCACCGCTCTGCTGTCGGCCGCCAGCAAAGTCGAGTTCAGCTTTGTCCGGGACCACGTCGAGGTGACCGACTCGATGCTGTCAAAGCAGGTGAGCACGCTGGAACAGGCCGGCTACGTCAAAGTCGACAAGGGATTCGTCGGCAAGCGGGGCAGGACGTGGCTGTCGCTGACGAACGAAGGCCGGCGAACATTCGAACGTCACATGGCCGCGCTGCGCGAGATCGCGCAAAGCGATGGGGTCGGCTCCGCCGTCCGCCAGAGCTAGCCTGTAGTCGATGAGCTCGAACCAGCCGCCGGCCCTGGTCGACTACAACCTCTTTGCCGCCGACGCGCCGCTGCGCGAGGCGCTCGAGCGCGAAGGCGCTGCGTGGGCCCAGGACCAGGTGCACGACCTCGGGCGCCTCGCCGGCACGCAGGAGGCGATCGACTGGGGCTTTCAGGCCAACGCCCACCCCCCTCAGCTGCGCACCCACGATCGGTTCGGCAACCGGATCGACGAGGTGGAGTTCCATCCCGCCTGGCACAGGCTGATGGAGGTGGCGGTCGGCCACGGACTTCATGCCCTGCCATGGCGCGAGCCGCGTCCCGGCGCGCACGCCGCCCGCGCCGCGGCCTTCTACATCTGGTCGCAGGTGGAAGGCGGCCACGGATGCCCGGTGTCGATGACGTACGCGGCGGTGCCCGCTCTCCGGCAGCAGGAGAACCTCGCCGCCGCGTGGGAACCTTTGATGACAACGCTCGATTACGACCCGGGCCTTCGCCCGGCATCGACCAAACGAGGCGCCTTGTTCGGGATGGCGATGACCGAACGGCAGGGCGGCTCTGACGTGCGCAGCAACACCACGCGCGCCGTGCCGGCAGGCGCTGACGGCGCCCACCTGCTCACAGGTCAGAAGTGGTTCTGCTCAGCGCCGATGTGCGACGCGTTTCTCGTGCTCGCGCAAGCGCCTGGCGGGCTGACGTGCTTCCTGCTGCCGCGCGTGCTTCCGGATGGCACACGCAACGCCTTCCATATCGACCGTCTCAAGGACAAGCTCGGCAACCGGTCGAATGCCTCCGCCGAGATCGACCTTCGCGACGCATGGGCCGTGAGAGTCGGGGAGGAGGGAAGAGGAGTCCGCACGATCATCGAGATGGTCAATCACACCCGGCTCGATTGCGTCATCGGCTCGGCCTCGCTGATGAGGCAGGCGGTGGCCCAGGCCACACATCACGCCGCGCATCGACGCGCGTTCGGAAAGCTCCTAAGCGAGCAGCCGCTCATGGTCAACGTGCTCGCGGACATCGCGGTGGAATCCGAGGCCACCACGATCTTGATGATGCGTCTCGCGGGGGCCTTCGACCGGGCGGCCGATCCGGTCGAGGCACAATTCCGCCGCCTGGGTTTGGCGATCGCCAAGTACTGGACTTGCAAGCGCGCGGTCGCGGTCGTGGCGGAAGCGCTCGAATGCCACGGCGGCAACGGATATGTGGAGGAGTCGATCCTGCCGCGCCTCTACCGCGAAGCGCCGCTCAACTCGATGTGGGAGGGTTCTGGAAACGTCAACGCCCTGGACGTGCTGCGCGCGATGAGTCGAGAGCCGGAATCGGTCACGGCCTTCCTCGCCGAGGTGGAGCGGGCAAACGGTTCAGACCGGCGCCTCGACCGCGCTGTCGCCGACCTGAAGCTGGAGCTCACCGCCGCGGGCCTTGCCGAATCGGGAGCCCGCCGGCTGGTCGAGCGCATGGCCATGGCCCTGCAGGGCTCGCTCCTGGTGCGCCACGGCGATCCGGACGTGGCGGACGCCTTCTGCGCGTCGCGGCTCGGCGGCAATTGGGGCCACTCGTTCGGCACGCTCCCGCACAGCACCAGGTTCGTTTCGATCGTCGAGCGCCATCGCCCTGCTACTAATTAAGGGATGCTCCAAACCGACGAGCTCCTCGGCGCCTGGAGGAATTCGCCCGCGTCGAAAGTTCCTCCGAGCGAGCTCGTCCTGGTCACCGACTTCGATGGCACGCTGGCCGAGATCGTCCCTGACCCGGCGGAGACCGTGGCGCGACCCGACGCCCTGCAGGCACTGAGCCGGCTTGTACGGCTGCTCGCCGACATCATCGTCCTGAGCAGCCGTACCAACTCTCAGCTCGAGGCGCTGGTGCCCATCTCCGGAGTCAGGCTGATCGGCGACAGCGGGCTGGCCGCCCCGCGCCATGCCCACCGGGACGCGCTCGAGCAATTCAACTCGGATGTCGCGGTGCTGCTCGAGGGCATAACCGCCGCGTGGCTCGAGGTCAAGCCTGCGAGCAGCGCGGTCCACTTTCGCAACACGAACATGAGCGGTGGGGAGATGCTGGCGCTCCTGCAGCCTTTGCTCGAAGGGCGGCCGCTGGCCGGCTACCTGGGACGCAAGGTCATCGAGGTTCACGCACCCAGGGCTGGGAAAGGCAGCGCGCTGGCGGCGCTGCTGCCCGGCCAAGAACCAGGCGGGGTCGTGTGCTTCGGAGACGACGAAAACGACCGCTCGATGTTCGAGTACGTCGCCGCGCTGGACATCCCGCACATGTGCGTCGGGGTGAACTCCTCTGAAGCGCCACCGCACCTGTTCGACATTTGCGACGTCGTGGTCTCGGGCCCGGAGGAGGCGGCCGCCCTCCTCAACGAGATCGTCGAATGGGCAGAGTCGTACAAATAGGCCGCCCCCCATCCGGCGCTTCGCGCCACCGTCCCCCTAACGGGGGAAGGAGAGCTCCCGCCGAAGTGGGACGTGCGTTAGCGTCTCAGGGTGCGGTCAAAGTCGTCACGCCGCTCGCGGTGATTTCGAGGTCCGCCCACATTCCGCTCGCCTCGTTGCCGCCGACCAGCGATGCGATGCGGTAGCTGCCCGCCGCGGTCGGATTGAACTCGAAGCCAGACGACTGGCCTGGATCCAGGCCGCGCTGAGGGTTCGGTGTCGACCAATCGGCCTGCACCGGCTCGGTGGCCTTACCGTCGGTGACGATCGCGCACGAGTTGGGCACCGTTCCGTGGTTCAGGCACTGGATCGTCACCTGCCACCCGACCGGGACTGTCAGCACCAGCGCGCCGCTGCTGTACCCGTCGTAGTTGAACTGATTGTCTGTAGCCGGATGGCCGGCGATCAACGTGACGACCACGATGTGCGTTGCGGAATCGACCTTGATGAAGGTCTTGGGGTCGGGAGGTGTGCCGGAACCGGTCCCGGTCACCGGATCGCACGCGGCGGCGCAGAGCAGGAAGAATGTCGCCATGAGGCAAACCCCCAAGCCGGCGCCTCGGCTTGTCCTATGGTGGGAGGCACTCGACACCTGGAAGCAGCTCGCCCTGTCATTCCCGGTGTTCGCGATTCTCACCTTCTTGCTCAACTTCGGCCTATTCAACCAACCGATTCTGCGCTCGGTCTTCTACGGCGCGTTCGAAGGCGCCGTGCTCGCGGGACTGCTGGCGGTGGCGACCCGGACCGAGAGCGGGCGCCGCTAGCGTGCCCAGGAACGGACCGGCGACACGACAAGGTCGCGGAGGTCCTGCACCTGCCGGCTGATCCACCGCGTGATGTCGTTGCTGCGCACGACCTCGCGCGCTCCCTCGTTCAGACGGCGCCGCTCCTCGGGCGCCATCGTGAGACCGGCGTACATGGCGGCTGCGGTGGCCTCGACGTCGAATGGGTTGATCGACAGCACGTGCTCATGCAGCTCTTCGTGCGCACCCGCGTTTTCCGACAGCACGATCACCCCGCTGGTCGTGTTGACCAGCGCGCCCTCTTTGACCACCAGGTTCAGCCCGTCGTAGACGGGATTGACCAGCAGCACGTCGAAGTTCTTCAGCGATGCGATCGCCTTGCGCTCGCTCTCGCCGATCTCCAGCCGTACCGGAAGCCAGGTCTCGGTGCCGAACTCGCTGTTGATGCGACCCACCGTCTGGCGGATCGTCCGGAGGTACCGGCTGTAGACGGCCACGTCCTGGCGCGACGGCTGCAGGAAGGCCCAGAACTGAACCCGGCCGCGCAGCTCGGGGTGGTAGCGCAGGAGCTTGTCATAGGCGATGAACCCGCGCACGATGTTCTTCGACGGATCCGTCCGGTCGATGCGGGCGATCAGGTGCTGCGGGCGCCACGTGGCCAGGTCGCGCTCCTGCCGTTTGACCCCGCGCGATGAGGCGAGCCGGGATGTGGTCGAAACGTCGATCGAGATCGGGTAGTGGCGCGCGTAAACGACGCGACCACCGAAGAAGACGGCCCTCTCCCGCTCATCCACCTGGAGACCGGCGTTTTCCTCGCAGGTCAGGAGGAAGTTGCGCACGTCGAGGCTCGACTGGAAACCGACGATGTCGCACCCGAGCAATCCCTCGAGGATCGCGTCGCGCATCGGCTTCGGAAGCACCTTCCAGTACTGCGGCGTCGGCCACGGCACGTGCACGAAATGCTGGAGCATCGCCTCGGGCAGTGCCTTGCGGACCAATCCCGGAACCAGGTACAGCTGGTAATCGTGCACGAGTACCAACGGCCTCCTGGGCGCGTCGCGAGCGACCTTGATGACTTTCTCAGCCATCTGGCGGTTGACGCTGACGTAGCCGTCGGTCCAGGCCTGGTGGATGCGGTCGTCGATGACCGGCTCGTTGCCCAGGTCCCACAGGTAGTGCTGGATGAACCAGAGCACAGGGTTGGCGAACACGCCGTAGTACATGTCGTACTGCTCCCTGGTCGGCACCGCGTAGTGCAAACGGCCGGTGGAGTTCAGCAGCGGGACCGTGAACGCCGTGCCCTGGTTAGCCGCCATCTGACGCTCGTCGTCGTTGCGGGCGCACGCGACCCATTCCGCCTCTGTGGCCTCGGCGAGGGTCAGCAGCGCGGTGATCACCCCACCGGCTCCGCGTTTGAAGCCCCCGCCCGCCGGATCCGGCTCCCGCGGCGCGCGGTTGCAGACGAGGATGGGCGAGCATTCGGGCAGGGTGCGCGCCACGTAGGCGCGCATGGAGGATCCGGGACTGCCCCTCTCGGCGGACGACGGCACGTCCTCTCGGCGCCTCATGCCTGGGTCCGCCTAGTGGACGAGGGCCGAGCGGTCGATGGGAACCTCTCGTACCCGGATGCCGGTCGCATGCGCCAGGGCATTGGTCAGCGCGGCGGGTCCCGGAATCGCCGGCGGCTCGCCGACTCCCTTAGCGCCGAGAGGGCCGACGGGCGAAGGAACCTCCACCAGCTCGACCTCGATCAGCGGCACCTGATCTACGGTTGGCAGCTCGTAGTCGAGGAAGCTTCCGGTCCGGAGCTGGCCCTCTGAGTCGTAGACGAGCTGTTCGCCAAGCGCCCGGCCGATCGACTGCACCGAGCCACCGTGGACCTGGCCTTTCGCCTCCGGCGGGTTGATCGCCCGCCCGACGTCCTGGATCGCCGCGTAGCCGGTCAGCTGAAACGCTCCTGTCTCCGGGTCGGTGCGGACCCGGGCGATGTGCACAGTGAACGCCGGCGACGCGCTCTGGACAGCGGAGCGGCCGGTCGCGTTTATGGGCCTATGGCGACCCATGAACTCGGTGCTGAGCGCCACCAGCTTTGTGATCTCGACGAAACGGTCGGGCACGCCTTTGACCGTGACCCGGCCGTCGATTATGTCGAGGTCCTCAGGCGCAGCCTCGAGCTCCTGCGTCGCGATCTCGAGCAGCTGGCGCCTCGCCTCGAGCGCGGCTTCGTGGACCGCACCGCCGACGCTGTAGGTGACCTGGCTGCCGGCGGCCATCGGGCCCTGCGGCGCGTAAGACGTGTCGCCGATGACGACGCGCACCTTCTCGGGCGAGACGCCGAAGGCGTCAGCCGCGATCATCGCGAGCCCGGTCGAAGAGCCGCTGATATCAGGCGACCCGATCAGGATCGACACCGAGCCGTCGGGCTCGACCCGGCAGCCGGCGGCGGCCGGCGAGCGGGCGCCGCCCCACGATCCGAGCGCCACGCCGACGCCCTCACCGGGGCCAGTTGGCGCCGTGTACATCGGATGGCGGCGCGCGGCCTCCAGGCACTCGACCATCGCGATCCGCGGCCAGGGGGCCTCATCGGCATTAGGGTCACCCTCGCGCGATGCGTTGTGCAGGCGCAACTCGATCGGATCCATTCCGAGCCGGGTTGCGAGCTCGTCCATCGCCGACTCGAGTGCGAAGTACGCCTGCGGACCGCCAGGCGCGCGATACGCGTCGGTGGGCGTCTTGTTGGTGGCGACCTCGTAGCCCCTGATGTCGAAGCTCGGAATGCGGTAGGTGCCGCCGAGGAAGGAACCGGTGATCCCCGCGTGCCGCCCTCCGGTCGCCCCGTTGTCGTAGTGGTAGCGGGCACGCAGCGCAAGCAGCGTGCCGTCGCGCTTGGCGCCGAGCTCGATGTCGAACCTCGCCCCCGGCGCCGGGTGTCCCATCAGGAAGTCCTGCTGGCGTGTCAGCGCGAGGCGGAGCGGGCGCCGGACCTTTCGCGCCAGCAGCGCCAGAAGCGTCTCGAGCAACATGACCTTGCCGCCAAAGCCGCCTCCGACCGGCATCGAGATGACTCGCACCTCGTGCGGTGCCGCGTCCAGGACCTTCGCGATCTCGTCCCGGACCGCGAACGGTCCCTGCGTCGGGGCCCAGATGGTGACGCCGCCATCGGGCTCCGGCCGCACCATCGAGACGTGCGGCTCGATGAACGAGTGGTGCACGCCCGCGATGCGATAGGTCGCGTTGACAATGACGTCCGCCGCGGCAAGGCCGGCCGCCACGTCGCCGCGCCTGTAGTTGGCCACCGAGCTCACGTTCCGTGGCTTTTGGACCGGCTCCGACTCGGACTCCGTCGCGGCGCCGTGCATGGACGCGTCCCCTTCTGAGCCGCCGGCGTCCGCCTCCAGCACCTCGGGCGCATCGTCTCGCATGGCCTGCTCGGGGTCGGCCACCGACGGCAGGAATTCGAAGTCGATCTCCACCAGTGCTGCCGCGTCCGCCGCCGCCGCCTCGCTTTCGGCGACCACCGCCGCCACGGGCTGGCCCGTGTAGAAGACCCGCTCGATGGCCAGCGGCTGATCCGGCCCGGCTGCCTCGACCTCTGGGAGATCCGCTCCGGTGACCACCGCCACCACGCCCGGCGCCGATCGCGCCGCGCTCACGTCGATGCTCCGGATCCGGGCGCTCGGGAGGTGGCTGAGCACGAGCTGGACGTGCAGGAGCCCGGGCAGATCCAGATCGGCAGTGAACCTGGTCGACCCGTCGACCTTTCCCCGCCCTTCCTTCCGCCGCAAGCCTCGGCCGCCCACTGACATGAAGCGATCATCCCATGCCGGGCGAGTGTGGCTCCGGCACCTAGGTAGACATTCACCGCCGGCAAGGCCACAATGGGGGCGGAGTAAGTGGCGGCGTTCGGCCGCCACCCCTCGTCGGCGCGCTCTCGCCCCGGTGGTCCCGCGAAGACACCGGGAAGAAGGCGGGGGGGAAGAGGCTCTCGCCTCAAGCTTTTGATAGGGGAAAGCTATGACTCCAGTCTCGTTACGGATCCTCAAAGCCCTCGCGATGGGCGGCGTGGCCACCGTCGTGATGGCTGCGTGTGGTGGAGGAAGTGGGACCACCGGCACGTCGCTCGCGTCTAATCAGACTCTGACCTTCCCGATCCTCGCCGACTTCGGCACCCTCGACCCGGCCTTGGCCGACGCTGAGACCGACACCGAGATCTCGCAGAACATGTTCGACGGCCTCGTCAAGTTCGATGAGAACCTCAACATTGTTCCCGACCTCGCGAGCGCTGTCCCGACCGCGTCGGCCGACGGTTTGACCTATACGTTCAAGCTGCGCACCGACGCCACGTTCTCCAACGGCGACAAGTTCACGTCCAGGGACGTCCTCTACTCATGGAACCGGGCAGCCGCGATGCAGGGCGCTTACGCGACCAACCTGTCCGCAATCGACGGATACAGCACGGTATCCACCAACACCGCCAGCGGGGCCGCCCTCGAGGCTCTGCTCGAGAAGAACGACCCGTCGGTGACCCTGAGCGGCCTCACGGCACCAGACGCCAGCACCGTGCAGGTCAAGCTGGCCAGCCCGGCCGGCTGGTTCCTAACCGCGATCGCTCTTGCCGGAACGACCGGCGACATCGTCGACCAGAACACCGTCAAGCAGGATTTCGACAACTGGTGGACCAACCCGGCCACCGCCATCGGCACCGGGCCTTTCAAAATGACGGCTCGCGTCCCGAAGCAGTCGGTCGATTTCGCAGCCGTACCCAACTGGTGGGGCTCTCCGAAGCCGACATTGACCAAGATTCACCTCGACGTCTCGGTCACCGACGCCTCGACCGCCATCACGAAGTACGAGCAGGGCGGTTATGACGTCGTCGGATACGGCGGCTACAGCAACCTCCCCGTCGCCGACATCATTCGCATCCAGGGCACCAGCAACGAGAAGGCGCAGCTGACCCTCCAGGCGAAGGTGCGCACGTACTGGGTCAGCTTCAACATGGTTCACGACGCGAAGCGCCAGGCCGGCGGACCGTTCCTCCTTTCTGACGGCCAGAGCGCGCACGACCTACGCCTGGCGTTCGCCCTGGCGATCGACAAGACCAAGCTGGTCTCGGTCGTTTGCCAGAACATCGTCTGCACGCCGGCCACCGGCGGTTTGATTCCTCCGACCCTGATCGGGTACATGGGCGCCAACCAGGACCCCCTGGCGAAGTTCGACGCCACCAAGGCCAAGCAATTGCTCCAGTCGGCCGACCCGAATCTCACGAAGACGAAGGGCCTGACCTACACGTACGACCCTGAGAACGCTCTCAACAAGCCGACCGCGGAGTTCCTGCAGTCGCAGTGGCACGACAACCTGGGGGTCGACGTGGCCATCCAGCCCGTATCGCACTCTCAGTTCATCCAGGCCCGCTTGAAGGGCGCATACACCCTGTCACGCGACGGCTGGCAGGCTGACTACAACCACCCGCAGGATTGGTTCGACAACCTGTACGGCAACGTCGTCGGATGCCCCGACTCAGGCTGCACGACCGGCTACGACACGGCCGCGTACGACAGCTTGCTGAAGAAAGCCGACGCGGAGCCGATGCCGGCTGCGCTGGCCGACTACAAGTCCCTCAACCAGATGCTCATAGATGACGTCACCTACATCCCGCTCTACTACAGCGTCGGCGCGTTTTTGATCAAGCCGTACGTGAAGGGAGCCGGAACCAACGCCTTCTTCGACCACTACTGGAACGAGATCCAGATCCTTTCGCACTGAGTTCGATCGCAATAGAGGGCGTCCGTACGAAGCGGGCGCCCTCTTCTTTTAGCCCCCTCTCCCCATCGGGGAGAGGGTTGGGGTGAGGGGCCAAACCTTGCAATGACCTCACAATTGAATTGAAGTGCTGAACAGGGGCACGCTGATTTACATCAGCCAGCGCCTGGTGCTGATCGTCTTCACGGTGTTCGCCGTATCCTCGGTCGTCTTCCTGGGCATTCACCGCCTGCCGGGCGATGCGCTGTTCAACGAGCACCTTCACGGCACGCAGTACCAGCTGCTGCTCCATCACTACGGTCTCGACAGGCCGCTGTGGGACCAGTACACGAGCTTTCTGACAGGCCTCTTCCTTCACGGCAACCTCGGCGAATCGCTGGTCAACCGAGGCGTTCCCATCACTCCGCTCGTCCTACGCGAGCTGACCGTCAGCGCCGAGGTGGGACTGTTCGCCCTCCTGTTCACCATCGGGCTCGGCATGCTGCTCGGGGTGGTGGCGGCGATCCGCCAGAACACGTGGGTCGACTACCTGCTGAGCACGACCTCGGTCATCGGCTACAGCATGCCGAGCTTCGTCATCGCCACCTTCTTGCTCCTCTTCTTTGCGGTGTGGCTCGACAATTTCACGCAGGGCACCTTCTACTTCCAGATCGGCTGGACCGGTAGGTTCGGCACCATTGGCGAGATCTGGCTCCCAGCTTTCGCGCTCGGCTTTCCTTACGCGAGTATCGTGGCCCGCTTGACCCGCGCGAGCATGCTGGAGGTGATCCGGCAGGACTACATCCGTACCGCCCGCGCGAAAGGCCTGCGCGAAACGGTGATCATGGCCCGCCACGCCCTCCGCAACGCTCTCATCCCGGTGATCACGATCCTCGGCCCGCTGGTGATCGGCATCATCACCGGCGGCGTGATCATCGAAAACATCTTCGGCATCCCGGGTCTCGGCAAGGAGTTTGCGAACAGCATTCTCAACCGCGACTACAACATCGTCATCGGAGTGTTCACGATGTACGCCGCGATGGTCGGATTGGCCAATCTCGGGGTGGACCTGCTTTACGTGGTGATCGATCCGAGGATCCGCTACTGATGGCCACATCGGTCAGCTTCCCGGTCCCCGGCCCCGGCCCCGCACCTGTAGTCGGTACCGCCGGCCTGAGCGCTCCGGTTCAGGCCTCCCTCTGGTCGGACGCCTGGCGCAGGCTCCGCCGCAACCGAATGGCGTTGATCAGCGCCGTGTATCTGGTGATCCTCGTCGCAGTCGCGCTGGTGGCTCTGGTTCATACCCCCTATTCGTACCGAGAGGTGGGCGTGGCGAGGCCGTACTCGGGTCCGAGCTGGGCGAACTGGCTCGGTGCCGACATCCTGGGCCGTGACGTGCTCAGCCGGCTCATGGTCGGGGCGCAGATCTCGCTGATCGTGGGCGTGGGCACGCAGGTGTTCGTGGTTGCGGTGGGCGTTCCGATCGGGCTCCTCGCCGGCTACTACAAGGGCACTGTCGACTCCGTGGTGTCGTTCATCATCAACGTCTTTTACGGAATCCCGGACCTGCTGGTCGCGATGATCCTCCTGCTGCTCCTCGGGCCCAGCCTCAACAACATCATCATCGCGATCGTCGCCACGCGCTGGATGGACATGACGCGGCTGGTGCGCGGCCAGACGCTTGCTTTGCGCGAACGCGAGTTCATCGAGGCCGCCCGCTCGAGCGGCGCTAAGCCCGCCAAGATCCTCTTCGGCCACATCCTCCCGAACTCGCTGGGCCCGATCATCGTGCAGGCCACCTTCGGGGTCCCGGCGGCCATCCTGTTCGAAGCGTTCCTCAGCTTCCTGGGGATCGGCGTCCAGCCCCCGACCCCGTCGTGGGGTTCGATGGCTGCTGACGGCCTTGCCGCGATCAGGATCGCTCCGCACATGGTGATTGCGCCGTCGATCGCACTTTCGCTGACTCTGATGGCGTTCAACTTCCTGGGCGACGGGTTGCGCGACGCACTCGACCCGCGGCAGAAGCGATAGTGCCGACACCGATCCTGCAGGTGAAAGACCTGCACACGGAATTCTTGACCGACGGCGGCGTGGTCAAAGCCGTCGACGGCGTGAGCTTTGACCTCTATCCTGGCGAAAGCATCGGCATCGTCGGCGAGTCCGGCAGCGGGAAATCCATCACCGCGCTTTCGATCCTGAGGCTGGTGCCGGATCCGGGCCGCGTCGTGTCGGGCCAGGTTCTCTTCCATGACCAGGATCTGCTGCAGCTCGGCGGGGAGGAGATTCGCGAGATCCGCGGTCGCGACATCGCGATGATCTTTCAGGACCCCCAGAGCTCGCTGAACCCCGTGCTGCGCACCGGGTTCCAGATCGACGAGGCGATGCTCGCGCACAACAAGGCGAACCGCAAGCAGGCCCGCCAGAGGACGGTCGAGCTCCTCCGGCGCGTGCGTATCCCCGCGCCGGAGACACGGGTCAAGGATTTCCCACACCAGCTGAGTGGCGGGATGCGCCAGCGCGCCATGATCGCCATGGGACTGGCCAACGCACCGTCGATCCTCATCGCGGACGAGCCCACGACCGCGCTGGACGTCACAGTGCAGGCTCAGATTCTCGAGCTGCTCGCGGACCTCAACCGCGACCTTGGTACCGCGATCGTGATGATCACGCACAACATGGGCGTGGTGGCCGGATTGTGCTCGCGAGTCCTCGTCATGTACGCGGGCGAGATCGTCGAGCAGGGGCCCGTGGAGCAGATCTTCGAACATCCCCAGCATCCGTATACGTGGTCACTGCTGCGGAGCATCCCTCGCGTCGACGCGCTCCGGCACGAGCGCCTTCGCTCGATCGAGGGTCTCGCGCCCGACCTCTTGCATCCGCCGGCGGGCTGCCGTTTCCACCCGCGCTGCCCGTTCCGAGTCGAGAAATGCTTCACGGACGAGCCGCGGCTGCAGGAGGTGGCACCCGACCAGCTTGCTGCCTGCTGGGTGACGATGGAGCGCGCGCGCAAGGAGATGGGTGCGGACGACCTGATCGACATCCGGCCAGGCGCAGGTTCTGGCCTGCGCAAAGGCGAGCTCACCGAGTGATGGCGGAAGCCGCGCTGCAGCAGGAGCCCGCCCCAATGAAGGCCGGGGCCAAGACGCTCGTGCGCGTCGAGAACGTGGTCAAACACTTCCCCGCGGGCCTGGGTCAATCGGTCAAGGCCGTCGACGGGGTCAGCTTCGAGATCGTCGAGGGTGAGACGCTCGGGTTGGTCGGGGAGTCGGGCTGCGGGAAGTCGACGCTGGCCCGGCTCGTGACCCAGCTGCTGCCGGTGACGTCCGGGAAGATCTTCATCAACGACGTAGAGGTCACGAAACTTCGAGGCGAGAAGCTGCGGCAGCAGCGACGCCAGATGCAGATGATCTTCCAGGACCCCTTCGCGTCCCTTGACCCACGCATGACGGTGGGCGACATCATCGCGGAGCCCCTCGTCAACTTCGGTGTGATGCGAGGACGCAAGCGAAGCGACCGCGTGCAGGAGCTGCTCAAGATCGTCGGGCTCAATCCCAACTTCAACAACAGGTATCCCCACGAGTTCTCGGGAGGCCAGAGACAGCGGATCGGCATCGCTCGCGCGCTGGCGCTCAACCCCAAGCTCGTGGTTTGCGACGAGGCGATCTCCGCGCTGGACGTCTCGATCCAGGCGCAGATCGTCAACCTGCTCGAGGACCTTCAGCGCGAGTTCAAGCTCACCTACCTGTTCATCGCCCACGACCTGTCGGTCGTACGGCACATCAGCGACCGCGTGATGGTCATGTACCTCGGGAAGATCGTCGAGGTTGCCGACAGTGCCGGCACCTACACCAGCCCCAAGCACCCGTATACGAAAGCGCTTCTGTCGGCGATCCCTGTGCCCGACCCGAGGATTCAGCGCGGCAAGCGGCTGGTCGAGCTGTCGGGAGAGATTCCCTCGCCGCTCAACCCGCCGTCAGGCTGCCGCTTCCACACGCGCTGTCCGATCGCGCATTTGCCAACCCCATGCGCAGAGGTCGAGCCGCCGCTGGAAGAAAAGGTCCGCGGCCACCTGGCCGCCTGCCACTTTTCGCAGGACGTGTAGTCCCCTCTCCCCGTCGGGGAGAGGGCTAGGGTGAGGGGCTAAGCCTGTTTCAGTGCGCGAGAATCCGCGCTTGCGTCCAGGAATAATCGTATAGCGCATTCCCGCCGACTCCCGCCACGTACGAATGCGACAGGTACTGCTGCACGCCGTACACGAGCGGCGCAAAGACCGAGTCGTTGATCAGCATGTGGCCGGCGGTCTTGTAGTCGACAAGGCTCTGGCTCAACGGCGCCGCGTCGGCGCCGGCGACCACCTTGTCCAGGTTCGGGTTTGAGTAGCAGGATCCGGATGAGCTCGCGCCGGTGACGAACAGGTAGTCGAACCAGTCCTGGGGATGGTCGTAGTCGGCGCTCCAGCTCTGGCGGAAGGCCGGGTAGGCGCAGCGCCCGTTGCGGTCGTCGAAGAACGTCTTCCGATCCATCTCCACGCAAGCCACTGTGACGCCGAGGTTCTTCTGCCACTGGGCGGCGAGATTGGCGCAGACCGCCTTGTTGAACGCGTTCGTGTCGTAGGTGTAGGTGAGACCCTTCACCTTCACACCGTCGGGATCCCACGCCTTGTACTCGGCTTTCGCGGCCGCGGCCGCGAAGGTCGCGTTCGCGTCGACCCCATCGCCGAGGTATCCCTGCAGCCCTTTGCTGATCAACCCACCCGTCGCGGCGATGCACGCTGTCTTCTGGTTGCACAGGGCGTCGACCAGCGCACCGCGATCGATCGCCGTGCTGAATGCGTGGCGCCCCGCGCGGCCGGCGTCGACCCCGGCAAACGGACCGCTCCTCAGGTTGAAGCCGACCCAGAACGTCAGGCCGATCGGGACGAGGTTCAGCTGGCTTTTAAGCTTCGGGTCGGAGGTGTAGCGAGTGGCGGCGGCAGGGGGCAGGCCCTGGCGGCCGTAGCCGATGAGGCTGAACACACCAGATTCGTACTGTGTCACCTGCGCGGCGGGATCCGGCACGACTTCCACGTGCACGTGTGTGAGCTTGCCCGTCGAACCTCCGTACCAGCCGGCGGCCGGCTGAAAGTCCATCGACTGCCCCGGCACTCGCGCGGTCATTCGAAACGGACCGCTCCCGATGAGTGTCTCCGGCTTGGTGAACCACGCGTCCTCGCCCGCGGCTGTGATGACCTTTTGATCGACAACCCAGAACGGCCACAAGCCGACCTCGGTGAGGAAGTAACCTGCCTTCTTGGTCAGCGTCGCGGTGAAGGTGAAGTCGTCGACCTTCGCGAGCCCGCTCAGCTGGCTGGTCCTGCCGGCGGAGACCGCGTCATAGCCCGCGACCCCGCTGAAGAGCCCCGCGTAGTCGCCCTGTTTGGCAGCTGTGCGGCTCCAGCTGTAGATGAAGTCATCCGCCGTGATGCCGTCGCCGTTGGAGAACTGGGCGCCATGACGCAGGTGGAAGGTATACGTGAGCCCGTCGGCGGAGACCGTGGGCTGGCCCACGGCCAGGTCCGGAACCTCCTGAAGCTGCGCGTCGAACCTGTAAAGGCCGGAGAACACATTGCGCAGGATGTCCACGTCGGCCGGGGCCGAGATGAGCGCCGGGTCGAGGTCGGAGACGTCCTGGGAGATTGGAAAGCTCAGCGTCTGGTCAGCGGCTAGCGCCTCCGCCGGGGCGGATGGACTGTTGGACCTGCCCAGGATGACCACGAGCAAAAGGGCGATCAAAGCGATCGCCACTCCGGCGCTCGCGGGCAAATACCGGCGGATCCCCGGGCGGGGAGCTTGAGGTGGCGCGACAGGCTCAGACAGTGAGGATCACCTTACCGGTGCTCTTGCCTTCCGCCACCGTGGCCAGCGCTCGCGGCGCTTCGCTGAGGGGAAGCCGGACGGAGATGTATGGCTTGATCGTGCCCGACTCGTAAAGGTCGAACAGCGCGCGTCCAGCCGGTGCGATGAGCTCTGGCGCGCGCTTCGCGTAGAGGCCCCAATGAAGCCCGACCACGGAGTAGTTCTTGATCAGAACGTGGTTGGCGGCGGCCTGCGGAATGCGGCCCGAGGTGAAGCCCACGATCACAATCCTGCCCTCGAAAGCGATGCACTTGGTCGAACGGTCGTAAACCTCGCCGCCGACCGGGTCGAAGACGACGTCGGCTCCGCGACCTCCGGTGATTCGCTTGACCTCCTCGACGAAGTCCTGCGTTTTGTAGTTGACTGCATGGTCGGCGCCCAGCATGCGGCAGACCTCGACCTTTTTAGCCGAGCCGGCTGTGGCGATGACGGTTGCTCCGGCGGCCTTTCCGAGCTGGATGGCCGCGCTGCCGACGCCACCCGCGCCTGCATGTACCAGCAGCGTTTCGCCTGCCTTGAGCCCGGCGCGACGGTGAAGTCCGAACCACCCGGTCTGGAAGACCAGCGTGAAGCCCGCGGCTTCTTCGAAGGTCATCGCGTCCGGCATTCGGGTGATCGACTGCGGCGCAGCATCGGCGATCTCTGCATAGCCTCCGCGGGTAAGACCGCCGCTGTCGAGAAGCGCCATCACCCGGTCTCCGGCTTTGAAGCCGGACGCGGGCGGCGCGCCCACGACCTCGCCGGCGACCTCGACGCCGGGCACGAAGGGCAGCTCGGGCTTAACCTGGTAAAGGCCCGCGACCATCAGCGCGTCGGGGAAGTTGATCGCAGCCGCCCGAACGCGGATTCGCACCAGGCCTTCGGCAGGCTCGCCCGAAGCGATCTCCTCGAAGTGCAGGCTCTCCGGCCCGCCGAGCTCCCGAACCACCCAGGCTTTCACCCGGGCAAGGCTACAGCAGGAGGCTCAGGCTGCAGGGGAGGGAGGGCGGCCAGCATGATTTGGCCAAACTCGGAGCTGGTGATGATCCCGCGCGAGAGCTCGCCGCTGGATGGCCACCAGGCTCGAAGGCTCTGGGTGCCGTCTCGAAAGTGGAAGGCGATCGAGTACTGTGTCGCGTCGGCGGGCGGCTGGAGCGTCTGGTCGACTGGTGAACCCTGGATGATGTCGACAAGGCGTCCGACGGCCGCTGGATCACGAATCGCCGCCAACTCGGAATTGTCTTGAGTGCTCTCGATCGCGATGTAGTCGACCTTGCCGGCGAGATCCATCAGGTCGGCTCCAGTGCTTGCTTTGGGGTTGGTGTCAGCCTCGTAAATCGTCAGGGCACCCCCCAGCGTGGCCGCGACGCGAAACGTTGAGCGGTAGCCGGCCAACGCAAAAATTGGCGTGCCCGCCTCGAGAAAGGCGGCGTCGCCATCCTGGAGGCGGTAGCTCGGATCGGTTTCGTTGTCGGCGAGCTTTCTTTTCGTGACGCCCACCTGCGAACCCAAGGCGGGCGCATTCGGCCCTGCGTGCGCGAACGCCAGATAGGTGATCCCGTTCAGCTGAACGAAGTTGACCCAATCGATCGAGACCACTTGGCCGCCACAAGCTCCAAGGAGCAGCAGGCAAGGGACGGCCAGGCCGGCGGCAAGCGACCTCACGCTAGTCTCAACGTCGGGGCCGCGCCCCTAGTAACAAACAACGGGATCGCGCTTCAATTCAAAATCGTCGTGTGCCGGCGTAGCTCAGCTTGGCAGAGCAACGGTCTTTTAAACCGATGGTCCAGGGTTCAAATCCCTGCGCCGGCACCAACGAATTTTCTTGCGAGACTACCGGCCGAGTCCCGAAGCGCGGGCGATCAGGAGCAGGACCAGCAACACGCATCCCACCGCGTTGAGGGCGATCCCGACAATTGCCTGCGTTCGCTTCCATGGCAACTCGTTGTATGCGCGGATGCCGGCGTACAGACCGAACAGGAACATAAACCCGCAGAGCAGCCCGATTACGGCACAGACAATTGACTGGTTGGCGTGATCGCCAAAGAGCATCTTCTTGACTGGCGTCCAGGCGGTGCCGGTCCATTGATACCTGCCATCGGGCGAGATCGCCGTCACCCATTGCTGGCCGTTCCAGTACCACTTGCCGTCATTTGAAAACTGGGGCGCTGAGATTCCGGCGCCGCCAGGGGGCTGCATCGCGTACGAAAACGTAAGGGTTCCGGCCTTCGCTGTCCACAGCCACCAGGTGAGCTGTTGAACCTACAAGAACGACGACCCTAGCCCTGGTGGGCGTTCACCAGAAAGAGCCAGAAGATCAGCGCCAGGATGAACCAAACGCCGCCGAGAATCGAGCCGGCGCGCGCAACTCCAAAGCCCAGGTCGCCTGTTACCGCGATTTGACGGCGAGCCAGCCATCCGAAGCCCAGCGCCAGGACCGCTCCCACCAAGGGAAGCGCGACGAATCCGAGTATGCCAAATACCAGGCTGGCCACTGCAAACGGGTTGAGGTCTTGAGTCCTGGCCGGGTGCTGCATCCCATGGCGACTATACCCGCGAGATGCAGTGATCCACCCACCTTCAACTCCGAGCGGTCAGAGCGCAGAAACGTACGAATTCGTCTTGATCCAGCGTTACACGGTTTGTCCATGCGAAATTCGCGAAGGCTCTGGCTACCCCCCGCGATCGCTGCCGCCATCGCCGTGCTGCTGTGTGCCGCGGAGATCGCCGGCATCATCGCGCTCAACATCGCCACGAGCCGGAGCGTTGCCACCCTGGGTGGGTGCCCATCTAACGCCTTTCCAATCCGTCCCGGCAGCCACCTTCACCAATACTCGGACATTACCGTCGGCACGACGACCGGGTGCTGGGCCACCTACGACCAACCGGGCTCAGCTTCAGAGGATGGGGTGTTTGAGTACTACGTGGACCCGTCCAACACAGATGGTTGGACACTTCAGGAGGCCTACAGCAACACCGGCTTCGCGGCGTTCAGGAACAGCAGGGATCCGCAAATTCAGGCGAATATCGGGATATCGACGGTCCGTACTTTCTTAGTGGCTGGGCCTGCAGCGGTCAGGTTGGATATCAGCATCTGCAGATGCGACCCGCAATCCATGGCCCAGTAGCGCTAATGGGCTAGTCGTCAGAACGTTCGAGGACAACCACCGGAATCAGGCGGTCCGTTCTCGTCTGGTACGCCGCAAATGAAGGCCAGGTCCCGTTGAAGGGAGTTGCTTTCAGTGTTTCAGCCCAGGCTCAGGCAGCCTTCGTCTTCAGCAGCTCCAGGATCGTGTGCTGCTGCTGCAGGATTTGTTGTTGCTGCTCGAGCATCTGCAGCTGCCGCACGTTCATCGCATGAAGCGTGGTCAGGGTGATGTGATCGGCTTCGGCACGCGCGTCCTGGCTGGCGGAGATGACGTTCTGGCCGACGATGACGATGGGCAGCAAGACCAGCTGGAGGAACGACTGGCTCAACCAGGCGACGCCGGTGACCGTGTCCCCGCGTATGAAAGCATGCCACGCCTGCGGCAATGAGACCAACCCGATGAGCATGAATAGATAGGCTGCCCACATCGTCCCGACGCTCTTGGTGATCAGGACCGCCAGCCTGCCGTTGAGCTGTCCGATGGCGCCCGCTCCATGTATGAGATAGCGAACCTGGGGCGTCGTGACGAGGCGAGGCAGGTGCTCTGTAGGCGCCGCCTGGGCGGCTGCGTATTCGGCCCTGTGCTGGGGACTGCTCTTGCGTCGCTCCACGGTCTGGTCTGTCATTGCTCCCTCCTCGACATTGGCACTCGATGGTCTCCTTACGGGTTCAGGGATTATCGGCGGCCGGTGGCGCGAGTGCTGCGACTCAGTCCCACACGCTCGTACTGGTGCTGCCCGCGAGCCGGATCGCGGTCCCATCCAGCTGCGTCGACGTGGGCGCCACGCCTTCAGAGTGCCACGCGCAGGAAACCGTAAGCGGACCCTTCGGTGGCAACGGCCAGACCCAGTACTCGAAATCCCAACGTTTGCCACCCCCTCCACCCTTCATCTGGCCAACGATCGGGCCCGCAGGCCGAGGCGGCTCCTGGTCATCTCGCGATGCCCTGTAGTAGGCCATCACATCGGGGCTAGGCCCATGACCGGACGCGGCTCCCTCGCGGCCGTCGGCGAACTTGATCGCGATCTGGAGAACGCTATCGTCGGCTCTCTCCATCGGCGGGCCGAAACCAATGGACCGATGGTCGAGGAAATGCCTTGAACGAACGGCGATTCCCACCGTGAAGCCGTTCGAAAATGCGACGCACTCGGTCAGCGCGATCACGATGCTCGGCTGCGACGCCAAAATGGTGCGCGCTGGCACCGCAACACCCAGCTCCGATTCGGGCGGTCCAGCCCACGGGGGTGGTGAGAGAGCGATGTGATCGGCCGGCAGCGGCGGCGGTGGTCTGAGCATGTACCGCCAGCGTCGCCAGAATGGCCCCGGCACGCGAACGTACGCGTACATGGCCGATCGCCGCGGGTGAATTCCAAAGCCCGCCAGGGTCGCGTACCAAAGCGATCGCAAGCGCCAACCGAGACCCCCGACCCGATCCACCTCAAATCGAATTGTGATCTTGCGCAGGGAACCGCGGCCTAATTCGTCGTAACCACCATGGAGATAGGGTTTCGCAGCGTCGGCGCCGGCAGCTCCGCGCGGAGCCGATGGCCGCTCGCGCTCGCGCTCGCCGCGGGCGTCGCTCTTTCGTTCAGCGTGCCGGCGCAGGCCGTGACCGACGTTGTCGACCAGTCCCAAACCCTCACCCTCAGCGCCGAGAGCGTGGGTCAGATGGCCCAAACCTTCACGGCGGGAATGACGGGCCGGTTGGATCGTGTCTCTCTGTACTCGGCCTCGAGCTTTGCGAGTGGGACGATCCAGATCCAGACTGTCTCCGGGGTCTTCCCTGCGGGCACGGTCCTGGATACCACGTCGTTCGGGGGCAGCTATGCACGCGGTTTCCACGACTTCACGTTCGCATCCCCCATTTCGATTACATCCGGCTCGCATTACGCGATCGTGGTCAAGTCATTCGGCCGCTCGGTGTTGACCTGGTACACCAGCGGTGGGGTTGACGCATACACGGGCGGTCAGGCCTTTGTCGGCTGCCTTGGATGCGCGTGGGGTACGGACTCCAGGTTTGGTGTCGACTCCGCATTCAAGACGTGGGTGATCGGCGGCAGCGCGAACCAGGCTCCCGTCGTGGCCGCCGACAGCTCGACCGTGAGCGCCAGCGAAGGCACGGCCCCTGTCAACACAGGTACCTTCTCCGATCCTGACGGCGACACCGTCACCCTGGCAGCCTCCTCCGGCGCCGTCACACAGACCGGCACCAGCAGCGGGACGTGGTCGTGGACAAGCCCGGCCACGGATGAAGCCTCGAGTCAGACGATCACCATCACCGCCAACGACGGCAAGGGCCTGACTGCGAACGCCGGCTTCACCTCGACGGTCGCCGGTGTTGCACCGACCGCGACCATCGCCGCCGCAGGACCGGCACTGTCCGCTGCAAGCGCGAGCTCGAGCGCGCCGACCTCGAGCCCTGAGGGCACCGCAGTCAATCTGACCGGCTCTGCCTCCAGCCCGTCGGCTGAAGACAACAAGGCCGGCTTCTCTTACAGCTGGACCGTGACCAAGAACGGGGCGGCGTTCGGCAGCGGAAGCGCCGCGGCATTCAGCTTCACGCCGGATGACGAGGGCACATTCGTGGCCACGCTCCAGGTGACGGACGACGGCGGCATGACCGGCACCACGTCGGTGACCGTCACGGGCGCCAACGTCGCACCTTCAGCCAAGATCACCAGCGTCACCTGGACCCCGCAACTGGTCCTCACCGTGAACCAGTCGGTGAGCTTTGCGGGAGCATTCACCGACCCGGGGACGCTCGACACTCACACCGCCACCTGGAAATTCGGCGACGGCGCCTCAGGCACTGGATACTCGGCGGTGCACTCGTACAGCGCTGCCGGCACCTACACGGTCGCGTTCACCGTCGTCGACGACGACGGCGGAGCCGGCCAGTCTACGGCGACGGTGACCGTCCAGACCGCTGAGCAGGCCCTGACCTCGATCGCGGGCTACGTCCAGAACATAAAGTCCCTGAACGGCGGACAGCGGAACAGCCTGACCGCCAAGCTGGACGCCGCCAGCGCCTCGGCCGCCCGTGGCAACACTACCGCCGCCAACAACCAGCTCAACGGCTTCCTCAACGAGGTGCAGGCTGACCTCACCACAGGTCGCATCTCGGCGGGGGACGCCGCGACGCTTCAGGCCGCGGTCTACACGGTGGATGCGGCGCTCGGGACCTACAACCGATTCCTTTCCTGGATTGGTGGCCTCTAGGCGCCTAGACTGCCGGCCAACGAGATGGCCGGCACCGCCCTTCCACCCGCCGACCTACTGCCTGTCGGCTCGCACGCCAACCTCGCGTACCGGTTCCTTCGCATGGTCGCGGTACCGCTCCTCTGGTTGTGCTTCCGATTCCAGGTGGAGGGACGCGCGAACGTCCCGCGGACCGGCAACTACATCGTCATCGCCAACCACCTCAACTGGCTGGACGAGTTCGCGATCCTGCTGCTGTTCCCGGTCGAGCCGCGCCTCCACTTCCTGGCCAATCCCACGCTGCTGGTGACCCGCAAGTTCCAGTGGTGGCTGATTCGCACCACGGGCGGCTATGTGCCGGTCGTCCGGGAGCGTCATGGCGACCCGGCGCTATTCCAGCACGTCGATCGCTGCCTGGCGATCGGAGGCGCGGTCGCGATCTTTCCGGAAGCCGACTACGGGCCCACCGAGGGGGACCTGATGCAGTTCAAGAAGGGCTTTGCGCACTTCGCGATCAAGGCGGGCGTTCCCCTGGTGCCAGTGGCGTTGTCCGGGACCAAGGACCTGTGGTTTCGCAAGCCGATTCGCGTGATCATCGGCAAGCCGATTTCGCCTGCCGGCCACGACCCGGCCTCCCTGACCGCGGTCGGTTTCGAGAGCGTGAAAGGGCTGCTGCCGCCGTATACGGAGCCAAAAGGCCGGAAACTGCTGCGCCGGCGCCTGACTAACCTTTTTTAACCGAAACGGCTATACAAAGTGGCCGCCCATTTGGTAGGGTGCCACTTCCGACACCTGAGCGGTCTTCCAGACGTCTCGCTCCGAGCTCAGGCCTGAACAGCGCCCCAGGGGTAGGGCGACTTCTAGGAGGAGCGTTTGGGGTTGCTGCCACTGTTTCGGGCGGTTCTGGTCTGGGCCGTAATCCTGGCCGGCATCGTGCTGGTTCGGCTGGACCCGCCGGCGCTGGTTTCGAACGCCGTCGCCGTCACCCAGCTCAGTGCCTACGACCGGCTTTCCGTCGTGCAGCAGACGCGCAACCAGCGGGTGCAGGCGGCGCAGACGGCCCAGGTCAATGCGTGGTCGGCGGAGCTGAAGCAGGGCCTGGCCGACTACCAGGCGCAGCAGGACGCCATCGCCGCGGCCCAGGCCCAGACTGCGGCCGTGGCGGCGCAGGCCGCGGCGATCGCAGCCCGCAGCAACCACGCGCCCCCGCCGCCTTACATCGCCAAGATCATCAACGATGCGTTCAGCCCGCTTGGGCCGGCCGCTGTCCAATGGGCGATCAACGTCGCCTACTGCGAGTCTCGATACCACCCCGACTCGGTCAACTCGACGAGCGGCGCCTCAGGGCTGTTTCAGTTCCTGCCGAGTACGTGGGGCGGAACGCCCTGGGCGAGTCAGTCGCCGTTCGACCCAGTCGCCAACGCCCAGGCCGCGGCGTGGCTGTACAGCCACTACGGTCCGGGGCGCTGGCAGTGCCTGGGCTGATCCAGACCTACCGCGCGGTCGCGCTTAGTTAGCCCGGCGACCCCGCTTCCGGAGCATGCGATGCGTCCCGGCGTGAGCTCGCTCGCCGACGATTTCTGAAGCGCTGTCAATCACCACGACCGCAGGGAGCTTGCGCGGACGGCCGGCCGGCCGGCGCGTCCGTTTGAAGGCCTCGACGTCGTCGGGGAAGATGGCCCACACGGATCCCACTTTGGTTCCATACAGGCGCTGCCGGGCCAGCATGCGCCGCACGTAGGCCTTGGAGGCCTTGAGCTCGGCGGCGGCCTCGGCTACAGAAAGTAGGCGTGGGCGTTCGACCCGGAAATATTAGCACGCAGCCGCAACCATTTTGTGCTATAGTGAGCGGCAGTTCGTTTCTGGACTGAGGTGAGAGCCGCGGCTCTCCCGGTTGCCGGCTTCTGCTGGAGATACGCCCTACGCGCACCCGGCATGGCAGTAGCCTCTTGGCCCCCCGCTTCGCGGTCACTCCTTAGGAGAAGACGCATGACTGAGATCAAAGACACCGCCGCCCATTTTGTAGCCGCGTTCAACGCCAATGACGAGAAGACCCTCAACGAGCTGCACGCGTCGGACATCAAGTTCAGCGCGCCAGGCGGCTTCAAGGCCACCAACGCTCACGAAGCAACCGCTTACGCGAAGCGCTGGCTGAAGGGCTTCCCGAACGGCAAGATGACCGTCCGCAACGAGATCGTGAGCGCTCCTTGGATCGTCCAGGAAGTGACGATGGAAGGCACCAACACCGGTCCCCTCGAGGGCCCGATGGGTACCGTCCAGCCGACCCACAAGCATGTGGTAGGCAAGGGCGTCCAGATCCTCAAGGTTGAGAACGGAAAGATCACCGAAGCTCGGATCTACTTCGATCTCCTCGACCAGATGACCCAGCTAGGCCTGATCCCTACCCCGGTTACGGTCTAACAAGCAGCTAACGTCGGATCCGGCCCTCCTGAGGGGCCGGGTCCTTTTTTTTTTAGCTCTCGGCAGTGACCGAGATCTCCAGCTGGTAGATCGCTTGCGGCTGGATCGCGCCTTTGAGGAGCATCGGCTCGTAGTCGGTCACCTCGAACCCGGCCGGCAGCAGGTCGCGCGTCGTCTCTGACATCAGCACCCGGGCCGGGCGCACCTTCGAAAGGTAGGAGCTGTTGTTCACCGGGACGCCGATCAGGGTGAACTCCAGCCGGCGCTCAGAGCCGACGTGGCCCGCCACCACGTAGCCGGTGTCGAGGCCGATGCCAACCGATATCCCGGGCTGGCCGGCCTCGATGAGCTCTCGGTTGAGGCGGTCGATCTCTCGGACCATTCCACGTGCGGCCTTGAGCGCCTGCGCGGCGTGGTCGAGCATGGGATTCGGCGCTCCGAAGACGACCAGCATGCCGTCGCCCTGGAACTTGTCGATGTTGCCGCCGTGCGCCAGGACCACCTCGATCATCCGCTCGAAGTAATGATTGAGAAACTTGACCAGCTCCTCTGCCTCCATGCGCTGCGACAAGGTCGAGAAGCCTGCGATGTCGGAGTTGAGCATGGTCACCTCGAGCCGCTCGCCGGGCAGGAACTTGGTGTTGCGGTCGGAGCGTGCGAGCACGTAGTCGGTGACCTGCTTGTTGACGTGGAGCTCGAAGAGCTGGCGGAGGAAGTTCGAGCGCTCGTATTGGGTAGCGTTGTCGATGGCGATCGCGGCCAGGTCTGAGATGGCCTGCAGGAACTCCTTGTCCTTCTCTTCGAAGATTGCCGCGCGAAATGGGCTGTCGACGTAGACCGCGCCGATGACCTTGCCCTTGGTGACCAGCGGCACGGCGATGATCGACCGCAGGTTCTGGAGGATCACTGACTGCTGGCCCTTGAAGCGATCGTCGAGGCTGGCGTCAGTCGAGACGACGGCCTGGCCCGTGCTGACCACCTGCTCGATGACCGTCTTCGAGCCGAGAAAAAGGCGCGTCTTCTCGGGGTCAGCCTCGCCGCCGGACATCGGCACGGACATGGTGTTGGTGACGGGATCGACCAGCACGATGAAGCCGCGAGACGCCTTCATCAGGGTGATCACGCGGTCCACCACTTTGCGCAGCACGACATCGAGCTCGAGGGAGGAGCTGAGATCGCGCGCGAGCTCGTAGAGCAGGTGGTCGCGAATACCAAGATCGACTTCGTGAGCCAAGGGCACGGAGAGTCTAACGAAGCAAACGTAAATATCAGGCGCTTATCCCTCCCCCGTAGGGGGAGGGCGGCGTCCAGCGCGGGGTGGGGGGCGGTTTCGATCGCAGCCCACGGGTAGACTCGATTCTCGATGTCCTCCGACGGATCGCCCATGCCCGCGGTCGAAGCCCTGCTGGAGCGCCTCAACCCGCCCCAGCAGGAGGCTGTCACGCACGGCGACGGCCCGCTTCTGATCTTCGCGGGGGCCGGCAGCGGCAAGACTCGGGTGCTCACCGCCCGCATCGCCTACCTGATCGCGACCCATCGCGTGTGGCCCGACCGCCTGCTGGCGGTGACTTTCACCAACAAGGCGGCCAAGGAGATGCGCGGCCGCGTCGAGAGCCTGGTGGGAGAAGGTGCTGAAAAGATGTGGGTCGGCACCTTCCATTCGACGGCGGTCAAGATCCTTCGGCGGGAGGCCCAGCGGATCGGGATTGTGAACAGCTTCGTGATCTTCGACGAGGACGACACGCGCGCGGCGCTGAGACGCGTCCTGGACGAGCTGAGGCTGGACCCGAAGCGTTACCCGATCGGCGCTCTCAGCCATGCGATCTCGCAGGCGAAAAACGACCTGAAAGGACCAAACGAATATCCGAACCGCAGCTACGCCGACGAGGTCGTGCGTCGTGTCTACGAGTCGTATCAGGAAGTACTGCGCCGGTCCGGCGGGCTGGACTTCGACGACCTGATCATGAAGTTGGTCGAGCTTTTCAACACCGACGAGGAGGCGCTCGACAAGTGGCGCGACCGCTTCCGTCACGTGCTGGTCGACGAGTACCAGGACACTAACCGGGCTCAGTACGTGCTGATCAACCAGCTCGCTCGCGAGCATCGCAACGTGGTCGTCGTCGGAGACGACGATCAGTCCATCTATCGCTTTCGGGGTGCGGACATCCGAAACATCCTCGACTTCCGCAAGGACTACCCGGACGCGCACGTCGTCCGCCTGGAGCAGAACTACCGCTCGAGCCAGGCGATCCTGGACGCCGCCTACAGCGTCATCCGCAGCAACCCGGAAAGGGCGGAGAAACGGCTCTGGACGGAGCGCGCGGGCGGCGAGAAGGTGATCGCGACTCAGGCCTACAACGAGATCGAGGAGGCCGAGTTCGTCGCGGACGAGGTCGAGCGGCTCCGGCGCACCGAGAACCGTGGCTACTCTTCCTTCGCGGTCCTGTATCGCACCAACGCGCAGTCGCGCTCGTTCGAGGATGTGCTCGCGCGGCGCCGCATCCCCTACAGGCTCGTCGGAGGCGTGCGGTTCTGGGAGCGGCGCGAGGTCAAGGACGTCGTCGCGTATATGCGGTTTTGCTTCAACCCCAAGGATGCGCTCAGTTTTGCGCGCATCGTCTCGGTGCCCGCGCGAAAGATCGGCAATGTCACCGTCGACGCGCTCAACGCGGCCGCGCGAGCCGCGGATACCGACATCCTCTCGCTGCTCGAGGATCCCGGCCGCGTGTCCGGCGTGCCCAAGGCCGCCGTCGTGCCGCTCCAGAAGTTCCGCACGCAGATCGAGTCGGTTCGTTCGGTGTTGGGCGTAATGCGGCCGAGCGAGCTGCTCGACCACGTGGTCGAGATCATGGGCCTCCGCCAGCACTACCTCGACGGGACTCCGCAGGGCGAGGCCCGCATGGAGAACCTGAACGAGCTGCGCGGGCTGGCCGAGAGCTTCGACGACCGCGAGCCGTCCCAGGGCCTGGAGGACTTTCTGGCGGAAATCGCGCTGGTGTCCGACGTGGACGCGTATGACGAGAATGGCGAAGGCGTGACCCTGATCACCCTGCACATGGTCAAGGGGCTGGAGTTTCCGGTTGTGTTCATGGTGGGTATGGAGGAGGGGCTCTTGCCCCATCAGCGGGCGCTGGACGAGCGCGAGGAAAACCCGTCCGCTGTCGGCGCGACGACTGAGATGGCGGAGGAGCGGCGTCTCTGCTACGTCGGGATGACGCGCGCGAAAGACCGCCTCTACCTGAGCTGCGCTTTCCGCCGCCACCTTTACGGCCGTTCGCAGCCGGCGTTCCCGAGCCGGTTCCTGACCGAGATCCCGCAGTCGATGCTCGGCACGCCGCGAGGGAGCGCGCCAGTGGCGCCGCCGCGCCAGGGCTACAAGGAGCGGTTCCAGGAACGGCAGGTCCAGGCGGCGCCGGCGGCTCCCCTCGTGCAGCGGTTCGCGAGCGGCGACCGCGTCCGGCACCCGGCGTTTGGCGCGGGGACGGTCGTGAAGAGCACGCTCACGCGTACCGACGAGGAGCTCGTGATCAAGTTCGACAAGGCGGGCCTGAAGATTCTCAGCGGCATGCTCGCGCCCCTGACGAAATGAGCAAGCGCAAGCAATCAGTAGGTCCCAACCTGAACGCGCTCGCGCGCAAACTCGTCGACCCGGCGGCCAGGGTGGAAGAGCTGCGCGATCTGATCCGCCGGCATGAGCACGCCTACTACGTTCTGGACAGCCCCGAGATCTCCGACGCCGGGTACGACGCGCTGTTTCTCGAGCTGCGCCGGATCGAAGAGGAGCGTCCGTCCCTTTTGACCCCCGACTCGCCGACCCAGCGCGTGGGTGGCGAAGCGTCCGACCAGTTCGCCAAGGTGCGGCACCGCTCGCCGATGCTCAGCCTGCAGAACGCCTTCGACGAAGCCGAGATCCGCGCCTTCGACAAACGCGTGCGAGCCGCGATCGGCGACAAGGTCACGTACTGCGCCGAGCTGAAGATCGACGGCCTCGCGATCAACCTCACCTATTCGAAGGGCCGGCTGGAGCGGGCTGCGACGCGCGGCGATGGGACGGTGGGCGAGGACGTCACAGCCAACGTGCGGACGATTCGCAGCGTGCCGCTCACGATCACCCCGTCGAAAGGTCTGCCCGACGGGTTCGAGGTGAGGGGAGAGGTCTACTTTCCGATCGCGGCTTTTGAAAAGCTCAACCGTGAGGTCGAAGCCTCCGGGCGCCAGCGGTACGTCAACCCGCGTAACACCGCGGCCGGGAGCGTGCGGCAGATCGATCCCAACGTCACCGCTAGCCGCGACCTCCAGACGTTCATGTACACCCTGGATCCTGCTGGTCAGTCCCGCTCGCAGTGGGAGGTTCTTGGCACCCTCGAGAAAATGGGCTTCCGCGTCAACAAGCACCGCCGCCGCCTCAATTCGATCGAAGAGGTGATCGAGTATCACGCCGAATGGCAGCGGCGCCGCCATGAGCTGGAGCATGAGATCGACGGGGTGGTGATCAAGGTCGACGATTTTGCGCAGCAGCTGGAGCTCGGTTTCGTTGCGCGCTCGCCGCGCTGGGCGATCGCCTTCAAGTACGCGCCGGAGGAGGCGGAGACAGAGGTCGAGGAAATCGCCTGCTACGTCGGCCGCACCGGTGTGCTTACGCCCGTCGCCCATGTCAAGCCGGTGGTCGTAGGCGGCGTGACCATCCGCAACATCACGATGCACAACGAAGCGCAGGTCAACGAGAAGGGCGTGTACGTCGGCGCCCGAGTCGTCATCCATCGGGCCGGCGACGTCATTCCGGAGATCGTCTCCGTCAAGGAGCCAAGACCAGGCTGGAAGATGCCGGCGAAGTGTCCGGTGTGTGGGGGAGAGGTCGTGCGCGAAGAGCCATACATCGCGCACCGGTGCATCAACCCCTTCTGCTCTGCCCAGCGCCTCGAGCGGCTGCGCCATTTCGCGAGCCGCGGTGCGCTGAACATCGAAGGCCTGGGGTACGCGACTCTCAACCAGGTGATCGAACGCGGGTGGGTCGAGGATCCGAGCGACCTCTACCGCCTGACGAAGGACCAGGTCGTTCAGCTCGACGGCTTTGCGGAAAAGTCCGGGCAGAACCTGGTCGACCGCATCTCCGAGAGCCGGCGGCCGCAGCTGGGGCGCTTCCTGTACGCCCTCGGCATTCCCCAGGTGGGCGAGGCGACGGCGGACCTGCTCGCCGCCGACTTCAGCAACATCGAGAAGCTGGGCAGCGCGACCGAAGACGGGCTTATGAAGGTGGAGGGCATCGGCCCGAACATGGCGCGCGAGATCCACCTGTATTTTCAAGGCCACGGCGGCGAGCTGGTCGCCAAGCTGCTGTCGGCAGGGATCGAGCCTCAGGCGGTGGAGGCGCCGGGCGAGGGCCCGCTGACCGGCAAGACCTTCGTCTTCACCGGGACGCTCGAGACGATGAGCCGGCCCGACGCGGAGGCCCTGGTCAGGCGGCTGGGCGGGAAGGCCGGCTCGACGGTGAGCTCGAAGACGAACTATGTCGTGGCCGGGCCGGGCGCCGGCACCAAGCTCGAGAAGGCGCAGAAGCTCAAGGTCGCGGTCCTGGACGAGGAGCAGTTTCTCGCCCTCGTCCCGAAGTGACCCCGGACTACACTCTCGCGCAGTGCAGGTGACTGAAGAACGAACAGCACCGGCGGCCACGCCGACCTGGGTGTGGCCCGTGCTGCTGGCCGGCGCCGCCGTGATGGTCGCCTGGGCCTGGTTCATCGTCGGATTTCTTTCTGAGCCATCCGCGGTGGGGCGCTCCCGCCTGATCCTCATCACGTCCTCGGCCTACTCGATCGGATCGGCGGCTGTGGCCGTGATAGGAGCGATCGGCCTGGTGAGGCGAGAGCGCTGGGCACGCACGCTGGCGGCGGTCGCATCGGCCGCCATGACGCTCACGGTCGTGGGTGCGGTCGCCGGAATCCCGGCGCTGATCGGGCTCGTGTCGAGCCGCAATTCCTCCAGAAACTAAGCTAGATCGCGTGCCACTCTCGAGAGATGAGGTCCGTCATGTCGCCATGCTCGCCCGCCTCGGACTGGAGCCGGGCGACGAGGAGTTCTACGCCGAGCAGCTGAGCGGCATCCTCGCGCACATCGACCGGCTGCAAGAGCTGGACACCGATGCGATCCCGCCGACGGCACAAGTCGTGGAGGTCGCGAACACACTCAGGGAGGACGTTCCGCGTCCGGGACTTGACCAGGCCGACGCGCTGGCAAATGCGCCGTCGGCCGTGGACGGATTCTTTCGCGTGCCTGCGATCCAGGAAGAGACGTGACCGACCTCACGAACCTGACCGAGCTGACGATCAAGGAAGCCGCGCGCATGCTTCGCCTGCGCGCGTTTTCGGCTGCCGAGCTGGTCACAGCGCACGCGGAGCGAATCGAACGCCTCGATCATCGTGTGAAGGCGTTCCTGCGCTTCACGCCAGAGCTGTGGGAGAAGCAGGCCGAGGAGGCCGACCGGCGGATCGCTCGCGGGGACCTGGGGCCTCTGGTCGGAATCCCCATGGCCGTGAAAGACGTGCTGTGCGTTCGCGGCGTTGAGGCGACGGCCGGGTCGCGGATCCTGAGCGGCTTCAAGCCGCCGTACACCGGGACGGCGGTATCGCGGCTTTTTGCCGCCGGGGCGGTGATGTTGGGGGTGACCAACTGCGACGAGTTCGCGATGGGCAGCTCGACTGAGAACTCGGGTTATCACCCGACCCACAACCCATGGGACCTCGACCGCGTGCCCGGAGGAAGCTCGGGCGGCAGCGCAGCGGCGGTGGCGGCGGGCGAGGCGATGATCGCGCTGGGCACCGACACCGGCGGCTCGATCCGCCAGCCGGCGGCGCTGTGCGGCGTGGTCGGCATGAAACCGACGTACGGCCGCGTCAGCCGTTACGGACTGATCGCGTTCGCCTCGAGCCTGGACCAGATCGGTCCGTTCACCCGCTCGGTCGAGGACGCGGCAGTAGTCCTCGAGGCGATGGCCGGCCACGATCCCCTCGACGCGACGTCCTCCAACCGGCCGAATGACGTGCTTCACGACTTCGACGCCGGTGTGAAGGGCTTGCGGCTCGGTGTGCCGCGCGAGTACTACGACGTCGAGGGCATCGAACCTGGGGTGAAGGCCGCCATCGACAAGGCCATCAAATCACTTCGTGAGGCGGGAGCGGAGATCGTCGACGTGACGCTGCCGCACACGGACTACGGGCTCGCCGCGTACTACATCATCGCCCCGGCCGAATGCTCCTCCAACCTCGCGCGGTTCGACGGTGTCAGATACGGGTTCTGCCAGGACGGGCAGAACATCACCGAGTCCTACGAACGCACGCGACGCAAGGGCTTCGGGACCGAGGTGCGGCGGCGCGTGATGCTCGGCACATACGCGCTGTCCAGCGGTTACTACGACGCGTACTACCTCAAGGCTCAAAAGGTGCGGACGCTGATCAAGCGCGACTTCGACACCGCGTTCGAGAAATGCGACGCGATCATCAGCGCGACATCTCCGACCGTTGCGTTCCCAATCGGCTCCAAGACACAGGACCCGCTTTCGATGTACCTGTGCGACGTGCTCACGCTCGGAGGCAACCTTGCGGGCCTGCCGGGGATCAGCGTGCCATGCGGCATGACCGAGGAGCGGTTGCCGGTGGGATTGCAGGTGCTCGCCCCGCAGTGGCGCGAGGACGTAGCGCTGCGCGTGGCGCGAGCTTATGAAGTCGCCTCGGGCGTGAAGGCGGAAGTCGCGTCAATCCCCTCCCCCCTCGGGGGAGAGGGCTAGGGAGCGGGGCGTGGACTGGGAGGTCGTGATCGGTATGGAGGTGCACGTGCAGCCGACCACGCGCAGCAAGATGTTCTGCGGCTGCGCCGTCGGCCGGCTGGGCGACCCGCCGAACTCCAACGTGTGCGAGATCTGCCTGGGCATGCCGGGCGTGCTTCCGGTGATCAACAAGGCGGCGGTCGAGGCGTGCCTCAAGACGGCGCTCGCGCTCGGCTGCGAGATTCCTCGCCACACCAAGTTCGACCGTAAGAACTACATGTATCCCGATCTTCCTAAGGGCTACCAGGTCAGCCAGTACGACCTGCCGATGAGCATCAACGGCTTCCTGGAGGTCGATGGCCGGCGTGTGCGGATCCGCCGCGTCCACCTCGAGGAGGACACGGGCAAGCTGATCCACGCCGGCGACAAGCTGCACAAGGCGTTGGAGTCGTTCGTCGACCTGAACCGCGCCGGCGTTCCGCTGATGGAGATCGTCAGCGAGCCCGACCTCCGATCTGCCGACGAGGCTCGCGACTACGCCGTCGCGCTCCGCACCCTGCTCCGCACGATCGGCGCCTCAGAGGCCGAGATGGAAAAGGGACAGCTGAGGGCCGAGCCTAACATCTCGCTGCGGCGCGTGGGATCGGTGGAGCTGGGCGTGAAGACCGAGCTCAAGAACATCAACTCGTTCCGCGCCCTGCATCGCGCCATCCTTTATGAGATGAGCCGCCAGACCGAGGTCCTCGAGTCGGGCGGCACCGTGGTGCAGGAGACGCGCGGCTGGTCCGAAGCCGAAGGCCGCACCTTCGCGCAGCGCAGCAAGGAGTTCGCGGAGGACTATCGCTACCTCCCCGATCCGGACCTGCCACCGCTGGAGATCGACGCGGCCTGGATCGAGGAACTGAGGCGCGCGCTGCCGGAGCTCCCTGGCGCGCGCCGCGGCCGGCTGGTCTCCCAGCACGGGCTTCCGGCCGCGGACGCGGTGCTGATCGCCGCCGACCGCGAGCTGGCCGACCTGTTCGAAGCGTCCGTCGCCGCGGGGGCCGAGTCCAAGCCCGTCGCGAACTGGATCATCGGAGAGGTGGCGCCGTCGGGCAAGATCCCCACGCCGGAGCACCTGGCCGACCTGGTGAAGCTCGTCACGGCCGGGAGCATCACGCGAGACCAGGGTCGGGAGGTGTTGATGGAGTCGGTCGAAACAGGCCGCCTGCCTTCGGACATCGTCCGCGAGCACGGGTTCGTCCAGATGAGCGACGAGTCAGCCCTCCAGGTCGAGGTCGAAGCTGTGATGGCGGCCAATCCGCGGGCGGTCGAGGATTACCGGGCGGGCAAGAAGCAGGCGCTGGGCGCTCTGATGGCGGATCTCAAGAAGAGAGCGCCGCAAGCGAATCCAAGGATCGCCAGCGACCTGCTGCTCCGCCTCCTAGGCTAGCTCTTGCTCCTTGGTCCCTCGGCGCGATAGCCAGGTGCTGTAGACGTACAGCCCGGCGCCGAGTACGTAGGCCGCGATCGCGACCACGACGAGCAGCCCGCCCACGAACTCCGAGACCCACGTGCTCAGGCCGATCGCCACGATCGAGGCTCCGAGGCCGACGACGGTCAAGCCCTGCAGCCTGACCACCAGCGGCGTCACCTGCTTGACCGGCCAGAGCATCCATTCCATCCACCAGCCCGGGAAGCGGCCGCGGAGGACGATGTAGAGCCCAATTCCGAGCAATGGCCCGCCCACCGCATAGGTAAAGCCAAGCAGTACCCACCCCACGGCGGGCCATTTTAACCATCAGATCTGCAATTTGCGCTGCAGGTAGCCTTGTGCGGTGCCCCTGCCACCCGATCTACACGTGCACAGCGAATGGTCGTGGGACGCCCCTCTCGGCTCGATGGAGCGCAGCTGCGAGCGGGCGCTGGAGCTCGGCCTGCCTGCGATCGCCTTCACCGAGCATGCCGATTGGGCGCTCGTGCACGAGGGCCAGCATTCGGTCGACCTGGCGGGCTACTTCGACGCGATCGAGCGCTGCCGGGCCAAGTTCAAGGGACTGCGCATCCTCACGGGCGTCGAGCTGGGCGAGCCGCACTGGTACCCGGAAGAAACGGCGGCGGTGCTGGCATCCGGCCCGCTCGACCAGGTGCACGGCTCGATCCACTGCGTTCGCATCGACGGCGTCATGGTCGACGCCAGCCAGTTTCGCGAAAAAGCCGCCGCCGACTTCCCCGGTGCGGTGACGGAGTACTTTCGCGAGGCCCTGGCCATGGTGGACAGCGGCCAGCCGTTCGAGACGCTCGCCCATATCGACTACCCCAAGCGCTATTGGCTCGACGGCGCGGCACCCTATCGCGAGGCTGACTACGAGACGGAGATCCGCGCGGTCCTCACCGCCGCGGCCCGCACCGGAAGAGTGCTCGAGGTCAACACGACCCGCGGGCACACCTTGTGCCCGGACATCACCGTGGTGCGATGGTGGCGCGAGGTCGGGGGGCAGGCGGTGCAGTACGGGAGCGACGCGCACCAGCCGGACAAGGTGGCCGAGGGCTTCAAGCTGGCGACTCAGATGGTCGAGGCGGCCGGGTTCAAGCCGGCCCGAGACCCGATGGCGTTGTGGCGCCGCTGATCCTGCGCCCGACGGCGCCGGCGCACGGGGGAGCCGCGGTCGCTCGGGACGACGGCAAGGTGTGGCTCGTCAACTACGCCCTGCCGGGCGAGGTCGTCGAGGCTGAGCCGCGGGGCCGGCAGGGCGGCGTGGCGGTAGCGGCAACGACGCGAGTGCTCGAGGCGTCGCCACACCGTGTGCCCGCCCCATGTCGCTATTTCGGCGCATGTGGCGGTTGCCAGCTCCAGCACGCGGCTTACTCGCATCAGCTGACGCTGAAGCGCCAGGTCGTGGAGGAGGCCTGGTCGCGGGCCGGGCTGCGCCTCCCGCCCGACACGCCAGTGCTCGGCATGGACGACCCATGGCGCTACAGGATCCGCGGCGAGTTCGAAGCGATCTCTGCCGGGCGCGCGCAGGGCGCTGATTCAGAAGCCGGAGGATGGCGGTTCGGCTTCCACCGCCTGCGCTCGCATTCGGTGCTGCCAATCGACACCTGCCCGATCCACGACCTGCGCATCGAGCAAGCCCTACCGGCCTTCGCCCAGGCCGCCGGCGAGCTGGAGCTGAAGGACCTGCAGAACCTGCTCTTGACGATCGAACCGACCGGGCGCGGCTTGCTCTGGCGGGTGCGGCATCGCGGCCGCCCGCCCCTATGGCCGCGCGACGAGTTCGCACGCCGGGTGGCTGAGCTGCTGCCCGACCAGGTCCTGCTGGACGACGCCATGTCGCTGGAGTTCTGGGATATGACCTTTCGCGTCCGCAGCGACACATTCGTGCAGACCAACTACCGGCAGATGCTGGTCCTGTACCGGACCGCCCTCGAGATGCTCGCAACGGCGCCGGCCGACCGCGTGCTCGATCTCTATGCGGGGATCGGGACCATCTCGGTGGCGGTTGCTCGCGGCGCCGCGGGCGTGACGGCGATCGAGGAAAACCCACATGCGGTGCAGCTCGGCCGCCTGAACGCGCGGATCAACTCGGCGCGAGTGGAGTATCTGCCTGGGAAGGTCGAAACCGTGCTGCGCAAGGTGCGGCTCGGCCAGTACCAGGCGGCGATCCTGGACCCGCCCCGGGCGGGTTGCGAGCCGGCCGCGATCGGAGAGCTGATCCGCCTGGGCCTCGACCGGCTGGTCTACGTCTCCTGCGAGCCTTCCACGCACGCGCGCGACCTCATCGCGCTGGTCAGGGGAGGTTACCGGGTGAGGCGAGCCGCGATCGTGGACATGTTCCCCCAGACCTACCACATCGAGTCGGTGGCTTTGCTCGAGCGGGGAGGTTCTAGCTGAAGACGTCCAGGCCGTGGCCCAGCTTCAAAAGCGCCAGGCGAAGGCGTCCCGGCTGGAGCTGCCTCACGGTGAACGCCAGCAGGGGCTTCAGAAACAGCACGACACTCTCAACGCGGGCGGAAGCATAGGGTTACGGTCCCGGGTAACACAACCCCTTACTGGAGTTCGTGGACGAATTCGGCCAGGCGCCCGACGCCCTCCCTGAGATCGGTGTCCGAGCTGGCCAGGCTGATCCTGACAGCACCGACGGCGATATCCCCAAATGCGCTCCCAGGCGCCACCGAGACGCCCTTCTCGCGCAGGAGCTTGAACGCGAAATCGCGCGCGTGCATGCGGCTGCGCGAGATGTCCGCCATGCAGTAAAAGGCGCCCGTGGGCTCGTTCACGAGCATGTCAGCCTCGCGGAGGATGTCCACGACCACGTCCCGCCGGTGCCGGTACGCGGCCACCATCTCACCTACGCAGTCCTGCGACCCGTCCAGCGCCGCCTCCGCGGCGACCTGGCTGATGGTCGATACGCACGATGAGTTGGACTCGAGGACCTTGGTCGCGGTGTCGATCAGCTCGGCCGATCCGGCCACGTACCCGATCCGCCATCCGGTCATCGAATACGACTTCGAGAAGGTGAACACGCTCGCGATGCGAGGGTCGTCGGGCGCGAGGCTCGCGGGGCTGGTCCACGAACCGTCGAGGATGATCTGGTCGTAGCACTCGTCGCTGAGCAGCCACAGGTCGTTGCGCTGGGCCAGGTCGACCAGGCGAGCGATCGTCTCGGCCGGATACACCGCCCCGGTCGGATTGTTGGGGCTGTTGACCAGCAGCAGCTTGGTGCGCGGCGAAATCAGGCGCGCGAGCGCATCGATGTCGGGCTGGAACCCATCGGCCGCCGCGCATGGGTAGAACACGCCGCGTGCTCCGACCCACGTGAGCATCAGGCGCGTGTTGGGCCAGCCCGGGTCGGGGAGCAGTACCTCGTCGCCGCGCTCGAGCACTGCGCCGAACACCGCGGCCAGGGCACCGACGCCGCCCGGCCCGCACGCGATGCGATCGGGTGTGACGCGGATTCCGTTCACGCGCTCGAGCTTGGCCACGATCTTCTCGCGGAGCGAGATCAGCCCCTGCGTGTGGGTGTAGAAGGTCATGTTCTCGTCGATCGCGCGCTTGCCCGCGTCGCCGATGTGCTTGGGGGTGGGAAAGTTGGGCTGCCCGACGTCGAGCCGTATCGCGCCCGGCGTGCGCAGCGCCTCGTTCGCGATCTCGCGAATCCCCGAGTGATGTGCCTCGGCGGGCAATTGCGCGAGTGAAGGCATGAGGCTATTGTCCCCTCTCCCCGTCGGGGAGAGGGCGAGGGTGAGGGGCCTGAGCTTCCATCAGCCCCTAGACTATCCCCGGGGTCCGCCACACCCAGATCCAAACGATGCCGCACGCCCCCAACACCTTCATCCACCTGCACAACCACACCGAGTACTCGCTGCTCGATGGGGCGAGCCGCATCCCCGCGCTCGTCGCGCGCGCGGCAGAGCTGGAGATGCCCGCGCTTGCCATGACCGACCACGGTGTGATGTACGGCGCGATCCACTTCTACAAGGCGTGCAAGGACGCGGGGATCAAGCCGATCATCGGCTGCGAGGTCTACGTCGCCCCGCGCTCGCGGCTGCTGCGCGAAGGGCGTGTCGACCGCGACCCCAACCACCTGACCCTTCTCGCCGCGGATCACGAGGGCTATCTCAACCTCATGAAGCTCTGTACGGTCGGCCAGATGGAGGGCATGTACTACAAGCCCCGCATCGACAAGGAGATCCTGGCCGAGCACGCGAAGGGCCTGATCGCGCTCTCCGGCTGCCTGCAGGGTGAGGCCGCGAGCCGGATCAGCGACGGAGACATAGATGGCGCGCGCGAATCCGTGGCCGCGTACCGTGACATCTTCGGCAAGGGCCAGTTCCTGCTCGAGGTGCAGCGCCACGGCATCGACCGTCAGGACGCGGTCAACGAGGCGCTGGCCGGCTTCGGCAAGGAGTTCGGACTCCGCCTGTGCGCGACCAACGACCTGCACTACGTGCATCGCCACGACTCGGAGGCGCACGACGTGCTGCTGTGTCTTCAGACGGGCGCGCGCTTCAACGACCCGAACCGGTGGCGGTTCTCCTCGCAGGAGAACTACCTGAAGACCGCCGACGAGATGCGCACCGCGTTCGCGGACCTGCCCGACGCGCTCGCCAGCACGCTCGACGTGGCGGACATGGTCGACCTCAAGCTGAAGCTGGGCGCGACGCTGCTGCCGCCGTTCGACGTCCCCGACGGCATGAAGCCCGACGAGTACCTTCGCAAGCTGGTCTTCGATGGCCTCGAGTGGAGGTATGGGGAGCCGAACGCGGCGGTCAAGGAGCGCGCCGAGCTCGAGCTTTCCGTGATCAGCCAGACGGGCTACGCCTCGTATTTCCTGATCGTCTGGGACTTCTATAACTTTGCGCGCAAGCAGGGCATCGTCGTGGGCCCCGGCCGTGGCAGCGCGGCAGGCAGCCTGGTCTCCTACTGCCTCGGCATCACCAACATCGACCCGATCCAGCACGGCCTGATCTTCGAGCGCTTCCTCAACATCGACCGCGTGTCGATGCCCGACATCGACTGCGACTTCTCGGTTGAGGGCCGCGAGAAAGTCATTCGCTACGTTTCCGAGAAGTACGGGTCCGACCGGGTCGCCCAGATCATCACGTTCACGACGATGGCGTCGAAGGCCGCGATCCGCGATGTCGGGCGCGTGCTGGAGGTGCCTCTGCGCGACACCGATCGCCTCGCCAAACTCGTGCCCGTCTGGCAGGGCCGCTCGAAGACTCTCGACGACACGATCAAAGAGGTCGCGGAGTTTCGCGAGGCGTATGAGTCGAATGAGGAGCAGAAGCGCCTGATCGATGTGGCGCGAACGCTCGAGGGCGTCTCGCGCAACGTGAGCACCCACGCGGCCGGCGTGGTAATCGCGCCCGAGCCGCTGGTGCGCTACACGCCCCTTCAGTTCGGCCCTAAGAGCGAGGCGGTGATCACCCAGTACGACATGAAGGCCGTCGGCGACATCGGCCTGCTCAAGATCGACTTCCTCGGCCTGCAGAACCTCGACATCATCGCCACCTGCCTCCGACTCTTGAAAGAGCATCGCGGGCTCGAGATCGATATCGACCAGCTTCCATTCGATGACGCCAAGACATATCAGCTGCTCTCCAGTGGCGATACACACGGCGTGTTCCAGCTCGAAGGTCCGGGGATGCGCCGAATGTTGATGGACATGCGTCCGCAGAGCTTTGGGGACGTGTCGGCGGCGGTCGCTTTGTTCCGACCCGGGCCGATGGTCAACATCCCCGCCTTCATCGCGCGCAAGCAGGGCCGGGAGCCCATCGAGTACATGCACGAGCGCCTCGAACCGATCTTGCGCGAGACGTACGGCGTGATGATCTACCAGGAGCAGGTGATGATGGCCGCGCGCGAGCTGGCCGGGTTCACCATGAGCGAAGCCGACATCCTTCGCTCCGCGATGGGCAAGAAGGACAAGCCCAAGATGGCGAAGCAGCGCACGAAGTTCATCGACGGGGCGCTGGAGCGCGGAATCTCGCAGACGACGGCCGACGCGCTATTCGACAGCATCGCAAAGTTCGCCGAGTATGGGTTCAACCGGGCCCACTCGGCGGCCTACGGCGTGATCGCCTATCAGACGGCCTACTTGAAGGCCAACTATCCACTCGAGTACATGACGGCGCTCTTGATCCATATGGAAGGGAGCGCCGACAGGGTAGCGACCGCGATCGTCGACTGCCGGATCCGCGGCATCGACGTGGTGGCGCCGGATATCAACCACTCGCGCGCCGACTTCTCCATGAGCGATGGCCGCATCCTGTTTGGCCTCGCCGCCATCAAGAACGTAGGCCAGCACGCGGTGGAGAGCATCGTCGGCCTGCGCGACGCCGACGGTCCCTTCAAGTCGCTCGAAGACCTGTGCGAGCGCACCGCCGCGATCCAGGACGTGAACCGCCGCGTGCTCGACTCGCTGGTGCAGTCGGGCGCATGTGATTCGCTCGGTGAGCGGGCCCGACTCCTGGCGGTGCTCGACCACGCGGTCAGCCGGGCCGAGGGGGCGCGGCGCGACCGTGAGTCCGGGCAGACGTCCCTGCTCGACATGGTGGGGTCGCCCGAGTCGCAGGCGGACGACTACGGACTGTTGATCGACATCGCGCCGATGGCCGGGGAGGAGAAGCTTCGGCTCGAGAAAGAGCTGCTCGGCCTGTACCTCAGCGACCACCCGCTGCGCCGGATCTCGGCCGAGCTGGCCAGGCTGTCCGACACGCAGGCGGTCGAGGTGACGAGCGCGCTGCAGGACACGGAGGTGCGCGTCGCCGGGTTGGTGCGAGAGGTGCGCCGCGTGGTGACGCGAAAGGGCCAGATCATGGCCTACGCCTCGATCGAAGACCTGACGGGGACGGTCGACGTGGTGCTGTTCCCGCGCATCTTCGAGCAGACGCGCCTGCTGTTCGAGCCCGACAAGGTGCTCGTCGTCCAGGGCAAGGTGGACGCGCGCGCCGGCAGCACGCGCGCGAGCGGTTCCAGCGGCGGGCCGCCACCCGAGCCGGACATGGAGCCGGAGGTAGAGACTGCGTCGATTGTGGCCGACATGGCGTGGCTCTGGGACGACCCGGAATGCGTGCCCGTCGCCCGCCGCCAGCTGGTGCACGTGCGAATCCCGAACAGCGACGCCGGTCTCGCGGAGCGGCTGGAAGCGGTGCTGGCGCGGCACCCGGGGACCGACGAGGTGGTGCTGCACGTCGTCGTCGGCAGCCGGGAGGTGATCGTGAATGCCGATCGCTATCATGTGCTCGCCGGTCCGGCGCTCGCGGCTGAGATCGACGATCTGGTGGGCCAGGCGGCCACCAGGCTGGAGACGGTGCGACCGAAGGCGCAGACCAACGGCAACGGACGAGGGAGAGAATGGAGCTCGAGGGGAGTGCGACCGGGCGCTACATCGTCGTAAAGGCGCTCGAAGACGGCGTCACGATCATGGGCCTGACTCGGGGCAAGGACACGCGCTCGCACCATTCCGAGCGGCTGGACGCCGGCGAGGTGCTCGTGGCGCAGTTCACGGAGCTGACTGCGGCGATCAAGATCCGCGGGAAGGCGGAGATCCTCACCGAAGCGGGGCGGGTGGAGTCCGGAACCTAAGCGACCGTTCTGCTGAGATTCGCAGGTGAGGAGCTCAAACCGTTCGGAGTTCTTTTTCTACGTGACCTGGATGCTCGTGGTCGCCCAGGCGGCCATCCTGATTTTGCCGATCATCATGCTGGCCGTGTTTTCAATCGTGACTCCGAGCTACATGGCGCCGATGTTTCACGATCCTCTGGGCATCCTGTTGCTCGGGGTAGCAGCGGTGGTCTTGGTCGCGGGTGGCGCCGCCAACCTGCTGGCTGTCCGCATGCTGCGCGCAGGTAGACCAATGCTCACGATCGCTCTGCTTCTCGTGAGCACGATCGTCTGCGCGTTTCCTGCGCTTTGGCTGGTTTTGCTTGGGCCGGCGCTCGTGATTCTGTCGCACGGCTCCTGAGACATTGCGCCGGGGGGCCATCGGCGAGTCGATAGAATCTGGAGGCTGCGCCCCGCCCACGTAGCTCAGGTGGCAGAGCATTTCCTTGGTAAGGAAAAGGTCCCCGGTTCGAATCCGGGCGTGGGCTCCAGGCGCTCGCTTGCGGGGTCGAGCGCGCTTGCCACTATCAGCAGTTGATGTGCGAAGGTGACCGGTTCTGGCGGCTCGAGGCCGAAAGTGGTTCGGTAGGCCCCATCAAATTCGGTCTGGTCGTGTTTGCTGTTCCAGATGTCACGCATCTGGTCGTACCCGAGGTCGCGCATGCAATAGCCGTAGTCGATGGACCGGGCCACTACCTCACGCGGGGTCCCATCCTTCGTGACCTCGACTACATAAATTAGTCAGATTTAGATTTGGCTTGACAAATGCATTATGTGAGTGGAGACTCAGGCTGTACTCGCGTTTGGGTAAGTCGATCGGCGTGCGTCTGAAAAGGTGAGGAGAAAATGGAGCCTGGGAGGCGAGCCGGCGCTCTAGCTGTGGCCGCGACGTTGGTCCTGGCACCGGTCGTCTCGCTGGTCGCGAGCGGCATAAGTGCTTTCGCGGTAGGTGCCAAACCGCCGACAGACACGACCTACTACGTCATGACGACAAAGCCGGCGACGTTCTACCAGTATGGGTACAACCAGGGGGCCGCCGACGCCGCAAACGGGAATGCAAATTCGGTAGTGGTCCTCGACTTCGGCGGTCAGCAGTCCAACGACTCGGGAACGATAAAACCGAAGACGAGCAACGTCTTTTACTCGTGGGCAACGGTCGAGAACCTTGCGGAGGAGTTTGCTGCCGGCTATTGGCTCGGGACAGGTTATGGTGACCCCACCTCTGTTCTCGAGTTGGGCATCGGCACGAATAACTCCGCGTACAACGTCAGCAGCACCGGCGGAGCGAAGTTCGCCAGCGCCGTAAATGTCGTTCGTAACTGGCTGATCAATAGTGGCTACGCAAGCCAGATCTCCATTTGGGGTGCGAATGACATAGAGCCTGGATACGACACGTACGCGCCAACCGCGTCCTGGATCAGCGGTTGGACAAGCACGACAGTGGAGTCCTTGCTGGATTTCGGATCCGCGGATGGGTGTCCGCAGACCACTCATACGAACGGCGGTTGCAACAACGGTTGGAACCAGAACGACATCTGGAACGTCAGCTGGGGAGATCCTCCCTCGTTCGCCGCGCCCGAGATTTATGTCCAGGGCCAGGCGAATGAATGGGGACAGATCAGGTACTGGAAATCGATGGAGTTCCAGGGGCCGCTAGACGAGTATCCGCTCGACACCTCAACTTTCAAGTCCACGGCTGCGTGGAACGCACTGTGGACGGCATCCGGTGGGGTGGGCCAGTTCTATTCGCTCGAAATCAGGAACTCGACGTAGAGAGGAGTCTGGAGTTGAGAAACGATATCCGGCTTGCAACGTGGATAGGCGCATTCGCAGTTGTGGCCGTTACGTCCGTGATTGTTGGAGGCGTTGCGCTCGCGACGAACTCACCTTCATCACCAAAGGCGCAGTATCAGCAACGGGTCGACCAGGAGCGGGCAATCGCTGTTGCGGCGCCGAAGGCGTCCAAGACAGCTCGTCCGCCAATCATCCCGCCGGCGCCTGCTTCAGAACGCGTTGAGGGCATCTCTCCAGTCAAGCAAGGTCCGGTGCCACCCTCCGAGTTTCAAGTCGTGAACTCGTGGGCGGGCCCGGTGCCAGGTCAGGGCACCACGTGGTACGTCGTCTGGGCAGGTTCAACTGGCGAAATGAGTTCGACTCCAGGAGTCCCGGGACTGATTCTTCAGAGTCAATCACCGACTGCTGATGGACGAGATTTCGTCGAGACGACATTGGGAACGTTTTTCGACCCGAAGGCCGGTGGCCCTCTTCAGATCACCGCCGCTGCAGGCGCCGTCGTCTCGATGACGTCTGCGAACGGAACTACTCTTAGGTTCAACGTCCTGACGCGACGGTTTATCTGACCGTTAAGGATGCCGCTGGCGTCCATGAATCAGATGCGCTACCGCGGTGAATAAGCAAGGGCCGGTGGGATCATGGGGCGCGTGGCGCCCGCGATCTCCATTTCTGGTCTTGTAAAGACGTTCGGATCGACGCGCGCTCTCGACGGTCTCGACTTGTCGGTCGAGGCTGGCGAGGTCCACGGATTTCTCGGGCCGAACGGCTCGGGCAAGACGACGACCATCCGCGTGTTGCTCGGGCTGCTCCGCGCTGACGCCGGGGAGGTCTCATTGCTTGGAGGCGACCCATGGCGCGACGCCGTCGCGCTGCATCGCCGGTTGGCCTACGTGCCCGGCGAGGTCAGTTTGTGGCCGAACCTGACTGGCGGGGAGGTGATCGATCTGTTCGGCCGGTTGCGGGGCGACCTCAATCGGCGGCGGCGCGACAAACTTCTCGAACGTTTTCAGCTCGACCCGACCAAGAAGACCCGCTCCTATTCGAAAGGGAACCGGCAGAAAGTGGGATTGGTTGCGGCGCTGGCGTCTGATGCCGAGCTGCTCGTGCTCGACGAACCGACATCGGGACTCGACCCGCTCATGGAGGCGGTATTCCAGGACTGCATTCGCGAGGTGAAGACCGAGGGACGAACGGTGCTGCTCTCCAGCCATATCCTGGCCGAGGTCGAAGCGCTGTGCGATCGGCTGAGCATCATCAGGCTGGGGCGGGTGGCGGAGCGAGGCACGCTCGACGAGTTGAGGCATCTTACCCGTACGTCGATCACCGCGGAGACCGAGTTTCCCGCGGAGAGTCTGGCCGACCTTGCCGGCGTTCATGGCCTCGAGATCGACGGCAAGCACGTCCGTTTCGAGGTCGACACCGATCACCTCGACGTTGCGGTCCGCCGGCTCGGTGAGCTCGGGGTCCGCAGCCTGGTCAGCCATCCGCCCACGCTTGAAGAGCTGTTCTTGCGGCACTACGGCGACGAGCTGGCGAAGGAACCCGAACGCGTCGACGGCAATCGCAGCGCGAGACCGTGACCGCAGTGATGACCGCGCTGACTGGAACCTTCGAGCTGACCCGCTTCATCCTGCGGCGCGACCGCATCCGGATCCTGGTCTGGATCGTCGCAATCGTTGCACTGGCGGCGCTCACCGCAACAGGCATCAAGGGCTTGTTCCCTACCCAGGCTGCTCTTGATCAAACCGCTGCCGCCACCCAACACAACGCCGCAGCCATCGCGTTCAACGGCCCCGCCCAGGCCCTGAATACGGTCGGCGGGCAACTGGCGTTTCAATTCGGCGCAGTGGGCATGGTGATGGTGGCCCTGATGAGCCTATTCATGGTCGGCCGGCTCACCCGGGGCGAGGAGGAAGCCGGCCGCCTCGAACTCATGCGCTCTCTTCCGGTCGGAAGCCTCGCGCCCACCCTTGCCGCGTCGCTCACGGTGGCCGCCATGAACATTGCAGTTGGCGTGCTCACAACCGTCGCCCTGCTCGCCCAGGGCCTCGCCGCGGCCGGGTCGTTGGTGTTTGGGGTGTCGTTCATCCTGATCGGGCTGGTCTTCGGCGGCGTTGCCCTGGTCGCGGCCCAAGTCACCGAGAACACCCGCGTCGTGTACGGCGCCGCGGGGGCGGTGCTCGGGGCAGCCTTCGTGCTTCGCGCCGTGGGCGACATCGGCGACGGAACCGTCTCGTGGTTCTCTCCGATCGGATGGGCCCAGAAGGCGCGGCCATTCGCAGGTGAGCGATGGTGGCCCCTCCTGCTCTTGCTCACGGCGACCGTAGTCCTGGTCGCTGCGGCCAGCGCCCTGGCCGCCCGGCGCGATCTCGGCGCAGGGCTCGTGGCCGCCCGGCCAGGAAGGCCCACGGCTTCGCGGAGCCTCGGGCACCCCTTTGGGCTGGCCATCCGCCTGCAGCGGGGCGTCCTGCTCGGGTGGAGTGTCGGCGTCCTGGTCACCGGTATCGCCTATGGCTGGATTGGCCCGACCGTCGACGCCTTCATCGGCCAGAACAAGGCGCTTGCGGAAATACTGGCCGGTGCTGGAGGTGCGAACCTCACGGACTCCTACTTCGCAGCCTCATTCCGCCTCATGGCGCTCCTCGCCACGGGTTTCGCCATTCAGTCCGCCCTTCGGTTGCGCAGCGAGGAGACTTCGATGCGGGCAGAGTCGGTTTTGGCGACTCCGGTATCGCGCTGGCGGTGGGGGGCGAGTCACCTGACGGTGGCGTTCGCAGGAAGCGTCATATTGCTCGGCGTCGCCGGCCTGGCCACCGGCCTAACCTATGGCGTCGCGGGCGGCGATCTGAATAGTGCTCCTCGCCTGGTCGGCGCCGCCTTGGTCTACGCGCCGCCCATGTGGCTGATGGTCGGACTCACCATCGCGCTCGTCGGGCTCGTGCCGCGCTGGGCCGGTGCGTCATGGGCGATCCTCGCGGCATGCGTCGTCGCCGGATTCCTCGGTGCGGTCCTGCATCTCCCCAGTTGGCTTCAAAACCTTTCGCCGTTCGAGCGCGTACCCCAGCTGCCCGCTCAGAGCCTGACCCTCTTGCCCCTTGTCGTGATCTCCGCCGTCGCGGCCGGCTTCACCTTGGCCGGCCTGTTCGGACTCCGACGCCGGGATATCGGCCAGATCTGACCAGTCTCACACTCCGCGGTCACATCGCGATGGTGACAAATGGGGACAAGAGTCTCTCTCAACTGGCACACAACCCAGGCACAGCAGTGAGTGCCCAGTGCATTGGTAAATGGTCCCGGCCGAGATCAGACGACAGAGCTAAGATCAGCTCGAATTCGCCAGGGTCCAAAGATCACTTAGGAAGGAAAAGGTCCCCGGTTCGAATCCGGGCGTGGGCTCCATGCCGTTTCCTGGGCGCGAGTCCGAGTTCTGTCTGCGGTGCGAAAGGGATGATGTCCTTCAAGCGCTTCTTAATATTTTCGGCGCTGGACAGTTAATACCTTTGTACCTATTCTTTCCGGGACGCCTGCGGTGGCGAGCGGGTTTTGGCGTCGTGCAAGCAGCACCGGCATAGTTGGGGGTGGGATGGGTTCGTGAGACTGCGCTTCGCGTTGATGCTCGCAATCGCGCTGCCGGCGACGCTTCCCATCGCATTCATGGCCACGCCGGCCTTGGCCGCCGGCGCCGTCCCCGCCGCTCAGGGCCACTTGCGCGCTGCACTCCAGCCAGAGCTCGCGCAAGGGCCTTTCGATAAGGCTTCATCCGCGCCAACCACGCCTGCTCAAGGCCGACTTCCGTGGCTGCAGAAAACCAAGGTTTCAAGACCGCGGTCAGCCTCCCCTCTGGCAAGCACCCCGTCTGTGGGCGGCTCGTGGTCCTGGCAGAACCCTCTGCCAGATGGCAATCCCCTGTACGCGATCAGCTGCCCCATTGCAAGCACATGCTTCGGCGCCGGCTACGACAGCCCGATCCTTTCGACAACCGACGGCGGATCGACCTGGAACCAGCAGGCGCAGGCATTCGGCATCACCGGGATCAGCTGCGCAACCGTCTCAACCTGCGTTGGTGTCGACTACTTCGGCTTCGTCATTTCCACTGTCGATGGTCACACCTGGACCGGCCAGAGCATCAACGGCGGCCACTTCCTCTCAGGAGTCAGCTGCGCCTCGGCGACTGTCTGCTTCGTGGTGGGCTACGCGGGATCGATTTTTCGGACCGGCGATGGCGGCTCAAGCTGGACAGCTCAAACCTCCGGAACGAGTGCGAATCTCTTCGGCATCAGCTGTCCAACAACTACCACGTGCTACGCGGTGGGGGACGGCCCGAATTTTCTGAAGACGGCGGATGGCGGCAGCAGCTGGAGCGACTTCCATCCGAACCTCGCCACCTCCATCAGCCTTTATGCAATCTCGTGCGCCACGGTGTCCGCCTGCATGGCTGTTGGTCAAACTGGCAGCCGCTTCGAAACGTCAAACGGCGGCCTCGACAACTGGCCGTCGGACGGTGGAATGACCACAGCGAACAACTTTCTGGGTGTCAGCTGCCCGACAGCCACCCAGTGCTTCCTAGCTTCAGGTGACGGCTTCGTGTACAGGCAGGTGGCACCGTCGTTGTGGAGTCACGCGTCAGTTGGTGAGCCGGGGAGTCTCTATGCGATCAGCTGTCCGACCGGCTCGGCCTGCTATACGGATGGCGATTTCGGGACTATCGCCGCGACCACGAGCGGTGGGACCGGTTGGTCGCAGCAACTTGGCCTTCCGGCCAACAACCTGAACGGAATCAGCTGCCCTAGCGCCGCCGTGTGTTTCGCGGCGGGGGCCGGCGGTGAGATTGGCGCCACGACGAACGGAGGGACAACCTGGTCCACTCAGAACTCTGGTACGCCTTGGGCCCTGTCCTCGATCAGCTGTCCGAGCATCTCAACATGCCATGCGGTCGGTGTGTCTGGCACGGTGATCGGCACCACCGACGGCGGTACGACGTGGAACCTGCAAACCCTCAGCACAGGAAACCTGGTGTCGATCTCATGTGTCCCTACCGCGTGCTACGCGGTCACGAACGTCTCCAGTTTCATCAAGACGACCGACGGCATCAACTGGAGCAGCCCCGCCGGCGTCGGCGTGGCCACGGGTTTGACTGGCATCAGCTGCGCGACGGCATCGGTGTGCTTTGCCACCGATGCAGACTCAAGTGGGCAAAATCTCGTCTACGTCACCACCGACGGGGGCGTGACCTGGACGATCAGCTTCAACCTGGCCAGCGACAGTCAGGCGGGGATCAGCGCCCCATTCGGTGCCATCACCTGTCCGAGCGCAACCACATGCTTCGCCGTCGGCGGGTCAGGACTGATCGCCACGACGACGGACGGAGGCGCGAACTGGAGGACCGACAACTCCTCCTCCAACGTGACGCTCACCGGTGTGAGCTGCCCAGACACCAACACCTGCTACGCAACCGCATCTGATTCCACCATCCTCCATACGACGGACAACGGAGGAATTTGGGACGTCCAGATGGGCACGAATCCTTACGCCGCGATCAGCTGCCCCAGCCCCGCCGTGTGCTTTGCCGTTGGCAGCGGCGGAGTCAATCCGGGAGCTGTCAGCGCGACGGCAAACGGCGGCGCCGCATGGACCCGCCAGCAGCCGGCCGGCACCACCAGGTCGATTCACGGGATCAGCTGCCCGAATGTGCTGACATGCTTCGCGGTCGCCTTCGACACGATTCTTACCACGCATGACGGTGGTGTGACCTGGACCACGCGAACCCTCACCACGACCGACCAGCTGACCGGCATCAGCTGCCCGGACGTAAACACGTGTTACGCGGTTGGCTGGCCTGGCGCCATCTACTTCACCGGTAATGGCGGAACCTCTTGGTCGTACCAGGCAAACAGCATTTCAGGCGAGGACCAAAGCCTGAATGACGTCAGCTGCTGGAGCACCACCAGCTGCGTGGCCGTTGGCACCGGCGGTACCGCGCTCTCGACCAGCAACGGCGGCACTTGGACCGTCGAGAGCTCGGGCACGATTCAGTTCCTCCTGGGCGTGAGCTGCCCGAGCAGTGCTCTCTGCGTGGCGACCGGCACCAATGGGGCGGTGATCACTCGCAGCAGTGGGTCGTGGCAATCTCGAGTCTCCGGGACCAGCCAGTATCTCGACCAGGTTGCATGCCCGACGGCGAGCGTGTGCTATGCAGCCGGCCAGGCAGGCACCATGCTGAGGAGCCCGGATGGCGGCATAAGCTGGGCCGCCGATACCTCGGGCACCACAGAGAACCTCCTTGGGTTGGCCTGCGTCAACGCCGCCGATTGCGTCGCAGCCGGCACGCTGGGAATCGTCATCGGCACGTCGGACGGGAGCCGCTGGGTGGATCACTCACCGCCGACCTTGAACAATCTGTACTCGGTCGCCACGCCTGATCAGAACCATGTCTGGATCGGTGGCGCGGGCGGCTCGATCCTCGAGTCGACGCTCCCGCCGGTGGCGGCAATACTGCCGGCGGCGTCCAACGCGGCCTACGGCGGATACACGACTGCCGCCGAGATCACCAACATCGGAACGAGCCCGGCGAGCATCACGATCGGCTATGTGGACAGCAACGGCGACACGGTCGGTTCGGGTGACAGCATCGCGAGCTTGCCGCCCAACGCAACCTGGACGGTTCGCCAGGACAACGGCAATGGTTTCCTGGCAGGCGGGGCCGGGTCAGCCGTGATCTACTCGAGCCAGCCGGTGGCGAGCTTCGTCAACGAGTTCGCGCCTGGTGTTGGAGACGCGACAAGCTACACGGGTATCAACCCCGGCGTAGGCGCCGGCACAACTCTTTTCGCGCCAACCATCACCAACAATGCGTACGGCGGCTACACGACCGGGATCGGACTGGTCAATGCGAGCGCGGCGCCGACCAACATCACGATCACCTATCGCAACGCGGCTGGGACCGCGGTCAAAACGCAGACGTTGACGGGCGTGGCTGCGGGCGCCTACCAGGGCCTTTACTCGGGCGACGTCGCACTGGGCCTTCCCAGCGGCTTCGCCGGGACCGCGACCATCACCAGCTCGGCAGGGCCGTTGGCTGCGATCGTCAACGAGACAGGGCCTGGCGGACAACTCAGCTCGTACGACACGGTGACGGCGGGCAGCTCGACCCTGTTTGCGCCCGCCGCGCTGCGAAACGCTTACGGCGGCTACAACACCGGGATGGGCATCCAGAACACGACCGGCACGGCCGGCACGGTGACGATCAACTACTACAACGCCAGCGGCGCCGCGACCACGACCACAGCGCCGATTGCGGCCAACGGCTACCTCGGCGTCTACCAGGGCACCGACATCGCCGCCGACGGGCCCTACACAGCCAAGATCACGAGCACCGTCGCCATCGCCGCGATCGTCAACGAGGTGGCGCCCTCGACCAGCAGCGCACAGCAGTCCACCGCCTACAACACGTTTGCCTCGGGCAGCGCGACCCTGCACCTTCCGCTGGTCGAGAGCGCGGGCAGCGATGCCTGGAGCACCGGTGAAGGCATCATGAACACGGGCTCGACGGCGACCACCGTCACCGTCACCTATTACGACACCTCGAGCGGAGCGGCCATCGGCACCCCACAGAGCCAGTCCCTGCAGCCGAATGCTTACTGGGGCCTGTACCAGCCGTTGGGTGGGCTGGCCAGCGGGGACCGAGCGAGCGCTGTGGTGACGACAAGCACGGGCGGTCAGGTGGCTGTGGTCTGCAACGAGTCCAGCTCCACGTCTTTCATGAGCTACACAGGCCAGTAGCCATCTTCGGGTCGGCGATGAACTTAAAGCCTCTATAACTTTGTAGTAAGTCTATACTTGGATAGACTCAAACAAAGGGGGCTCGCCGAAATGAACTCGATTGCCGTCAAGAAGTGGTCCGCGCTGGCGGCCGTCACGCTGGGAGTGCTCGCGGTCGGTCTGGACGTGACCGTGCTCAGCGTCGCACTGCCGACCCTGGCGGTCGCGCTTCACGCCTCCGAATCCGACCTTCAATGGTTCTCCGCCGGCTACGCGCTGAGCCTCGCGGGAGGGATGCTCCCCTTTGGAGTGCTCGGCGATCGGTTCGGACGCAAGCGGGTGATGATGGGCGCCCTGGTCCTCTTCGGGGCCGGCTCTGTCGCCTGTGCGTTCGCTCCCGGCCCGGGGGCCTTCATCGCGGCCCGGGTGGTGCTCGGTGCGGCCGGCGCAGCCATCGTCGTCATGGCTCTGTCGGTGGTCACAGTGCTCTTCTCGGAGGAGGAGCGCCCCCGGGCGGTCGGGATCTGGGCCGCCGCCAACTTCGTCGCCCTGCCGCTGGGACCGATCCTGGGCGGCTGGTTGCTGACCCATTTCTGGTGGGGGTGGGTGTTCCTCATGAACGTGCCAGTGGCGGCCGTCGGGTTGATCGCCGTCATCGCGCTGGTGCCCGAGTCGCGCGCGTCGGAGCGCCCGGCGCTCGACCCGATCGGCATGCTGGCGGCGACCTTTGGGCTCGCCGCCGTGACGTACGGACTGATCGAGCTGGGCCGCAACGGCTGGACGGACCCTGGCTCGCTGGCCATCCTCGCGGTGGGCGTGGCTGCGATCGTCGGGTTCTTCCTGTGGGAGCGCCGCCTGACGCTCAGGCCCGCTGGCCGTCCCTTGATCGACCTCTCGCTGTTTGCCACGCCCGGGTTCACCTGGGGCGTGATCCTCGCCTCCCTGGGTGGACTTGCACTGGTCGGGCTCATATTCACCATGCCCCAGTACTCGCAGGGCGTGCTGGGCGTCGACCCGCAGGGCTCGGGCCTCCGGCTTCTGCCGATCATCGTGGGGCTCGTGGCAGGCGCGGTGCCGGCCGACCGGATCGCGACCTGGCTCGGCGCCAAGCTCACCATCGCGACGGGTTTTGCGATCGTAACCGCAGGCATGCTGGTGGGGTCGACCACCGCGGTCGGATCGAGCACGTGGTTCGTGGCCGCCTGGATGGCGGTGGTCGGATTCGGAATGGGAATCGGATTTGCAACCGCAGCCTCGGCGGCGCTGAAGCATGTCCCAAGCGACCGCAGCGGAGTGGCCTCCGCGCTGATTCAGGCGATGCAGAAGGTGGGCGCGCCTTTCGGCGCGGCAATCCTGGGCAGCGTGCTCGTGAGCGGCTACCACTCGGAGCTGAACCTGGCCGGCTTGCCGCCGGCGCTCGCCGCCTCCGTCCGGCTGAGCGTCTTCGCCGGCGCGAAGGTGGCCGAGAGTCTCCACTCACCGGCCTTGCTGCTGTCGGTGCGCCAGGCATTCGTCCACGGCATGGACATCGCGCTGCTGGTTTCCGCCATGATCGCTGCCGTGGCGATGCTGCTTGCGCTGGCGTTCATGCCGGGCCGGGCACACGCCGGCGAGGCTGCACCGCTAGCGGCCCGGGAGGTTGGAGTTGCCTGACGCCGCTCTCGGACTGCGCGAGAGGAAGAAGCTCAAAACCAGGGCGGCGCTCCAGACAGAAGCCATGCGCCTGTTCCTGAAGAAGGGCTTCGCACAGACCACGATCGACGAGATCGCCGGCGCGGCCGAGGTCTCGCCCAGCACCTTCTTCAACTATTTCTCGAGCAAGGAAGACCTGATCCTGCAGGACGACCTCGACCCGCTCATCATTGCCGCGTTCAACGCGCAGCCACCGGAGCTGGGTCCAATCGCCGCCTTGCGCGCCGCCATGAACAGCACTTTCTCTGCCATCACCCTTGAGGAAATGGCGATGGTGCAGCAGCGGACGGCACTGGTCCAGCGAGACCCAGATGTGCGCGCAGCGATGCTGAGCCAGTTCGCGGGCATGGTCGAGCAGGTCGCCGAGGTGCTGGCGCCACGCGCGGGGCGAGCCGCGACGGACTTCGCGGTGCGCAACCTGGCCGGCGCTGTGATCGGCGTGCTCATGTCATCCGTGCTCGCCGTGGCGAGCGATCCAGAGGCCGACCTGAGCACGCTGGCGGACGCTGCGATGGCCCACCTGGAAGCCGGGCTGCCTTTGGGCAATTGACATCGTCAACCTGAAGAAATAGATTCGCAGGGTGGGGTGGCCGCTTTCCAGCGGTCGGCTGCATGGGTGGAGGCTGGCGTAGCCAGCAAGGACGATGCGGTGACGGGCTGGGGAACCCCAGACGCCGCGAAGCTGCTTCCCGACCTGGTCGCGGCGGTCAACGGCCACTAGAAACCGCACGGGGCTGCGGTCACTCCGCAGCCCCTCTCACTTTCCCGGGCTAGACTCGGCCTGGTTTGAGCGTCGCCATCCCCGGAGCATTCCTGATCGCGTCCTGCAACGTATGCGTTCTGACAGCAATTGCTGCAGGCCGTGCGCAGACAGGGTGGATTCGAGCCCAGTGGCTGATCGCAGAATTCGTGATGTACCTGGTCGTGTTCTTTGCTTCAGCGCACGTGTATGACAAGCCATCCGGGATCTTCATCGTCGTGGCTCTGGTCCTGGGATTCGTGGTCGGTGTGCTGCTCGCCCTCCTGGAGTACGCGCTCTTTGGGCTCAGGAGACGTTTCGGTGGTGATCTTCGAGGGTCACTGTGGTTGGGCCGCTTCGTCGACCCTTTCTGCGCCGCGGCGCCATATCCGCCAAAACCGGCCGGCGGCCCGCGCGCTTGACATCAATGGAACACTCCGCCCGCGTCGACCGGCAGCACCTGTCCCGTGGTGCTGTCCGAGCGGCAGAAGGTGACGACCTGGTCCGCGATGTCGTCGACTGACGCCGCCCTCCGAAGGACCGCCCTCTGAAGCGCCCCTTCGCGAATGGCATCCGGCAGCCGGGCCGCCATTCGAGTGCCTTCGATCAGTCCGGGGGCCACGCAGTTGACGAGCACGCCGGGCGCGAGCGCCACCGCGAGACATCGTGTGAGGTGGATCAAGCCCGCTTTGGTGGCCGAGTAGGCGATGCTGCTGCTCGAAGGGTGGAGGCCGCCGATCGAGCCGATGTTCACGATGCGGCCCTCGCCCTGCTCTTTCATTGGACGAGCCGCAGCGCGCGACAGTAGGTAGGGCCCGCGCAGGTTCGTGGCGTACATCCGGTCAAAGATCTCCGGAGTCAGCGCTTCGAGGTCGGCGAATGGGATGCCAATGTTCCACGCCGCGTTGTTGATGAGCACGTCGAGCCGTCCAAAATGCTGCGCCGTCGACGCGACCACCTCCTCCGGCTCGTTGATGGTCGATTGGTCGAGGTGGATTGCCCATGAGCGGCCACCGGCCGCCTCCACCTCGGCCACTACGCGGTCCGCGCGCTCCTTCTCGCCCGCGTACGTGACAGCGACGTCCATTTTGTTGCGTGCCAGCGCGCGACAGATGGCCGACCCGAGGTCACCCGAACCTCCTGTAACCAGCGCGACTCGCCCAGCCAGCTCCATTGCACTCGTCTCCTTCGCATCACAGATTGGGTGCCGGGCTTCATCCTATTGTTTAGAAGTGAGCAGACCGCGTCTTCGGTCGCCGATTACGTGGGTCCTCGGCGCTTTGCTCGTGGTCGTCGTGCGCCTCAATGTTTTAACCAGCGCCCGAGTGGACAATGAGTCCATATGAGCAAAGGGTTTGGAGAATCCGACTTTGCACAGGTTCAAGCCGAGCGGGCGAACACTCAGACCATCCGGCAGGTCCTCGAGCGTGATCGACAGCAGGCCGCGCACGCTCGCGACCGCCAGGCCAAAGGCGCCTACGGCATTTGCGAGGACTGCGGCGGGAAGATCGGCGACGAGCGGCTTGAAGCTCTGCCGGACGCGACCCGCTGCGTGGCCTGCCAGGCCGAGTGGGAAAGCGGGAACCGCTAGGACCCTGTTTCCCAGCAAACCCTAAGGGTCCGTCCAACCACCTCCCAGCTTTGGACGACATCGTGGGAACACAAGAGACTCTCAGACGTTTACGGAGGAAGACCCGATGTCGGAAATGCAAAACCAACCCAGCGAGCACCCCGACGGGCCGCCGCCTGATCGATCGCTGCTGCCGCCGGCCCAATCGTTCGGCGCTCCTGTTCCTTCGTGGGCGCCGCCTCCGCCGCCCGCCCCTCCGATCACCAACACCGTGTGGCACCGCATCGCCGCGGCCGTCGTGGTCGCCGCGGTCGTCGCCGCTGCGGCCGGAGCCGGCATCGGCTGGAGCCTGGCTCGCACCATCAACTCACACAACGGCACGGCGCAGAACAACACGAACAACACCCAACCCGTCGCCCAGCAGCCCGCCCAGCCCGCCCAACCGGGCTCTCCGATTAAGCCCGTAAGTCCCAACACCGGCGGCAGCCTCAACACCAGCGCCATCGCCGCCAAGATCGATCCGGCCATCGTCGACATCAACACCGTCGTCGGGTCGGGCCAGGCCGCCGGCACCGGGCAGATCGTCACGTCAAACGGCGAGATCCTCACCAACAACCATGTCGTGGACCGGTCGACAAGCATTCAGGTCACGATCGCGGGACGTTCCCAGACCTACACCGCCCACGTGATCGGCGTCGACCCCAGCGCTGACATCGCTCTGATCCAGGTTGACGGCGTGACGGACCTGCCGACGGTCAGCTTCGCGCCCTCGTCGTCGGTCAAGGTCGGCGACGCGATCGTCGCGCTTGGCAACGCGCTCGGCCAGGGTGGCACGCCCGACGTATCGCAGGGCAGCGTCACCGCTCTCGACCAGACCATCACCGCGAGCGAAGGCGGCAGCAAGTCGGAGCAGCTCAGCGGCATGCTCCAGAGCGACGCCACCATCTACCCCGGCGATTCGGGCGGCCCGATCGTCAACTCGGCCGGGCAGGTAGTCGGGATGATCACGGCCGGTGACGTGCAGGGCTTCCGCTCGTCGGCGTCGACCGTCAACTATGCGATCCCCTCGGACACCATCCTCAGCGTGGTCAACCTGGTCCGATCGGGACAGGCGAGCTCGGACGTCATCTACGGCCAGACCGGCTACATCGGAGTCTCGGTGCAGAACATCGACTCGACCGTCGTGTCGCAGCTGAACCTCACCGTGTCCTCGGGCGCTCTGGTGGTTGGACTTCAGACCGGCTCAGTCGCCGCGAGCGCCGGCATCACGCGCTACTCGGTCATCACATCGGTCGCCGGGTCGCAGATCACCAACATCGACGACCTCGGCAACACACTCCTGGCCCACAGGCCGGGCGAGCGCGCCTCCATCACGTTTGTGAACCAGAGTGGCACCCACACCGCGACGGTGACGCTCGCCGGGGTGAACCCGTAGCGACCCTGTCATAAAACCTGCCGCCGCGGTGCTTACGTAGGAGTGGCCAGCACCGCGGCGGCGATCCGCACGATCGCCCTATCCAAGTCGTACGGATCGCGACTGGCGGTCGACCGCCTCGACCTCCAGGTCGAGCGCGCCGAGCTTTTCGGCTTTCTCGGGCCCAACGGCGCCGGTAAGACGACCACGATCCGGATGGCCCTCGGCCTGATCGCCCCGACGGGCGGCTCGGTCGAGATCCTCGGCCAGGAGGTTCGCTCGCATCGCGCCCAGGTCCTGCCTCGCGTCGGCGCGCTGGTCGAGTCGCCGGCGCTCTACGGGTATCTCTCGGGGCGCGACAACCTGCGCGCTATCGGGGACCTGCTGGGCGGCGCGTCGGAGAAGCGGATCGACGAAGTGCTCGAGATCGTGTCTCTCAAAGGGCGCGATGGGGACAAGGTCAGGACGTACTCCATGGGAATGAAGCAGCGTCTCGGCCTGGGCATGGCTTTGCTCAATGATCCTGACCTCCTCATCCTGGATGAGCCCGCCAACGGGCTCGATCCCGCCGGTATCGTCGAGATGCGCGACCTCTTGCGGAACCTTGCCGCCGAGGGCAAGACCGTTTTCATCTCCAGCCATGTGTTGACCGAGGTGCAGCAGATCTGCACGCGCGTCGCAATCATCAACCACGGCAAGCTCGTTCGCGTCGCGCCGGTCCACGATCTGCTCCAGTCATCGGGGGAATTCGAGGTCAAGGTCGATGCTCCAACGGAGCTGGTGGCCGTGCTGCGCCGGCAGCCGTGGGCCCTGCAGGCTCGCGTCGAGGACGGCCTGGTCATCACGCCCGCACCCGAAGGGCGCGGTCGCAACCTCATCAAGTTCCTGGTCGAGAGCGGCGCGGCGCCAGACGCCGTGAGCGAGCGACAGAAGGATCTCGAGGACATCTTCCTCAGCCTCACCGGAGGGACCTCATGAGCGTGTCGGCGCTGCGTCCACGTTTTTTTGGGATGGTGCGAGGCGAAACCCTGAAGGTCTCGCGGCAGCTCAGCTTCTGGTTGATGCTCGCCGGCTCCTTCGTGCTGCTGGCGATCATCACGCTCGCGATCACGAGCGCCTCGAACATCCAGGACCAGCTGAAGACCGATCCGACGGGCTGGGCTTATGGGGCGAGAGACGTCTTCGGGACGATCTTTCAGATCGGCTCCGGAATCTTTCTCCTGATCGTCGGTTCGCGGCTCTTTGCCATGGAGTACTCGTCGGGCACGATCCGCATCATCTACGCGAGGGGAACGGGGCGGCTGCGCCTGCTCCTCGCCAAGATGCTCACCCTGGCGATCATCGGCATCCTGCTCCTCGCCGGATATCTCGTGGTCGCCGGAGGGATTCTCGCGCTGCTCGTCAACGCCTGGACGGGCAGCCTCGCGCCGCTCCAGCACCTACCCAACCAGTTCTGGCAAGACCTCGGGATGTGGGCGGTGGTGCAGGGCATGAGCATGGGAATCGTCATCCTGATGGCCGCCGCCGCGGCGGGGATCGGGCGCTCTCTGGCTTTCGCCATGGCAGCCTCGCTGGCGTTCTTCCCGGTCGACAACTTCTCGGTCATCCTGGAGGCGCTGGGCTCGCGGATCACAAAACAGGACCACCCGTGGCTGAACATCAGCCAGTACCAGCTCGGACCCAACCTCAACATCGTGTTGAACCTCATCGAGCCGGGCCACCACGCGCGGGCGGCCTTCGCCGCCCCTTTGTCGCCGGTCGATGCGACCCACGCTCTGGTGGTGATCGGCGCCTTCGCGTTGGCCTTCGCGGTGATCGCCATCGGCAGGGCCGTCCGGCCCGACGTCCTGGAGTAAACCGGGTCGAGGGTTTAACAGAACAGCGCCACCCTCCAACCGGTATCCTTTTCGGGTTGTGCGAATAGTCGTCAAGGATCCCGAGGAGTTCGAGCAGGCGCTTCGGGAGTTCCGCCGCAAGGTGCAGGAGCAGGGGCTCGTGCGCGAGATGCGGCGACGCGCGCACTACGTCCCGCCGGCGGAAGCTCGCAAGATCAAGAGCCTCCGCGCCAGGCGCCGGCGCACGCGCTAGGTCAGTCTTAGCCTTCGTCCGGGTCTTTATCGGGTGGTTCTTTCGCGCCCATCCAACCCGACTTCTTCCTCGCCCCTCACCCAGGCCCTCCCCCCTGAACGGGGGGAGGGATTAGATGTTTGGCTATAATTGATTTGTTCGGTGACCATGGCGGAGGGGAAACACCCGTTCCCATTCCGAACACGGTAGTTAAGCCCTCCTGCGCCGATGGTACTGTCGGGGTAACCCGGTGGGAGAGTAGGTCGTTGCCGAGCGTTTTCTAAGTCCCGCGGCCCGCAAGGGCTCCGGGACTTACTTTTTTCAGGCTGTGACCGGCGGTCGCTCATCCCCCAGGCTGCCGGCGTGCAGCGTCGGCAGCAGCACGTAGCAGCGGACCGTGAGGAGCACGAGGAGGCCGATCAGCGCCACCAGCACGTCGAGCACGACCTCGCCGACTCGAGCGTGGAACAAGAAGATGAGCCCGCCTTCCGCCACGACCGCGAGCGCCAGGATCGGGACGAAGACCCTGTCGTGGACCGCCATGAAAAACTGCACCAACAGGTTGTCCAGCGCTAGCGCCAGGCCGATGACGCCAACCGGAAACACATACGGTGTCGCGTCGCTGAACCGCGGGCCGAACAGGACGCCGACGACCAGCCCCGGCACGACCGCGAACACGAGCAGCGCGCACATTCCGAGCGCTGAGAGGATCCCGGCGGAGTAGAGAAGGATGCGGCCCGGGTGCTGCTCGTTCGCCACCGCCTCGACGACTCGAGGAAAGAGCACCTGGCTGACGCTCAGGGTCAGGAAGAACAGGATCGTGCCGATCTTGTTGAGCCCACCGTAGATGCCTCCGTCGTGGCTGTTGAGGTAGTGCTCGGCCAGGATGACGTCCTGGTTGTAGAGGATCTGGATTCCGATGATTCCGGCGGCCGCGGTCAGCGAGAACCCGGCCATGACGCGCAGCTGAACCCGAGCGCCGACCCGCTTGAAGTGGTCCCGCAGGGTGTACAGGCCGAGCACGAAGCAGACCGCAAGGCCCAGGAACACGGCAGCCATCGCCCCGGAGACCGCGTAGCCGGCCTTCAGCAGGATGAAGACCGCGACGGTGCGGACCACGAGCTCCAGAGAGAGGTTCAGGGAGAGGGCCGGGAACCGCTGCAGGCCCTGGAGGATGCCGCGCGGAATCGCAACCTGCCAGATCAGCGCGATCGAGAAGCCGAGGATGAGGATCGGGATCGTCGAGCCAAGGTGCTCGAAGGCGGCGACCGGCCGCGCGAGCAAAGACGTGAGCAGCACCGCCACCAGGCAGGGGATGGCGACGAGTCGCGCCGTGCGGCCGAGCAGCGAGCGCACCCCGGCGTCACCCCTCGCCGCGAGCGTGGCCGTGTAGCGGGCCAGCACCACGATCAGGATCAGTGCGGGGGCGGTTCCGACCGCGTACACCGCGATCAGGAATGCGACCTGACCGTAGGTGGCCGGTCCGAGGACGCGGCCGGCAATGGCGTGGTAAACGAAGCCGCCAATGCCGGCGACCAGGCCGCCTGCGAACAGGACCAGGTTTTGCCGGACCAACCGGTTCTGCCGGACCTGGGCCAGGCGCTGGCCGAGACCCAGTCGCGCGCCGGTTTGCACAGTCCCGGGCATTCTACTTGACGCGTCCGTGCCTTCCCGGCGGGGATAATGCGTTTCCGATGCCCGATCAAGCCAAGCCCCTCGTTTCAGCACTGGTCGTCAGCCACAACGCCAAGGACCTGCTGTTCCAGTGTCTCCAGGCGTTCTTCACGACCGCGGATGTTCCAGTTGAGGCTGTGGTCGTCGATAACGACTCTTCAGACGGGTCGGCGGCCGCCGTGACGGATGAGTTCCCACAGGCGACCGTGCTGGTGCAGCCGAAGGACCTTGGCTACGGCCGGGCCGCCAACATCGGCCTCGAGCGCTGCCAGGGCCGCTTCGTCCTCCTCCTGAGCTCCGACGTGACCGTGGACGCGCAGTCGGTGGGCAGGATGGCCGACTTCCTGCTGACGCGTCCGGACGCCGGCGCCGTCGGCCCGAGGCTTGTGCTGCCGGACGGGGGCCTGGATCCGGACGCGCGACGGGCCTTTCCGATACCTCGAACCCTCTTCTACCGCACGGTAGGCCTGAGCAGGCTCTTTCCCAAGAGCCCCAGGTTTGGCCGGCACAATATGGGTCATCTCCCCGAATCGGATGTGCATGAGATGGACGCAGGGTCCGGCGCGTGCCTGATGGTGCGCATGGCCGCCCTGGAGCGGGTCGGCTTCTTCGATCCGCGCTATTTCATGTTCGGCGAGGACCTCGATCTCTGCTACCGGCTGAAGCTCGGCGGATGGAAGGTCTTCTACCAGCCCTCGGCGGGCGCCACCCACCACGTCAAGCCGGCCACGCCCGAGGCGGAGCGGCAGATGTCGTATGAGCGACACAGGTCCATGTGGGCCTACCACTTCAAGCACCACGCCGAGGACGAGTCGGCTTTCGGCAACGGCCTCGTGTGGGCGCAGATCTGGGGCCGGTGGGCGGCCGAGCGCGTAAAAGGTACTGTGAAGAGGCCGAAGCGCACGGCAAACTAGAGGACCCAGATGTATCACCAGATCGCGCACAACAAGCGGAACAGCATCATCCTGATCGGGCTGTTCCTCCTCGTCTGGCTGCTGGCCGGATTTGTCATCGGCGAGTTTGGCGGCGGGTTGAGCACCGCGATCGCGGGAGCGATCATCCTCGGCCTGCTTGGCATCGCCGCCGCGGCCTTCTCCTACTTCTTCGGCGCTGCGACCGTGCTGGCGGCGGTTGGGGCGCACGAGGCCGACCCGCAGCAGTACCAGCAGCTCTACAACATTGTCCAGACGCTGGCCATCGGCGACGGCGTGCCGGTGCCGAAGGTCTACATCGTCGACGACCCGAGCCCCAATGCATTCGCCACCGGACGTGATCCACAGCACGCCGCGGTGACGGTGACCATAGGCCTGCTGCAGATGATGAACCGCGAAGAGCTCGAGGGCGTCCTGGCCCACGAGATGAGCCACGTCAAGAATTACGACGTCCGGTTGCTGCTGATCGTCACGACGATGATCGGGATGGCGGCCCTCATCGCGAGCGTCGTCTGGCAGGGCGCGTTCAGGATCAGGACGCGGGACGAACGCGCGATTCTCGTCGTCCTCGCGATCGGCATCATCTTCGGCCTCATCGCCGTGATCGTCGGACCGATCATGCAGATGGCGCTGTCGCGGCAGCGGGAATCGCTGGCCGACGCCAGCGGTGTTGAGCTGACCCGTAACCCGCAGGGCTTGCTGAGCGCCCTGAAGAAGATCGCGCAGAACGACAAGCCGATGGAGAAGTTCAACCACGCGGTCGCCGCGATGTGCATCGACAACCCGAAGGAGCACCACGGCAGCTTCTTCAACCACCTCTTCGACAGTCACCCGCCGATCGAAGAGCGGATCGCCGCGCTGGAAAGGATCGCAGCCGTACAGCAAACCTGATGCAGGTCCAGGGCTTCGTGCGGCCTGCCGCGATGTCGCCTCTGCTGGCGAAGTTCCTGCACGTGCGCCGCACAGAGCTCAACCGCACCCTGCAGGTGGCCGGTTTCGCCATCGTCCTCGGCTGGGCGTTGTACACCGCGTTCAGCGCGGCGCAATCCATCTTCCTCAACAAGGCTGGGCCGCAGGCTTATCCGCTGTTCTTCATCGTCCTTGCGCTCGCCGGCTGGCCCATGATCGCGCTCCAGGGCGTGGTGACCCGACGGTACGGTGTCGGGCGCTCGTTCCGGATCACCCTGGGTGCGAACGCGGTCGCGGCGATTGCCGTGTATGCCGCCTACGTCATCCGCGAGGACTCGGCAGTGGCCTTTGCGGCCTACGTCGTCTACTCGGTCGCATTCGAGCTCGTGATGCTCACGTTCTGGAGCTTCGTCAGCCAGCACTTCAACGTGCTGGAGGGCAAGCGAATCTTCCCCGTCATCGCGGCGGGTTCGAGCATCGGGTACATCCTCGCCGGGGTGACGACGACGATCGTGGCCGTCTACGCGACCGAGCCCCTGATCTTCGTCTGGGCGTTCGGATCGATCGCCGCGGCGATCATGTCGCGCAGCCTCGAGCGAACGCTCTTCCGCCCCGCCTTCGTTGACGACACCGACGAGTTCCTCGCCGACCACGAGGCCGCCCTCAAGAAGCACGGTGTGCTGACCGGGCTGAAAGCAGCGTTTCGCTACGTGACCGGCAGCCGCCTCGTCCTCGCATTGATTCTGCTCGCGCTCGCCCTCCAGGTGGCCAGCCGCATCGGCGATTACCTGGTGGCCGTGCTGTTCGTCCAGGCCACGCACAACAACCTGCAGTCGCTGACGATCCTGATCGGCAACGCGTGGCTCGTGAGCTACTTGGTGCAGCTTGTCGTGAGCCTGTTCGTGACGCCCTGGGTCCTCAACAAGCTCGGCGTCAAGAACGCACTGATGGCGCTTCCGATGTTCACCCTGATCGGCTTCACGGCGGTGGCGATCGCCCCCGTGCTGTCGACGGCGCTCTTCCTCTTCGTCGTGCGGAATGGTTTGCAGACGGGGCTCGACGACCCGGTCGAAAACGTCCTCGGCAGCGCCCTGCCGGCGCAGGTCGGCCCCAAGCTGAAGCTGCTGCTCGACAACGGAGTGCTGCCGGGGGCGGCGGTGGTGACCGGCGTGGGCCTGCTCGTGGTTCAGCGGACGATCGCCGCAAGCGTCGAGACCGTGGCCATGCTCGGAGTCGTGATCGGGATTCTCTTCATCCTTGCCGCGCTATGGGTTCGGAGCCTCTACGTCACCGCCATTTACGATCGCCTGCGCACCCACGCCTTGAGCCTCGCGGACTTCCAGCAAGCCCTCGGGCGGTCTAGCCCGGAGCAAGTTGCCGAGCTGCAGGGCTACATTCGCGCCGGTGACGACAAGGTCCGCCAGTTTGCGACCGCGGCGCTCGGCAAAGCGTCGCCAGAGGCGTTTGCGGCGCTGCTGCCCGACCTCCTGACGGCAGACGATCCAATCGTGCGCCGCCTCGCGCTCCAGATGGCGGCGCCCGCCAGCATCACCCTCGAGCAGTTGGAATCGGCCGCGAGCGACACCGACGGCTGGGTGCGCGCGGCAGCGGCGGTCGCCGGCTCAAACCGCAGGTGGGAACGCTCGGATGGGCTTCTGCGTGCGCTCTGGCAATCGAGCCTGACGGAGGATCGTGCGGCGGCGGTGTGGGCGGCCTCCTTCGTCGGAGACCACGAAACGATCGTCACGGCGATGCGCGATCGCGATGCGCGTGTGCGGCTGGAGTCGATCCGCAGCTTCGCCAAGATGAAGGGCGATGTGACGGGGATAGCCGACCCGTTGATCGCGTGCCTGCGCGACGACGACATCGAGGTTCGGCGCGAGGCGCTGCGGCAGGCGGTCAGGTGGACTCCACCCGTGGACCAGCACCAGGCTTATGCGGAGGCGCTGGCCGACGGCCTGGCGAGCGGTGACCGCGATGTCCGGCGCCTCGCAGCGGAAGCCATGGCGGCCCAATCGCCGGACGCTCTGGCGCTCACTCTGCCGCTGCTCGCGGCGCAGGACCAGGCCGCGGCCGCAGTCATCGAGGCCCTCATCCGCAGCGGCCGCCCGGAGCTGTTCCGGCAAGCGCGCGGCCACCTCGAGTCCCACCTTGCCGACGCGCTGCACCTGGCCCGCTTGTCCGCGCGGGTTGCCCGGGCGGCATCGCAGCAGGAGGGAGGCGAAGCTGCCGGCTACGCGCTGCTGCGGATCGGTCTCGACGACTACGCCCGCAAGGGCATCGACTCAGGGCTCTCAGCGATGAGAGCGCTCCACGGGAAACGGGGATTCGCGACTGTCGAACGTGGCCTCATGTCAGATGAGGTGCAGGCGAGGGTGGAGGCGCTGGAAACGTTGATAAACTTCGGCCCGGGCTGGCTCGCCGGGCCGCTGGCGCAGCTGCTCGACCCAGAGTCGCTGGACTCTGGCTCGGCTCGCCCCCTCACCAATGCAGAGCTCGAAGCCCTCGCGAACCATCACGACAAGTGGGTCAAGGAGACCGCCGGCGCGGCTTCTCGCGGACCGGGCGATCAGATGAAAGAGCTGATCGCCCTCAAGCGCGTGCCGCTCTTCAGCACGCTCACCCTCGAACAGCTGGCGAGCATCGACCGGTTGATGGTGACCCGGCACTACGTGAAGGGCGAGTCGATCTTCAGGAAGGGCGAGGTCGGCGCTGAGCTGTACGTGGTGCTCGAGGGCGAGGTCCGGATTCACCTCGACCATGACGGCCACGAGGTCACCCTCGCCAGGCACGGGCCCAGCAAGGTGGTGGGGGAGATGTCGGTCTTCGACGACCAGCCGCGCTCTGCCAGCGCCGAGGCGACCCAGAGCACGACCGTGCGCGTTCTGAGACGCGACCGGATGCAGGCGATCGTCCACGAGCACCCCGAGGTGCTGCTCGAGTTCGTCAAGAACCTCAGCCAGCGACTCCGCATGATGAACGAGCAGTTGGAGTCGGCGACCGCGGATGACCTTCCAGCCACGGTCGGATAATCCCGATAATCAATTCGATGCCTGAGCTCTCCGACTTCCACCTCGGCGCGGCTGTCGTCGACAGTGACGGCCAGAAGGCCGGAACCGTGGTCAGCGTGATCGTCGACGAGAAAGGGTTCGAGGCGCGGGCGCTGGTGGTGAAGGACGAGGCGACACTCGCTGGGCGACTACTTTCAGCCGAGAAGCTCTTTACGACCGACGAGGTGGTCATTCCGATCACCGCCGTGGAGTCCGCCACCCACGACCTCGTCCGGCTCTCGCTGTCAGGCGCCGACATTCGCAAGCAGCCGCTTTACCTCAGCTATCGTCGCGAGCCCCTGTCGCCTGAGGACGCGGTCGTCGAAACCGGCGAGCTCATCGGCGGTGGCCTCGGATTGCCGAAGGCAGAAGAGATCGCGAACAAACCGGCTGGCGAGATCGAGATCGAGAGCGGCGAAAACGTGATGCTCGGCACCACCGGGCACCGCCTCGGCACTGTTCGCGATGTCCTGTTCGACCAGGGAAAGCTGGCCGCGGTCGTGATCAGGCCAGAGGGCTTCTTCAGGCGGGATGTTGTGCTGCCGATCTCGTCCATCGAACGGGCGGACGACATGGCGCTGTTCGCTCGCCTTGATGAATCCGACATCGAGAACCTGAAGCCGTTCGTCGATGCCGAGCCCTAGCTACTCGGGAGCTGTTTCCGGCTCGGCCCTGATCTCGATCTTCTTCCGGGCCACCTCGAGGCGGTCCGTGCACACTTTGAGGTAGATTCGAGCCTCATCGACCGCCTTGAGCGCGTCCTCGAGACCGAGCTCCCCGTCTTCGAGGAGCTTGAGCTTCTCGTCCAGCTTTTCCAGCGCCTGCTCGTAGGTCAGCTCGTCGCTCATGACTCCACTTCGTCGACCTTGGCTCCGAGCCTCCCGGCTCCCAGCCGGATGCGCACCCTGCGGTTGACGGCTGTCCCGTCCGAGCTGCGGAGGACGGCACCGGACTCGGCGTCCTGCGTGATGCTGTAGCCGCGCGAGAGCACGCCGTCCGGGCTCAACGCGACCAGGCGCTGCCGCCGGTGGTCGAGCCCCCTTGTCGCGGCTGCGAACCGTTCGGTGAGCGCACGATCCAGGCGCTCGGTGGCGCGCCGTGCGGCGAGCGCGTTGCGGCTGCGGCTCAGCCGGGCCGCGGCGGAGACGTTGAGGCGTCGCGCACGCTCTCGCAGTCCGTCCTCGCGGCGTGCCACCTGCGCGAGCGGGCTCAGCCGCTTGAGCTCTGCGGCGGCGCGGGCGAGGCGCTCGACGCGGTGACGCACCAGCGCGGGGAGCAGTTGGACCATTCGCTGCTTCTTGTTCGCGAGCCGCTCGGTCTCGCGTGCGAGGCGCTGTGCGATCTCGCGGTCGAGGCGGCGGCCTCGGTCGCGCAGCTGGGCCAGCACATCCGACTTCTTCGGCACCACGCGCGCACCCGCCTCGGTCGGAGTCCGGCACTCGGCGTCACCCACGAGGTCAGCCACGGTGCGGTCCGAGGTGTGGCCGAGCGCGGTGACCACCGGGAGGCGGGATTCGAGGATCGCCCGCGCCACGATCTCCGTGTTGAAGGCGTAGAGCTCTTCGAAGCTCCCGCCTCCGCGAGCGAGCACGATCACGTCCGCCAGGTCCTCCTGGTTGCAGCGCCTGAGCGCGCGCGCGACGCTCATGGGCGCGGCCGCGCCCTGCACCTGCACCGGGTAGACGACGATTCCCATGTTCGGGTAGCGCTCCCAGATCGTCTCCTGCAGGTCGTGGATGACGGCGCCGGTGGGCGAGGTGAGCAGCGCGATCGCCCGCGGCAGGAACGGGAGCCGGCGCTTGCGAGCCGCGGCGAACGCGCCCTCGGCGTCAAGCCGGCGCTTCAGCTCCTCGAGCCGCGCCCGCAGCTTGCCGACGTCGTCGAACTCGACCTGGTCGACGATGAAGCTGAGCCTCCCCGTCTTGCCGAAGAAGTCGATCCGGCCCCGAAAGATGAAGACCTGTCCGTCCTCCGGGAGAGTCGTTACGCGTCGCGCGTCGTCCGCGAAGAGCACGGCATCCAGCCGGCTCACGCCATCCTGGATGGAGAAGTTGAAATGCCCCGACGGCCCACGTTTCATGCCGCTGACCTCGCCTTTCAGCAGCAGCGCGGTGAGCGGGCGCAGCTCGCGCCTGATCTCGTTGGCGAGCTCCGTGACGGTGTAAGGACGCGGACCTTCTTCGGGTCGAAGCACCAGGTCGATCAGCCGCCGATCTGGGACATCGATTTCGCCGGCTTGATGAAACCCGGCTGGTTGATCAGGTGGCCTTCCTCTTTGCGCCAGATCGCGGTCTCGATCACGCTGCCGAGGTGGTCATCGGATACGCCTGAGCGCATGAGGTCGCGCAGTGGGGTCTCGTTCAGGGAGAAGAGGCAGGTGCGGAGGCCGCCCTCGGCTGTGAGCCGGATGCGGTTGCACGCGGTGCAGAAGGCCTGGCTGACCGAGGAGATGAAGCCGACGCCGCCCGGTGAGCCGTCCGCGAACTTGAACCGGGTGGCCGGTCCGGGCCTTGGGTCGGTGACCGGCACCAGCGGGAAGAGGTCCTCGATCTGCTCCTGGATGCGCCGGCTCGGTACGACCTGCTCGTTGGTCCAGATGCCGTCCCCGTCGAGCGGCATGAACTCGATGAAGCGGACCTCGTAGCCCTCGTCGCGGGCGAGCCGGGCAAAGTCGACGACCTCGTCGTCGTTGTGCCCCTTCATGACGACCATGTTCAGCTTGATCGGCCACAGGCCCGCCTCGCGAGCAGCCTGGATCCCGTCCATCGTGCGGCTGAACTGGTCGCTCCGGGCGATCTCGTGGAAGCGCTCCATGCTCAGCGTGTCCAGCGAGATGTTGATGCGCTTCAGTCCCGCCTCCTTCAACAAGAGGGCCTTGTCGCGAAGCAGCACCCCGTTGGTGGTCATCGTGATGTCGAGGGTGGGGTCGATCGCGTTGATCAAACCGATGAGCTCTTCGACCTTGATGCGAACGAGGGGCTCTCCGCCCGTGATCCGGATCGTCCGGACGCCATACCGCTCCACGAAGATCCGCGCCAGTCGCACGATCTCCTCGAACCGGAGTATGTCGTCGCGCTTCAGCCACTTGAGCCCCTCCGCGGGCATGCAGTAGATGCAGCGGAAGTTGCAGCGGTCTGTGATCGAGATCCGGAGGTCGTCCGCGACCCGGCCGAAGGAGTCTCTCAGCGTGCCCGAACCCATATGACGGATGATAGGCTGCGGTGGCTTACGAGCACATTCTCGTCGAGATCGAGGCCCCGATCGCCACAGTGACGCTGAACCGGCCGAAGGTGCTGAACGCGCTCAGCCCTGACCTGATCCGCGAGGTCAACGTGGCGCTGGGCGAGCTGGACGCCGACGAAACGGTGCGTGCGGTCGTGCTCACGGGCGGACCGAAAGTGTTCGCGGCGGGGGCCGACATCAGCGACATGGCCGACCGCACGGCCGTCGACCAGCTGCGGCGCGACCAGACCGGACGCTGGGCCGGGATCGCCGCCTTCGCCAAGCCCCTGGTCGCCGCGGTCAACGGTTACGCGCTGGGCGGCGGCTGCGAGCTCGCCCTGATGTGCGACCTGATCATCGCCGGCGACACGGCGCGCCTCGGCCAGCCGGAGATCAACCTCGGGATCATTCCCGGCGCCGGCGGCACGCAGCGATGGCCGCGCACGGTCGGCAAGTACGTGGCCATGGAAGTGATGCTCACCGGCGCCCCCGTGACCGCCGAGCGCGCCTACGAGCTGGGGCTGGTCAACAAGGTGGTGCCGGCCGAGATGACCGTCGAGATCGCCAGGCGCACCGCTCGGCACCTGGCCGAAAAGCCTCCACTTGCCCTGCGCATGGCCAAGGAAGCGGTGCTCAAGGCATTCGAGTCGCCGCTGTCGGAAGGCTTGGCCGGGGAGCGCAAGAGCTTCTACTTCCTGTTTTCGACCGAGGACCAGAAGGAAGGAATGCACGCCTTCCTCGAGAAACGAAAGGGCGTATTCAAAGGAAGATGAACGCAAGGAAGATGAACGTATAGATGGCAGCTGAAGTCGAGCGCCAAGTCAGAGTCGAGACGGAAGGCGCAGTTGGCTGGATCCGGCTCAACCGGCCGGAAAAGATGAACGCGATCGGCGCCATCACACGCCGCCAGCTCGGGGACGCGATCAAGCAGGCCGAGCGCGACGAATCCGTGCGGGTCGTCGTCCTCACGGGGTCAGGTCGCGCGTTTTGCTCGGGCGCCGACGTTACGGAGATGGCCCAGGGCGGAGATGGCGGAATGCGCACTCCGGAGGACGTCGGCAACGTGCTGCGCAACGAGTACATGCCGATGCTCATCAGGCTGCGCACCATGCCCAAGCCGGTGATCGCTGCAATGAACGGCCCGGCGGTGGGAATCGGCGCCAGCTACGCGCTGGCGTGCGACATCCGGATCGCGACGCCCGAGGCATACATCCTCGAAGCCTTCGTCAACATCGGGCTTGCGCCTGACGGTGGCGTGAGCTGGCTGCTGCCCAGGCTGGCGGGCACGGGCGTCGCGTACGAGATGTTCTTCAGCGGCAAGCCCCTTTCGGCGACCGACGCCCACCGGCTCGGCGTGATCAATCGCCTGGTGGCGGCCGACAAGCTCGAAGCCGAGGTTCGCGAGCTGGCAGGCCACCTCGCGGCGCAGCCGAGGCAGGCCATGGCAGCGGCCAAGCGCGCGGTCAACCACGCTCTGGAATCGAGCTACGAGGAAGCCCTCGAATTCGAGTCTTACCTGCAGGAGGCGCAGGCGGCGAGTTCCGAGTTCGCCGAGGGAGTCCAGACCTTCCTGTCCAAGCGAGTCAAAAAGTGACAGAGCTCATGGATGCCGTGATCGTGGCGACCGCCCGCACCCCGATGGGGCGCTACGGCGGCCAGTTGAAGGACGTTCGGCCAGATGACCTCGCGGCGATCGTGCTCAAGGAGGTCTGCGAGCGTGCGCAGATCAAGCCGAGTGAGGTGAGCGACGTCATCTTCGGCTGCGCCAACCAGGCAGGCGAGGACAACCGGAACGTCGCGCGCATGGGGCTCCTGCTCGCGGGCTTCCCAGTCGAGGTGCCGGGCCAGACCGTCAACCGGCTTTGCGGCTCGGGCATGCAGGCGACCATCGCGGCCGCACGGGAGATCCAGACGGGCGCCGCCGACATCATGCTGTCCGGCGGGGTCGAGAGCATGACCCGGGCTCCGTGGGTGATGCCCAAGCCCGATTCAGCGTTTCCACGCGGTCCGCAGACCGTTTTCGACTCGGTGCTCGGCTGGCGCATGGTCAACCCGAAGATGGCCGAGATGTACGACACCCTGCAGATGGGTGAGACGGCGGAGCGCGTGGCTCAGAAGTACGAAATATCGCGCGAAGACCAGGACGCCTTCGCGCTGCGCAGCCATCAGCACGCCGTGGCGGCGCAGCAGTCGGGAAGGCTGGCGGAAGAGATCGTCCCCGTGCTTGTTCCACAGCGCAAAGGCGAGGCGATCCAGCTGAGCCTCGACGAAGGGCCGCGGCCCGACACCTCGCTCGAAGCGCTCGCCAGGCTGCGTCCGGCCTTCAGAGAGAAGGGGTCAGTCACCGCCGGCAACTCGTCACCGCTCAACGACGGCGCGACGGCGCTCGTGCTGATGTCGGCCGCCACGGCTAAAGCACGCGGGTTGACACCGCTGGCGCGCCTGGTGTCGGCCGCTCCTGCCGGAGTCCATCCGAACTACATGGGCATCGGCCCGGTGCCGTCGTCGCTGAAGGCTCTCGAGCAAGCGGGCTTGCAGCCCTCCGACATCGGCCTGGTCGAGATCAACGAGGCGTTTGCTTCGCAGGCGCTTGCATGCGTGCGCCTTCTCGGCATCGATGAGGAGAAGGTCAACGTCAACGGCGGCGCGATCGCCCTCGGCCATCCACTTGGCAGCAGCGGCGCCCGACTCGTGAGCACATTGGTCCGCGAGATGGTGCACCGCGACGTCCAGTACGGCCTGGCGACGATGTGCATCGGCGTCGGGCAAGGCATCGCCTCGATCTGGGAGCGAGTGTAAGAATCAGCGAACGCGACCCCCAGGCGGTGCGCGCAATGTTCGACCGCATCGCCCGCCGCTATGACCTGGTCAACACAGTGCTGTCGGGCGGCACTGACGGTGGCTGGCGAAGGAAAGCGGCTCAGGCCGCCGCCCTGGCGCCGGGCGGCTCGGCGCTGGACGTGGCGTGTGGATCGGGCAAGTTGGCTGCCGCGCTGGCACGGGTCGCCGGCAGCGGCGGGCGGGTCGTCGGCCTCGACTTCAGCCCGCAGATGCTCGAGATCGCCCGGCGCGACCATCCTGGCATCCAGTTCCTGGAAGGCGACGCATTGAACCTGCCGTTCGACGACGCAGGCTTCGACGCGGCGACCATCGCGTTCGGGCTGCGCAACCTGGCCGACCCTGTCCGGGGGCTCCGCGAGATGGGGCGGGTCGTAAAGCCCGGCGGCCGGTCGGTCGTGCTGGAGTTCGTCCGCCCGCCGAAGAACCTGGCCGGTGGTGCCTACCGGATGTACTTGCGGACTGTGCTGCCGGCCGTCGGCGGCGCCCTGACGGGGCAACTTGCTGCCTACCGGTACCTCAGCGACACCATCGACTCATACCGCACGCTCGAAGAGCTTCGCGCGATGGCAAAAGCAGCCGGATGGTCGAACGTAACCTACAGGAGCCTGGCGATGGGCACCGTGGGAATCGTCTCCGGGACGATCTAAATCACGCCGGGCACGCGCAGGGCGAAAATCAAAAAGTGCGGTCGACGGCCGAGCGGGCGAGGCTGATCAGCACGGGGCGCTGCCCGTCGAGCTCGACCCTCTCGAGCTCCTGCACCGCCTCCTCGATGAGCGTCTCGGCCTCGGCGTGCACTCGCCGCAATGCGCCGCTCGACACCACCAGCTCGGCCACGCGGCCCACCTCAGCGTCGCCCAGCGTCCCGGCGAGCAACCTTCGCACCTCGGGCCCGACGGTGCGGTCCTCTGCCGCATAGATAAGAGGTAGGGAGAGCACGCGCTGGCGGATGTCGAGACCCACCGGCTTGCCCGAGCTCTCGCTGAAGTCCACCATGTCGTCGGTCATCTGGAACGCGACGCCAAGCAGGTCGCCGTACCGTCGCAGAGCCTCCACGATTTCCGTGCTCGCCTCCGAGAGCAGCGCTCCCGATGCGCACGCCGCGGCAAAGAGCGCCGCAGTTTTTCCACGCACTACGCCGAGGTAGGAATCGCGGTCGCCGGGATACGCACCGCGGAGCGCGACGTCGTCGATCTGCGAGGCACAGACGGCTTCGAGAGCCTCGGCGATGGTGGAGGTCACGCTGCGATTGCCAATCTCAGCGATGAGGCGTGTGGCCTTGGCGAAGTAGTAATCCCCGACCGCGATCGCGCGCTCCGGACCCTCGGCGGCCGCGACGGTTGGCCGCCCGCGCCGGTGCGCGCTCTCGTCGACGTAGTCGTCGTGGATGAGGGTCGCGTTGTGGAGAAGCTCGACGGCGGCGGCCAGTGACGCCGCGCGAAGGGGTTCGCTGCGCGGCCCGATCCCGGCGGTGAGCTGCACGAGCTTCGGTCGCAGGCGCTTGCCGCCGGCTTCGACGAGCCGGCGCATCGGCTCGGAAACCGGGTCGGGGTCGTCCAGCAGCTGGCGCGTGAGCTCCAGCTCGAGTAGGTCGGATGTGACTGCTGCGCGCGCCCCTCTCCCTGGCCCGCCCCCTCGTGGGGGGAGGGAAAAGTCTCCGTCCAGCTGGATCGCCAGCTCGCGGTGGCGCGGACCGTCCAGCTCGACGGCGAAAACCGACTGCCAGCGGCCGAGGACCAGCTCGCCGTCTTCGACGAGAACTGTGGCGAACCCGGTGAGCAGCAGCTGGCGGCAATGAGCGTGGCCGTTGACCGGCTCGTCCAGCGCCACCTCGAACCGGCGCGCGAAGTCGTCGTGCTCGTAGCCGGCATTCGCGGGCGCGACACGTTCGAGCAGTCTCTGGAAATCCCGCAGCAGCAGCGGTTCGTTCTCGTTGACCGCGAGGCCGAGCGTGGTGTGGAGCGACTGGAGGTGCAGCCTGCCCATCCGCATTCCAGACCGCCGCACCTCGTCGCGCAGCCGGCCTGTGATGTCGACGAACTCGGTGGCCTGCCTGGTCTCGAAGCGGACGCGCTTGCCGATCATCAGCTAGCCTCGAAGGCTCGCAGCAGGAGCTCGCGGGTCGATGGGACCGCTCGCCCGGAAGCGCCGGCGGCGGACATCTCCTCGATCGCTCGGGCGAAGGCGACCTGGACGCCCTGCGGGGCGGCGTCGGCCAGCAGTCTCGACGAGCGGGCGAGGCAGAGGTCGCCCATCAGCAGGGTTGGGGGCGCGGCAGCCCGGCCGCCGAGGCCCTGGAGCCGGAGGCCGATCTCGACCAGCGCAGCCGCCAGCGCAAGCTTGGGTTGGGCGGCAGGCGCGTAGGCCCCGACCGCCTCCAGGTAGGAGCGGTAGGTGTCCGACAGGCCGTCCTCCCACAGGCTTTCCAAACGGTCGAGCTCGCGGTCGATCAGGTGGACGGACATCAGACGGGCTCCACGAGCGAGCCTGCCAGCTGCCTGAACGCGGAAAGGGCTTTCAGGCACGACTCGTCGTCGCGCGTCACGACGTAGTACAGGCCGAAGCCGAGCACGGTGTTGAGGACGAGCGGAACCAGTACCTCGCGCGGGACGGTGAGGCGGATGCGGCCGTCCTCCTCCAGCCGGTCGAGCTGCTCCTGGATGACTTCGCGGTACCTGGTGAAGAGCTCCGGCAGGTACGCCCTCAGGCGCTCGGTGCGCGGGGCCTGCACCAGGAGGTCGAAGGCGGCGAGCTGGATGTCACCAAGGCGCCGCAGCGAGTCCCAGAGCGACTCGACGCCGATCTCCAGCACCTCGAGCGGGTCGGTCAGCTGGTTGAGGGTGGACCGCAGCTGTTCGACCGAGCGCGCCGTCAGGTAGCGCCAGGCTTCGACCAGGAGCTCCGACTTGGTCGGAAACCAGTACTGGAGGTTGCCGATCGCGACGCCGGCCTTAGCCGCGATCGAGCGGACGCTGGTCCCTGAGTAGCCGTTCTCCAGGAGCGAGTCGGCCGCTGCATGGATGATCTGATCCCGAGAGCTTTCCGTCGCCGTGGCCCCGGTCATACGTATGTACCAGCTTACATATGCCTGGCCTCTGAGTGGGGTTGGCCGACCGGTTCGGGCGATAATTCACGCGGCTGTGCGGAGCATCGACCAGGTCTTTCCAAATCGTCTGTGTGGCGTGCTGCGCACGGAGGACTCTGACGCGGGGTTCCAGGCGTGCCTGGCCGCGCTGGAGGGTGGCGTTCATACGATCGAGATCACCAAGACCGTGCCCTCGTGCTTCGAGATGATCCGCGGTCTCATCGCCACCACCGGGGGCCGCTTTCCGGTGGGGGTGGGGACGGTCTGGGATCCAGGCGCCGTGCGCGAGGCAAAAGATGCCGGGGCCTCGTTCGTGGTGACTCCAGTACTGCTGCCGGAGGTGGCCGACGCCTGCCGGCAGGAGGACATTCTGTGCGTGTTGGGCGCGCTAACACCGACGGAGATCTACCAGGCGAGAGTCGCCGGCGCAGCCCTGGTCAAGGTGTTTCCGATCGGCCCCGTTGGAGGTCCCGAGTACATCCGGGCGCTCAACGGCCCCATGGGGGGAGTGCCGTTCTGGGTCTCCGGCGGAGTACCGATCGAAGACATCGGCGCGTATCTGAGGCTGGGGGTGAAAGCCGTAGGGCTGACGGCATCGCTCTTTCCGCCCGATGCGCTGGCCCACCGCGACTTCGAGCTCATCCGCGCCAACGCGCGACGGGCGGGTGAGGCGGCGGCGGCGGCGATCGCCGGCTAGAGGCTTAGAAGGCTTAGACGGCCGGGATCAGTTCGTCAGCAGCCTGCGTGGTAGAGGCACATCGTCTGGACGATGTCGGAGTACAGGTTGACGACCTGGCTTCCCGTCGCGATCAGCGCGACGATGACGATCAATGCAACCAGGGCAAGGATGAGCGCGAACTCGACCATTCCCTGTCCTGATTGGCGTCTGCGGAATTGAATCATTCTGGGTATTGACCTAGAAGCTTAACCGTCGAGCCCGGCGTTCTGGTCGCTGCCTGAAGCAGCGCCTGCTCCACCACGACGTGGACCATGCGTTTTCGCCAGAAATGGCTGAGATCGGCGTTGTCCAGCGGTTTGGCCGGTTTGGCTGCGATGTCAGCAGTTTCGCGGATCGTCTCGGCGTCCACACGTTTCCCCTTCAGAAAGTCTTCAGCCGCTGTCGCTTCGAGTGGGTGCGAGGCCACTGCCGAGAGCACGATGCGGCACCGTACGACCTCGTCGCCGTCGAGCTGCAAGGCCACGGCTGCGCCTGCGATTGGAAAGTCGATCGAGCCGCGCCGCCGCAGCTTTACGTACGCCGTTCTCATGTCGCGACCGGCCGAAAGCGTGAGCGACGTGACCACCTCGCTTGCCTGCTTGGCCATGTAGTCCATGCCGTCATCGCGATAAAGAACCGAGACCGGCAGCTCGCGCTCGCCGTCGGGTCCGGTCAGTCCGACGACGCCGTCAAGCGCAATCGCCATCGGCGCCGTGTCGGACGACGACACGGCCCAGCATCGCGGGCTGCTCGGTGCGACCAGGCAGATGTCCCCGTCCTTCTTCATGCAAAATCCCGCGGCCTTCCGCCACTCATAGGTCATGTCGTAGTAGTTGCAGCGCGTATCGACGCAGAGATTTCCACCAACCGTGCCCGCGTTTCTCAACGGAGGTGAGGACACCAGGCCCGCCGCCTGGGCGTAGCCGGTGAAGCTTTTCACCAGATGCTCGTTGCTGGCGGCGGAAGCAAGTGTGACGCCGGCACCGACGACACACTCGCTGGACCCGTTGTGGATATCGCGTGGCAGGAAGTCGAGCGCGATCAGCGTCTCGACGTCGAACTGCCGGCGCTTGAGCTTGGGAAAGAGATCGGTCCCGCCCGCCACGAACATCGCCCGCGGCCCCAGGTCCGCGGCCATGCGCGCGGCCTCGCGCGCGTTCTTCGGCCGCAGGTACTTAAATCGAGGAAGTCGCAGCACGGTCCATTTCCCTTGGTGGCGGTTCGACTTTGATTGCCGTCGGGTACGGGATGCTGGGAAATCGCGCGGGCCCGAATCGCGCCGGCTCACCTTTAGCTCTGCGACGCAATGCCTCGACGATCTTCTCTGGCGTTACAGGCACCTCGTCGATCCACACGCCCAGCGCGTCGTACACCGCCGAGCACACGGCGGGAGGTACCGGCAGCAGCGGACCCTGGCCTGCCTCCTTGGCGCCATAAGGTCCTTCGGGGTCCACCGTCTCGACGATGAAGGTTTCGACCTCCGGCATGTCGAGGAATGTGGGCGACTTGTACTCGAGCATCGACGGCCACTTGTGCAGGCCCTTGCGAAAGGCCTGTTCTTCCATGAGCGCTTCGCCCAGGCCCATGTAGACGCTGCCTTCGACCTGGCCCTCGACCAGCAGAGGATTGATTGCACGGCCGACGTCGTGCGCGATCCAGATCCTGTTGACCTTCACCAGCCCGGTGCGCGCGTCGGCCTCGAGGTCGACGACACACGCCGAGTAGCTGTAGGCGGGGCTCGGGCCGACGCCCGATCCCTTGTAAGGACCCGCGAGCTTCGGCGGCGTGTAGCTGCCGGCGCTGATGAGGGTTCCGAAGCGGCCCTCCGCGAGCACGCTTGCTTCCTGGAAGCTGAAGTCTCCGATGCGACCGCCGGCCACCTCGACCGCGGCGGCATCGCATTTCATCTTCGCCGCGACCGCCTCGATCAACATGCCGCGCATCTTTCGGGCGGCCTCGATCGCCGCGTTGCCGGCCATGAACGTGACGCGCGAGGAGTACGAGCCGAGGTCGATGGGCGTGGTGTCGGTGTCCGCTGTGACAAGGCGCACGTCGGCGGGCTGCAGCCCGAGCTCTTCGGCAACGATCGTGGCGAGCACGGAATCCGAGCCCTGGCCGATGTCCATCGCGCCGCAGTAAGCCGTCACGCCGCCGCGGTCGACCTTGATCTGGACCTCGGAATGGGGCATGTCGTTCCAGTAGATGGCGGTGCCCGCGCCCGACAGATAGCTCGAGATCGCGAACCCCATCCCGTGGCCGGGCCGTTTGTCGCGATGCGCGTAACCCGACGCGGTCATCACCCGCTCGGTGCATTCCTCGAGGCCGCAGGACGTGACGCGCATCCAGTTCACGGTCCTCGTGTGCGGCATTACGAAGTTGCGCCGCTTCAGGTCGACAGGGTCGATGCCGAGGTCGTGCGCGATCTTCTCCAGGTGCAGCTCCAACGCGAAACGCGGCTGCGGTGTGCCGTGGCCGCGCTTGGGCCCGCACGGCGGCTTGTTGGTGAAAACGCGGCAGCCTTCGAATCGATAGGCGGGGATGTCGTACGTCACGGTCTGCAGCGCTCCGGTGTAGAAAGTCGAGGCCACGCCATAAGAGCCGTACGCGCCGCCGTCGAGCGCGGTGCGGAAATGCATCGCCGTGATCAGCCCGTCGCGCGTGACCCCGGTGCGCACCCACATGAGCACGGGGTGCCGGCCGCGGTGCGCGTAGAAGACCTCTTCACGGGTCAGCGTGCACTTGACTGGACGGCCGGTCAGCATCGCGAGCTTGCACACGATGATCTCGTGCGCAAACGGATCCGTCTTGCCGCCGAACCCGCCGCCGTGCGCGGCGCCGATGACGCGAATGCGGCTCATCGGCAGCTCCAGCACCTTGGAGAGCGCTCTGTGCACGTAGTGCACGACCTGGGTGGAGGACCACAGAGTGATCCTTCCGTCCACATAAGTGGCGATGGCGCTGTGCTGCTCCATCGGCAGGTGCGTGTTGCCCTGGAAGAAGAACACGTCTTCGCGTACATGGTCTGCCTGTGCGAAGCCGGCCTCGACGTCGCCGAACTCCAGAGCGACGAGCTTGTGGATGTTGTGAGGACCGCCGTAGTCCTGGATCCGCTCGTCCTTAGGTGCGGCGAGTGCTTCGTCGATGGACATGACCGGCTCGAGGACCTCGTACTCCACGGAGATCGCGTCGCATGCCGCGGCGGCGATCTCCTCGTCGATCGCGGCCACCGCGGCGATGGGATCGCCGACGTAGCGGACCTTCTCGTGCTCCAGCGCGCGCTCGTCCTGCGTCACGGGCAGGATGCCGAACTTGATCGGAAGGTCGGCTCCGGTGATGACAGCCTGGACACCGGGAATGCGGCGCGCCGCGGACGTATCGATCGAGAGGATGCGCGCGTGCGGGTGCGGGCTGCGCAGGATCCGGCAGTGAAGGGTGCGAGGGAGGAGCATGTCGTCGGCGTAGATCGCCCGGCCGGTGACCTTGGCGACCGCGTCAACTTTTTGAAGTGGCTTGCCGATAACGCCGAACTTGCCATCGGAAGTCATGTCATTCGTCCCGCGGCAAGCTCGACCGCGTCCAGGATCTTCGAGTAGCCCGTGCACCGGCACAGGTTCCCTGCGAGCGCCTCGCGGATTTCGTCGCGCGACGGCCGGGGCGTGGTTTCGAGAAGCGATTTCGCCGACAGCAAGATGCCGGGCGTGCAGTACCCGCACTGAGCCGCGCCCAGCTCGGCAAATGCCTGCTGCAACGGATGCAGCACCGCCCCGTCCGCCATCCCTTCGACGGTGGTGATCGCGTGTCCCTCGACCTGGATGGGGAGCACGAGGCAGCTCAGCTCCGGCCGCCCGTCGACCAGCACGGTGCAGGTGCCGCACTCGCCGAGCTCACAGCCGTGCTTCGTCCCGGTGAGCTGCATATCCTCGCGGAGCACTTCGAGGAGCGTCTTGTGCACCGGCAGCAGCAGCTCCGTGCGCTCGCCGTTGACGTCGAGTTTCAAGACCACCCGCTCGACGTCTCGAAGCACCTCTTGCTTCATCCGTCGTGGAGCATAGCTTTCAGGGCGCGGGCGCACTCCCAGAGGTCTGGCACGACGGCGTGGGCGCGGCTGGAAGCCGGCTGCGGGTCGTCGGGATAAACGAGGATGGTGCGCATACCAAGCGCCAGCGCCGGTTCGACATCGTTCTCCTCGCGGTTGCCGATCACGACGCAGCGCTCAGCCGGGCATCCCGCGACCCGCATCGCCATCTCAAACACGGCCGGGTGCGGCTTGAGGTGGCCCGCGTCGACGGACGTGACGATCGCATCGACGTGGCCGGCCATTCCGAGCAGGCGAAAATCTTCCCAGTAGCTCTCGGCGTCGCGCCAGTAGGTGTTGCTTGCGATGATGCTCTTCAGCCCAAGCGCGCGGATCTCCACCAGCAGCTCGATCGCGCCGGGCAGCGGCTTCATGCGGTCCGCCACGGGGAGGGCCATGGCGCGCCTGATCCGGTTCACGGCGGCGGCATCCGCGTCCAGACCCTGTCGCTCGAGCGATGCAGCAATCAAGATCTCGGCGGCCGGGATCGTCCGTGTCGTCTCCGTCGAGATGGCCCGTGCCTCGTCGCCGACGCGGCTGCTCTCGACCAAATCGGCGACCAGCGAGTCGATGACAGCCGCCTCCAGCAGCGGCATCGCGGCGGCCACTCGCTCGTGCCGGCCGGCCCGGTCAGTCATGCGAAACGGCCATGAGTTTGGCCAGAGTGTGCCGCCCACGTCGATCAGGGCTACTTCCAGCGCTTTTGGCACTGCCCCTATCATCGCCTCAATGCTCAGGTGGCTGACTGCCGGGGAATCGCACGGTCCGCAGCTGACTGTGATCATCGAAGGCCTTCCGTCGGGACTCGAGATCTCCGAGGAAGACCTTCGGCGCGACCTCGCGCGCCGGCAGGGCGGCCACGGGCGCGGGGGTCGGCAGAAAATCGAAACCGACGTCGCTCGCATCGTCAGCGGTGTGCGCGGCGGAGTGACGATCGGAAGCCCGATCACGCTGGTCCTCGAGAACAAGGACCACGCCAATTGGACCGCGCAGATGACGGCCGCCAAGGAAGGCTACGAACCGAAGCCCGTCACGCGACTGCGGCCCGGTCACGCGGACCTCGCGGGCGCACTGAAGTACGGCCATACCGATATCAGGAACGTGCTCGAGCGCTCGTCCGCGCGCGAGACCGCGACGCGGGTGGCGGCGGGCGGCGTCGCCCGCAAGCTGCTGGCCCATTTCGGGATCGAGATCCTCAGCTTCACCCAGTCGATCGGAACCGTCGACATCGGTTATGAGGGCGCCGATCCCGACACTGTGACCGTGAAAGAGATCGAGGAATCGCCGGTGCGCTGCCCCGACCCGGACGCCTCCGCCCAGATGGTCACCGAGATCGATCACGTCGCGGAGCTGGGCGACACCATCGGGGGTACGTTCCGGGTGGTGGCGCGGGGTGTTCCACCTGGCCTGGGCAGCTACGTCCACTGGGATCGCAAGCTCGACGGGCGAATCGCGCAGGCGATCCTCTCGATCAACGCGATCAAAGGTGTCGAGTTCGGCGCCGGTTTCCAGGGCGCCGCGCGCCACGGATCGGACTTCCATGACCAGATCGAGTACGCCGGCGGGCGCTTTCGTCACCTCACCAACCGCGCCGGTGGGCTGACGGGCGGGATGACGAATGGCGAGCCCATCGACTTGCGCGTTGCCATCAAGCCGATCTCAACCATGAAGAAGCCGATGTGGTCCGTCGACCTCGTCACCAAGGAACCGGTCGAAGCGCACTACGAGCGGAGCGACGTCTGCGTGGTCCCGGCGGCGGGCGTGATCGGCGAATCCGTGGTCGCGCTGACGCTGGCGGAGGCTTTTCTGGAGAAGTTCGGCGGAGACTCGATGCCCGAGCTCGAACGCAACCACCGCGCATACCTCGAGTCGATCGGGCAGTAAACACCAGGGCGATGCCGCGCAAGGTGATGGCGATGGCGGAGGCCATCCGCCGCTTCGTCCCCGACGGCTCGACCGTCGCCCTCGGACTTGCACTCGAGCCGCTCATCCCTTTCGCGGCCGGGCACGAGCTGATCCGGCAGGAGCGCCGAGAACTCGAGCTCGTAGGCCCGATCTCAGATGCGATGTTCGACCAGCTGATCGGCGCCGGGTGCGTGCGCCAGGTCACCGCAGCGTGGGTCGGCAACGTCTCAGAAGGCCTCGGGCACTGCTACCGCCGCGCGTGCGAGGAGCGAGTTCCGCGCCCCCTGGAGGTGCGCGATCACTCGAACTTCTCGATCTCCCTGGCCCTGTGGGCGGCCGCATGGAACGTGCCGAGCCTCCCCACCCGCACTCTGCTGGGCAGCGACATCCTGCGTACCAATTCGGGGCTGGTTGCAGCGGATGGGCTGGTCCATGTCGAGGCCGTACGGCCCGATGCTGCGATCGTCCACGTGCAGCGGGCGGACGGGATGGGGAGGGCGCATGCCTGGGGACCGATGGGCATCACCGAGGAGGCCGGGCTGGCCGCCGACCGCGTGATCATCACCTGCGAAGAGCTGGTCGACGCCGAGGTCATCCTCAGCGACCCGAATCGAATCCTGTTCCCGGAGACGAAGGTGGTCGCGGTCGTGCACGAACCGGGTGGCGCCCACCCCTCTCCGGTCCAGGGATTCTTCAAACGCGACCATGCCTTCTATCGCGAATACGCTGAGCAGTCGCGAACGGTCGATGGCTACCAGTCGTGGCTGGAGCACTGGGTCACACGGTTTCCGGATCGCACCACCTACATGACGCAGATCGACGCAGCGTCGCTCCGCGTGTCAAGCCATCGGATGTCAGTGCCGGTGGACTATGGCTACGAATAGCTACACGCCACAAGAGTTGATGGTGGCCGTCGCCTCGCGCGAGATTCAAGACGGCGACCTGGTTTTCGTCGGCATGCGGCTGCCCATGCTCGCGTACGCCGTCGCGCGCAACGCGCATGCTCCAGGGGCTCGTGGGCTGTTCGAGGTGGGCCTCATGCGTGACCAGCCGGCCGCCGCTTTTCTGGGAACGATGGGCGATCCGCCGAACGTCGCGGGGGCGTTGTGGGCGACCCGGATGTCGAACGTGATGGCGCTGATGGCGCAGGGCTCGGTCGACCTGGGCTTCATCGGCGGCGCGGAGGTCGACCGGTTCGGAAACCTGAACACCTCATACGTCGGCGACCCGGCGCAGCCGAAGGTGAAGCTGCCGGGGAGCGGGGGAGGGGCGGACATCGCGATCCTCAGCCGGCGCTGGGTGACGCTGATGAGCCACGAGAGCCGGCGGCTGGTAGAGAAGGTTTCGTTCGTCACGTCACCGGGTTACGGCGACGGCACCCCTCACTGGCGAAAGCGCAACGGCCTGTTGGGCGGCGGGCCGGCCGCGATTATCACGACCATGTGCGTTTTCCGGTTTCCTGAGCTGGGAGGAGAAGCTTTCCTGGCGTCAGTTCACCCTGGCCATACGGTTGACGAGGTGCGTTCGGAAACCGGCTGGGACCTGAAAGTCGCTGACGACCTCTCCGAGACACCAACGCCAACCAGATCCGAACTGGCCGCAATCCGCCAATTCGACCCTGAGGGATTCTGGACGAGGTCCGCTTAAGCCGCCCACCTCAATCCCGGCCCGCGCACCCGCCTCATCACGACGCGATGAGGCGGCATGAACTGAAACTCGCGGCCCGATTTGATGACTTGCCAGCCGCCCTCATGCACGAGGCGGTGGTGGTAGTAGCAGAGCAAGACGAGGTTCGGCAGATTGCCCGGCCCGCCTCTGGACCACGCGATGATGTGATGCGGGTTCGACCAGTTGACCTGGCGGTCGCACCCGGGGAACCGGCAGCCCTTGTCTCTTACCTGCAGCGCCCGCATGGTTGGCGCCGAGAACGTTCGTGTCGTCCGGCCGACGTCGATCACCATCGAGTCCGCCAGCAGCACCCGCGACATCGTGCAGTCGCAGGCCAGGCGCTCGGCGGTCCGCGTCGAGATGGGAAGCGAGAGCTCGAGGTCGGCCGGCGGGACGCCGAGCTCACCTTTGAGGGCTTCCAGCGTCATGGTCAGGTTGATGTTCGGCTTGACGCTGTGGCGCCGAGGCAGCGTGCCTTGCTCCATCGCGTGCATTGCCAGCTCGCCGGCCGCATCGGCCATCCGCTGAGAGTGCTTACGCTCGTCCTCAGGCCCCTTGCGCGTGGCCAGCACATCGACTGCCGTCTTGAAAGCAGCGCCGCTGACCGGGTCGAGCAAGCCGTCGACCCTGTACAAGCCGTCCAGCATCTGGCTGATGTGGAGCCGGCGGCGGGTGAAGCTCTCCTCGGCGTCGTTGAAGAAGCCGTCCGGGTCGGCGACATGGCGGGCGTAGTTGCAGATCTTGCGCAGCTCCGACACCGAGTACTCGAGAGCAAACCCGAGCATCTCCTCTTCGTCGAAGAGACGTCCCTTCTCACCCAGCTGTGCGCGCAGGTGGCAGAGCGCAGATGCGGATTGAAAGGAGATCTCGCCTGAGCTGAGCGCGGCCCCAACCTTGGGCAGCTCCTCCAGCTGTGCACCCACGCAGAGGCGGTCGGCGGCAGAGGTGACAGACATGCCGCAGGTACGAGCGATCCAGGAGGCGGCGGTGATGTTGCCAGATATCAGATGCTCGCCGGCCCTTTGAGCGTCCCTAGTCACAGCGGAAAAGTCGCCATCGAGTGCATCGATGACCGCCCGGTAGCGCTTTGGATCCACGCTCCGCAAGCCACGTGCGAGAAATTCGCGAGCGGCCGCCTCGAATTCAGAGAGGGCTTTTTCCCCTTCCCCCGACATGAGAAAAGACTACCAAACTAATGTTCGTGTGTCAAGCAATAATTTACAACACGCCCGCCGGCCAAACCCCCTTCCAGCCACCCAAACCCCACCCCAACACCCTCTTCCCAGTCCCTTTCCTACACTGGCTCAATGATCAACCGAACGCACGTAATCGTGTACAGCGAGGATGCCGAAGCCGACCGCACCTTCTTCAAGGACGTGTTCGGTTTCGAGTCGGTCGACGCCGGCGGCGGCTGGTTGATCTTCCGCCTGCCCCCAGCAGAGCTCGCCTTTCATCCCGGGGGCGAATCCCGTCACGAGCTCTACCTGATGTGCGACGACCTCGAGACCGCGATGACAGAGCTCAAGCGAAAGGGAGCCGTGTTCAAAGGACCGATCGACGAGCTCTCCTGGGGACGGCTGGCACACATCGCCCTCCCAGGCGGCGGGGTGCTGGGAATCTACCAACCGAAGCATCCACTGCCGCCCCCGGCTCCGATTACAAAAGACTGACCGCCCCACAATCAACCTCTGACACCGCCACCTCATCTTGATGCTCGATCCACCACGGATCGCATCAACGAAAAGAGGTGTGCACGATGACCCCGTTTGCAGCAGTCGCCGTCAAAACCGTCGGCGCCGCCGGCGCAGCCGCCCTCCTGAGCCTCGGTCTCGCCGGCGGCCTGGCCCAGGCCGCTTCCAACCCGACTCCCAGCCCGTCCGCGACCACCAAGGCGCCCGCCACGGACACACGAGCCGACCGCCGCGCCATTGCCCGCGCGGTCTTCGAGTCCGAGGCCGATGTGCTCGGCATCGCCCTCAAGACGCTGCGGGACGACTTGACGAAAGGCCAGAAGGTTTCCGACCTCGCCAAGGACAAGGGCATGACGAAAGAGCAGTTCGAGACGAAGCTCATCGCCAGCGTGAAACCACGCCTGGCGGTGCTCGTCGACCACAAGGTGATCACGCAAGCGCAGGCCGACCGGGTGGTCGACCGCATCTCGAAGGGCTACGTGCCGTTCTGGGACGGGCTGCGCCGCCTGGCCGCCGCCACCACATAGTCTCCTCCCCCCAAAAAAAGGGCCTGGCACGCGCGCCAGGCCCTTTCTCACAAGCTCAGGGCCTGATGCGGACCTTGGCGGCGATGGCGATCTGCTTCCACTTTCGGCGTTCCTCGAGCCTGACACGCGCGTCCGTTTTGGCCGCCACCGCCCGCAGCTCGCGCTGCAGCTTGCGGTAGCTCTGGAACCGTCCCGCATCGAGGGTGCCCGCGTCGAGCGCGGCCTTGATCGCACACCCCGGTTCGGTCGCATGTCCGCAATCGGTGAACCTGCAGGTGAGCGCGAGCTCTTCGATGTCTTCGAAGACATTGACCAGCGCCTCATCGCCTTCCCACAGTTGCGCCTCCCGTAGGCCCGGTGTATCGATGATCATCCCGCCCTGCGGCAACTGCACCAGCTGGCGATGGCTTGTCATATGACGCCCTTCGCCGGAGCGGTGAATCAGGCGGGTGCGCATTAGATCCGAGCCGACGATCCGGTTTATCAACGTCGACTTGCCGGCGCCTGACGGTCCGAGCAACACACCCGTGCGCGCCGGCTGAAGCTCGCGCACGATCTCGTCGATACCGTCGCCGGTCACGGCGCTGGTCACGACTACATGGGTGCCCATCGCGACAGCCTCGAGCTCGCCGCGCAGCTCGTCGAGAGAGTCCGCGATGTCCGACTTGGTGAGGAGCACGACCGGCACCGCGCCGCTCTGCCACGCCATGGTCAGGTAGCGTTCGATCCGTCGGGCATTGACGTCCGTGGCGGCGGCCACCACGAACGCGACGTCGACGTTGGCGGCCAGGACCTGCTCACGGGTCTCGACCCCCGCAGACTTGCGGGAGAAAACCGTTCGCCGATCCACTACACCCTGGATCGCACTGACCGGCTCGCCCTTGAGCACGGACACCCAGTCGCCGACCGCCGGCATGGTCGCCCCATCGTTCCGCAGGTGACGTCCAACAGAGGCGCGACTCGAGACGATCCCGTCATGCACAAGACACTCTGAGCCGTAGTCCGCGATGACACGGGCGGGGACGCCTCCGTCTGACGCGAATTGTTTGAACTTCTCATCGAAGTAGGAATCCCAGCCCAGCACGGCGAGCCGGTGATTGAAATGAATCGACAACGCCAGATCCTCCGGGGAACACGAAATGGGCGGTGTCGGTCCGCCCGGCGGAGGATCGCTCTTTTAGGAGCGCGCTCCGGAGGCGGCCGACGGCCGGAAAACGGTCATTTCAAGCTCAGTCATTCGAACGCCACCTCCCTTCTTTGATTCGTGGGCAGCAGCCTATCACGACTCAGCGGCTCTTGAACTCCGGCTTGCGCTTTTCCGTGAACGCCTTGATCCCTTCCTCAGCGTCCTCGGAAACGAACACGCGGCCGATCGCTTCGCGCTCGATGGCCAGCCCGAGGTCGAGCGGACCACCGTAGCCCTGCGTGATCGCCAGCTTGGCGTGGCCGATTGCCACCCCCGGACCGGCGGCCAGCTTGGCCGCGTACTCGATCGCCGCCGCGCGGCACGCGGCAGCATCCGGAAACAGCTTGTCGACGATGCCAATCTCCTTCGCCTCGGCCGGCTTGAGCGTGGTGGCGTTGGCGATCAGGTCCAGGCCTTTTGACAGCCCGACCAGGCGCGGCAGTCTCTGCGTGCCACCCGATCCTGGGAACAACCCGAGGTTCACCTCCGGCAACCCGATCTGATACGTACCCTCAGCGGCGAACCGCACGTCGCACGCAAGCGCGAGCTCGAGCCCGCCGCCGAGGCAGTGCCCCGCTATGGCGGCGATGAAAACCAGCGGCGTGTTTTCCATTTTGCGAAACGCCTCGTGAGCCATAAGTGCGGTCATAAATCGCGACCTCGGGCTGCCCGCCGCGAACGCGCCCACGTCAGCGCCGGCAGAGAAGAACTTTTCCGAGGCGCTCGCGACAACAACCGCCGACTTGATGCTCAGATCGACGCGCGCGTCGTCGATCGCACCCGCGAACGAGCGCAGAAAGTCGTAGTCATAACTGTTGGCGGGCGGCCGGTCGAGCACGATGATTCCGACGCCGCCTTCTTTCTCCAGCCTCACTGACATGCCATGGCCCTCCAAACCCCCGCTTCCGCCGACGCCGATAATTGAACCACTGACGAAATAAGCGAAGAGGGGTGCCCCACGAATGGCAACGATGATCATCGAAGGCGAAAGGACCAAGGCGGAGTCCGGCAAGACGTACGAAGTCCGCAACCCGGCCACGGGAGAAGTCGTGGACGAGGTCCCGGCCGGCGGCCCGGCCGACGTCGACAAAGCGGCGAAGGCGGCGCACAAAGCGTTCGCGACGTGGTCCAGGCTCCCGGCCAACCAGCGCCGCGAGATCCTTCACAAGGCAGCGCAGCACATGCTCGGGAAGGTGGAGGAGATCGCGGTCATCCTCACCAAGGAGCAGGGCAAAACCCTCCTCGAGTCGCGGCTCGAAGCCAAGCGTTTCGGCGAGAACATCGGATGGTTCGCCGACCTGGCGGACAAGGTCCACGGCCAGCACGTGAAGCTCCCCGACACCACGACGTACGGCCTGGTGGTGCGCAAGCCGATCGGCGTGTGCGGCGCGATCGTGCCCTGGAACTTTCCTCTCACCCTCGCCGCCAACAAGGTCGCTCCGGCGATCGCGGCCGGGAACACGGTCGTTCTCAAGCCAGCGAGCACCACGCCTCTGGCGACTCTCGCCTGCATCGAGGCCCTCATGGAGGGCGGCCTCCCCGAGGGCGTCGTCAACGTCGTCCTCGGCCAGGCGACCGGCGAGGCAATCGTCGAGCACCCGCTGATCCGCAAGATCGCCCTCACCGGCTCCACACCCACCGGCAAGCGGGTTATGGCCAAGGCTGCCGAGCAGCTGAAGAAGATCACCCTCGAGCTCGGCGGCAGCGACCCCTGCATAGTCCTCGACGACGCCGACCTCGACGGTGCCGTGCGGGCGATCTCGGTCGGCCGGTTCTTCAACTGTGGCCAGCAGTGCCTGTCGACGAAGCGGCTCTACGTCCAGGAAGGCGTTTACGACGAGCTCATGGAGAAGCTCATCGCTCGGGCCTCGAAGCTGAAGCCTGGCAACGGGCTGGACAAGGACTCGCGGATGGGACCGATGCACAGTCAGACGCAGAGAGCGGAGGTCGAGGCGCAGATCAAAGACGCGATCGACCGCGGCGCCAGGGTGCTCTACGGCGGAGGCCGGCCCAAAGGCGCGGAATATGAGAACGGTTGGTTCATTGAGGCGACGATCCTCGAGGATGTGCCCGACGGAGCGCGCATGTGGACCGAGGAGGTCTTCGGTCCCGCCCTGCCGGTGCGGAAGATCAAGGATCTCGACGAAGGCATACGGCTCGGGAACGACACGCCGTTCGGCCTCGGATCGTCGATCTGGACCGCGAACATGGCGTCCGCGTACCGCGCGGTGCAGGAGCTGGAGGCCGGCTACACGTGGGTGAACGCGCTGGTCATAGCTCACGACGAGCTGCCCTTTGGCGGGACCAAGCAGTCGGGCTTCGGCAAGGAGCATGGGGTGGAAGCCTTCCTGCAGTACACCGAGGAGAAATCGGTGGTCTACGGGGGAATCGGGTAACCCTGCTCGGTACTGGAAGGCTGTGAGAGCTGCTCTGATCGTGATCGGCGTGATCGTCGTCCTGATGGGCGCGGTTTTCGCCGGGCAGGGCATGGGCTACATCCCGGGCAGCGTCATGACCAACGATCCCAAATGGATCTGGATTGGCGGCGCCATGGTTGTGGTCGGGCTGGCGCTCGCGGTTGGGGGATTCCGAGGCCGCACGAAAAAACAAGCTTAGGCCCCTCACCCCAGCCCTCTTCCCGAGGGGAGAGGGGAAAGCTGGCTAGGCGGTTCGTCCGTTGAGACGGTCCCACTGGGCCTGGCACTCGACGCAGCGCGTGGCCGCCGGCTGGAACTTCAACCGCTCCGACGGGATGTGCCGGCCGCAGCCTTCGCAGATCCCGTAGGCGCCTTCGCGGAGGCGCTCCAGCGCGCGCTCCACCTGCTCACGGTTCTGATCGAGCAGGTGAACCAGGATGTCGGTCGTCTGGCGGTCCGACAGGGCCTGGGCCAGGTCGGTGTCCTCGGGAATCCCGGTGATCACGCCACCCGTGACGTCGTTCAGCGGCCGGTGCAGCCCGGCCTCCTCGCCACACTGCGCGGCCAGGAGCTCCAGTTGCCGGCGATCGGCCTCGAGCCTCTCCTGCGGAGCATTGTCTGGTTGCTTACGAACTGCCATTGACAAACCCCTCCAAAACAGACTTTCCCACCCTGGTGGCGTTTGGATTCGTCAGACACAACGCACTCACCGACGCGTGTACCCGGTCGCGCACAATATGTCGCCTGATGCCGACCCCGCTTCCATCCCCCGTCAAAGGCCTTGCTGCAGTCGCCGTTCTATTCGTGCTCGCCGGTTGCCAGCCGGGGCCGAACTCGCGTCCGGTGCCGAGCGTAGCGCAGATCGGGAGCAATCTCAAGTGTCCAAGCGGTGACCATGGATTCGAGGACATCCAGGCCGGTTGGGGGTTCTGCTATCCAGGCACCTGGAGGTACCAGGAGAAGGCGCAGTCCAGCCAGAGCCCGGCCCCGGCGGAGCTGGATCTCACGTTCAACATCACCGACGTGGGCTCGTCAAATTCCGGGCTGTTCGCGTACATGATCATCTCGACCTACGATCGAGGCAGCTCCCCTAACCTTGCGGCCTGGGAGCAGGCGAACCTCCCCACGGTCCCGGACGGGCAGAGCATCTCGTGGGCCAATGCGCTCGAGGCGGCGAAGCTGACCGACGGCCGCCGCATCGCGCTGACGCAGCACCACGTCGTGATCCTGGACCTGCACTCGGGCCAGATCACCGGCTGCACGACCTCGACGGGAGACCCGACCCCATGTCACCTGGACCTCGAGGCGCAGATGTCCACGCGGCTGGATACGTGGAAGTTCACCTTTTAGCTCGAACGAGGTGGAGCTTTAGGCCGGGTTAATCCCGGCCGTCCCTTTGCCTGCCATTACCAAACACCTACAGGCACAGCCCGAAACAGGAGGGGGTCTCGCGGGGGAGGACTTACGTCCTCACCCGCGCCTTTTAGCTCGGGCGCTTGAACAGGGACTGCATTTTTATTGCCAGTCCCATGTCTCCTTTGATCTTGAGCTTGCCCTGCATGAAGGCGGCCGTGCCGTCCAGCTGTCCGGTCATGATCTTCACCCAGTCGTTGGAGTCCGCGAGCAAGGTCAGGTTCGCGGAGTCCGGAGGATCGCCCTTCCCGGACTCGGCCACGCCGTCGTGAATCTTCACCCACCACTTGCCGGCCTGGGCGCCCGACAGCTCGAACTGGATCGTCGCCTTGGTGCTGCCGGCCTTCTCAGGGATCAGGTACTGGGGTAGCGCATCGACGATCTGGTCTGGGGTGAACTGGACTTCAGACATTCGCTCCTCCTGAGAATCGGGCGGCGGTGACTCGATTCATGTTAGCCGCGACAATGCTGAGGTGCTGACAGAGACTGGTCTGAACGAGGTGGCCGCAGGGGTCTTCGAGCTCCGGCTCCCGATCCCCTTCGAAGACGGTCGCGTGAACGTATTCCTGTTCGCCGACGGCAGCGAGGCCGATCTCCTGGATTGCGGGATGAACTCCGATGAGTCGGTCGGCACCATCAAGGAGGCGGTCGCCCATATCGGCGCGAAGCGGCTGCGGCGCCTCGTCGTGACCCACATTCACCCTGACCACTACGGCGCGGCCGGCAGCCTGGCGGGGGAAGGGATGGCCGATCTCTACATCCACCGGCTGGAGGTGCCGCTCGTCAACCCGAGGTACGTCGAGCTCGAGCACCTCGTCAAGGAGGTCCACACATACCTGCTCGTCAACGGCGTGCCGGCGAACGACGCAGAGGTGCTGAGCAACTCGCAGCGGGCTCTGAGCCAGCTGGTGAAGACGGCCGACGCGTCCGTCCAGCTGGATGGCGCGGAGCTGCTTCAGATGGGCCGTCGAGAGCTGCGGGTCGAGTGGACGCCTGGGCATTCGCCGGGCCACATCTGCCTGTACGACCGGCAGGACGGGCTGCTGTTCGCGGGCGACCACATGCTGCCGGAGCTGTCGCCAAACATCGGCCTGCACCCGCAGAGCACACCCGACCCGCTGCACGAATACCTCGACGGCCTCCGCCGCATGGCCGCCTACGAGCCGGAGCTCATCCTCCCCTCCCACGGGCGCCCTTTCACCGACGCGCCGGCCCGCGTCAAGGTCCTGGAGGCGCACCACCATAGGCGGCTCGACCAGGCCGTCGAGATCGTCGGTCGCGGCAAACAGACGGCGTGGGAGGTTGCGCTCGACCTCTGGGGCCCACGCGAAAATCTCTACGAGAAGCGGCTTGCCCTCCAGGAGGCGCTGGCGCACCTGCAGGCGCTCGCCGTGGAAGGCCGCGTCAGGAAGTCGGTCACGCCCGACTCGGTGCGCTGGACGCCTGCTTGATCCCGAGGGGAAAGAGCTCCGCCGGGTAGCAGCCGACGCCGACGACCCCAGGTCCCGCGTGAGCTCCGACCACGGGTCCCAAAGGCTGGATCATCAACGTCTCCGCGATCGAATCGAGCTCGCGACCGATCTTCTCCGCGTCCGCCTCCGCATCCGCGTGGCCGACGATCACGCAGACGCCGTGGCCGCGATCGACCGCGCGCGTGAGCTCGACGACCCGGTTCAAGGCGCGCTCGAAGGTGCGGACGCGCTCGAGCGGGGTGACCAACCCGTCGCGAATGCACAGGACCGGCTTGACCTGCAGCACCGAACCAAGGAGCGCGCTCGCTCGCCCGATACGTCCTCCGCGCCGCAGGAATTCGAGAGTGGCCACGGAGAAATACGTCTGGATCTGGGGCCGCATGTCGAGCAGCCTGGCTTCGATCGCGGCCGCATCCAGTCCGCTCGCAGCCATCGATGAAGCCGCCAGTGTCAGCAGCCCAAGCGACATGGAAACGAGCTCGGAGTCGACCACGCGCACACGCTTGGGATCCGTCATTTCCGCGGCCTGGCGCGCCGACTCGTAGGTCCCGCTCAGCTTCTGCGAGATGTGGATCGAAACTACGGCTTCGTGGTCGCGCAGGAGTGACGTGTAAGCGTCCGCGAAACGTCCAGGTGATGGCTGCGACGTCGTCGGGTGATCGGTGGCGGACGGCAGCCGGCGGTAGAACTCGTCCGGCCGGATATCCAGGCCGTCCAAAAGCGATTTGCCATCGAAGTTGAGGGTGAGTGGAACCAGCGTGATGGCGCGCGACGTGGTCAGCTCCGGCGGTAGATCCGCGGTCGAATCGGTGACGATCGCAACTGATGTCACGATTCGGACGGGTCGATCGGCGGGTCGGTGTAGCGCCTGTTCCTGTTGCGGAAGAACCGCTGCTCGAGCGGCCTGATCGCCACCAACATGACGATCACGAGGAAGGCGGTGAAGATGGCGATCGCGTAGTAGCCGTACCCGATGGCCATCCCAAGCGACGCGGCCACCCAGATCGACGCCGCGGTCGTGAGCCCGTGAACGTCGCCCCCCTGGCGCATGATCGACCCGGCTCCAAGGAAACCGACCCCGGTCACGATCTGGGCCGCGATGCGCGTCGGGTCGACCCTCGTGCCGAACTCCGGCAGGAGCCCGAGCGCGGTGAACATACACGCGCCGAGCGAGATGAGTCCCATGGTCTTGATCCCTGCCGGATGGCCTCGAAACTCTCTCTCGATCCCAAGCACCAGGCCGAGCACGAGCGCGACCACGAGCCGGAGACCGAAGTCGGCGTAGCCTCCGGTGAGCGGCAGCTTTTCAGCCTCGGCCCGGACGGCCCCCGGGCTCGTCCTTCGCGCCCGGCTCGTCGGGAAGCTCCGGTAGGTCGAGGCTGTTCACGAAATCGCGGAAGACTGCGAGGCGCTCCTCGTCGACCGGCGTCTCGATCTTGTCCTTCTCGCCGGCCTCTTCGTCCGGGTCCGGGATGATTCCCGCCGACTCCATGACCTCAGAGGCGACGAAGATCGGGCACTCGACTCGCACCGCCAGGGCGATCGCGTCGGAAGGCCTTGCGTCGAAGTCGAGGTCCCGGCCGTTTTGCTTGACGTAGAGGCGGGCGTAGAACACCTGGTCGGCGAGCCGGGTGACCACGATGCGCTTGACGCTGATCCCCAGGTCGCCGAAGGCCGTCGCCATGAGGTCATGGGTCAGCGGCCGCCCCAGCGGGTTGCCGGAGATCTTGGTCGCGATCGCCTGGGCTTCGAACGACCCGATCCAGATCGGCAGATACCGGTCGGCCTCCTTCTCTTTGAGGATCACCAGGTGCTGCGCGGTCGGCATATGGATCCGGATGCTGTCGACGGAGACCTCGATGAGGTTTTTCATCCTCGAGACCACTATACCTTTCGAGCCTCGGAGCCCCCGAAACTTGATCGTTCCTGAGGCCCCGTAAAATCCTTGGGTGACACTCTAGTGGCGAAGGGGAAGCGGGGGCGGGTGGTCTTGATCGACGCCCACAGCCTGATCTATCGAGCCTTCTTCGCGCTGCCTCCGATGAGCACCTCCGACGGACAGGTGACGAATGCCGTCTACGGCTTCACCTCGATGCTGGCGATCGTCCTCGCCTCGCGCCCCGAGTACGCCATCGGAGCGTTCGACGTGGCCGCACCAACATTTCGTTCGAAGGAATACAAGGAATACAAGGCGGGAAGGCGGGCGATGCCCGACGACTTGCGGCCGCAAATCGAGAAGGTGCGAGAGCTGCTGGAGGCCTTCTCGATTCCGATCTACGGCATCGAAGGCTTCGAGGCGGACGACGTGATCGGCACGCTGTCGCGGATTGCGGAGGAGAGAGGACACGCGGTCACCATCGTGTCCGGCGACCTCGACTGCCTGCAGCTCGTCACCGAATCCGTCGAGGCTCTCGTGCCCCGGCGGGGCATCACCGACACGTTCGTGTACGGGCCCGACCAGGTCCGCCAGCGCTACGGCTTCGAGCCGCCGCAGCTGATCGATTTCAAGGCGCTGCGCGGCGACCCATCAGACAACATCCCCGGCGTCCCGGGCGTCGGGGACAAGACGGCGGCCAAGCTGGTGCAGGACTACGGCACCATCGAGGCCCTGCTCGAGCGCGTCGACGAGCTTCCGGAGGGACGGCTCAAGACCTCGCTCAAGGCGAACGCGGACCAGGTGCGGCTGGGGAAACGCATGGTCACCATCGTTCGCGACGTTCCCATCGAGCTCGACCTCGAGCGCGCGCGATGGACGCGATACGACTACGAGAAAGTCCGGCTCGTCTTCGACCGGATGGAGTTCAGGCAGCTGTTGAGCCGGTTCCCGCCCCCCGACCAGGTGCCGGTCCAGCCAAGCCTCAGCTTCGAAGCGACGCCTGAACCCGCGGGACTCAGGGTGGTCGATGACCCGGCCGAGGCGGCGAGCTTGCTCGCCGGGTCGGCGAACATCGCCGTGTACACGTTCACCGAAGGCGCCGGTCGCTCGGCCCGCATCTGCGGCCTTGGCGTGTCGACTGGCGATCACACCTTTTACGTGGCAAAGCCTGACGCGATGGACGCGGTCGCGAGCACGCTTTCCGGCCGGCCCATCTCCGGCCATGACGCCAAAGAGACAGAGCTTGCGCTGCGGTCGCTTGGCGGCGGCAGGCGCGACTGGGCCTTCAGCACATTTCTCGCTGCGTATCTTCTCGGAGCCGGCTCGCGCGACCCGCGCCTCGAGGACCTGGCGCGAGAGTTCCTGGACGTCACGCTCGTCAGCAGCGAGCAGCTGCTCGGCACCGGGCGCGCGGCGCGCAAACCGGGTGACGTCTCGATCGGGGAGGCGGCCGAGTACGCGGCGAGGCGCGCTGAGGCGATCCTCAATCTCCGGCCCCGGCTGGAAGCGGAGATGACGAACCTCGGTGTCGACTACCTCTTTCATGAGATCGAGCTGCCGCTCGCCAGCGTGCTCGCGGACATGGAGTCGGAGGGCGTCGCGATCGACGTGCCTTACCTCAAGGACATGCAGGACGAGCTGGGCGGCCAGCTGACGGCGATCGAGTCGGAGGTCGAGCAGGTCGCGGGGCAGAAGTTCAATCTCAATGCGCCTCAGCAGCTGGCCAAGGTCCTTTTTGAAGACCTGCGGCTCCCGGTCGGCAAGCGCACTAAAACGGGCTACTCGACCGACGCGGACACACTCGAGGCGCTGCGCGACAAACACCCGATCGTCGGTCTGATCCTCGAGCATCGCCAGCTTTCCAAGCTGAAGTCGACGTACGTCGACTCGCTGCCTCAGCTGGTCGATCCATTGAGCGGACGCGTGCACACTTCGTTCGGACAGGCCAGCACCGCGACAGGACGGCTCTCGTCCTCGAACCCGAACCTGATGAACATCCCCATCAGGACCGAGTTGGGGCAGCGCATCCGCCGCGCATTCCGGGCCGGTCGACCCGACCACGTGATGGTGTCGGCGGACTATTCGCAGATCGAGCTGCGCATCGCCGCGCACCTCAGCGGTGACCCGAAGCTGCTCGGCGCGTTCGCCGCCGGCCAGGACATTCACACCGCGACCGCGGCGGCGGTGTTCGGAATTCCAATCGAGTCGGTGGACCCGAACCAAAGAAGGCTCGCGAAGGTGGCGAATTTCGGGTCCATCTACGGCCAGGGCGAGTACGGTCTCTCACAGCAGCTGGGCATCACTGGGGACGTGGCGAGGGAATTCCTCGCGCAGTACTGGTCGACCTATTCGCGCTTGAAGGAATACCTCGACGAGGTGCGGAAGAAGGCGCGCGAGGAGGGACTCGTCGTCAGCGCGACCGGCCGCCGCCGCGCTATCCCCGACCTGCGGTCGCCGAACTTTCAGCTGCGCAGCGCGGCTGAGCGGATGGCGATCAACTTTCCGATGCAGTCGCTCGCCGCCGACATCATCAAGATCGCGATGGTGCGGCTCCAGCGCGAGATCGAAGCCGACAAGATCGAGGGCCGCATGCTGCTGCAGGTCCACGACGAGCTGCTCTTCGAGGTGCCGGAGTCGGAGGTCGACCATTTCGCGGAGAAGGTGCCGCGCATCATGACCGGCGCGTATGAGCTCGAGACAGGGATCGAGGTCGAGACCAAGGTCGGGCCCAACTGGGCGGACATGAAAAAACTGGCCGTGGTCCGTGCCTGAATTACCAGAGGTCGAGACTATCGTCGCGGACCTGAGGCCGCACCTGACCGGCCGCACCATCGTCCGCTGCGAGCTGCTTTTCCCGACGATCGTCCGGCATCCGGAGCCGGAGGACTTCATCGACTCCGTGGCCGGCATGCGCATCGCCGGAATGAGGAGGCGGGGGAAATTCATCCTGGTCGATCTGGAGAACGATCTCGTGCTCGTGGTGCACCTCGGGATGACAGGCCAGCTGCGCCTGGTCGACGCGGACGCACCCCTGGCGACTCACACGCACGCAATTTTCACGCTGGACACCGGTCGCCACCTTCGGTACCGCGACCCACGACGTTTCGGGCGCCTGCTGCTCGGCACCGAGGAATCCCTGCTCGCTTCCAAGAAGATGCCGCGGCTCGGACCCGAACCGATTGATCCGGGGTTCGCCGCCGAGGAGCTCTATCGCAGGCTTCGCAATCGCCGCACGTCGTTGAAAGCCGTGCTTCTCGACCAGGGCGCGATCGCGGGCGTCGGCAACATCTATGCGGACGAATCGCTGCACCGCGCGCGGCTGCGTCCGGACCGCCTTGCCGGAAGCCTCAGCCGCAAGTCGGTTCAACGGCTTCACGAGTCGTTGCGCGTTTCGCTTCTAATGGCGATCAAGAACCGGGGGAGCTCGGTCGACACCTATCGCGACGCGTGGGGCGAGATCGGAGGCCAGCAGGAAAAGCTCCTGGTCTACGGGCGGGCCGGCGAACCGTGCTTCACCTGCGGCCGGCCGCTCGCGATGATCCGCATTGCCGGCCGCAGCACGGTCTTCTGCCGCCGTTGCCAGAAGTAGCCCGCCTCGTTCCGAGGCTCGTCTCGATCGTCGCGCTTTCGGTCGCGTTCGTCGCGATGACAATTGCGATCACGGCTGGAGCTTTCACGACGCTCGACCACCAGGTCGCGCAAGCGATGCACAGCATCTGGCAGGAATCTCTGCACGTTCCGTTTCAGCTGATCGCGGAGCTGGGCGGCCTCGAGCTGACCTCCATGCTCATGCTTGCCCTCTTCATCTATCTGTGGCGCGGCGGCTTCGGCGCGGACGCGCTGGTCGTCGGCGCGTTCGCCGGCGCCGTCGTGCTCGAGATTCTCTACAAGTCCTTGTTCTTCCACCCGGGCCCGCCGTTTTCGCTCTCGCATCCAGACGGTCCGAGCCTGACCGATCTGCTTCCGGGCAGCGGGCACGGCAACAGCTTTCCCAGCGGCCACATGGTGCGCACGGTGGTGGCGTACGGCCTGCTCGCATTCGTCATCCGGCGCCTCGCACCCTCGCCAGTGGTGAGGTGGCTCGCCATCCCCGTCGCGATCGTGATCATCGTCATCGTCGCGTTCGACCGCCTGTACCTCGACGTCCACTGGGAGTCGGACGTGATCGGAGGCCTTCTGCTCGGCGGGATAGCTCTCGTGGCGGCCACGGTCTGGCTGGACCGGCCGAGAAAAGCCGAGAATTAGGGCGTGCAGGATGGCGTGGGCGACAGGGCCGTATTGATCATGGTGACAACCGGTGGCCGGAACGATGCCGAGAAGCTGGGGGAGGCCCTGGTGGTCGAGCATCTCGCCGGGTGCTGCTCCGTCATCTCGACCGTGCATTCCGTTTATTACTGGGAGGGCCAGCTGAAGCGTGAACATGAGGCATTGCTGCTCGTGAAGACTGTCGAGTCGAGGGCGGCCGCGGTTCAGGAATATGTCCGGACTCATCATGACTACGAGCTGCCCGAGATCCTTCAGATCGGCGTCGAGGGCGGGTCGCCCGACTATCTGAACTGGCTCGTAGACCAAGTAACCCAAGAAGCCCGATAAGCGTTAAGTCAGCACTTAGACTCATGGACGGGGTGGCAACTCTAGCCGAGGATCCAGGCGACTCCAGCGGCACCAAAAAGCGCCGCCGCCGCCGGGCGCGCCGCGAAGCCGCCGCCGCCCTCGAGCATGCCGCCGGCGGGAACGGGAACGGCAGCGGCGTCGAGCTGACGCAGGCGCCGATCGCCGAGTCCGACGCGGTCAGTATGGCTGTGCTGCCTGAGCTCGAGACCGAGGTGAGCCACGCGACCCTGCTCCCGCCCTCGGTGGCCGTCCCGGACGACTTCAAGGATCTTCTCGGCCAGGCGGTGGGCCTCCGTCTCGACTCCGTCTCGCGAGAGTTCGGTGGCAACGACGAGATGCACGTGAGCGCTCTGAGGAACGTGTCCCTGGAGATTGGGCCGTGCGAGTTCGTCTCGGTCGTCGGCCCTTCGGGCTGCGGCAAGACGACCTTGCTGTCGCTGATGGGCGGCCTCGACCGCCCGACCTCCGGCCACGTCTACGGCGCCGGGCTTCCTCTGGGAGAGCTCTCCGAGCACGACCTCGCCGACTACCGCCTCCAGCGCGTGAGCACGATCTTCCAGACCTTCAACCTGATCCCTTCCATGACCGTCGAGGACAACGTCGCCCTGCCTCTCACGCTGGCGGGGGTGGAGCTACAAGAAAGGCGCCGGCGTGCCCGGCACCTGCTCGCGCTCGTCGGTCTCGAACATCGCGCCCGCACCCGCGCCCGCCTGCTATCAGGCGGCGAGCAGCAGAAGGTTGCGGTGGCTCGAGCACTGGCCAACCGGCCGGGCCTGATCCTCGCCGACGAACCCACGGGAAGCCTGGACTCGGCGGCGGGCGAAGGCGTTCTCAACCTGCTCGAGGACCTCAACCGCCGGGGGGCGACCGTCGTGCTGGTCACCCACGACCCTGAGGTGGCTCGGCGCGCGCGCCGGGTGGTCAGGATGATCGACGGCCGGGCGATCGAGCTGGATGCCGGCAACCCGACTGTGCGCAAGCAAGAGCCGGTCGATCCGGCCGCGCGCCTGCATTGGCGCGACACGCTCAAGGTTGGCCTTGGCAGCGCCGGACGCCGGCCCCTGCGGACCACGCTGACCACGACCGGGGTCGCGATCGGCATCGCCGCGATGAGCCTGATCGTCGCGCTCGCGGGTGGGCTCCAGGGCGCTCTGAGCGCCCCCGCGCTCGTCACCAGCCAGGTGCACCAGGTCGAGGTCTACCCGGCGGCCGACTCGCGTTCCGGCGCGTTCGATGCCGCCACCCTGACAACGCTCGCCGCGCAACCCCACGTGAGCGCCGCCTGGGGCCAGCTGTCGATGAGTGGAACCTTCACCACGGGAACGCCCGCGGGATCGGCCGGCACCCCGCCGCCCGCTCTTTCAGGCGCGCTCGTCTCGCTTGCGCCGATCGAGTCGTCGAGCGTGATGCCGGTCCTGAGTGCCGGCCGCCTGCCTCGATCCGACTCTGCCGGCGAGGTGCTGCTCACCGACAGCGAAGCGACCGCGCTGGGATTCCTGTCCGCACGCGGCGCGATCGGCACGCAGGTGGTGTACACCGCCGCCTCCGGCGTGCTCATGGTGCCCGGAGTGACGCGTAATCCCGTCACTCGCCCGATCGACCTGAAGCTGATCGTCGTGGGCATCGTGTCGGGCAATGCCATGCCGGCCGGAGCTCCGGGTGGCATGGCGCCGTACGCCACCGAGCGCGACTACTGGGCGCTACTGGCCAGGGCAAACGGTTGGAAGGGCGGCGAGTTTTCGACCATCACGCTCCTGGCCGATTCGGGCCTGGCGGTCGGGAGTCTGCAGCAGCGGGTGGAGGCGCTCGGGTTCCAGGCCCAGACATTCGGCGACCAGTTCCGCAGCTTCGAGGACCTGCTCGGAAAGATGCGCGTAGCGCTGCTGGGCCTTGCGTTGGTGGCTCTTCTGCTGGCCTGTCTGGGCATCGCGAACACGATGTACACCGCGGTCCTGGAACGCACTAAGGAGATCGGCGTGCTGAAGGCCCTCGGTGCGCGGCGGCGTGACGTGCTGCAGATGTTCGTTGCGGAAGCCGCGTTCATCGGGCTCGCGGGGGGCCTGGTCGGGATTCTCATCGCGGTCGGGCTGGGCCGGCTCGGCAACGCTGTCGTCGACCGGCTCACGCAGTCGGTGGCGGGGACCGGTTTCGACGTTTTCAGGACCGACTTCTGGGTTGTGGCGGCGGGACTGGTGGTGGCGGTCGTGCTCAGCACGGTCAGCGGACTTCTTCCCGCGTTGCGGGCCGCCAGACAAGACCCGGCTCGAGCCCTTCGCTACGAATAGGGGGTCGTCTCCCCACCCGGCCCTTCGGGCCACTCTCTCCCTTGCGGGGGAGGGGAAAAAGTGAGGGCCTCCGCCTACCCGCTGGTCGATGCCGGCGCCGCCGCTGCGCTGGTGCTCGCGCACGCGCCTGTCCTGGGTGCGGAACGGGTTCCTCTTAGCGACTGTCCCGGCCGGGTGCTGGCCGAGGAACTCGTGGCTTCGGCGCCGCTTCCCGCCTTTCCTTCGAGCGCTGTCGACGGGTATGCCGTCCGGGCCGTGGACGGTGGGAAGTCGCTGCGGGTGGTCGGGGAGTCGGCGGCCGGTCGGCCGTTCGACAGCAAGGTTCAGCCGGGCACGGCGATCCGCATCCTGACGGGAGGGGTTCTGCCCGACGGCACGGATTGTGTCGTGATGGTCGAGGACGTCGAGTTGAGCGGGGAGGTCGTCAAAATCCCGGCGGGTCTCGTGGCGGGACAGAACTTTCACGCACCCGGCGCCGACCTGCGCGCCGGAGAGGAAGTGCTCCGGGCCGGCACGGTGCTTGGCGCGGCGGAGATCGGGCTGGCGGCAGCGCTCGGTCGGGCAGACCTGCCGGTCGGGCGCCGCCCACGCGTCGCGCTGCTGTCCACCGGCGACGAGCTCGTCGAGGTGGGGAAGAAGCCTGCGCGCGGACAGATCCCCGATTCCAACCGGTGGGCTCTCCTCGCGGCGCTGCGCGACGCCGGTGCAGAGGTGCGACTGCTCGGCATCGGTCCGGACGAGCCCGAAGCGCTGAGGCGCCTCGTCGTCGATGCACTCGAGGGAGCGGACGTCCTGGTCACGTCGGGCGGTGTCTCGGTCGGCACCCACGATCTCATCAAGCCGCTGCTCGAGTCCCTCGGCGACGTTCACGTCGGGCGGGTCAAGCTGAAGCCGGGGAAGCCATTCACTTTCGCGACCATCCCCGCCCGGATGCGAGTTTCAGCCCCTCACCCTGGCCCTCCACCCGATGGGGGGAGGGAAAAAGTCGCGTTCGGTCTGCCCGGTTTTCCCGTTTCGTCGCTCGTCACCTTCGAGGTTTTCGTCCGGCCGGCGCTGCGAAAGATGCAGGGCTACTCACAGCTTCAACGCCCCACCCTGCCGGTCCGCCTCGGCTACGACGCCCGAGCAACAGCTGACCGCACCGAGTACCAGCGCGTCACCCTGCGACGCGAAGGTCGGGATCTGGTCGGCGTATCAACCGGCTCCCAGTCCTCGTCGCGCCTCATGTCGCTGGCGGGAGCACACGCGCTGGTGCGCATCCCGCCAGGAGATCAAGGAATCAAGGAAGGGACGATCGTGGAGGCCATGATCCTCGCCCTACCCTGATCAACGCTGGTGGCGGCCTCTCGTCGAACGTCCGTTCGCCTTAGAATCAGTTCTCTCCAATGCCCTCCAGCTTTCGTGTCGACGCACCCTTCAAGCCGGCCGGGGACCAGCCTCAAGCCATCGAGCAGCTGGTTGACGGCGTGCGCTCCGGGCTGACCCAGCAAGTCCTGGCAGGGGTCACCGGAAGCGGCAAGACCAACGTCATGGCCTGGGCCGTCGAGCAGCTGCAGCGACCCGTGCTCGTGCTGAGTCCCAACAAGACGCTGGCCGCACAGCTGTGCGCGGAGTTCCGCCACCTCCTGCCCGACAACGCGGTCGAGTACTTCGTCAGCTACTACGACTACTACCAGCCAGAGGCGTACATCGCCCGCTCCGACACGTACATCGAAAAGGATTCGAGCCGGAACGAAGAGATCGACCGCATGCGCCACTCGACGACGCAAGCGCTGCTCACAAGGCGCGACGTGCTGGTCGTGGCCAGCATCAGCTGCATCTACGGCGTCGGCTCGGTCGAGGATTACATGGGCGAGTCGTTGCACGTCGAGAAAGGGCAGACGATCCGCCGCGAGGTGTTCCTGCGCAAGCTCACCGAGATGCTGTACGAGCGCAACGATTACGACCTTGCGCGCCTTCGCTTCAGGGTGCGCGGTGACGTCGTCGACCTGGTGCCGGCAAATGAGGAGAAGGTCTACCGGGTCGAGTTCTTCGGCGACGAGATCGAACGGATCCAGGAGCTCGATGCGGTCACCGGCGAGATCCTCGGCACGCGCAACGATTTCACGATCTTTCCCGCGTCTCACTACGTCACGCCGGCGGACAAGCTGCGCCTGGCGATGGTCGACATCGAGGCGGAGCTCGAGGAGCGCTGCAAGTGGTTCGAGGAGCACGGCCGGCTGCTGGAGGCTCAGCGGCTGCGGCAGCGCACCAACTTCGACCTCGAGATGATGCGCGAGACCGGAACGTGCGCGGGTATCGAGAACTACTCGATGCATCTCACGCGACGCAGCCCAGGGGACGCGCCGTACACGCTGATGGATTTCCTGCCGGACGACACGATCATCTTCGTCGACGAGTCGCATGTCGCCGTGCCTCAGATCGGCGGCATGCTGGGCGGTGACCGCTCGCGGAAGGCGGCCCTCGTCGAGTACGGGTTCCGCCTCCCGAGCGCATTCGACAACCGTCCTTTGAGCTTCGACGAATGGGAGGAGCGCGCGCACGACGTCGTCTATGTCTCGGCTACGCCAGGGTCGTACGAGATCCGTCGCTCGCAGCGCACGGTGGAGATGGTGGTGCGACCGACGGGCCTCGTCGATCCGACAGTCGAGGTGCGGCCCACCGCAGGCCAGATCGACGACCTGCTGGCCGAGGTGAAGAGGCGCGCTGAGCTTGGCCACCGCTCGCTGGTGACCACCCTCACGAAGCGCTTCGCCGAAGACCTTGCGGACTACCTGCGCGAGTACGGCGTGAAGGTGCGCTACCTGCACTCGGAGCTCGACGCGATGGAGCGCCTCGACGTGCTGCGGGACCTGCGCACGGGCGCGGTGGACGTCGTGGTCGGCATCAACCTGCTGCGCGAAGGCCTGGACCTGCCGGAGGTCGCGTTCATCGGCATCCTCGACGCCGACAAGGAGGGTTACCTCCGCGCCTACCGCTCGTTCATTCAGACCATCGGACGCGCGGCGCGCAACGTCGACGGGCACGTCGTGATGTACGCGGACAAGATCACCGACTCGATGCGCCAGGCCCTCGATGAAACCGAGCGCCGGCGCAACAAGCAGATCGCTTACAACGCCGAGCGGGGCATCACGCCGGAGACGGTGAAGAAGGCGATCTACCAGATGGAGATCAACGCGAACGACCTCCAGGCGGATGCGGTGGAGATCATGGCCGGCGCGGGCGTCCCGCGAGAAGACCTGCTGGCGATCGTGCGCGACCTGGAGAAGGAGATGCGCCGCCTGTCGAAGGAGCTGCAGTTCGAGGATGCCGCCCGGGTGCGGGACCGGATCATCCTCTTGCGCAAGCGACTCTCCGGCGAGGTGACGGGCAAGGATTCCGAAGAGGATGGGGCGGTGGCGATGGCGATAGCGGCGGCGCCCAAGCAGAAGACGATGGTCCGGGGAAACTGGCGAGGGGGCCGCAAACGTCAGTGAGAGCCTTCGGCGATGCTCCGGACCAGCGCGAGCGCACGGCGGCGCGAGCCGCGCAGGACCGGCAGGTTGGCAAGGCTTATCAATCGAACGATCAGGTCTGTGGTCTGATCGATGACCTCGAGCGTGCGCAGGCGTCCCTGGGAGCGGTCGAAGATCCAGAAATAAAGGATTCCCATCTGGTACAGCCACAGCAGAAGCGGGAGCTCGGCCGCCAGGTCCGAGGGGACCTTGGCGTCCGAACCGCTGACCACCTCGGCATACATCGCGATGACCTCATCGCGCAGCGCCCGGGAGGTGGGACCGAACGGGTTCACAGCGCTCGCCGGGTTTGCCACGGAGCTGAAGATCGAGCCGGCCACGCCGTGGAAGGGCTCGCACGTGACGATGACGGCGCGGATCACGCCCCGGAGCCTGGCCGCGAGGTCTTTTTCGCGGCTCAGCAACGGAGCGATCACCGCAAGGTGCAGCTCGTGCGTGTGCCGGTAGAACTCGAGCACGAGGTGCTCCTTGGACGGGAAGTAGTGGTAGGAGCTTCCCAGCGACACCCCAGCCCGGACCGCGATGGCGCGCATGGTCGTCGCTTCGTACCCGCGTTCCTGGAACAGGTCGAGGGCGGCGCCGAAGATGGCCGCCCTCGAGCTTTCGCCGCGTTTGTTCCGGTGTGGTTCGACCGCGGAAGCAGTGTTCAACTGCCTGGCTCAGGCACCGGGCGCCGGCTGGTAGGGCGGAGGCGGCACGGAGCGCTGCCTGAGGGGCCGGCGGATGAGGTGGAACACGAACATGTTGGAGAAGTGCATCCCGCCCAACACGAGAAGGACGACTCCGATTCGCGTCACCGTCTCCTGGACCATGTCGCCCACCGTCGCAGGCGCTCCTCCGGCGTTGATCAGCAAAGCGGCGGCGCCCAGGTTGACGAGGTAGAAGCCCACGACGAGAAGGCGGTTGACCGAGTCGGCCAGGCCGGCTTCCAGGAACACCGACACCAGGAAGGGCCGGCCGTTGCGAAAGAGCGTGTTCCCGACCCACACGGTCAGCAGCACACTGGCGACGAGGTAGACCACGTAGTCGATCAGCCGAAGGTCCATTGCTATCACCCCAGTTCAATGGCGGAGACTTCCGATCCCCGCGCCCGGTGGACTCCTCCATCAAGCGGAGAAGTGTTATTGAACATGTTCAACTCCGATCCTAATAGGAACTTGCGCCTCTGTCAAGATAAATCGAACACGTTCAAGTTAGCTGCAGCCCGGTGAGGAATGACAAGCGCGCCGCCGAGATGCTGGCGGCTGAGCCGGCGGGCTGGATGGAGACGCTCGGGGCGCGGATCACCGAGTCTGGGCCGGGAAGGGTTGTGCTGGAGCTCGAGGCCGGCCCGCAGCACCGTCACGGCGGCGGGGTTGTGCAGGGCGGGGTCATCACGCAGATCGCCGACGCCGCGATGGGGATGTCGCTAGCAACCCTGCAGGAGGATGGGCTCTGGAATACGACCATCGAGCTCAAGATCAATTTCATCCGGCCTGTCACCTCAGGGCGCCTGCGCGCTGTCGGGCGAGTCGTGGAGATGAAGCAGACGCTGATGTTCAGCGAGGCTGACGTCCTGGACGATCAGAACAGGCTTGTGGCGCGGGCATCATCGACGTGCCTGGCCGTCCCCGAGGGACAGGGCCGTGAGTAACGCCGTGGAGGCGCAATCGCCGGCCTGGGCGTGGCTCGGGATGCAGACGGTGGAAACCGGGGACGGTACGGCAACGGTGGAAATGACGACGACGGAAGACATGGCGAATCACTCTGGTTTCGTCCACGGTGGGATGATCAGCACGCTGGCTGACTCGGCAATGGGCCGCGCGGTGCGAACCGTGAAGCCAGGAGTGGTCCGTGCGATGAGCTTCGACCTGAAGCTCAACTTCATCTCAGCCGCGAAGATTGGCGAGACGCTGCGCGCGACAGGACACGTGGTTCATGCCGGGCGCCGCACGGTTGTGACGGAGTGCCGGATCGAGGGGCCGGGCGGAAAGCTTGTCGCCACCGCGAGCGGGACGTTTTCAGTGACCAGGGAAAAGGAATAGCTAGGGGTTGCAGTGCCGATAGACCACATAACGATTCGAGGAGCGCGCGAGCACAATCTGAAGAACGTCACGCTGTCGATTCCGCGTGACAAGCTCGTCGTGTTCACCGGGCTCTCGGGATCCGGCAAGTCGTCCCTGGCGTTCGACACGATCTACGCGGAAGGGCAGAGGCGCTATGTGGAATCGCTGAGCGCGTACGCGCGGCAGTTCCTCGGCCAGATGGAAAAGCCCGACGTGGACACGATCGAAGGCCTATCGCCCGCGATCTCGATCGACCAGAAGGGCACGTCGAAGAACCCCAGGTCGACCGTTGGCACCGTGACCGAGGTCTATGACTACCTGCGCCTTCTTTACGCGCGCATCGGCGTGCCGCACTGTCCTGTTTGTGGCCGCGAGGTCCGGCGCCAGACGGTGGACCAGATGGCCGACCAGGTCGAGAAGCTGCCCAAGGGCACGCGCGTGATGGTCCTCGGCCCGATCGTCAAGGGCCGCAAGGGCGAGTACAGGTCTCTGATCGAAGACGTACGCAAGTCGGGGTTCGTGCGCGTGCGCGTGGACGGCAGCCTGTACGAGCTGGGCGAGCAGATCCCGCTCGACAAGAACAAGAAGCACGACATCCAGGTCGTCGTCGACCGGATCGTGGTGGGCCCGGACCAGCGCACGAGGCTCGTCGAATCGGTCGAGACCGCTGCGCGCCTGGGCGGCGGCCTCGTGATCATCGCACCCGACAAGGGCGATGAAATCCAGATGTCGATGGCCTACGCGTGCCCGTACGACGGGACCAGCGTGTCCGAGCCAGAGCCGCGCAACTTCTCGTTCAACAGCCCGCACGGCGCCTGCCCGACCTGTACGGGTATCGGCTTTCAACTGGTGGTGGACGGAGACATGGTCGTGCCCGACCCGTCGCTTTCCCTTCGTGAAGGCGCGATCGCGGCCTGGAGCCGTTCGCAGTTCTTCTACCCAGAGCTGCTGGAATCGGTCAGCAAGTACTTCAGCATCGACATGGACAAGCCCTGGTCGAAGCTGGCCAAGCAGCAGCGCGATGTGCTGCTCAACGGCACCGGCGACCGCAAGATCCGCTTCGGGTACAAGAACCAGTACGGCCACGCCCGGTGGTACGAGTCGCCGTTCGAGGGCGTGATCGCCAACCTCCAGCGCCGGTACCAGGAGACGCAGTCCGACTTCCTGAAGGCGGAGTTGGAGCGGTATATGTCGGACAAGCCATGCCCCGCCTGCCTGGGCCGCCGCCTCAAGCCCGAGTCGCTGGCCGTGACGGTTGCAAGCCACAACATCGCCGAGGTGTGCGCGCTGCCGGTCAGCAAGGCGGTCACCTTCTTCGACCGCCTGGATCTGACCGAGCGCGAGCAGCTCATCGCCCGCGGTGTGCTGAAGGAGATCCACGAGCGGCTGCAGTTCATGATCGACGTGGGGCTCGAATACCTGACCATCGAGCGCGCCGCCAACACGCTTTCGGGCGGCGAGTCCCAGCGCATCCGGCTCGCGACACAGATCGGCTCGAAGCTGATGGGCGTCCTCTACATCCTCGACGAGCCGTCGATCGGGCTCCACCAGCGCGACAACCGGCGGCTGATCAACACGCTGCTTCGGCTGCGCGACCTGGGCAACACGCTGATCGTCGTGGAGCACGACGAGGAGACGATCCGCTCCGCGGACTACATGGTCGACATCGGGCCTGCGGCCGGCGAGCATGGAGGCCAGATCATCGCCGCGGGCACGGTCGAGGAAGTTCTGCGCGATCCGAACTCGCTCACGGCCGCGTTCCTGCGGGGAGATCGCGAGATTCCGGTCCCCGCGCAGCGGCGATCAGGCAACGGCAAGCGCCTGGTGATTCGTGGAGCGCGCGCGAACAACCTCAAGAACCTCGACGTCGCAATTCCGCTCGGCACCTTCGTCTCGGTGTCCGGAGTTAGCGGATCGGGCAAGTCCTCCCTGGTGACGGACATCCTCAGCCGCAAGGTCGCGCAGTTCTTCTACAGGGCCAAGGACAGGCCCGGGGCGCACGACTCGGTGGATGGCCTCGAGCACCTCGACAAGGCGATCGATATCGACCAGTCGCCGATCGGCCGCACGCCGCGGTCCAACCCGGCCACCTACACGGGAATGTTCACGTACATGCGCGAGCTGTTCGCGCAGCTTCCCGAGGCCAAGATGCGCGGCTACAAACCCGGGCGATTCAGCTTCAACGTTCGCGGTGGTCGCTGTGAGGCCTGCCAGGGTGACGGGATCATCCAGATCGAGATGCACTTCCTGCCCGACGTCTACGTGCCGTGCGAGGTGTGCCACGGAACGCGCTACTCGCGTGAGGTGCAGGAGGTAAAGTTCCGCGGGCATTCGATCTCCGACGTGCTCGAGATGACTGTCGACGAGGCGCTCGAAGTCTTCGAGCACGTGCCACGGATCCAGGCCAAGCTGAAAACGCTGCGCGACGTGGGCCTCGGCTACATCCGGCTCGGTCAGCCCGCGACGCAGCTGTCTGGCGGTGAGGCCCAGCGGGTCAAGCTGTCATCCGAGCTGTCGCGACGGGACACCGGCCGGACGCTCTACCTGCTGGACGAGCCGACCACCGGCCTTCACTACGCGGACGTCGAGCGGCTTCTCGTCGTGCTGCACAGGCTCGTCGACCACGGCAACACCGTGGTGGTGATCGAGCACAACCTCGACGTCCTCAAGACCGCCGACTGGCTGATCGACCTCGGGCCGGAGGGCGGTGAGAAGGGCGGCTACGTGATCGCCGAGGGTACACCGGAGCAGCTGGCGGCAAATCCCGCCTCCTCGACCGGAGAGTTCCTGCGCGCGCCGCTGGAGCGGGCGGGGCGGCGGCTCGCGACGTCGAACGGAGCCGCTGGCCGGCGCCCTACCAAGCGCCGTCCGCGCACCGCGCGCGTCAAGGTCGCCTGAAACAACAAACCATCGCGGCCGGGTACGGCGCCCTGCTGCGGGTTCCCGGTTTCGCGCGGCTGTATGCCGGCCTCCTGCTCGGCCGGATTGGCGGCTCGATGGTCACCGTCACCCTGGTCCTCTTTGTGCTGGCGCGCTACCACTCACCACAGCTCGCCGGCGCCACAGCCTTCTTCAGCATCTTTCCCGGCCTTCTTGTCTCTCCGCTGGCCGGCGCCCTCCTGGACCGGCACGGCCGGGCTCGCCTCGTGGTCATCGACTACGTGATTGCCGCGCTGACGGTGGCCCTTGTCGCGGTGCTATCCACTCGCCACTCGCTCCCCTCGGGATGGCTGCTTGCCATCGTTGGCGTCGGGTCATTGACCAACCCACTGAGCAACACCGGCGCGCGGTCGCTGTTCCCGTTGATCACCCCGCCGCCGCTCTGGGAGCGCGCTAACGCACTCGACAGCAGCGGACACGTCCTTGCTCAGCTGGTGGGCGCTCCGCTGGCGGGGCTGCTCATCGGCTTGCTCGGTCCGGAGTGGGCGCTTGCGTCATGTGGTGCCGTTTTCGGTGCCGCGGCGTTTGTGATGCTGCGGCTGCCCGAGCCGGCGTCCATTACCGCGGCCGAGGGGTCGATTGGGCTCAACGCATGGCGCGGCCTTCAATACGTGGTCCGCAATGCGACGTTGCGAGGTCTCGCACTCACGCTGGCCACGTTCAACCTCAGCTGGGGCATCCTTTCGATCGCGGTGCCGGTGCTCGTGCTCGACCGCCTGAAACAGGGTCCTACGACGGTCGGCTTCCTGTGGGGCGCGATGGGCGGAGCCGGACTGATCTCGGCATTGATCGCCGGCCGCATGTCCTCGCGCGGGCGCGAACGGCAGCTGATGTTCGGCGCCATCCTGGTCAGCGCGGCGGCGATCGCGTTGCTTCCCTTCGCGACAGCGCTGCCGGTCGTCCTGGTGGCCATCGTCGTCTTCGGTCTTGCGAACGGACCCTTTGACATCGGGCTGTTCACGCTCCGACAGAGAAGGACAGATCCGGCGTGGTTTGGGCGCGCATTCGCGGTGTCGATGTCGGTCAACTGGATCGGCCAACCAATCGGTGCGGCACTCGCCGGACCGCTGATAGGCTGGTCCTTGAACGTGGCTCTCTGGGCGGCGGTCATCGCGGCGCTCGCTGCGGCAGCGTTTCCACTCCTTGCCGTGCCGGCGCGGGACGATGCGACCACGCAGGGCTAGCGTCCACACCCGGGACGATGTGAGCGAAAAACGATCCGATCCCGGTCACGAGGCTGACGATCGCCAGTGTGTTAGTTCGAGTTCCGCCGGCGGGCGTGTAGATCGTGGTTCTGGGATCGAATGGCACCGAGCTCGACGGCTCCAGCTGCTGACTCGCGATGCCCGTGGGGCTGCTTGACGGCGGCGGCGGCGGAGTCGTGCTCATGGGGCGAGAGTTTGCGTGTTCCTACAATCGATCTCGGTGGCAGTCTCACTCGAAGATGCGGTCAAGCGGCGCCTGCGGGCGGTTCCCGACGGGCCTGGCGTCTACCTGTTTCGCGACCACAAGAGCCAGGTCATCTACGTCGGCAAGGCGCTGCGCTTGCGCGACCGGCTGCGCCAGTACTTCAACCCAGGCTACGCGCAGACCGCCCGAGTGGCCGAGCTGGTCCGCAAGGCGACGGACTTCGAGTTCGTCACGACCGCCAACGAGGTCGAGGCCCTCGTCCTCGAGTGCAACCTCATCAAGAACTACCGGCCGCGCTTCAACATCCGGCTCAAGGACGACAAGAACTACCTCTACCTGAAGTTGCCCGTCAACGAGGAGTTTCCGCGTGTCCACTATTCGCGCCGGGTGCAGAACGACGGCGCGCGGTACTTCGGCCCCTACACCTCCGCCCAGTCGCTGCGCGGCACTGTCAAATCGATCCGCCAGCTGCTTCCTTTCAGGACCTGCTCGGACGAGATCTTCAAGCAGGGCAAGGTCTGCCTGGACTTTCACATCAAGCGCTGCCCAGGTCCGTGCGAGCGGCGGATCAGCTCGGGGGACTACAGGGCTCGGATCAGCGAGGTCGGGCTGTTCATGGAGGGGCGCTCCGACCTGCTCGTCCGCGAGCTCAAAGACCGCATGGAGGGTTCCGCCAACCGCCTCGACTTCGAGAATGCGGCGCGCTACCGCGACCAGCTCCAATCGATCGAGCGCATCGCGGACCGGCAGAAGGTGCTCACGCACGGTCGCGACGACCAGGACCTGGTCGCCTACGCCCGCCACGGCGGAGAGGTGTTTGTCGAGGTTGCGTACGTGAGGCAGGGCAAGATGATCGGCCACGACGGCCACCCCCTTGACGGGGCAGGCGAGGCGACCGAGGCCGAGCTGCTGCGCGGATTCGTGCTCCAGTACTACGCGAGCGCCACGCACGTGCCCCGCGAGGTGATCCTGCCCGGGCCCGTTGACGAGCCGGACCTGCTCGCGGGCTGGCTGAGCCAGAAGCGCGCGGGCCCGGTGACCATCGCGGTCCCGCAGCGTGGACGCAAACGAGCGCTCGTCCAGCAGCTCGCCGAGACTGCCGCCCAGGAGCTCGAGCAGCTGCGCATCCAGGCCGACTATGACCGCAGCCGCACCGAGCCGATGCTGGCGGCGCTTGCTGAGGCCCTCGACCTCGAGACGCCGCCCAAGCGCATCGAGTGCTACGACATCTCCAACCTCCAGGGCGACTCGGCGGTCGGAGCGATGGTCGTCTTCGAGGACGGGCGGCCGCGCAACGATCACTACCGCCACTTCAAGATCAAGTTCGTTCCTGGACCAAACGACTTCGCGATGCTTCAGGAGGTGCTCCGGCGACGGCTCGAGCGTCTCGAGTCCGCGCAGCGCCGTGAGGATGCCGACGCCGTCGGGGACCGTTCGTTCACCAGCCGGCCGGACCTCATCCTCATCGACGGAGGTCGCGGCCAGCTCAGCGCAGCGCTGGAGGTGCTCGAATCCGCGGGTTACGCGGACATCCCCACGTTCGCGCTGGCCAAGGAAAGAGAGGAGATCTTCGCGCCCGGGCGCGCCGAGCCGATCGTCCAGGAGCGCAACTCGCCTGGCATGTTCCTGGTCCAGCGCATCCGCGATGAGGCCCATCGTTTCGCGATCACCCACCACCGCAAGGTCAGGTCGCGGAAGGCGCTGACCTCGCCGCTGGATTCGGTCGAGGGAATCGGTCCCGCGCGAAAGCGCATCCTCCTGCGACACTTCGGCTCGGTGCAGGCGATCCGTGAGGCTCCGGTCGAGGACATCGTCAAGCTGGGCGTGCCTGAGAGCCTCGCCAAACGCCTGAAAGAATCCCTGTGACGCTAGGGTCGCGGCCGGAACCCCGTCCATGACTCTGGTGATCGTGGGCGGCGCCAGCGAGCCACAGCTCGACGAGGCCGTCGGCGTCTTCCTGGATTCGGGTTTTCAGCTTGCCCGCTGGCTCTCCGCCTGGGACGACGCCGACGCGGTACTGCCGCTGCGTGGCGACGCCGTGTCGCTTTTGAAGGACGCCGACGCGCAGGACATCAGGTACGTGCTGGTCCATGTCGGCTCGGGCGACGGAAGGGCCGGCGGAAGCCACGACCGCGCACACCACCGTGTCGACATCGCTCAGCTGCGCGAGCTCGCGCAACAACTGCGCTCTCGAGAGCGTCTGCTCGTCTCTTGCGTCGCCTTCGGCTACAAGAACGCAATTCCCGACGGCGCCTCATGGGTGGTCGACGTCAGGCTGCTCGAAAACCCTTACTGGGTCGAGGAGCTGCGTCCACTCGACGGCCGCGATCCGCGCGTGCGCGACTACGTGGTCGAGCAGCCGGCGGCACAGGAGCTGCTGGGCAATCTCGAAAAGACTTTGACGGCCGCGATTCCCCACTACCGCGAACGTGGCCGCTCGCACCTGGTGGTCGCCTTCGGGTGCACCGGTGGACGCCACCGATCGGTGGCCATGGCGCGTGAGATGGCCGACCGCCTGCAAAAAGTAGAGGGCATCGACGTCGAGTTCACCCCTCGCGATCTCTAAATGACCCGAGCCCTTGTCCTGGGCGGAGCGGGCTTCATCGGGGTTGCCACCTGTAAGGAGCTGATGCGCCGCGGCGTGGAGACGGTGGCCGCGGGCAGGAAGGATCGACCCTACGGGACCTTCACCAGCTATGTGGCCTTCGACCGCACCGACGAAAGCCAGCTCGTGCGGGCGCTCGAACAGGTCGAGCCCGATGTGCTCCTGGACCTCGCCTGCTACCAGCCCGGCGAGGTGGATGCCGTCGCCCGCCATTTCAAAGGCGCCCGGTACGTCTTCGTCTCGACGGGCGTCTATCCGAACCTGGACGGCAGGCCTGCCCGCGAAGAGGATTTCGTGCCGCTTGAGGGCGACCCTCCGGCCGAGCTCGATTACATGAATGGCAAGCGCTGGTGCGAAACGGTCCTCGCACGCAGCCTGGATCTTCCCTGGACCGTGATCCGTCCGCCCGCGGTCTTCGGTCCGGCGGATCACACGCTGCGCATCGCCGCCTACCTGCAGCGGGTGGAAGATGGAGGGCCGCTCCTGGTGCCGGCCGAGTCGTACGAGCGCCAGGCGGGGCTCGCCTGGGTGAAGGACATCGGCTATGCGTGCGCGCTCGCGTGCGACCTGCGGAAAGACCTGACGCACAAGGCGTACAACGCCGCCTTCGAGGGTGTCAGCTTGCGAGGCCTCATCGAGGGCATCGCCCGCGCCACCGGAAAGCCGGCCCGCATTCATCCGATGCCGTTCGCATCGCTTCCCGACGGGGCGAGCCCGTACGGACCCGACCCTCGACGGTCGGCCGGATACGTCCTGGAACGCTCGCGAAAGGAGCTTGGCTTCGAGCCCTCCGCGCTCGAGGACGCCCTGGCCGAGACTCTGGCGTGGTATCGGGTTGCGCATCCGTCGCACCCCGGCTACGCGAACCGGGCGCAGGAGCTGGCGGTTGCCGGCGCCGCGTGAGATTCTGGCCGGCCGGCTGAAGCTCCAGTCGCGGCTGGCGCCCTACGGGCTTGCGATCGGCGGGGCGATCGCGGTCACGGCTGCCATCGAGCTGATCACATCGCTCGCCTCGGTGCAGGGCCTGTCCGCCATCTACCTGCTCCTGGTCCTCTGGCTGGGCGCGCGGTGGGGTAGGGGGCCTGCGGTCGCCGGGAGCATCGCGTCCTTCCTTCTCTACGACTACTTCTTCGTCCCGCCGGTCGGCACCTTCACGGTCAGCGGGACCGCCCAGCTCGTCGAGCTCGTGGTCCTGCTCGCGGTCGCGCTCGTGACCAGCCAGCTCGCCGCTTCCCTACGCCGCGCGCGAGCAAGCGCCGAAGCCCTGGCCCGGGACTCGCGTGCCCTCTACGAGCTGGCGACGGCCGCTCTTCGTACGCCAGACGTGACGGTCGCGCTCGCGATGCTCAGCCGCCGCGCGAATGAGCTGCCGTCCGTGAGCCGGTTCGCGCTGGTCGCCGTGGACTCTGGGCTGCCCACCCTGCTGGCGGGCGACGAGCTGAGCGCCGGAGAGCTCAAGCAGGCGGCGTGGTCTCATGAGAACGGCCGGCCGATCGGCATCGCGATCCGCGACGGCGCGGTCGTCCTGGTGCACACACATCCGGCGGATTCCGCGCCGGCCTACCTGCCCCTGGCGAGCGGTGTCGCCGTGATCGGCATCGATGGGGAGCAGGCTGACCCGGATGAGCTCCGTATGCTCGCGGCGTTGATTGGGCTGGCCGACCTGCTATTCGACCGCCGGCGCGCCGCATTCGAGTCGGAAAGAGCGCACGGGCTCGAGTCGTCCGACCGGCTCAAGACAGCGATCCTGTCGTCCTTGTCGCACGAGCTGAAGAGCCCGATCGCTTCGCTGCGGACTGGGCTCACCGCGCTGGCCGCGCCCCGTGCCGGGCTTCAGCCCGAACAGCGAGAGCTGCTGGTCGACCTCGACCGGCAGGCGACCCGGCTCGACCGGATGGTCGGCGACCTGCTCGCGCTGTCACGCCTCGAGGCGGGTCTACAGCTCGAAAGGGAGGCCCACAGCTTTGCCGACATAGTCGGCAACGCGACCCGCCAGCTGCGCGTCGAGCTCGCGAGCAACAGGCTCGAGGTCGAGCTGCCGGACGACCTGCCTCCGGTGGACGTCGACGAGGTGCAGGCCGGGCGGCTGCTCGCCAACCTGCTCGAGAACGCACACGAGTGGGCGCCTCCCGGCGGGGTGATCGAGGTCGGTGCCGCGCAGCGATCGGGCATGCTCGAAGCCTGGATCGAGAACGAGGGACCACCGATAGCGACTGCCGACCTGGATCGCGTCTTCGACACGTTATGGACGCGCCGCGCCAGGGGGAGCGGCCTGGGCCTGGCCATCTGCAAGCGTGTCGTGGAGGCGCACGGCGGCACCATTCGCGCCGAGAACCGGCGCCGGGGTCCGCGGTTCACGTTCACCCTGCCACTCGCTGCGGTCCCGGCACCGCGGAGCGCCGCCACGTGAGCGGCCGCGTATTGGTAGTCGACGACGAGGTCGAGATGCAGAGGGCATTGCGCACCGGCCTGAGCTACTACGACTTCGACGTCCGCGCCGTGGGGAGCGGGGAAGAGGCCGTGCGCGAGGCGGCGGCCTGGCGCCCAGACGTCATCCTGCTCGACCTCGGCCTGCCGGGCATGGACGGACTTGCGACTCTGAAGGCGCTGAGGCCCGCGGAGCGCGCGGCTGTGATCGTCGTCAGCGTCATGCCTGACGAGAAGGACAAGGTGCGCGCCCTTGACGCGGGCGCCGACGACTACCTGGTGAAACCGTTTGGCACGGAGGAGCTGGTCGCGCGGATCCGTGCGGTGCTGCGCCGCCAGGCCGACGTGACCGCGGGCGAGCCGGTCATCCGGGCGGGTGACCTCGAGATCGACATCGGCCGGCGAACCGTCACGGTCGGCGGCCGCGTGGTCCGTCTGACGCCCACCGAGTACGAGCTGCTGCGCTACCTCGCCCTCCACGCCGGCAAGCCGGTGACGCACACGACCCTGCTCCGCCAGGTCTGGGGTGACTACGCGATCGGCGACAAGTACAACACTCGCTACGTCGTCGCGCAGATCCGCAAGAAGCTGGGTGACGACCCGGCGAACCCGCGGTACATAGTCAACGAGCCAGGGGTGGGATACCGGCTGGAGGGCTGATCCGGCTCCACCCGTTGGGTTCCAACACCCCCACCCCGACGGAGGAGGAAGTCATTGCTCGGAGTGGCTGCGGTTGAGCAGGTACGCGGCGATCAGGGCCACGAGCACGATGCCTGGCGACCAGCCGAGTCCGGGACCGAACGGGTCGTAGCTCGAAAGGTCAACAAAGATTGCAAGCCCGCTCGTGGCGGCGAACACGAGCACGATCAACACGCCTCGCACCGCGCCGTGGCGGGCGAAAAACAGGTCCAGCTCCAACCGCCAGCTGGGACGGTGGCGGGCCCGGTGCTCCGGCACGGCGGCGGCGTGCGCGGCGACGCGCCGCCCATGCTTGTAGCGAGCTGAGCTTGGCAGCGGGGCCGCCGGCAGGCGATCGATCTCGCGGTCCGGGGGAGGAGGCACCTCGAGGGGCTCCCAGAGCGGCTGCTTGCGATAGCGGCGATAGATCACAAATGTGATCCCGCCGAGCACGAGCCAGCCGAGATAGATATAAGTGGAGTTGGAGATGTTCTGCGACATCAACTGCGTGAACACCGTGCCGATGGCGAGGGCACCGACGAGTGATATCACCGGGATGCTGTCGCGGCCGAACTTGATGTTGCCGGGCATCCGATACGGACGGTAGAGGTTCGGTTCGATGAACCTGAGGCGCATGACTGAGAGATGCGCGGAGCAGAACGCGAACGTCGCCGCCAGGGCGTAGACCGCGCCCAAGAGGTCGATTTCCTGGCCGTGGACGAAGATTCCAGGTAAGACGAGCACGGCTGCGGCGATGCCGAAGACGATGATCGAGACATACGGCGTTTTGAATTTCGGGTGCAAGCGGGCGAACCTGTGGGGAAGCAGGTCCGCGCCGGCGAGCGAGTAGCTCAGCCTCGAGATTCCGATCAAGCCCGCGTTGGTCGCGATCACCAGGATCGTGAAGGCGAGGAAGCCGACCCAGATACCCGCCCAGAAGCCAAGCGTCGTCGAGACGCTGTTGAAGCCCGTGACGATGCCGGCGACCGGGTCGTTCTTGTAGACGGTGGCGAGCGCGGTCGTGTAGTGCCCGGCGGGATCGAGGTGGACGGGAAAAACGCTCATTCCGATCGTTGGAAGGAAAGCCGACACGAACAGCACAGCGACGATCACCGCGAACGTGGCTCGAGGCACGCTGCGACCGGGGTTCTTGACCTCTTCGGACATGTTGGAGATCGTCTCTATACCTGTATAGGTGACCATCGCGATCGAGATGCTGGCCAGGAAGTTGCCCCAGGTCGGCGCCACGCCGAAGTGGACGTTGTTGATGACCTTATGGATGTTGAGCAGGAAGATCAGCCCGAGGATGACCAGCGCAAATTGCGTAACGAGGTCCGTCATGGCCAGGACCAGGTTGATCGCGCTCGATTCCTGGATGCCAATGACGTTGACGACGAGCAGGATGGTAATCAGCGCGACGGTGGCGCCCACATGCCAGAGCTCGTTGTGTCTGACGAGGCTGAAAAGCCAGAAGTACTTTTCGAACACGCCCAGGTAGCTGATCGCGAAATAGGCGGAGATCGAGACGGTCGCCGTGTAGTTGAGCAGCTGGACCCATCCGACCAGGAATCCGATCGGCGCGTTGAAGGCACGACGGGCGAACTGGGAGCTTCCGCCGGCATGTGGTAAGGCCGCTGAGCCTTCGGCGTAGTTGAGGGCGGTGCTCACGAAGATGAGCCCCGCCAGGATCAGGGCCAGCGGTGTGAGCCCGAGGGCGAAGGCGGCCGTGACGCCCAGGGCGTAGTAGATGCTCGACCCGACGTTCCCGTAGCTGGCGGCGAAAAGGGACGGAGCTCCCAGGGTGCGGGGCAGCTTGGCGGCGCGGCGGACCACGACACGCAGGTCGCCGGGGCGGCGGCCACGGCGAGCGACGGCGTCGGGACCCATCTCACGCGAGGTTAAAGGATCGCGTCGGCATCCATACAAGGTCCATACGGTTGGAGGCCGTGCCCAAACGGAGCCCTCACACCTCCAGTCCTAGCTTTGAGACATGCGCAGCGCCATCCTTCAGCTCCCCGAAGCGAGGACCGCCAGGGAGCGGCGTCAGGTGCTGCGCACCGCGGTCCGCCAGCTCGAGCGCGCCGAGCTCTATCTCGCCGCCGTCGCTTACATGGAGCTCGGAGACAGAGAGGCCCAGAGGGCTCTCAATCAGCTGCGCACGGACCTCGAAAGCCTCAAGCGGCATATCGGCGAGCGGCGGAACCAGGTCATCGAGTGAGCGGCGACCTGACCCGGGCCCGCCGCCGGATCAAGTATCACGGCGGGAGTCTCGGGGCGTTTCTGTGTTGGGCGGTCGTCTTCGCCGACATCGGTACGTCCATCTATTACGTGCCGGGAATCCTGTACGGCCCGTTCCGTTCACGCTCGGCGTTGTTCGTCCTGATGACGCTGTTCGTCTTCATTCTTCTGTGTGTCAAGTACGCCGAGGTCACCTGGCGCTATCCGGAGGGCGGCGGGGTCGTCAACGTGTCGTCGCAGGCGCTGCACCCGTTTGCCGGACTGGTCGGCGGGCTGTTCATCCTGGTCGACTACTACCTGACGGCGGCGCTCAGCGCGTTGTCGGGCGCCCTGTACCTCGCGGTTGTGATGCCCTCTCTGGCGCCGTGGGCGGTGCATGCCACGGTTGGTGCCCTCATCGCCCTGGGGTTGCTGAACCTTCTAGGCATCAAGGAAAGTGCGCGCACGACCGCGATCTTCGTGTGCCTCGCGGGGGCCGGCCAGCTCGCCGTGGTGGTCGCGACCGCGATTTATCTCGGCCCGGCCGGCGTTCTTCACAGCTTCAGCGCGATCACCCTGGGGCGGCCACTGACGCCGATTCTCCTGCTCACTGGCTACGGCGCCGCCTTCCTCGCCTTCTCCGGTCTCGAGAGCATCGCGCAGCTGGCGCCGGCGATGCGTGAGCCCCGCCGTTCGGTCGCCTATCGCGCGATGGGAGCCGTGGTGCTGACGATGGCGATCACGAGCCCGCTGCTCACGCTGTGGTCGACCACCCTTCTGAATGCGAACTCGGATCCAAACCAGTTCATCTCGCTGCTCGGCGCCCATGTCGCGGGCCGCGTGCTCGGGGATTACGTCGCGGTCTCCGGTGCGATGCTGCTCGTCTTCGCGAGCAACACGGCGATCATCGGGGCCTACCACGTTTTCATCGCACTGGCGCGAATGGGTTTCTTGCCCCGCGTCCTGGAGCATCGCAATCGCATTCGCCGGACCCCGCACTGGGCCGTCCTTGCCGCCGTTGCTCTGCCTGTCGTCATCATCATCGCGTCGAGGGGCAGCGTCTCGTTGCTCGGCGATCTCTACGCATTCGGGCTGCTCGGCACGTTCGTGCTGACCTGCGTCAGCCTGGACGTTGTGCGCTGGCGTGAATACAGGCGCTGGACTCCCGGTCTCATCGCCTTCTTTTCTGTTGGCGTTCTGACCACGATGCTCGTCGTGGTGGCTTGGCTGGTCAATCTCTTCGCCAAGCCGTACGCAACCGGGTTCGGAGGTGGGTTGACCTTGATCGGGTTGATCGCCGGCTTCGCGACCTACCGCTTTTACCGCAGCCGCCGTCCGGCTGTGTTCCCTGTTCCGTTCCGGCCGCAGCGCGCCGCAGAATCCATCGTGAGCGCTCTCGGCAGACGCCCATCTGCCGGCGAGGTCCTCGTCATCCTGCCACACGAGCAGATGGCGGCGGAAGCTGTCATTGCTGAGGCGTCGCGGGCCGCTGCAGGTCGTGGGGTGGTGTTCCTTTACCGGGGCAATCGGTACCCGCACCAGCATCACGAGCTGCTCGAGGTGAGCGATCCTTACCTCAAGGATTACGCGGCTCACGATGCGTTCTCGAGGGCGGAGATGCTCGCACGCGGGCACGTCCCGAACCGCCGGTACGTCTACGTGCCCGGCAACCTGCCGCGGGAGATGGTCGGTCAGGTATGGCGGACGGTGGCGCCCAAGGAGACGGTGGTGACCGCGGAGGACCAGGGGATGCTGCCTCCGATGGCTGTCGACCGCGTTCGCCGGCACACGACCGACGGCACCACGGTGCTTCACATGTATACGAGCAAGCTCGGGCGGGTGCCGGAAGCAGTAACTGCTTAAATCACGAGGTCTTTCAGCGCCCGCGGGTAGTCGGTCATGACACGGCAGCCGTCTTCGGTGATGACGACCGTGTCGGAGTGCCGGAAGCCGCCGACATCCTTCATGTAGACGCCGGGTTCGACAGTGAAAACCATCCCGGCTTCGAGCACGGTTTCCTCGCCTCGGTCGAGAAAGGGGGCTTCGTGGCCCTCGAGCCCGATCGAGTGCCCGACGTGGTGCCGCAGCTTGTCCGCGACGCCGAGCTCTTCGGCCAGGCGGACGGTGGCCAGCTCGACCTCGCCCGCCGGCACGCCTGGCGCCATAGTCTCGATCGCCAGCGTCTGCAGAGCGAGCATGGCTTCGAAACCGCGCACCTGGTCTGGTGTGGGTTCACCCACGATCATCGTCCGCTCTAGCTCGCTCAGGTACCCGTCGATGTCCGCGCTCGCCCCGCTCACCAGCACGTCGCCTTGCTGCACGCCGTGCCCGCGCACGAAACCGTGCGGCATCGCCGTAGAGCGGCCGCCCACGAACATCGCCTCCAGGCCATTGCCCGCGAATGAGCGCGGCCGCCAGCCCGGCATTTCGTGCAGCATCTCCGCAAGTGTCGCGGTGACCACCGGCGCATAGATCTCCATCTCCGTCTTGCCGGTCTCGATTGCGGCCTGCATGCGACGGTGGGCGCGCACCGCCCAGTCGCAGCTCAGCTGTATGCAGGCGATCTCGGTTGGTGACTTCACGCGGCGCAGCGATTCGATGATCGGCTCGGCATCGAAGAGTCGCTGACCGAGCAGTTCGCTGAGGGGCGGACCCCGGTAGCCCCAATAAGGGATGTAGCCGTCGTGGTCCGCACCCGTGCGGGCGGACCTGGCGCCGATTTCGCCGAGGATCGCGGACACGTGCTCCATCGGGTGCTGGGCGCCCGGGTACTCGAAATAGACGTCGACCCGGTCCAGGGACGTGGAGGACTCGGCGTGCTCCTTTTCGACCGCAGGCACCACCAGGATGGCGGATGTCTTCGGACCGAGCACCAGCACGATGGGGCGCTCCGTGGGAATGTGGTGGAAGCCGGTCAGGTAGGCGACCCGCGCCGGGTAGAAGACGCAGATCGCGTCGAGCCCGGCCGCCTCCATCCCCGCGGCCACGGCCTGGCGCCGGATCGCGTATTCGGCTGGGGAGATAGTTGGGTATGTCTCCCTCACCCGCGAGGGGGAGGGCTGGGCTGGGGGGCGGTTTCCCTTGCTAGAGCGCTCAGTACGCGGCAAGCTTTCTCATCGCCTCTGCAATCTTGTGCGGGTTCGGCATGAAGAACTCCTCCTGCGGGGTGTTGAAAGGCATGGCAGGGATGTCCGGGGCCGCGACGCGGACCACCGGCCCGTCAAGGTCGCCGAAGGCATGCTCCGAGATGATCGCCGCGACCTCGGCGCCGAATCCCCCGGTCAGGTTGTCCTCGTGCACCACCATGCCCTTGCCCGTCTTGCGGACCGACTCGAGAATCGCGTCCCTGTCGAGCGGCGCCAGTGTCCGCAGGTCGACGACCTCGACACTGATGCCCTCTGTCGCCAGCTGGGCCGCCGCCTCGAGGCAGTAATGAGTCATCAGCCCCCACGCAAAGCAGCTGAGGTTCGTGCCCTCGCGGCGCACCCTGGCGGGACCGATCGGAACGAGGTGGTCGCCGCCCGGCACCTCTTCGGCCACCAGCCGGTAGACCCTCTTGTGCTCCAGGAAGAGCACAGGGTCCGGGTCGCGGATGGCCGACTTGAGCAGGCCGTGCGCGTCAGCCGGCATGCTCGGCACGACGACCTTGAGCCCGGGGACGTGGGCGTAGAAGGCTTCGATCGACTGCGAGTGGTAGAGCCCGCCGTGCACTCCGCCGCCAAACGGCGTGCGGATGACGATCGGCACGGACCAGTCTCCATTCGACCGGTATCGGGTGCGTGCAGCTTCGCTGACGATCTGGTCGAACGCGGGATGGATGAAGTCCGCGAACTGGATCTCGGCGATCGGGATGAGGCCGTTCAGAGCCGCGCCGATCGCGACACCCACGATGGCCGACTCCGCGAGGGGAGTATCGAGCACGCGAGCCTCGCCGAAGCGCTGATACAGGCCATCGGTCGCTCCGAACACGCCGCCCTTCCGGCCGACGTCCTCGCCCATTATCAACACCCGCTCGTCGCGCTCCATCTCCTCGCCGATGGCGGCGCGCACGGCCTCGATCATCCTCATCTCAGGCATGGAGCATATTGTCCAGCCCCCGGGCTGATTCTGGGGTCCCCGGCCCCCACCCTGGCGGAGGAGGGAGAGGTTCTGCGGGCCGTCGGCCCCTTACCCGACCCCGCCCCTGGCGGGGGAGGGAGGCATAGACTGCGATCTGGGGCCGGGGCTTCAGTACGGTCCTGGAGGTACACCTGATTTCGTTCTCCGCTGATGTCAAGAACGAGATGGCCGGGCTTATGCCCGCGCGGCCCTGCTGTCAGCTGAGCGAGCTGCTGGGGATCTATTTCGGCTCGCGTGCGAGGTTGATCAAGCGCCCGGGTGAGCCCGGCCAGGCCGCTTACTTTTCGCTGCTGCGAAACGCGGTAGCGCGAAAGGTCGTACGGCTCGGGCGCGCCGTTGGGCACATGGACGCCAAGTACCAGGCCGTGAGGACGCGCAAGCGCATGTCGTTCTTCATCGAGCTGGCGCTGCCGCCAGGCCTCGCACGCGCCTTTACCCAGTCCGCGAAGAGCGCCGTGCCCGACGCCGCGTGCGACCGGAAGGCGATGCTGCGCGGCCTTTTCCTGGGCTGCGGTTCGGTCAACGTGCCGAGCTCGCGCTACCACCTCGAGTTCGTGGTCCCGACCAGCACGTGGGCGACCGCCGTCGCCGACCTGGCCGGTTCGGCCGACGCGAAGGTCGGGATCATGGAGCGCGGCGGGCAGCACGTCGTGTACCTCAAGGAGGGTGATGCGATCGTGCGCCTGCTATCACTGATGGGCGCCAGCCGCGCGGTCATGGAGTTCGAGAACGTGCGGGTCATGCGCGAGGTCAGCGGCGAGGTGAACCGGCGCCTCAACTTCGAGACGGCCAACATCGGCAAGACTATCGGGTCCGGCCTTCGTCAGGCGGCTGCGATCGGGCGGCTGGAAGCGAACGGGAGGATGGAGCGCCTCTCGCCGGCGCTTCGCGAGATGGCTCGCTGGCGCACCGAGCATCCCGAGCTCAACCTGGGTGAGCTGGCGGGGCGCATGAAGCTGTCCAAATCAGCGGTGAACCACCGCCTGCGACGGCTGCAGGAGCTGGCCGACTCGCGCGCGCCCACCACTCCGCCCAAACGAGCGCGCCGCTCCGCCTAACATTAGGTCGGTCGGTCGTCGGATTTGATCGGGGTTCGACGTCGGCTTCATCCCTGGATTCTTGCCCGCCATGAATAGGAGCTTGCCCACATGACCTTGAAGGTCGGTATCAACGGCTTTGGACGGATCGGCCGCAACATCTACCGTGCTGCCCACGAGCTGAAGCCGGACTTCGAGATCGTCGCCGTCAACGACATCGGCGACGCGCATACGTTCGCGCATCTCTTGAAGCACGACACGGCGCTCGGCACCTTTGGTCCGGCAGTCTCCGCCACCGCCGACGCCATCAAGGTGGACGGCCGCACGGTCAGGTTTCTAAGCCACAAGGACCCCGCGGAGCTTCCCTGGAAGGATCTCGGCGTGGAGCTGGTGATCGAGTCGACAGGCCTGTTCACCGACGCCAACAAGGCGAGGGTTCACATCGACAAGGGCGGCGCCATGAAGGTCATCATCTCGGCGCCTGCGACCAATCAGGACTACACGGTCGTGATGGGCGTCAACCACAAGGGCTACGACTCGAAGAAGCACAATGTCATCTCCAACGCAAGCTGCACCACCAACTGCTTCGTGCCCGTCGCGAAGGTCCTGCACGACGCCTTCGGCATCGAGCGCGGGATGATGACCACGATTCATGCCTACACGGCCGATCAGAAGCTGCAAGACCTCCCGCACAAGGACCTGCGCCGGGCGCGGGCGGCGGCCGACAACATCATCCCGACCACCACCGGCGCCAACCGCGCTGTGGCCGAGGTGCTTCCCGAGCTGGCCGGCAAGTTTGCCGGCATGGCATTCCGCGTGCCGATCCTCGACGGATCGGTCGTCGACCTCACTGTGCAGCTCAGCAAGACGACGACGGCCGAGGACATCAATGCTGCGTTCGATGAGGCCGCCGGGGGCGAGCTGCGAGGCATCCTCGCGGTGAGCCACGAGGAGCTCGTCTCTTCCGACATGCTGGGCAATCCGCATTCGGCGATCGTCGACGCGCCGCTCACGCTGATGCTCGGCGGAGAGTGGGCCAAGGTGGTCAGCTGGTACGACAACGAGTGGGGCTTCAGCTGCCGCATGGTCGACCTCACCGCTTATATGGCGGAGCAACTCTGAAAGCATCGATCACGTCGGTGGACGTCGCGGGCAAGCGCGTACTCGTGCGCGAGGACCTCAACGTACCGATGTCGAAAGGTGCCATCAGCGACGACACCCGGATCCGGGCCGCCGTTCCGACCCTCCTCCACCTGGCCCAGCGCGGTGCGATGGTCATAGTCATGTCGCACCTCGGCCGGCCCAAAGGCGCGGAGACCGATCTCTCGCTCCGGCCGATCGCGTTGCACCTGGCGCGCGCCCTCGACCGCGAGGTCCATTTCGCCGAGGACTGCGTCGGCGAGCCGGCTCGGGTTGCGGTCGGCAAGCTGCAGAACGGCCAGGTGCTGCTGCTCGAGAACGTGCGCTTTCACCCCGAGGACGAGGCCAACGACCCCGATTTCGCCCACCGGCTAGCGTCGCTTGCCGAGCTGTACGTCAACGATGCTTTCGCCGTGTCGCACCGGGCGCACGCGTCGGTGGTCGGGGTCGCCGCCTTCCTCCCTGCCTTCGCCGGCGAGCTGATGGAGGCCGAGCTCACGGCGCTGCACCTGGCTCTGGACAATCCGCGGCGGCCGATGTTCGCCGTGGTCGGCGGCGCCAAGGTGTCGACCAAGGTCGGTGTCCTGCGCAACCTGCTCAACAAGGTCGACGCGCTGCTCGTCGGCGGCGCCATGGCCAACACGTTCTTCAAGGCGCGGGGCTATCCGACCGGCACCGGGCTCGTCGAGGATTCGGCCCTGGGCGAGGCCAAAGAGGTCGCCGAGAAGGCAGGGCGAAAGCTGCTGCTTCCGGTCGATCTCGTCTGCGCGCGCCGGATGGAGGCTGGCCAGCCGTTGCGCATCATGGACGCAGACGCAGTGGAAGCAGGCTGGATGGCACTCGACATCGGACCCAAATCGGTGGCGCTTTTCACGCAGAGGTTGCGTGGCGCAGGCGCCGTCGTGTGGAACGGGCCGATGGGGGTCTCCGAGATCCGCGCCTTCAGCGACGGGACGAAGGCCATCGGTGAGGCGATCGCGAGCTCGGGAGGCTATACGCTGGTCGGCGGCGGAGACACGGTGGCGGCGGTCGACGCGCTAGGCCTGACCGGCCGCTTCTCCCACGTCTCGACCGGCGGCGGCGCGACGCTCGAGTACCTCGAGGGCAGGGAGCTGCCCGGCATCGCGATCCTCAAGGAGGCGTGATGGCCACGCGAGTCTCGCCGATGCCGCTGGTCGCCGCCAACTGGAAGATGAACCCCAACGACGCCGGCGATGCGCTGGACCTGGTGCGCGGGGTGCTTTCGGTGGCGCGAGGACACGCCGACCGGGTCGAGGTCGCGATCTTTCCGCCGTTTCCCTGGTTGTTGGGGGTGTCCGAGGTCGTCGCCGAGTCAGGCGTGAAGCTGGGCGCGCAGGACTGCTTCTGGGAGCTTTCGGGCGCATACACGGGCGAGGTTTCGCCCGCAATGCTGAAAGGCTGGTGCGAGTGGGTCATCATCGGCCACTCGGAACGCCGCATCTACCTTGGCGAGACGGATGAGATGGTGTCCAAGAAGGCGGCCGCCGCGCTCGGCTGCGGGCTCAGCGTGATCATGTGCGTCGGGGAGCTGGCCGATCATTACGACGCGGGCACCTCGGACGAGGTCGTCAGTGCCCAGGTCAAAGCGGGCCTGGCGAACTGCTCCGCCGACGATTCGGCCCGCCTGGTGATCGCGTACGAGCCGGTATGGGCGATCGGCTCGGGCAAGAGCGCCGACCCGGAGCACGCGTACAAGACGATGCGATTGATCCGCCGCGTGGTGGGGGAGCTGATCGGGGCCGGCGCCGCCCGCAAGGTTCGCATCCTTTACGGAGGCAGCGTCAACTCGGGCAACGTCGAGTCGTACGTCGAGCTGCCGTTGTGCGATGGGGTCCTTGTGGGCGGCGCGAGCCTGGACGCCGGGGAGTTCGCGCACATCGTCAAGGTCACCGCAGAGGTCTACGGGCATAGATAGTTCAAGCTCGGGTCTCCCCCCACCCCAGCCCTGCGCGCAGAGCGGCGATGAGGAATGGGACTTACTGATTGCCCCGCTGCGGGGGAGGGAGAGAATCAAGGGGTGAAGCTCGTACTGCTTCGGCATGGGCAGAGCACCTGGAATCTCGAAAACCTTTTCACCGGGTGGCACGACGTCTCGCTCAGTCCCCATGGAGTCGAAGAGGCGACCGAGGCCGGGCGCCTCATGAAAGAGGCGGGCCTCTCACCGGGCGTGCTGCACACGTCCGTGCTGGTGCGCGCGATCCAGACCGCTGACCTCGCGCTCGCTGAGATGGGCCTCACCTGGATCCCCGTGCATCGCAGCTGGCGCCTGAACGAACGCCATTACGGCGCGCTGCAGGGGTTGAACAAGTCGGAGACGGCGGCGAAGTATGGAGAAGACAAGGTCAAGGTCTGGCGAAGGAGCTACGACGTCAGGCCGCCGGACCTCGAGCCGTCAGACGAGCGTCACCCCTCACACGACCGGCGGTATGCGGACCTGCCGCCCGAGGTCCTGCCCAGCGCCGAGTGCTTGAAGGACGTGGTCGACCGCATGCTTCCTTACTGGTACGACGCCATCGTCGCCGACCTGCTTCGGTATCCGTGCGTGCTCGTGTCCGCGCACGGAAACAGCCTGCGAGCGCTGGTCAAGCACCTCGACGGCCTCACCGAGCAGCAGGTGGTCGACCTGGACATACCCACCGGCGTGCCGCGCGTGTACGAGCTCAGCGCGGACTTCACTCCGGCGTCCTGGCGCTATCTCGGTGACCCGGAAGAAATCGAACGGCGTGCCGCCGCCGTCCGGGCACAGGGCTCTCGGTCGGAACGCGGAGGCCGGGGCTCCTCTTAGACTGGTTCCCGGTTAAAAGACATATTCAGACCACGGGAGGGTTCCGCCATGGCATTTGTACTTCCGCCGCTTCCCTACGGGTTCGATGCGCTCGAGCCGCACATCGACGCCAAGACGATGGAGATCCATCACGACAAGCACCACGCGACCTATGTGACCAACGCCAACGCCGCGCTCGATAAGCATCCGGGGCTGGGCGCCAAGTCGGTCGAAGACCTGCTCTGGGGCATCAACGAAGTGCCCGAGGACATCCGCACGGTCATTCGCAACAACGCCGGCGGCCACTCCAACCACTCGATCTTCTGGACGATCATGGGTCCAGGCGGCGGCGGCAACCCGCAAGGCCGGATCGGCGACGCGATCAAGAACGCGTTCGGCAGCTACGACGCTTTCAAGGAGCAGCTACAGAAGACGGGGCTCGGCCAGTTCGGGAGCGGTTGGGCGTGGCTCGTCGTCGACAAGAACGGCAAGCTGTCCATCAAGGGGTATCCCAACCAGGACAGCCCATACATGGAAGGCCTGACTCCCATCCTCGGAGTCGATGTGTGGGAGCACGCCTACTACCTCAAGTACCAGAACAAGAGGGCCGACTACATCGCGGCCTGGTTCAACACCCTGAACTGGACAGCGATCGAGGCCCGTTTCTCTTCGGTGTGGAGCTAGCCCCACTCGGTAAAATCGCGAGGTCCCATGGCTAAGATCGTCCAGACCCTCGTCATCACGGAGGCCGTGCTCGCGGTCCTCCTGATGGCGAGCGTGCTCATCCAGACCCCGAAGTCGTCGGGCCTCGGTGGAACGATCGGCGGCGGCGGCGACGGGACCGGCGGCGGTTATCGCACGCGTCGCGGCCTGGAGCGCCAGATCTACTGGACCACCTGGGTGCTGGTCGTAGCCTTTCTCGTCTGCTCGATCGTGCTCACCGCGTTGCGAGCCCGTAATCTCGGATAGCCGTCTGCTCACCGCCGCCGCCGCGGCGGTGGTGGTCACCCTCGCGCTCGTCGGGTGCCAGCCGGTCGCGACTGTGCCGAAGCCCGCACACGGCGGCACGGCCATCGAGGCTCTCGTAGGGACGGCCGGGGTCCTCAACCCGCTGTTCGAGTCGGTCGACAGCACCCGGGACGTCGACAGCGTCATCTACCAGGGCCTGACCACCGTAGATGCGCAGCAAAACGTCGTTGGATTGCTGGCCAGCGACTGGACGGTGTCGGAGGACCATCTGGCGTACACGTTCAATATCCGCCCCGGGATCAAGTGGGCCGACGGCCAGCCGTTCGGCGTCGACGACGTGCTGTTCACGTACCACGTGCTGCAGGACATCGAGTACACGCAGCCAGGCGCCGAGTTCTGGCGCCAGGTGGGAGTCGGCGCAGGCGGTCCAGGCCAGGTGGTGTTCACCCTGCGCGCGCCGAGCGCGTCGTTTCCGCTGGCGCTTCGGGTGGGCATCATCGCCAAGCACCTCTTCGGCGGCATGGCACCGTCGCAGATCGCCGCAAGCCCGTTCAGCGGTGTTCGAGCGATCGGGACGGGTCCCTTCAAGGTTGGCTCTCTCAGCCAGCTTGCGATCACACTCGACCGCAATCCGTACGCCGATCCGCAGCCCTACCTGGACCACCTGGAGTTTCGTACGTACCCCGCCGGCGATCCGCAGTCAGCGATCCGCGCGGTGGGCCAGGGCGTCGCGGACCTGGTCGGCGGGCTGGAGCCGCAGGAGGTCGATGCGCTGCAGGCGATCGCCAGCAACGTTTCGGTGGTCGACTCGCGGATGTTCACCAATTCCTTCGTGAGCTTCAACCCGCTGGGCGACGGTAAGCAGTTCTTCGCCGACGCCACGGTGCGACTCGCGCTCGGACAGGCGATCGACCGCCAGCGAATCGTGACCGAGGTGCTGTCAGGGAAGGCCGATCCCGATCCGGGCCCGATCCCGGTCGGAGACTGGGCCTACTCGGCCGCGGCGGCGGCGCTGCATCCGTACGACCAGCTCGGCGCGGCCCAGGCGCTGGACAAGGCCGGATGGGTATCGCTGCCTGGCTCGAAGCTGCGGACCAAGAATGGAGTTCAGTTCAAAGTCCAGCTCGTCGCACCGAACTCCTACCCCAGCCAGCAGGTGGCGGATGCAGTCTCGCAGCAGCTCCTTCAGATCGGGGTCGAGGTCGACGTCAAGGCCGTCGCGCCATCGCAGCTGGTCCAGAACTACCTCATCGGCCGCAACTACGAGATGGCGCTCGTCTCGTTTGACGTCGGGTCGGATCCAGACCAGTACTCGTTGTGGCACTCTGGCGCCGACCCGGGCACCCTCAACTTCGCGTACGCGCGCGGCTGGGGGTTGATCGACAGCGACCTCGAGAACGGGCGCGGCGCGATCGACCCGCCGGCGCGCCTCGCCGCGTACATCGATTTCCAGATGCTGATGGCCGACGCCGCGCCGGCGATCTTCCTTTATTCCGCGCACTACCAGTACGCGGTTTCACAGCGTGTCCATGGCGTGCGGATGAACAAGGTGATCGAGCCCGCCGACCGCTTCCAGTACGTGACGGAGTGGTACGTCAACACGGGCGGCTGAGAGAGGTTTGGGGATCGCAGAGTGGCGGGCCAGGACCCTCCTTCTTGGCCCATTCCGCAATCCCCGGTCGGGAGCATAGGACCATCGGGGTGTTTAGCGAGCGCCTAGCGGAACTTAACGACGTCGCGCCGCCGCCGACCGAGCCGGGATGAGGATCCGGCTCGCTGATTGCCGCGACAATTGAGGCATGGACCTCCGGCTGACTGACCGCCGCGCGCTCGTCACTGCCGCGAGCAAAGGCCTCGGGCGTGCGTGTGCCGAGGCGCTGATCGCGGAGGGTTGCGGCGTCTTCATCTCGTCCCGCGATCCTGCTTCGATCGAGGCTGCCGGTAAGTCCATCAAGGCAGCGGGCTGGGCGGCCGCGGACGTGTCCAAAACACCCGAAGCTGTGGTCGACCAGGCGCGAGCCAGGCTCGGCGGCCTCGACATCCTGGTCGTCAACGCCGGCGGCCCGCCACCCGGAACCTTCGAGAGCACGCCCATCGAGAGCTGGGAGGCGGCGTTTCAGCTGACCTTGCTGAGCGCCGTGCGCCTCGTGAAGGCGGCGCTTCCCGATCTCAAAAAGTCTGATCAAGGCCGGATCGTCTTCATCACCTCGATCTCGGTACGCCAGCCCATACCGCAGCTGGTCCTTTCGAACTCGCTTCGCGCGGCTGTGACCGGTCTTGCCAAGACGCTTGCTCGAGAGCTGGCGCGGGATCGGATCACGGTCAACTGCCTCGCCCCGGACGCGATCCTGACGGACCGGATCCGCCACCTCGCCGCGGGGGCTGGCGGCGATACGGAGGAGGAGTTGAAGCGACGGGCGGCGGCGGCGCCGATGGGACGGTTCGGCGAGCCCGAGGAGCTCGGCGCTGCTTGCGCGTTCCTGTGCTCGAAGCAGGCGGGCTATATCACAGGCCAGACCCTCGGCATCGACGGCGGCGCGCTCCTCGGCGTCTATTGAGCGGCCGGGTAGGATTCAGGAGTGAGCGCAATCCGTTTTGCTGAACGCATGTCGCGCCTTGGCACCGAGGGCGCGTTCGAGGTGCTCGCCAGGGCGAGACGCCTCGAGGCCCAGGGCAAGAAGATCGTGCACCTGGAGATCGGCGAGCCCGACTTTGCGACTCCCGACAACATCGTCGAGGCCGGCATCTCGGCCATGCAACACGGCTACACGCACTACACGCCGGCGAGCGGGATCTTCGAGGCCCGCGAGGCTGTCGCCGGATTCGTGTCTCGAACGCTCAAGACGGAGGTCGATCCGACCGAGGTCGTTCTCGTTCCTGGTTCCAAGAACGTGCTGCTCTTCACGCTGCTGGCATGCATCGAGCCGGGCGACGAAGTCATCCTCCCCGACCCGGGCTACCCGGCTTACGCGTCGCAGGTCAACTTCATCGGCGCCGTGGCGAAGACGGTGACACTGCGCGAAGAGACCGGCTTTCGCATGGATCTCGACGAGCTCGCCTCGCTCGTCACGCCGAAGACCCGCATGCTGATCGTCAACACCCCCCAGAACCCGACCGGTGGCGTGTTGACCGAGGAGGACGTGAAGTTCGTGTGCGACCTCGCGCACAAGCACGACCTTCTGGTGGTTTCGGACGAGATTTACAGCCAGCTCGTCTACGGCTTCCATCACGTCTCGCCGCTATCACAACCCGGCATGCGCGAGCGCACAGTGCTGATGGACGGCCTGTCGAAGTCGTACGCGATGACCGGCTGGCGGCTCGGCTACGCGGTGGCACCGAAGGCGCTGGCGGCCAAGCTCGACCAACTGATGATCAACTCGTCGTCATGCGCAGCCGGCTTCACGCAGATGGCCGCGATCGAGGCGCTCAGCGCGCCCGAGTCGGAGCACGCCGTGGCCAGGATGGTGAAGGTGTTCGAGCATCGGCGGAACCTGGTCGTCGACGGCCTCAACGATATCCCGGGCATGAGGTGCGCCCGCCCGCAGGGCTCTTTCTACGTGTTCCCGAATATCGAGGGGACCGGCTTCGACGAGCACGAGCTGTCCGACCGGCTGCTGGCTGAGGCTGGAGTGGCGGTGCTGCCGGGAACGGCGTTCGGGCATGCGGGGAAGGGCTTCATCCGGCTCGCTTACACGCAGTCGGAGGACGAGCTGAAGCTGGGCCTGGACCGGATCGGGGAGTTCATCCGGGACAACCCCAAGCACTGATTGGTCGGGGATTCTCCGATCAATTTACCGGCCAACGGGGTCGCGCACGAACGTCTGTTTGGTATAGTTTGATGTGTGGAGTACGCGTCGACCAGCCCAGAGAATCAGGACCTCGCAAAGGCTCTTGACGACCGGATCGGCGAGGTCTCGGCCTACGCCCACGTGGCGCTGGCACAGGTCGCCAAAGCGAGCGTCGAGTTCGATGCGATCGGTGGCTGGAGCGGTGGTGGAATCCGGTCCTTCCCACACTGGCTGACGATCAAGACCGGGTTCGATATGCACACCGGCGCCGAGTTGCTGCGAGTTGGTCAGGCGATGAGGTTGCTACCAAAGATAGCCGCGGCGTTCGAGGCCGGGCAGCTGTCGTTCGACAAGGTCCGGCAGATCACGACGGTGGCGACTCCCGCGACGGATGAGTTTCTGCTCGAGATTGCGCAAGGCGCATCTGGCGCCCAGCTGGCGAGGATCTGCCGTTCGCTGCGACGGATCGCCGAGGCCGATGCTCCCGAGCAAGCCGAAGACCATCTCTCGCGGCGAGGGATCTGGATGCACTGGGACGAGCACGGCATGCTCGAGCTCGTGGCCAGGCTCACGCCCGAAGATGCCGCCGTGGTGCAGGCTGCGCTGGAGTCGATCACCGGATCGCGGCCGGTGCCGGAGCCGGCCGACGACCGCTGGGCGGCGCGCAAAGTTGATGCCTTGGTGGCGATGTGCGAGCACGTGGTCGCGGGTGGGGCGGAGAACCTGGTCACGTCGACTGCAGCACGCCAGGTCGTGGTGCATGTCGACGTTGGGGTGCTCACCGGGGAGAGCGCAGGACGGTGTTTTGTCGAAGGCGGTTCAGCGCTGTCGGCCGGCGCGGCGCGGCGAATCGGCTGCGAGGCCGAGGTGATCGGTGTGACCGAAAGGGATGGATTGCCGATCGATGTCGGCCGCAAGCAGCGCATGGTGCCGGACCGGCTGCGCCTGGCGGTCCACGTGAGAGATCGCTTCTGCCGGTTTCCTGGTTGTGGCGTGCCGGCGTACCGTACAGAAGCTCATCACCATGAGCATTGGGCGCTCGGTGGCGAAACCAACCTGGACAACCTCCTGCTTTTGTGCGGGTTTCATCACCGGCGTCACCACTCGGGTGCGTATCGCATCCGCAAAATAGTGGGCGGATTTTCATTCGAGACAGACGACGGACATGTGATCCAGCCACCGGCTCGAGATCCGGTGAGCGCGCACAGGCATCCGGACATCGGTCCGAGCACGCCTTTGTCGCTGTGGGGCGGCGAGGCGATGCAGTTCAGCTACGCGGTTAGCCTGATCGCGGATGCGTGCGCTTTTGCTGAGGCGCGGGCCGCACCCAACAGCTAGCGTCGCGCGGGATTCAGCTGCGAAACCGCATCTTTCGAACGATGTTCCATGTGCTGGCATTGGTGCCAACCATGAGCCACGCTTCTTCAGCTTTGATGACAATCGGGACTACGCCGCCTAGCTGGGTTGCTAGCTGCTGACGTATTGAGGCTGACTCAACTACTGCGACGGTTAGATGAACCACTGGCTCGTCCCCGAAATCACCGTCGAAAGGCAGAATGCCGAACTGCCGACTGATCTCTCTCGTCAGGCGGGCAAAGGGCTCGACAGGTTCTGGCTCTAGGTAGACGACACCCTGTTCGAATTGGTTCACCCCCGTTAGAGAAAACTGGAAAGCTCCCGCGCTGCTGATAACTCTGTCAAGCGTGTCAATTGCAGGTGCATTTAGATCTGATGGAGGCATGAATGGAAACATCAGGGTGACGTGGGGAGGTATTCCAGCGGCAGCACTTGGGTCGTGCTGCATCCGAAGCTCGTGCACCAACTGACCTACGTCGAGCGCTGGAACCAGAACGACAGTTTCGGCTAGCGGCCGATTATGTTCGTCGCTCATAGCTCACAGCGTGGCACGCTCCTATATTGTCCTTCTCATGGATGACGGGCTCGTCCGTCTGGCCGAGCCTCTCGTCAGAGAAGGTGGGCGGCTGCGCCCCGCTTCCTGGGAGGAGGCGCTCGAGCTGGCCGCGGCCGGCTTCGCGACGGCCAGGACCCGAGGGCCGAACGCTTTCGGGATGTTCAGCTGCTCCAAGCAGAGCAACGAGATGAACTACATCGCGCAGAAGTTCACTCGCGCCGTGATGCACAGCAACAACATCGACAGCTGCAACCGGACTTGACACGCTCCAAGCGTCGCCGGTCTGGCGACAGTGTTCGGAGCCGGAGGAGGAACCAGCTCGTATCGCGAGGCTGAGGAAACGAACCTCGTGATCCTGTGGGGCTCCAACGCGCGCGAGACGCACCCGATCTTCTTCCATCACCTGCTCCGCGGCGTCCGTAACGGAGCACGCCTGGTGGCGGTGGATCCGCGGCGCACCAGCTCCGCGCAGTGGGCCGACGTGTGGCTGGGCATCGATGTTGGCAGCGACATCGCGCTGGCCAACGCAATGGCGCGCGTGATCATCCACGCGGGCCTGGCGAACAAGGAGTTTATCGAGCGGGCCACGACGGGCTATGAGGAGTTCGCCCGCTGCGTCGAGGCTTACACGCTCGAGGTTGCTGAGAAAGAAACCGGGGTGCCTGCAGACGCGATCAGGGACGTCGCGCTCGAATACGCGCGCGCCGAACGGGCGATGATCTGCTGGACGCTTGGCATCACCGAGCATCACAACGCCACCGACAACGTGCTGGCGCTGATCAACCTCGCGCTGCTCACCGGCAAGGTCGGCCGCTACGGCTGCGGCCTGAATCCGCTGCGCGGCCAGAACAACGTCCAGGGAGGCGGTGACATGGGCGCCATCCCCGCCCGGCTGCCCGGGTTCCAGGACCTCCAGGAACCTGACATCCACGCCAAGTTCTCACGCGCGTGGGGCGGCGCTCAGTTTCCCGACAAGAAGGGCTACCACCTCAGCGAGATGTTCGACGCTATGGAGCATGGCGAGCTGACAGCGGCCTACATCGTGGGCGAGAACCCGGCGCGCAGCGAGGCGGACCAAACTCGCGCGGTTCGACTGCTCGGCGGCCTCGAGCACCTGGTCGTGCAGGACATCTTCCTGACCCAAACGGCGGAGCTGGCTCACGTCGTGCTGCCCGCGACGGCCGGCTGGGCGGAGTCCGACGGCACGGTCACCAACAGCGAGCGGCGCGTGCAGCGCGTTCGCCGTGCGCTGGAGCCGCCGGTCGGGGCCCGTGACGATCTCGAGATCATCGGCGAGCTCGCTCGCCGGCTCGGGTGCGACTGGGGTCGCCCGACCGCCGAGCAGGTGTGGGATGAGTGCCGCGAGCTTTCGCCGATGCACGCCGGGATGTCGTACGCGCGGCTCGACGAGCTTGGCGGAATCCAGTGGCCCTGCCCAGACGAGTCGCACCCAGGCACTCAGTTCCTGCACGCGCGATTGTGGAAGGACCCTGTCGAAGGGATGCCGGCACCGTTTCACGCCGTGGAGCACGACCCGCCAGTCGACCGCCTGACGAAGGACTTTCCAATCCGGCTCACCACCGGCCGGCGGCTCGACTCGTTCAACACCGGCGTGCAGAGCAACCAATACAGCTCGCCGCTGCGCAAGAGGGAGGCGCTCCTGATCTCGCCGGCGGACGGCGAGCGGCTCGGCATCCATGACGGCGAGCGGGTCCTTGCCAGCTCGCGCCGAGGGTCGGTCGAGGTGCCGATCCGGTTTGACGAATCGCTGCGGCCGGGCCTGGCGTTCCTCACGCTTCACTTTCCCGACCAGGTGGCCACCAACGTCCTCACCATCGACGCGACCGATCCCAAGTCAGGCACGGCCGAGTTCAAAGCCAGCGCGATCAGGATCGAGAAGCTGCCCGCAGGCATCAGAACCTAGTGGACATCCGGACCACCGGGGGGCCACCGACGGCCGAGGAGATCGCGGCGGTCGACGGCTTGCTCGGCGACCCCGCTTCGCTCTGGGAGGGTGGGACGCGCCGGCCGGAGGACGACCACGTCGGCTTCGGCGGCGCCGCCGCGCGGTCTCGGCGCCCGCTGCTGCTCCCGGTGCTTCACGCGATCCAGGACAGAGTCGGCTGGGTCAGCCGTGGCGGACTGGAGTACGCATGCCGCAGGTTGTCGATCCCCCCGGCAGAGGCCTACGGAGTCGTGAGCTTCTACGGACGCTTTGCGCTCGACGAAAGGCCGCCCCTCGTGCTTCACGTCTGCGATGACATCGCCTGCAAGTGCGCGGGCGCCGACGCCCTGTGCGAGGCGCTCGAAAAGACCGCCGGTCCGGCGGGCAAGACGTGGCATCGCAGCCCCTGTCTCGGCCTGTGCGACCGAGCACCGGCGGCTCTGGTGGAGCGTGCGGGAGCAGCTCACGACGAGCGCCAGGTGGCGCCCCTCACCATCGACGTGGCGCAGGACATCCTGCGTGGAAGCGATTGGCCTCAAGCAGAAGTCCCCGCGCTGCCTGACCGTCCACGCAAGCTCTTGCGGCGGATTGGTGTCGTCGATCCCGAGAGCATCGACAGCTACCGCGAGCATGGCGGCTACGCCGCGCTGCGGCGGGCGATCGAGCTCGGTCCTGAAGGCGTCATCCGCCAGGTGACGGAAGCGAAGCTGCTCGGCCGAGGAGGTGCGGCGTTCCCAACCGGGCGCAAGTGGGATTCCGTGTCGAAAGCCCCGGTCCGCCCTCACTACATCGTGTGCAACGCGGACGAGTCCGAACCCGGAACCTTCAAGGACCGCGAGCTGATGGAGCGTGATCCATTCGCTGTGATCGAGGGGATGACTATCGCCGCGTTTGCCACCGGGTGTGAGAAGGGCTACCTGTACGTCCGAGGTGAGTATCCGCTGGCGAGGCGTCGGATCGAAAACGCTATCGACCAGGCTCGCGCGCGTGGATTTCTAGATTGCGACATCGAGGTCCGCCGGGGCGCGGGAGCCTACATATGCGGCGAGGAGACTGCGCTTTTCAACTCGATCGAGGGAAAGCGCGGCGAGCCGCGCAACAAGCCGCCGTTCCCGGTGCAGGCGGGTCTCTTTGGCAAGCCGACGCTCGTCAACAACGTGGAGACGCTGGTCAACGTGCTGGACATCGTCGTCGAGGGAGGAGCCGCTTTTGCGGCGACCGGCACTCCCGACTCCACCGGGACGCGGCTTTTCTGCCTCTCGGGCCACGTACGCGAACCTGGCCTCTACGAGGTCCCCATGGGCACGACGCTGCGGGCGCTGATCGACCTCGCCGGCGGCCTGCGCGACGGCCACAGCCTGCAAGCGGTGCTGCTCGGCGGAGCGGCCGGTTCGTTCGTCACCGAGCGGCAGCTCGACGTCCCGCTCAGCTTCGAGGGGACGCGCGCGATCGGGGCGACCCTTGGATCCGGCGCCGTGATCGTTCTCGACGACTCCGCCGACGTGAAGCAGATCCTGCTTCGCATCGCGCGGTTTTTCCGCGATGAGTCGTGCGGGCAGTGCGTGCCCTGTCGCGTCGGCACGGTGCGGCAGGAAGAGGTCCTGCACCGGCTGCTCAGCGATCGCAACGGAGAGGCACGCGACTCCGACATGAGCCTTCTGAGCGACATCGCGCAGGCGATGCGCGATGCGTCGATCTGTGGGCTGGGCCAGACGGCGGCGAACGCGATCGCGTCGGGACTCACACAGCTCAAGGTGATCAATGGCTGAGCGAGTATTCGTCGGTCTGCCGAAGCGGTTGGTCAAGGTGAGCATCGACGGCCAGGAGATGGACGTGCTCGAGGGCGCGACCATCCTCGACGCGTGCCGGCAGCTTCGCATCGACACGCCGACTCTGTGCCAGCTCGAGACGCTGACGCCGGTCAACGTCTGCCGTGTTTGCGTGGTCGAGGTGGAGGGGTCGCGCGTGCTGGTCCCGGCCTGCTCGCGCACGGTCGAGGCGGGCATGAAGATCCAGACCGACTCGGAGCGGGTGCGTCACAGCCGGCGCCTCGTGCTCGAGCTCCTCGCGTCATCGGTTGACATGTCGCTGTGCTCGCCGCAGGTCCATGGATGGATGCGGCGGTACGGAGCTACCCCGGAGCGCTTTGGCGAAAACGTCGCGACGGTTGCGCAGCCGGTGAAGATTGACAACGACCTCTATGTCCGCGACTACTCGCGCTGCATCCTCTGCTACAAGTGCGTCGAGGCGTGTGGCGCAGATGCTCAGAACACTTTCGCGATCGGTGTGGCGGGCCGCGGCTTCGACGCTCACATCGCGACGGAGTTCACCGCGCCGCTGCCCGAATCCGCCTGCGTCTACTGCGGAAACTGCATCGGCGTGTGTCCGACCGGCGCGCTGATGTTCAAGAGCGAGTACGACATGCGCCAGGCCGGCACCTGGGACGAGTCACAGCAGACGGTGACCGAGACGGTGTGCCCTTACTGCGGGGTCGGCTGCATGCTCGAGCTTCACGTGCAGGACAACTCGATCGTGAAAGTGACCTCGCCGCTCGACCACAGCGTCACCGAGGGACACCTGTGCGTGAAAGGACGATTCGGGTTCGAGTTCGTGCAAAGGCGGAGGGGGTAGCGGGCTCAGGTCGCCCCCCACCCCTTCCCTCCCCCTGGCGGGGGAGGGAAAGCGATCGGTTTGGGTCAGTCGCCCTGGTGGTCGCCGCCTGAGCTGTCGGTCTCGGTCTTCTGAGCCGACTCCTGGTCGGTGTCTGCTTGCTCGACCTCCGAGGCGTCCTTATCGGTATCCGTTGCCTTGGCGGCTTCCGCGGCCTGCTCCGCCGCCAGCGCGGCTTGCTTTGCAGCCAGCGCGGCCGCTTCCTGCTGCTGCTCGGCTGCGATCTTGGCCGCGAGCTCGGCAGCCTCCTCCGCGTCCGCGGTCTGCTCGTCGGTGAGCGTCGTCGACGCGGTCGAGTCGTTGGATGTCAGGCCCGCCCCGGCGGCCGTGTTCACGATGGTGGCGACAATCGAGCGTCCGGTTGTCGTCGGGGTCCCGTGAGCGAATGCCGAGGTGATCGCCAGGATCGCGGCTACCGCGGCCGCGGCCGTGGCAACTCCGATCTTGAACATCGTCTTTCTGGGCACGTTTGTCCTCCTTGTTGACCTATGTGAATGCCTAGTAACGCCCGGCATCCGGAAAGTCGGAAGGTTCGAGCTAGTGGTCGCCAGACTCCGGAGATGGACTTGGCGAGGGGCTGGGGTTGGCCGATTTCGAGCCTGAATGATCTTCGGATGGGCTCGGAGAGGTGCTCGGCTGAGGTCGCGGCGACTCCTCGGGGTGTTCCGAAGGTTGAGGCCTCGGCGCGGCGCTGTGCTCGGGCTGGTGCGGAGCGGCGGGGGCCACGACCTTCCGTGAAGCCGACGGCGGTGGCGCCGGGCTGGGCTGCGGGCTGGGGCTCGCTTCGGCTGCATGCTCGACCGAGCTGATGGTCGAGCCGGCCTGGCGGGTCCAGACGGCCGGGTTGGGGCTGCCGGTGGTGGCCGTGGCCGCCAGCGCAAGGAGGACGGCAGTCGCGGCGGCGAGCATGACGGGTGCGATACGCCACGGTGTGAAGCCGCCTGCCGGCATCGAGGCGTAGCGCGGAAAGGACGCCGGTGGAGTGATCCGGTCCAGGGCGGATTTCAGCCGCCATTCGAAACCCGGGTCCAATCGATTGTGCTCAGTGCTCGGCATGCGGACTCACTTCCTGTTCTGAAGACAACGCTGCCGCAGCATCAAGTGAGAAGGCAGAACTTCGAGATTCTTCAAGCAGTGGACGCAACCGCGCGGCCGCCTGGTTCAAGCGAGTGCCGATCGTGCGCTCCGAGACCCCCAGCGCAGCCGCGATCTCGCGGTTGTTGTAGCCGTGGTAGTGGCGGAGGACGATGGCCGCCGCGAGCTTCGGCGGAATCGACCGAAGCGCGGTCAGCAGGTCGGGCCTGGTCGCGACATGGGCGGGATCGGCTGATCCGCCCGGCCGCCCGAGCCGGCGCAGGAGCTCGCCGGCCGACCGCAGGCGGGCGCTGCGCCGGTAGGAGATCGCCCGGTTGACGGCGATCCTGTGGACCCAGGCCTCCGCCGGCGCATCCGGCCGCCAGCGCTTCCACGCGTGGAAGGCCTTGACGAACGAGTCCTGGGCGCAGTCCTCGGCTTCCGCCGGGTCGCCCAGGATGACGATCAGGGTCCGGTAGACGCGCGGATACGCGCTCCGGTAGAGGCGATCGAAGTCCTCTCGCGAGCCCGGCTGGTAGGTCTCCTGCCCCCGGTCAGGCGACGCTTGCACACTGGCTATAACGGCGAAGGGTACTAAGCCCGGCGGGCCGCCGTTTGTGCCCCAGAGCTATAGAGTTCTGGGGTGCCAATCGTATGGACCGGCGACCCGGAGGCCAACCGTCTCCTCGAGACCGACCCTCTAGCGCTGCTCATAGGGCTCGTGCTCGACCAGCAGGTCAAGATGGAGAAGGCGTTTGGCGGCCCCCTCGAGCTGAAGCATCGGCTCGGCCACCTCGAAGTGCGCAAGATCGCGGCGATGGATCCTGACAAGCTCGTGGCGGTTTTTCGCGAGCGCCCCGCCCTTCACCGATTCCCCGGCAGCATGGCCAAGCGCACGCAGGCGTTGTGCCAGGTGATCGAGGCCGACTATGCCGGCGATGCGGGGTCGGTATGGACGGAAGCCCGCGACGGCGATGACCTCGCGGCGCGGATCAAGAAGCTGCCGGGCTTTGGGGACATGAAGGTCAAGATCCTGGTCGCCGTGCTGGCCAAGAAGTTCGGGGTCAAGCCGCGCGGCTGGGAGAAGCACGCGGCGACGTGGCACACGGTCGCCGACGTGGACTCGGTCGAATCGATGGCGCACGCGCGGGAGATCAAGCGCGATATGAAAGCAAAAGCAAAGGCAAACACGAAATAGTTATCTGATACTGTTTGGCATCCGGCGCGGCCGTAGTGAGTCGCGCGGACAGCACAGAACAAGGCGCCGGGCGCACTAGAGGAGACGAGATTGAGAGACTGCATACCTGGCCCGGAGGAAGCCCGGGCGCTCGCCAAAGACCATGCGCTGATCCCGGTGTACCGGGAGGTGCTGGCCGACATGCTGACCCCGGTTCGCGCTTACACGCTGCTGTGCCCGCCGGGAACTCCAGGTTTCCTGCTCGAGAGCGTCGAGGGAGGCGAGCGGCTGGCCCGGTACTCCTTCATCGGTTTCGAACCCAAGGAGCTCGAACTGTCCAGCGACGATCCGCTGGCCGCGCTGCGCGCTGTGGCGGCCGAGGTCACCGCACCGGTCAAAGGCGTTCCGCGATTCCATGGTGGGGCGGTGGGTTATCTCGGTTACGAGACCGCCCGACACTTCGAACGCTTGCCCGTCGCCCAAGGCGCGTCGCCGCCCATGCCCGAGAGCGCTTTCCTGCGTGCGGACGACCTGGCCGTCTTCGACCACGTGACGCGTCGGCTGAAGCTGCTCACCATCCTCCGGCCCGACCGTGAGGACTATGAGGCCGCGGTGGGCCGCATCGACGAGATGGAGCGGCGCCTCTCGTCGGACCAGCCGGCGCCTTATCCCCGCGGCGCGGACGGGACGCGCTGGGAGTCCAACGTCACCAGGGGTCAGTACGAGGCGATGGTCGACGCGGCGCGGGAGCACATCCTCGCCGGCGACGCTTTCCAGATCGTCGTGTCGCACCGCTACCGCAAGCCGCTCGAGGCCAGCCCGTTCGACGTCTATCGCTGCCTGCGCGCGATCAACCCCTCGCCTTACATGTTCTACCTGTCGTTGGGGGGCGATCGCCACGTCGTCGGCACCTCCCCCGAGAAGCTCATCCAGGTCGAAGGCAAGCGCGTCGAGACGCGGCCTCTCGCGGGCACGCGCCGGAGGGGCGCCGATCCCATCGAAGACGCAAGCCTCGAGCGGGAGCTGCTCAGCGACCTGAAGGAGCGGGCCGAGCACGTGATGCTGGTCGACCTCGGCCGCAACGACGTGGGCCGGGTCGCGCGGCCGGGCACGGTGAGCGTGGATCGGCTGATGGAGGTCGAGCGCTACTCGCACGTGATGCACATCTCATCGACCGTCAGCGGCCAGCTGCGTGATGGATGCACCTCGATCGATGCGCTGCGCGCGGCGTTCCCGGCAGGCACCGTCTCCGGCGCGCCGAAGATTCGGGCCATGGAGGTGATCGCGGAGCTGGAACCGGACCAGCGCGGCGTGTACGCGGGCTCGCTGGGCTACGTCGGGTTCGGTGGCAACCTCGACATGGCGATCACGCTCCGCACCGTTGTGGTCGCGGAGGGAATTGCTTACGTGCAGGTGGGCGCGGGCATCGTTGCCGACTCGCGGCCCGAGCGCGAGTTCGAGGAGACGCAGGAGAAGGCGGCCCCGATGTTCAAGGCCATCGAGATGGCCGAGGAAATGTAGGTGCTCGCCATGGTCGACAACTACGACTCGTTCACCTACAACCTGGTGCAGTACCTGGGCGAGCTCGGCGCCGAGCCGCGCGTGTTTCGCAACGATGAGGTGACCGTCGAGGAGCTCGCCGGGTTCGACGGCATCGTCATCTCGCCGGGTCCTGGAACGCCCGATGACGCGGGTGTCTCGACAGCGGCCATCCGCCAGCTGTCCGGAAGCGTGCCCATACTCGGCGTGTGCCTCGGCCACCAGTGCCTGGGGCAGGCGTTTGGTGGCCGGGTGGTGCGCAACGAGCCGGCCCACGGCAAGACCTCGTGGATCAGGCACGACAACTCCGGGGTCATGGCGGGCGTGACCGATCCTTTCGAGGCGACGCGCTACCACTCGCTGATCGTCGAGCGCGACTCTGTTCCGGCCGAGCTCGTCGTCACCGCGTGGACGGCGGACGGGACGGTGATGGGCCTGCGCCACGTCAAGCATCCGACCTACGGAGTGCAGTTTCACCCGGAGTCGGTGCTGACCAAGGAAGGCAAGAAGATCCTGGCCAACTTCGTGCGGCGTTCGGAGAAGCGGTCTTGATCGAAGCCATCGCAAAGTTGGTTCGATGTGAGTCTCTGACGGAGGACGAGGCGGCGTCCACCTTCGAGGAGATCATGCGAGGGGACGCCACGCCCATCCAGATCGCCGGCTTTCTCGTCGCGCTGCGCATGAAGGGCGAGAGCCCGGAAGAGATCGCTGGTTTCGCGCGCACCGCTCGTGCGATGGCGACGCCGATCGAGGTGGAGGGCGCGCTGCTCGACACGTGTGGGACCGGCGGGGACGGCCTCGCGACCTTCAACATCTCGACCCTTTCGGCCATCGTCGCCGCGGCATCCGGGGCAAAGGTCGCCAAGCATGGCAACCGCGCGGCGTCTTCGATGTGCGGGTCGGCCGACGTGCTGGAGCAGCTGGGAGTGAAGATCGACCTTGGCCCGGAAGGCGTGGCGCGCTGCATCGACGAGGGCGGCATCGGCTTTCTCTTCGCGCCCGTCTTCCATCCGTCATTTCGCTTCGCCGGAGTGCCCCGACGCGAGCTCGGCCTGCGCACCGTTTTCAACGTGCTCGGGCCCTTGTGCAACCCGGCGGGCGCGAAGTACCAGGCGCTGGGCGTGGCCGATGGAGCGATGGCGGGCAAGATGGCCGACGTGCTGGTGCGCCTGGGCGTCGAGCGCGCGATCGTGTTCCATGCGGGCGACGGCATGGACGAGCTGTCGGTGAGCTCACCGTCCTTCGTGATCGAGATCGACGGCGATCGCAAGGAATACGAACTGGACCCGGCCGAGCTCGGCCTGGCCAAGGCGCCGGTCGAGTCGATGCGCGGCGGCGGGCCGGAAGAGAACGCCCGCATCGCTCGCGAGGTGCTTCAGGGAGCTAAAGGGCCGCGGCGGGACGTGGTGCTGCTGAACTCTGCCGCGGCCCTTCGGGCGGCGGGTTTGGCGGACAGCTGGAAAGACGGACTTGGCCTCGCCGCGCAGGCGATCGACTCCGGCCGCGCGGGCGATGTCCTATCGCGGTGGGCGAAAATCTCCCAGGAGTGAGCCAGGAGCAAAAGGACCTCCTGTCGCGCCTGGTCGTGGAGGCGAGGCAGGATCTTCAGCGGCGCCGGGCGTTGATCGCGCAGGACCAGTTCGAGCGCGCAGTGGCCGCCTACACCCCAAAGGACTTCGCCGGCGCGCTGCGCGGACCCGGCCTGTCAGTGATCGCCGAAATGAAGCAGCGAACGCCGAGCATGGGCGTGCTGGTCGAGGACTACCGGCCCGCCGACCTCGCACATGCCTACACGGATGGCGGAGCCGCGGCGATCTCGGTGCTGACGCACATGGCCGGATTCGGCGGGCGGCCCGAGCACGTCATGGCGGCGCGCGCGGCCACCAGCCTGCCAATCCTGCGTAAGGACTTCGTGACCGACCCATGGGAGATCGCCGAGGCGAGGGCCGCGGGGGCCGACGCAGTGTTGCTCATCGTGGCGGCCCTGGACAGGCCTCATCTGGTCGAGATGCTCGCCGTGGTCAAGAGCCGTGGGATGGGTGCCCTGGTGGAGGTGCATGACGAGGCGGAGACCGCGATCGCCCTCGAGGCGGGCGCCGTGCTGATCGGCGTGAACCATCGCGACCTGCGCACATTTGAGGTCGACCTCGGCCTGACCGAACGCCTGCGCAAGCTGATCCCGTCCAGCGTGCTGGTCGTGGCCGAGAGCGGCATACACGACGCGGAGGACGCGCGTCGGGTGTACGAGGGCGGTGCAAATGCGATCCTGGTCGGGGAGGCGCTCATGCGCGCCGAGAAGCCCGAGCTGCGGATCAGGGAGCTGACCGCGTGGTCCAGGTGAAGATCTGCGGCATCTGCGACGCCGCGGGTGCGGCGGCGGCCGTCGAGGCGGGCGCCGACCTCATCGGGTTCCATTTCTGCTCGTCGCAGCGCCGCATCACGCCCGAGGAGGCGAAGGCGATCATCGACGCCCTGGCGCTGCGGCCGCAGATCGTCGGCGTGTTCATCGACCAGGAGCAGGAAGAGGTCCGGCAGATTGCCGAGTTCGCGGGCCTGGACCTGCTGCAGCTTCACGGCTCTGAGCCGCCGGGCTTCGAAGCGGGCCGGCCGGTGATGAAAGTATTGAAAGTGAAGGACGGCGAGATACCCGACGCCGACGCCTGGCCCGACCCCGTGATGCTCGACTCGTGGTCGGCCGACCAGCGGGGCGGTACGGGGCTGGCCTGGGACTGGGAGCTCGCCCGCCCGCTGCTGGCCACGCGCAAGGTGTTCATCGCCGGTGGTCTTGAACCGGGTAACGTGGGCAAGGTCGTGAGCGGATTCAGGCCCTATGGGGTCGACGTTTCAAGCGGTGTCGAGTCATCGGTACGGGTCAAGGACCCGGACAAGGTGCGCGCTTTCGTGCACGCCGTCCGCCTGGCCGAGGCCTTGATGTGATGGCGCGCAACGCTCCGACCCACCCGGTCGACGGACGCTACGGCGCCTACGGCGGCCGCTACGTGCCGGAGACGCTGATGAGCGCGCTGCAAGAGCTCGAGGACATCTGGCACGAGGCCAAGGCCGACCCTCAGTTCCAGCTCGAGCTGGCCGGCCACCGCCACGCCTTTGTCGGGCGGCCGACTCCGCTCTACGCCGCGACCCGGCTGGGCGAGCACTTCGGCGGCGCCCACATCCACCTGAAGCGAGAGGACCTGTGCCACACGGGCGCGCACAAGCTCAACAACGCCGTCGGCCAGGCGCTGCTGGCGCTGCGGATGGGCAAGAAGCGGGTCATCGCCGAGACGGGAGCCGGCCAGCACGGGGTGGCCGCCGCGACAGTCAGCGCGAGGTTCGGGCTCGAGTGCACCGTCTACATGGGCACCGAGGACATGCGCAGGCAGTCGATGAACGTGCGGCGCATGAAGCTCCTGGGAGCCGAGGTCGTCGAGGTGACGAGCGGCACCAAGACATTGAAGGACGCGACGTCCGAGGCGATCCGCGACTGGGTCACCAACGTGCGCACGACTCACTACATCATCGGTTCGGTGGTCGGGCCGCACCCCTACCCGGAGATGGTGCGCGACCTGCAGCGCGTGATCGGCGACGAGGCCCGAGACCAGTACCTTTCGGTCGACGGCAAGCTGCCCGACGTGGTGGTCGCGTGCGTCGGAGGCGGGTCCAACGCGATCGGAATCTTCACCGCCTTCCTCGATGACAAGGACGTGATGCTGGTTGGAGTCGAGGCCGCCGGAAAAGGCGTCAAGACAGGACAGCACGCGGCCTCACTCGTCGGCGGGCGCCCAGGCGTCCTGCATGGCAGCTACTCCTACCTACTGCAGGACGGCGATGGGCAGGTGCTGCCCACTCACTCCATCTCCGCCGGGCTCGACTATCCCGGCGTGGGTCCGGAACACTCCTTCCTGCGGGACATCGAGCGGGTCGAGTACGTCGCCGTTACGGACAAGGACGCTCTCGCCGCATTCAAGCTGTGCACGCGGCTGGAGGGCATCATGCCGGCGCTCGAGCCGGCTCACGCGCTGCACCACGCGGGCGTGATGGCGCGCGAGATGGGGCCGGGCGGCCGGATCCTCGTGTGCCTGTCGGGGCGTGGCGACAAGGACATGGACTCGGTCGAAGAGCAGGGCGATCAATGAAGACGGATACCAAGTCGTTGGAGCAGGCGCTGCGCGCCACCGGCGACCTGAAGCTCGTCGCCTACATGATGGCCGGGCATCCCGACAAGAAGCGATCGATCGAGGCGGGGAAGAGGCTCGCCGGCTCGGGCATTGCCGCGCTCGAGATCGGGATCCCGTTCTCCGACCCGCTCGCCGACGGTCCCGTGATCCAGCGCGCCGGACAGATCGCGCTCGAACACGGCATGAACGTGGCGGGCGCGCTCGAGGTGGCTGCCGCGATCGCGACCGAGGGCGTCCCGGTCGTCCTCATGACCTACATCAACCCGGTGCTGGCGCACGACCCCAGGCGGTTCGCCGCCGAGGCGGCGCAGGCCGGCGTCGCGGGCGTGATCGTCCCGGACCTCCCGGTCGAGGAGTCCGAGCCGGTGGCCGGCTGGCTGCGAGCCGCGTCGCTCGACACGGTGTTCATGGTGGCGCCGACCACCACCGAGGACAGGCTCGCGTCGATCTGCGAGCACTCGAGCGGTTTTGTCTACTGCGTCACCGTGACCGGAATCACCGGGGTGCGAAAAGACCTGCCGCCTGGAATGAAAGAGCTCTTCGGACAGGTTCGACGGCATACGCAGCTGCCGATCGCAGCGGGCTTCGGCATCTCCCGGCCCGAGCACATGAAGGCCCTGCGCGGGGTCGCGGATGCGGCGGTGGTGGGCAGCGCGGTCGTCGACGAGATCGACCGTGGCGGCGACCCGGTCGCACTGATCAAGGAGTTGCTGAAGGGTTGCCGGTAAGAGGAATCAGGGGGGCGACGACCGCCACGGCGAACACGGCGGAGTCGATCACGGAGGCCACGGAGGAGCTGCTGCGCGAGCTGGTGCGCCTCAACGACCTCGACACCGCCGAGATCTGCTTCGCGTACTTGACGACCACGCACGACCTGACGGCCGAGTTCCCGGCGTTCGCCGCGCGCCGGATTGGCTGGACCGACGTGCCACTTCTGTGCGGTCATGACATGGACGTTCAGCTGCCAAATCCGCGCGGGGTGCAGATGTGCGTGCGGGCCCTGCTCCTGTACAACACGCCCCTGCCCCAATCGGCGATGCGCTTCGCCTATCTGCGCGGTGCGCAGGCGATCAAGGCCGACCTCGAGCATCTGCGGGGGACGCTCATCCAGTGATCATCGTCATGTCGCACGGAGCGACCAAGGGAGAGGTAGATGCCGTGGTCGACCGCGTCCACGAGATCGGTCTCAAGACCGAGCTGTCGAAGGGCGAGGAGCGGACGCTGGTCGGGGTGATCGGCGGGAACGCCTACGCCTACAAGGAGGCGTTCTCGCACCTCGGAGGCATCCACGAAATCATCCCGATCACCAAGCCCTTCAAGCTCGCGAGTCGCGAGTTCCGCCCGGTCAACACGGTGGTCGACGTGGGAGGGGTCAAGATCGGAGGCGACGAGGTTGTGATGATGGCCGGCCCATGCTCGGTCGAAGGTGAGGAGATGCTCCTCGAAACGGCACGCCACGTTGCGAAACAAGGCGCGCGCATCCTGCGCGGAGGCGCGTTCAAGCCGCGGACATCGCCGTACTCGTTCCAGGGCCTTGGCGAGGCGGCTCTGAAGATGATGGCGACCGCGCGCGACGAGACGGGGTTGAAGGTCGTGACCGAGGTCGTGGCGCCGGGCGACGTCGAGCTCGTGGCTCGGTACGCGGACATCCTTCAACTCGGCACGCGCAACATGCAGAACTACGCCCTGCTGCAGGAGGCTGGACGGTCTGGCAAGCCGGTGCTCCTCAAGCGGGGCATGTCCTCGACGATCGAGGAATGGCTCCTGGCCGCGGAGTACATCCTGTCCCAGGGCAACCGGGACGTGATCCTCTGCGAGCGGGGCATCCGCACGTTCGAGACGGCGACGCGCTTCACGCTGGACCTCAACGCGATTCCGCTCGCCCGCGAGCTGTCGCACCTACCGATCGTCGTAGATCCGTCGCAGGCGACCGGGCGCTGGTCGCTGGTGCGGCCGATGTCGCTGGCGGCGGTGGCGGCGGGCGCTCACGGCCTGATCGTGGAGGTGCACCCGACGCCCAACCAGGCGCTGTCGGACGGCGCCCAGTCGCTCGACTTCGCGGCCTTCGACCTGCTGATGTCGGACCTGCGGCGCATGTTGGTTGCGATGGCCAAGCAGCTCGCCTAGAGTGTCGACGGTCGCCGTCGTGGGGCTCGGCCTGATGGGCGCGTCATTCGCTCTCGCGCTCAAGGAGGCGCGGCCCGAGACCGTGATCGTCGGGAGCGACACGGATTCCATGACGCTGCGCAAGGCGCTGGATCGCGGCATCGTCGCCAGCGCGAGCGCCGACGCGAGCGTCGTCGAAATGGCCGAGGTCATCGTCATCGGTGCGCCGATCCGGGCCATGCGCGACGTTTTCGCCCAGCTGTCCGGCAGGACGCATGGAAAGGTGGTGACCGACATGGCCAGCACCAAGGCCGGCGTGATGGAGTGGGCGGCGGCGGCGGGCATCGACCTGGTCGGCGGTCACCCGATGTGCGGCAAAGAGACCTCCGGCATCGACGCCGCGGACGCGTCGGTGTTCAAGGACGCGCCGTGGGTGCTGACCCGCAGCGAGCCGGTGCTGATCGACCTGATCGAGGCGGTGGGCGCGCACCCGCTCGTGATGGATGCTGAAACGCATGACCGGCTGGTCGCCGGGGTGAGCCACGCCGCGTTCCTCCTCTCGGTCGGGTACGTGCTCGCCCTCTCTCGGCGCTCCGACTGGCCCGAGGCGTCGCGGCTGGCGGCGGGCGGGTTCCGCGACATGAGCCGCCTTGCATCGGGCGACCCTGAGCTCTATGCGAGTGTCGCGCGTACGAACCGGGTGAACCTCGTGGAGCAGCTCGACGCCATCACGGCCGAGCTGGCACGGCTGCGCCGGCACCTTGAGGCGGACGACGCGCGCCTCGTGGAGCTGTTCGAGGAGGCGCATGCCGTGCGCGAGCGGTGGACCAAGCGATGATCGCGACGGTTCGACCAGCGCGCCGGCTTGATGGTGCGATTCGCGTGCCGGGCGACAAGTCGATCTCGCACCGGGCGCTGATCCTCGGATCCATCGCCTCGGGCCGGAGCCACCTGCGGGGCCTGTCGCCCGGCGCGGACGTGCAGTCGACGTCGCGCTGTGTGGAGGAGCTCGGCGCGCAGTTCAACGGCTCCGTGCTCGACGGGTGCGGAATGAACGGCCTTCGTCGTGCCGGAGGTCCGCTCGACTGCGGGAACTCCGGGACGACGATGCGCCTGCTCGCCGGCCTGCTCGCGGCGCAGGACTTCGAGAGCGAGCTCGTCGGCGACGAGTCGCTGTCGCGCCGCCCGATGGACCGGGTGGTGTCGCCTCTTTCCGAGATGGGCGCGCGCGCGAGCTGGCCGCCCCTTCGAGTCGGAGGCCAGACTCCGCTGCATGGTTTCAGCCACACGATGGCAAAGCCGAGCGCGCAGGTGAAGTCCGCGATCCTCATCGCCGCCCTGTTCGCCGACGGCGCGACATCGGTGGTCGAACCCGTGAGGACGAGGGATCACACGGAGCTGATGCTGCGAGCGATGGGCGCGGCTGTCGAGGTCGAAGGAGTGCGAGTCCAGCTCACACCCGCTAGCCGGCTCGAGCCACTTGACCTGGACATCCCTGGCGACCTGAGCGCCGCGGCTTTCTGGCTGGTGGCGGCCGGGCTGATGCCGGGTTCGCGCGTGCGGCTGGAGGGCGTGGGCGTGAATCCGACCAGGACCGCATTCATCGACCTGCTGCTGGGCTGTGGTTTCCAGATCAAGTTCTCCAACTCGCGCTTCGCGGGTGGCGAGCCGGTCGCAGACCTCGACGTGACATCGGCTGTCGCCTTGCGCGCACTTCAAGTCAGCGGGGACCAGGCGGCCGAGATGATCGACGAGCTCCCTGTGCTGGCGGTCGTGGCGACGCAGATTGCAGGGCGAACCGTGATTTCGGGCGCTGCCGAGCTGCGTGTCAAGGAGTCGAACCGCATCGAGGCGATGGAAGAGGGCCTTACCGCGATGGGCGCGGACATCACCGCGGTCGAAGACGGTTGGGTCATCAACGGGCCCCGATACCTGGAAGGCGCAAAGGTCAGCGCGCATGGCGATCACCGTGTGGCGATGGCGCTCGCGGTCGCGGGTCTCATCGCGGACGGAAGGACCGAGATCGACGGCGCGGAATGCGTGGAGATCTCCTACCCGGATTTCTTCGACCACCTCGAATACCTGTGTTGAAGGTCCGTTGCGAGATCAACATCGAGCCGGACGTGCTCGAGCTGTACGAGCTCGAGGTCACAGCCCCGCGCGATGACTTCGAGCTCGAGGTGGCACGGACTATGCAGGTCGCGAAATCCGGCGAGGTTGGCGCTGTGGATCGAGCCCGCGAGCTCTACCGGCGTTTCGGCCTGGATCCGACACGTGTCCGCCCATCGTCCGAAGCCCTCCTCCGGCGCCTCAAGAAAGGCGAGCCGCTGCCGCGCATAAACTCGCTGGTGGACGTCGCCAACGCGCTGTCGGTGCAGCTGCAGGTGCCGGTCGGCCTGTATGACCTCGACAAGGTGAAGGGAGATGAGCTCGTGATCCGCCTCGGCGCCGCAGGTGAGGGTTACACAGGGATCGGGAAGGAGCATGTCAACGTGGCGGGACGCATCTGCGTCGCCGACGCGGAGGGACCGTGCGGCAACCCGAGCGCGGACTCGGCGCGCACCATGATCACGACCGAGACCGAGCGCGCTGCCTGGATCTACTTCCTGCCGATCCAGGACGACGACATCGACCGCACGGCGGAGCTGATCGCGGTGTTCGGGCGCGGCCTGATCCGGAAGGTGGCGACCGTTTGAGCAACGCCTCCGAGCAGGTGCTCTGCGTGAAGCGTGAGGACATATTTCCTGATGGCGCGTGGCACGGCTTCGTGAGCCAGGACCTCGAGCGCCACCAGGCGGTGATCCGCGAGCGCCACTTCTTCAAGCCGCGCTCGGAGGTCGAAGACGACCCCAACTTCCAGCAGATAATCCCGTATGTCGTGTTCCGGCACGCTGACCGCTACTTCCTCACGCATCGCCTCCGCGCCTCGTCTGAGAAGCGGCTGCGCAAGCAGTACTCGCTTGGCATCGGCGGCCACATCAACCCGGGTGACCTCGACGCCGGCGACCCCATCCTCGACGGCCTCAAGCGTGAATGGGCGGAGGAGGTGGTCTATGACGGCCGGTTCGAGGCCGAGCTGATCGGGCTCTTGAACGACGAGTCGGCGCCCGTGTCGAAGGTGCACCTCGGCGTGGTTTTTCTCGTCGACGGGGACTCGCCCAACATCGCCATTCGCGAGACCACGAAGCTGGCCGGCGAGCTCATGACCCTGGATGAGATGCGGATCCATTACCTCGAGATGGAGTCGTGGTCGCAAATGGTGTTCGACCGGCTCACCTCATGAAGTACGTTGAGGTCGGTGGTGTCAGGCTCTCCGCGATCGGGGTTGGCACCTGGCAGTTCGGTTCGACCGAATGGGGTTACGGGGCCGAGTACAACCGCACCGAGGCCGGCAATATCGTGCGGCGCGCCCTCGAGCTGGGCATAAACCTGGTCGATACCGCCGAGTTCTACGGGTTCGGACGCTCGGAGCGCATCGTCGGCGAAGCGATCCTAGGCCACCGGTCGGAGGTGTTCATCGCCACCAAGATCTTTCCGGTCGGCCTTCCGTTCATGACGGAGTGGCGCGCACGCCGGAGTGCGCGGCGGCTCGGCGTCGAGCTCATCGACCTCTACCAGCTTCACTGGCCGAGTCCGCTGTTCCCGCCGCGCGCCACCATGCCCCGCATGAGACGTCTCATCGAACGGGGGATGGTCGCGCACGTGGGCGTCAGCAATCACGACCTGGGCGCGTGGAAGAAGGCGGAGGAGGCGTTGGGGCGTCCGGTCCTCTCCAACCAGGTTCTCTTTAACCTGGTCCATCGCGGGCCGGAGCGTGAGCTGCTGCCGTGGGCGCAGCAGAACGGAAGGGTGATCATCGCGTACAGCCCGCTTGGGCAGGGATTGCTTTCGGGCAAGTATCAGGATTCGGCGCCGAGCAACCTGGTGAGGCGCAGGCGCGGCAGCTTCAGCGCCGCAAACCGAGCTCGTCTTGCGCCGCTGATCGCCGCCCTTCGGGAGATCGGCGCGCGGCATGGTGCGACGCCGGCGCAAGTGTCCCTGGCGTGGCTGATCCGCAAGCCGAACGTAGTGGCTATCCCGGGCGCGTCGAGCGTGCGACAGCTGGAGGAGAACGCCGCAGCGGCTGATATCGCGCTGTCGGAAGAAGAGTCAGCGCGGCTGGACAGCCTCAGCGCATGAAGCTTCGCGCGGTCGAGATGCGCCGCATCCACCTGTCGCTGGTCGCGCCTTTCGAGACCTCGTTCGGCGTGCAGACCGAGCGCGACATCCTGTTGTTGAAGGCGATCACCACTGGCGGCGAGGGTTGGGGTGAGTGCGTGGCGGGCGAAGAACCGACCTACTCGTCGGAGTACGTGGACGGCTGCCAGCACGTCCTGGTCCATCACCTGCTCCCGCGGCTGATGGACCAAGCGCGCATCGAGGCCGAGGACGTGGGGCGGCTGCTGCGGCCGGTGCACGGGCACCAGATGGCGAAGTCCGCGATCGAGATGGCGATCCTCGACGCGCAGCTGCGCGCCCGAGGCGAATCGTTCGCCGCGTACTTCGGCGCGGTGCGCCCCGCCGTCGACTCTGGCGTCTCGGTCGGCATCCACAAGTCGATCCCGGAGCTGCTGGAGACGGTGGGCGACTACGTCGAACAGGGCTACCGGCGGATCAAGCTGAAGATCAAGCCGGGCTGGGACGTGGAGCCGGTGCGGGCGGTGCGCGAGCGGTTCGGCAGCGTGCCCCTGCAGGTGGACGCCAACACGGCTTACTCGCTGTCGGACGCCGCCCATCTCGCGGAGCTGGACCCGTTCGACCTGCTGCTGATCGAACAGCCGCTCCCCGAGGAGCAAGTGCTCGCTCATGCTGAGCTGGCGACCCTGGTGCGGACGCCGATCTGCCTCGACGAGTCGATCACCTCGGCGCAGGCGGCGGCGGACGCGATCCAGCTCGGGGCGTGCCGGATCATCAACATCAAACCGGGCCGCGTCGGGGGCTACCTGGAGGCTCGCCGGATCCACGATCTCTGCGCCGAGTACGGGTTGCCCGTGTGGATGGGCGGGATGCTGGAGACGGGGATCGGCCGCGCCGGCAACGTGGCGATGGCCGCGATGCCGAACTTCACCCTACCCGGCGACACCTCGGCGTCTGACCGCTACTACCACCGCGACATCACCGCGGCTTTTGTCCTTCGCGAGGGCCGGTTGGACGTGCCGGCCGGACCAGGGCTTGGCGTCGAGGTCGACCTCGAGTTCCTCGACTCGATCACGCACTGGAAGCAGACGGTCACCGCTTAGGAACTCTTGCTTCGGAGGGGCGCCGGCGCCTGGGTTGCCATCAGGTCGGTCATCGGGGTGGCTTGCGCCGCCTGGCCGAGCCTCGCGACCCCCAGCTGGTCCTCGATCGTCGCGAGCAGCGAGTAGTGGTCGTAGGGCTTGGAGCTGCGGTGCACGATGGGGTTGGGACGGATGATCAGGGTGAGGACGGAATTGGCGCTGTCCTCGCCTTCGTCCCAGGTGATGACCAGCATCCCGTTGTCCTGCCATGCGGTGGAGTTGAGGATGGTCGGCACAGTCTGGGAAAGCCACGCGTCGGCGATGGTGCTCGAGCAGTCGTGGCCGTCATGACAGAGGTCCGGCGTGATCCACGCGAACTGCGGCGCGGTGCCTGCCATGTCGGTCGCGAACCGCGTGAAGGGGACGATCTGCGACGGGCAGGCGCTTCCGTAGTACGCGAACGGGTTGTGCTTCAACGCGTAGGGGTACGGGCTGTTGAAGCACCCCTTGGTCATGCCCTCCATGTAGGCGCGCCAATCGATTCCGGCGGTGGTCAGCTGCGCGCCGAGGCCGCCGGCGGGCAGTGCGTGAAAGAGGTCATCGGCGATGCCCCAGGTCGTGCCCGAGGTGAGGGCCAGGTAGTTGGGCAGGCTCGGATGAGAGACGCCGTGGTAGTCGGTGGCGATCGCGTACTGGGCAGCCAGCTGGGACACGTAGCCGCTGGAGATGGCCTGGCTGTAGCTGCGGTTCTCCATGATGATCAGGAAGACGTGGGCGGGCGTCGCGGCCGGTGATGGGTCGGGAGTGGGGCTGGCGATCGGGGTGGGAAGCGGGCTCGGGCTGGGGGTGTGGTTCGGTGCTTGGGCCGTGGCCTTGGGCGCGCAGGCGGCGAGAAGGCAAGCGGACATGACGAGGGCAACCAACCGCATCCTCTCAGAGCCTACGATCCACGCGCCTTGAAGTTGCTCGGAGGTTCCTGGGAGCTCGAGGTCCGGCCCGAGCGGGGTGGGCGGATCACCTCGTTGCGATTGGCCGGCGAGGAGCTGCTCGAGCAGGGGATTGGGGTCGACGATCCGCAGGCTGTTGGGTTCGTCGAGGGTGGGGCGTGGGGATGGGACGAGATGGTTCCGACCGTCGATGCGACGGAATCGCTTCCCGATCACGGGGAGGCGTGGAGGGCGCCGTGGGCGGTGGGGGCTGCGACCTCGAGCTCGGTCGTGATGAGCTGCGCGGGACGGCTCGTGCCATGGGAGCTGTCGCGGCGTCTCGAGCTTTTTGAAGACCGTGTCCGGGTCTCGTACGTCTACACGAACCGGGGTCATCAGCCGCTTCATGCGTATTGGTGCGCCCATCCGCTTTTCAGGTTCGAGAGTGGGATGGAGATCGGGGTGCCGGGCGGTGTCGCGCTCGCGCAGCTGGCGGACGGGACGAGCACGAAGGTTTTTCTGCCGCCCGGCTCGATTGATCGGGTGCGGCTGAGCTGGCGGTCGGGAGCCGCGATCGAGTTCGCGTGGGACGCTTCGGTGACTCCGTACGTCGGGGTGTGGGTGTGCAACGGGGACCTGGGCGGGTACCAGCAGGTGGCGGTCGAGCCGGCGACGGGCGGGGGTGACCGGCCGGATTCTTCGGAGCCGGCGCCGCTGCTTGGGGCGGGGGAGAGGTTGGAGTGGTGGGTGGAGGTTCGGGACGGGCGGCGTTAGGGGGCTAGAAAGGGACTCGGAAAAGGGGTTTCGGGGGCGGTGGTCAGGAGGGTGGGAGGTTGGTCGGAGAAAGGGGTGCGTTTTTGCCATTTTTACGATCAAATCTATTGACTATCGAACGTTTGTTTGGTAGTCTGTCTTCATGCTCGCGACGCAAGACGTGCAGCCTCGAACGCCCGGTGCGGAGGCCGGTGAAGAGCTCGAGCAGCTGCTTCATCAGGTGGATCTGTTGCTCATCCGCGCTTCCCGCGTGGCGGCTCGCTTTGCCGCCACCGATGAGTACGACAAATGGGGCTACGCCAGCCCGATCGACTGGATTCGCTTCAACTGCCACCAGACCAGCACTGCCGCCGCCGACCTGATCGCGGTCGGTGAAAGCCTGGAGCGGGTGCCGGAAAGCACCCAGGCGGTTTCCAGTGGCGAGATCGGCTTTGCTCATCTGAAGGCGGTGGCCAGGACGGCGAGAGCCGTGGGGAGCAAATTCGATGAGGCTTTGCTGCTCGCCAAGGCGCGGGAGAACTCGCCGGGCAAGTTCTATTACCTCTGCAACCACTACCGGCACTCCGCCGACCGCAAGGGTTACGAGGCCGAGCAGGCGGACCTGGTGGAGAACCGCAAGCTCTGGATCAGCACCGGCGAGGATGGGGCGGTCTGGATCAATGGCGTTTTCGATCCCGTCGGCGGGGCTTCGATCCGGACCGCGCTGGAGCCGCTGGTGCGCCGCTCAGGTAAGCACGACGATCGGTGTCGGGAGAAGCGGATGGCAGATGCCCTGGTCGATCTCTCCCTGCACGCACTTGACTCCGGGCTGATCCCACAGCAGGGATCGCAGCGCACTCATCTCCAGGTCACCGCCTCCCTCGAGACTCTGCTCGGACTCCCTGGCGCGCCGGCGGCGGACATGGAGTTCTCCTCTATGCCTGTCTCCTCCAAGACCGTGGAGCGGCTGGCCTGCGACGCCTCGGTCACTCGCATCATTCTCGACTCCAGGTCGGTGGTGATCGATGTCGGGCGGGCCAAGCGGACGATCTCGGGACCGGCGCGCAAGGCGCTCAATGTCCGTGACCGGGGCTGTACCTGGCCGGGCTGTGAGCGCCCGGCGAGCTGGGCCTCGGGACACCACATCCGGCACTGGATCCATGGCGGAACCAATGAACCGCCCAACCTGACTTTGCTTTGCTACCGGCATCACTGGATGGTGCACGAGGGCAACTGGCAGATCGTTCGTGCCGATGACGGCCGCATGCTGACCATCCCGCCGATGGTCACATTCGGAGCGGTGGCTCGCGGACCGGACTAACTACCAAGAGCCCCCGTCCTAAACTGAGGCTCGTGTCCAAACTTCTCGGGATGCGTTGCCGCGAGTGCGGCGCCGAATATGAGTTGCAGGCGACGCATGTCTGCGAGATGTGCTTTGGGCCGCTTGACGTCGTTTACGACCAGGCGGCGCTGAAGAAGGTCGTCAGCCGGGACCGGATCGAGAAAGGGCCCAAGTCGATGTGGCGATACCGTGACCTGCTTCCCGTCGAGGATTCGGTGCCGGTGGTGACGCTTGGCGAGGGCATGACGCCTCTGGTCAAGGCGGAGCGGCTGGGCGCCGAGCTCGGCCTGCGAAACCTCTACCTGAAAAACGACAGCATGAACCCGACCAACTCCTTCAAGGACCGGGTGGTCTCGGTCGCCATCAGCTGGGCTCGCGCCCATGGCTTCGAGACGATCGCGTGCGCGTCCACTGGAAACCTCGCCAACGCGGTCGCGGCTTATGCGGCGCGCGCAGGGCTCGAATGCTTTGTGTTCATCCCGGTGGACCTCGAGCCGGCGAAAGTCGTGAGCATTGGCGTCTTCGACCCCAACGTGGTCGCGGTGCGGGGCAACTACGACGAGGTCAACCGGTTGTGCAGCCAGCTCGTCGAGTCGACTCCCTGGGCGTTCTGCAACATCAACATCAGGCCCTTCTACGCCGAAGGCTCCAAGACCCTGACGTTCGAGACCGCGGAGCAGCTCGGGTGGAAGCTGCCGGACGAGATCATCATTCCGATCGCCAGCGGCTGCCAGTTCGTGCGGCACCGCCAGGCCGCGAGGGAGTTGGTGGAGTACGGGCTGGTCCGCGAAGACCGTGTTCCAAAGTTCACCGGCGCCCAGGCGCTTGGCTGCGCCCCGGTCTACAACGCGTTCAAGTCCGACACGCCCGAGCGGGTGCTGCCGGTCAAGCCGAACACCATCGCCCGCTCGATCGCGATCGGCAACCCGTCTGACGGCATGTACGTGAACCGGATCGCCCTGGAGACGGGTGGCGTGGTCGAGGCGGTCACCGAGGAGGAGATCGTCGCGGGCATCCGGCTGCTCGCCCGCACCGAGGGAATCTTCACGGAGACCGCCGGCGGGGTGACCATCAGTGTGCTGGCCAAGCTGGCCAGGGCGGGACGCTGGAATGGCGACGAGGTCGTGGTCGCCTATGTCACCGGGCACGGCCTGAAGACGGCAGATGTGCTCGCCACGGCCAACGGTCATTCGCGCCGCGTGGAAATAGAACCCACGTTAAAGTCGTTTCGCGAAGTGGTGAAAATCTAAATGCCGCAATTTCGAATCCCTGGTCCGCTGCGCCGTCTGTCGGATGGCCAGACCACGGTCGATGTCGAAGCGACCGACCTTGCCAACGCCATCGACGCACTCGACGCCCGCTACCCGGGCTTCAAGGACCGCCTGCTCGATGAAAATGGCGAGCTGCGTCAGTTTGTCAACGTGTACCTGAACGACGAGGACGTGCGGCTCGGTGCGGGCCTGGCGGTGAAGGTTCACGAGAAGGACGAGATCTCGATCGTGCCGGCAGTGGCCGGGGGTCGCCGGGCTTAGACTCCGCTTTATGGGGCGGAGGCGTTTGAAGCTGATCTTTGGTTCCGCCATGGTCAAGGAACCGGTCATTTACCAGCTCGGCAAGCAGTTCGCGCTGGTGACCAACATCCGGCGCGCCGATGTCACACGCGACCAGGGCTGGGTGCTGCTCGAGATCACGGGCGAGGCCGAGGAGCTCGATCGTGGTGTGGCCTACCTCGAGTCGCGAGGGGTGAAGGTGGAGCCGGCCGAGGGCGACCTGGTCGAATAGCGCTCTAACGCCGTCTTATGTGGAGGCGTGCGCCGGCCTGGACGTCGCTCAGCTTCACTGGCTGGGAGCTTGGCTCCCATTACGATTGCCGCCGGCATGAAAAGCAGCGTCGACGTCGCGATCATTGGTGCCGGGCAGGCCGGGCTCGCTACCAGCTGGTACCTAACCCAGGCCAAGATCGACCACGTTGTGCTCGACTCCGGCCGCGTCGCCGAGACCTGGCGCTCGCGGCGCTGGGACTCCTTCTGCCTGGTCACCCCCAACTGGACGGTCCAGGTGCCCGGCGCGATGTACGCCGGGCCCGATCCTGAGGGGTTCATGTCCTTGGCCGAGCTCGTCGATTACTTCCAGTCATGGGCGGACTCTTTCAACGCGCCTGTGGAAGAAAACAGCGCTGTCACGAAGCTGGAGGCGGACGGCGGTGGGTTTCTCCTCTCGCTTGCCTCCGGCAAGATCAAGGCTCGCAATGTAGTGGTGGCGAGTGGCGCCTACCAGCGCCCGCACCGGCCCGCGGGCGCGGAATCAGTTTCCAGCGGAGTGGTGCAGCTCTTCGCTGAGGAATACGCCAATCCCGCCGCCCTGCCTGCAGGTGCGGTCCTCGTCGTCGGAAGCGGCCAGACCGGGTGCCAGCTGGCGGAAGAGCTTCACCATTCCGGCCGCAAGGTGTTCCTCGCTTGCGGCCGCTGCGTGTGGGTGCCGCGCCGGCTGGAGTGTCACGACATTCTGTGGTGGATGGCGGAGTCGGGCTACATGGACCGCACACCGGACAAGCTTCCCTCGCCGATGGCGAGGCTCCTTGGCAACCCGCAGGCCACCGGGCATGACGGCGGGCGGGACCTGAATTTCCGCGTGCTGAACGCGATGGGTGTTGAGCTGCTTGGGAGGTATGCCGGCGCTGAGGGCTCGACGCTCCATTTCGCCGACGACCTTGCCGCCAGCGTCGATTTCGGGGATGCGAGGCTGGCGGATCTCATGAAGTTCATCGAGGCCTCGTGCGCGGCCAGCGGAACCAAACCGCCGGCGCTGGAGATGCCGCCTCCGCTCCGGATCAAGACCCGCACCGAGCTGGACATTGCGCGGGATGGCATCGGAACCGTGATCTGGACGAGCGGCTACCGGCCGGACTACGGTTGGGTGCGCTTCCCGGTCTTCGACGAGATGGGTTTCCCGGTGCAGACCGATGGCTGCTCGACCGTGCCAGGCTTGTACTTCATGGGCGTGCACTGGATGCGGAAGAACAAGTCGTCGATCCTCTATGGCGTAGGCGAGGACGCCGAGGTGGTCGCCCGGCACGTCGTTGAGGGCCGCCGATGAGAGTCGCCGTGGCGATGTCGGGTGGCGTGGACTCGTCGCTTGCGGCCGCGTTGCTTCAGGCGCAGGGCCACGAGGTGATCGGCGTCACGCTGCAGCAGTGGCCGCGCGACGATTCAGAGGAGGCTTCGCGACACGGTGGGTGCTGCTCGCTCAACGCCGTCGAGGACGCGCGGCGGGTCGCCTCGCTCCTTGGCATTCCTTATTACTGCTGGAACCTCGAGAAGGAGTTCGGCGAGCGGGTCATCGAACCGTTTCATCGCGACTACCTCGAGGGTCGCACCCCCAACCCGTGCGTGCGCTGCAACGCCTTCGTGCGTTTCGATCTGATGCTCGGCCGCGTGCTCGCGCTCGGGTTCGACCGCCTGGCCACCGGCCACTACGCGCGAATCGTCAACGGGACCGAGCTGCACACCGCGGTGGATGCGGCCAAGGACCAGTCCTACATGCTCTATCACCTCGACCGCGAACGCCTCGGGCACATCCTCTTCCCGCTCGGCGGAATGACCAAGCCTGAGGTGCGCGAGCACGCTCGCGAGTTTGGTCTGCCGGTCGCGGACAAGGCCGAGAGCCAGGAGATCTGCTTCGTACCTCGCGGCCAGACGGCCCGCTACCTCGCCGACCGTCTTCCCGTCCACGCGGGCGCGGTCGTGGATTCGAGCGGGCGCGAGCTCGGTACTCACCGCGGGACGCCGCTCTACACGGTCGGTCAGCGGAGCGGCTTCGGAGACCTCACCGAAGCCGGGCCCTGGTACGTGTTGCGAGTCGACGCGCCCGCCAACCGGCTTGTCGTCGGCCGCAAAGAGGACCTTGGCGTCCGCGAGATCGAGTTGAGGGACATGACCTTCGTCGACGGGTCGGTTCCCGAAGCCGTGAGGTGCGAGGCGAGGCTTCGCTACCACGCGGCGGCAATTCCAGGCGAGTACCGGGCCGGACGGTTGTCGCTGGACGAGCCGTTCCTCGGCGCGGCGCCTGGCCAGGCCGCGGTTCTGTACTCGGGCAGCCGCGTCCTCGGCGGGGGGATCATCGCCGCCGCATCGTGAGCGGCAGTCCGGATCTCGTCCTCGCGGCGCTTCACTGGATCGAGTACCTCGGGCTGCTGGGCGGACTGGGCTCGATCGTCGTCAGGCGCCTTGCGCACAACCGGCCGCCGATTCACTGGGCCAACCCGCCGATGCACATCGCGTTGGGGGTCGCGTTTCTGGGCGGCCTCGCTGTGATCACGGTCGAGGGAATTCACGCCGGTGAAGTGCCCGGATGGGAGCGCCTTGCCCGCGTCGCGGCCGAGGGCCTCGCGTTCGTCCTGTGCGTCCGCGGCATTCCGTTCGTTGCGCCCGTGGCGGCGTTCGCCGCGGCACTGCTCCCGTTCGCCGGCCACGCCGCCGCCGTGCAGCCGAGCGCAGGCGCCGAATTTGCGGATGCGATCCACGTCCTCTCGGCAGCCATGTGGGCGGGCGGCATCCTCGCGCTGGCCACGCTGCACCCGCCGGACGGCTGGCGCGGACCGGAGGCGCGAGCGCTGCTGGACCGTTTTGGCGGGGTCGCCCTGATCGCGTTCGCGGTGACCGCGCTGACCGGCGTGCTTCGGGCCAGCGATCAGCTGCACGACCTCAGCGGGCTCTGGACGACGTCCTACGGGGAGGTGCTTACGCTCAAGTCGCTGGGGGTCGGCATCATGCTCGTGCTCTCGGCCGTGGCGTGGCGCAGGGGGGTTCCGCTGGCCCGCGCCGAGGCGGCGCTGACCGTGCTGGTCGTGGCGGCCACCGCGATCCTGGCCAGCTTTCCCACACCAGCCTAGAATCCGGGGATGGCCACAGTCCGCGAGGTCATGAAGACCACGCTGTATTCGGTGGACCCCTCGGTTACGGTGGGCGAGGCGATCTCGCTGATGGCCCGAAACCGTATCGGTTCGGCCCTGATCATGGAAGGCGGCAAGTTGATCGGCATCTTCACCGAGCGCGACACCGTGCGGGCGATCTCCCAGTCCCATGACGCGCCGGATCACGAGATCTCGTCGTGGATGACGCGCGATCCGAAGACCGTGAGCCCCGACCTCGACATCGATGTGGCGATGAAGACGATGCTGGACAGCGGGTTCCGTCACCTGCCCGTGGTGGAGAGGGGAGAGGTGATCGGAATGGTCTCCATGCGCGATCTGGCGGCGGAGCAGCAGTAGCCTCGTTACTTCTTCCTCGCCGCTCTCCCTAACCCTCTCCCCTGGACGGGGGGAGGGGATGCGTCCTTCCCGCGGCCGTCACCGCCCCCGGCTTGCTCCTCTCCGCTTCAATCGAATCCTCGCGGTAAACTAATCGGCCCCCCGCCCCCTCGGTAGTTTCGTGCGCCCAAAAGAAAAGGCGCGAAGGATGGTCAACCCCTTGGGTTTGCTGGCGCTGAGGCGCTACCTCCCGTACCTGCGGCCGTACGCCGGGCTCGTCGCCGTCTTCGGACTGGCGCAGCTCGGCACGCTTGCCGCGGCCGCAGCGATCCCCAAGGTGATTCAGTACATCATCGACGGGCCCGTCACCCACCACCAGCTGACTCAGCTGGTGCAGATGGCGGGGATCCTGGTGCTGATCGGGTTGCTCGAGTTCGTCTTCGTCTACCTCCGGCGCAACTACTCGGGCGTGGTCTCGCTGCGCATGGAGACTGACCTGCGCAACGACTTCTACGCACACCTCCAGTCGCTTCAAGTTTCGTTCCACGACAACTGGCAGTCGGGACAGCTGCTGTCGCGCGCGGTCTCCGACATCGCCACGGTCCGCCGCTTCGTGAGCTTCGGCCTGATCTGGTTCCTGCAAACGATCGTCACGTTCGCAGTAGTTTTCGTCCTGATGATGGAGCTGGACTGGAAGCTGGCGATCGTCGTGAGCCTGTGCATGCTGCCCATCGCGTACTTCAGCAACAAGTTCCACGCGAAGTACAGGCCGATCGCGCGCCGGCTGCAGGACCAGCAGGGCGACCTCACCACGATCATCGAGGAGATGGCCACCGGCGTGCGAATCATCAAGGCCTTCGGTCGCATGCCGCTGATGCAGAAGCGCTTCGAGGACCAGGCGAGCCTGCTTCGAGCCACCAGCCTGACGGGAATCTCCGCGCGTGCCTTGCTGTGGACGCAGCTCAACTTCCTGCCGAACCTGTCGCTCGTCGCGGTCCTGCTGCTGGGTGGATACAACGTGGTGCAGGGGACGCTGACCATCGGCGGCCTGATCGCGTTCATGAACTACGTCTTCATGCTCACCTGGCCGATGGACGCGATCGGCTGGGTGCTGTCGATGAGCGAGGAATGCCAGACCGCCTCGCAGCGCCTGAACGAGGTGCTCGACTCGCGTCCCGAGATTGCCGACCACCCCGGCGCGCGCGCGCTCGAGCGCTGTCGCGGTCACATCGAGTTTCGCAACGTCGGATTCAAGTACCCCAAGTCGAACGCGTGGATCGTGCGCGGCCTCAACCTCGTTATCGAGCCGGGCGAGACGGTCGGCATCGTCGGCCGGACCGGGAGCGGAAAGACCACGCTGGCCTATCTGCTGCCGCGGCTTTACGACGTCGACGAGGGGGCGGTGCTGCTCGACGGCGTCGACGTGCGCGACCTGCAGCTGCGCTCGCTGCGCTCGCACATCGGTGTCGCGTTCGAGGACCCGATCCTCTTCTCGGCCTCCGTCCACGAGAACCTCGTGATGGGCCGGCCGATCGTGTCGGACGTGGAGCTGAAGCGGGCGATCGAGGTGGCGCGGGCCGGTTTCGTCTGGGACCTCCCGTGGGGCCTCGAGACTCGCGTGGGCGAGCAGGGCTACACCTTGTCCGGAGGGCAGCGCCAGCGGCTCGCGCTGGCTCGGGCCGTGCTCGGCGGACCACCCGTGCTGGTGCTGGACGACCCGCTCTCATCGGTGGATGTGCACACCGAAGCCGTGATCGAGGAATCGCTCGCGCGCGTGCTGAAAGGCGTGACCGGGCTGCTGGTCGTGCATCGGCCATCGACCCTCGCGCTGGCCGATCGCGTGGCGCTGCTCGACGGCGGGAGGATCGTCGCCCAGGGAACCCACACAGACCTGATGAAGTCCAACGACCTCTACCGGGCGCTGCTCTCCCAGGAATACGAACAGGAAGCGCAGGGGGTGCCGGCTTGAGCGTCATCGCACCGGCGGACCGGTGGCGCGGCGTCGCCTCAGAAGAGATCGACGAGTTCTCGGCGAGCGTGGCGGGCCTCCTGCGGCGGCGCAGCAGGCGGCTGCTCGGCGAGCTTGCCCGGCCGTACCGCAGGAAGATCGCGCTCGCCGGGCTGCTCATCGTCGTGCGGTCGGCCGCGTACCTCGCGCTGCCGTACCTCGTCGGACTTGGCATAGACAAGGGCATCCGCCCCGGTGGCAGCGGGAACCTGATGACGCTCGAGGTGATCGTCTCAGTGCTGCTGCTCGCGCTCGTGGTGAACGCAGCCGCCAACTATGCGTTCCTGCGCCTGTCCGGCAAGATCGGCGCGGACGTCCTGTTCGATCTCCGAAGGACTCTGTTCGCCCACGTGCAGGCGCTCTCGCTTTCGTTCTACGAGCGGTACACGTCGGGGCGCATCATCTCGCGCCTCACCTCTGACATCGACGCGCTCAATGAGCTGCTGGCCACGGGGCTTACGTCGGTGATCACGTCGCTGATCTCGGTGGTGGCGATCACCGTGATCCTGCTGCGCCTCGACGCGCGCCTCGGCCTGGTCACGCTCATCGCGATGCCGCTCGTGGTCGCGATGACGTGGTGGTTCCGGAGCAACTCGGCACGCTCATATCGCGCGGTGCGGCGCGCGATCGTGCTGGTGATCGTGCACTACGTCGAATCGTTGGGCGGGATCCGCGCGGTGCATGCATTCCGGCGTGAGGCACGCAACCAGGAGATCTTCGAAGACGTCAACGCCCGCTACCGCGACGCCAACATCTGGTCGAACCGCCTAGCGTCGACGTTCGGCCCGGCGATCAACCTGCTGGGCCGCCTGACCACGATGTCGGCGCTCCTGTTCGGCGGCTACCTCGTCGTGAAGGGCCAGCTGACGCTGGGCGTGCTGACCGCCTTCGTCCTCTATCTGCGCCAGTTTTTCGAGCCGATGCAGGACCTGTCGCAGTTCTACAACGTGTTCCAGGCCGCAGGGGCGGCGCTGGAGAAGCTCGCCGGCGTGATCGAGGAGACGCCCACAGTGCCCGAGCCCGTGTCGCCCGTGAGCATGGGCGAGGTCAAGGGCGCGATCGCCTTTGAAGCGGTCACGTTCGCCTATCGCGACAAGGCGGTGCTGCACGACGTGGATTTGAAGATCCCGGCCGGGCAGATCGTGGCGGTGGTGGGCGAGACGGGGGCGGGCAAGACGACTATGGCGCGCCTGATGGCGCGGTTCTACGACCCGACGGTCGGGCGCCTGACGCTCGACGGCGTCGACCTCCGCTCGATCGCGGTGGGCGACCTGCGCCGGGCCATCGCGATGGTGACGCAGGAGACTTTTCTGTTTTCCGGCACGGTGGGGGAGAACCTGATGTTCGGCCGTCCGGACGCGACGCGAGACGAGATGATCGCGGCAGCTCGTGCGATCGGCGCCGACGGGTTCATCAGCGCGATGCCGAACGGGTACGAGACGGACGTGAGGCGGCGCGGGGTGCGCCTTTCGTCCGGGCAACGGCAGCTGGTGGCTTTCGCACGGGCCTTCCTGGCCGACCCGAAGGTCCTGATCCTGGACGAGGCGACCTCGTCGCTGGACCTTCCGTCAGAGCGCCTGGTTCAGCGCGCTTTGCGCACCCTCCTTCGAGGCCGGACCGCGGTGATCATCGCCCACCGCCTCTCGACGGTCGACATCGCGGACCGGGTGCTGGTGGTGGACGACGGACGGGTCGTGGAAGACGGGGCGCCATCAGACCTGCGCCAGCGAAGCGGGCGGTACGGCCTGCTGCACCGCCAGTGGGTCGAATCCCTGGCCTAGCGAGTGAGTCGAATGAACAGTTGGCCGCTGGCTGCCAGTAGCTCCTCTGCCAGAATCTCGACTGTACCCGTCGGCCTTCATCGGACAACTCATAGAAACTCGAAGCGGGACGCCGATGTCTCTGAATGACTTAGTTGCGCGACTTGGGTCGTCTTCGATCGGAACGGTTATGTACGAGACTATTTAGCGTCTAGCGCACGGGCTGAAGACGCCGCGATTCTCAACGACAGGATCGACGAGCCGCGTTCGCTATGGCACGGTCCATCAATATCGAGGATAGGGGTGGAGGACGTGATCGAAGCACTGGTCTGGTTCGCAAAGCAGCATGCCGCGAATAGCCAACTCCGAAATGTCGACGTACTAGGAAGAATTCTCAGTTCTTGTACGGAGGTTGCCGACCTTGCCGCAGAGGACTGCTTAGCAAGACTGCTTCAGCGAGCTTGTGCTTAGACGGCACCATCGTTCTCACCGGGCTCAGTTCTAAGCATCCAAGCCGAGTGCTGGCGAACGTCGAGAGCCGAAGTCCTACACCAACATCAGGTCGGTTCCGACGCGCCACACACGGTGAACTGGCTTCATGTAACCGGTGTCCAGACAGGTGCTCAGGCCGGCGCCTTACCCGATCGTCGCGTCTAGATAGAAGTGTCGCCAGCCCACCTTTTGGAAACCTAGCCCGGCCAGGATCGGGGCTGACATGTCGCCGCCCCATACGGTGAGGCCGCTCACGCCCGCCCGGCGGGCGATGTCCAGGCGGGCCGCTACCAGGGCGCGATAGATTCCGCGACCTCGGAATTTCGGGCGGACCGAGCCGCCCTGCAGGATCGCGCCCGCCGGCGCGTACACGCTCATTCCGGACGCTCCCGCCGGCTCGCCGTCCACCGTCGCGAGCAGCAAGTGCCGGTTGCCGGCCGCCCGGAAGTTGAGGCGGCGCCGGTCTTGCATCGCGATCGATTCGGGGGAATCGGCGGGCATATCGGCCTCGAAGGCTTCGACCGCCGCGGCATCCGCCATCCGGAACGTCTCGAGGTCCACGAGAGCGTCCCGGATTTTGAGGCCCTCGATTGGCGGAGCGTCCACCGTCGTGTCGATGGGCATCACCATCACCGCCGACTCGGCGCCGTGCGGATCCGGGTGGACGCCGTGCTGGGCGAGGATCTCCGCGAAGTCGGTTGGCTCGGCCCCCGGGTCCAGCGTCCACGTGAAAGGAAGGTGGCGCGTGGCAAAGATGGCGCGCGCCTCGCGGATGACTTCGGCGGCTTCGCCGGCCTGACAGCGGATCCACGAGACGTTGTTCGGGCCGGCGATCGGGAAGTCCGGCTGTATGGTGACCCTATAGCGCGGCGTGACGATGATCTCGATCCCGGGCGACGCCTCCGGGCGGTGGTTGTTGGCGAAGTCTATGAGCGCCTGCGATACTGCCGCCATGGCTGCATTGTCGCGCGCGCTGGCTCGATTGGACCCGCTGCGGGTTGCCGTGGCTGCGCTCGGGCTGGCAGTGCTGCTGCTGCTGGCGGCTTACGGGTTCAGCTTGACAGCGGCGAAAGTCACTCCCGGCGCCGTCATTTCGGCGGTCGCGCTGGTCGGGATCGCAGGTTCCGGGCTCCTGTATGCTTGGCGCCCCGGAGCCGGCGGCATCGTCGACTAGCTCCCCTCTTAGCAACACGGAGTGCCGATGGACTCCCTCCACGCGATTGGCTTCTACGTGTCCGCCGCGATCTCGCTCGGTGGCGGGCTCCTGGTGGCATTTCTGCCTGGACGCGGTTCGCGCGGGCTGGCGGTAGCGGTTTCAGGCCTGGGGATCGTCGGCCTGTACGCCTCTCTTTCAGCTGACTTCGCCGGGCTGATCGCGCTTGTCTGCTACGCCGGCTGCGCCCTGCTCATCGCCGCGCCGCAGTACCGGGCCGTGGACGCTCCGGTCGGATTCGTCTGGCGCCAGGCTGGAGCGGTCGCCGCGGCTGGCCTGTTCGCCGTCCTGGCGTACGCCGCTTTTCGGGGCGATTTCGTCCACGCGACCTTCAAGGGCGGCGAGATCGGCACGGCCGCGATCGGTCAGTTCCTCTTTGCGCATGACGCGCTGGCCACCGAGGCGGTAGGCGCCCTGGTGCTCGTGGCGCTGGCCGGGGCGACCGCGGCCTGGCGCCTGCGGGAGCGCGGCCGATGAGCTTCGGGCTCGTCTCCGTCCTCTTCGTGGCGGTGGCGCTGGTCGCTGTGGGCGCCTTCGTCGCCACCTGGAAGAGGGACCTGTCGGCCGCCCTTGCCGGCCTGCCTCTGATGTTCGGTGGGGCGGGAGTCGCCTTCGCCGGCGCCGCGCGATTCTCCGCGGCGAGCGACCCGAGGATCTTCGGCCAGGGCGTGGCCGCGCTTCTCGCGGTGGCCGTGCTGGCGCTGGTCGCGCTCGGGGTGGGGATCGCGGGTCGGGGGACCTCGCGCTGAGCCTGCTCTTCGCTCTAGCGCACATCGCCACCGCGGCTTCGGGCTCGGCGTCCGGTTCGCGCCCGTCCCCGGGTTTCACCTTCGACCCTTCCACCACTTTGGCGTGGGCGGTGCCCCTCATCGTCATGGCGCCGCTGATCGCCTTCGTCGTGGCGCTGTCGAGCGTCCGGACCCGGCGGTCGTCGGCAAACCTCGCGATGTTCGGCGCGGTCACCTCGCTGTTCGCGACGCTCCTGACCGGTTGGGGCCTTGCGAAGACGAGCAAACCCTTCCTCGCCACGTACTCGTACATCAACCTGCCCGTTGCCTTCACTGGGCCGTCGAGCTTCCAGGGCTTCGGCATCGACATCGTGCTGCGCGTCGACCACGTCACGGTCGCGGCCCTCGTCGTGGTGGAGCTCTGCATCATCGGCGCTCTCGCGTGGCACCAGGTGATGGGTCGGACCGAGCCCGGGGCGGCACGGTTCAACGCCTTGATCAGCGTGCTTCTGTTCGGCTGCACAGGAGTCCTCGTCAGCTGGGACCTCGCGGAGCTGCTCGCGTTCTGGGGACTGGCAGGAGCTGCGACCTACCTTCTGCTCGCGCACCGCTGGGCAATGGACGAGGCCGCGCTGCGCGCGAGGGTCGCGCTCGTGCTCCCGTTCATCACCGACCTCTCGCTGCTTTGCGGGGTCGCCTGGCTCTACGCACGGTACGGCTTCAACAACCTGACCACGCTCGTGCCCGCCCTCCACACGAACCCTGGATGGACCGTACGGTCGCTGGTGGTCGCGTCGATCCTTCTGTTCATCGGAGTCGCCGGCCGAATGGCCTTGTGGCCGCTTCAGTCCTGGGTGACGCGGACCGCTGTGACCGCTCCGCCCGCGGCATCGGCCGTCGCCCAGACGGTGTGGCCGGTGCTCGGGATCGTCGTGCTGTACCGCCTCATGCCGATCGTCGCGGCGTCCAACACGCAGACCATGCAGGGCCTCCTTTATGCATGCGGTATCGCTGCGATTGCGTCTCCGCTGCTCGCGCTGGTCGGAAACGAGCCGCGTCGCATCGTCGCCTTGCTCGGCGGCGGCGCGACCGCCATCGGCGCCGCAGTCGTGATCCACGGCTTCCAGGTGAACGGCGCAACGTTCGCGATCGCAGGGGTGGCGTGCGTGCTCGTGGTAACGCTCGCCCGAGCCGCGGGAGTGATCGCGGTGTCCGCGATCGCGGCGGCCATGCGCACGGACGACCTCGCGGAGATGGGGGACGCCTGGAACCGCATGCGGGTGAGCGCGCTCGCGGTAGCCGTGGCCATGTTGGTACTGGGCCTCAGCGCCGTCGGCGCGCTCGCGTTTGCCGTGAGCTCACGATCCAACCTCGGCCTCGCGCTCGGTGAAGCGGTGCTGCTCGTCGCGGCCGGCGGGGCCAGGGTCTTCCTCGCCGTGGCGCTGGGTCCGCTGCGCAGGCGGCGCGCGTTCGAGCCCGACCGTGTGCGTGAGGCGCCGTCTCCCTCTCTCGCCTGGCCGTACTGGCTGGCGCTGGGTGGGGCGCTGCTGCTGGTGGCGTCGCTCATCCACGGCTGGCTCGATTTCCTCGACGGAAACAAGCACCCGGCGCCGTCGGTCGGGACCTACCTGCTGTGGGTTGTCGTGGCACTGATCGGCTTCGGTCTGCCCGTGCTCGCCTACCTCCGTGACAAGGACGGTGCGCTGCTCGTGTCGGCATGGGCCGGCACGTGGCTCAGAAGGCTTTCCTATGCCACGTCGAGCAGCTTCCAGCGTTTCGTCGCCGCTCCTGTGACGGAGATCGCCATGCGTCTGGGCGAGCGCTGGATCCCGGTGGGCGATTCGGAGGTTGGAGGCGCGCTGGACACCACGGGACGGATGGTCGTCGCCGGCGCGCGCCTGCCGGTGCTGCCGCTGGTGGTCCTGGCCGCGGTCATCCTCACCTTGGTCGTCGGGCTCGTCGCGCCGGGGGTGTTCCGATGATCTGGCTCTCCATTTTGTCCGCCAGCCCCAGCCCAAGCCCGGCGCCAACCGTGCCCGGCGCTGGCATCTTCTCCACGTCGCTGCTTCTCAGCCTGACCGTGTGGGTGCCGGTCGTGATGGCGATCGCGATCGCGAGCATGCCGAATCCACGCGGTCGATACGACGCGCTGATGAAGCAGATCGCCTTCTTCACCAACGTCGGGATCATGTTCGTGCTCGGCATCGCCTACAACCAGTTCCAATCGTTCCTTCCGACCCTCCAGTACGAGGAGAAGGTGCCGTGGCTGCAGGCCGTCGGCGCCACGTACCACCTCGGGGTGGACGGGCCGGGGATGACGATGCTCATCCTGTCCGGGCTGATCGGCATCGTGTCGGTACTCGCGTCGCTCGGCATCCGCGAGCGCGTCCGTTCCTACTTCTGCCTTCTGCTCCTCGCGCAGGCCACCGTCAACGGGGCGATCGTGGCGCGGGACATGTTCATTCTCATCCTGTTCTGGGCCGCTGCAGCGATTCCGATCGCGCTGCTGGTCCTCGGATGGGGAGGACCGCGCCGTCATGCCGCGACGTGGAGACTCCTCGGTTACTGGGGCCTCGGAACAGCGGCGCTGGTGGTGGGGACGATGGCGCTGTACGCGGCGGCAGGCGGTGGCACCTTCGACATGGACGTCCTGCTGAAGGCTACCGTCGGCTCGCGCGTGCAGCTCGCCGTCGGTGCCTTGATGATCGTCGCCGCGGCGACCCGCCTTCCGCTGTTCCCGCTGCACGGATGGGCTCGCGACGTGTACTCCGAGGCGCCGATCGGCGTGGCGGTCGTGGTCGCGGGGAGCGCCTCGCGGCTCGGCGCCTACCTTCTATTACGCACGCTTATCGGAGCCGAGCCCGCGGCCGCCCACCTGCTGGCGCCGCTGCTCGCCGTCCTGGCGGCGCTGACCGTCGGGTACGGAGCGCTGGTGGCGCTGCGGGCGCTCGACCTCCGGCAGGCGGCCGCCTACCTGGCCTTGATCCCGGGCGGTGTGACAGTGCTTGCACTGGCGGCCCTGCAGCCACTCTCGATAGCGGGAGCCGTGCTGTCGATGTTCGCCGGCGGGCTGGCGGCGGCCCTGATCGTCGGCGTGTGCGCGACGCTGTCGGATCGCGCGCAGTCGCGCAGTCTTCAGGTGCTGAGCGGCCTGGCTCCGCGGATGCCGATCCTGACCTGGCTGATGATCATCGCCGGGCTGGCGATCCTCGGCGTGCCGCTGCTCGCGACTTTCGATTCCAATCTCCTGACGTTTTTCGGCTCGTTCAAGACTCAGCCGATCGGCGCTTTCGCGGTTGCCGCGGGCCTGGCGGTGGCGGCGGTCGCGTTCGCGACGCTCTGGCGGAGGGTGCTGTTCTCGGCGCCGAACCCGGACGCGCCGGGCGTGTCGGACGCCTCGCTCGGCGAGACGTGGTACCTGGGCTTGCTGGCGGGCGGGCTGCTGTGGGTCGGCCTGTTCCCAGGCGGCCCCAAGCTGCCAGGTACGGATTCGCCTCTGTTCGACCAGGGCCTGGTCAACGTGATGGCGGCGGGGCTCAGCGACATCGCGTCGCCTTACGTCCTGCCGACGGGGCCGTGATGAAAGACTTCGCCTTGCTGCCGGAGGCGCTGGTCGCGGCGGCGGCGGTCATCTTGCTGATTGGCGGCAGGCTGTCCTGGATCTCACCCGGCGCGCGCCGTTCGCTGCCGACGGTGGTGGCGCTGGTCACCCTGGTCGCGCTGGGGGTCGAGCTGTGGGCGGGCGCCACGCTCGGAACGTATTTCGGAGGCGGCCTGGTGCAGGACCGCTTCGCGCTGTTCGCCAAGGCGGCCGCCCTGCTAGCGACGACTATCGCGTTCGCGGTCGTGGACTGGACGGCCGAGGACTCGGTGACCGTCGGCCTGGCCATGCCGCTGCTTGCGACCTTCGGCGTCATGATCGCGGCGTCCGCAGGCGACCTGGTCGCGCTTTGGGCGGGGCTCGAGCTGGCAGCAGCCGCCGGGGTCGTCATGGTCGCGCTGCGGCGGCCAGACCTCGCGCTGCGCCTGCTGGTCACGGGTGGGGTGGCGAGCGCGATGCTGCTCACCGGCCTCGCCTTCCTTTATGCATCGGTGGGGACGGCCAGCCTGGGCACGATGCGCGCGGTCCTCTTCAGCGGTGCTCCGACCCTCGCCCTCGCGATTCCCATCTTCCTTGTGATCAGCGGCCTGGCGGTGCGCGCGGCGCTCGCGCCTTTCCAGCTTGCGTCGATTCCCGCCAGCCTGGGGGCCTCTCCGCTGGGAGCAGGCCTGGTGCTCGGCCTGGTCGCGGCCGCGGCGGCTACGGTGGCGATCAAGCTCGTGGCGGCGCTCACCCCGATCCCAACGGTTTACTCGACCTATCTCGAGGTGGTTGCAGCGCTGGCCATGGTCGGGGGCGGAGCGGCGGCCCTTGCGGCACAGTCGCCGAGGGCGAAGCTTGCCTACCTGGCGGCCGGGCAGATCGGATGGGTGGCCGCCGGCCTCGTGACCCACTACCGCAGCGGGCTGGGCGCGTCCCTGTTCCTGCTGGGTGCGTTCGCTGTGGCGGCGACATGCGGCCCGGCGGTGATGGGGCGGGCGGAAGGTGGCGAGGCCGCGCTGGCGGGAATGGGCGCGCTGCGACCCGCCCGTGCCGCAGGGCTGGCGCTGGCCATGCTCTCTCTGGCGGGGGCCCCTCCACTGGCCGGCTTCTTCGGCGAGTTCGCAGTCGCGGCCTCGCTGGCGCAGAGCGGGCACTTCGCCCTGCTGGCGCTCGGGATCCTCGGCTCGGTGCTGAGCGTTGCTGCGGTGGCCGGGCCGCTTCGCGTCATGTACATCCAGAGCCCGCCGGACGAGGCTCGCCGGGGCACGAGGCTTCCTGTCGTCAGCGGGTTGTCGTCGTTCGGCGCCGTCGCGTTCTGCGGCGTGATCGCGGTCTACGGGCTGCTGTCCAGCCCGATCCTGGGCCTGGCGGACCAGGGGGCGGAGGCGCTCGGGCTGAGATAGAACAAGGGCGGGCGGCCTGAGTTAGGCGACGGATCAATGTCCGCGGCCCCCCACCCCGACCCTCCCACTGGCGGGGGAGGGGTCTAAACTCCAGCCCAACGGTCGTAGCAAGCGTTGTAGTACACGTCCTGGAGGTCCCGCCTGACCTTGCGTTCACGCAAGAGCGCGCCCGCGGCGCGTAATCGCCGCATCCGCGCACGAACCCGCCCGCGCCGGCCCCACAAGCGCCGCTCGCATTTCTGGTTGATGCGGCTCGCGCTGGTGAGCCTGATCGTGATCTCGTGCATGAGCCTGATCGGCACGGTGGGGATCATCGGCGTGGTCGACTACTTCGCCGGGGACCTGCCCTCGATCCAGGCGATCCAGGCCGCCAACCTCACGCAGACGACCCGCATCCTCGACCGCAACGGCAACGTGATCGAGTCGCTGTACCACGAGAACCGCACCGTGGTGCCTCTGAGCAAGATCAGCACGAAGCTGCAGGACGCGACGATCGCCACCGAGGACCGCACGTTCTACTCGAACTCGGGCGTCGATTACCGGCGCCTGGCGATCGCAATCGTTTACGACCTCACCCACCACTCGGCGACGATCGGTGGATCGACGATCACCGAGCAGGTCGTGAAGAACGACGTCCTGACCACAGCCGATGCGCAGACCAGGACGGTCAGCATCAAGTTCCGCGAGCTTCTGCTGGCCGAGGAGATGGAGCGCCGGTACTCGAAGCAGCAGATCCTCGAGCTGTACCTCAACACGATCGACTACGGCAACGGCGCCTACGGAGCCGAGGCCGCGGCCGAGACGTACTTCCAGGTGCACGCGAGCGACCTGACGTGGGCGCAGGCGAGCTTCCTCGCCGGGCTGCCGCAGGCCCCGGCCGAGTACGACCCGTTCGGAACCCCGGACCAGCTGGTGAACGCGAAATGGCGATGGGGCACGGTGCTGGACAGCATGGTCGCGGTCGGCAACCTGAGTCGCTCGGCCGCGGACACGATCTACAAAGGCGACACGATCGCCAAGATGATCGCCGCACACAAGGCGCTGCCGGCGGCGCACAACCCGCTGACGGCGCACTTCGTGGACTACATCGAGCAGTACATCATTCAGCGCTACGGGGCGCAGGCCCTTTATGAGGGAGGCCTGCGCATCACGACGACGCTCGACCTCACCACGCAGGCGATGGCGGACAAGTATGTGAAGGCGGGCGTGGCCACGTATGCGAAACGCGGCGTGAACACGGGCGCCATGCTGGTCATGAATCCCGCCGACGGCGAGATCCTGGCAATGGTCGGGAGCGCGGACTACAACAACGCGGCGATTCGCGGGCAGATCAACCTGACGGGGGTCGATCCGTTGGGCTGGCGCGGGGTGGGGTCGTCGTTCAAGGTCTATACCTACGCGGCCGCGCTGCAGGCCGGGCTCGTGACGCCGGCAAGCCTGTTGAACGACGAGTCGGGGGTCATCGGCGGGACCACGTTCAGCGACTGGGATGGCAAGCACGAGGGGTGGATCACGCTGCGCACCGCGCTCGCGCAGTCGCGCAACCTGCCCGCGCTGTGGACGTACAGCCAGGAGGGAGGCGACCGGGTGGTCAGCCTGCTGCACAACCTGGGCGTCACCGCGCAGATCCAGAGCCCGGCCGGCGTCGCGACCACGCTCGGCCCGGATGCCATCTCGATGGCGGAGCACCTCGCCGCTTATTCCGCGTTCGACAACGGCGGCTACCGGATCAGCCCGCACGCTGTGTTGAAGGTCACCGACGCGTCCGGCAAGGTGCTCGAGCAGTTGGATACCGCCGCCCCACGCACTCAAGTCATCAGCCCCGACCTTGGCTACGTGATGACCGACCTGCTACGCGGTCCGGTGAAGCTGTACCTGGGCGACCTGGGCGGGAAGCCGGTCGCGGGCAAGTCGGGCACGACGGAGGCTTACACCGGGTCGATCTTCATCGGCTACACGCCGAACCTGGCCGTGGCCGCGTCCTTGATGCACATCGACGCCGGGCCGACGTGCAACTCGGGCTTCGCCTACCTTGCCACGAACTTTCCGCCTTCAGGCTGGCAGTGCCCGACCTCGGTGCTGTTCGGCGAGAACGTCGGAATCTCGGTGTGGAAGCCCTTCCTGGAGGAGTACTACAAGTCGCACCCTTGGCCGGCGATGTGGGTGCAGCCCGCGGGCGTGGTCACGCGGCAGGTGTGCACCTATGACGGCGGCTACGTTTCCAGCGGCGGGGTGAGCGAGATCTTCCTCAAGGGAATCGGCGAGCCGAGCTACCCGTGCGGGGCCAACCCGCATCCCGGGCAGGCGCCGTACGTGCCGCCGGCTCCAAGCCCATCGCCTGTGGCAAGCCCGTCGCCGGGAGCGTCGCCACCGGCACACTAGGGATCGTGAAGCTGAACCGGGTCGGTGCTGTCAGCGGCGCCGTGTATTTGGCACTTGGCCTGGCCTGGGTGTGGCTCGCGCAGCCGCCGGCGCCGGCGTGGGTGCTGGTCGCATGGTTCGTGGTGGTCGCCGGGATCGAGGCGTTCATCCCCGGCGAGGCGAACCAGGTGACCCTGGCGCGGGCGCACCTCGCGGCGCCGGCGCTTGCTTATTCGGTGTCGCCTGGCCACCTCGGATTGCTAGCCGTGGTGCTGGCGGTGGCAGGCCTGACCGACCTCGTCGACGGCACCATCGCCCGGCGGTTCGACCGGCCCTCCACGTTTGGTGGGGGCATGGACCCGGTGGTGGACGGCGTGCTGCTGGGCGCGGTGGCGGTGGGTCTGGCGTTGGGGGGAAGCTTCCCGTTCTGGCTCGCGCTGGTGATCGTTGCGCGATACGCGCTGCCCGCGCTGGGCGGGCTGGTGCTGATCTCGTTGCACCGCCGGCCCGAGCTTCGCCACACGCTGGCCGGTCAGGTGTCAACCTCCTTGATCATCGTGCTGGTCGGCGGGATCTGCCTGTTCCGCTTCTTCGGCCAGGACGCGACGAACGTCGTGATCGGGGCCGAGGTCGTGATCCCGATCGCCACGATCGCGACGTTTTTCCACCTCGCGTGGGTGGCGCGGCGGCCGGTCGTCGCCACCGAGCCCGGGTAAACTGATGGCGGTCGCGCTAAGTGGGGTGCTGGCGGTACCCTGAACCGGCAATCCGCCTTAGCCGGACCGAATTCCCGTGCTGAGGTCTGGGTTCTCACGCCTGGCCGCGGCGAACGGCGTTGAAGGTCGGGACCTGCGCAGCTCGGGTCTTCGAACCCCGTCAGGTCCGGAAGGAAGCAGCGGTAAGGAGAAACTCGAGGGTGCCGCAGTCATCCGGGCCGGAGCCGTGAACCGCGGTGCGAGCTGGGGGTCTTCGATCGAAGCGGGGGTGCGCGGCCACTCAAAAAGGAAAAAGTCCGAACCTCTAATCTCTCTCCCCGTTCCGGGGAGAGAGCCTGAGAGAGGGGCGTGGAAGATAAATGCCTGAATACCAATCGCTTTATCGCAAGTACCGCTCGCAGACGTTCGGGGACCTGGTCGGCCAGGAGGCTGCCTCGCGAGCGCTGCAGGGCGCGATCATCAGCGCTCGCGTCGCGCACGCGTACCTGTTCAGCGGGAGCCGGGGGACGGGGAAGACGTCGGCGGCGCGGCTGCTCGCGAAGGCGCTGAACTGCACGGGCCGCGGGCGTGACTCGGCCGAACCGTGCAACAAGTGCACATCGTGCATCGAGATGACCGCGGGGTCAGCGCTCGACCTGATCGAGATCGACGCCGCGTCCAACCGCGGCATCGACGAGATCCGCGACCTGCGCGAGAAGGTGAACCTGGCCCCGGCGCTGGGGCCGTTTAAGGTCTACATCATCGACGAGGCGCACATGCTCACCGAGCCGGCGTTCAACGCGCTGTTGAAGACGCTGGAGGAGCCCCCGCCTCACGTCGTGTTCATCCTGTGCACGACGGATGCGCAGAAGATCCCGCTCACCGTCATCGGCCGGTGCCAGCAGTTCGTGTTCCGGCGGCACAGCGAGGAGCAGATCACGTCGCGCCTCACGCACATCGCACAAAGCGAGAACGTGCAGGTGGACGCGGAGGCGATGCAGCTGATCGCCCGCACGGCGCAGGGGTCGATGCGAGATGCGGTCGGGCTGATGGACCAGCTGGTGCCATTGGCGGCGGGGCCGATCTCGCTGGAGTCGGCGCGGGCGCTGTTGGGGATCGCCGATCCGCGGCTCCTCGATTCGCTGCTGGACGACGTGCTCGCGGGCCGCGCGGCCGAGGCGCTGGCGGAGCTGAGTCGCGTGTACGCGGCCGGTGCGGAGTTGCGGCAGGTGGTGCGAGGGTTGATGGAGGGGTGCCGGGACCGGCTGGTGGCGGCGCTCACTCGGCGCGACCATCCGACAGCGCGGCGCTTGTCGAGCGTGCTGGATTCGCTGCTGCACCTGGATGGAGAAGTCCGGCGGCACGCAGAGCCGCGGTTCTTGGTCGAGGCGACGCTTGCACGTTTAGCGGTTGAGCTGGGGACGGAGGTTGATCTTGGTGCGAAGACCGCCACCACAGCCTTGCCTGAGGGCGTCCCTCCACCCGCTGGTGCCTTGCAGGCAGCAGCGACCTCCCCGGCGGGCGGTGAGGCGAAGATACTTGCTTCCGCTTCGGAGCCCGTGGCTCAGCCTGTCGCAGTGGTTGCGAGTGCTGATGTAACGGGGTGGGCGGACGTTCTTGACAAGTTGAACCGCACCGTGCGGGCCGCTTACCTCGATGCTCAGCCTGAGGTTGATGGAACGCTTTTGGTGCTTTGGTTTCGGTATGGCTTTCATCACAAGAAGGCGCAGGAACAGTCGATGCAGCTAATGCCCCACGTGCGCGCGTGGCTGGGCGATGGCGTGAAGGTGGATTTCCGCCTGAGAGAGGGCGATGCGTCGAAGTCGCCGCCGAAGGCGAGCCCGGAGGACGATCCGTTCGTACGCGAGGTGGTGCGCAGGTTCGACGGTCGCGTGACGAGGGTGAAGGAGGTGTCCGAGTGAAGGATCCGATGAAGATGCTGCGCCAGGTCCAGCAGATGCAGGACAGGATGGGCAAGGTCCAGGCAGAGCTGGAGACTGAGACGGTCGAGGCGACCTCGGGCGGAGGTGCCGTGCGCGTGGTGGCGAGCGGCACGCAGAAGCTCGTGTCGGTGTCGATCGACCCGGAGGCGGCCGCGGACGTCGAGATGCTGCAGGACCTCGTGGTCGCCGCCGTCAACGAGGCGATGGAAAAGTCAAAGCAGCTCGCCGCGTCGAAGATGCAGTCGGTCGCGTCCGGGCTCGGCTTACCACCCGGCCTGCTGTAGCCGGTTAGCGATGCCGCAGCTGCCGGAGCCGCTGGAACGGCTCATCCAGGAGCTCTCCCGGCTGCCGGGCATCGGGCCCAAGACCGCGCAGCGCCTTGCGTTTCACCTCCTGCGAACGGACAGCCAGCGCGCGTCGTCGCTGGCGCACGCGATCGAAGACGTCAAGGCGCGCATCGGCTACTGCGAGCGCTGCTACAACATCGCCGAGGGGAGCCTTTGTTGGATCTGCCTTTCCACTCGGCGAGACGCCACGCTGCTGTGCGTGGTGGAGTCGGCGCTCGACGTGCTGGCGATCGAGCGGACGGCTGAGTTCGGCGGCCTCTACTTCGTGCTGCAGGGTGTGATCTCTCCGATCGATGGGATCGGGCCCGAGCAGATCCATGTGCCGCAGCTGCTCGAGCGGGTGCGCAGCGAAGGCGTGGCAGAGGTGATCGTCGCCACCGACGCCGACATCGAGGGCGAGGCGACCGCGCTCTACCTTCAGCGGGTCCTCGAGCCGCTGGGGACGAAGGTGACGCGGCCGGCGCACGGGCTTCCGGTGGGAGGCGACCTCGAGTACGCCGACGAGCTGACGCTGGCGCGGGCGATGTCCGGCCGAGGGACTTTCTGAGTGTCCAGCCCGGCGCTTTCAGCGCGGCCCGCCCTCCTGTTCGACCTCGACGGAACGCTTGTCGACAGCGTGTACCAGCATGTGCTCGCCTGGCGTGACGCGCTGCACGAAGAGGGCCTTGACCTGTCGGTGTGGCGGATTCATCGCCGGATCGGGATGAGCGGCGGGCTCTTTCTCAAAGCGCTGGAAAGGGAGCTGGGCATGACCATCGACGAGGCCCAGGCCGAGCGCCTCCGTCAGTCGCATGCAAAGGGTTTGTTGGAGCGGCTGGAACAGATCCGCCCGCTGCCGGGTGCGCGCGAGCTGCTGGCCACCCTGTCCTCGATGCGCGTCCCCTGGGCGATCGCCACCAGCGGCGCCGAGAAGACCGCCCGCCCGACCCTCGCGATGCTTGGGATTCCCGACGGAACGCCAGTCGTCACGCGCGACCAGGTCGCCTTCGCCAAACCGAATCCCGACCTGTTCCTCGCCGCCGCCGAGCGGCTCCGGGTGCCGCCCGGGGACTGCTTCGTGGTCGGCGACAGCATCTGGGACCTGCTCGCGGCCCAGAGAGCGGGCTCGCTGGGGGTCGGTGTGCTCTCGGGGGGCTATGGGCGGGAGGAGCTGGAGCAAGCCGGCGCCTACCGGGTTTACGAGGACCCGGCGGACCTGCTGGCGCACCTCGACGAGCTGGGCATCCGGGCCGGCATCTAGATCGCCTTGCAATGGCGACCTTGAGACCGGTACAATTCGCGGGTTGTCCTGACGGAAGGCTTCGTGCGCCCTAAAAAGCGCCGGGGTTGTCAGGGTGACCAGCACTTTGACAACTGAAGAGTGGGAAAGACTCTGAGAGTCTTATGACTCAGGACGAGTGTCTTGGGTCCTCCGTTTTGGACGGAGAGTTTGATCCTGGCTCAGGGTTAACGCTGGCGGCGCGCATAACACATGCAAGTCGAGCGAGGGCTTATTTCTCGCAAGAGAGATGAGTTCCTAGCGGCGAACGGGTGAGTAACACGTGGGCAACCTTTCCTATCGCGGGGGATAACAGCGGGAAACCGCTGCTAATACCGCATGTCGTCACTGGTCGCATGGCTGGTGAAGAAAGCAGCAATGCACGATGGGGTGGGCCCGCGGCCTATCAGCTAGTCGGTGGGGTAACGGCCTACCGAGGCGATGACGGGTAGCTGGTCTGAGAGGACGGCCAGCCACACGGGGACTGAGACACGGCCCCGACTCCTACGGGAGGCAGCAGTGAGGAATCTTCCGCAATGGGCGAAAGCCTGACGGAGCGACGCCGCGTGTGCGATGAAGTCCTTCGGGATGTAAAGCACTGTCGGAGGGGAAGACATAAAAGACGGTACCCTCCAAGAAA
>PNAG01000010.1 GCA_003169845.1 Candidatus Dormiibacterota bacterium | reverse complement strand
CCCCGTGGTTCCTTCGCCAAAGATGCCGCCAGACGCCACGGCGACAGCTTCCCCGAGCGCTGGGTTGAAGTTAGATGGATAAAAGGCCGATTCGCGGATAGTGATCCAAGCGCCGCGCTCCGCCGCTGTGGCCGATTTAGGCAGCAGCGCAACGTCCGCTGATGCGGTTGAGGCGGCGAGAACCACAAGCAAGGCGACCACAGTTGCGACAACACCAACCAGTCGGACTGAACGCGAGAAACGAGTGTCGATCATAGCGACGACCTCCTACAAAGCTGGGTTGGATGAGCGCGTTGACTCCGAGCGAGGGCCAACGTGAGTAAGGCCGCGCATCGGCTTGATCGCCAGGACCAGTACGAACGCCAGAAGCCATGCGTACTCGAGGATGATGTCAGCGAGCCGCACGAACCCGCCGAGGGTCATCTGGTGTCCCGTCGTCGAGAAAGAGGGCGCGGCAGCGAACGCGATGCTACTGAGCAAGTGCTCAACGCCGACCACCAGACACAGCCAGCTGAGCCAGATCGGCCAGACCTGAGAGCGCATGCCGAGCAGCCCGATGCAACTGATCGCCACGCCGAGTGGGATCAACTGGCCGTGCGTGAAGAGTGAAGCGATGGAACGCAAGGCCACGACCCCGTCGTCTGAGCCGCCTCGCTGCAGATAGCTCCACAAACCGAAATAGAGCCCGAACGTGACCAGAGCTATCGCGAAGTTCGCACCCATCGCCAGCCACGCCAGGTTGGCCAACAGGCCGCTGCCCCTCGTCAACTGGATCAGTAGCCCAATGAGCACTGCATAGATCACAGCCGTGTACGCAGGTACGAACTGGAACAACAGGAGCTGCTCATGCGAGTGCGTCCAGGTGACGATCTGCTGGGCCGAGGGTTCTGGTGGGCCTAGGGGCGGTGTGATTACGGAGAAGTAGAGGAAGGTTCCTAGTAACACCAGGAATGAGACGGCGGCTGCCGACCTGCTTACCTTTGTCTCGGTCCAGGTTGCATTCATGCCTGAACCGTAGGCAACGCCCGCAGCTTTGTCGTCAGTCTGAAGAGGTCATCCTCTAGGCGGATGCGGGCAAGAGTCCCGTGAACTAGGCTCACGTCCAAATGGCGGTCTGGCGATTGCGGAACGGTCCCGAACTGACCGATTGGCTCCTTGCGGCGCTCATCACGGCTGCAGCCGAAATCGAGGTCCTCTTTACGCCAGCCGCTGGACCCGGAAGTCCCGAAGTACGGGCGATCACGTCACTTGGCCTCCTTGCGGTCGCGTGGCGGCGTCGGCTCCCACTCATTTCGGTCTCCGTGGTGTGCGCTTCAACAATCGTCTGCCAGCTCGTGGGCGGTTGGGCGCAAGACGTGGTACCGCTTCTGACAGCCTTCTTACTTGCCTACTCGCTCGGCGCCCACGCCGGCAACGTTGCGGTTGTTTTAGGCGCGTGCGTGATCGGCTCGACACCACTGGCCCTCCATGCCCTCGGCTCACACTCCGGCTTCTCGCGAATCGAGTCGCTCACCTGGGTTTTTGGGATAGAGACAGTGCTCCCGATAGTGGTGGGGCGACTCGTTCGTAGTCGTGCCGGCCTGATCGCACGCCTCCGCCAACAGAACCTGGCGCTAGTCGAAGAGCGCGAATATCGGGCGCTCGAGGCGACCCTCGAGGAGCGTCTCAGGCTCGCCCTACACCTTCAGGGCGTTGTTGCAGCCAATGTCCAGGCAATCACCGCAGAGATAGCAGTTGCACAAGTTGACTCAGGGTCACGCGGACTGGCGGCCGTGCAGCATATCGAATCCATCGCCCGCGAAGCCCTCGACAGCATGCGGGGGATCCTCTTCGATCTGACATCGGCTGAGGTCCGATGAAGCCACTATCGACCGTTCCCGGGTACGAGTACGTGCGCGATCATCCTCTGCCTCTTGCAACGGCTGCGATGATCGCTCTGGTTGCAATTGGCGTGCTCCTCGGTCCGCTACCGTTCAGAAGCCCGACGGCAGTAGCTCTTTGCCTCGTCCTTCCGTTCTGGATGGCCTTCATACGAGATCGGGCCAGCGCTAGGCTCGGATTGGCAGTACTGATAATTGGTCTTGTGCCGGCGTTCGGGTTCTCCCCGGCTCCTGCCGCCGTCGCCTGCATCGTCTGGCTTGGGGGCCGCCTCGTGAATGACCGGAATCAGCTGGCCCGGGAGCTAGCCATTACCAACCGGGAGCTTGCCCTTGAACGCCAGGCCCATGAACGCGCTCAGGTTCTAGCTGAGCGCGCGCGGGTGGCTCGTGAGTTACACGATGTGCTCGGACACAGCCTGACCGTGGTAGTTCTCCAAGCAGGCGCTTCGAGGAGGATGTGGGAGCTGGATCATGGTCGCGCGATGGCAGCGCTCGCGACCATCCACCAGGTTGTCAGCGAAGGAATGGGCGAGCTCCTTGCCGCACTAAGCTCGATACAAACGCCGACGAATGACTTGCCGGCTCTAATCGATGGAGCGCGTCGGGCCGGTCTCCGTGTCGATGTCACGTTCGACCCGGCCGCGATGGAAATCGGTCTAGCTGCCTACAGAGTGGTGCAGGAAGGCCTGACCAATGCGCTCAAGCACGCGCCAGATAGGAGAGTGCGCATGCGCATCGACAGCTGTGACGGATACATGGAACTCGAGATTGTCAACCGGATGCGGACCTACCGCAGGTCAGAGCCCGGGTTCCCCGGTCAGGGGCTGCAAGGCATGCGGGAGCGAGTTGAGGACTGCGGCGGCTCACTCGATTGGGGAAGGTCCAGCAATGGCGAGTTCGCGGTCCGAGCTCGCCTACCGTCGTGACCATTCGAGTCGCAATCGCCGATGACCAGGAGCTTGTCCGTTCGGGTCTCCGCACGATTGTCGAGGGTGAGCCAGACCTGAAGGTCGTCGCTGAGGCCGCTGACGGCGAAGAGGCGGTTGCCGCGGCCCGCGATAAGCGCCCGGACGTGCTGCTGATGGACGTCCGGATGCCCGGACTCGGCGGCATCGATGCCACCAGGCTCATCGTTGGCGACGAGCACTCAGTGACACGAGTAGTAATGCTCACCACATTCGATCTGGACGAGTATGTCTATGACGCCATGAGGGCAGGGGCCAGCGGCTTTCTCCTCAAAGACATCCCGGGCGAGGAAATCGTTACCGCCATCCGGCAGGCGGCACGCGGAGCAGATACCCTCCTGGCGCCAGTTGTGACTAGGCGCCTGATCGAGCGCTTCGCACGTGAGCGCGCCGTGCCGAAGGTGACCAGCCGACAATTGGAAGATCTGACACCTCGCGAACTCGAGGTGATGAAGCTTGTGGCGCAAGGCCTCTCGAATTCGGAGATCGCGGCGACACTAGCTCTCAGTGCGGCCACCGTCAAGACGCATGTGGCGCGAATCCTGATGAAGCTCGACCTCCGCGACAGGGTGCAGGCCGTGGTTCTCGCGTACGAGTCCGGCTTGGTGCGCATCGCCGGGCGGGAGCTTCATTAGACATGCCGGGTTCGTCAGTAACCTCGAGGTGTTCGAGTTCTGGACGGATCGGCTGTCAGAGAAGTGGGGCACGAAGGACTCGCTGGATACTCAGTGCGCAATTTGGATCCGTCCCGTAGCGGTTTCCTGACATACGGAGTTGCCGGACAGATCCGCTAAGCACGTACCGCTAACAGTGCCGCTCCCCTCCGCGCCGGCGTAAGCGCCTGTGCCGCTCGAAATTACCCAGGTGCCAGAGAAGGTGTAGGTGGTAGCGGTAGTAGCAGTCATGTCGATGCCCTGCATGACAACACGCCAGGTGCGCGTAACTGTGCCATTGGAGAAGGTGTACACGTCCTGGCCGTTGTCACAGAATGTCTGTCCGCAAGGGCTGAAGCCAGGAACACCATCGGTTATGACGGTGGTCCCCGTGGTTCCTTCGCCAAAGACGCCGCCAGACGCCACGGCGACAGCTTCCCCAAGCGCCGGGTTGAAGTTAGATGGATAAAAGGCCGATTCGCGGATAGTGATCCAGGCGCCGCGCTCCGCCGCTGTGGCCGATTTAGGCAACAGCGCAACGTCCGCTGATACGGTTGAGGCGGCGAGAACCAGAAGCAAGGCGACCCCTGTTGCGACAACGCCAACTAGTCGGACTGAACGCGAGAAACGAGTGTCGATCATAGCGACGACCTCCTTGAAAAGTGGGCTGGGATGACAGGGTTGACTCCAAGCGAGGCGCACAATCGGTGCCATCAACCTTCGTTTGCGACGCCGCCCAGCACCCCGCCTGCGCTGGACGCCGAAAGTTCGCCGGCCCCGCCTTCGCCGGCGCTCCTGGCCAGCCAGACGCCGCTGATGACCAGGAGAACAGCTCCGGCCCATGCAATGCCCGGGCTGAGCGTCATGCTCAGGACGATGCCCGGCGCGAGCAGGATGCCGGCCCATTTGGGCAGGCTGCTTGACCTCCACACCGCCACCGCGAAGGCGATTGCCCCAATCGCGGAGAGGTCGGTGCAAAGCTCGATCGCCGACATGATGCGACTGCTTTCACCGCTCATCAGGACCAAACCAGAACTCACGCTTTTGTCCCCGCTCAGGTAGGCATCCGCCAGCACCCGTGCGCCCACTTCGAGGGTCCCGATCGTCGCCAGGGTCAAGGCGATCACGACCATTGACACGAACAAACCTCCCGCCGCCCAACCTGAAGCACGTGTGCGGCCCAGGTATTCATGGAGCGCGAAAAGACCGAGCAGCAGGCACACGAATCCCGCTACGTACAGATAGCCGCCCACCGCACCACCGGGGGAGGTAACGATGCGCGCGAACCCCTCCGGGTCGGTCTTGGCGTCCGGCTCGCGGAGGATGAAGATCCACGGGATCGCGGTCAGGATGCCGGCAGCCGGCAGCGCATACATGCCAGGACGAACCAGGTAATTCATTCGAGGGTCTCCCTTCCAGGCTTGGTCGCAAGCAGCGCCTTCATTGAAGGGAAGCCTAGAAAGAGAACCGCTCCACGCAAAACCCGGCTCTCCCTCCACTTTCAGCGGCAGCCTGCCGACAGGGATGGTGGTCAGCTGCCGGTCCGGAATGGTGGCCTGCCACCTCGACGGGGGACGGCCGAAGGCGCACGATGCGGGTTGGCATGACCGGCCGTTATCGCACTCGCTTGGTGTGGGCAGGCGGCGGACTCTCTGTTCTATGCGCTGCCGTCGGTGCGCTCACCGTGGTTCAAAGCCGGCGGGTCACCCCCATCCCAGAGCTCTTGCTGATCGCCGGAGCGCTTTCGTACTCGGGCGTCGGCGCCGTGATCGCGATACGACGGCCGGCCAACCGAATCGGGTGGCTGCTTCTGTTGACAGGGATCCTGAGCTCTGTTTGTCTGGCCGCGTCCAGCTATGCCTTGGAAGCCCTCGTCCTAGCGCCGGGCTCATTGCCACTGGGCATCTGGGGGATCTGGATTTTCAGCTGGCTGATCTGGCTGGTGCTGGTTGCGATTCCTCTCGTGCTGCTCGTTTTTCCCGACGGCCGGCTCCCTTCGGGCCGGTGGCGGGTTGTCGCCGCGGTGCTGGTTGCCTCCGGCGTTTTGCTCACGGCCCTGAAGATGCTGGGTCCCGGAGACATCGTCGTCCCTCCCAGCACAAAGATCCTCGGGCCCAATCCGGCGGGCGTGGGCATCCTCGCCGGCGTGGTGGCGCGTTGGTTCGCTCCCATCAACGCCATCTACCTCGGCGCGGTGGTCGCCTCCGCAGCCGCGCCAATCCGACGCTTTCATCGGAGCCGAGGTGAGGAGCGGCAGCAGTTGAAGGTGCTCGCCTATGTCGGAGCGTGGATCATCGCCCTCCTCACCATCACCTACATCTCCCCCCTACTCAGAATGCGCCTGGCGGAGGACATTCTCTGGTCGCTCAGCTTCGCGGGCTTGGTGGTCGGATTGCCCGCGGCGGCGGCGATCGCAATCCTCCGCTACCGCCTCTACGACATCGACATCGTGATCAATCGGACTCTGGTCTTCGCCCTTCTGGGATTGTTCATCACCGCAGCCTACGTCCTGATCGTGGCCGGAGTCGGTGCCCTGGTCGGTAGCGCCGACAGGCCTAGTTTGCCGCTATCGATTCTCGCAACCGCGGTCGTGGCGGTGGCCTTCCAACCTGTCCGCGAGCGAGCTCAGGCACTCGCGGATCGGCTCGTGCGCGGCCGTCGCACCGATCCCCGTGCCGTTCTATCCAAGCTGTCCGAGGTGGTCGCTGATTCGAACTCGATCGAGCCGGTGTTGACACGAATGCTCCAGCTTCTGGTCGACGCCACCGGCACAAGTGGAGCCGCGATCTATGTGAGCGTGGGCGGAGAGCGCGAGATAAAGGCACGCTGGCCGACGGGCTCGGGGCCGGTCACCGGCCGCGCGATCCCGATCAAACACCAGGGAGACAAGATCGGCGACCTGATCGTCGTTGAGCCCGCGGAATCCATGGACGGTGGCGCGGAGCAGCTTCTTACCGACGTAGCCGTTCAGGCCGGGCTCCTTCTGCGCAACCTTCGGCTTACGTCTGAGTTGCAGTCGAAAGTCGAGGAGCTCGCGGAATCACGGCTGCGGATCGTGGCCGCCCAGGATGTCGAGCGCCGCCGCCTCGAGCGCGACATCCACGACGGTGTGCAACAGCATGTGGTGGCTCTGATGGCCAAGGTCCAGCTGGCGCGGAACCAGGTCCGCCGGCAATCGCATCTCTCCACCGAGACTCTTGACGAGGTGCAGGCCGATGCCGGTCGTTTGCTCGATGAGCTGCGCGAACTGGCGAGCGGTATTCACCCGGTCGTGCTGACCGATGGCGGAGTGGTGGCGGCGGTCCGCTTCCGCGCCGACCGGCTCCCTATCGTCGTCGACCTCGACGCAGATCCAGCGACCAGGACAAGGCGTTACCCCGAGCGCGTCGAGGCGGCCGGTTACTTCATTGCCTGCGAAGCGCTCGCCAACGTCCTGAAGCACGCATCCGCTTCTAGAGCCAGGGTCAGCATCATCTCGAGCGAAAGCAGCCTCACCATCAGGGTCGCGGACGATGGCACGGGATTCGACCCGTCGACCGCGGTTCGCTCCGGGCTTCGCGGCCTCCAGGACCGAGTCGAGGCCCTGGGCGGCGAGCTCGAGGTGACCAGCTCGCGGTCGGGGACAACTTTGTCGGCCAGCCTGCCTGCCCATGGCTGAGCCGCTCAGAGTGATCATCGCCGAGGACAACTACCTGGTCCGAGAGGGTACACGCCGCCTCCTCGAAGACTCGGGCGAGGTGGATGTGGTGGCTGCCGTGGGCAATGCGACCGAGCTGCTCGACGCCGTCGAGCGGATGCGACCGCATGCCGTCCTGACCGATATCCGGATGCCGCCCGGACACCACATGGAGGGCATCGAAGCAGCTAGGGCCATCCGGGCGCGGTACCCGGAGGTCGGCGTCGTTGTCCTCTCTCAGCACTCGGACGAGCTCTACGCCTACGAACTCTTGAAGGACGGCACCGCCGGCCTCGCCTACCTGCTCAAGGAGCGGGTGAGCGACCTCGACGCCCTGGTCCGGACCTTGCGGGAGGTCGTCGGTGGCGGCTCGGTGATCGACGCCAAGGTGGTCGAGGCCCTGCTCGGACGCCGCGCGCGCCAGGCTGAGTCTTCCGTGGCGACCCTCAGCCCGAGGGAGCTCGAAGTCCTGGCCAAGATGGCCGAGGGCTGCACCAATCCAGCCATCGGGAGGGCCCTTTTCATGTCCGAGTCGACGGTGGAGAAGCACGTCACCGCCATCCTCTCTAAGCTCGGTCTCTCCGAGGAGAAGGAAATCGACCGCCGGGTGGCCGCTGTCCTGACCTATCTAAAGCAGACCGAATCTATTGGCTGAGATGACAGTCGTGTCCGGCGCGCCGCCGCGACGAACCGTTGACGTCAGACGGGCTGCGGCGTGATGACTAGACTGCTCACTCTTACCTCCGGATCAGTACTTGCTTGAGTGTGACGCGTCATGCCATCGCACCGGATTAGGCCCGGTCGAAACATGATCATCCGAAGTCGCGCCACGAAGCTGTCAAACGAAGCTGTCAAATGCTGCAAACGTGACGCATCGCGGCAGACCGACCACAATATATAGATCGCAGGCAGGCGCAGACACAACATATTGGTGCTCGCGCAGGGAATCGAACCCTGAACCTTGGGATTAAGAGTCCCCTGCTCTGCCAGTTGAGCTACGCGAGCACGTCTGCGATAGGAGTCGAGAGTCGATTCTAAGGAACCCAGGCCGTTAACAACCTGGGTTCCTTCTTGGTCATGAGCGACCTACCTTGCCTGGGATGCCTGCACGGGTGCCGCTCGACGTCGACCTGGAGGACCGCTTGCTCTACGGACTCACGCCGATGCGATTGGCCTACGCGGTCGGCGCGTCGCTCGCGGGCTTCGCGATCTGGTCCACGCCGTGGGGACCTACCCCGCTGCGCGCTGCGGCTGCATCGCTGGTCATCGGGATCGGCGCGATCGTGTCCTGGGGACGGTGGCGAGGCACGCCGGCTGATGTGTGGACAGTGGATCTCGTGATGTTCGCGCTAAGAAACCACCGCGTGACCTGGACCGCGCGGCGGCCGCGTATCCCCTGGTTCAAACCCACCTCGGACCCGGCGGCAGCGCCAGCTCCCGCGCCGGAGACGCTGGCGGCCGCGGCGTGATCCCAGCCGTCAACCTCGGGCTGCTCCGAGTAATGCGTCGCGGACCTGACCTGTTGTTCCGCGGAGGCGCGAATATCGCCCAGATCAGGACAGGTTCACTTGGCTTTGCCGGCGCAGCCGAGGGCGACCGCGTGCGGTGGATCAACTCGTTCCGCCGCTTGCTTGATGGTCTCGACGGTCCAATACAGGTCCTGATCGAGGTGTTGCCGGGCACCGGTCCTCCGACTTCTGCCGCGACACCTCCGCGCGACTTCGATGACATGCGTGGGGCGGATATGTCCTTCGTGGATCAGTTGGCGCGTTCGGCTTCCGCCCATCGATTCGAGACCTCGCTGATCGCCTCGGAGAACCAGGCGCGGCGCCTGGAGCCCGCGCTGACCGAGATCGGCGTCGAGTTCGCCGTCACGGCATCCCCCACTCAACTGTGCTTCGGCCAGGAGCTCACCAATCGCTACCAGGATGCGGGCGGGCATAGCCGCACCTGGTACGTCCAGCGGCTGCCCGGGTCGGACCTGGAACCGGGCTGGCTCTTCCGCCTTCTACCGCAAGGCTTGAGGCTTCGGCTCTCGTGGCATGTCACCCCATTGCCGGTCGCCTGGATCGTGGAATACCTGCAGCGCCAGCTGATCAACATGCGCGCCTCGCGGCTGGTCGAGGAGAGCGCCGGGTCGGCGGATCCACTCCTGTCCGGTGCGCTCCCGAATGCCGAGGATCTGCAGCGCCGGCTCGCGTCGAGCCAGGACAAGGCATTTCATGTCGCGGTCTACCTGACGCTCACAGCCGCCAATAGAGAGGAGCTGGAGGTCGGTGCGGTCAGGGTCGAGTCTGCAGCTCGAGCCGTGCTCTGCCAGCTTCAACCCTGCACCCTGCGCATGTTCGACGGCTACCTTGCGACGCAGCCGCTGGGCGTCGACCGCCTCGGGCGCAAGCGGGTCCTGGACAGCAGCGCCCTGGCCACGTTCTTTCCGTGGCTCGAGCCCGACCTTCAACCTTCCACTGGCTTGATCGTCGGCCGGAACGCAGCGACGGGAGCGCCGGTGCTCGTCGACCCATTCGACGAGCGGCGCTACTCCAACGCGAACATCGGCGTCTTCGGACACTCCGGCGCGGGTAAAACGTACCTGCTGTCAGCGCTGGCGCTGGGTGCCCTGGGTCGAGGCGTCCAGGTCTACGCAATCGATCCCGAGCACGAGTACGGCGCGCTCGCCAGGCAGGTCGGTGGGGTCGACGTGGAGCTGGCGTTGGGTTCAGGACATGCGCTCAACGTTCTCGATCTCCGACCGTCGGACAGCCGGGACGAGTCCTGGCTGGGCCCCGCCGCCGCCGACGCCGTCGACCTCTGCGCGACCATCTGCGGCGGCCTCGACGAGTCGGAGCGCGCGGTGCTCGAGGGCGCAGTGCGCGCCGCCTACCTGGACCTGGATCAGCCCGTCCTTCGCGACGTCGCGGTCAGGCTCTCACGTGGCTCGCGCGTCGCCACCATCCTCCAGCGTTGGGTTCACGGAAGCCTCGGCCAGATGTTCAGCTCGCCGACCAACGTCGACCTGGAAGCGCCGATCGTGACCTTCGGAATGCGTGAGCTCCGGGACGAGATGATCGCACCGGTCCATTTCTTGCTGGCCGAGGCCCTTTGGGCGCGCATCAAGCGCAAAGACCGTCGCCGGATGCTCGTCGTCGATGAGCTCGGCCTGCTCTTCGAAGATCCGACCATCCGCCGATTCGTGGTCAGCCTCGCGCGAAGAATTCGCAAGTACGACGGCTCGCTGGTTTTCGCCACTCAGAATCCGGGCGATCTGCTCAGCTCGGATCAAGGAACCGTGGTTGCCACCAACCCGTCTGTGGTCTTCTTTGGCGCACAGCGGCCCGGCGAGGCGGCCAAGCTTCAGGAGACATTTCACCTGAGCGCCCGCCAGCGGGCGTTTCTCGAAACGGCTCATCGCGGCGACTTTCTGCTCGCCGCGGGGGCCGATCGACTGGCGGTCCAGGTGCAGGCCCCGCCGTGGCAGGAAGAGACCATGAATCGCGCTCGCGCGGCGGCTCGAACCCCACCCTGAACCGGTAGGCTTAATCGCGGAAATGCAGAGAGTCCTTCACTATCGATTAGAGAGGCTTCCCGAGCATCGCCTCGAGCGGGTTCACGCCCAGTTCGAGGCCCTGGCCGGTGCCCGGACGTGGCGCTGCAACCCGCCCTGGATCGCCAGCTCTTACTCGCGCGGTCTATTCGAGATGGAGTACTTCCGCCACCTGCACCATGAGCAAGCAGATGTCACCGCGGCAGGCTTCGTGAAGATGGCCGGCGACGAGACCGACGCGCTGATCATCGCGATCTTCATGAGGGACCTCAGCGCCGAGTATGGGATCACGACGGCGATGAAGGATGAGGATCATCCGCTCGCCAAGCTGCGACGGTTGGAGTTTCAGGCGGGCCGCCTCCCGACCGGGCAGGCGCTCGAGGACGTGCTGGCCAAGAGGCCGGTGATCAAGAAGGTCGAAGGCGAGCGCATCTTCTTCTATCCGCCGACCTTCCGGCTTCACTCCCAGGGCCCACCGAGCCCCGAATGGGCTTACGCGCTGTGCGGCATCCGCGCCTATGCCCCGACGCTGATGGAAGCCGAGCAAGAGGCACTGAAGATTCTCAGAGGGTTCGGGCACCTCAGTGCCTGAGGGCGCGGTGGCCAGCGCCGGATCTGTCAAATCGGCAGATGGCACGAAACTCGCCTACAGGGCCTGGCCAAAGCCTGGAGCGGTCATCACGTTCGCGGTCGTGCATGGCCTCGGCGAGCATGCCGGCCGGTACGCGCGGTTCGCGGAGGGAATGGCGAGGCACGGCATGGGCACTTATGCGCTGGACCTGAGAGGTCATGGCAACAGCGAAGGCCAGCGCGGCCATGTCGATTCGTGGACGCAGTGGACAGACGATGTTTCGGCGTTCGTCAGGCACGTTGAAAGCGCGGGCTCCGGCGAGGTGATACCGCTCGGCCATTCTTTCGGCGGAGCGGCCTTGTTGAGCACAGTGATCGCAAGCAAACTGCCGGGCAGCAAGCGCTTTGTTCTCTCGAGCCCTGCTCTCAAACTACGGCTAAAGGCGCCGGGATGGAAGACCGCGTTGGCACCCGTCGCGTCAAAAGTCGTGCCCCGCCTGGCGATGGACAACGAGGTCGATCCCGCCGCGGTTTCGCGGATTGCGGAGGTGGTCGAGGCTTACCGCAAGGATCCGCTGGTGCACAACCGGATCTCGAGCCGCATGTGGACGGAGTGGCAGAACGCAACCCAAGACATCTTTGCGAGGGCGCCCCAAATCACGTTGCCGTTCCTGATCCTCGCCGGCACCGCCGACCCGCTGGTCGATCCGGAAGGCAGCCGATCCCTGCACGAGAAGGCGAGATCCTCGAGCACCCTTCACCTGCTCGAGGGCCGATTCCACGAGCCGTTCAACGACCTGGGCAGCGATGAAGCCTTCCAATTGATCGCGGATTGGGTCGGTCGATAGTGATCATCGCCGCCGCCATCGTCACATCGAGACTCAACCTCGATCCCGGGTCATGGATCTCGTGGATCATCGTCGGCCTGATCGCGGGCGCGATTGCCGCACGAGTCGTCGCAGGCCGCGGCTTCGGATGCATTGCCGACATCGTCGTCGGCGTTGCCGGCGCGATCATCGGCGGCTTTCTACTCGGGGCGCTCTTCAATGCCGGAGGCACGGTTGGCTTCTGGGGAAGCATCGTCGTGGCGTTCATCGGGGCAGCGGTGCTGCTGTCGGTTCTGAAGCTCCTCTCCGGAGGCCGCCTCTAGGGGCCTAGCCGGCTGCGGCGCGGACCTCTTCTCGAGCGGTCTCGGCCTGTTGGGCCGCAGGTTTCCTCCTGATCAGCAGCGTGGTGAGGGCTGTGAAGGCAAGAAACGCGATGGGGACGACGAGCGTCGACTTCATGGCGTCGATGTAGGCGCTGACGAAAACATCGTGAGCGAGAGCGCTGATCTGACTCGCGACCGCGGGCGGCAGACCCGGAGGCAGCTTGGCGCCACTCTGCCCGGTGCCGATCTCAAATCCATTCGAAGCCACTGAGCTGAACGCCGCGATGAACTGGGCGCGGAAGGCGACTGGTAGCGAGGCCGCGTGGCTGATCGCCTGGTCGTGAAGCGTCGTGGCCAGGTGGCTTTGAAGGATCGCGGCGACAACGGCGCTTCCAATCGCCGCTCCTAGCTGGCGTGTCGTGTTCAGCACGCCCGAGGCTGCACCGGCGACTCGCGGTGAGATGTTGCGCATGGCGAGAGTCGTCATCGGGGCGAACGTCATTCCCATGCCGGCGCCGGCGATGATCGCGGGAAGCAGGAAGGTGAGCCAGGTCGAGTCGCGGCCCGCGACGATGGCAAGCGTTCCAAAACCGATCGTGAAAAGCGTGATCCCCGTCGTAAGGATGTACTTGGCTCCGACGCGATCGGCCAGGCGGCCCGCGAAGGGTGCGAAGAACATGGAGGTCACGGACATCGGTGCCAGGGTCAGCCCCGCGGTCAACGCGGAGAAACCGCGCACCGACTGCAGGTAAATGGTGATCGGCAAGAACAGGCTGAGCATGCCGAAGCTGATGGCGGCGGCGATCCAGTTGGCGACCGCGAAGTTGCGTTCTGCGAACAGCGAAAGCGGAACCAAAGGCTCCTGCTGGAATCGCTCCCAGACGATGAAGACCGCGATCAGGGCCATTCCCGCGATGATGATCTCGGGAATTGTGACGCCGTAGGCGAACTCTGCCCAGTTGTACCGCTGGCCTTCAATCAGGCCGAAAACGATGCCGAACAAGCCAGCCGTTGCAAGGAGCACCCCGATGACGTCCCAGCCGTGGTGCCGCCCGGGCCGCAGGTCCGGAATGATCACAAAGGTCGCGACCAACGCGGCGATCCCGATCGGAACGTTGATGAAGAAGATCCAGCGCCAGCTGATGTAGGTGATGATCGCGCCGCCGATGGTGGGTCCGGCCAGCGTTGCAAGGCCTGCGACGCCGCCCCAGACTCCGAATGCCGCTCCGCGGCGCTCGGGCGGGAACAGGCTCGTAATGATGGAAAGCGTTTGAGGCGTCAAGAGCGCCCCGCCGACTCCCTGGAGAATGCGGGCTGCGATGAGCTCGTTGACGTTCTGCGAAAGCCCGCAGAGCGCCGACGCCAGCGTGAAGACGAAGAGACCGATGGCGAACAGGGTCCGCTGGCCGTAGAGATCGCCGAGCCGTCCCGCGGTGATCAGCAGAACTGCGTAGACGAGGATGTATGCGTTCAGCACCCAGAGGATCTGGTCGAGCGTGGTGTTGAGCCCGGCGCTCATGGCGGGAATCGCCACGTTCACGATCGTGGTGTCCAGCAGGATCATGAAAAATCCCATTGTCAAAACGACCAGTACCAGCCACGGATTAGTGCGCGCTTGAGCCATGTCTCCTCTTCAACACTTCATAGCCGGAACCGATTCCAGCCTTCCACTCCAACCTGCCTTCGGCAATCTCGCGCGCGAGATTGCCGACCCAATCCCGTTCGGCTTCGAGCATCGCGATCTTGTGCTCGAGCTCGATCAGCGCCAGTCGTGTCACGCCCGCGGCCCGCAGCTCACTCATGATCCCGGTCAGTTTCTCGACGGTTGCGCCCAGGGCGCCCACCCTGGCATTCAGTAGATGAGCCACCTGCTGCGCCTCGAGATGGTGCATGAACATGAGGCCCGCTGCGAAATTGACGTACTCGCGCCTCGGTTGCGCGAGGACCTCGCTGACGACCCTGACCAGGAGCTGGCGCCCGGGTTCAGTCAGCTGATAGATCGTCCGCTCTGGCCGCCGGCCTTCCTTTTCTCGCTCGACTGCCACGATGAGGCCATTGCGCTCGAGCATCTCGACCGTGTGGTAGAGGGTGCCGAAGTTCAGCCTGATGAACTCGTCGTGATGGCGCTCACGCATCGTCGAGGCGAGCTCGTAGGGATGCATCGCCCTCTCGTCGAGAAGCTCGAGAATCGAAAGGGCGAGGGGTGAGACGTCGGGGTGGACCTCGGTCATATTCCGCAAGGAATATACGTGCATCGATCATCCAGAGTCAAATACTCGGTTCAGAGCCAGTTAACGAGCTGGGTTGGCGACCGGCTTCAGCTCGATCTAAGGTGTCTCGAGGTGTGCAGGGCTGGGGGAGGAGCCGATAAAACGGGAGGGCCCGCCAGAGGTGCGCCTCAGTCGGCGGCGGGGTCGTTGGGTTCTGCGCCGACCGGCTTTTCGTACCAGGCCACGTCCCAGTAGCGCCCGAATTTGCGGCCCTGCTCGGTGAAGTGGGCCACGCGCTTGAACCCGAAACGCTCGTGGATGGCTATCGACGCCGGGTTCGGCAGTGCGATGCCCGCATATGCGCGATGGACATCTTCGCCTTCGAGCAGCTTGAACAGCCCTTCGTAAAGCTGCGAGCCGGCACCACGATCCACCGACTCGGGGGCGAGATAGATGCTGGTCTCAATCGACGTCTCGTAAGCAGGTTTCGGCCGGAAACGGCTGCTGCTTGCGTAGCCGATCACGCGACCTTCGGAAACGGCAACCACAAGCCGGTAGCGTCCGGCGGCGTCGTAGTGCGAGAACCACTCTCGGCGCGCATCCATGCTCATCGGCTCGACGTCGAACGTGTAGTGAGTCTCAGCCACGTACTGGTTGCAGATCTCGTTCACGGCCGAGAGGTCGGCGGCGGTCGCGGGCCGGACCTCGACCTCCGTGTTGATCATCAACCCAAGTCTATTGCCCGTGCGCGAGGTGATTCGCCCTGTCAGCCCACAATTGGGAGGTGGACCGCATCCTTCTCGAGGGCATGTCATTTCAGGGGCGCCATGGCGTCCGGGCCGCAGAACGCGAGCGACCGCAGGAGTTCAAAGTGGACATCGAGGTGGACTGCGACCTCAGCCGGCCCGGAATCAGCGACCGGATCGAAGACACGGTCGACTACCGAGAGGTGCGCGCGATCGCCAAGGAGCTCATCGAAGGCGAATCGCAAAAGCTGCTCGAGACATTGGCCGCCCGAATCGCAGAACGCGTGCTGCAGCTGCAGTACGTTGCAGGGGTCTCCGTACGCATAGCCAAGAGTCCAGAGAGCATGCAGCCGATCGCTGCGGCGGCCGTCCGCATTAACAGGACGCGCGTATGACCATCGCCTATTTCGATTGTTTCGCCGGCATCTCGGGCGATATGACGCTCGGCGCTTTGATCGACGCCGGCGCTGATCGAGCCCTGCTCGACGCGGCGGTCGAAGCCCTCGGGCTCGGCGACGAGGTAACGATTGAGGTGCGGCACGAGACTCGCGGCCACCTGGGCGGCACTCGCGTCCTCGTCGAGACGGTGAATCGAGTCGAGCGGACCGTGCCGGCCCTTCGCGCCATTGTCGAGCACGCCGACGCGCCCGCCCACGTCAAGACTCCGGTCCTCGATGCCATCCGCCGGCTTTCGCTTGCCGAATCGCGCCTGCACGGGTTGCCCGAAGAGGAGCTGCACCTCCACGAGCTTGGGGGTGCCGACACACTGGTCGACCTGATGGGCGCCTTCTGGCTGCTCGACGGCCTGGACGTCGGGCAGGTCTACTCCTCGCCGCTGCCCGCACCTCGCGGTCGCACCGATCGCATGCCGCTTCCCGCACCCGCCAGCCTCCGGGTCCTCGAGGGCACGAGCGCTGTTTTCGAGGCGAGCGACGAAAGCCGCGAACTCGTGACCCCGACGGGCGCTGTGATCCTTGCCGTCGGTGCGAGGTTCGAGCGTCCGGCGATGTCCCTCCGGTCCATCGGTTATGGAATCGGCGCCCGCCAGACCCCAGGCAACGCGCTCGCTGTCTGGATCGGCGAAAAGATCGAAAGCCAGGCTGGCGTGTCGATCGTAGAAACCAACATCGACGACATGGCGCCAAACCTCATCGCGGCGATGTGCGAAGACCTCATGGAGGCCGGCGCCCTGGACGTCAACGTCACACCCACGCTGATGAAAAAGGGCCGGCCCGGCCATCTGATCTCCGTCATGTCACCGCCGGAGTTGGTCGCCCGAATGACGGACCTTCTGCTTCGACACTCCACGACGCTGGGCGTGCGCATGACGACCGCGCAGCGTGTTACGGCAGAGCGGAGGATTGTCGAGGTGGCCACTCCGCTCGGGTCTGCGCGTGTCAAGGTCAAGGAGCTGGGCGGCAAGCCAGTTGACGTCGCACCCGAGTACGAGGACTGCCGGCGGATCTCGCGGCAGACCGGCATCGACTTACGCGAGGTGATGCGCGTCGTCGCAGATGCTGCGCGCAAGGATCTGAATCTCGGCTAGGCACGGCTGGGACCGCGACAATTAGCCCGTGACCGCTCGCGTGCTGGATGGGAAGGCCGTCGCCAGGCAAATCTTCGCCGAGGTTTCGCAGGCCGTCGCCGTACGCGTATCGGCCGGCGGCTCGCGCCCGAAGCTCGCCACCGTGCTGGTGGGTGATGACCCAGCCTCCGTGCAATATATCGAGCTCAAGCAGAAGAACGCACGTCAGGTTGGTATCGAATCGGAGGATCACCGCCTGCCGGCGAACACCACGACCGAGGCGGTCGTGAACCTCGTCGGTGGTCTGAACGCGGACGAGAGCGTGAGCGCGATCCTGGTCCAGCAGCCCGCTCCTCCGCAGATCGACATGACGCGTGTCGTGCTGGCGCTCGACCCGGTGAAAGACGTCGACGGATTCCACCCGGTCAACGCAGGGCTTGTCGCACTCGGGTTCCCGGGGGGCGTGGAGCCCTGTACGCCCGCGGGCATCATCGAGCTGCTCGACCGCGCAGGTATTCGAATCGAAGGCGCGAACGCGGTCGTGGTCGGGAGGAGCAACCTCGTCGGCAAGCCCACCGCACTGTTGCTTCTGAAGCGCAATGCGACGGTCACCGTTTGCCATTCGCGAACCAAGGACCTGGCGACTCACACACGGAACGCCGACATCCTGGTTTCGGCGGCCGGCAAATCAAACCTGATCACCAGCGACATGGTCAAAGCGGGCGCCTCGGTCGTGGACGTGAGCACCAACTGGTTGGATGGCCGCCAGGTGGGTGACCTCGGGCCTGGTGTCGACGAGGTTGCAGGGTGGTTGACTCCGAACCCCGGAGGCGTCGGACCGATGACCAGAGCGATGCTGATCAAGAACACGTTCGAGGCTGAGGTGCGCCGGAGGCCCTAAGAGCGTGAGATTCGAAGGCTCTGGTTGACATACGACGAGGCGCTCGCATACATCTCGAAGCAAGGCCGCTTCGGGATGAAGCTCGGTATTGAACGGACCCGGGCGATCCTCGATCGAATCGGCGCGCCCGACCGCGGTCTCAGGGGCGCACTGATCGCGGGTACCAACGGGAAGGGTTCGACCGGGGTGTGCCTGGCCGCGATCCTGGGCGCCGCGGGGAGCAACGTCGGTTTCATGCCAAAGCCTCATTTGATCTCCTACACCGAGCGCATCGAGCTCAATGGCCGTCCAATCAGCGAAGCAGAATTTGTCCAGACGCTGGAGGCGCTGGTGCCGGCGCTGGACGCTATTGCGGCGGAGATGGGCCAGGCCACCGAGTTCGAGATGCTGACAGCGATGGCGCTTGCATATCTGGGGCCGCGGATCGATCGGTTAGTCTGCGAGGTCGGACTTGGAGGCCGGCTCGATGCAACCAATGCGCTCGATCTCGGCGTGGCGGTGGTCACCAACGTCGACCTCGACCACCAGAAATATCTGGGCGACACGATCGAGCAGATCGCCCACGAAAAGGCGGCGATCATCAAGCCTCACAACCACGTCGTCACTGGTTGCCAAGGTTCTGCGCTCTCGATCGTCGAGGAGCATGCGGCCCGCGCCGGCGCGCCGGTGTTGGTTCTCGGGCGGGACATTCATGTCGAGTCGGAGTCGCGGGGATGGGACGGCCACGTCATGAACGTGACCGGGCCGGACTTCGAGCATCGCAACCTCGTGCTTCCGTTGGTCGGCGATTATCAACCGGCCAACGCCGCTCTCGCGGTCGCAGCGGCACACCTTCTCGACCAGGTCACAGACGATGCCGTCCGTGATGGACTCGCGTCAACCCGGTGGCCGGGGCGCCTGCAGGTCATTGCCCAACATCCCCGGGTCATCCTCGATGGCGGCCACAATCCCGCCGCGATGATGAAGGCGGGGGCCACGCTTCGTCGGTTGATCGGCACCGAGCGACTGGTCGCGGTGTTCGCCATGCTCAGCGAGCGCGATCCGGCTCAGCTTCTCGCCGCTCTACGAACTCTCAAACCGGACGCCGCGGTCTTCACCGAGCCGGGAAGCGCAGCCGGCCACACCGTCTCTGCCGACGTGCTGGCCCGGACGTACGGGGCTCATGGCCACGCAGTGCGGCCGGCGCCCGCAGCACTCGAGCGCGCGCGGGAGCTGGCGGGGCCGAGCGGCAGCGTGCTTGTCTGCGGGTCGCTTTACCTGGTCGGAGAGATCCTCGGCCTCAGTGCCTTGGAGCGCTAATAATGGGTCCGTGGAGCAGACCCGGAAGGCGTTTGGTCGTGGCTCCGATCGGATTTTGGGGGGAGTCTGCTCAGGGTTAGCGGCCGAGTTTCACCTTGACCCGTTGTGGGTTCGGCTGGGTTTCGTGCTGCTGGCTTTCGTCCACGGACTCGGCATCCTTCTCTACGTGCTGCTGTGGCTGCTGATGCCGGAGCCGGCCGACGGAGCGGTCGCCGGTCGGTCGGGTTTTGAATCCATGACCGCAGACCTGCGCCGCCTGTGGGCAGAAATCCAGGGTCAACCGGTCGGCACGAGCGGTGCGCAGACCGCGACTCCGACATCGGCTGCAAGCGCGACAACGACCCGCACGCCGGCAGGATCTCCGGTTCAAGCATCCCGGCGCAACGGGACGTTGTACCTCGGCGTGATCCTCATAGCCATCGGTGTGATTGCGTTAGCCAACAACGCGGGGTACATCATCTGGGAGGTCTGGTGGCCGGGCATCTTGATCGGCCTCGGGGTATTGCTACTCATGCGGAACTTGAATCGCAAGCCCTAGCGCGCGCGCAGGAATCGCCCGCACAGAAAGGCGCTGCCGGCGATCATCGGTAAAAGCATCACCGAACCCAAAGCGCCCCACTGCCAGCCGGCGGTGACCACCAGGCCGCCGATCAGGAGGACTGCCAACCCCAGGCCGCCCGCGCCAATCGTGAAGTCCCGGGCAGACGGTGCTCGAGCCGGCGCGGGCAGATGTGCGGTGGAAGGCCTGGGCGCTGGACGCGCGCCGGCCAACAGACCATAGAGGACGAGGCTTACCCCAACCAGCCCCGCCAGCAGGGTGACCACCTCCGCAATGAGGCCCTCGCGCGTGTCCGCAACGCGACTCGCGGCCCCAAACGCGATGGCTACCAGGCCGGCTCCGGCGACCAGGGAGAGGGCGCGGCGCACTCAGCGAGAAGAAGCGATGTTGGCCCGGAGCCGGCGCATTCCTTTCAGCCAGCGGTCGTAATCCTCGGCCTTGCGACGAAAGTATTCGGCCACCTCAGGGTGAGGAAGGATCAGGAATGTTTCGTCATGGATGCCCTGGAGAACGATTTCGGCAACGGCGGCCGGCTCCAGGGCACTTTCGGTCAGGAAGTTGAGACCCAGCTTGCGTTCGGCAGCCAGCATGTCGGTCTTGACCCCTTGTGGGCACAGGCACGAGACGCGGATGCCCTCTGCTCCGTGTGCGATCGAGAGCCACTCGAAGAGAGAAAGGGCCGCTGCTTTGGTGACGCCGTAGGGGGCGGCGAAAACGTGGTTGAGCAGACCGGCGGCAGACACGGTGCCGAGCAGATATCCCTCGCCTCGCTTCACCATGCCCGGCAGCGCGTGGCGCGCGACGAATACGTGGCTCATAAGGTTGACGTCCCAGATGCGCTGCCATTGGTCGTCGGGCGCCTCGGGTCCGCCACCGACGGCGATCCCCGCGTTGGAGCAGAAGATATCGATCCGGCCATGCTCCGCCTCGACTCCGTCGACGAGGTCCTTCACATCCGACTCGCGGGACACATCGCATCGCACAGCCTTGCCCTTGACCTCACGAGCGACTGCCGACGCCCCATCGAGATCGATGTCGGCCACGATCACAGCCTCGGCTCCAGCGGTCGCAAACCGTTTTGCCAGGGCGCGGCCTATGCCCCGGGCGCCTCCGGTGACGACGATGACTCTGCTTGTTGCGTCCATCGGGCATCACTATCCCAGACCCAAAAATTGAAGACCGAAAAATTTCTTGTGGAAAACCGCAGGCGCGCCCTTTCAGAGACCTCCGATAGCGCATAGAATCTGTCCCCATGGTCGGAGGGGGTCTCGACTACAGCGCAGCCTTTCAGCGAAGTATTGAGCTGATAGGCAAGCGCTGGACCGGGGCGGTCGTCAAAGCGCTGCTTCCCGGGCCTGCCCGCTTCAACCAGCTGCTTGCGGGGATCCCTGGCATCAGTGACCGAGTTCTCACCGAGAGGCTTCGAGAGCTGGAGACCGAGGGCATCATGGAGAGGCTCGTCGACCCCGGCCCGCCGGTCCGGGTGAGCTATCGACTGACATCGCGCGGCCGCGCTCTCGAACCTGTGTTGGCTGCCGTGTCGGATTGGGCTGAAGGCTGGCTGACAACCGCAACCGCAGCGGTGGGCTGACCGAAACTCGCATACCTCTGGCGGGCCCTCCCTACTTTTCCGGTTCCCTCCCCCAACCGGCACTCCTGGCGCAAACGTACTGTCGTTGCAATTCAGTGGCAACCCTGCCTGTTAAGAGGCAAATCTCTTGACTGATAGGCTTTACCGGATGCCGATTGGCGACTTTCTCCGCCGCCGGCCGGAGGGGCTGACCTGCCAGGCGTGTGGATCGCCCCTGCCCCACGGCGCTGTCTTCTGTCCGTCCTGTGGCGTAAAAACTGACGACCCACAGGCGGAGCCGCTCCACATAGTCGATCGCACCACGGGGCTCTTCAACGATCGCTTCGTTCGCCCGGTGCTCGAGGACGAGCTTGCTCGGGCGCACCGATACCAGAGGAACCTGGGCGTGCTGCTGATCGAAGCCAACGGAACCGGCTCGTCGGAGGAGGCGCTCAAGCTGATGGCGGCTGCCCTCGCCGGCACGGTGCGCGACGTCGATACGCCCGGAGTCCTTGGGCGGACGCCTCCGCAGCTGCTGGCGATCCTGCCCGACACCGACGTCGCAGGAACCGCACACGCGGCCAATCGAGTGCTCTCCGCGGTCAACGAAGCACTCAAACAGCAGGGCGCGCAAGCCGCGGTGGGGCTTGTGTGCGTGCGCCCCGGCCAGCGTGTCCGGGCCGGCGCCGTGATCGAGAGCGCGAGCCGGTCGCTTCGCTCCGGCCGCCCAGAGATGATGGGCAAACCGGCCTGAGCTTCGAGCTCTACATCGCTCGCCACGGGGAGACGGAGTGGAGCGCAAGCGGGCGCCACACCAGTAACACCGACCTGCCGCTGACATCCCGCGGCGAAGACAAGGCCACGGCGCTGCGACCAGGGCTTTCATCCATTCAGTTCGACGCCGTCTACTCGAGCCCGATGTTGCGGGCGCGGAGAACGGCCGAGCTCGCAGGTTTCCCGAAACCTCTGCTAAGCGACCTCCTGAAGGAGGTCGACTACGGAGACTACGAAGGCCTGACCTCCAAGGAGATCCGCGGCGCGAACCCAAGCTGGGAGATTTACTCGGACGGGTCGCCGGCCGGCGAAAACCCAACGCAGATCTACGCGCGTGCCCAGGCCTTCATCGCGTTGGCCGGCCAGACCGGTGGAAGGGTGCTCGCCTTCGCTCATGGGCACATCCTCCGCGCGGTCGGTGCTGCGTGGATTCGCGCCGACATAAGCGTCGCTGCCGGCCTGATGCTGGACGTGGCCACGCTGAGCGTGCTGCGCGACGACGGCCAAAGCCTCATCACCTTGTGGAACGCTTCACCCGGCCCGGGAGGCCAGCCCTAACAGCGCTACTTGCGCCGCAAGCTCCATGTCCGGCTGCGCACGCCGGGCAGGCCGGCGAACACGAGGTATGCGGACGCGTTGATCTCGGCTCGATATGTGTGGCGTTCGCCGGGATTGATCAAGAGCATCTCACCGGCGCCGACCTCACCTGACTTTGAACCGTCATCGAAATGCAGCCGCCCCTCGGTGACGATCAGCGCGACCGGGATCGCGTTGCGATGCTGGGGGACGTTCTGGCCCGGCTCGAGCCGGAGACCGACGACGCGCATCGAACCGCAGTCCGCGATCTGTTCGAAGCCAAAAGGACGATGCGGCTCGTCCGGGGTTGACATTGCCGGATATCATGGCGCGCTCGCGCCCGCACCTCGAGAGGCCTCAGGATCTATCCGTGGAAATCATCCATGCGACCGGCGTCGAGGGCGCCCGCCAGGCACGCGGCATCGCCGTCGTCATCGACGTCCTCAGATCGTTCACCGTCAGCGCTTATGCGCTGGCCGGCGGAGCACGCGAATGCCGCCTCGTAACCACGACCGATGAGGGCCGCGCCCTGGCGGCGCAAATCCCCGGAGCACTTCTGTCAGCCGAGGAAAACGGCCTGCCGTTGCCCGGCATCGCCATCAGCAACTCGCCGACGCTGATCGTCGCGGCCGACTTGAAAGACCGCGTGCTCGTGCAGCGCTCCACCGCCGGGACACAGGTGACGGCGGCGGTCCAGCAAGGCGTAGACATCTTCGCGGCCAGCCTGGTAGTGGCTCGCGCGACCGTACAAGCCTGCCTGTCAAGGCGCCCTGCCCAGCTCACCCTGATTGCGTCCGCGGATCATCCCGAGGACCACGCGTGTGCGCTCTACATGGAAGCGGTCATTCGCGGCGAGAGGCCTGACGTCGATCGATTGCTGCAGCCCCTTCGCGATACCGAGAGGTACGCGCAGCTGGTGAGCGGGACGTGGCCTGGATTTCCGGCCACCGACCTCGAGCTTGCCCTCACACCGGACCGCTTCGACTTCGCTATGCCGGCCACCCGTGAGGCCGGCTATCTCAAGCTGACCAGGGTCGAGCAGTCCAACCTAAAGGGCTAAGATTCCGACCAGGGCACCAAGGGAATCCGGTTCAATTCCGGAGCTGTCGCGCAACTGTGAGCGGGGAGCCTCCGCCAAACGACGCCACTGAGTCCACCAACGGACTCGGGAAGGCGGGCTGAGGCGGCGATCCGCGAGCCAGGAGACCTGAACGTCCTCGATGCAAACCCGTCCGCGCGCAACGGCACGGAAGCTCCTGGCGGTCAGCTTTCAGCGGCGCGTTCGGAAAGGCAGACCGCCTGGAGGAAACGACGTGCGCAAGCACCTCATCTGGACCAGCGCGACACTGGCCCTAGCACTCATCGGCTCGATCACCGCATGCGGAGGTTCGCCGTCGGCGGCGACCGCATCGCCCGCCAGCACCTGCGTCAACCCGTCGGCGCCGCGCCACGCGTACGTGGTGGTGGAGCATCTGTCCGGCGCATCGGTTCAAGCGTGCGTCGGCTTCAGCACTGACGCGATCGACGGACAGACGTTGATGGACAAGTCCGGCATCAAGTACCAGTTCCAGAAGTTCAGCTTCGGTTCCGCGGTCTGCCAGATCGACAACGAGCCGTCTCAGTACAGCCAGTGCTTCCCACAGAACCAGCCTTACTGGGCGCTCTTCATCGAGTCGGGCGGCAAGTGGGGCTCAGCTGCCAACGGCTACACGGAGGCCGCGCTGCACGACAAGGACGCGCTCGGCTGGCACTACGTACAGGCGTCCGACCCTTCGCCGGCTCCGCCGCCCGCGGCCAAGGAGTAGCGAACCCGTTGAAAGCTCGGGCAGTGGCGGCCTGGACCGCCGCGTGCCTCTTCATCGTCCTGTACACCACCAACCCCGCATACAAGGCGACGGTGCTGGCGGCAGCGATTGCTTCGCTGGCCGCCGGTGCCGGCCTCCATCGAATGCGCGGTCTGCTTACGGCCGTGGTGCTGATCGCCGCCTTCGCCACACTCTTGAACTTCGTGTCGGCGCACCTTGGCACCACCGTCCTGTTCACGGTGCCATATGCGATTCCGGGCATCGGCGGTACCTATACCATCGAAGCGCTCGCAGCCGGAGCTTCGGGGGGTATCACCGTCGGAGCGGCAATCGTTGCGGCGGCGCCCTTCTCCTTGATGCTGGCATCGCACGACGTCATGGATGCCCTGCCGGCAGCGCTCTCTCGAACTGGTGCCGCGATCGCCGCGTCGCTCAACCTGGTGCCCTCGGTCAGCGCTTCTTTCGTGCAGGTGAGCGAGGCACAGCGCCTTCGCGGATGGCGTCCCCGGGGCCCGCGGTCGTGGGCGGAGGTCGTGGTCCCCGTCGTGCTCACGAGCGTGGAGGATTCGATCCAGCTGGCGGAATCGATGGAGGCGAGGGGATTCGGTTCAGGTCCCCGGACTGCACTCAAGTCGTCGCCATTGCGGAGGTCCGACTGGCTGCTGGTCGGAGCGTCCGCGGCAGCGGTCATCGTGTTCGTCGCCGCACACGCTGCCGGCCTGGCCGCGGACTGGTATCCGTATCCGAGGCTCACCCCGCCCGCAGTCGACATCGTTTCCGTTGCCGCCTGTCTCCTCCTGTTTGCGCCGGTCGTGGCATGGCGATCGCGCGCCTGAACCAACTCTCCTACTGGTATCCGGGCGCCGACCAGCCGGCGCTCCGCGATGTGAGCCTGCTGATCGAGGCTGGGCTCACGGTGGTCGCGGGACCTTCGGGGGGAGGGAAGTCGACGCTGCTGCGGGTCCTCAACGGCCTGGTGCCCCATTTCCACGGCGGCCGGATCGCGGGAGCCGCCGAGGTCGATGGGCACGACATCATCACGACCGCCACGCGGAACCTCGCCCGCACGGTGGGCTTTGTCTTCCAGGACCCCGAGCTGCAGACGGTGTATGACGCGGTCGACCGCGAGGTGGCCTTCGGGCTCGAGAACATCGCTCTCCCGCCGCGAGAGATGGCTGGCCGGGTCGATGAGGCGCTGCACGCAGCGGGAGTGGCCCACCTCGCGGGACGCAGCGTGCGAACGCTGAGTGGCGGCGAGCGCCAGCGCATCGCGCTCGCATCGGCGCTCGCGATGCGCCCGCGCCTGGTGGTGCTGGACGAGCCAACCTCCCAGCTGGACCCCGAGGGCGCTGCAATGGTGCTGGATGCGGTGAAGGGCATCGTCGAGCAGGGTCGTGCAGCCGTCATCGCCGAACACAGGCTCGGGCGGTTGATTCTGCTCGCCGACGCGATGGTCACGGTCGAGAACGGCTCGGTGACCACAGGACGGCCGTCTCCGCCCATGCCATCCGGCCTCACCTCAATCACGTACGCGCGATCGCCGAGAGGTCCCGTCGCATGGTCGCTCGCCGGCGCGAGCGCGGGTTTCGGCGGACGAGTTGTGCTGGACTCGGTCTACGCGGCGGGCCATCGAGGAGAGGTGGTTGCGCTCTGGGGTCCGAACGGCGGCGGCAAGACCACCCTGTTGCGCTTGATCGCCGGTGCCCTGCCACCGATGGCGGGCAAGGTCGAGCGGCGCCCGGGGCGCATCGCCTACCTGCCCCAGAACCCGACCGCGCTGCTGCACCGCCCGACCTTGCGTTCTGAGGTCAGCCTGACACTGGAGCGAGCGGGAGACCCCGAGCCGCCGGAGGCGATTCTCAAAGAGCTCGGCCTGCTGGCCGTGGCCGGCCGCTATCCGCGTGACCTGTCGTGCGGCGAGCGGCAGCGAGCCGCGCTGGCGACGGTGCTGCCGGGCCGGCCCGATCTAGTCCTGCTCGATGAGCCGACGCGAGGGATGGACGCGGTGGCACGCAGTGCGCTGGTTGGACTCGTGTCACGCCTGCGCGACAGCGGTTCGGCGATCGTCCTTGCGACTCACGACCCCGACCTCCGGGCGGCGCTGGCGGACAGGGTGCTGCGGGTGTCCGACGGCAGGGTCACAGAGGCCGAGCACCGGTTGGTGCCCTCGTGAATCGCGCACTGCCGGTCGGCCTCGTCTCGCTCGCCGGGCTCGTTCTCTTCTGCTGGCCGTTCATCGGCACCGGGCTGCCGGCCAACACGCCCGCCTGGACTCTGACCATCGGCTGCGTGGCGGGCTTGCTCCTGGTCGAGGCCGGCACCCGCGAGCTCGATTCGCGCGCGGTCGCCCTCCTGGCCGCGATCGCCGCGATCGACACCGCATTGCGCCTGGCGGTGATCGAAGGGATCGGAGGCTTCAACCCGATCTACTTCCTGGTGCTGTGTGCGGGCTACGTTTTCGGAACGTCCTTCGGATTCCTGGCCGGCGCCCTCTCCATTCTGGTCTCGGCGATCGCGGGCGGAGGCGTCGGTCCGTGGGTGCCTTACCAGGTCTTCGCGCTCGGCTGGGTCGGCGTGGCTGCAGGGTTGGCGGGCCACTGGCGCGGCCGGCCACCAGGGTGGCGAGACCTGATCGTCCTGGCAGGTGTCGGCGCCCTCATGGGCTGGGTGTTCGGAGCTCTCCTCGACATCACCGACTGGGTGCCGGTCTATCGCGGCAACCCGACGTTGGGATGGGCGCCGGGCATGTCACCTATCACTGCACTCGTGCATTTCGGGCGCTTCTACCTGCTCACCTCGCTTGCGTACGACACGTTCCGTGCGGCCGGTAACGTGGTGATGGTGCTGGCGCTCGGTGCGCCGGTGCTCGCCGCGCTCGCGAGACTGAAGGCGCGCCTCACATTCGAGGTGGTTCCCCTTTGAGGTTCACAGATTTCCGCCGGCTGTGCCTTTCGATGCCCGAAGTCGAGGAACGCGAGACGTGGGGCGAGCCAACCTTTCGAGTGAAAGACCGCATCTTCGCCATGGGCTCCCTCGACGGCGAATACGTCTCACTCAAGGCCTCGCTCGACGATCAGTCCGGTTTGGTCGAGATGGACCCCAAGACGTTCGCGCCGTCCGCCTACACGGGTCGTTACGGGTGGGTCAGGGTCAGGCTCGCCGGCGTCGGAAAGGACCTGGCCCAGCGCCTGATGACGAATGCCTGGAGGCGGACCGCTCCCAGGCGTTTAGTCGCCGACCATGAAATGCGTGGTAAGGCCTAGAAAGCTCGACGCCCGTAGAAGCTTCTCCGACCCCGCCAAACCGTTTCATTCGAGTTTCGATGCGAGCTTCGAAGCGAGCTCTCCAAGTACCGCTCCCAGCACGCGATTGAACGCTGGAAAGGGGTGGATGACGTCGGCCAGGTCGCGCACCGATGTGCCGACCTTCACCGCGAGCACCAGCTCGCCCAGGATCTCGCCGGCCCGCGGCGTGACCATGGTCGCGCCGACCAGCACGCCGCGCTTGCGATCGGCCACGAGCTTGAGCGCCCCCCCGTGGAAGTCATGGATGTAGCCGCGGGCCGCCTCCGCCGGGTCGGCCGCCGCGACGACCACGTCGATGCCGCGGTCTCGCGCCGCAGCCTCCGAAATCCCAACCGACGCCACCTCCGGGTCCGTGAAAGTGACGCGCGGCACGGCCGTGTGATCGGCCCGCGCGTCCTCGCCGCGCAGGCGCCGGGCAACGATCTGTCCGTGGTAGTAGGCCAGGTGGGTGAAGCCGCCAAGGCCGGTGACGTCACCAGCACCGTAAACATCCGCGTGGGCCTCGAGGGTCGCGGGGTCCACCTTCAGCCACCCCCGCTCTGTCTGCGCGAGGCCGGAAGCGCGCCAGGCATCGAAGTTCGCGCGCCTGCCGGTGGCGACGAGCAGCCGGTCCGCCTCCACGATCGTGCCCGACTTGAGGCTCACCATCACACCCTCGCCGTGAGGCTCCACAGCCACGCAGGGATCCCCTACGTGCAGCGTGATGCCATCAGCCTCCAGGTGCGGTCGCAGCGCGACGCCGGCCTCAGGCTCCTCGAGGCCGAGAAAGCGCGGGCCCGCTTCGATCACGGTGACCTTCGAGCCCAGGCGCGCGAAGGCCTGGCCCAGCTCGACGCCGACGGCGCCCCCGCCAAGCACGGCGAGCGTCGCGGGCAGCTCGCGCGGCACCGTGGCCTGGCGATTCGTCCAGTAGTGGACCTTGTCCAATCCGGGAATCGCCGGAATGGCGGCCGTGCTGCCGTTCGCGATCACCACGGCTTTGCGCGCGACGAGCTGCTCGCCACCGACCTCGACGGTGCGCAGGTCCACGAGGGTCCCCTCGCCACGGAAGAGCGTCGCGCCGGTCGCCTCCAGTGCCGCCGCCGGGCGCGTGTCATCCAGGTCCCGCGCCATCCAGAGCACCCGCTTCGAAACCTTCGGAAAGTCCACGTCCCACTCCACGCGCGATGCGGCCAGGGTGCGAGCGCGGCCGGCTTCCTCGAGCGTCTCGCCGGAGCGGAGCAGGGTCTTGGACGGGATGCATCCCCAGTAGGGACACTCACCTCCCACGAGCTCGCGTTCGACCACTGCCAGCGAAAGGCCGCTCCCCTGAAGACCGCCCGCGATCGCCTCGCCCGCGACTCCGCCGCCGAGGCAGACAACGTCAAATTCCTTCGGCAACCCGCTCACCTCCATCAGTGCCTGCCCGTCGCAGCGATTCCAACAACGAAGTCGCAGTGAAAGTACCCAGGTAGCGGTCGCCGTCATAGACCGCAGCATGTTCCGTAGGGCTCGCGAGCGCGGCGGCAAACGCCTCGCTCAGCGTGCTCGACGCTGGCACCCGCGGCTCGTCGGGGCGCGGCTCCGGATCAAGCCGTTCGAGAGTCGCCGCATCGATCTGGACCACCGACATCCGGCGCACCAGCCTTTCGCGACCGAGGAACTCTGCCACGTAGTCGCTCGCCGGCCGCGTGAGGATCCGCTCCGGGGTGTCGTACTGCGCAATCTGCGCCTGCATCTTGAGCAAGCAGATGCGATCTCCCACCAGCACGGCCTCGTCGATGTCGTGCGTGACGAAGACGACGGTCTTGCGCATCGACCGCTGGATGTTGATGAACTCATGCTGAAGGCGCTCACGTGTGATCCGGTCCACCGCGCCAAACGGTTCGTCCATCAGCAGGATGGGCGGGTCGGCACCCAGGGCGCGCGCGAAACCGACTCGCTGGCGCTGGCCGCCGGACAGCTGGTGCGGATAGCGGTCCCGGTACTCGGCCGGATCGAGCCCGACGAGCTGCAGAAGCTCCTCGACGCGTGCCTTGATGCGGGCTTTGTCCCACTGCCACAGTCGCGGCACCGTGCCGACGTTCTCACCGACCGTCATGTGAGGAAAGAGGCCGGTCTGCTGGATGACGTAGCCCATCTTCAGACGCAGCTGGGCAGGATCGACTCCGTGGGTATCCTCACCGTCGATGAGGACCCGCCCCCGGTCCGGCTCGATCAGGCGGTTGATCATGCGAAGCGTCGTCGTCTTTCCGCAGCCTGAGGGGCCGATCAACACGCAGGTCTGGCCGGTCGGTATGTCGAGGGTCAGGTCGAGCACGGCATTCGAGCCGCCGGGAAACTGCTTGGTGACGTTCTCCAGGCGGATCACGCCGTCAGGCCAATGGTCGCTGGAAGGCTGGGTTCATCCCGGCCGTCACCCAAGCACTCACTTCAGATCTCCCAATCGTCGCGTGGAGTAACCCCAGGAGGGGGTTCCGCGGGGGAGGACAGCAGTCCTCACCCGCGCTCCTTTACCGTAATCGAATGCCGGACCGGCTATTCCTGGACATCGTCGACCCCTGGATCAATTGGAGCTGGCTGTCCACCCACGTACCGACCATCCTGGCCGCCCTCCAGGAGCATTTGACGTTGACCCTCGTCGCCCTGGTCGGTGGCCTTGCGATATCGCTGCCCCTGGGCGTCGCCGCGCATCGCTGGACCACGTTGAGGCTGCCATCGCTGACCACCTTCGGAATCTTTTACACGATCCCCTCGATCTCCCTGTTCGCGCTGCTGATCCCATACACGGGCCTTGGTGCGGTCACGGCTGAGATCCCGCTCATCGGTTACAACGTGCTGATACTTCTACGCAACATCCTGGTGGGCCTGGACTCGGTTCCACCGGACGTTCTCGACGCTGCGGACGGTATGGGCTACCGGCCGCTCGCAAGGCTGATACGCATCGAACTGCCGCTCGCTCTGCCGGCGATATTTGCCGGTCTTCGCGTGGCAACCGTCTCGACTATCGGAATCGTGACGATCACCGCGGTGATCGGACTCGGCGGTTTGGGCCAGCTGATCCTCAAGGGTTTGATCGAAAGCTTCCACACGCCGCTGGTGGTCGCCACCGTGCTGTCTATCGCCCTGGCACTGGTGGCTGACCGGGGGCTGGCCGGTGTGCAGCGACTGGCCGTGCCCTGGTCGCGTGAGTCGTGAGCGGATGAGCATTCTCGCCCAAGTCATCCAGTGGTTCACCGATCCAGCCCACTGGCAGGGCACCGACGGCATCCCGATCAGGCTCGTCGAGCATGTGCAGCTGTCCGCCGAGTCGGTTGCCCTCGGGGCCTTGATCGCGCTGCCAATCGGGATTGGACTGGGTCACTTCGGCGTGTTCGGCAACCTCGCGATCGGGGTGTCCAACATCGGCCGCGCGGTGCCCTCGTTCGCCATCCTGGTCATCGCCTTCCAGGTCTTTGGCCTGGGCAACACGCCGATCATTCTCGCCCTGACCGCACTCGCCATTCCGCCGATGGTCACCAACAGCTATGTCGCGCTCCGCGAGGTGGACCCCGACGTCAAGGATGCGGCTCGGGGGATGGGCTACCGCCGGCCGGCTCAGCTGGTGCGGGTGGAGTTACCTCTCGCCGTACCGTTGATCATGGCGGGCATAAGGACTTCGGCCGTCCAGGTGGTGGCCACCGCCGCGCTCGCCGCGCTGATCGCCGGTGGCGGCTTTGGCCGCTACATCATCGATGGGCTGGCGCAGCAGGATTACGCGAAGGAGTTTGCGGGCGCCCTGCTGGTTGCCCTGCTTGCGCTGGCTACGGAGGTGTCGCTATGGGGCGTCGAGCAGCTCCTGGTACCGCGCGGGATCCGGCTCCTGCGAGCGCCGGCGGCCGCGCGGGCTCGCACTTTCAAGACCGCATAGGTGGAAGAATCACTGTTGACCCGAGGTTTCGGATCGGGAAGGCCCGCTAGGGTCAGGGAGGATGGCATGAACCGCATACGAGCGTCCGTCTGGTTGATCGCCGCTCTTGCCGCGCTGGCGACTGTCGCCACGGCTTGCGGCGGCACCACCACGCCCGGCACCACGAGCAAGGACACGATCACCGTCGCCGGATTCAACTTCCCGGAGAGCAGCATCCTGGCGGAGCTCTATGGGCAAGCGCTGGCGCACGACGGCTACACGGTCAACTACAAGCTCCTGCTCGGTACCCGCGAGGTCCTGGCCCCAGCGATCAAGAGCGGCCAGATCGACCTGTATCCCGGTTATGCCGCCACCGACCTCGAGTACTACAACAGCGGCGCGGGCGAAGCCACCGGCGACGCAACCGCGACGACCGCGAAGCTGAACAGCCACCTGTCGTCGATCGGCCTGATCGCGCTCACCCCGTCGGCCGCGGTCGACCAGAACGCGTTCGCAGTCACGAAGGCGACCCAGACGAAGTACACCCTGAGCAAGCTCTCCGATCTCGCCCCGATCGGGAACCAGCTCGTACTCGGCGCAGGTCCGGAATGCCCGACCCGTCCGTTCTGCCAGCCAGGTCTCAAGACCACCTACGGCATCACATTCAAAGACTTCAAGGCTCTCGACACCGATGGTCCGCTGACGCGCGCCGCTTTCAAGAACGGGACGATTCAGGTTGGACTCGTGTTCAGCAGCGACGCCGACCTCAACCAGCTCGGGCTGGTCGTGCTGCAGGATGACAAGCACCTGGAGAACGCCGACAACGTCGTGCCAATAGCTCGCCAGGCGGTCGCGACCCCCGAGGTGACGAGCGTCCTCAACAAAGTCGACGCCGGTCTGACCACCGCGGACCTGGTGACCATGAACGGGCAGGTCGAGCTGCTCCACCAGGATGCGGACGCGGTCGCCGCGGCGTACCTGCAGCAGCACAACTTCTTCAGTTAGTCTCGCTCATGGATCGCGACGCGGCGCTCGCGGACTTCGACGCCGCACGCCGGGAGTGGGAGTCTGCGTTCGCGCAGGTCCCGGATGGCGCGCTGGCCTACCTGAAAGCGGGTGACGACTATGCACTGGGGGGCCTGCAGGTCCACGTCAACTGGGTGCTGACGCATTACCGCCGCGTCCTCGACGGCATCATGGCCGGCGGCTTCAAGGACCTGGGCCCGCAGGACTCGCCCGGCGAGGGCGACGCGGCGGGCCAGAAGGCGAAACAAGGTTTGACCAAGGGTGAGAGAGCGAGGGCCCTGGATGAGATGGGCCGCCTGCACTCGGCGGTTACGGCCACCGCTTCGCGCATGCCTGAAGGGGATTGGTCGCGCAAGGCAGCCGTCGTCTACGCCGAAGGCCAGGAACCTTATCCGACCAGCCCGGAGGATGTCGTCGAGTGGCTCAGCGACCACTATCGCGAGCACGTCAAGCAGAGCGCCGACCTGATCGACGATTGGACCGCCGCCGCTGGTCGCTAGCCGATCTGCGTCAGGGCGAGCAGGTTTCCGTCGGGTCGCGGAAATAGGCCGTCCACACGGCGGGGCCGCCGACCAGCCAGCTCATCTGGGTGTGGCCTGACGCCTCGTGTGCGCTGGGTAGATGTGTCGCTGCTGTTCAGCATCCCTTGCTCCAGGTCACGGTAGCCGGTTGATCCAGGCCGGCCTCGAGTATTTCGCGGCAACCAGGTCCTCGCCTGCGTCGAGCTCCTCCGGAGTGATATCGCTCGGATGGGCGTGGAACTCGTTTGTGAAATACCGCTCCAGGTTTCGCGCCACCTCTGGGCAGGAGAGTGAGGTGAACCAGGACAGCGGCGACACCGACTTGTCCGCGCTGCGTACGCCGGTGCCGCCGATCGGCGGCCTTCCGATCCGGATAAGGCGGGGGAGCAGCTCGACGTCCATCGTGTGGGCGACGGTCGTGTGGTGCAGCACGAACCCTCGCCGGCGCGCCTGCGCCGCACCTGCGATCTTGCCCCGCGGGGAGATGATGTCGTTGATCTCTCGATAGCTCGCGGGGATGCCGAGCTCGACGAACGCTCGCACGGCCCAGTCGTCCAGCACCGCATAAGACTTGCGAAACGAGATGCCGGCGACCACGGACTCGGGCAGGTAGATGGAGTACGTGATGGTGCGGCCCGGTTCGCACAGCATCGTTCCTCCTCCGCTCATGCGCCGGGTCACGACAAACCCGAGCTCGCGCGCCGCGACCAAGTCCACCTCGTTGAGCACCGATTGATGGGAGCCGATGACGAGCGCGGGCTCGGTCCACTCCCACACTCGCAGCGTCGGGCGGCGAAACCCCGCGGCAACTCTCTCGAGCAGCACCTCGTCGAGCGCCATGTGCATGTGAGCCGGTTGAGGCGATGAAGGGATCACATCCCATTCCACCTCGCGCATCCGGTCGCTGATCACGGCTCTGCCAAAGTATTCCGGATACGCATGCACCGACGAACGCTGTGGACTCTGTATGCCGGAAACCTGCTGACCGCGATTGGTCTGTGGTTCTTCCTTCCGCTGCTTCCGATCTTCATCAGCCGGCGTGGCGGGTCTTCCGCGCTGGTCGGGGCCGTGTTCGCGGCCGGCCTCCTGGCCAACGCGGCGATTCGATATCCCGCGGGTTGGGCCGCCGACCGTTGGGGCACGCGCCCCGTGATTCTCGGCGCGATGGGCGCTTACGCGCTGCTCTACCTAGCCTACCTCTTGCCGCTGCCGCTCCCCGCCTTCATCGCCGTCAGGTTCCTGCACGGCGCCGCATCGGGCGCCTACTGGCCGGCGGCGAATGGCCTCATCGCGCAGGTGACACCTCCCAACCAACGTGGGCGCGCTTTCGGGTTCATGCAGTCGACCATGATGGCCGGCATGCTGGTCGGTCCGGCTATCGGCGGCTTTATCGCGCTGTTCAATCTGAGCGCCGTCTTCGTGGTCTCGGCGTGCATTTGCGGACTCGCGACGATCGCGCTCGCATTTCTGCCGAATGTCCGCGCGGAGCCGATGCTCGAGGTGCCGCTCGGGGCGCTGCACATGATCCGGAAACTCATACCCCTGATCTTGCTGGGCGCCGGGACGTCGTACATGATCGGATCCTTCGACACCATCTGGCCTCTATATATGACCTACCGAGGCGCCAGCACGCTGGCGGTCGGTATCTCTTTCGTCGCGTTCGCTGTACCGGCCACGCTCCTGAGCGCGCAGGCAGGCGCGCTGGGCGATCGGTTCGGAGCCCGGCGTCTGGTCGTCGCCGCGCTCCTCGGCACTGCTTTCTTCGCGAGCCTGTATCCGTTCATCGCATCGGTCCCCTGGCTGGTCGGGTTGGGGCTCATCGAGGGCGCTCTGACGATCTCAGGCGGCCCAAGCCTCAACGCCGAGGTCAGCCGCGCCGCCGAGCCCGGTCAACAGGCTCGCACCCAGGGCGTTTTCCAAACCGTGCAGGTCCTGATCCAGATCGTCGGGGCCCTTGCCGGCGGCGCCCTGTTCGCGCTCAGCCCGACCTACGCGTTCCTCGCCATCGCCGCCGTATGTTTGTTGGGAGCAAGCGTGGCGTTGCGACCGCGCCGGGCTCGCACTCAAACCGCAACCGAGGTGCGCTGAGCATGGCTGGTGTCAACCAAGAAGCTGGGCGCTTACATGGTGCAGCTCGAGCGGTCCAACAAGGCGGGGCGGTGCCCGTGACGAAGCTGACCGGCCGTCAGTAGCGAATCTCGCCAAGGTCGCGCCAGCCATACGAGACCTCTTCGAGCGTCGCGTTCCCGATCGTGATCGGCTGCGACCGAACGTATCTGCCACCGAGCCGTTCGTAGAAGGCGCGTGCCGTCGGGTTGTCGCGCAGTACCCAGACGATCATGTCCGGCAGCTCCAGCTCACGCAGCGCGCCCGCCACCGCGCGTACAAGCTCGCGGCCGTGCCCATGCCGCTGGGCGCCCTCGAGCACGTAGAGCGCGTACAGCTCTCCGGCAAACCCGATCTCTCCGGCGCGCTCGCGTCCACCAGACGCGAAGCCGGCGATGTCATCGGCCTCGTCGACGACGTAGACGCGGCTCGAGCCCTCGCCAATGACGCGCCTCCACCGCTCGGCGTAGTTCGACTCGCTCAGCGAGGCCAGGAAGTCGTCCGGCAGCAGGCCGCGATATGCGCTGCGCCACGTGGCCACGTGCACGCGGGCGATCCCCTCCGCATCGTCGAGCGCCGCGGGTCGAACCATCTGAGTCCACAATCTATCCATCTCGGAAGATCTGGACCCGACCGCCCGATTGAGTCGACGGGCCAGGCGCGCGCTGCCGCTCATGGCGGGGTCGCTGGCGGCGATCGTGGTCGTCGGTCTCATCTATGTGCATCCAGCCTTTCTCATACCGCATCCGGTGCCGAGGGTGCCGGCCGTCCCGAGTGCGCCCGCCCCGCCCCTTCTCCCCGAGCGATACCTGGTCGCGTATGACTTCCTGACGCCGGCGGACGGGTGGGCGCTGGTGGAGGACGGGGCCGTTGCCGCGCCGAGCTTCTGGGTATTCAAGACGACGGACGCGGCAAGCCACTGGCAGCGTCAGTTCGCCGGTTCAGCGAGCTCGCCGACCGCCGGCCCCTTGAAAATTCAGTTCTTTGATCGAAACAACGGACTCATGGCGTTAGGCGGGACCGGGCCGGTGTACCGCACCGGGGACGGAGGCGCGCATTGGACGGCCTTGACGGTGCCGACGCTCTCATATTCCCAGGTGTTCTTCTCGGACCGGCTTCATGGCTGGATCCTGGGCACGCTTGTTTCGCTCGATCAGAGAACCACCGCATCCCAATTTTTCTCGACCTCTGACGCCGGCGACCATTGGGTCGCTCTGCCCCCACCTCCCGCATTCCTTTTCGCGGGCAAGGGCGGGTTCAGCGAGGTGGCGTTTCGCGGCCCGAGCGAGGGATGGATGGGAGGGGCTGCCTCGCAGCCGACGGTCTATTCGACCATCGACGGGGGCGTCACCTGGCTTACCCGCCCCCTGCCGGTGACCTCTGGCAAGGGCGGATTTGACGCTGGAAGCGCACCGCTACTGGAATCCGCCGTATACGTGCTGCCCGGCGCGGGGGTGCTGGCGGTCGTGTTCGACCAGAACGGCAGCCCTGCCGGCTTGACCTCATTTGACGGCGGGAGCACCTGGCGACGGTTGCCGCCGCCGCCAGGAGAGACCAGCTACAGCGACTTTGTCTTTCAGGACACCTTCCACTGGTGGGCGATGCGCAATGGAACCCTGTTCAAGTCATCTGACGCGGGGCGGTCGTGGAAGGAGGTTGCCCAGCAGTTGGACGAATGGGATTACGTGCCCCAGGTCCTTGACGCGAAGCATGCATGGGCCCGGATGGTGGCGCCAGTTCCCGGCCCGGCCCCGAATCTGGGTACCGGACTGGCCACCAGCGCTGACGGTGGCGTTCATTGGACTCCCGTCAACGTGCCCAAGCCGTCCTAAGCTGGCAGCTGACGATGGGCCAAGAAGAACCCGAAGCCGATTCCGACCCGCCGGTTGAGCGCGCCCGCGCAAGGCGAGGTCTTGGCATCATCTTCGTCTCGCTGCTCGTGATCGCCCTGACCGGGCTTGCTTACGTTCGGCCGTCGTTCGGCCCCGCGCCGGCACCCCGCACGCCCGCCGTGCCTGCCGCCTACCAGCTCGCGGGGGTCGATTTCGTCAGCCCATCCACGGGCTGGTTCGCCGCGACGTTCGACTCGGGTCACTTTGCGGTCATGCATACGACCGACGCGGCCAACCACTGGACTCGCCAGCTTGGCGGTGAGGTCGGCAGCGCCGGCGTCTACCTCAAGTTCTTCAATCGAAACCAGGGCGTGGTTGCTGTGCTGGGAAACCAGTCCGTGATGTATCGCACCGCCGACGGCGGCCGGACCTGGTCTTCGACAGCGATCCGCGGCGGCGTGGCATATCTGACTTCGGTGGCGTCGGTGTCGTTCGTCGATCCCGCGCACGGGTGGCTGCTGCTCAGCACTCCAACCGTGGCCAGTGGGGCAGAGCTGGTTCGGACGAGCGATGGCGGGACGACGTGGACCAACTTCGGATCGCCGGTCGTCGCGAACGATCAGGCGTATCGGGTCCAGTTCACAGATCTTCAGGTGGGATGGCTGGACACCACGTCGTCCCGGCCCTACGCGTACAAGAGTGTCGACGGCGGAGCGACCTGGCGGCAGGTTCCGCTGCCCGAACCACCAGAAGGATGGCCGGCATCAGGCCAGTTCTTCGTCGCCGCCCAGGCCACCCAGGGCATAGGCGTGATCGCCACGGTGGCCAGCTTTGCGCCCTCACGCGGCCGATCCGGAATCGGCGGAAACGTAGTCGGGTACCCGCCACTGACCGTCCGGACTTTCGACGGAGGCGTGCCTGTCTACTACAGCTATCTGACCTATGTCGACGCGGTACCCAACGCCGACTTGTCAACAGCCGGCACCAAAAACAGGAACGGTTCGTCTGTTCAGGTCCAGGCGCCCAACCAGGTTCAGCTCGGCTCGCTCGACGGCGGGGCCACGTGGAGCGTGATTGCGCCTCCCTCTGCGCCTGGCGCGATCGGCTACTCGGACGCCCAGAACTGGTGGTGGATCGGCTCAGGGGCCTGGTCGACGAGCTCAGATGGCGGCACCACCTGGACGCCCTATCGCAACGTCGGCGTGCCGCAGCCGCTGCCCGGATCACTCCAGGTCCTCGATTCCCAGCACGCGTGGTTCGGTTCGATGGCCGGCACCAGGGCGGCGCTCGAGAGTACGAACGACGGCGGAATCCACTGGCAGATGCAAGTCCTGCCCGCGATCGAACCTACCTAGGAGCTCACGCTTTCACGTAGGCGATCACCGCTCGCGCCTCGGCGACGATGGGACCTCCGTCCTGCTCGACGGTGGCCTCGCAGAAGGCGAGCCGGCGCGTGCGGTGACGCACGGTGGCACGCGCGAGAAGCCGGCCCGGCTGGGCAGGTCTCATGAAGTCGACCTTCAGGTCGACCGTGACCGTAGTCTCGCCCTCCTCCGCGGCGGTGAAGGCGACGGAGGCCAGCGCCTCGTCGGCGAGCGTCGCGATCGCACCTCCGTGGATGATCGTGCCGCGGGAGGTCCGGAATCCGTGCGACTCGCCGGTCATGTTTCCTTCCAGCACGAGCTTGCCGTGCGCGACCTCGACGATCCGCGTCCCGATGTTCGCCACCATGCCCGTGGTGGCCCACTCGCGGTAGAGCTCGGGCAGGGCTGTGACTCCGTAATGTTCGTCGGTCATGGCTCGAGTCTCCGATGAAGCTCGATCACTGGTGAGACGACGTGGTAGCCCATCGCCTTGTTGATGTGAAGGATCGGCGCATTGGCGCCATCGTTGGCCGTTCTCACCCGCTGGTAGCCGAGCTCAATGGCCTGGGCAATCGATTCGTACTTCAGCGCGCGCGCGATACCGCGGCCTCGCACCGCTCTCGAGGTTGCGGTGAAGGCGGTCCAGGGCAACCCGCGAACCGGAGGGAACAGGAGCCATGAAAGGCCGACGATCGCGCCGCCCTCTCGTGCGATCCAGAAACGATCCTCACGAGTTCCCGGATCGTCAAACGTGGCGTGCATCCACTCTTCGAAGGTCTGGCTGGGGATCGGCACGGTGGTCGGGATGTCCTGTTCCGCGCCGCCCATCATCTCGTGCAGCTTCGCCAATCGGTCGGGATCCTCGTCATCGCTCAGGATGAGCAGCTTCACGCCCTGGGCCTGCATCACAAGGCGCTGCCGTGCGGCTTCCGCGAGCAGCTCGTCGCGATGCGCGACGAGGTCGAGCTCCGAGAACTTCTGCCGGCGCACCTCTCGATATCCGATGCGCTCCAGGGCTTCGAGCTCGTGCTCGAAGTCTTCGCGGACCCTGGCCACCGCGGTTTCGGTGCCTTCGGATTGGAGCCATTTCTCACCTTTTTCGACCAGGCGCGAATACTCGGATTCCGACCACACGTCGGAACGGAGGACGACCCGGATCGTGCCGTATCGCTCCGGAACTCCCTCCCATCGCTCGTGGCCCGCGCCGACGAACACGGTGGCGGCTCCAACTCGCACGGCAACGAGGCGCATGTGAACCTGGCTCAACGACCCGCCCGTCCACCAGAAACGCAGCATCTCGGGGTCGCGCGGGTCCTCCGGATCGCGAGCGGCTTCCAGGTCGGCGACGATCTCGACGTCGTCGAGCGTCGCAGGCCTGACATCGAGTTCGAGCCTGTGGGGTGCGGGCATGCCTCGGGAGAAGGTTAATCTCTGCGCGTTGAATGCTCGCCTCGGCCGAACCTTCCCCGGTAGGAGGGCGCCTCGCGCGACCCACCGCCTGGCAATTTCACCGGTGTGCTGGGGGATCAGCGACATCCCGGGCTGGGGACACCAGCTCGACCCGGAGCGAGTCCTCTCAGAAGCGATGGCGGTGGGCGAAGGCGCGATCACGGCGGGACCGCCGGGATTTCTTCCCGATCGCAGCGACCAGGCCAAACCGCTGCTCAAGCGCCACCGGCTGAGCCTTGTCGCGGGACAGGTCGACGCCATCCTTCACCACCACGACATACGCGGTGCCGAGCTCGCGCACATCGACGGCCACGCGCAATGGCTCTCCGCCCTCGGCGCCGAGACGCTGGTCCTCTCCGCTATCCCTCAGCGCGCGGGAGGCGCGCAGCACGGCATCGTCCTGTCCAATGCGGAATGGGCGCACCTGCTTCACTCCATCGGCTCTGTACAGCACGTTTGCTCGCGTCACAAGCTGCGCCTCGCGGTCCAGCCGAGGTTCGGGAGCACGATCCAGGGACCGGAGGACATCGAACGCCTGCTGGTCGGCTCCGAAGCGGGAGTCTGCCTCGACCTCGGACATCTCATACTCGCCGGCGCAGACCCGATCGACATACTCGAGCTGGCTGCGGGCCGGATCCATCACGTTCAGCTGAACGACCTCGACCCCGACCTGGCCGAAGAGGTCCGCGACCGCGGCCACGATTACGGCGACGCGGTGAGCCTGGGCCTCTTCAAGCCCCTTGGTGAAGGCGGCGCCCACGCCGACCGCGTGGTTGAGGCCCTGCGGGGCTCGAACTATCGAGGTTGGTACATCCTCCGGCAGGAGACTCGGCTTGCCACAGCCGAAGACCGGCCCCTGGGCCGCGTGAGCCGCTCGCTGGAATACCTGCTGCCCTTACTTTCCTAGATGCGCCGTCCCGTGGCCGCCCAGTAGGGCTCTCTGATGGTTCGCTTGAGGAGCTTGCCTGCGGCATCGCGGGGAAGCTCGTCGACGAAGTCGATCGAGCGCGGTTTCTTGTAGCCGGCGAGGCGTGCGGCGCAGAACGCGATCAGCTCGTCGGCGGTGACCGTCGCGCCTGGTCTCAGCTGTACGACCGCTTTCACGGATTCGCCCCACTGCTCATCCGGCACGCCGATGACCGCTGCGTCCATCACCGCCGGATGGGCGTGCAGCGCGGCTTCGACCTCGGCGGGGTAGATGTTCACGCCGCCGGAGATGATCATGTCGATGCGGCGATCGCAGATGTAGTAGTAGCCCTCGGCATCCCGGTAGGCGATGTCTCCCACGGAAAAGAAGCCGTCGTGCAGGCTGCGGCCGGTCGCGTCCGGGCGATGGTAGTACTCGGCCAGCAACGTGTTACGGACCATGAGCTCGCCCGGCATGCCGTCCGGTGCTTCCTTCCCGTCATCGCCCACCACGCGGATCTCCTGGCCTGGAACAGGAGTCCCGCACGACCCCGGCTTGCGCAGCTGGTCCTCGGGCCGCAGCACCATGTTGACGCCGGTCTCGGTGGCGCCATAGAACTCCCAGAGCACCTTGCCGAAGGCGGCCTCACCGCGCACCTTCAGCTCGTAGGGGCACGGGGCCGCGCCGAGGAACACGGCTCGCAACGAAGATGTATCGCGTGGGCGTTCATGCTGGGCGTCGACGAGACGTTGAAGAAGGGTCGGCGCGACGAATACCGTCGTCACGCGGTGGCGCGCGATGAGCTCGAGCGCAGCGTTGGCCTCGAACTTCGGTTGGACGACCACGGTCGCACCCAGTGCCTGGTGAAGCGCGGTGAAGAGCGACACCGCGCTGTGGTAGCCCGGACCGCACAGCAGGTGCACGTCCGACTGGCTCAGCTCGAAGGTCGAGATCATCTGGAGCACGTTTGCCACGCTTACCCCGTTGGGGCGCCACGCGCCTTTCGGGTTGCCGGTTGTGCCGGAGGTGTAGATCATCGACGCGCCCAGGCCGTCACCGACCGATCCATCAAGCGCCGCCTCGGACGCAACATCCATCAATGCTTCATAGGAAAGCCATCCGGATGGAACCCCGTCCCCGACGCCGATGAATCGCCTGTCGCCTGTCACCTCTGAGCTCGCCTGCAGCATTGCGTCGACGTGGTCCGCGCCCGCAACCACGACCTCAGCTCCCGAGTCGTTGAGCACGTAGGCGATCTCCTGGCCACGCAGCCGGTAGTTCACCGGCACCGCGACCATGCCCATCCGCCGAAGACCGTTTCCGATCTCGAAGCCTTCGATCGAGTTGAACGACATGATCGCGATCCGAGCGCCCGCCTCGCATCCAAGGCCCTTGAAGACGTTGGCGGCTCGATACGCCCGGCGATTGAGCGCGGCAAAGTCGAGCGCCTCCTCCCCGAGGATCACCGCCGGCTTGTTCGAAAGCGACTCGGCGTGGCTCGCCAGGAAATCGAACCCGGCCATCGACCAATCCTAGGACGTGAACCGTGCCCGGGCTAATGCGTGGGCGTCGCGCTCGGGGTCGCTGTCGGAGCCGGCGCGCTGCAGAGGGCATTCGTCCCGAGGCCGAACGTCGACGCTGTAGGCGGCACGCTGCCGGTGACGACGACTCGATAGCGGAAGCATCCACCCATCAGCTGCCAGCTGGTCGACGCCGCCCAATGGTGAATGACGACCGCCGCGGGCAGGGGCGGGTATTGAGCCAGAATCGGCGCGGTCGCGTCCGCGATGGATGCGATCGGCGAAGTCTTGGTTGAGTCGAACTGCCAGAGATAGATCTTCGTCACGGGCCGGGCGGCGGGAGTGTCGGCGGCCGCCGGCAGCATGGTCGCGGTGAGCAGTGCGTCGACGATCGGCTGGGGTCCGGGGCTGGGCTTAAGCATCGCCGCGGTTTTGGTCGGTATTGACGCGGACCAGTCCACACCGACGACGTTGCCGCCGGTCAGGTACTTCTTCACCGGCGGAGTCCCGTCGGCGCCAGAGGCGGTGTAGAGCTCGAGCTCTCCGTTCACCGCCAGCGCAATCTGCCTGGCATCCGGGCTCCATGCGAGGTCGTCGACGTGCGGAAGGCTCGAATTGATCCGCCGGGGAGCGCTGGGCGCAGTCGACGGAGCGGCGGAGGCCTGCGGCGCCGCCGAGGCGGCGGCGCTCGCCGTCGCGCTTGGCGTGGCCAGCGGAATTCCTGAGTTGATGGACTCGATCACCGCCCCGTGGTCGGGTAGCGACACCGCCGCCTGGGTGCCGTCCGGCGAGATGGCGAGCGGACCGTCATCCGGCCCGAGCGTCAGGGGGAACGGGTTGAGAACGCCCGCGTCGGCGTTGAGCCAGTACCACGACCCCGTGCCGAACTCGCGCACCGCCAGCAGGCCCGAACCGCCGGGTGCGATGCCTTCCGTGAAGAACGCGGCCTGGTTTGGCGGTTTGGAAAGCACCTTGAGAGGTCCCAACGGTTGGGTGAGGTCGATCGCGTCAACCTCGTAGCTCGCGCAGCAGCCGACCGTGAGGGCGACGTAATGCGAGTTTGAGACCAGCCCGATGGGGCCCTCACTCTGCGAGTCCTGGGAAGCGGCGAGTGGATCGATCGCACCGGTGAAGGGATCGACGCGGAACAACCAGTCGTACGGCACGACGCCCGCGGTGGTGCGCCGTTCGGCCGGCCGGTCGTCGTGGATGGTGAAGTACAGCACCGGGTAATCGATGCCCGGGGCCGGGCCCCAGACGGGGCCGGCGACCCGAAACGCCGCCCCGGCGGGCATCGGGGCGACGATGGTTGACTTTCCCGTGGCCGGATCAAGCACCCCCACTCCCTGGTCCGCCACGTAGCCGATCAATCCCTGCGTGAGACCCCCCGTGAGCGGGGACGGCGAGCTCACCGCCACCGATCCGCCGCCACAGGCGGCGATCGCGAGCGTCAGTACACAGCCGATGACCACGCTCCGAGTTGAGGGGTTGCGCACGTAAGCTGCCGATGTTATCGGCACTGGCTGGGGATGCGCTGAGGGCACGGAACTGTTACGTAGGTGCGGCCAGGTTCGTTACGTAGCTGAGATGAGAAGAGTGCTGGTTGCTTTCGCCGCCGCCTTGCTCATTTCCGGCTGCGGGAACGCCGGCACGGCTTCAGGCCCGAGCCCGAGCCCGAGCACCGGCTCCAACTTGAATTTCGACGTGACGGTGACCGAGACGACGAAGGCGGCCTCGATGCGCGTGGGCCAGACGCTGGAGGTGGTGCTGCACGCCGGCAGCCAGGAGACCAACTGGACTCAACCGAGATCGAGCGATGAGACGATCCTGGCGCCAATCGTCAATCCCGCCGCGACCGCGGTGCGTGGAGTCACGCTGGCGGCTTTCCAGGCCAGGGCTCCTGGTCATGTGGACGTGACCGCGTTTACCGGCCCGGTTTGCCCGACCGACATGGCCTGCCCGATGTACGCAATTGCATTCTCGGCGCAGATCACCGTCACGCCCTAAGTCCCCTCAGACAGCAGCGTCGCGGATCGCCGAGGCTACGGTTTCCAGCTCGGCGCGGCCGGGCGGCTGGCCGTATCCGTCGGGGAAGGTCAGCCCGAAACCGTCTTTCGGGTAGCGCGGGATGACATGCACGTGGAAGTGCGGGACGTCCTGGAAGGCGGTCTCGCCATCGGCCACGAACAGGTTGACGCCCGTCGCGCCAAGCGCGCTGCGAACGATGGCTGAGAGCTGGCGCGCGACCCGGAAAGTGCGCATGGCGACCGTTTCGTTGAGGTCGCCCATGAGCACCGAGTGTTCACGCGGCACGACCAGCATGTGGCCACGCGTGATGGGCTGCACATCCATGAAAGCAACTACGGTGTCGTCCTGATATGTGAAGCTGGCGGGCTCGTTTCCACGCAGGATTTCGCAGAAGACGCACTGATCGCTCACCGGAGCGAAGCTTAAAGCTGTGTGAAGCTAATCCGCGTCGTTAGACGATTCGATGGGCGCCGCGACCGGCGCCGTCGATCCGTTTGTCGCCGGCGCCGGCTCGGTCTCGATGACCTCAGGCAAAGGCTCGGTTCCGTTGGTCGTGAGAGCCGCCTCGCCGTTTACGTCGCCGGGGCGCTGGCCACGCCGCCGCCGGCGGGTCCTCCGGTCGCCTCGGTGGGGCCGGGACAGGCGCTGGACCTGAGAACGGATGCCGACTCGCTGGCAGGCCGTTACGACCGCCCCGACGCCCGCGACGAGCCCCTCATCCTTGCAGTGCTCGAAGAGCGGCCCGAACAGCTCTGGGGCGCCACCGATCACGGTCTTGGAGTCGCCGACGATGACGAGCAACTTCTTCGCTCGCGAGATGGCCACGTTGACCCGGTTCGGGTCGTTGAGGAAGCCGATCGCGGCGCGATCGTTGGAGCGCACGAGCGAGAGGATCACGGCGTCCGACTCGCGGCCTTCGAAGGCGTCGACCGACTCGATGTCCTCCGGAGGCACGATCCCTTTGAGCGCCGACGACAGCCGGTTGACCTGCGAGGCGTACATCGCGATCACCGCGAGCTTCGCCTTGCGGACGCGGCGACGGATGATCGAGGTGATGTCCTTGCACAGCGCCACCTCGAACTCGTTGGCAACCGACCTCTGCGCGTCTCGGTACTCGTCCTGTGCGCCCGTGTCGACCCAGACCAGCTCGCGGTCGAACGGCCACGGCAGCGGCATCCGGGGATGCGGCGCTTCGTGGACCAGCTTGCCCTCGTAGAAAAGGTCTGAGACCACGCGGCCGATCGGCTCGCGCATCCGGTACTGGCGCGGCAGCATGATCTTCGAGCTCGCCGGGACCTTGTCCCAGATCCAGCCGTAGAAGCTGTCGTCGCGGACGAGCTCGTCGAGCTCCTGCTCGATCTTGAACGTTGACGCGGCCTCTTCCATCACCGGCGGGAGCTGCTTGAGGTCGCCGATCATCACCCAACGCTTGGCGAGAGGCATTAGCGCGATAGCCTCGTTCGCGCGCACCTTGTTCGCTTCGTCGAGGACCAGCCAGTCGAACACTTTGAAACGAAGTCGCGAATCGATCGTGAGCCGGTTGCAGGTGCCGGCGACAAGGTTGTAAGGCTCGAGATCGTCGCCCTCGACCAGGGTCGGCCGCAAGCGGCGGGGAACCTTTCCGGGCTCCGCGATGCGCGCCTGGCGCACGTGAGAGAAACCCAGCAGGCGTTCCTGGCCGGTGTCGACCGCGTCGTTGGAATGCGACGAGAAGAGGATCGACGCGTTGGGGCTGCGGCCGAGGATTCGGCGGATCGACTCCACGATGGCCGTCGTCTTGCCGGTTCCGGGTGGTCCCTGGATGAGGTACAGCTGCCCCGGCCGCATGCCCATCACGCGGGCGACGGCCTCGGCCTGCTCCTCGTTCGGGTCGGGCAGGTGGTGTGCCTTCTTGCCGTCGAGCGGGGACTGAGGCGGGCTGCCAAGCCAGCCGGTGTCCGCCAGCTCAGCGGCGAGGGCGCCGGTGCGCGGGCTCCCGATCTGGAGCTGGCGGATGACGGAGCGCTGCGCCTCGAACATCTCCACGCTGGCGGTCGGCAGCACGATTCCCTCGTCCGGCAGCGGGTCGTAGCGGCGGAAGCTGACCCACAGGTTCGAGCCCTGGATCCGGTCGAGCGACATGCCCCGGTACTCGGGGAAGCCGGCCGAGCGGACGGTCAGGGAGTCGATGCCACGATAGATGCGGCCCTCCGCGTCGTCGACCAGGTGCAAGATCGCGCGCACGTACTCGCCCCCGCGCATGTCCTCTCCGCACTCCGGGCAGTGGATTCCGTTGGAGGTCGGGACCTCGGCCTCGCACTTCGGGCACTCCATCCACTGCTCGGTCGCCTCGTAGCGGCGGACCGCCGCCTCGGCGAGCTTCTCCCGGTAGTCGCGAAGGTGCTCGATGAACCGCATCGTCGAGTCGAGGATGGGCAGCGTCTTGGCCTGCTCGCGCAGCCCGATCGCGGTGAAGCCCTCGAGGTCGCCGTCCCACTCCTTGACGACGTGCAGCTCTTGGTAGCGAAGCCGCAGGCGGTTCTTCTCCATCTCGTAATCGCCGTCCAGGTCTTGCCAGTCCGTGATCTCGAGGGCCAGTCCCATGGGCGTCCGGCCGAGCTTGCCGGTGAGGAGCGTGGTGCTGACCTGCCCGGTGAACTCGAGCGGCTTTTCGGGTTTGACGATGGTGTAGATGCCGTCGATGATCCGCTGGTCTTCGAGCACCTGGCGCAACAGCTCGGCGCCGCCGGCTGCTTCCAACGCAAGCACTTTGGCGGCGGCCGGGGTGCCTGGGCGCACGCGGATGCCGAGCCTGCCGGTCTGGATCTCCTCGCCTGGAATGTCCGGGTTCCAGAGCGGGAGAACGTCCCCGGGATTGGGCGTGCTCATATCAGGAAGACCTGAGTGTCCATACGCGGGCTGAGCGTGAAATGGGAATCAAGTGAGTTCAAAAAGGGGTCCCAAGGCGGGACCGAGCACCCCAATGGGCAGGGACTACGTTATCACAGGCTGCGGTACCGCAAGATTGGCTTACCGATGTGGAAGAACCGCCTCCGTCCTTATGACCTCCTGAACAAGGACGAGGAGGAGGCGATCCACGAGCAGGCGATGAACATCCTCGAGGAGATCGGCGTCGACTTCCTGCACGAGAGGGCGCGTGAGATCTTCCGCAAGGCCGGCATGCGCATCGAGGACAACCGCGTCCGGTTCGACCGCGCGTTCGTCATGGAGCAGGTCGCCAAGGCCCCGGAGACATTCCCTTTGCAGGCACGCAACGCGGCCCGCTCCGTCGTGCTCGGAGGGGACAACGTCGTCACGGCCCCCGTCTACGGTCCGCCGTTCATCACCGACCTCGAGCGAGGCCGCCGCGGCGCGACGATCGAGGACTTCAACAACTTCGACAAGATGGCCCAGGCGATCGAGCAGATCCACTGCGCCGGCGGCACCACGGTCGAGCCCGAGGACCTTCCTCTCGGGACGCGCCACCTGGACATGGTCTATTCGCACATGCGCTGGACGGACAAGCCCTTCATGGGCAGCGTCATCTCTTCCGAGAACGCGCGTGACACGATCGAGATGGCGTCGATCTTGTTCGGAGGGCGGGAGAAGATCGAGGAGACCCCCGCGATCATCAGCCTGATCAACGTTAACAGCCCGCTGCGTTACGACGACCGCATGCTCGGCGCGCTCCTGGAGTACTCCGACGCCGGCCAGCCGGTCATCGTCACACCGTTCCTGATGGCAGGCGCTATGTCACCGATGGCCCTGGCGGCTTCGGTCGCCCAGCAGACCGCTGAGGCGCTGGCTGGCATCGCGCTGGTGCAGCTCATCCGGCCCGGCACGCCGAGTGTCTACGGATCCTTTCTCACCAACACCGACATGCAGTCGGGCAGCCCGGCGTTCGGGACGCCGGAATCGGCGATGGGAATTCTCGCTAGCGCGCAGATGGCGCGCCACTACCACCTGCCTTTCCGCGGCGGCGGCGCGATGACCTCGTCCAAGGCACCCGACGCGCAGGCCGCCTACGAATCGATGATGTGCATGTGGCCGACCATCCTTGGCCGCGTCAATTTCGTGCTGCACGCCGCGGGCTGGCTGGAGAGTGCTCTCCTCGCGTCGTACGAAAAATTCATCATCGACGTCGAGGCGCTGCGCATGTTCGAGTGGATCCTGACCCGCGGGATGCCGGTCGATGAGGAGAACATGGCGATGGATGCGTTGCGCGAGGTTGGCCCCGGCGGCCACTTCCTGGGCGCGGAGCACACCCTGCGCAACTACCGCACGGGCTTCTACCGCCCGTGGATCTCATCAACCGAAAACTTCGACCGCTGGAATCGTTTCGGCGCGCGCACCGCGGACGTGGTCGCGGCCGAGAAGTGGAAGCAGGTGCTTGCCGAGTACCCGGACCCGGGCATCGATCCCGGCGTGGACGAGGCACTCAAGGAATTCATGACGCGGCGCAGGAAGGAAATCGGCCCTGACTGAAGATCGAAGTCTCGCCCGCCTGGGCTACCTGCTGGAGAAGATCGCTTCCAAAGAACCGGCTCCCGCCAGCGGCTCGGCGTGCGGGGCGGTGGTGGCCGCCGCGGCGGCGCTGGTCGAGAAGGCGGCAAACCTCTCCACCAAACAGTGGGCGGGTGCGACCGGCGTGCTCGAGCAGGCCCGCGCGGTGCGGGCGAAGAGCCTCGAGCTGATCGAGGAGGACGCGCAGGCTTACCTCGCGTTCGTTGCCGCCTTGCGGGCGTCCACGAACCAGGAGCTCGCAGAGTCGCAAGAGGCGGTCGCGGCCGCTCACGCGCGCACGGTTGACGTCCCTTTGCGGATGACTCGGGCCGCCGCTGAGATTGCTGAGCTTGCCGTACAGCTTGCGCAGCACGGCAATCCCAACCTGCGCGCCGACGCCGTCGTGGCAGCGACCCTGGCCGCCGCCGCCGCCGAGTCCGGGCTGACGCTGATCGCAGCCAACCTCGCTGACGCGGCTGACGATGGGCGACTTGCGGTGGCTAGAAAGCTCGCCGGTAGGGCAACCGGGCTGGCACGTTCGCTCAGGACGCCGGATTCATGAGCCGGGACCGCGGATTGGCCGCGGTCAGCTCGTCGACCACTGCGTTCATGACGTCGTCGGGTGTACCCCCGCGCTCCTCGACAGGGCCCCTGCGCCAGCCCTCGAGGTAGGCGTCCATGTCGGTCGATCCGTCCTTCATGGCGTAGGCGTCAATCGCCGCCTGGAAGTAGTCGGGCAGCATCCGCTTGACCCTGGCCTCGCCCTCCCAGGCCACCACCTGAGAAGGAATGTGCTTCCAGTAAAGGACCTGGAAAGAAGCCATCAGCCTTCCTCCCCCGCCAGGGGGCAATCAGTAAGTCCCATCCTCATCGCCGGTATGCGCGCAGGGGTGGGGTGGGGGGCTGTTCAATGAGCTCCGCCAATCGGTCCTCCAACTCACCGAGGCCGACATCAACTATCTCAAGAGGAAGACCCAGATACTCCGCGATCTTCTCGGCCTTATCCGCGAGGCGTGGATTGGGCACCTGCCTGAGATACATCAGCGCTTCGTAGTTGCCGAAGACCATCGACTTCAGCTCCGGGTCGCGGTCGAGCCCGAGGCCGCGCACGACGGCGCCGTCGAAGTTGCGCACCAGCCAGTCGGTCAGGAAGAACGTGCCCGGCTTCTCCTCCGACACCCGCCGGAACCGTTCCTCGCCCGCAAACATCTCGTAGCAGTGCGGTCCGCGGAGGCGCGATGCGCCGACCTCCTCGAGGAGCGGCTCGAGCTTTCCGGTCGTTCCGCAGTCGCCATAGACCACGACCAACTTTTCATACCGCGGTCTCAGGTCGTGCAGCTTCACGCGCAGCTCGTCGACGATGCGCGACGGGTAGAGATGCAGGAGCGCCGACACGCCGTAGATATCGACGTCCCAGCCCCGGCGGTCGACGATTTCCTTGACCTCTTTGCCGAGCGCCCCGCACATGACGAGAGCGGTCTTCCCCTCCCGCCCTTGGGACTTTCCCTCCTCCGCCAGGGTGGGGGGCGCCGGAGTTGCGCTCATCCAACCAACTCCAAATGCGGAAACCCCAGCACCGAGACGAATGCATCGTTGAAGTCCGTCCGCCCCGACAGCTCCACGTACTCGATACGACCCGGCAGCTCGAACGCAACCTGCCGTTCGCGATATGAGAGGAGCGCGATCTTCGCGCCCTCCCCCGCCGAGTTGCCCACCGCGATGATCCGGTCGACGTCCACAGGCGGCACCAGCCCGATGATCTTGGCGCTCTCCGGGTTCAGATAAGAGCCGAACGAACCGCCCAGCAGCACTTCGTCGAGGTCCTTGGTCTCGATTCCGAGGATGTCCATCAGCACCTTGATCCCCGTCGCGATTGATCCCTTCGCAAATTGCAGCTCGCGGATGTCCTTCTGCGTGAGATACACGCCGTCGGCGAGCAGGAAGGCCCGGATCCCGTCCACGTCGATCAGGCGGTCACGCAGAGGATGACCCGGCACATCGTCCGCGGTCTTCATGCGGCCCGAGTAGTCGATGAGGCCGGCGAGGAGTAGCTGCGCCACCGCGTCGACCAGGCCCGACCCACAGATGCCCTCCGGCGGCACGTCGCCACCGATGACCTGGAGCTCGACCGTGTCACCGAGCTGCACCCCTTCGATCGCACCGTCCGTCGCGCGCATCCCGCAGCGGATCTGGCTGCCCTCGAATGCCGGGCCGGCCGGCGCGGCGGTCGCGAGCGCGCGTTGGGCATTGCCGAGCACGATCTCGCCGTTCGTGCCGACGTCGACGAAGACACGCATCTTGTCCTCGCGCACGATCCCGGTCGCGAGCACCCCGGCGACGATGTCGGCCCCGACGTATGCCCCCAGCGCCGGCAGGGTCTGGATGTAGCCGCGGGGATGGATCTCCAGGCCGACGTCGCTTGCCAGGACGCTGAGCGGTTCCATGAACGCAGGTGTGAACGGCATCACCGCGAGAGGACTTGGGTCGATGCCGAACAGCAGGTGCAGCATCGTGGCGTTGCCGACGGCCACGGCTTCGTACGTCCTTTCCGGTGACACGCCCGTCTCGCGGTAGAGGCTGGCGAGGATGCCGTTCATGGTCGAGACCACAGCGTTTTGCAGCTCGCGAATCGAATCGGGCCCGTTCATGCCGTGGCTGATCCGGGAGATCACGTCCGCACCGAATGGGGCCTGCCCGTTGAGCGTCGACAGGACCGAGGCCGCCATCCCGGTGCGCAGGTTCATCAATGTGCCGACGAGCGTGGTCGTGCCGACGTCGAACGCGACTCCGAAGCAGTCACCCGTCGTGTCGCCCGGCTCGATCGCGACCAGATGCTCGCCCGCCAGGACCGCGGTGACGCGGAAGCCTGATTCGCGAAGCACCGAGGGCAACGTGCGCAGCACCGGGACGCCGGCCACCATGTCGTGGCCTTCCTCGGTCAGGGCCTCTTTCAACCGGAGCGCGTCGCTGCGCTGGTCCTCCAGCGTTGGTTCGGCCAGCTCGAGGTAGACCTTGCGCACGTTGGGGTCGAGGATGACCAGCCGCCCAAGGCCCATCGTGGCGGCCTTAGGCACGCGGAGCAGCTGCGGCACCTCGCAGGTAATGTCCTCGTAGATGCGGGCCTGGCACGAGAGGCGCCAGCCTTCGTCGATCTCAGCCGGTCGCAGCAAACGGTGATCAGCGGTTTCGGCGTCGGCGCGGCCCTCTGTCACGCGGACCTTGCACTTGCCGCATGTGCCGCGGCCTCCGCAGGTCGAATCGATGGGTAGTCCGATCCAGTGCGCGGCGCTGAACAACGTGGTGCCGGGCGGGACGCGCGTCGTCCGGTCGAACGGCAGGTAGCGGACCTCGAGCTTGCGCTGGATCATTCCGCCGCCGACTTTGCTGCTGCCGCAACCTCCGCGCGATAGCTGGCGATCCAGCGCATTGCGTACTCGTCATGGCCGAGCAGCAGATCGCCGGCCAGCACGGCGCGCCGGACCTCCCGCACCATCGGGTTGGTGATCGCGCACGTGAGCCCGGCGTTCATCGCCAGCGGAAGGAAGGCGGCGTTCACCGTGGGGCGGTCCGGGAGCCCGAACGACACGTTGGAGGCTCCGCAGGTCATGTTGTTGCCGAGCGTGTCGCGGATCAGGCGCATCGTCTCGAGGGTGATCACGCCGCAGGTCGGATCCGCGGCGACGGTCATGGCGATCGGGTCGATGATCACGTCCTCTTGTGGGATGCCGTAGTCCGCGGCGCGCTCGATGATCCGGCGTGCCAGCGCCAGGCGCTCCTCGGGAACCATCGAGATGCCGGTCTCGTCGTTGGCCATGCCGATTACGGCCGCGCCGTGCTTCTTGACCAGCGGGAAGATGCGCTCCATGCGCTCTTCTTCGGCGGTCACAGAGTTGACCAGCGCCTTGCCCTCGTAGGCCGACAACCCTGCTTCAAGGGCTTCGATGATCGAGGAGTCGATGCAGATCGGCAGGTCGGTGACCTCGGTCACGGCCTTGATCGCCGCGACCAGGAGCGCAGCCTCGTCGAGCGCGGGGATGCCCGCGTTGACGTCGAGCATGTGCGCGCCGGCGGCGGCCTGCGCGATCGCGTCCGCGCGGACGCGGTCCATCTTGCCTTCTTTCATCTCGGCGGCGAGGACCTTGCGGCCGGTGGGATTGATGCGCTCGCCGATGATCACGAAGGGGCGGTCGCCGGAGACCACTACCTCGCGACCTTGCGAGCTGAGCCGAGTTTCCACGCCTAGCCTTTCTTCAGCGTCTCGTCGATCAGCTTGACGGCCTGCTCCAGCGCTTGCGCGCCCTGCGAAGTCCCGCTGCGATCGCCTACGAGCGCCTTGGCCATCCGGGTCGCCATCGACGCGTCGGGCGCGTAGCTGTCGGCACCCACGTGCTTGGCGTACTCCTCGGTCACCGGCGCTCCGCCGACCGCAATGTGAACCTTGTCCCGCAGCCCAGCCTTGGTGATGGCGTCGATGTTGACCTTGAACATGGGCATCGTGGTGGTCAGAAAGGCCGAGAAGCCGACGACGTCCGGCTTGTGCTCCTCAACCGCCGCGACGAACTTCTCGGGCGGGGTGTTCACGCCCAGGTCGAAGACCTCGAATCCAGCCCCCTCGAGCATGATCACGCAGAGGTTCTTGCCGATGTCGTGGATGTCGCCCTTGACAGTTCCGATGACGTAGCGTCCCACCGGCTGGGCGCCGGTTTCCGCGATCAGGGGCCGCAGGATGACCAATGCGCCCTGCATCGCACGGGCTGCGATCAGCATCTCGGGGACGAAGAAGTCGCCCTTCTCAAACCGACGGCCGACCTCCTCAAGTGAGGGGATGAGAGCTTTGAACAGGATGTCCATAGGGTTCATGCCGAGCTTCAGACCCTCTTCCGTCAGGGCCTTCACCTCAGGCGCGTGTCCATTGAGCGTGTGTTCGAACAGTCCGGCCCGGATCTCTTCTTCTCGGCTCATGCCGCTCCTTCCTGTTGCGCAATGCTCAACAGATGCTCAGAGTCCAACAGTTTACCCGCCTCGATCGAGGGTGGCAAGAGTAATGTTGCGCTGTGAGCAACGAAGCGCCGCGTGGAGCCGGCGTACGGTCCGTGGAGCGGGCGATCACGATTCTCGACGTGCTGGCGGCCGGCAGCTGGCGCACCGGGGCTGAGATCGCCAGGGAGCTCCAGGTGCACCGGTCGACCGCCCTGCGCCTGCTCGGGACGCTGGAGCGCCACGCGCTCGTCGAGCGCGACCCGAGGAGCGCCAAGTACCGCCTTGGGCGCCGTCTGTCTCAGCTGGCGAGCGTGGTGAGCGGCGAGTCCGATCTCCGCACCGTGGCCCGCCCCGTGTGCGAGGGCCTGGCCGCGGCGCTGGGCGAGACGGTCACGCTGGACGTTCTGGTCGGGCACGAGATCGTGCCCATCGAGCAGGCGACCGCCTCGATCTCGGTGGTCACCGTCAACTGGCTTGGACGCCGCACGCCGGTCCATTGCACCGCGAGCGGCAAGGTGATCCTTGCGTTTGGGCCGCAGGCAGTTCGCGAGCGCCTGCTCGCACGCCCGCTGGAAAGCTCGACCACGCACACGATCACCGCTGGGACTGAGCTCGAAGCGCAGCTGGGCGAGGCCCTGAAGGACGGGTTCGCCCGAACCTACGAGGAGCTCGAGATCGGGCTGGACGCGATCGCCGCACCGGTGTTCGACTCGGGCGGCGACGTCGTGGCTGCACTGGACGTCTCGGGGCCCTCGCACCGCCTTCGCGCCGAGGGGCGTCCGGAGCTGGTTCGGCTCACGCTCGACGCGGCCGCGGACCTGTCGCGCCGGCTCGGGTACCGCGCTAGCAGAAGCGCATTAACGGCCGGCTAACCGAAATCAACTGGAGCAGCGCTCTCCATCCTTGCAACGTAGGCGGGTCCGGAGCAATATTTCCCCTGCATCTTGGTTCGCCTGCCTCGGGGCAGGCCCGTGTCGTAAAAGGGGAAGGAAGCATGAAGTGGAGTAGTCCTGTTCGCCAACTCGGCCTGGCCGTGGCGGCGTTCCTGCTTGTGGCTGCGTGTGGCAGCTCGTCAGGCGGCGGAACCGCCGCTTGCTCGAGTGCCAAGACGGCGACGTCCGCCTCGGACTGCGGCGGATTGGCGGGTCTCGAAGCCGCGGCCAACGCGGAGGGTAAGCTCAACGTCATCGCGCTGCCTCCCGACTGGGCCAACTATGGGGCGATCATCACCGGCTTCCAGGCTAAGTACCCGAGCATCAAGGTCACCTCGGACAACCCCAACGGCAGCAGCCAGGACGAGGTGAACGCGGTCCAGCAGCTCGGCGCGAGCAACCGCGCCCCGGACGTGGTCGACGTGGGCATGGCCGTAGCGCTGGCCAACACCAGCCTGTTCGCTCCCTACAAGGTCGCGACCTGGAACGACATCCTCGCCAGCCAGAAGGAACCGACCGGCCTCTGGTTCCAGGACTACGGCGGCTACATGTCGATCGGATATGACTCGAGCAAGGTGCCGGCGATCACTTCGCTGTCAGATCTGCTCGGCTCTGGCTTCAGCGGCAAGGTGGCCTTGAACGGCGACCCGACCAAGGCCAACGCGGCGCTGAACGGCGTGATGATGGCGTCGCTGGCCAACGGTGGCTCGCTGGACGACATCAGCAAGGGCGTCGACTTCTTCCACCAGCTGAAGGGCAAGGGCAACTTCGTGCCCGTACAGGCAACGACCGCCACCGTCAAGAACGGGACCACGCCGGTGGTCTTCGACTGGGACTACCTGTCCGCTGCCCACGGCACGGACGTCCCAACGTGGAAGGTCTTCGTCCCGAACAACGCCATCCTGGGCGGCTACTACGCCCAGGCCATCAGCAAGACCGCTCCTCACCCGGCCGCCGCGCGCCTGTGGGAGGAGTACCTCTACTCCGACGAGGGCCAGAACCTGTGGCTCAAAGGCCTCGCGCGCCCCGTGCGCATGCAGGCCATGATCACTACGGGCACCGTCGACAAGACGGCCGCGGCAGCGCTGCCGCCCGTGAGCGGCACGCCGGTCTTCCTCAGCGCCGCCCAGGCCACAACTGCAAGCGCCTACCTCGGCAGCCACTGGGCAGCCGCTATTTCTTGACAGCTGCCGGAATTCAATAGAGGCCGAACCTGAACGCCGCTCTGCGCGATAGTCCGGCTATAACCGGCGCCGGCCGCCCAAAGATGGGCGGCCGGCGCCTCTCGCTCAACTGGATCGGGGCGGTCCCGTTCCTTGTGTACGTGGCGGTGTTCTTGCTCCTGCCGACCTCCATCATCACCGCGGGTGCGTTCCTCAAGGGCGATGGCTCGGCCACCCTATCCAACTTCCAGGATCTTTCTCGGCCGTATGTCATCAGCGCGACGGTCAACAGCATCTTGCTGTCTGCGCTCACGGCGATCGTGGGTGCCTCGTTCGGTGCGCTCCTCGCCTATGCGATTGCCACCGGCAACCCGCAAGGCCTCCTTCGGCGCGTCGTCGTCTCAGCGGCGGGCGTCCTCGCCCAGTTCGGCGGTGTGACGCTGGCCTTTGCCTTCCTGGCTTCGATCGGCCCCGCGGGCCTCGTCACCATCCTGGCCAAGCAGTACGGCATCAACGTCTATGCCGGCGGCTTCTGGATCTATGACATACGCGGGCTGGAGCTTGTCTACCTCTACTTCCAGATCCCGCTCATGGTCCTGGTTTTCCTGCCGGCGGTCGATGGCATCAAACCACAGTGGCGCGAGGCTGCCGAGAGCCTTGGTGGGACCACCTGGCACTACTGGCGGTACGTGGCCGGACCGCTGCTCGCGCCGGCGTTCCTGGGCTGCACGCTGCTTCTGTTCGCCAATTCCTTCTCCGCGTATGCGACGGCAAACGCGCTGATCAACCAGGGCGGCATCATCCTGCCGCAGCAGATCGCCAACGCCCTCAGCAGTGAGGTCGGCCTTCATGAGCCCGGCTTCGCCAAGGCTATGGCGGTGACGATGATCGTGATCGTGGTCATGGTCACGGTGCTCTACTCGCTGCTGCAGCGGAGGACCTCCAAGTGGCTGCAGTGACCCAAAGCTTCCAGCGCACTCGCCGGCAGAAGCTGCAGGTTTTTCGAGCCGTCATATTCGTCGTCGCCGGCCTCTTCTTCCTCGTTCCTCTTTTCGCCATGTTCGAGTTCACGACCCGAGGAAGGCTGTTAACCGATCCGCGGAGCCTCGACGCCTGGAAGTCAATCGCGACCTATCCGGACCTGATCGCCGCCATCGTCGCGTCCGTGGAGCTGGCGGCGATCACGTCTTTCGCGATGCTCGTGTTGCTCGTTCCGACCATGGTGTGGGTCAGGCTTCGGCTTCGCAGGCTCAACCGGATCATCGAGTTCATCTGCCTTCTACCACTTACGATTCCAGCCATCGTGCTCGTCGTCGGTCTTGTCCCGATGTACCAGTGGATGGGAATCAACTTCAGCGATTCCATCCTCACGCTGGCATTCGCCTATGTGGTCCTGGTCCTGCCCTACTGCTACCGCGCCCTCGACGCGGGACTCTCGGCGATTGACGTCAAGACCCTCTCCGAGGCCGCCCGGAGCCTGGGCGCCAGCTGGTTCACGGTGATGGTGCAGGTGATCGTGCCCAACATCTCGAGCGCGATCCTCAACGCGTGTTTCCTCTCGGTCGCGCTTGTGCTCGGGGAGTACACCATCGCCCAAAACCTTCTCTACAACAACCTGCAGGTGGAGATCGCGTTGTTGGGACGCGCCAACGCAGGCGTATCGATCGCAGTCTCCGCCGCCTCATTGCTGTTCGCTTTCGTGCTTTTGGTGCTGCTGTCGCTTTTCAACCGCGGGCGCGGGCGGCTGCGCCTGGACGACCTCAAGCAAGTCATGCGTACTGAGCGCGGCTGATGGCTGAGCGAGCCGGAGTGGAGGTACGCCTCGAGAACCTGCAGCGGCGGTACGGCCCGGTGACGGCACTGAACGACCTGTCCCTCACCATCGCTCCGGGCGAGCTCGTCGCGCTGCTCGGGCCTTCGGGTTGCGGCAAGACGACGGCGCTGCGCCTGCTCGCCGGCCTGGAGCAGGCGGACGGGGGTCGCGTTGTCATCGGGGGGGCCGACGTGACGACGGTGCCGGCGAACAAGCGGGACGTCGGCATGGTGTTCCAGGCGTACTCGCTGTTCCCTCACATGGTCGCCTGGGAGAACGTGGCGTTCGGGCTGCAGATGCGCAAGGTCGGCGCTGCCGAGCGCAAGCGCCGTGCGCTCGAGGTGCTCGACCTGGTCGGCCTGGCGCCTTACGCGAATCGGTACGCCACGCAGCTTTCCGGAGGCCAGCAGCAGCGTGTGGCGCTGGCCCGAGCGCTCGCGATCCGACCCAAGGTACTGCTCCTGGACGAGCCGCTCTCGGCGCTCGACGCGAAAGTGCGCTCGCGCCTGCGCGATGAGATCCGGCGGGTCCAACTCGAGGTCGGCATCACGACTCTGTTCGTGACGCACGACCAGGAGGAGGCGCTGGCGATCGCGGACCGCGTCGGTGTCATGAACGCGGGGCATCTCGAGCAGCTTGGCCCGCCGACTCTGGTTTACACGCGCCCCGCCACTCCGTTTGTGGCTGAGTTCGTCGGGCTTACGAACCGCCTCTCCGGCGAGGTCAAGTCGGGGATGGTCGAGGTCAGAGGCACGCAGCTGCCGCTGGTCCAGCCCAACGAGCCGCAGGGTCCCGCCATCGCTCTAGTGCGACCCGAGGCCGTCTCGCTCGCGACCGACGGCAACCTGGCCGACGGGCCGCTGGTGGGCACTGTGATCGCAGTGGCGTTCCTCGGCGCCACGAGCCGCGTCACGGTCGACCTCGGCGGTGGCGTCACCGTGCTCGCGCAGATGCCGACATCCGCGGCAGCCGGACATCCTGCAGGCACGCGCGTGCGGCTTGCCCTCCGCGACGACCCCGTCCTCATCGCGAGGGAAGAGAAAGCCTCGGTCGACGCGTGACGGCGTCTGCGGTGGGATTGACCACGCAGCGCACGTTGGGGCCCGGTCCAGTCCTCGGCTCGGGCTTGCGAGTGGCGTACCGGGTGGTCGCGGAGCTCGAGGGCGAGGCGCACGTTGTGCGGCGAGACCTCGTCGGCGATTCCAACACTGGTTCGGTTGAGCCAACCAGACCGATCACGGCCATCGCGCACATCACGGACCTGCACGTCACAGACGTGCAGTCGCCCGCCCGCTTCGAGTTCGTCAACCGCGAGTGGGAGGACCCGCGATTTCGAGAGCTGCTGACCATGCAGCGACCCCACGAAGCGCTCAACGTGCACGCGATCGACGCGATGGTGCGGGCGCTGAACGCGATCGAGGCCGGCCCGGTCGCGGGTGGAGCGATCTCCCTGGTGGCAATGACCGGCGATTCGATCGACAACACGCAGCGAAACGAGCTCGACAACTTCCTGGCTCTTTTCGACGGCCGCACTGTCCAGCCGGATTCGGGTGCGCCCGGCTACGAAGGTGTCCAGTCGGCCGGGTGGCCGGATGACTTTTGCTGGAAGCCGGATGGTCCTGACGACGGCGACGTCTTCCGCCGCGACCTGGGTTTCCCCCGGATCCCAGGTCTGCTCGACCAGGCGATCAAGCCATTTCAAGCCACCGGGTTGAGGCGCCACTGGCTCGGGTGCTATGGAAACCACGAGGAGGTCTGCCAGGGCGTCGGCATCGTGACGCCGGGCCTGACGCGCGCGATGGCCGGATCGCGCAAGCCCATCGCGCTGCCGCCCGGCGTCGATCGCGAAACCGCTCTCGAGACCTTCGTCAAACACCCGGAGGTCTTCATGACGGGCGCGTTCCTGGACGTGAGCCCTGACCTGGCGCGACGACCGATCACGCGGATGGAGTTCGTCGAGGCGCACCAGGAATCCGGACGGCACGGATTCACCGACCACAACCGCAGCGACGGCACCGCGTATTACGTGCACGACACCCGGGCCGTTCGATTCATCACGCTCGACACCGTTTGCCCTGCAGGCGGCGCGGAAGGGAGCATTGATGCGCCTCAGCTCCACTGGCTCGAGCGAAGGCTCGAGGAGGCGCACTCGGCGTTCAGATCGCGCGACGGTTCGACCGTGCGAACCCGGCACCAGGACCGCCTCGTCATGGTGCTCTCGCATCACGGCTACGACACGCTGACGAACATCAGGGACGAGCTTCGGCGCGACGAGCTGCTCGAGCTGCTGCTGCGCTTCGACAACGTGGTGCTGTGGCTCAACGGGCACATCCACGCCAACCGGATCACGCCGCGCTCCCTCCCGCACGGAGGTCACGGGTTATGGGAGGTCACGACCAGCTCCCTGGTGGACTGGCCGTGCCAGGCTCGGCTCGTCGAGCTGTTCGACACGGGCGACGGGTTGCTCGCCATCGCCTGCACCATGGTCGACCACGAGGGGACGGTTCGAGGAGGCGCTGGTGACCTTCCAGACCTGGCCGGGCTGCATCGCGAGCTCGCCGCGAACGTTCCATTCAACGGCTTCGATTCGTGGCGGCCGGGGAAGCCCGAGGACCGGAACGCGATCCTGCTGTTGCCGAGGCCGTTCTGAGCTGCTTCCGCGCCCCTCTCCCCAGCCCTCCCCCTGAACGGTGGGAGGGAGTATTGTTGCGTAGAGCGCTACAGGTGCGTATAGTGCTACATCGGTGGTCGCTTGTTGAGGCCGCTGGTGCGAAGAGAGAGTTTGGGTAGGGCGGCGTTCATCGGATACCTGCGGGCTCCGCGGTATGAGGTGCTGCCGACAGAGGATGTCGAGGGTCTCGTGGCCACGCATGTCCCACCTGAGGTCACGATCACCATCACGGCTTCGCCGCGCCGTGGAATGGAGGCGACCATCGACCTCGCCGAGCGGCTTTCGCGGCAGGGCTACACCGTGGTCCCGCACCTCTCGGCGCGGCTGATCCGGGATGCGTCTCACCTCAACGAGATTCTCGCCGCGGTCAAAGCGATGGGGGTCCGCGACGCTTTCGTGATCGCCGGCGACGCCCGCGAGCCGGCGGGCGCGTTTCCGGACTCGGTGTCGCTTCTCGAGGCGATGATGCAGGTAGGCCACGACCTCGCAGACGTTGGCGTTTCGGGGTATCCCGAAAGCCACAGCTTCATCGACGACGACATGACGATCCAGGCGATGTGGGACAAGCGACGCATCGCGACCTACATCGTCAGCAACCTGTGCTTCGACCCGCGGGTCGTGAAGAAGTGGGTTGGACGCGTGCGCCGCCGCAAGGTCGAGCTGCCCATCCACATCGGCATGGCCGGGGTTGCCGACCCGGCGAAGCTGCTGCGCATCTCAACCCGAATCGGGGTGGTGGATTCGGCGCGCTTCCTGCGCGGGCATTCCAACTGGTTCCTGCGGATGATGCAGCCTGGCGGTTACAGCCCGGAGCGTTTTGTCAGGGGACTCCTGCCAGACCTGGCGGCGCCTGAAAGCAAGGTCGCCGGCCTGCACGTGTTCACGTTCAACGAGATCGAGCCGACGGAGCGGTGGCGCCAGGAAATGCTGGCGCGCGCGGCCTAGCGGTCATTACGGATTTAGGAGGACGCATGGCTGTCACTTTCCCCACCGACCTCGAGATTGCACGCAAGGGCCGACTCGTGCCGATGCCGGAGATTGCCTCGCGCATGGGCATCGGGCCGCACTTGCTCGAGCCCTACGGTCACGACGTCGCGAAGATCAAGCTGGACGCGATCGCCGAGCTGGCCGGCCGGCCGAAGGCGAAGTACGTCGTCGTCTCCGCGATCACGCCGACTCCCCTCGGTGAGGGCAAGACCACGACCACGGTCGGTCTTGGCGACGCGCTCGGACAGATCGGCAAACGAGCCACCATCGCAATCCGCCAGCCGTCGATGGGGCCGACCTTCGGGATCAAGGGCGGAGCCGCGGGCGGGGGCTACAGCCAGGTCGTGCCAATGGAGCGGTTGAACCTGCACCTGACGGGAGATTTCCACGCGGTCACATCTGCTCACAACCTCCTTGCCGCGATGATCGACAACTACATCCACCACAGCCTGCGCGACTTTCCCATCGACCTTCACAGCATCACCTGGCGTCGCGTGCTGGATGTGAGCGACAGGGTGCTGCGCAGCGTTGTAGTGGGTCTGGGCGCGCCCGAGGACGGCGTCACGCGTCAGACAGGATTCGACATCACCGCTGCTTCCGAGGTCATGGCTGTGCTCGCGCTGTCGACCTCGCTTCAAGACATGAGGCAGCGCCTGGGCCGGATGGTCATCGGTCTCGCGCGGGACGGTAAACCGATCACGGCGGACTTCCTCCACGCCGGAGGAGCGATGACGGTGATCATGCTGGACGCCATCAAGCCCAACCTGCTGCAGACACTCGAGAACACGCCGGTCCTCGTCCACGCTGGGCCCTTCGGGAACATCGCCAACGGCGCCTCGTCTGTCCTTGCGGATCTCATCGGCATCCACAGCGGCGACTTTCTGGTGACCGAGGCGGGGTTTGGCGCGGACATGGGCGCGGAGCGGTTCTTCAACATCAAGTGCCGTACCTCAGGCCTGGCCCCCGACGCCGCCGTGATCGTCGCTACGGTGCGGGCGCTGAAGGTTCACTCCGGCAAGTACCGGGTCGTCGCGGGGAGGCCGCTGCCGCCCGAGCTGCTGAAGGAGAACCCGGACGACGTGCTCGCGGGCGCCGCCAACCTGCGCAAGCAGGTCGAGAACATCCAGATTCACGGCGTGACACCGGTCGTCGCAATCAACGCATTTCCCGGCGACCACACGTCCGAGCACCGCGCCATCCGCGAGCTGGCCGAGCACCTGGGCGTGCGATCGGCCGTCTGCACCAACTTCGTCGACGGCGGAAAGGGCGCCACCGAGCTCGCCGAGATGGTGGCCGAAGCCGCCGAGGAGCCGAGCACGTTCAAGTTTCTCTATCCCGATGCGGCGACCCTGCGCGAAAAGATCGAGGCCGTCGCGATGCGCATCTACGGGGCGCGCGGCGTCGAGTACGACCCCGCGGCCATCAAGCAGCTGGATGCCTTCGAGGCAAATGGATTCGGCCGGTTGCCCGTCTGCATCGCCAAGACCCACCTCTCGATTTCGTCCGATCCGAAGCTCAAGGGAGCGCCCACCGGCTGGGTCCTACCGGTGCGCGAGGTTCGCGCTTCGGTGGGAGCGGGCTTCATCTATCCGATCTGCGGCGACATGCGAACGATGCCCGGTCTGCCGACGACCCCTATCGCCGCCAGCATCGATATCGACGAGCACGGAGAGATCGTCGGCCTGAGCTAGCCGTGTGATCTCTGAGTTGTGCGTCGTGCTGGAACGGCACGGCTTGGCGGCGATGTATGAGTATCACCAACGGGACTGGCGAGCTGGCGTTCAAGATCGTTGAACATTTCGATGACCTCTGTAGCTTCGAACGCTCGGTTTCGACGACCTAGGCGAACTTGGCTAAGCACTTGCGCCTCAACCAGTTCATGTACGGCGCTGTTTGCTGCTACAAAACTACGTCCGATAATTTCGGCGGCACTCTTGACGGTAATGACCGGTGCTCCTGGCAGCGCATCCAAAAAGAGATCAACGGCTGAGCCCTTCCGAACCCGGCCCAAACGTTGTCGCCATCGTGATTGCAGTTCGGCAACTCGTTCCTCATACATCCTGGCGTCTGTGACAGCGCGGCTTGCAGCGGTCGCAAATAACCCAATCCAGCGGTTCAAACCTTTCCGGGCGGCGGGGCTGTCCTGGCCCCCTACGTAACGAGTGCCCATAAGTCGAGTGACGTAGTCGCGGGCCCATGTCGCCAGTACCAGCGATATCGGTGGGAGCACTCGGGGTATCAATCCTCGCCGACGAAGGACAACATGGATTAGGGCACGTCCGGTTCTGCCATTGCCATCGCTGAACGGATGGATGGTCTCAAATTGCGAATGCGCAATGGCTGCCTGAGCGACAGCAGGCAGTTGGTCCTCGTTACAAAAAGTGCATAGGTCACCAAGTAGTCGAGGCAATTCTTCGTGGGGCGGTGGCACAAATTGGGCTTCACATGGGTTGTAATCACTTCCACCGATCCAGTTCTGGCGGTCTCGAATCACACCGCCTTGAGCCGCTAGCCTCGTCCCAGCCACGAGCCTGCGATGGATTTCATAGAGGTGGCCTACCTCTAGTTTTTCTGCATTACCTACCGTAGAAACGGCCCATGCCATCGCATCAATATTCCCAAGGATCTCTTCGGCGGTTACATCGCGCGGCGGGTCGTCGCCGAGAGTTCGGGCGACCTCGGCGTGAAGGAGTCGCCGACCCCCGATTTCAAAGCCCTCGATCTTTGATGAAGCTACGGCTTCAGCTCGCAACAGGAGCCTAGCTAGGCCTTCGAGTCCCGTTAGCGCAATCGCCTCTGAATTCAGAAGCTGAATGGCAGATTCAGCATCAGTCACGTCCGCGGTTACGTCGCCATCTAAAAGAAAGGTGCGATTGGAAATACGATCTGGCAGGTAGGCTTCATATTCACAACCGTGTCGGTCCCGCCGAGGAAGCCCGTCAACGAAGGTTGGATCCCAGCGAAGCTTTAACAGGTGAGCCATCGCATTAAAGGTTATCAGAAAACCTTTAATATGACCGGGCCTTATTAAAGGTTACGGTATAACGTTAAATAAGCCGGATCCAAATATAACCTTTTGGGTGAGGCAAATTAGGGCACCGATATACCTGGCACACTTGCCAGGGGTCGCAAGCGCCGCGCGGTTGATCACCTCCCAGCAGGCGAGTTCGCCAGCCGGAGACCCATAGGGAAACCGAGGGGGCCGCGCGGATGACTCGGCCCAAGGGTCTACAGAAACCGACTCAGCGCTTTGATCACGAAGGCGACTTCGGCGGACAACTCTTGGATAAGGTCGATTACACCAGTACGCTCCCGTCCATCGCTCGCGGGAGTGTGGCCCACCACTGGTGCTACGGACTGTCGCCACTCTACCGTCACATTCATAGGGATGGGGACGCGCTCCACGATGCGCACCATCTCTGTATCAGGCTCCAACGGTCCGAAGTTGTGGGTGACATTCTCATAGGTGGGGAAGTATCCGGGGGCTACGAGGCCGAAGATCATGGTCGTTGGTTCAGCGAACATGACATTGAGGGTTCGGTGCTTGTCGAAGTTGTCCAACTCCTCCAAGACGGCCAAGAGTCGAAGCCCTTTCCACTCCGGGCGAATGTCCGGCTGCAACCGCTGGAACTCTGCCATGAACGCCGCGTCGTGACGCAAGATTCCGAGTTTCCAAAACTGCCTACTTTCCATGGGGTAACTGAGCCGCTCGGCATCGGGCGGGGGATCACTCCCGGAGAAGTTCACGGCAATGCTGTAAATCAGATGATCGAGCGTCGATCGGAGGTTGTGGATACAGTCTCCGATGACAATCGCCCATCGCCCCATGTCAGGGAACTGCTCCATGCTGAAGTGGAGCGATAGGAGGCGTGGGTCAGGGTGACGCTTTGCGACGACTTGGTACGGATGTCGGGCCGCATGATCATGAAACTCGGCCACAAACGCCTGGAAATGTTCATTAGCTCGGTCGAACTTGCGTCCGAATGAAGGTGCAGGCGATGACACGCGCGGTAACGACTCAGTGCGTCGGAGGTCGCTTCCGCAAGTCGACGATCCAACGCGGACCGTCGCCCTGCTCATCGTGCATCGTGCTCAACATATTCTTCCTACGGGGCCACGTGTGCCAAGTATGTCGTTGCCCAAATTAGCCTCAAGTACTACTCGCGGGATTGCGTAGTCGCAGCCTTCCGGCGTTCCACCGCTTCTGAAAGCAGCGTGGCCAGGTCGATCACCTGCAGCTTGGCGCCCGTCTCGCGCACGCCGTCGTCGAGCATCACCGTGCAGAAGGGACACGCGACCGCCAGCGTCTCCGCTCCGGTCTCGGCAGCCTCGCGAACCCGCTCGTGGTTGATCGGGCGGCCCCGCTTCTCCTCCATCCACATCCTCGCGCCGCCCGCGCCGCAGCAGAACGTCCTCTCGCGATTGCGCGGCATCTCGATCGGCTGGCCGACAGCGGCCACCAGCTCTCGCGGCTGAGAGCGGACGTCGTTGTGGCGGGCGAGGTAGCACGAGTCGTGGTACGTGATCTTTTGCTCGCCGGCCAGCGGGTTCAGCTTGCCTTCGCGCACCAGCTCGGCCAGGAACTCGGTGTGGTGCACGACCTCGTAGCGGCCGCCGAAGTCGGGGTACTCGTTGCCGATGGTGTTGAAGCAGTGCGGGCAGGTGGTCACGATCTTCTTGACACCGGCATCGTTCAGCGTCCCTACGTTCTGGCCGGCCAGTCGCTGGTAGGTGTACTCGTCGCCCATGCGCCGCGCCGGGTCCCCCGTGCAGGCTTCGCGCGGCCCGAGGATCGCGAAATCAATCCCCGCCGCGAGCATCAGCTTGGCCGTCGACACGGCGCCCTGGCGCGCGCGCTCGTCGAAGGCTGGCGCGCAGCCCACCCAGAACAGGACGTCCGGCGCCGGGTCGCCCGGCTGCAGCACGCGGACGCCAAGGCCCTCGGCCCAGTGCGTGCGGTCCGCCTGCGGCTTGCCCCAGGGATTCGATGAGCGGTCGACGTCGCGCAGCATCGAGCCTGCCTCTTGAGGGAACCGTGACTCGACCATGACGAGGTTGCGCCGCAGGTCGATCACGTGGTCGATGTGCTCGATGCCGACCGGACATTCGCTCACGCACGCGCCGCACGTCACGCAGTCCCACACGATGTCGTCGGTCACGGCGTTCGGGACGATCGGTGGCGGCGTGTACGAGCCGCCGGCGGCCAGGGCCTTCGGTCCTTCCACCATCATCTGGTCGCGAATCGCCATGATCAGCAGCTTGGGCGACAGCGCCTTGCCCGTGGCGTAAGCGGGGCACACGTCCTGGCAGCGCCCGCACTCGGTGCAGGACATGGTGTCGAGTGTTTGCTTCCAGGTCATGTCGGTGACGGTTGCGGAGCCGAATCGCACCTCCGCCTCGGGCTGCTCGAAGTCGATCGGCTCCAGGCGTCCCCGCGCGCGCGTGCGGCCGAAGTACACGTTGAACGCCGCCACCACGATGTGCAGGTGTTTGGAGTAGGGCAGGTAGACCAGGAAGCTGAGGATGATCAGCACGTGCGCCCAGACCACGGCCCGCTCGAGGTACGGGACCAGTGCGCCATGCAGAAGCTTCGCGATCGAACCTGAGATCGGCGCCCAGCTCGCCGGGTAGTCGTTGAGCCCCAAAGAGATCTGCGACGCGTGCCAGACAAGAAGCGTGATGACGATTCCCGCGATCATGGCCAGGATCAGGTCCGCTTCTCCGATGTGGCTGCCCTTGAATCGCGCCGGGCGTTGCACCTTGCGGATGACGAATGCGGTGATGACGCCCATGAGCACGAGCAGCGCGAACACGTCGACGAGGAGCGCGTACCAGCCCTGCGCACCGAGCCAGGGCAGGGTGGCGTGGCGGTCCACGGCGCCGATCATCGCGATCAGGATCGTCGGGAACAGGACGAGGAAACCCCAGAAGATCGCGGCGTGCATCGCACCCGGTAGGAGGCGCTGCAGGAGCTTGCTCTGGCCGACCACGACGACCGCCTCCGCCTTCGCCCGCGCAGGCACGTCGCCGAATCGAGCCGCGGGCTTGCCCATGCGGACCAGGCGGTAGAGGAGAAGCGCCCGGCGCCCGAACAGTGCGGCTGAAACGATCAGGGCGACCGCGAGACCGACCGCGTAAACGGCCGTCACTTGACCTTTCTTATCTCAGCCGAGATCGCAGGCACGATCTCCTTGAGGTCGCCGGCCACCGTGTAGTCGGCGTTCTGCATCATCGGCGCCTGGGCGTCGGAGTTGATGGCCAGGATGCGCTTCGCACCCTTGAGGCCGGCCATGTGCTGGGTGGCTCCGGAGATGCCGCACGCGATGTAGACGTCAGGCGCGACCTTGGTCCCGGTCTGCCCGACCTGGTCGGTGTGCGGCCGCCACCCGGCGCTGGTCACCGCACGCGAGCATCCGACCGCCGCGCCGAGCAGCCCGGCGAGCTCCTCGATGATTGCGAAGCCCTCCTTCGAGCCGACGCCGCGACCTCCACTCACGACCACCTTCGCCTCCGTCAGCGACACGCCGCCGCCGGGCGCGGCGACGTGCTCGACGACACGCACGAGCAGATTCTCATCGGTCAGCTCCGGTGCAAATGGTTCGACGTCAGCCGGCATCGACGACGGCTCGATCGGCACCACGTATGGCGCCACGGTGATGAGCGGGCGCTCACTGTTGAGGCGCGCCTCTTCGAGAAGGCTGCCCCCCCAACGCAGCCGGGTCACGGTGAGCGGAGGACCCGGTGAGACCGAGGTGCAGTTCGCGGCGAGTGGAAGCCCCGTGCGGGCGGCAAATCGTGCCATCACCTCGTTGCCTCGATCGGTGCCGGCGGCGAGCACCGCACTCGCGTTCAGCTGAACCGCAAGCTGATTGAGCATCGCGGCCCACGCGTCGGGCGCGTAGGCGCCGAGAGCCACGTGCTGTGCGACGTGGGCGACGGCGACCCCGTGCTGCGTGAGATCGGTCGCGGACCCCACCAGCAGCGCATGAACGGGCTGGCCAAACGACCTGGCCAGCGTCAGCGTCTGGAGCGATGGATCGATCGCATTACCGCCGGCTTGCTCGACCAGGACCAGGACCACTAGAGCACGCCCGCCTTGCGCAGCATCTCAACCACCGCCGGCGCAGCCGCCGCACCCGTGCCCAACGATTCCGCTCGCCGGCCCTGGCCGGCCGGCACCACCAGGCGCACGAGCTCGAGCCGAGGCTCGGGCCTCACCGGATTGGTGGCCGTGACCGGTTTGCGGCCCGCCCGCATCCGACCCGGGACAGACGGATAGCGCGGGAGGTTCAAACCCTCCTTCACAGTGAGCACGGCGGGCAAGGGCACGACATAGACGTCGCGGCCGCCTTCCACCTCCTGCTCGCAGCGCACCGAGGCGCCCTCGATCGTCACACGCTTCAGGCCGGTGACGCACGGGCGGGCCAGGGCGTAGGCGACGCGTGCGCCGACCTGGAAACCTCCCGAGTCGGCCGACTCGTTGCCGAAGAAAACGAGGTCGAACCGTCCGGACGCAGCCTCGTCGGCTTTGATCGCCTCGGTCAACGCGGCCGCGGTTGCCTCGCCGTCCCACTCCCGCCCGTCCGTCTGCAGGTGGATCGCGCGATCGATTCCGAGGGCCATCGCGTCACGCAGCTGCTCGACCGCCTCGGGAGGCCCGAGCGTCAGGACGACCGAGTCGCCGCCACCGGCCTCGATGATCCGCACCGCCTCCTCGACGCCACACTCCTCGTGAGGGCTCATCGTGAAGCCGAGGTGGCGCGTGTCGATCGCCAGCGAATCGTCGGTGAGCACGATCCGCCCGCCCGTGATCGGGACCCGCTTGATGCAGGCAAGAACCCTCATGCTCGAATGCGAGTGTTCTCGGGGTCGAACAGCGGCGTCGCACCGGCCACGGCGACGGTCACCGGGTAGCGCTCACCCATGTAGTCGACCCCCAGCTTCTCGCCCACCACGGCATGCTCCGGCGGAAGGTAGGCCATGAGGATGTGCTTGCCAACCGACGGCCCTGCGCCCGCGCTGGTCACGTACGACCCGCGACCGCGCCGGTCGACGATGCGCTTGCCCTCGCGGGTGAGGATCGGCTCACGGCCGAGCATGTACCGCTTCTCGCCCGAGCGCGAGCGGTGATCGTCCACCGTCAGAGTGCACATGATCGCCGCCGGGTCTTCCTCGCGATGCCTCAGGTGAGCCGCCTTGCCGATGAAGTCCTCTTCCTTGACGCGCGGCGCGGTCATGCCTGCCTCGACCACGTTGTATTCGGTCTCGAGCTCATTTCCGTGGGCGCGGTAGCACTTCTCCAGCCGCCCGGTCGTCCCGTAGACGCCGATCCCGCAGGGGGCGAGGCCACGCGGCCGTCCCGCCTCCCAGAGCACGTCCCAGAGCTTCAATCCCTGCTCGATCGGGACGTAGAGCTCCCAGCCGAGATCTCCGACGTAGGAGATGCGCGAAGCCAGCACGCGCAGGGTGTCGATCTCGATCATGCGGCAGGTGCCGAACTTGAAGCCTTCGTTTGAGACGTCGTCCGAGGTAACGCTCGTCAGGATGTCCCGCGCCAGCGGGCCCCACAGGCCGATGGTCGTCATCGAAGACGTGAGGTCCATCAGCTCCGCGGAGCCATCGGCCGGCAGCTGGTCGCGGAACCACTTCTTGTCGGACATGCCGGCCGCGCCGCCGGTCACCACCCGGAAGCGGTCGTCCCCAAGACGCATGATCGTCAGGTCCGACTTGAAACCGCCGTTGTGACTCAAGACCGGCGTGTAGACGACGCGGCCCCCCGGCGCGTCCATCTGGCGCAGCGCCACGCACTGCACCGACTTCAGCGCGCCGGGACCGACGATGTCGAAGATCGTGAAAGCAGACAGGTCGAAGATGCCGGCTCGCTCGCGCATCGCGAGGTGCTCGGCATTGATGAGCGGAGACCACCAGCGCGACTCCCATTCCGCGGTGCGTCGCGTCACCCGGTCGCCGAACTCCTCGAGCAGGGGCGCGTTCGACTCGTACCACTGCGGCCGCTCCCACCCGGCCGCCTCGAAGAACGTCGCTCCCAGCTCGCGCTCGCGCTCGTGGAAAGGAGCCAGGCGGACTTTGCGGTTGGAAGCCCACTGCTCGCTCGGATGCACGATGCCGTAGGTCTTGTTGAACCCCTCCGCCGCGCGCGCGCGCACATGCGCGCGTGTCTTTTGATGTTCGTGAAAACGAGCGATGTCGGAAGAGTGGAGGTCGATCTCCGACTCCCCGTGCACCATCCATTCGGCCATCGCCTTGCCGGTGCCGGGACCCTCCTTGACCCAGACCGCCGCGGCCGCCCAGAGCCCTTTCACGTCGGGCGACTCGCCCAGGACCGGCATCCCGTCCGGCGTGAGCGACAGGATGCCGTTGATGGCGTACTTCACGCCCACCGACTCGTCGCCGACGATCTCCGGCATGAGCTCCAAAGCGTGCTGCATCTGCTCCTCGAAGTCGGCTTGAGTGAACGGAAATTCGGTTGGGGAGAGCGCAGCCTGCTCCAGGGAGGGGATGTCCTCCGGGTCGTACAGGATCGGGCGATGGGCGTAGGAGCCGATCTCAAGGTCTCCACCGGCCTGCCGCTCGTACATGTTGGTGTCCATGTCGCGGACGATCGGGTGCTCGATGTCGCTCTTCGCGCCCTGGAAGCGCGGCACGGGCCCGATGTCGATCATCTGGTGCACCGCCGGGGTGAGCGGGATGTGGGCGCCCGCCATCCTGGCGATGCGCGGGCTCCAGACCCCACACGTGATGACCACCGTCTCGGTTTCGATGTCCCCGCCGGTTGTGCGCACGCGGCGGACGCGCCCGTGCTCAACGTCGAGGCCCGTCACCTCAGTCTTCGGCGCGACGTGCACCGCGCCCGAGCTCTGGCCGTGCTCGCGCATCAGCGTTCCCATCCGCAGCGAGTCGACCACCCCGACCCCCGGCGTGTAGAAGCCGCCGAGGATGATCGACTCGTCGATGTAAGGCACGAGCCGCTTGACCTCCGCCGGCGTGACCAGCGACACCGGCTCGATGCCCCACGACTCGGCCGAGACCATCCGTCGGGTGAGCTCCTGCATGCGCTCTTTCGTGCGCGCGACCTCGATGCCGCCGGATCGTGTGAAAACGCCCATCTCCGTGTACTGGCGGACGCTGTCCACCGTCAGGGCGGTCATCTCCTTGGAGTGATCGACCAGGTAGATGAAGTTCGAAGCGTGCCCGGTGGATCCGCCCGGGTTCGGCAGAGGACCCTTGTCGAGCAGCACGATGTCGCGCCAGCCGAGAAGGCCGAGGTGATAGGCAACGCTGTTGCCGACGATGCCGCACCCGATGACGACACACCGCGAGTGGGTTGGAAGGCCTGCCATCGCTACTCCGGCTGGTAGGGGGACCGGACCTCTTCCGGCAGCTCGTACCACTGGACGCGGTCACCCACCTGCGCGCGAAGCTTCCATTTGATCGGTTTCGGCTGCGCCTCGACCGCCTTCCAGAGCTCGTCCAGCCTCGAGCTCACGAGATCGCGATCCACTTCGAGCTCGGGGAGCGTGGCCCGCAGCTTCTCTGTGTTCACCTGGAGTGTGCGGTACATACCCCAGTCACCGGCCGCAACGCGTGCGATGTAGCCGGCATCGATCACCTCGGCTCCAAATCCGGTCTCGACCGGATGGTCCAGCAGCAGGGCGACCAGGTCGACCAGGTCCTTGCGGTTCATCTCGTAGATCTGCAGCTTGCTCAGCAGCAGGTCGGACGGGCTTGCGCAGGGCCCCTCGTGGTCGAGGCGTCCACGCAGGTCGATCACGTGCGACATCCTGAACACGTCGATGAACACGTCGACCTGGCGGCCGTGGTCCGGGTCATAGAAGTAGAGCCGCCGGTCTCCCTGCATCAGGTTGAAGCGCTCGTTGGCTTCATAGCCCAGCGAGGGAAAAAGATCGAGCACGCCCTTGCGGTCGCGCCTGGAGATGGCGTAGTCGAGGTCGCCGTACTTCCGCTTCAACGGTGCCTTATGCGCGCTCGGCGAGTGCACATGAATCCCCGCGCCGCCAAGAAGCTTCGGACCCAACTGCTTTTTCTTGGCTGCTTCAGCGATGCGCCCCGCCTCGTCGATAGGATCTTCTAAAGGTCGCTCGCTCACGCACCCTCGATCTCGATAACGATGGTCTTGAGGTCCGTCATCTGCTCCAGCGCGAAGCGTCCGCCCACCCGTCCGATGCCGCTCTTCTTGCCCGCGCGGCCCCCGAACGGAAGGTGCGCCTCCCAGTAGTTGGTCGACTCGTTGATGTTGACCCAACCGGTCTCGAGCCCGTCCGCGAAGCGCAGAGCGCGCGAGAGGTCTTTCGTATAGACCGCACCGAGCAGCCCGTATGGAGAGTCGTTGGCGAGCGCCAACGCCTGCTTCTCGTCGCGGAACTTGATGATCGGCGCGATCGGGCCGAACGTCTCCTCCTGGCTCACCCGCATCGTCGGCTCGACGCCGTCGAGGATGGTCGCGTGGTAGTAGAGCCGGGTCGGAAAGCCCTCAGCGCGCTCGCCGCCCAGGATCAGCTTGGCGCCGTGCTTCAGCGCGTCCGCCACGTGCTCGTCCATCTTGGTCGCCACGCCTTCGTTGTTGAGCGGGCCCAGGGTCGTCTCCGGCGCGAACGGGTCGCCGAGTCGGAGGGCGCGGGCGGCATCGGCCAAGCGCGCCACGAACTCGTCGCGCACGGATTCCTCGACCAGGATCCGCTCACCGGCCGTGCAGCTCTGGCCCGCGCAGAGATAGCAGCCGACGATGGCGCCCTCCACCGCGCGGCCGATGTCCGCGTCGGCGAATACGACCATAGGGCCGTTGCCGCCGAGCTCCAGCATCACGTGCTTGCCGGCGGCTCGGCGTGCGACCGACGCACCGGTTTCGGTCGAACCGACGAAACCGACTCCGTCGACCAGCGGATGGCCGGCGACCTCGTCGCCGACCTCTGCCCCGGGGCCCGTCACGAGGTTCATCGCGCCGGCGGGGAAGTCCGCCTCCGCGAGGCACTCCATCAACGCCACCGAGATGACGCTGGTGGACGTGGCCGGCGTCCAGACCACGGTGTTGCCCGCAGCGAGGGCGGGGGCGATGAGCTCCGCCGCCATCGTCAGGGGCCAGTTCCAGGGAGTGATTATCCCGTACACGCCGCGCGGGTAGTGCCGGGCGAATACGAGCTTGCTCGGGCTTGCGGACGGTAGAACCCTGCCTTCGAGCCGCTTCAAGTCCTCGGCGGCAATCCGGAAGTACTCGGCCGCCTCGTCGACCTCGCCCAGCGCTTCGGCGACCAGCGGCTTGCCCTGGTCCAGCGTCAGGAGGTGGCCGAGCTCGTCGCGGCGCTTCTCGATCGCCTCCGCGATGCGGTGCAGCCGCTTCGAGCGCTCGAAGCCTTTGAGTCCGGCCATCGCCTTGCGAGCCCTATTTGCGCTTGCCACGGCGCGCGCGGCGTCGGCGCGCGTGCCCTTCGGCACCTGGGCGATCACCTCGCCCGTGGCGGGACTCGTGGCTTCGAAGAGCTCGCCGCTCTCAGATTCCGTCCACTTGCCGTCGACGAACATCTTCTTGACGGACCGTGCGACGTCGATGGTCATTTCTTTGCTCCGTTGGCATGGGCCGCGGTTTTGCGCTTCGCGTCGAATGCCTGCTGGTAGATGCGCCGGTAGGCCGCGGTATCCACGTCCCGCGGGTTGCCGATGGTCTGGGGGTCGGCGAACGCCTTGTCGGCAAGCATCGGGATCTCGTCCTCGCTGAAGCCGAGCTCCAGCATCCCGGGGATGTCGACGTCCTTGGTCAGCTGGTGGACGTATTCGACGGCCATCTCGGCCGCCCGCCACGTGGATACGCCGCGGGTATCCAGCCCGAACGCGACCGCCATCCGCGCGAATCGCTCGGGCTCGCCGGCGTGGTTGTACTCCATCACCGGCCCGAGCAGGCGCGCCGTGAGCGCACCGTGCGGCGCGTCATGCACGCCGCCCGCGGTCTGGCTCATCGCATGCGCGGCGCCGGCCGAGTCGGTCCCGTAGGCGAGACCGGCGAGCATCGCCGCAGCGCTCATGTGATATCGCGCCTCGAGGTTCTGCGCCTGGGAGAACGCGACTCGCAGGTAGCGCGCGACGTACTCCATCGCGAGCAGCGCCACAGCGTCGGTGAACGGCTGGTGATAGACCATGGTGAAGCACTCGACCGCGTGGGCCAGCGCGTCCATCCCGGTGCCGGCCGTGACCCCCGCGGGCAGCTTCACCGTCAGCTCGGGGTCGATCAGCGCGACCCACGAGGCAATGTCCGGCGTGCCGCCGACGTTGAACTTGATCTTGCGCTTGGGGTCGGTGATGACCGCCCACAGCGTCACCTCGCTGCCGGTGCCCGCCGTGGTCGGTACGGCGATCATCGGCGGGATGCGCGAGCGGATCGGGCTGTGGCCCCACTCATAGTCGACGATGCTCCCATCGTGCACGGCGACCACGCCGATTCCCTTTGCCGTGTCCATCGAGCTGCCGCCGCCGATCGCGACCAGCCCGTCGCATCCCTGCGCGCGGTACTCCGCGGCGCCTGCGTCGACCAGCTCGACTCCCGGGTTTGCCTTGACCCTGTCGAAGACAACCGGCTCGACGTCTGAGCCGCGCAGGGCCTCGAGCGCCGTGTCCAGGAGGCCCGCGGCCTTGACCCCCGCGTCGGTGACGAGCAGCGGCCGGCGCATGCCAAGGAGGCCCGCCTCGGTGCCGAGCTCTTTGATCGCGCCAAGGCGCTGCACGAGGCGGGTCGGGCTCTGGTATGTGCGGAGTGTGTATTCCAGCATGGATCAGACAATGTGGCCGCCGGGCAGAAGCCCGGCGGCCGTGGAACTGCTATTCAACCGGAATCTCGTGGTGGATGCGGCGAAGGTCGATGCCCTGCCGCCGCCGGACGATGAAAGCGACGACGTAGATGACGACGGCCGCCACATACGTGAAGCCGAAGTACTTGGCGGAATCGGGGCTGTTGGAGCCGTAGAGGGACCAGTGCGCCCACTCGTACAGCATCCCGATCAGGAAAACCGCGCTTACGATCCCGGCGAGGGTGATCATGGGGACTCCACCGATCTTGTACCGCGCGATCGGCGAGTTCTCATACAGGTCCTTGCGCCGCCACGGAAGGATGATCGCTGCGATCACCGTACCTAGGTACGTGATCGCAATCACTGCGGTCGCGTCGAAGAAGAAGGCCTGGACGCTGGGTCTGTACGCGTAGAGCCAGCTGACCACCAACGCGGGCACGACCATCAGCGCGAGCGAGCCGAACGGCACGCGCCGCTTGGCCGAGATGCTCGCCGCCCATGAGGGCAGCACGCGGTCGAAAGCGGCCGCGAAGATCACTCGGGTTGACGATAGGAAGAGCGTCCCTGCCCAGCCGAAAAACCACAGTCCCATGACGATGATCAGCACCGCCTGGAAAAAGTGGTTAGGGATTAGCCACGCGGCCAACATGACGGGGTATGGCCAGATAGGGACTGGGGGTGCAGGAGCGTTCGGCACCAGGTAGAAAGAGTTCCAGAACGCGGCGTTGGACGCGTAGTAGAAGTTCCAGCCCATGGTCTTCCACGTCAGCAAGATCACCAGGGCGACGAGGGCGATGGTGACCCACAGACCCCAGAACATGCTCCAGAACGGCTTGCGAATGTCCTTCGCGCCGCGCACCTCGCCGTAGAGCGTCGCGCCCCAGTTGGGCCAGAGCAGGTAGAAGGCCAGAAAGGGCAGGAGCAGCAGCGTGGGCACGAAAGCGAAGTAACCGAAGCTGTTGGCAGCAAAGCCGCTCTTCCCAGCGGCATCGATCGTCGCCTGGTAAGCGCCGGCCGGAGCGTTGAAGAGAGCAGTCGCCTCGCGGTTGAAGGCGTTCTGGAAATCCTGCGGGCTCGCGAACAGCAGCAGCAAACAGACCACGGCCAGGCCGGCCAGTCCGATCCAGAAGCAGACCTTCTGGATCTTCGCGTAGGTCTCCATGCCCAACGTGATGACCAGGCTGACGAAGGCGAGCACGATCAGAGCGCTGACGAAGATCCCGTTCGGGCTGATGAAGAAGCTGGACACGTTGCTCCAGCCGAGCGTGGATGCAAGAGGTGAGAAGAACTCGACGACCAGGATGTTGGCGTAGATCGGCGCCCAGAGCCACAGGGTGAACCACCAGCCTGTGATCGCCAGGACGAAGCCGATCCCACCGCCGAGCACGCGGCTCTGCCACGCATAGTCGCCGCCCGTGCGCGGCATCACACTCACCAACCCGGCATAGGTGACGACGATAAAAGTGACCAGGATTCCAGTGATCAGGACCGCGGCGAGCAGCTGGCCGTCAGGAATGTTGTAAGCGAACGACATTCCGTACAGACCCAGGGTGATCAGGTTCACTGACCAGAACGAGTAGACGAACGCATCGAATGTCGACCAGGCCTTGACGAGACCGGTGGCGTTCCTGAGGAACAGCCCCGGCCTTACTGGCGCCTGGCCTCCAACGGTCGTGTCAGCCATCTCTTTGCCTCCTCCTAATCCGCTTCATCCGTTGACCAGCTGGTAGCTCTTGATGCCCTTCTTGGCATCCAGTTGGACGATTGCCCCCATAAGAAGTCCCTCCTCGTACGAGCTTCCCGGATTGATCGAGAGCGTCTTGCCCAGTTTCACGGCCCCCTTGCTCTCGTGGATGTGGCCGTGCAGTGAGATCAATGGCTGATGGCGTTCGATGGCCTCGCGCACCGCGGTCGAACCGACCGGCCGCAGGGCGCGACCGCCGTGCAGGAGCTTGAGGTCGGCGTCTATGGCCGGCGCTTCGTCCAGGCCGGACTTGTACGGCGGGCAGTGGAGGTTGAAGATGGCCTTCGAGGGATCCGGCACCTGGCTCGCCATCGCCTCGATGCGCTCGCCGAGCTTCTCCTCGGTTTCTTCTCGGTGGGTGTTCCACGGTGTGTGGTTGGACCAACCGGTCGAGATCATCGTGAACCCGTCGATCTCGACTATGCGGCCTTCACCGAGCTCGACCACGTCGGAGCGCCGGATCACGTCGTCGACCTCCATCTCGTCATCGTTGCCGGGACACACGAAAATTCGGATCCCCGTCCCGCGCAGCTTTTCGGCCGCCATGCCCATCCAGCGGTCGACCCCATCGAGCATCACCTGCTGGAAGCATTCGGAACGCTTGGCCGGGTCCTCGTCCAGCTCGTGCAGCCTTTCCACGCTCATCTGGAGCGGGTAGTAGCCCTTGCGCCGGATCTGCGCTTCGACGTCGGGCACCTGCGCCGCCTCGACCTCCTGGCTGTCGCCACCGATCGTCACCGTGTAGTGCCCGTTCTCCTGGACGATGGGGACGATCGCCTTGCCGGTCATGTCGCCGCCGCAGATCAGCACATCCGCGTCGTAGAAGCGGGCGGCGTTCAAGAACTTCCGCCAGCACATCTCAGAGCCGTGCAAGTCGGTAGCGAAAAATATCTTTGGCATTACCTCTCCACCAGCACCTTGCGGATCTCGCGTTCGAAACCAGTCACGTGGCGGCGCATGCTCTGCTCGGCCCGATCCTGGTCACCGGCGAGGATCGCCCGCAGAAGGTCCATGTGCTCCTCGAGCGCCTCACGCAGGCTGACGTCGCGGTCGAGCACCAGGTACCAGAGGCGCAGGCTCAGGTTGAAGTAGCGCTCGAGCGTCGACTCGAGAAACGGGTTGCGCGCGGCGACGTAGATCTGCCGGTGGATCTGCTGGTCGAGCCGCATGAGCTCGCGCTGGTCGACGCTCGGCCCGTGCTCGAGGACCTGGAGGAGATCGGTAAAGCATTTGCGATCGGCGCTGGACAGGCGCTCGGCGGCCAGGCGCGCCGCGTGCGCCTCGAGGACGACCCTCACCTCCGTGATGCGTGCCAGGTCCGTGATGTTGACGTCGGTGACGAACGTGCCGCGGTGCGGGATCGATCTGACCAGGTTCTCGCGAGCAAGGCGCTGCAGGGCTTCGCGGATAGGGGTGCGTCCGATCTTGAGCTCCTCGCGGAGCCTGCCCTCGTTGACGACTGAGCCTGGGCGCATGTCCAGCGAGACGATGCGTTCCCTGATGCGCAGGTAGGCTTCCTCGCTCTGCGAGCGAGCCGGGTCCGCGCTCTCCACCAGCGCCATGACCGGCGTAGCCATCCCCTGACGTAACCCCTTTCCTCAGGCCGCCCGACCAATATGCGAGCGATATACCGCGGGAACCGTAGCACCGGCCGGGGGAGCCGTCAAACCTTGTTTTGGGCGGTCGCCTCCTCGAGCCAGGCGGGGAAATGGCCCGAGTTCAAGACCCCCAGCGCACGCTCCCAGCGGCCGGTGTAGTAGTCGACGAAGTCGAACTCGACGTTCGAGATCCTGGACTGGATCGCGCCCCACAGCGTCCAGCCGATATCCGACATCAAAGCGAAGAGGTTCATGCGCGCGAGCTGCCGCTCGTCCTCCCGGCCGAAGTACGCCGAGCAAAGCGCAGCTCGCCGGTCCTGGTCGAGCTCCGCCTCCTGGGCGGTGTTGCCCAGGTCGAAGCACGGGTCGTTGTTGCCGCTGAGCTCGTAGTCGACGATCCGCAAAGCCTCGCCATCGTCGATGAAGTTCTCGCACAGGAGGTCGTTGTGGCACGGCACAGATGGAAGGGACGCCACGCTGAGCGCGCGCTCGATGGTGGCGATCGTCGGCAGCCAATCGCGATATCCAGCCGGAATCGTGATGATCTGTTCGTCGACGATTCCGAGGTAGTACTCGATCAGCCGGAACATGTCGAAGTCTTCGAGGAAGCGCGGCGAACCGTGGAGCCGCCGGAACGACGATGCCATGCGCGCCACCATCTGGCTGGACTGCAGCGTGCGCGATGACATCGTGGGACCGGGTATGAACTCCAGCACGAGGACGTCGAGCCCGGGTACGTGTTCGAGGACCATGGGAGCGATCCCGGTGGTGGCCGCCGCCTTTGTGTTGTACACCTCGTTGTCGCGATTGATTGACAGCAGCTCGGTCGACTGGCCCGGAATGCGCATGACGTAACGCTTACCGCCTGCTTCGACCAGGTAGTTCTCGTTGGTCAGCCCTCCAGAGAGCTGCGAGACCTTCGGCTCCGTGCCCTTCCACAGAGAGACGAGGGCGAGTGCATCGTCGACGCGACCAGCGCTCATGGGCGTGCGCCCTGTCTTGTCAGGACCGAATCGGTCGTGATCTCCGCCGGGACGAGCTGCCCGAAAACCTCGACCTGCACGCCGGCGCCGAGCTTCAGCTCGACGGGGAGATACGAGTACGCGAGGTTCTTCTTGACTGTGAAGCCGTAGGCGCAGCTTCGCACGCGCCCGACCACCACGCCATCGTGGTGAACGGCTTCGCCGCCGTAGATGGGCAGGTACTCATCGCCGCCGATCGCAAGGGTGCGGAGCCGACGTTTGATGCCGGCTTGCCGCGCGGCGAGTAGGGTCTGGCGGCCGTTGAACTCGCCCTTGTCCAGCTGCACGCAGAAACCGAGGCCGGATTCGAAAGGATTGTCGAGCAAGGTCAGGTCGGTCCCGTAGTAGCGGTAGCCCTTTTCCATGCGCAGCGAATCGAGCGCGCGATAACCGCCCGGCCGGATCCCGAAGGCACGCCCGGCGGACATGAGGCGATCCCACGCCTGGACCGCCCAACCCGGTTCGAGATAAATCTCCCAACCCAGCTCGCCGACGTACGTCACGCGCTGCGCGAGAGCGGATGCGCCTCCGATTCGAACCTGTCGTGCCTGCATGAAAGGAAACCCGGCATCCGACACGTCCGCATCAGTGACCTGCTCCAGCACGTCCCGCGCGTGAGGGCCCCACATCCCGATCACCGACAGCTCGTCGGTGGTCTCGCGAAGCTCGACACGCGCATCGCCCTCGTGCACCTGCAATCGAAGCCAGCCGAGATCGCTGTTGACGTAACCGGCCCCGGTCACCACCCTGAAGTGCTCCTCCGCAAGCCGGGTCACGGTGACATCGGCCGCGATCCCGCCGTTCTTTTCCAGCAGCTGCGTATACACCACCGTGCCCACGGGCCGGTCGATCCGGTTTCCAGCCACGCGTTCCAGCAGGGACAGGGCACCCGGGCCGACGACGTCGATCTTTCCGAAGGACGTCATGTCGATGACGCCGACTCGCTCGCGGAACGCGCGATGCTCCTCCGCCAGGACGTCGAAATACGGGGGCCTGGTCCAGCCGAACCGGCGCTGGTCAGCGCCGGCGCGCCGCCACGGCCGCCCCGGGTCCAGGTACTCGGCGCGCTCCCATCCATGCTTGGCGCCGAAGACCGCGCCCGAGTCTTGCATTCGCTCGTGCAGAGCGCTCGTTCGCCGCGGCCGGCCCCATTCGTCGGAGTCGAATGGGTAGCGCAGGTAGTAGTAGTAGCGATACGCCTCGCGTGCGAGCTCAGCCACGTAACGGTGGTCGCGATGCACGGGCCCGAAGCGCCACGGCCGGTATGGATACAGGTCGAGCTCGGTCTCGCCCGTCGTGATCAGCTCCGCGAGCGAACGACCGATGCCGCCGGCGCCTCCGAATCCGTTGAGGGACAGGCCCGCGGCGAGGTAGAGGCCGGGAACACCCGGCACGGGACCGACGAGAGGATTGGCGTCGGGCGTCATCGCGTCGGGGTGACAGACGAGCTTGACGAGACCGGCCTCACCCAGGAACGGGAACCGGCGCGCGGCCCCGGCCAGGAGCGGCTCGAACCGGGCCTGGTCGGGCGGGAGCGATGTGCCCGCATGATCCCACGGCACGCCGTCGATCCAGCGCGCAACCGGGTCGGCCTCGTACCCCCCGAGGACTACGCCACCCGCTTCCGACTTTCCGTATACGAGGTTGTCCGGGTCGCGAAAGCACGGCATGTCGTGAGGGAGCTCGTGACCGGGCACCGCGAGCAGGGCCGCGTGCTGGTGGTCGACCGGAGTCGAGACGATGAAAGCGCCGGCCATCGCCGCCACCTGCGGTGCCCAGATGCCACCGGCGATCACCAGCACGTCGGTCTCGATGGTCCCCGCGTCGGTTTCGACTGCTTTCACTTCGCCGGCGCTTCCTAGCCGGATTCCAGTGACGCGGCGCTGGGTCGATACCTGTGCGCCCAGCTTGCGCGCCGCGGAGGCCAGCATATGCGTGGCGGTGTGGGGGTCCAGGTGGCCGTCGGTCGGAACCCAGACCGCCCCGTACAGCGAACGCTTGGTGATCGCCGGCATCATGCGGGCGGACTCCTCGGCGGAGACGAGCTCGACGTCGAGACCGATCCCGCGAGCGCGGCTGACGCCGCGCTGCAGCTCCTTCAGCTGCTCCTCGCTCGAAGCAAACCGCAGGCCGCCGACCTGCTCGAAGACGCCGAGCTCCTGGTACATCTCGATGCTGTACCGGCGGAATCGCATCATCGTCGGAGAAGGGTTGAACTGGGTCACCAGGCCGGCGGCGTGGCAGGTCGAGCCGCTGGTCAGCTCGTCCTTCTCGACCAGGACGGTGTCGCGCCAGCCTGCCTTCGCGAGGTGGTAGGCGACGCTCGCGCCGGTGATGCCGCCACCGACGACCACAGCTCTAGCGCGATCCACTCTTTTGCCCTAACTCTAGTCAGGCAGGGGCGCCTGTTTGGTCTCCGGCAGCAGGAATAGCAGGAGCGCGCCCGCGATTGCCGCCACTCCACCCAGCTCGATCGCGCGGCCCAAACCCGCGGACGGCGTCAGGTAGCCAACCGCCTGAAGCCCGATAACGCTGCCGATCGCCGCGGCCACCGAAGCCGTCAGCTCGGCGGTCGCGCGGGCTCGCGTCGGAAAAAGCTCCGCGGTCCAGGCGCCGAAGACAGGCGTGGAAGCGCTGGCAAAGGCGCTCCACAAGACGTTGCCTATGTAGAAGCCCGCTGTCGCGGTTGCGAAGCTGAGGCTCGTCGCGATCGCGGTCGCGATCGTGAGCACGATGGCGGGTCCCCGCCGGCCGAACCGGTCGGTGAGATAGCCGCCGGCCAGGTACGAACCCGCGCCGGCGATGCCCGAGACCACGATCAGGACGCTGATCGCGACGGGCGAAAGACGCAGGACGTCGCTTGCGTAGACGGTGAACAGCAGTCCGGCAGGCTCGAGGAGGACGGCGAGCAACGCGGTCATCCCGGCGATGATCGCGACCCTGCGCCGCCACGCGGGCTGCAGCAGCAGGCGCAGCGCCGAACCGCTCACCGGGACGCCGAGCCAGGTCCGGCCTTCCGGAAGCCTGAACCAGATCACGGGGGCGAGAAAGACGCCGATGCCTCCAGCCAGGAACAGCCACCGCCAGTGCGGCGCCAGCAGCGGGTAGCTGATCACCGTGATCCCCGTGCCGAGGCCGGCGAGAAGCGCCAGCACGCTCACCGCCTGGCCGCGTCGCGCCGGTGGTGCCTCTTCGACGATGAGAGCTGTCGCCACACCGGCGACCAGCGCCTCGAAGCAGACCGCGACCAGCCTGAACAGGGCGAGCGCTTCGAGCGAGGGCGCGAGTCCGCTCGCGAAATTCGCGACAGAGAAGCCGGCCACCCCGATGGCGATCATGCGGCGCCGGCCGAAACGATCTGCCATGGCGGCCAGCGGCAGCGCAGCCAGCGCGCCCATCGCCAGCACCGAGCCGAGGTTGGACAGCGCAGGCGTCCGAGCGTTGAAGTCGGCGGCGATCGCCGGCAGCGCCAGGACGAGCACCGAGCCGTCGAAAGCGGTGAGCACGACGGCCAGCCCGGCCCAGGCCAGGGTTCGCCGCTGGTGCAAGTCGAGTAAGACCACCGAGCGTATATTCGGCTGACTTATGGCCACGGTGGTGAGCGTCGACGGTCTGCGCAAGCGCTATCGGCGCCGCGACGCCTGGGCCGTCGACGGTGTCAGCTTTCAGCTGGAGCCCGGCCAGGCGTTCGGATTGCTCGGTCCCAACGGCGCCGGGAAGTCAACGGTGGTCAAGATCATCGCCGGCCTGTTGCGGCCGGACGAAGGCAGCGTCCAGCTCTTCGGATCGGACCCGGGAAACCCGGCAGCGCGCAGGGACCTGGGTTTCGCGCCGGAGGAGCCTGACTTCCCGAAGTTCCTGCGGGCGGGCGAGGTGCTCGACTACTTCGCGAGCCTGCTCGGCCTCGATGAGGAGGAACGCAAGCGCCGCATTCCCGAAACGCTTGCATTCGCCGGGCTGGAAGGGGAGCGGCGGCAGGTCCGCCAGTTCTCCAAGGGCATGAAGCAGCGCCTGGGCATCGCCCAGGCCATCCTGGGCCGGCCGAAGCTGTTGATCCTCGACGAGCCGACCGCCGACCTCGACCCACTCGGCAGGCGCGACGTGCGGGCGCTGATCGACCGGCTGAAGGACAGCGGTGTGGCGGTGCTGCTCAACAGCCACCTCCTGAGCGAGGTCGAGCTCGTTTGCGACACCGTCGCCATCCTCGCCAAGGGCCGGGTCCTGAAGGAAGGGACCATGGCGGAGGTCGTTCCCCAGGGTCGAAACCTGGAGGACGTGTTCGTCGAGCTGGTGCAGGCCAGCGCTCCACCTCGGGACCAGCTGCCCTCCTTCATCACCGACAAGGACAAGAGTTGAACGGCACGCTGGCGGTCGCGCGCTACACGCTGGTCGAGCTGTCGAGGCGACGCATCCTGCTCGTTTTTTTCATCATCGGCGCGCTCGGCATCCTCGTCCTTGGCGTTGGCCTCAAGGTCATTTACTCGGTGGCGTCGTCCAGTACGCAGGGAGGCTTCGCACCGATTAACGTAGATCCTGCGGCCTTCAACCATTTCCTCGAACTGCTGTTTCTCACGTACATATTCGGCGCCCTTGGTGTCTTTGGTTTGCTGATCGCATACGGGATCGGGATGACCGCGATCTACCACGACCTCGATTCGGGTGCCGCCGTGAGCATCTTCTCAAAGCCGGTTTCGCGGCTCGCGTTCACCACCGGCAAGATTGCAGCTGCCGTCGCCGCGCTTCTGGTGATCATGGGTCTTCTCGCGGTCGAGTCGCGGCTTGTGATGTTCCTGTTTGGAGGCGGCCTCGAGAATGCGCTGACAGTCGCGGTGTTGGCAGTCATCGGCAACACGATCGCCTTGATGCTCCTGGTCCTCGCCCTGAGCACGTGGATGAACAACATTGTCGCCGCGATCGTCGCCTTCATCTACTACAACGTGGTTGCCGGTGTGATCGGCTTCGTCCACAACCTCACAGACTCGGGCGTTATCGGAAGCGGCATTGTCAAGACGATCTTTGACGTTCTCTACTGGCTCGTCCCTCACGAGTTGGTAAGCAGCGCCACTGGAGACCTCGTTCGCGCGCAGGTCGCGATTCAGGGCAGCCGCGGCAGCACAGCAATTGCGGGGGTTCCGCAGGCGTCGACCACCGGCGACATCGTCTGGTGGGCATTCGTCGTATGCGTGTTCTGCGGCCTGGTCTATTACTCCGTCCGTCGTCGAGAGGTCTAGACCAGGTTCAGCTTCTTCAACAGGTAGGGACCTGGGCCGAGGAATCCGCACGTCGCCGCGATGTGCGCGATGGAGACGCCCAGCAGCGAGGGCGGGCCGGGCAAAAGCCAGAAGGCAAGCCCGAGCGGCACGCCAACCAACGCGGTGGCGAAGGTGTCGGACCACGGCCAGCGACCCAGCCGGTGATAGAGGACATAGATCGCGGTGGCTATCGCAAAGCCAACGGGCGCTCCCCACAGCACCCCCAGCCCACCCTGGACGAGGCCGCGGAAAAAGGCCTCCTCGACCGGGCCATTCACCAGGTAGAAGCCGGCCTGGAACCATGCGTCGCGAGCGTCCGCCGGGACGCTCAACGCGCCGCGCCGTCGCGTCAGCCACAGCTGGACCCAGACGGCCGCGGCGAACATCAAAGGCGCAGCCACCGCGGCGAAGACGAGCTGGACGCCGAGCCGTCCGCCGCTCAATCCAAGGGCTGCGCGGTGCGTATCGAGCTGGTGCACGACGGCGTAGGCCAGCACGAACGGGACGATGCGAACGAGCAGGTCGAAACGCATCCACGCCCAGCTGTCGGAAACATCGGTCCGGACCAGACGCGTTGAAGGCCTGAGCGTGGCAGGTTCCGAAGTCATCCGGTGACCTCCAAGGATGACGGGCGGACGGCTCGAAGGCGCTTCCGATCCTTCACGGACTGTCGGGCGCGTAGATCACCACTCCATCGACCGTCGCCACGGCGTGGTACCGGCTGGCGACCAGGTCGGCGAGGACCGGATAGTTGCGCATCGGGTACATCGAAAAGTCACTCCAGCCTGCTGAGGCCGTATCGACGATGAGCGCAGGCGGATGTGCATTCAAGTCCGACTGAAGCTCCGGCCACACGTCGGAGGTCGTGTCCCAGTTGTTGGGGGGGATCCCCGAGCCGCGGTCGAAGCCGCGCAGAAAACCTGGAAACCGGCTCGCCATGAGCCGGTCGGACTCGATGTAGAGCGCGGGCCAGTCCCCCCAGACGAAAACGCGCTGGCCGGGCGCCGTGTGGTCGTGGATGTAGCCGGCCACCAGCTGGTGCTGGGGCACGGGCGGGCTGAAGTCATAGGTCAACGGGTCGGCGCCAAGGTCATAGGCCCACCATCCGAGGGCAGGGATGGCGATGCCGATCGCCGCCGCGGCCGCGACCCATCTGCGAATCGAAAAGCGATCGAAACTTCGTGCCGCCGACAACGCGAGCGGTCCCATGGCCTGGATGAAGTAGTGCCATGAGAGGTGGCCCGCCGCCACCGATCCGACCATTGCGACGGCCAGCCATACGATGACCAGCCTCTCCAGGCGGTCCAGGCGGCTCCATCGGGTGGCGAGCGCGATCGCGGCAATCCACAGCACCGCCATATCCACGACGAACGGCACGAGGCTGTCCTTCGCGCGCAGCCAGACGAAGCTCGGAATCCAGTTCGTCGAGGCGTAGCCGTACAGGCTGCCCACCGTCCAGCGCCAGAAGCCCGACAGCGACCCGGTCAACAGCAGGACCAGGGCGCCGGCGGCCAGGGCCGCGGCCACGCCTCCCGCAAACCACGCCACGGTTCGCCATCGGCTCCCTGCGGGCGTGAGCCAGAAGATTCCCACGATCACAAGCAAGACGTTGACGGCGGCCACCTGCCTGAATGCGCCGGCCGCAACCAAAAGGCAGCCCGACCAGAACCAGCGGCGCCGCAGCATCAGCAGGACCGAAGCGGTCAGCGCCAGCTGCATGAAGATCTCCGTATTCGTCGCCAGCAGCCGGGGGTTGCCGGCCGCTGTGAGGACGCCGTAGAAGAGGGCCGCGAGGAACCCTGTCCGCAGTCCGCCGAGGTCCCGGCCGATCACGAAGACCAGGACGCAGGTCGCCACGATCACCGCCAGCCCGACCGCATGGATCGCGGTCATCTGGTAAGTGCCGGCCACGCGGAAGGTGGCCGCGTAGACCCAGAAGATCCCAGGTGGCTTGTTGTCCACTCCGCCCGCTCCATAGAGCTGCCCGCCGGTGTTCAGGAGCGCCGCGATCGAGCCGTAAATCGCCTCGTCTCCGTCCAGGAGGCGATGGGCGAACGACGGCAGGTGTGCGACGAACACCGTGATGGAGATCAGGGCGGTCCACAATCCAACCTGCCTGGGGCGGGTCATCGAGCAGTGACTATATGGGTGCGGTAACGTCGGGCGGTGATCAACTCACGCCGGGCCTGGCCGTGGATCGGCCTCGCCGTGGCCGGGGTCGCTTTCGCCCTGGACTTCTGGCGCCGGCGCGAGCAGACGGGTATCGATTTCCACACGTATATGGCAGCGGCCACGGTGGGCCTGCAGCAGGGATGGACGCACGTCTATGACCAGACGCTCGTCGCCGTGGTGCAAAAGCAGCTCGTACCGAGCCAGTGGTCCCAACCGTTTCTGAGCCCGCCGACGGTGGCATGGCTCGTCGCTCCGCTGACGGTTTTCCCGTACTGGATCGCCTACGACGTTTGGGCTGCATTCACGCTGGCGGTGTTGGCTGCGGCGCTTGCCTGGTCCGGCATGAGCACCGGCATCACGCGCTGGATCGCGGTCACCGCCGCCCTCGCGCCATGGTGGGTAATGCATGCGGTGGCTGTCGGACAGGTCGTCCCGCTCGTGGCGGCCGCCATGGTGGTGGCGTGGCGCCTGCTGCGGGAGGAAAAGCAAATCGCGGCCGGACTCGTCCTTTCGCTGATCTTCCTGAAACCAAACACCGCGATCCTCGTCCCATTCGCGCTGGTCGCGGCCGGCCGTCTTCGCGCCTTTACGGCGTGGCTGGGCGCCGGCGTCGTGATCGCACTCGCGGCGGTCGCGATACTCGGCACCCACGGCGTCTCCGCCTACGTCAACCAGCTGCTCGCACCGTTGCCCAGCGGTGCGGACTCGCTGACGCTCAAAGGCGCGTTCGGCGCAACGGGAATCGTGGCGAGTGTGCTTCGAGTAGCCATCGCGTTGACCGTCCTGGTCACCGCATTCAAGCTCCGCAGCTCACCCGGGCTGGTCATGCCGGTTGCCATCGTAGGAACGCTCGTGGTGGCGCCCTACCTGCACGCATCGGACCTGTGCCTGCTGTCCGCAGCCGCGTGGATGGTGTGGGAGGAGCGCGGCAGCCTGGCGTGGCGCGCCGGTGTGGCCGCCGGATGGGTGCTCGCGAGTCCTTTCCTCTTCCTTCCCAGCCTCGGCCCTCCCTTGAATCGCTGGCCGTTGATCGAGTCCATCCTGCTGCTCGCCCTGGTGGTGGGCGCGTTCAGGCCGTTAACAAGCGCCGCTGACTTGAGGACCCGGGCCCCCGCATAATCAGGACGCCCGCGCCACCCAGGGGAACCATTTGCCACTCGACATCCACGAAATCGACGGACCACTGCGCGTGCTCGCCGGACCGGGCACCGGCAAAACTCATGCCCTCGCCGACCTGTACGAGCAGGCCGTGCGCGAGCGCATGGCCGGCCGCGGAGAGATCCTCGTCCTCACGTTCTCGACGAGCGCCGCCGCGGAGATCTCCCGGCGGATCGATGAACGCCTGCAGGATGAGTACGGCGAGGCGTGGATCTCCACCTTTCACAGCTTCTGCGCGCGACTGCTTCGCGAGCATTCCCCTGATCGCGAGCGGCTGCTGCTCAACGGCTTCCAGGAATGGCTCGTCATGCGGCGTGTCCTTTCGGAGCTGGACGGAGACGTGCTCGGCGCGTTGGAGGGAGTCCGCCGGTCGGATGCATTCGCGCGCGACGTCCTGACATTCGTCGCGCTCATGAAGCAGAACCTGGTGCATCCCTCCGCGCTGGTGCTTGCCGCAGAAGCGAGCGCAAGCGAGCGGCTTCGGGTGCTGGCCTCCGTCTACCAGGCGTACCAGCTCCGCCTGCGGGAGGCCCGGATGCTCGACTTCCGCGACCTCATCTCCGGCGCGATCGAGCTCCTGCAATCGAACGCACGGCTTCGCGAGAAGCTGCAGGCGCAGTTTCGCCTGATCCTAGTCGACGAGTTCCAGGACGTCGACCCGGCACAGTTCGAGCTGCTGCAGCTGGTCGCTCCTCCGTCGATGCGTCCGCGGCTGGTCGTGGTGGGCGACCCGGACCAGTCGATCTACGGGTTCCGCGGCACCGTTCCCCGGCTGCTCAGCAGTGACTTCGCGGCCGCGTACGGCAGCGCCACGCAGCACCTGGAGGATTGCCGTCGTTGCTCGCAGGAGGCTCTCGACGGCGCCGAGCGGCTGCTGGTGGCGACCCATCCGGGGCGTGAGCCACGACGATTACGAACGACGGCCGCCACCGCGCCACCCGCCATCGTCGTCGCTCGGGAGAGCGACCCGGTCGACGAGGCGTTCTTTGTCGCGCGCGAGATCCGCCGCCTGCACGTGGAATCGCCGGGTCTTCGGTACGGGGACTTCGCGATCCTGCTGCGGAGCACCACCTCACTCGGCGCCCCGTTCGAAGAGGCGCTGCGCGCGATGGGGCTGCCGTACGAGGTCCGCGGGTCGGGGGCGACCTCGCGCAACGAGGTGGTGCGCTTCCTCGTCGGATATCTGGAGTCGCTGCGCCGGCCCGATGATCCAGACGCATTCGAAGGCGCGCTGGCGTCGAGCCTGGGCGGTGTCGGCGCGGGAACCTTGGGCCGCCTTCGGACGAATGCGTACGAGAGAGGAAGGCCGCTCAAGCGCGTGGTGGACCGCCTGATGTATGCCCTCGCTGCACGTGACCCACTTCGCTATCCGCTCCCGTGGGGCGGCGAGGTCCCGGCCGATGTGCGAGCCGAACCTGACTTCATGGCCTTCCTTTCCGACGAAGAGCTGAAGAGCCTGCACGCCGCGATGGTTGCGCGCCAGCGCCTACTCGGCCGCGCCTCGAAGCTGTCGCTGGCCGCGCTCGCGTACTCCGTCCTGATCGAGGACGGCGCTCTCCGCCGCCTCCTCGACCTCGAGCTGCCCGAGGACCAGCGGGCCGAGGCGATCTCTGACCTGCGGGCCGCAATCGAAGGCCTGGAGGCCATCGAGGAGGTTCACGAGCGACTGGTCGGTGCGAAGCCGATGCTTTCCGACATCCCAGGCTCGCTGGAAACCCTGCTGGCTGCGGCGGCGGATGACAGCGAAGCCGCCGCCGGCCGCCGCGATGCGGTCCAGGTGATGACGGTCCACCAGGCGAAGGGTCTTGAGTTCGAGGTGGTGTTCTGCTCGGGATTCGCCCATGGCCTGTTTCCGCTGCCGGCGCGCCCGCATCCGCTGCTGGACGAGCCGGACCGTGTGTGGTTGGAGGGATTCAAGGTCGGCTTCATGCCGTCGTGGCCTTCGGATCCGGATGGCCACCTCGCGGAGGAGGCGCGGCTTGCCTACGTCGCGATGACCCGCGCCCGGCGCCGCCTCTACGTGACCTATGCGGATTCCTACCTGCGCCAGGCGGGTCCGTCTGCTTTCCTGGAAATGGCCGCGCCGGAAGCGGCGTTGCGCTCGCTAACGCGTGGCTCCCGGCTCCAGCCCGGCGACGTGCTGCTCCCACGCGAGGCCGAGGTGCTGCTTGCGTCACATCGCCCCGCGTTGACCGACGGAGTTCCCGCTCGGGCCGCGGCGCTCGGTCTCGACGTCGCGTTCCTGACAAGCCCGGATTCGGGAGAGCCCTTCGAGAGCTATGGCGGCGACCGCAATCCCACGTCGGTGCAGATCGATCACTTCAGCCCGACCACGCTCAACGACTACCTCAAATGCCCGCGGCTCTACTGGTACAACCACCACCCAGGCCTGGTCGAGGAGCCGCGTTCGGTCGCCATGGAGCGTGGAGGGTTCCTGCACAAGGTGCTCGAGGACTTCCACGCCAAGGAGAGCGAGTGGCGGCCGCTCGATTCCGAGCATCAGAAGGAATGGCTCGAGGCCGCGCTTCAGGGCCACCTCGAGAGCTACCTCGTGCATATGGAGGGTGTGCTCGACCGCAAACGCGAGGAGCGCCAGGTTCGCTCTCTGCTTGGCAACTACATCCGGTTTGTGACGGGGACGCAGCAGATCCGCCGGCTCGGGACGCTTGCGACCGAGCGCCGGTTCCGCCTGCAGCTGGATGGATCCGACATCGTCGGCAAGATCGACCGCGTCAACGATGTCGGTGACGGAGAGGTCGAGGTCGTCGACTACAAGACCGGCGCGGGCAGGCCGATGAAGTACGCCTATGAAGCCTATTTCGGGCCGGAGCTGTACGACGTGCAGCTTGCTCTCTATTACATCGCCTGCAAGGAGGGTTTCGACGAAGAGGGCAAGCCGCTCGGCTTCCAGCCCAGGTTCCTGTCGCTGTGGTACCCGAAGGAATGGGTCTGGCGCGATATGCGGCAGGTCATCTTCAGCGTCGGGCGCGCCGCAGGCTTGAAGGAGTATCGCGAGAAACTGCTGACGACCGAGGACCTCGACCGAAGCCGGGAGATCGTCGTCCAGGCGATCTCACGCATCAAGGGCGGCCACTTCGAGCCGGCGCCGCGAGAGCTCGCGGGCACCTGCGTCACACGCTTTGGCAGCTGCCCGCACGCCGCGGTCTGTCCGTACGGAGGGGCGCCACCGGAATGAGCACGACGGGTCTGCCGAGCGCGACCGCACTGACCTCCGAGCAGGCCGCCGCCGCGCACGCCGGTCCACAAGGGGCGTTCCTGATCGCCGCCGGCCCAGGCACGGGGAAGACGTTCACCGCGACCGAGCGCTTCTGCTGGCTGATCGAGCAGGGCGTTGCTCCGGATCGGATTCTCACGGTGACCTTCAACGACCGCGCGGCCGAGGAGCTCAGGCAGCGCATCGCCAGGGAGCTGGGGGCGCGCCGGCCCGAGCTGGGCCCGGAGGTGCTGGACGGGGCCTGGATCGGCACGTTCCACGGCACGTGCGCCAGGCTGCTCGACGAGTTCGCCTACCTGGTCGGCGCTCCGCGGGAGCTGCGCGTGCTCGATGAGACCGGGCAGCGACTGTTCGAGCAGCAGCTCCTCGCAGGCCTGCGCAGCGGAGCGGCCGCACCGTTCGACCCGGACTCCTTCACCGCGCTGGCGGTGGAAGACCTGGATGACCTGCTTCGATCGGGGCTGCGCTTCCTGCTCAAGCTCAAGGGCCGGGGCATCACGCCCGAGGGTTTTCAGCAGCGAGCGCTCGAGCTCCACGTTCCCTCCCCCCCTTCAGGGGTGAGGGCTAGGGAGCGGGGCGAGGGAAATGGATCCGGCGGCCCCGACCCGGCTCGCGCCGAGCTCGAGGCGATCGAAGTGCTGTCCGTCATCTACAGGACATACGAAGACGCTCTCAGCACGGCTGGGCTGCGCGACTTCGACGACCTCATCCTCGACGTCATCGGCTCACTCGAGCGGGTGCCCGAGTTTCGCGCGCGCTGCCGCGACCGTTTTCGCTACCTGCTGGTCGACGAGTTCCAGGACACCAACCGGATCCAGCTCGACCTCATCCGCCTGCTCGCGGCCGACAACTTCGGCAACGTCGCCGTGGTCGGTGATGCAAAGCAATCGATCTACGGCTGGCGCGACGCCGAGATCGAGAACATTCGGAGCCGCTTCCCCGGGCGTCGCCTGCCGCTCACCCACAATCGGCGTTCTTACCAGGGCATCCTCGACTGCGCCACGGATTTCATCCGCCGCGACCCGGACTTCGCGGCCGAACCAGACCTGGTCGCGACGCGTGGCTCGGTGCCGCAGCCGGTCACGGTGATAATGGCGCCCGACTCGCGCACCGAAGCCCGCTCGATGGCTCAGGCCATCCGGCGGCTCCACGTCGCGGGCCGGGCCTTCGCCGATATCGCGGTGCTCGCCCATTCGATCCGCATGCTCCCACGCGAGTTCGAGGATGAGCTCCGGCGGCAGGGCATCCCGTACATCACCAGCGGGGGTTCTGGATTCTTCGACCGGCAGGAGATCAAGGACGTGCTGGCGCTCCTGCGCCTGACCGACAACCCCATGGATGACGGCGCGTTCGTGCGCATCCTGCAGGGACCCATCGTCCGGCTGCCCGACGACGGGATGTATCGGCTGGCCGCCCGCAGGTCAGGACGTTCGGGCATGCGACTGCGCGATTGCTTCGACGAATCAGGGCGCGAGGGTTTCCCGGAGATGGATGAAAAGGTGGCGCGCGAGGCCGTGCACCTGGTCGAGCTGACCGACCGGTTGGGCCGCCTTCGCGACGCGTTGACGGTGGCCGATATCCTCAACCGTCTGCTCGAGGAAAGCGGCTACCTACGTTGGGCGGAGCTCCGCGCTCAGCGGGACGGAAGCCCTCGCGCCCTGCAGAACCTGCGCAAGGTCTTTCAGCTCGCGGGCCGCTTCGAGCGTGACCTCTCGCTCGCCGGAATCGGCGATTTCGTGCGGCACCTCGACCAGGTGATAGACGCCGAACTCCCGGTGGGTGAGGCGGCGGAGGAATCCGCCAGGGCCGAGGCGGTCTCCGTGCTGACCATCCATTCCGCGAAGGGTCTCGAATTTCCAGTCGTGTTCCTCGTCAACCTCCGGCCTCCCCGGCCGAGAGACACCGAGCGCCTCTTCTTCGATCCGGACAGCCTTGGCTTCGTGATCAAGAACTGGCGCGGCGAGAAGCATCCGCGCTTCGTTGCGACATCGCCCGGCGCTCCGGCCATGGCGCTGGCGATCGGCGAACGCCGGCGCATCGTCTATGTCGGTCTAACGCGCGCCAAGGACGCGCTCTACGTCACCGCCACGCGGGAGGAGACGACCGCCCGGGACGTCGGGGCGAACGGCCCCGACGACCACGACCATTTCGCCGAGATCCTCAGCTGGGCTCTCGCCAACCCTCAATCCGCCACTGTGGTCGAGGCCGAGCAGCTGGAGCTTCCGGCGATGCGTGCCGCAAACGGACATGTAGATCGCGGCCCAGCCGTCGTGGCCGCCGTGCTCGACCGGATGGAACAGCTTCGCCCGCAAGCGGCCGGCGCGGTGAGGGCGCCGCGTGCGGAGCTCGTGCTCAGCTTCTCGCAGCTGCACGACTTCGAGGTGTGCCCGGTGCGATATCGCTTCAGTCAGGTATGGCGCGTGCCCGCCCCTCCGGACGAGCTTCAACCTCGACACGTGCAAGCCGTCGGATCGACGGAGCTCGGGTCGGCTGTGCACGCGGCGCTTGCGGCCTGGCACATTGCCGGCGGCGACTTGCTTGCAATTTATTCGGGCCCGGAAGCCGGGCGCGAGATGCTCGCGCGCTATCTGGCTCATCCGCTCGCGCGCGCGAAGACGCTGGCGGTGGAGGTCGGGTTCAACATGAGGATCGGCACGACTCGCGTGCGCGGACTGGTTGACAGGATCTGCGAGCTCGACGGCCGGGCCGTCCTCGTCGACTACAAGACCAACGCCTCCCTCGACGCATCGCTCATCGAGGCCTACTCGGTACAGCTGAGGCTTTACGGCCTGGCTGCCGCGCGAGGCCTTGTAGCGGGAGGAACCGAGCCTCGTCTTGTGCTGTTCGACCTTCGCCGCGGCGAGGAGAGGGACGTGACTCCGGACGCCGCGGGCGTCGAAGCTCGAGTCGAGGTGGCGGCTGCCCGCATCGCGGCCGGTGACTTCAGCCTCAGGCCCGAGCACGACCAGCGTCCCTGCTCGATCTGCGCGTTCCGGCCGATCTGCCCCGACCGAAGGACGTAACGTCGGGGCGTGGATGACGCGCTCCGGGAACGATATTTCGAGCGCCGTCAGATCAAAGAGGCGATCGAGTTCGCCGAGGCGGGTGGGATCGCGATCCACCGCAATTTCGATTACTACCACGGCTCGACGATTCGAGGGATGGTGCGGGAGCGGCCCTTTCTTCACATCATCGGGCTGCGTCCGGCGCTCGAGGAATGGGGCCGGCAGCATGGTCTTCGCCCAGAGTGGATTCAGCCCGAAAAGCGCCGCAAGGTGGCTCATTACGACGTCTTCGGCGCGCCCGCGGAGGCCTTGATCGCCCGCTTCAAGAGCTAAGCCGAGACAAGGTGCCTTGACTCCATTGACGCAATGCGTTATGATGCGTTAGTCAAGACTGAAAAATAGATAGCACAAGGAGGCTGAGTCACATGAGCACTGAGATCAAATTCACGGACGCCGCAACCACGGTCGAGGAAGTTGCCTTTGGAGCCGCGAAGAGCGCGGCGGAGGTCGCCTCTGACCCGATCGGATCGGCCCGCAAGCAGGTCAAGGGATTCGAGAAGAAGGGAGCCCCGACCGCTCGCAAGCTCAATCGCCGCTTCAACGCGCGCTTGAACGCCATCCTTCCCGAGAAGGTGACCCTCTGGGGCATCGAGGTCAACGAGAAGCTGCCTGAGAGGGTCGCGATCAAAGGCCTGCAGCTGGTCAAGCTCCAGGCGCGCCGGCAGGACGTCGTCGGCGACGTCGCCAAGCGGACGCTGCGCATCTTCAACGGCTCGTTCAAGACGATCGCCCGCACGGCGACCCGTTTCGAGCAGGCCACCGAGCTGACCCCGCGCCGGCAGACCGCGGCCAAGCCCGCGGCAGTCAAGACCCGTCGCGCCATCGGCCGCCGGACCGCACGGCGCCGCGCCGCCTAACCGGACACCGAACCAAAGGGCGCCCCGCATGGGGCGCCCTTTTCCTTTTAGCCATCTTCTTCTTCCACGCCCCTGCGCGCAGAGCGGCGATGAGGATGGGACTACTGATTGCTCCCTGGCCCTGTCCCCTAATGGGGAGGGGGGTTCGGCGGGTACGCTTCCCACAAATGACTGTGGTCTGCAGCGGCTCGATCGCCTACGACTACATCCTTACCTTCAAGGGCCACTTCAAGGACCACATCCTTCTCGAGAAGGCTCACATCCTGAACCTCAGCTTCCTGGTCGATGACCTTCAGAAGCGGCGGGGCGGGGTGGCCGGCAACTACGCCCACAACCTCGCGCTGCTGGGCTACCCGTCGGCGGTGCTCGCCACGGCCGGCACCGATGCCACGGAGTACCGCGACTGGCTGGTCACTCGGGGTATCGACTGCCGCGGACTCAGGTTGCTCGAAGGCGAGCTGAGCGCAACCGGGTTCACCACCACGGACCTGGATGCCAACCAGCTGACCGGCTATTACGGCGGTGCGATGTGGCGGGCCGCGATGCTCGGCCTGGACGACGCTCCACCCGCTGTTGACGCGGTCATCATCGGTCCGAACGACCCGGGCGCCATGAAGCGCCTCGTCCACGAATGCCGCGAGCGCGGTGTCCCGTTCGTATTCGATCCCGCGCACCAGCTGCCGATGATGTCTGGGGAGGACGTGACGGACAGCACGCGCGGAGCATGGATCGTGATCGGCAACGACTATGAGCTCGAGCTGATCGAGCAGCGCACCGGCCGAGACGTGGCCGGCCTCCTCGAGCTCGCCGAGATGGTCGTCACGACGCTCGGCCGCCAGGGTTCGCGCATCGACACGCGGCGGCAGACCGTCGAGATCCCTTCCGCGCCACCGCTCCGCGAGGTCGACCCCACGGGTGCCGGAGACGCATACCGCGCCGGTCTCGTGGCCGGCCTGCTCCGCGGCCTGGACCTCGAAGCAGCGGGACGGGTGGCTTCTCTGGCGGCCACGTACGCGGTCGAGCAGGTCGGCACCATCGAGCACGACTACGCGAAGGTCGAGTTTTCGCGCCGCTATCAGGAAGCGTTTGGGATCGAGCTGTCAGAGAAATTCTGGCCGGCCAATTAACTCATGCCGGCGTGGCCGGGGCGACCGGGCTTCGCCCGGTCGCGACTATGTCGTTTAGTCACCTTGCGTCGTTTGGCTTCAGATTCTTGAACAAGTCCCATCGATATGCCGGAATGGGAGCAGCGCTTCGGCGCAGCCGACGCGCGATGAGGCAAAACCATCCGGGTTTTGCCTCATACCTTTAGCTGAACTTCCGGCTTTCCTCGCGGCGATACGCCCACAGCGCGACCAGGAAAAAGAACACGCCATAGGCGGCCAGATAGAGCCAGTCGGTGGTCACGCTCCCGTCGGTGGGCGCGCCGACCGCATCCCACCCCAGCTGTCCGAAGAAGTGCAGCGGGAGGTATGGGGCAATTGACTGGATAAAGCTCGGCAACAGTTGCTTGGGAAAGAAGAGGCCCGAAGCAAATGCGGTGGGCAGGTAGATCAGGTTGATCACAGCGACCGCCGAGTTAGGCCCGGAAAGGTACCCGATTGCGAAGCCAAGGGCGATGAAAGGTATCGAGCCGAGCAGCACCCTCGAGGCTAGCGTCACCCAGACTGACGCGTCGAGCCTTACCCCGCCCGCGATGTAGGCGAAAGGGAACAGCACGGCCAGCGTCAGGGCGGCGAAAAAGAGCGCGGTGATGCACTTGGAGAGCAGGTAAACGAGCGGCGGCATCGGCGTCGCTCGCATGAGGACGTCCATCTTCATTCCTCTTTCCGTCGCCACCGAGATCCCGAAGCTGAAGATCATCACATTGGCCACCGCATACACCGCCATCGAACCCAGGAAGTAGGCGCCGAATGTGACGTGCGGAAAGATCTTCTGCGATGACTGGCCGATGCCGATGAAGGCGTAGAACATCACAGGCAGGAAAAGAGACGTGACGCTGAAGGCGGGTACGCGCCACAGCTTGAGAAACTCCGCCCACGTCTGAAGGCGCAACATCGGTGCGAGGGACGCGCGATGAACTGTCGTCACAGCCATCCCCGTTACCCCGTCGCCTTGTGCGTTGTCAGCGAGATGAATGCATCCTCGAGGTCCGCGCCTGAGACTTCGAGGTCGGATATCTCGATGCCCCGTCGAAACAGCTCGCGCAGAACGGCCTCAGGCTGATTCGTGAGCAGCTGCACGGTGTTTTGCACAATCGTCGAGGCGGTTACCGGCAGCCCCTCGAGGTCTTTCTCCGTCAATGCGGCCGCCGCGAAGCGCACGCGCTTGCCCGCCACCCTGGACTTGATCTCCTGCGGGGATGCATCGGCGATGACCATGCCGCGGTCGATCACGATCACTCGCTTGGCAAGCTGGTCCGCCTCCTCCAGGTAGTGCGTGGTCAGAACCACCGTGCGCCCCATCTGGATGAACTCGGCGATGCGCTCGATGAAGGAGCGCCGGCCTTCCACGTCCATCCCCACCGTCGGTTCGTCAAGGAACAAAACATCTGGATCTCCGCACACGGCCAGTGCAAAGTAGAGGCGCTGCTGTTGCCCACCGGACAGTTCCTTCACCAGTGCGTTGCTCTTTTCCTCGAGCCCGGCCATCGCGATTGCGCGATCGCGCGTCATCGGCTTTGGGTAGTAGGAGCGAAACAGATCGACTATCTCCCGCACCTTGAGCATCGAAGGGATTCCCGACTCTTGAAGCATCACGCCCACGCGGCTGCGGGCATTCAGGTCGTCAGGTTTGAGTCCGAGCAGGAGAGCCTTGCCTGTGGTCGGCTTGCGCAGACCGAGCAGCAGGCTGATGGAGGTCGTCTTGCCGGCGCCGTTCGGCCCCAACATCGCGACCACCTCGCCGACCTCGATGTCCAGGCTGATGCCTTTGAGCGCCTCCACGGCGCCGTACTTCTTGGTCGCGTCTATCAATTGCGCCGCCGGTGGCATCGGCCAAGGCTAGCGTCCTAGTCTTTAGGCCGTGGCCAGTATCTTCAGCCGGATCATCGCCGGTGAGCTGCCGGCGCGGTTCGTCTGGAAGGACGACTCGTGCGTGGCCTTTCTGTCCATCCACCCGCTCCGTCCGGGCCACACGCTGGTGGTGCCCAGGGAGGAGATCGACCACTGGCTCGATCTCGATGGCCGCCTGCTGGCGCACGTGGCGGAAACTGCGCAGGCCGTCGGCAAGGCGCAGATGGCCGGCTTCAAGCCGGCGCGGATCGGCGTGATGCTCGCCGGCCTCGAGGTCCCTCACTGCCATCTGCACGTGGTGCCGATCCGCGGCGTGCACGACCTGGACTTCGACAACCAGGATCCGGATCCGGATCCAGCGATGATGGATGACGCCGCCAGGACCATCCGGCGCGAGCTGCGCCGGCTGGGCTACTCCGAGGTCACCGACTGACGGCGCGCTCCAGCTGGTCGACGTGCATCTCGAGGTGGTTGACCAGCGGGAGCCGCGCCACCTCGATGGCGCTGATCAGCTCTCCGTTCTCCTGCTTTGCCATGCGCCGCAGAGAGGACGCGTCGCCCCTGCGAAGAAGCGTGAGGGTGCGGGCCTGGTCGGCGAGCGCCATGCGCAGGAGCTCTGCCGGCTCGATCTGAGCCATCTGCTCGCCGACGACGTCGCGCAGGTTGACGTTCTGTAGGAGGTCTATCTCTGTCATCTGGCCGCTCGAGATCCTGTGCACGAGCACGCCGTAGAACTTGGACAGGACGGCGATGTGAGCCAGCAGCTCGTGCTCTGACCACCCGGTTTCGCCTCCGCCGGCCTTGACCCGAGGGCCAACCTCGGCGAGCCGCGCCGAAGCCACCTCCAGGCGGTCGGCGAGCGCATGCCGGTCGTGGTCGAGCATCTCGACGAGGAACTGTTCGACATCGGCGCGGGTGAACGCGGTGCTCTCGATCTTCATCGCGACCTAATGATGGTGGACAATTCGAGTCATGTGCTACTCAGACGATGCTCGTGTGCCCTTGCCTCCGATCAGCGGAGCCGCCGCTAACCAGGGCGACCTCGTCCTGACCGCATCCGACGGTACGAAGTTCGCAGCCTATTTCGCGCGGGCCGAAAAGCCGACTGGCGCCGGCATGGTCGTGATGCCGGATGTGCGCGGCCTGCATCAGTTCTACAAGGAGCTCGCCCAGCGGTTCGCGGAGACCGGGATCGACGCCGTGGCGATCGACTATTTCGGACGCACCGCAGGCATGGGCGATCGGAGCGAAGCCTTTGAGTACATGCCGCATGTCGAGAAGACGACCCAAGAGGGCATCGCCCAGGATGTGGCCGCCGCCATCGCCTACCTCAAAACGAAGGAGGGCGGGGCGGTCAAATCGGTCTTCACGGTCGGCTTCTGCTTCGGAGGTTCCAGCTCCTGGAACCAGTCCGCGCTGCAGCCGGACCTCAATGGCGCGATCGGCTTCTACGGTCGCCCGTCACGGAGCGAACCATTCGTGGCGAAGATGAAGGCGCCCCTGTTGCTGCTCATTGCCGGCGCAGACGCCGCTACGCCACCGGACGCATTCGAGGCATTCGAAAAGGAGCTCATCCAGGCGAGGGTTCCGCATGAGATGCATGTCTACGAAGGGGCGCCTCACAGCTTCTTCGACCGCACTTTCGACCAGTGGAAGGACGCCTGCGACGACGCGTGGCGGCGCATCCTGGCCTTCGTCAAGAAGCACGGCTGAGGCAGAAGTCCCGACCTGAAGTCCTAAGAGTGGCTGAGCCCGTATAGTCGGCGCCATGGCGAAGATGGCCATCAGGTCCAAATTGGCCAGGGCGCCCAAAGCCGCCCCCACGCTTCCGTCGGCACTTATCGCCGAGCTGGAGCGCCGCCGCTCCGGGATGGCGCGCCACATGGCCCGAGCGGTGGTCAGCCTGGTGCGCTGGGACGACTCGACCGGAGTGCCTCCTCAGCGTTCGGCGATCGCCCGTGCCTGCGAAGCCGGCCTTGACCTGTTCCTGGCCACGGCACGTGAGGCGCGGCCGGCCACCAATGAGGAGTTGCGCCGCGTCGCCCAGCTGGGCATCCTCCAGGCGCGCAGCAGCCAGTCCGTCGAGCCCATCCTCGCGGCGTACCGCATCGCCGCGCGCGTAGCGTGGGACGAGATCCTTCGCGCGTGGCGGGGCCATCCCGAGGCCACGCCCGAGGCGATCATGGTCACGGCCAACTACGTCTTTGCCGCGCTGGACCAGGTCGCGGCCGAGGTCACGAAGACCTACCTGCACGCGCGCGAGCAGCACATGCAACGCGGCACGCGGGCACATGCCCGGCTCTTCCATGCTCTGATCAGCGACAACTTCGACTCGGAGCTCGAGCTGCAGAAGCAGGCGCTCGCACTCAACATGCCGATCGTTCCGACCGGCTATGTGGTCGCCGTCTGCAAGTTGATCATCGGCAACCGCGACGGCGAGCGGGGAGGTCAGGCGCTGGCCGAGGTGGCGGCCACCCTCGACGTACCCCGGGGCGCGATCAATCATGCGACCGACCCGAGCACTCTGGTCGTGCTGTGGCCCGCCGAGTCGGTCGCCAACGTCGACGCCGCGGGCGAGTTCGTGACCCGGCTCCAGGACGAGGCGGTGAAGCGCTCGGGCACGGCGCGGGCTCGTGTGCGCGCGGGCATCGGCGGCTATCACCCCGGCCTGCGCGGGATCTCGCGCTCGTACCTCGAGGCGCAACAGGCCATCGAGGCCGGCCGCAAGCTGCGCCCCGAAGGCGTGGTGCATCGCCATGACGAGCTGATCCCCCACCTCGTGTTGACCCAGAATCCCCGCCTCGCCGAGCGTTTCGTGGCCCACAGCCTCGGACGCCTGCTCGATCCCAAGGTCCGCAACCGCGGGCAGCTGCTGGAGACGCTGGAGGCCTACTTAGTCCGAGGATCGGTCAAGGACGCGGCGGCCGCCCTCGGACTACACCGCCACACCGTCCTCTACCGCCTCGACAAGCTGCGCGAGCTCCTTGGGGGAGACCTCGAGATCCCAGCCACTCGGCTGCGCCTTCAGTTCGCGCTGGAGATCCGCAAGCTGCTCTGAGGCGGATCTTGATGCGGTTTAGGACATGATGTCCAAAGAAAGAGGCCGGTTTTCCCACCAAATGCCGATGCGACTTGGCCCATGCGTCCGTATGCTGCGCCTATGACATCCAACTCCAATGGTCGCCGTGTGGCCGTCACCGGCATGGGCTTCATCACCCCGATCGGGAACGACATAGAAACCGTCTGGTCGAACCTGATCGAGGGCGTCTCGGGAATCGGCAGGATCACGCATTTCGACACGACAATCTTCGATTGCAAGATCGCGGGCGAGGTCAAAGGCTTCAATCCCGAGGACTACATGGATCGCAAGACCGCCCGCCACATAGGGCGCTACTGCCAGTTCGCGCTGGCGGCCTCCAAGCAGGCGCTCGCGCAGTCGGGGCTCGTCCCCGGCGAGATGGACCCCGACGACGTCGGCGTGATCGTCAGCTCGGGCATCGGCGGCATGGAGGAGATCGAAAAGAGCCACACGCAGCTGATGGAGCGCGGACCGAAGCGGATCAGCCCCTTCACCGTCCCGATGATGATCGCGGACATGGCGGCCGGTATCGTCGCCATCCACACGCACGCGGGAGGTCCGAACTACGCCATCGTCAGCGCTTGCGCATCCGGCTCGCACGGCATCGGCGAAGCCTCGGAGATCATCAAGCGCGGAGATGCGGTCGCGATGCTCGCGGGTGGCTCGGAAGCAACCATCACTCCTTTGACGATGGGTGCCTTCAGCCAGATCAAGGCCGTCAGCGAGCGCAATGACGAGCCGGAGAGGGCATGCCGGCCGTTTGACCTCAACCGCGACGGGTTCGTCATGAGCGAGGGCTCGGTGATGCTGGTGCTGGAGGAGATGGAGCACGCGAAGAAGCGCGGCGCAAAGATCTTCGCCGAGATCGCCGGTTACGGCGCGAGCGCCGACATGTACCACTTCACGGCGCCGCAGCCTGAGGGCAAAGGCGCGATTCGAGCCATGCGCCGCGCGCTCGAGAAGAGCGGCGTCGAGTTGAGCGACGTGGGCTACATCAACGCTCACGGTACGTCGACCAAGCTTGGCGACGTCGCCGAGACGAAAGCAATCAAGGCCGTCTTCGGCGACCACGCCTACAAGCTTGCGGTCAGCTCGACCAAATCGGTCCACGGTCACCTGCTGGGCGCCGCCGGCGCGATTGAGGCAGCCGCGTGCGTGCTCGCGCTCGACCGCGGCTTGCTGCCCCCGACGATCAACCTGGACGACCCTGACCCGGAATGCGACCTGGACTACGTCCCCAACAAGGCACGCAAGGCGGAGATCAAGGTGGCCCTCTCGAACTCGTTCGGGTTCGGCGGTCATAACGCCGCGCTCGTCATCAAAGGCCCCGAGGCCAACTAGGAGTATTGCCAATGGCAACGCAACTCGATTTCAAGGAACTGCAGGACCTCGCCGGCGAGATCCTGGGCATCGAACCCGAACAGGTGCAGCTCGAAAAAAGCTTCGCCAAGGACCTCGCCGCCGACTCGCTCGACCTCGTCGAGCTGGTCGCCGCCGTCGAGGACAAGTACGACGTGGAGCTGCCTGAAGCGGAGCTCGAGAACATGAAGGTTATCGGCGACCTCTGGAAGTTCTTGGAGCAAAAGACCGCCGAGCGGCTGGAGGCCTAGACGCTATGGCCATCACCAGCGCCTACCGCACTCGTTCCGGCGCGCTTCCGCTTCGATCGTTCAAGACAAAAGGCCGGCCGAGCGCGATCGCCGGTGTCGGCGCGTACGCGCCCGAGAAGATCATCACGAACTTCGATCTCGAAAAATTGATGGACACGTCGGACAAGTGGATCATCGAGCGCACGGGTATCCACCGCCGCCACATCGCCGAGCCGGGGACGACGACTCTCGAGCTTGCTACCAAGGCCGCGCGCGGCGCGCTTGACGCCGCCGGCATCACGGCCAACGACCTCGACATGATCCTCGTGGGCACGTCGTCGCCAGACGGCCCGTTTCCGTCCATCGCCGCCCGCATCCAGGACGAGCTCGACGCACCGGGCGCGGTGGCGTGGGACACGCTCGCCGCATGCACCAGCTTCATGTACGGGCTGTCGATCGCCGACTCGTTCATCGCGACCGAGCGCGCGGATAACGTGCTCGTCATCGGCGCCGAGGTGCTCTCGCGCATGCTCGATTACTCGAACCGCGGGACGGCCGTCATCTTCGGCGACGGGGCCGGCGCCGCCGTGGTGCGTCCGGCACCGAAGGGCGCGGGCTTCCTCAGCTGGTGTCTCGGCTCGGACGGCCGCGGCTACGCGCAGGTGACGTGCGGCAACATCGAGAAGGGCGCTTACGCGGCGAAGGACCCGCACCCCTACATCGAGATGGTCGGCCCCGACGTCTTCAAGTTCGCCGTCGACATCTTCATCCGGCAGGCCAACGAGGTCTGCGACGCCGCCGGTGTGGCGCTGGAAGACATCGACCTCTGGGTTCCTCACCAGGCCAACTTCAGGATCATCGACGCGGCCGCGCGCCGGATGGGGTTGCCCCTGGACCGTGTCGCGATCAACATCGACGAGTACGGCAACACCTCGAGCGCCTCGATTCCGCTGGTCCTGGAAGAGGCGATTCGCAAGGGCCGGGTCAAGAGCGGTGACCACGTGCTGCTGGCGGGGTTCGGCTCCGGCCTGACGTGGGGCTCGTGCCTCCTGAAGTGGGCTTAAGGCGATGACATGGGAGTAAAGCTCATCGGGCCGATCGCGCTTCTGTTTCCTGGCCAGGGAACTCAAAAGCCCGGCATGGGAAAGAACCTGCACGACCGCTACCCAGCGGCGCGAGCGGTGTTCGAGCGGGCCGAAGAGGTCCTGCAGATGCCGATTCGCAAGTTGTGCTTCGAGGGCCCGGTCGAGGACCTGAACCGCACCGACGTCATCCAGCCTTGTGTGATGACCGTGTGCTGGGCGGCCTACGAGGTGTGGCGCGAGAGCTACGGATTCGAAAACGTGAGCGTCACGGCCGGACACAGCCTGGGCGAGATTGCCTCGCTCGCGGCCGCCGGGTCGATCCCCTGGGAGACCGCTCTGCTGCTGGTCAAGGAACGGGGCCGGATCATGGCCCAGGCCGCGGGCGAGCAGGCGGGCGGCATGATCGCCATCGTCGGTCTCGAGGAAGCCGCGGTCGAAAGCATTCGCGAGCAGGCCTCTGCGCACGGCAAGCTGTGGGTGGCCAATCGAAACGCCGACGTGCAGTTCGTGCTGTCGGGCGAGGTGGCTGCGGTGCAAGATGCGGAAAGGCTCGCCATCGCCGCGGGCGCGCGGCGCGCGCTCATCCTGACCATCCCGCTGGCCGCTCACACTCCGCTGATGGCCGCCGCTGCCGCCGCCTTTCGCAAGTTGGTGGATAAGCTGCCGATCAAGGCGCCGTCGATCCCGATCCTCGCCAATGCGTCCGGCGAAGCGCTCCGCACGGTCGCGAGCCTGCAGGAGGAGCTCCGACTCCAGATGCTGCGCCAGGTCGACTGGGCCCGCACGATGGTGTCGATCCGGGCCATGAAGGTGAAGACCGTCGTCGAGCTTGGACCTGGCCGCGTGCTGGCCAGCCTCGCCGCGAAGCACATCCCCGGCGTCGACACCTGGAACGCCGAAGAACTCTTCATCGACTTTGCCGGCCCCACGACAGCCTAAACAGATGGGCGATCTCGACGGCAAGACCGCGCTGGTCACGGGCGGCGGCAAAGGCATCGGTCGCGCGATCAGCATTGCGCTGGCCGGGATGGGCGCCCGCGTCGTCGTCAATTACCGCTCCGATGCGGCCGCGGCTGAAGAGACGGCGGCCTCGCTTCCGGGAGCTAGCGCGCACAAAGCGGATGTCGGCGACCCCGCGCAGGTCGAGGCGATGGTCAAGGCGATCGGCCGTATCGACGTCCTCGTCAACAACGCCGGGGCCGTGCGCGACAAGCTGCTGATCCAGATGGCGCCCGCCGACTGGGAGGAGCTGATCCGTACGGATCTCATGTCGGCTTTCGCCACCACGCGGGCGGCCATCATGTCGGGCATGATGCGGGCCCGCTGGGGCCGCATTGTGAACATCTCGTCGATCGTCGGGTTGACCGGCAACGCCGGCCAGTCCAACTACGCGGCGGCCAAGGCCGGCCTGATCGGGTTCACCAAGTCCGTCGCGCGCGAATACGGTTCACGCAGCATCACTTGCAACGCGGTGGCTCCCGGCTACGTGCGGACCGAGCTGACCACCGGATCGCTGACTGACGAGATGGTCGGCGAGCTGGTCAAGATGACGCCGATCAAGCGCGAGGGGACGGCCGACGACGTCGCCGCGGCGGTGGCCTTCCTCTGCTCCGAGCGTGCTGGCTTTATCACCGGGCAAGTAATCGCCGTGGACGGAGGCCTGTCGCTGTGAGCGCGCTGGCCAAGACGGCGGTCGAGCTTCGCATCGCGGGAAGCAAGCTGCCGGCGATCCCGCTGCCGACCAACTGCCCCGGGTGCGGCGTCGCCCTGGAGATCGAAGCCCTGAGGAAGCACAACTACGTTTGCGATTGCGGCCACCACTTCCGGCTCGGCGCCGACGCGTGGATCGCCCTGATCGCGGACCGCGGCTCGTGGCAGGAGCGCTGGGGCGACATCCGGTCGCACGACCTCCTGAACTGGAAGGTGCCCAAGCCGTACCAGGAAGTCGTCGAGCAGCTGTTGGAGGATGGGCTGAACGAGGCGGTTCGCACCGGCACCTGCACGCTGGCGGGCCGGCCGATCTGGCTGGCCGCGTTCGACTTTCGCTTCGTCGGCGGCACTCTGTCGATCGTGGCCGGCGAGCGCCTCGCTCGCGGCATGGAGCAGGCCTCGAGCTCGGGGATCCCCTACGTCCTGGTCTCGGCGTCGGGAGGCGCTCGCATGCAGGAAGGCGTCCTCGCCTTGATGCAGCTGGCCAAGGTGAACGCCGCGCTCGGCCGCATGCATGCCGCCGGGGTGCCGTACTTCTCGGTGCTGACGGATCCGACGTTTGGTGGAACTGCTGCGTCGCTTGCATTGCTCGGCGACATCAACATCGCTGAGCCTGGCGCCGCGATCGGGTTCACAGGGCCGCGCGTGATCAAGCAGGCGACTTACGCCGACCTTCCCCCAGGTTTTCAGAGCGCGGAGTTCCAGCTTGCGCATGGGCAGGTCGACCTGGTGCTTCCGCGCACGGAGCTGCGCCGCCTGCTTGCGCACCTTTTGGAGATGTATCCATGACTCGCCACGGGCGCAAGCCCGAGGAAACGACGCTGAGCGTCTGGCAGGTCATCGAGCTTGCCCGCCACCAGGATCGTCCCTACTCGCTCGACTACATCCGCCGGCTGGCCCCGGACTTCATCGAGCTCCACGGCGACCGGCTCTCGGGTGACGATCCCGCCCTCGTCGGCGGAATTGGAACGTGGCATGGCCGGACGACGGTTTTCCTTGGACATCAGAAAGGCCGGAGCCTCAAGGAGCGCGTGGCGCGGAACTGGGGGATGATGCACCCCGAGGGCTACCGGAAGGCGATCCGCCTCGCGCACCATGCGGCGAAGTTTCGCTTTCCGATCGTCTCCCTGATCGACACGCCAGGCGCCTACCCGGGAGCGGGTGCTGAGGAGCGGGGCATCGCCGCCGCCATCGCCGCCGCGATCATGGAGTGGTTTCGCATCCCCGTGCCCATCGTTGCGGCAGTGATCGGAGAGGGAGGCAGCGGAGGGGCGCTCGGCATGGGTGTTGCGGACCGCGTGATCATGCTCGAGAACTCGATCTACTCGGTCGCCTCCCCCGAAGCCGCAGCCTCAATTGTCTGGCGTGACAACGCCCGCAAGGTGGAAGCCGCGGAGCAGCTGCAGCTGACCTCGCGCGACCTGCTCGCGATGGGCGTGGTGGAGGAGGTGGTAACTGAGCCGAAAGGAAGCGCGCATGTCGACCACGACGCGGTCGCGACTGCGCTGGACGAAGCGCTGCACCGCCACATGCAGTCGCTCCTGACTCAGCCTACCGAGGACTTACTGCAGCACCGCTACGAGCGATTCCGCTACATCGACTCGCTGGTGCACGCGGAACCCCAGTTCGGACCAAAGGTATGAAATATGAGAAGGAACCTTCGGTTCCTTCTCATCGGCCGGTCGGCTTAGCCGGCGGGCCTGCTCATCTTCCCGCGGATTGGATTTACAGAATATTTCTCGACGCGACGCTTGGTGCCCAAATGGAGGCACGGGATGGCCGGAGCGAATCCGGCCTTCGGGCCACGCGAATTGACATCCTGAATTGAGGATCGTCGCGCAGCGCGTGGCTGCGGGCTCTGTGAGCTGGGACGAGGCTGGATCCGAGCGTCGTGCAACCGTCGGGCACGGATACGTGTTGTTGGTGGGTGCGGCATCAGATGACGATGACAACACCGTGCGAAAACTCGCCGACAAGATCATCGACCTGCGTGTGTTCGCGGACGAAGCGGGCCGGATGAACGTGAGTCTCGTGGACATGAAGGGATCTGCGTTGATCGTTTCGCAGTTCACCCTGTTCGCAGACATGAGTCGCGGCCGGCGCCCCAGCCTGCTCAAGGCGGGTGATCCCCAGCGCGCCGAGCAGCTCTACAACGTCTTTGTCGAGCGGTTCCGCGAGCGCGGAATAGAGACCCTGACCGGTAGCTTTGGAGCTGACATGCGCGTAAGCATCGAGAACGACGGCCCGGTCACGCTCGTCCTTTCGACGGACGAGTGGCCAACGCGTGTCTAGCCTGAAGCCGTACCTGGCACTGATTGGCCTCGCGCTGATCTGGGGCGCCTCGTTCCTCCTGATCAAGGTTGCCGTCCACGACATGAGCCCCACCGTGCTGCTGCTCTTGCGCTCGCTGTCGGGACTGATCGCCCTGGCGGTGATCGGCAAAGTAATGGGACGGCCCATTATTGGCGAGGGCTGGAGGACCCGATTGGGCTCGTTCGCGATCATGGCGATCACGAACGCGATCGTGCCCTGGGTCGCGATCGCGTGGGGAGAAGAGCGCATCTCGAGCGGTCTCGCCAGCATCCTGAACTCGACGACCACGCTCTGGACGGCGGTCCTCATCTTTTGGGCCATGCCGGCTGAGCGCCCGAGCAAGGTCGGATACCTGGGCGTGGTCCTGGGGTTCGCCGGCGTCGTCATCCTCGTGCTGCCCGAGATCCTGGCCCACGGCGTGTCCGGCAATTTCCTCGGGGCGTTGGCGGTGCTGGTCGCGGCACTGTCTTACGCGGCCAACGCGATCTATCAGCGCCGGAAGATGCGCAATGTCAGCGTGTTCGACGTGAGCATCGGACAGCTCGCGGCGACGGTGGTCTTCGCCATCCCGCTCGCCGCTCCGTCACTGCAACATGTTCACGTGGCCCTGACCTCCATGGCCGCGGTCATCGCGCTGGGGGCGGGGGCAACAGGCGTCGCGTATCTGCTCTATTACTACGTGATGAACACGTTGGGTGCAGTGCGCGCTGCAGGGGTAACGCTGCTGGTCCCCCTCACGGCTGTGTTCTGGGGAGTCGTTCTGCTGCACGAGAGCTTGAGCTTGCCAATCGTGATCGGCATGGCCGTCATTCTCGCCGGCACGGTGCTCACCAACCTCCGCAAGCGGGCCAATCCCGAGCCTGCGCTCAAGCGTGATTCCGCAGCGGCGTGAGCAGCTTCCTCGAAGAGCACGCAGCGCAGGTTCGCCAGGCCGCGGACCGGATCCGACCGCACGTCCGGCGCACTCCCTGCCTGACCACCGACCTCGATAGCGGCTTGCGCCTGAAGCCCGAGTGCTTCCAGGTCACCGGCTCGTTCAAGGTCCGCGGCGCGTTCAACGCCATCCTTTCTCTCGCTGCTCAGCAGCCCCGCCCGGCCGGCGTGATCGCGGTCAGCTCCGGGAACCACGCGCAGGCGGTGGCGCTCGCAGCCGCGTCCGTCGGTCTGCCGGCCCTCGTGCTGATCCCCGAGGACGCCAACCCCGCCAAGGTGGCGGCGACGCGCGCGCTCGGGGCGGAGGTGATCCAGCAGGGGATCACGTTCGCCAACCGCGAAGAACGCATGCGCGAGGAGATGGCCGCCCGGGGTCTGACGCTCGTCCATCCGTTCGACGACTGGAACGTGATCCACGGCCAGGGCACCGCCGCGCTGGAGCTGCTCGCGGATGCGCCGGACCTCGAGGTCATTGCGACACCGGTGGGTGGTGGTGGTTTGCTTTCGGGAACGGCGATCTCCGCCAAGCACCACAATCCCGCGACGCGCGTGGTCGGTGTCGAGCCCGCCGCGGCCGACGATGCATACAGAAGCTGGAAGGCCGGGAGCATTCAGACCCTGGCCGCGGCTCCGACAACGCTCGCGGATGGCGTGCGGACGACCTCGATCGGCGCGCGCACGTTTGAGGTGATGTTCGCGAACTGCCTTGTAGACGAGATCGTGACCGTCACCGAGGAGGAGATCGCCGCAGCCGTCCGGGTCGCCTGGAACAGGCTGCACCTCGCGCTCGAGCCGACCGGTGCGCTACCCCTCGCGGCTTATCTCTCCGGGAAGCTGCCCAAGGGTCGCACCGGACTGATCCTCAGCGGCGGCAACGCCAACCTGGAAACGGTGGCTACACTGCTTCGGCGATGATCCCGGTCAAGGAAGTCATGAATCGGAACGTGATCACGTTTCGAGAGGACACGCCGATTGACGAGGTCGCGAGCACGCTGGTCTCCAAGCGCATCACGGGCGCGCCCGTCGTTTCCGCCGAAGGTCACGTGGTCGGAATCATCTCGGAGACCGACGTGTTCTCGAAGAAGGGGAAGGTCGCGCGCGACATCATGAGCCCGCGCGTGATCTCCGTCACCGAGGACACCGGGATCGACGAGGCGGCACGCCTGCTCATCGGCGAGCGGATCCGCCGTGTGCCCGTTGTCAAAGGCGGCAAGATGGTCGGCCTGCTCAGCCGCTCGGACGTGCTCGAGTTCTTCGCCAAGACGCGATGGACATGCAAGGTGTGCGGGTGGTGGGAGCGGAGCCTCGAGAAGCCCGAGCGCTGCCATTCGTGCTCGAGCACGGTCCTCAACCTGGAGCGCGCCGATCCCGGACACTGAGAAAGCCCCACCAAAGTCAGAGTGTTCGCGCCGTGACTTCGCGGGGACCCCTGGCGCTCGGCTTTCGCTAAAGGCCCAGAGCTTCACCGAGTCTGTCATCCGCGAGATGACGCGGCTGAACCTGCAGCTGAACGGTTCGGAACGCGCGGTGAACTTCGCCCAGGGCTTTCCGGATTTCAACACCGACGCCCGCATCCTCGACGCAGCCGCCAACGCGCTGCGCGGCGGCTTTAACCAGTACGCCACGACGTGGGGTGCCCCGCAGCTTCGCCAGGCGGTGGCGCGCAAGCAGTCCGCCGCGTGGGGACGTGAGGTGGATCCCGACACGGAAGTGACGGTTTCGTGCGGCGCCACCGAGGCGATGATCGCCGCCATGCTGGCCGCCATCGATCCCGGTGACGAGGTCATCGTGTTCGAGCCGTTCTACGAGAACTACGGGCCCGACTGCATCATCAGCGGCGCGATCCCTCGCTACGTGACGCTGCAGGCGCCCGATTGGTCTTTCGATCCGGAGGCGCTTCGCGCAGCCTTCAATCACAAGACACGAGCCATCGTCGTGAACACTCCGCACAACCCCACGGGCAAGGTGTACTCGCAAGCCGAGCTCGAGCTCATCGCGCAGCTCTGCATCGAGCACGATGCGATCGCGATCACCGACGAGATCTACGAGCACCTGGTCTATCGCGGCCGCCACATCAGCCTTGCCACGCTGCCGGGCATGCGGGAGCGGACGATCACGATCAGCGGGGCGAGCAAGACCTACTCGGTGACGGGCTGGCGCATCGGTTGGCTCATTGCGCCGCCCGGACTGACCGCGGGCATCCGCAAGGTCCACGACTTTCTCACCGTCGGAGCGGCGCATCCGCTCCAGGTCGCCATCGCGGCTGCGCTCGAGCTGCCACAGTCCTTCTATGTAGAGCTGCTTGGGGACTATCGGGAGCGCCGCGACGCGATCGTCACCGGGCTGCGCGAGTGTGGCTTCGAGGTGCAGTCTCCTGACGGCGCCTACTACGTGATGGCAGGTATCGAGAAATTCGGTTTTGACGACGATGTGGCGTTCGCGAGGCACCTCATCGAGAAGGCCGCAGTCGCGACAGTGCCGGCGTCGAGCTTCTATCACGACCTCTCGAAGGGCCGGCACCAGGTGCGCTTCAGCTTTCCCAAGAAGATCGAAACCATCGAACGCGGCCTCGAAGCCCTAAGGCGTCTGCGCTCTTAGTCGCACTTCGCCGGCGTTAATTGAAGATTTGACAGTTGTCAGGAACGGGCGATGATGAGCGCAGGTGGCCGGTGAGAGCCGCCTTCGCTTGAAATGCATTCGCCATCGAAGGACTTGCACTGAGGTGCTGCAGCGCCTGCCCTACCTCGATTAGAGCAAACGGTTCCAGGCCGGTTGAGGCTAAAGAGCGGTCTGGAGAAAGCCTGCAATCCGTTCGCGCAGCTGTTTCGTGTCAAACGGTTTGGTGATATGTCCGATGCATCCAGCGTCGAGACTGAGCTGACCGTCGCCCACCATGGCATGCGCTGAGACAGCGACGATCCGAATTGACGACGTAGCGTGATCGGCCTTGAGCTGCCGGGTCAGCGAGAGGCCATCCTGACCCGGAAGTTGAATGTCCATGAGGATGAGATCGGGGCGCTCGACCTCAATGCTCGCCAGCGCTTCCGGGGCCGACGATGCGAAGCGCACGTTATAGCCACGACCCAGAAGCATGGCCTCGACCAGCAGCTGGTTCGCTGGGTTGTCTTCAACCACCAGGATCACGGCGGGGGCGCTGGCTTCGGAGATCACGCCGCGCGTCCCTCGTTGACAAAGCCCCGGAGCCATGCCACCAGCTCGGAGCCGGCAACCGAATTGCGCTGGAAGATGGCCGCCACGCAGCCGTTCAGCGCGTGCTTGTCGTCGGCGGTGAGCTCCTTGGAGGTCAGCACCATGACAGGAATTGACCGTGTTGCCTCTTCGGCTCGGAGCGCCTCAACGACGTCGAAACCGGTCACTTCGGGCATCATGAGGTCGAGCAGTATCAGCTGCGGCCGCTCAGCACGGGCCACCTCGATACCTTCCTTTCCACCCGACGCCCTGAGCACTTTGAAACCCTCCGGCTCCAGCAGGGCCTCCAGCAAATCGAGGTTGGCGGCTTCGTCGTCGACGATCAGCACTCGAATCTCGCCGTGCTTGACCCTGGTGGTGAACGCATGCCGGCCCAGGCGCGAGAGCAGTGCGCCTCTGTCGACAGGTTTGACGAAGTAATCCATGGCGCCCAATGCGCGACCCAACGCGGCGTTGTCGACCACGCTGATGACGACCACGGGGATGTTCCGGGTCAATTCGTCCGCTTTGAGCCGCGTGAGGACTTCCCAACCATCGATCTCAGGCAGCAGGATGTCCAGCGTAATCGCGACAGGCAGGAGGTCGCGAGCCATGGCGAGCGCCTCCGCGCCCGTGTGGGCGACGCTCATCCGGAATCCGCCCGCTTCAAGGTGCCGCGCAAGGATCTCGGCCGCCTGTGGGTTGTCCTCAACGACCAGGATCAGTGGTCGATCCGGATCAGCCGGCCCGATCAGCTGCACTTCATGAGCCGGCGGCTCCATGGACTTCATGGCTTCGATGGGCAGTCGGAGCGTGAACGTGCTGCCCTGTCCGGGAACGCTCTGGACCTTGACCTCGCCACCGTGGAGCTCCGCAAACCGCTTGGTCAATGCCAGCCCAAGGCCGGTTCCCTCTTGCTGTCGTCCGTGCCCCGCGTCAAGCTGCTGAAACTCGGTGAACAGCCTGTCCAGGTCGGCTTCCGCGATGCCGATCCCCGAGTCCGTTACCGCGATCTCCATCCACGACCCGACCTGACGAGTCCGGATCGAAACGCGGCCGCCCGGCGAGGTGAACTTGATGGCGTTGGACACCAGGTTGAGCAGCATCTGCTTCAGCTTTGTGGGGTCCGCGACGAGGTGGAGGCTTGACCCTGAATCGTTGTCGATCGTTATGTTCTTGGTCCTGGCCAGCGGCTCGATCGTGGACAGGACGAGTTCGATGTTCTCGGCCACCTGGACTCGCTCCGGATGAAGCTCCATCTGGCCGGCTTCGATTTTCGACAGGTCGAGCACGTCGTTGATCAGCTGGAGCAGGTGCTGACCGCTAGTGTGGATCTGATCCAGAAAACGATGACCGGTGCTGGCGTCAAAGCGACCTGTGTCGTCGTCTCGAAGCAGTTCCGAAAATCCGAGGATCGCATTGAGCGGGGTGCGCAGCTCGTGGCTCATGTTGGCCAGGAAAATGCTCTTGTGCCGGTTGGCTTCGAGCAACTGGCTGTTGGCGTTGCGAAGATCTTCGAACAGCCGCGCGACGCGGACAGCGGAAGCCATCGGGGCAGCGATCAGCTGCGCGCGAACGAGCTCGGGCCGGCCGAACGGCAGCTCGTCTGAGTGACGGGCCGCTGTGAGCGTCCCGACCACCACCCCACCGCTGACCATCGGAATGGTGATCACGGGCCCGAGGTTGTCCCTGACAGCCCAGGCGCTGATTGGGCTCGACCACTTAGGATCGCGCAGGTCTCCAATCAACGGTCGGCCTGTGCGCAAGACCTCCGCTGCCGGCGAATTCTCGGGAAGGAGCTCACCGCTCGCGCTGTCGATGCGCTGGTGGTCGCCGTTGTGGCGTATGAATACCAGGCCGCTGTCCAGCGAGGCCGCGACCTCCGTGGCGTCAAGCGCGTCTGCCGTTTGCCGGAGACCCAGAGCCAGAAGATCGTTGAGGTCTGTTCGGTCTCCGACCTCGATCATCGTTTGAGCCAGCTCGAGGCGCTCCCGGCTGGCATGCTCCCAGGCCGACAGCGACTTGGCGAGCTGCCCGATCTCATCGGACCGTTTGGTAGATGGAATCGTGACCGGCTCTCCCGCGGCCAGGGCGTTGGCCGCCGATACGAGCTGCCGCACAGGGTGCAACGTGGAGCGGAAAACGATGCCGGCAAGGACCGCGAGCAGTCCGAGGATGGCAACCGCACCGACGAGGGAAAAAGCCATGCCGCCGGCGGCCAGGCTCGCGGCCAGTGCGAGATCCTGCTTGACCGTCCCGTCCAGTGACGTGCTCAGGCCGAGCTCACTGGACCGAAAGGCGTCGAAGAGTCGCTTTCCCTGCTGGTCGGTCGCTGGAGTGGGGTTGGGACCAGACGACCCGATCGTGGCCACTCGCCCATATGCGAACGCCTGCCAATCGCGGGCCGCAGCTTCCATGGCGCCCAACTTGGCGCGAGTTGAAGCGTCCGCGGCAGCCGAGTCGAAGAACTGTTGTGCGGCCCGCGCTTGCGAAACGCCCAGTTGGAAGGGCTGCAGGTACTGGCTCTGGCCGGTGAGCTCGAATCCGCGCTCGCCCGTCTCCTGGTTGAGCAGGCCGATCGTGAACTGCTTCTCCGAGGTCTGTAGGAGCTGAGCCGCCTGGGCGTTCGCCTGCGCCTCGTTGCCGCGCCTTTGGATGTACCCGCCACCGACGGTCAGAATCAATACAGCGCCGAACAGGACCGCCAAAAAGACCGCGGCCTGCTTCTGCAGGCTCACCCGTCAGGCCAGTAATTGAGTGCCGGACACCATGCTGCAATTCGCGGAAATGGAACGCAACCGGCGCTGGGCACGCTGAAGACAAGGCTGAGAGTGCCCATGCAACAGGTCTACAGCGGACTTGGTGCAGAGTCGCCGGTAGCCCGTATGGCGGCCGGCCCATGCTATTGGAGGGGCCCGAGCCATTCGAATCGGTGTGGCCGGCAGCGGCCCTTAACAGCCAGGGTTCCTGTTTCGGTTCGGCATCCCTAAGTTGGCGTCATGCGCAACCTGATCCGGCAACCGCTGACCTGGATGGTGATGGCCGAATGCATCGTCGTGATGCTGCTGGTGATCGTGGTCTGGAACGTCGTCGCGGCCGCCTCCGCGCAACATGCCGCGGCAGCGCCGATCCCGGCGATCGACTCAGCCTCGGCCGCGCCCACCCCAACGCCGCCTGATCTGACCCAGGAAGCAAGGCCGGCGGCGCCGGCGCAGCTGCCAGGGCTGAACCTCGACGCAGGCTTCTGGCGGATCCGGCTCAGCCAGCTGAATAGCGACCAGGTATTTTTCGAACAGCTCGAATGGCGGATCGTGCACAACGCGATGGACGCCGCTCAGGGCTACCTGGAAACGGTGGTTTTACCTTCGATCACCCGGGCCGAAGGGGCGTAGGTTGCGGACTTAAGCCTCTCACCCTAGCCCTCTCCCCGCAGGGGAGAGGGGATTCTTTCCTAGCCCTTCTCCGACTGCATCGTCACGTTGCCGTTCAGCGTGGCGCCGTCCTCGACCGTGAGGCGGGCGACCTTGACATCCCCGTTCAGACGGCCTGAACCGCCGAGTGTCAGCCGCTTCTTGGCGGTCACGTTTCCGGTGACCTGGCCTCTGACGCTTACGTTCGAACCCTCGATCGAGGCCTGGATCGCGGCGCCGGAGTCGATGGTCACGTCACCGCTCGCCTTGAGCTCGCCCTCTACGTTGCCGGCCACCTTCAGGTCGCCCTGGATGTCAAGGCGCCCGTTCAGGCTGTCGCGAGGTCCGAGGGTGACGACGTTCTTTTCACCGTTCTGACCAGCTCCGGGCGAGTGGGTCGCAGACTTTTCAGCTTGGGCCATGTGGGAATCCTCCACTGCGTTGATCGTGCCTTCCATACTTTGTGGTCAACTCTGACCGTCGAGCAGACTTGCGCTTCGCATCACGCGGAGCCCCCGACTTGAGCGAGCTTGCATGGTAACAGGGTGCCGTCAAATGTAGATAACGGTCAAGGATCGGGGTCCCAAGCCCCAGGATCCAGGTTTGTGGAGCTCTCGACCGCCTTGATGGACCCGGATATTTCGGACGAGATGATCGACCACCTGGTCGATTTCTTCGATCGGATCGCCCCCTCGTACGACAGCTGGGCCGGCGGCCAGCACGAGCGGGTCGCGGCCCGGCTGGTCGATGTGGCATCGCCACAGAAGGGCGAGCACGTCCTCGACGTCGGCACGGGGACGGGCCTGGTCGCCCACCTCGTCGCACCCAGGGTTAGTCCCGGCAGCGTCATCGGCATCGACCTGTCCGACCAGATGCTGGCAATCGCACGCTCGAAAAAGGGTAAAAACGTGCAGTTCTTGGGGATGGCCGCCGAGCGGCTGGTCTTCAAACCAGCGACCTTCGATCTCGTCACCATGGGCGAAGCCCTTGCGTACCTGGGCGACCCCACGGACGCGCTCGCCGAGGCGCATCGCGTCCTGCGCGAAGGCGGCCGCCTCGCCGTCTCCAACCAGCGCCGCAGCCTGAGCACGCGCGCGCAGGACCTCTTCTTCCAGGGCCTGGCGCCGCTGGCCCGCCGGCACTACCTGAGCCTGCCGCGCTACAGCTCCGAGCGTGCGCGCTTCGGCGAACCCAACGTCCTGCCGCAGCTGTTGAGCCGCGCGGGCTTCGAGGTGACTCGGGTGACGGAGATGGTCACCGGCGGACGGACGCGAGACGCCAAGGAATGGACAGACCTGATGGCGGGCGCCGGTCCGCTGCCGTACACGTTGATTAGAGCGCTGGGTCCTCGCTTTCGCGACGAGCTGGAGGCCGAGGTCGAGTCGGCGATGGAGAGCCTGGGCGATCCCGACGACGCTTTCCGCTACCACCACTCCTACCTGATCGCTGTTGCTCGCAAGCGCTGATCGATCGTCGCGACCATCACCAGCGCCGCGAGCGTGCACATGGCGGCGGCGATGATGAAGATCTCGCGGTACTCCTGGAGAAAGGCGGCGGAGACGAGTCTCGCCAGGTGGTCGACGCGTGCCCTCAGGCTCGGATCGGTCAGCACAGGCGTACCGAGGATCTGATGAAAGCGATATAGGCCGAAGGCGGTCAGCGCGGAGAGTCCGACCAGCATTCCCATCGTCCGCGCGAGCACAACCATGCTGGTCGCGAGGCCGTGGCTCTGATCACGAGTCAATGCGAGGACGGCGGCGGTCAACGGAGCGATGACAATGCCAAGTCCAAGCCCGCAGGCGGCGAGGGCAATGTCCGGCTGGCGCACGAAACCGACGTTCAGCCCAAGCTCGTTCGCCGGCCACGTCGACATCTGTAGGAATGCCGCAGCGGAGAGCAGAATGCCGCCGACCGCCACGAGTCGCCCTCCAAGTCGACCGGCGAGCCATCCGCCGAGCACCGCACCGACCGGGATCCCGACGAGGAAGCGTGATAGCAGCAACCCCGAACCGGTCTGGTCGAGGCTGAACACGAGGCGGCCCAGCACCGGGACATCGACCAGGGCCACCATGAGTGCCCCGCCGATCAAGACGTTGGCGGCGACGGCGCCGATGAAGCCCCGGCTCCGCAGCAGCTCGCGCGGAATCAGCGGCTCCAGCCGGTGGATCTGCCGCCAGCCGTACAGGGCGAGGACAGCCGCGCTCGCGATCCCGGCCGGAAGCAGCAGCGTGCTCGTGGCCCGATGGTCGGGATCGTCCGGATAGAGGGCGACGACAAGGAGGCCGAGACCCAGTCCCAGGAGGGCCGCGCTGAGCCAGTCGATCGATGACTCTGCTTGCCTTGGCGGCGGTGGCGCTGGCCGCGTGGCCACGAGCAGACCCGCGGCGCAGATGGCGGCAAGCGGAAGGTTGAGCCAGAAGACAAAGCGCCAACCGCCCGCCGAGCTCGCGAGCGCCGCGAGGCTTGCGCCGTAGAGGGGACCGAACACGCTGCCTGCCTCCTGCAGGGCGGCCACCGAGCCGAGCGCCAGGGTCCGCGCCTGTCCCCCGTACAGGTCCGCGGCCAGCGCCAGCGACAGCGGGACCAGCCCACCGCCGCCAAGTCCCTGCAGCACCCTGCCGGCTACCAGCCATGGCAGGCCGGCAAAGGTCCAGAGACCGGAGGTCGCTGTGACGACCGACCCGGCGGCGAAAACAAGCATGCAGACCGCGTAGACAGGCGCGCGCCCGCGCGCATCGGAGTAAGCGCCGAGCAAGGGCATTGCGACCACGTAGCCGCCGAGGAAGCCGGTCACGATCGGCGTCGCCTGCTCGAAACGGTCGATGGTCAGACCTACGTCCGCGATCATCGACGGCAGCAGCGTGACCACCACGTAGGCGTCAAGCGCCGCGACGAACAATCCCGCCCCGGCCAAACCGAGCAGTACCGGTTTCGCCACCGGCGACGGCATTACGGCGATGGAGGTGTGATGTTGACCGCTGCGTTGAAGCCGGAGATGTCCACCTCGACCGCGGCCTCTTTGCCTCCGTCGCCAAACGCGCCGTCGAGGACCGCCTTGCGGATCAGATGGTCAGAAGCGCCGACCCAGATCTGCGCCTTCACGTCGACGCTGGAGCTGAGCTGCGCGAACATGCTGTGCAGCTGGTCTCCGGTGTAGGTCGCGTCAATTCTCTGCGTGTCGACTCCGTCGACCGTGTCAGCGCCGGAGTAATTCAGCTTGCTGCCCGCCGGAATGATGGCCGGCAGGCCGGTCTGCGGATCGAAGAGCTTCGCCAGGTCCGGAATCGCCGCGGCCTGGCTTCCCTGCAGCTCCTCATAGGTCGAGAACGGCACGTGCAGGTAGACATGTCCGCCCGCGATGATGACCTCCAGCCCGATCGCGAGGTCCTGCTGTTTCACCGTGTACGTCGTGTCGCTGTCACCGGGGAGCCGCACCGAAGTCTTCGCACTGACCAGCGTGAAGCCCTGGAACGAGATTGCCCCCTTGGTGAATTTCAGGTCCGCGCTCACCGTGTTCAGCTTGGACATTGCCGTCGCGGCGGCGCGCAGCGTTTGCGCCGGGTCGACCGGCTGCTGGCTTCCTCCACATGCGCAAACCAACGCCGATGCCAGGACGGCCACCAATGCGCGCTTCATAGCTCGCACCGAACAGTACCGCTGACGGCCTACTCCCGGTCCCTGGCGCGCACGATGAGGCGGATCGGGCGATCGTAGAAGAGGTAGTCCCAGGCCCAGTTCACCAGCACCACGATGCGGCTCCGGAAGCTGATCACGTTGACCAGGTGGACCGCGAGCCACATCAACCAGCCGAGAAACCCGGACAGGTGGACCGCTCCCAACTCTGCCACGGCCGAGTTGCGCCCGATCGTCGCCATGATGCCTGGATCCTTGTAGCGGAAAGCTCGCGCTTCGCCGTTGCGGACCAGCTCGGAGATGGTTGCGGCCACATGCCTGCCCTCCTGCATGGCGACCGGGATGAGCATGGGCAGCGGCGCGCCGCGGTCGGTCGCCCCGGCGAGATCTCCGATGACGAAGACGACGGGGTGGCCGGCCAGCTGAAGCGTCGGTTCGACTTTGACCCGCGCCTGGCGGCCGACCGGCACGCCGAGTGCCTGGCCCAATTGCGAGGCGCGCACTCCGGCGGTCCAGACAATGGTGCCGGCCGCGATCTCCTTACCGCCCGCGAGCCGGATCGAGTCCCCGGTCACCGACTCGACCTTAGCGTCCAGCAGCACCTCCACATGCTTCTTCTCGAGCGACCTGAGAGCGGCCTGGCGAAGGGCCGGCACGAACGTGCCGAGCGGTGAATCGGCTGCCTCGAGCAGCAGAACGCGCACCTCGCCGAGGATCAGGTCGCGGTAGTCCTTGCGCAGTACGAGCCGGATCAGCTCGGCGAGCGCGCCGGCCAGCTCAACTCCTGTCGGACCGGCTCCCACCACCGCAAACGTCAACATCGTGCGCCGCGTCTCGGCGTCAGTCACCCAGCGTGTGGCCTCGAACTGGGAGAGGATGCGGTTGCGCAGGGCGAGGCCTTCGTCGAGATCTTTGAGGCCGAATGCGTGCATCGCGAGAGAGGCATTTCCGAAGTAATCGCTCTGGCTGCCGGTGGCGAGCACGAGGTAGTCGTACGGAATCGGTCCGCGGTCGGTGATCAAGCTGCGCCGCTCGAGATCCGCCCCGGTCACCTCAGCCTGCCTGAACTCGACGTTGGCAAGCGCCCGGATCAGGGCGCGGACCGGGCGAGCGATCTCACCTGGGTCGAGGAGCGCTGAAGCCACCTGGTAGAGCAGCGGGGTGAACAGGTGATAGTTGTTGCGGTCGATCAGGAGGACGTCGACCGGGACGTTCCACAGAGCGCGCGCGCAGGTGAGCCCGCCGAAGCCGGCGCCCGCGATGACAACCCGCGGCCGGTTTGGACCTGCTGAATTCACTGTTCGGGTGGCTTGCGGAACCGCCCTCCCCCGCCGTGGCGCCGGTTGGCCATCTTCTCGAGCGCCGGCCCGCCGCCGGTGGCCTCGAGGAGCGACTTGGGAAGTTTCTGCCTCTTTTTGATCACCGGCTCGAAGAGGTCACCATGCTTGGCGACGCGCGCGAGCACCTGGTCGGAGTCGAAGACGAGCAGTCTCGGGTCCTTCGCCTTCAGGCACTTCTCGACCTCTTCCCAGGAGACCGGTGTGGACACGGTCGGCCGGGCGCGAGCGCGCAGCGAGTAGACATTAACCGTCGTCTTGTACTGGTCGTTCTGGCTCCAATCGATGAGGACCCGGCCGGTGCGGAGCTCCTTGAGCTGCTTGTGGACGACGAGGTCGGGATGCCGCTCCTCGAAGAGCTGGGCAAGGCCCTTCGACACGACCTTGGTCTCCACATAGGTCACCTTGCTGTTGAGCGGGACATAGAGCTGAAGGCCTTTCGACCCGGACGTCTTGGCGCAGCACTCGAGCCCGTGCTCGGCGAACAGGTCCCTAAGCATCAACCCGACCCTGCAGCATTCGACGATGGTGGCCGGCGGTCCGGGATCGAGGTCGAAGACCATCGTGCGCGGCTCGGGCAGGTTCTGGGCCATCGACAGGGACGTATGAAACTCGAGCGTCGCGAGGTTGCCGAGCCACACCAGCGTGGGCACGTCCTGGCACAGGCAGTAATACATGTCACGGTTGTTGCCACCGCTCCAGACGGTCGCGGTCTCCACCCACGGCGGCCGGTGCTTGGGGCAATTCTTCTCGTAAAAGAACTCTCCGTCGACTCCGTTTGGATAGCGTTTCAGCGTCAATGGATGATCGCGCGTGTGAGGCAGGATGGCGGGCGCCATCCGCGTGTAGTAGTCGATCACCTGGGCCTTTGTGAATCCCACCTCCGGGTAGAGGATCTTCTCGAGGTTCGTGAGCTTGAGCGTGCGTCCCTCGATCTCGACTTCGACCGCGGTTTCCTTAGCCACCTTCGCGCACGATCTCACGAGGCGACTTGTCGGTCCGGAGTCCCTTGAAGGCGGGCGCGCGCAGCTGCCCCGATTTTGTCCACTCGACGAACTCAACCTCCCCGACGAGCTTCGGCTTCACGAAGTGGGCGGCCTTGGGCGGCGTCCCGACGTCAAACGGACTCTTGGCCTGCGCAATTGGCTTCATGCCGCTCTGCAGCTTGTCCAGCATCGCGTCGGTGAAGCCGGTCCCGACCTTGCCGGCGTAGACGAGCTTGTCTTTGTCGTAGTAGCCGACCAGCAGCGCGCCGGGATGCCCGCTTCGCTTGCCTTCGCCGTCGAGCCAGCCCCCGATCACGAACTCCTGGCGGTTGCGGTTCTTGACCTTGACCCACGCGCCGCTGCGGCGGCCCGGCTCGTAGGGCGAGTCGAGCTTCTTGCCCATGATGCCCTCGAGCCCGGCCTTGTGGCTCGCCTCGAGCATGGTGGGGCCGCCTCCCTTCTCGTATGGCGGTGTCTGCCACGACGCGCCTTTCAGCTTCAACCCTTCGAGCGCTTTGCGCCGAGCCACGTAAGTCTCTTTCAGCAGCGGGTGGCCGTCCTGCCACATGAGGTCGAAGAGCATGTAGGTCACCGGGACCTCTTTCATCTTCCGGCGGATCTCGGTCTCGGAGGTGAGGCCCATCCGCTGCTGGATCTCCTCGAAGCTGGGACGGCCCTTGTCGTCCAGGGCCACGATCTCGCCGTCCAGCACGACCTCTTTCGACCCGAGCGCCCGACCCATCGCGTGGACTTCCGGGTAGCGAGCCGTGATGATTTCTCCGCTGCGGCTCACCAGGCGAACGGTACCGCCTTCGACATAGGCCTCAGCGCGGATGCCATCCCACTTGAACTCGAAGCCCCACGCGTCGTCGGGCGCCGGCGGCTTGGTGACAAGCTTGGCCATCATCGGCTCGATCCGTTCCGGCATCGGCTTGCGCTCCGGGTCCTGCGGTGGATCCATGCGGTGGATCATCCAGTTCTCGCCGTTGGTCCGGAACAGCACGTAGCGGCCTTGTAGCCGCTTTCCGTGGAGGATGACCATGACCTCGCGGTCCGACCATTTCTCTGTCTCGTAGGTGCCGTGGTCCCAGATCGCTACGTGCCCGGCCCCGTAGTTGCCGGTCGGGATGTCGCCGGCGAAGCCGATGTAATCGAGCGGGTGGTCTTCGACGTGCACGGCCAGGTGGTTCTTCTTGGGGTCCGCCGGCACCCCTTTCGGAACCGCCCAGGAAACGAGCACGCTATCGCGCTCGAGCCGGAAATCCCAGTGCAGGCGGCGCGCATGGTGCTCCTGCACCACGAACCGCGGCGCCTTGGGCTCCTTGCGCGGGAGCTTGGCGCCGGGTTCGGGTGTTTGCTTGAAGTCTCTCTTGGCCTCGTACTCTGCGAGCTTTTTGGCCATATCAAATAAAGACTAAGTCCTAATCTCCCTCCCTCCGCTAGGGGGGAGGGCGGTCAATTGCAACGTTAGGCCACCGGCTTCTCGAGCCGAACCTCCAGGCCGATGCCTTCCGTGGTGATTGCGCATGTCTGGAACGGGCTCTCAGACGCGAGGCGCTCGAACAGCGCCGGTGAGTAGGCGCGGCGCTTCAGCATCTCCAGCGTCGCCTTCGTGGTGAATGAGCTCACCGGGCCAAGCCCCATCCCCTTGACCTCGTGCTCGATGTCGGAATGGGATGCGTCGCTGCTCATGTCCTGGATCACGGCCGTCCCGCCGGCCCTGAGGACTCGATGGATCTCGGACAGCGCGCTGCCCGGGTAGGCGAAGTTCTTGAAGGCCGCCTGGCAGACGACCAGGTCGAACGAGTTCGCGTCGAACGGCATGACCGCCGCGTCGCCCTGGTGGAAATCGATGTTCATCCCCGCCTTCTGGGCGTTCTCGCCCGCGATCTGGACGAACGAGCGGCTGATGTCGAGCCCGCTGACACGAAACCCGAGCCGCGCCATCTCGACCGCCAGGTAACCAGGGCCGAACGCCACCTCGAGCACGGTGGCTTTCGGGCCGAGGCCTCCGGTCAGGTCCCGCGCCTGCTTCCGGTACGCCTCGAGCTGGCTGCCCGAGTTGCGGATGCGGGCATACCAGCGCGCCACCACGCCCTCCATCTCCGGACCTTTGAACCGCCACCGCGAAACTGCGGTCGCTTGCATTTCCCGCTCCTTTATGAATGACCCTAACGACGTTAGGGGCTGAGAGCCGCATAGTATCCCTAACGATGTTAGGATTGCAAGCGTGAACGAAAAAGAGGTCGGCTCGACCCGCCTGAGCAGGGCCAGACTCGTATCGGAAGCCCTGGGACTCGTTCAGGAAGAAGGTGTCGAGGCGCTTTCGATGCGCGGGCTCGCCGACCGGCTGAACGTCAAGGCGGCATCCCTGTATTGGCACGTTCGTGATCGCCGGGAGCTGCTCGAGCTGCTGGCCGAGTCGATCATGAATGGCGTCCCGGCCACGCGTGGAAACGGCTGGAGAGCGTCCGTGCTGACAACTGCAGCGGCCCTGCAGACCACGATCGCCTCTCAGCGAGATGCTGGGCGGATAGTCCTCGAGGTCCCCGAAGCGATCAACAAGAGTGACACCTACGGACGAATGAAAAACCAGCTGGGGAGCGCCGGCCTTCAACCTGTTGAGGCCGAAGATGTTGCTCTTATGGTCATGGTGCACGTGATCAGCCGGCCGCAAGGCGATGACGAGCCGGCGAAGCTGGAGTTGGGGGCCACGGCATCGATCGCGGTCGATTACGGCTCGCGCGGCGTCGTCCTACGACACGGATCGGACATGGAGACATTGATCAGGGTGCCTCGCGATCCGGCTGCAGCCTCCCCGGCGGTGGTCCGCGGCGAGACGGTGAAGGTGCGGCGCCTCCGCGGCGTCGGGCACGGCGAGATCGAGTTAAACCCGCGCCATCCGTGGCGATTTCAGATCCAGGGGCCGACCTGGAACACAGTGATCGATGCCGGCGGGCTGGATGTGCGAGAGATCAAGCTCGACAGCGGTGCTGCAAAGGTGGAGTGCTTTCTGCCGAGGCCTCGTGGAGTGGTGCCGATCATCGTGTCCGGCGGTGTGGTTGGAGTGACCCTGCACCGGCCGCCGGGGGTCGCGGTCATGGCCGACATCAGGGCCGGCGCGGTCGGGATCAAGCTTGACGCGTTCTCAAGCGCAGTCACCTCCGACCTTCAATGGGAGAGTCCGGGGGCATCGGCGTCTGCCAACCGGTACGAGCTCCGCATCAGCGGCGGCGCGGTGCAGCTGAGTCTCGACGAGGTGGCTACCGCGCTGCCGGCGCGGGAGGTCGAACCACATCGCCCCCCCACCGGGGAAGCGGCTTCGGCGCTGGACGTCCTGCTCGACGGGGTGGAGAAGCGCGTCAGCTCGCGGTCTTAACGCCCCTAGTCGGATCGGTCGGCGCGCTCGCAATCATCTTCGCGTTGCTGCGTAAATCGATAACACTGCTGTCAGTGCGGTCACCCGACCCGGACGGTGACAACCCAACGATGTCCTCGTTGGCAGTGGCTTCCAAAGTTTGCCCCGCACTGCTGTTCCACCGCGCTGAGCGTTGCCTGACCGGTCTGAGTGGCTCGGTACGTAGCAACTTCATCCAACCGCTGTGGAGGTACGCCTCTAACCCGAGCGGGCGCGCTGACGGTGCTAAGCACCCGTCCGTCCGAGACAGTCACATCAGTCCATTGCGTCCAGGTGTCGACCCCGTTGTAACTCTGCAGGTCGACGACCATGGTTTGGCCCTTCGCGAGTGTGAACGTCTTACCGGCTGCGCACTCCTGCAGGACGGTAGAAGCGGCGATTGACGTCACCGGACTCGGATCAGGTGCGCCGCAGAAGTAGCTCGGGTCGTCAATGGGCGCGAATGCGGCGTAGTAGATCCACAGGAAAATCGCCAGGCATCCGACAGTGCCCGCGCCGAGCGCCAGATATCGCTTGCTCATGTGCTTAGAACGCTTCGATCGCGGTCCAGGTCACGTTTCGCCATGATGAGTTCGTTTGTCCATACCGCAGAGATACCACGTTGTTTCTGAGCGTGGATTTGGCTCGGGCAACTTGCGGTGAGCGTAGGACGGGTTGAGCCGGCCTTAACAGCCAGGGTTCCCCGCCGCGCCGGAGCCTCCTAGTCTGCTTCGAAAATAGACCTGGAGGCGCAAATGTTGTTTCTAACCGGAGAACCTGACATCACACCGATCACAAACCTGATCACGACCTGGATCCACATCGGCCAGGCGCTGGTCGGGTCGGTCGGCGCGCTTGCGTTCATCTTCGCGTTCATCTGGAAGATCACGGCGGTTGAATCGAAGTCGGCACTTGCTGCCAAGCAGTGGATCCAGCGTATCGTCGTGGGGACCATCGGCGTCGAGGTCGCGAGCTCGCTGGTCACCATCCTGACGAATTCGGTGCCGAGCTCGACCAGCCACTGAGGGTCGCGTGGACCTTCAGACTCTCATCGTTCGAATCACACAGCTGATCGATCTGCTGTGGCCTCTCGCGCATCCGAAAGATGTCGTCGTCGCTCTCCTCAACGACAGCGCGGGCCTGCTGCTCAAGGTGTGGTTCGGCTTCATCCTCAGCACCACCGACTTCGAGACCGGCGGCGATTTCGTCAAGAACCTCACCATTCAGCGTTTCGAACCCAAAGTCCAGATCGTGGCCAACGTCGCACTCGGGCTGGTGACCATGTGGGCTGCCTACCGGATCATGTGGGGACACGGCTTGCGCAGCCAGTACACCGCGCGCATCCTGCTGCCCCGGCTGATGATGGGCGTGGTCCTGATCAACTTCGCCATGCCGCTTTTTCAGATGGCGGTCGATGCGAGCAATACGTTGAGCGCCGCCGCCCAGACGTTTGTCAGGCTCGACGACCTCTCGACGTGGGAAGCGAACTTTCGCCACGATCCGAATGCCGGCACTCTGGAAATCATCACAACCGCAGCTCTGGCCGTGGCGTACGACGCCCTGGCGATCGCCTATCTCATCCGCTACGCGGCTCTCGTAGTCCTGGCGATCACCGCGCCAATTGCCGGTTTGCTGTTCATGCTGCCGGAGACGCATCACATCTCGAAGTTGTGGATGACGCACTTCTCGACCAACCTCCTGATGCAACCCCTTCAGCTGTTTGTCCTTGCGATCGGATTTGGGCTCGAAAGAGATGGCGTCAGTCCCGTCCATCACCTTTTCGCGCTGGCTTCGATGGTGATCGTGTTCAAGGTGCCGGGCGCTGTCGGCGGTGCCGAGAAGGCGGCGCACAAGCTGCAGTCGAGTGTGGAAGGCGCTTTTCACCACATCGAGCACGCGCTGGCCAAAGCTTGATCGCCTTTCTTCGCATCCTCGCGATGGTCGCGGGCGCCGCGGTGGTCTGGATCGTCGTCGCTTCACAGCTTCCGGGTCACGAGCGGCTGCCGATCGGAGGTGTGGTCGTGGGAGCCGTGGTGAGCCAGCCCTTCGGTTGCACGACCCTGGCGCTGGAGCCGTTCGATCCGTTCTGTCCCGGCCGTCACATCCACACGGGCATCGACCTGGCGGCACCGAGCGGAAGGGATGTCTACTCGGCGACCGCGGGCGTCGCCCATGTCGGCCTGGACCCAAACGGGGCTGGCAATTACGTCGTGGTCAATGTCGACCCGCACACGCGCGTCTTCTACTGTCATCTCTCCGAGTTCCGGGTGCGATCAGGAGAGTCCGTAAACCCAGGCCAGGTTATCGGCCTGGTTGGGGCCACCGGCCTCGCCACCGGCCCACACGTTCATTTCGAGGTGCAGGTCGACGGGACGTCCGTCGACCCTGTCGCATGGCTCGCCTCTTAACAGGCTGGGTAGGCGCGGCCGCGATCTGAAACTACGCTGGGTTCAAATTCACGGAGGTGGTTCGATGGTCAACAAGGTGATCCTGGTCGGGAATCTCACGGCGGACCCGGAGGTCAAGGCAACGCCCAAGGGGACGTACGTCGCCAACATTCGGCTCGCAACCAACACGTACTCGGGGAAGGACGAAGCCGGCAATGCCAAGGAGCAGACGGAGTTCCACAGCCTGGTCGCGTTCGGAAAGCTGGCCGAGTTTGCCGGTCAGTACCTGCACAAAGGCAGGGCGGTCTACGCGGAGGGCCGGCTGCACACGAGCTCGTGGGAGGACACCGCGGGACAGAAGCGCAAGCGCACCGAGATTCTGCTCGACGACCTCAAGTTCGTGGGAGCAAGGCCGCAGGAGTCGGCAGCCTAGTTGAACTTCACCTAGTCCTCCTAGATGGGCTTCGCGAAAGGCGCAGCCAGGGGCGGCCGAACCGGGGTGGGACGGCGTCGGTCGCCCCATCCCCTTGCCGTCCAAGTAATCTTGTAATCGATGGCCGAAGACATTCCTGGATGGTTTGCGGGCAAGGTGCCCGCCGGCTGGTTCGCCGGCCCGCCTGAGGTCAGCAGCGACGGCGACGAGATCCTGGTGCTCGGCACCCTGCCCGACGTCGAGCTTGCGGCCGGCACCGCCGAGGAAGGGCGTGCAGCGGCTCGTTCAGCCCGCATCGACCGGTTCCGCGAGGAGACCAGGGACGAGCGGGTAAGGATCGCCCGGGAGGCGGAGCGGCAGTTCCGGCGCAAGGTCGCCTGGGGCGCAAGGTGCGGCGACCAGACCAAAGTTTTCACCGCCCTCAGCGTGCCGGTGATGACGCGGCTGCGAATGTCGGAGCGGGCCATCCTCGACACCCTGGTCGCGGGTGGCGTGGCCAGGAGCAGGAGCGACGCGCTGGCCTGGTGCGTCCGCCTCGTCGGCATGCACCAGGCGGAGTGGATCAAGGGGCTCCGAGACGCCATCGTGAAGGTGGACGAAGCCCGTGGCAAAGGACCCCTGAACTAGCGCTTCGAAACTAGCAAGACTGAACCCTCGGGCCTCGTTGCTACGCTGTGGGCACTTTGATCGCCGAGGGCGGTCGACCGCACGTCGTGATCATGGGCGCGGGTCCGGCCGGGCTGACCGCCGCCTATGAGCTGTTCAAGCACGACATCCCGGTCACCATCCTGGAAAAGGATCCCAACCAGGTTGGCGGCCTGGCCCGCACCGTCGAGCACAAGGGTTACCGCTTCGACATCGGCGGCCACCGGTTCTTCTCCAAGAACCAGGAGATCGAGGACCTGTGGACCGAAATCCTGGGCGAAGAGATGCTCACCCGGGGCCGTCTCTCCCGCATCTATTACCGCGGCCGCTTCTTCGCCTATCCGATCAAAGCCGCGAACGCGCTCTGGAACCTGGGACCGCTGGAGGCGGTCCGCTGCGTGGCCAGCTATGCCAGGGCGCGGCTCCAGCCCGTCAAGAATCCGAAGAGCCTCGAGGACTGGGTCCGCAACCAGTTCGGGTGGCGTCTTTTCAGCATCTTCTTCAAGACGTACACCGAAAAGGTATGGGGCATCAGCACCAAGGAGCTGTCCGCGGACTGGGCGGCTCAACGAATCAAGAGCCTCGACCTCTGGCTGGTGCTGCGCAGCGCGCTCGTCCCGGGCCGGGTGGCCAGAAACCGCGGCGAGATCGTCACGACGCTGATCGACAAGTTCCGCTATCCACGATTTGGACCTGGACAGATGTGGGAGCGCGTGGCCGACATCAGCCGGGAAAAGGGCTCGCCGGTACTTTTCGGACGCTCGATCGATTCCATCAAGCACGAAAATGGCCTCGTCCGCTCGGTGGTGACGCGCACCGTTGCGGGCAAGCTCGAGGAGCATGGCGGCACCGATTTCGTCTCCAGCATTCCGATCCGCGAGCTCATCGGCCGCCTGGACCCGCCGGCGCCGGAGCATGTGCGGCATGCGGCCGAGCACCTCTCCTATCGCGACTTCATCAGCGTGGCGCTGATGATCGATCGAGCCGACGTGTTTCCCGACAACTGGATCTACATCCACGACCCGACCGTCCGCGTCGGCCGCATCCAGAACTTTAAGAACTGGAGCCCTGACATGGTGCCGGACCAGGGCAAGACGTGCCTCGGACTCGAGTACTTCTGTTTCGAGGGCGACGGGCTGTGGACCTCTGACGACGCAGCACTCATCGAGCTGGCGACCCAGGAGCTCGCGCACCTCGGCATCTGCTCGCCGGACGCCGTCTTCGACGGAGTGGTCGTGCGGGAGCAGAAGGCGTACCCCGTCTACGACGACGCTTACCAGTCGAAGGTGGACGTCATCCGTGAGTACCTGCAATCGAAGCTGCCCAACCTTCACGTCGCGGGACGCAACGGCATGCACAAGTACAANNTACAACAACCAGGACCACTCGATGATGACTGCGCTGTTGGTGGCGCGAAATATCGCAACTGGCGCCGCGTTCGATCCATGGAGGGTCAACGCGGACGCCGTGTACCACGAGGACATCCGCGCCGGCGAGCGCGACCTAACCGGACGTCAGGTTCCCCGGAAGATCGCCGCCGGCTAGCGCCGCGGCCGGTCCGTCACGTAGATCGTCCCTTTCGGACGAGCGAAGTTGGCGGCTACGAAGCTGGCAACCGCGAGAACAGTGAAGAGAATCAGGTGCGTGTAGTGATGTGGGGAATGTGGGTCGCTGACGGCGATCTGAAGCACGCCGAACCCGTACAGCAGGCCGATGATCAGGAAAACGACACCAAGAACTCCCAAGCCGATCGCCAACCCGGTTGATTTCATCACAGGTTGAAATGTAACAAAGCCAGGCTGGCGAGCCCGGCGGCGATGCAGTACAGGCCGTACGGGTCGAGGCGGCCTGAGCGGAAGTAGCGCAGAAGAAATCGCGCGCTCGCGTATGCCGCGAGTCCCGAGAGGACGGCGCCTGCCAGGTACTCTGCGATAGGCACGCCGCCCGCGAAGAGCTGCGGCACCTCGACCACCCCTGCGCCCAGGATCACGGGCGTCGCGAGCAAGAACGAGAATCGCGCGGCCTCCTCATGTCGCAGGCCGGCCAGCAGGCCGCCACCGATCGTGACGCCGGAACGCGATATGCCGGGCAGGAAGGCCAGCGCCTGGCACGCGCCGACGAGGGCCGCGGCGCGGAAGCTGATCCGCTCCGCTTGCGCGAACCTCTCCTCCTGCTCGACACGCGACGAGACGGCGACCGGTGTCCGGCGTTCCGCCCGCCGCCTCAGCACCTCGAATCCGAGCATGAGCACGCCGTTCAAAACGAGGAACCCTGCCGCCTCGTAAGGGCTCGCGAACAGGGTCCTGATCCTGTTTTCGAGAAAGACGCCGAGGACGGCGGCGGGGATCGTCCCGACCAGAAGCAGCATCGCGAGGCGCTCCGTGTCAGTCCGGATCTGTCCGCGAATCGCGGCCACAAAAAAGCCGCGGATGATCGCGATCCATTCCTGCCGGTAGAGGATCAGCAGCGCGGTCGCGGTCCCCAGGTGCAGGAGCACCAGGAAGGGCAGGAATGAAGGGTCGGACTGCTTGAAGCTCCAGTGCAGCAGGCTCGGAATCAGCACCGCGTGGCCGAGCGACGAAACGGGGAAAAGCTCAGTAGCGCCCTGCAGCAGACCCATGAACAGCGCCTGTGGCCAAGTCAAGGTCGGGGGAGCCTCGGCGAGAGATTCGGCGCCAAGGTAGCCCAGATGCTAGGCGCGGCCGAGCACCGGAGCGAGCGCATCCGTTGATTCGTGAGCGAGGAGCGCAGGCCGCAACAACGCAGATGGGCCGCATTGGCGACGAAGATCCGTCGAGGATTCCCCGGCCTTGACTCCCTCACCGGCATATATTGCTGAAGCTGTGCCTCGCCTTGCCGCCTTCATCGACGCAGTCAAGACGCTCGACGAATCCGTCGCCAGGGTCAAGGCGGCGGAAAGGCTCGGCTTCGAGTCGGTCTGGGTCACGCAGCTCCCCAACGCTCGCGACGCGGCGCTCGTCCTTGCCGCTTACGCCCACGCGACGCAGCGGGTCAGCTTTGGCACCGGCATCCTGCCCATCTACACGCGACACCCAACCGCGATGGTGCAGATGGCGGCGACGCTCGACGAGGTGTCAGGTGGCCGCTTCATCCTGGGCATCGGCGTCAGCCACAAAGTCACGGTGGAGTCGATGTGGGGCATGCACCTGGACAGCCCGGTGGACGCCATGCGCGAGTACCTCGACATCGTGCGCACGAGCCTCCGCGATGGTGGCTGTTCCATCGACGGGAAGCATTTCTCCGCCCACTGGGCTTACTCGGGTCCCCGCCGCGAGGAGATGCCGATCATGATCTCGGCGCTCAACCCCCGCATGCTCGAGCTGGCGGGGGAGCAGGCCGACGGCATCGTGCTCTACATGTGCTCCCCGGCCTACATCCGCGATCACATCATCCCGGCGGTGACGGCCGGCAGGCAGAAAGCCGGCAAACCGCTCGACGGGTTCGAGATCGTCGCGGCCGTCCCGGTCTCCCTCACGACCGACCGCGCTGGCGGACACGACGCTTTCCGGAAGACGGTGGAGCGTTACGCGAACCTGCCCTACTACCGAAAGATGATGGACGCGAGCGGTTACAAAGCACAGCTCGAGGCGGGCACGATCAGCGAGGAGATGCTCGACGAGCTCGCAGGCATCGGCGACGAGCGGCAGGTTCGCGATGTGGTTCGCCGGTATCGAGAAGCCGGCGTCACCCTACCGGCCGTGGGGCCATTCGGGGGTCATGCGGGCGCGGCAGGTTTTGAAGCCACCCTGGAGGCTGTCGCCGGGTCCTAAAAAGGGGCCCCCGCGAACTCACGGCGGGAACACCCGAAGTTCGTGGGGGTCTCTTAGTTCAGTTTTCCCGGGACGTCGTCGAGCAGCGTTCGTGCGGTGTCGAACTCGCGCCTCACCGCCGCATCCTCGACGCGATCCAGCAGCGCGATCACTTCCTCCCAGCGCGCCAGGTCTCGCTCGCGCAGCGCGGACGAAACCTGCCCGATGGTCTGGGTCGCGAACAGGAGGCCGCCTCCCGGGTTGTCGAGGATCTGCCGGGCGATCTCCAGCTGCGCGCGAGCCCAGCCCACGATCGAATCGCCGGGATGGGTCTCGAGCTGCTTGGGGTGAAGGACTTCCATGCGGAACTATTCTCGGCCAAGCGCATAGAGCGCTTGACCGGCCAGCCGATACACAGTCCATTCGGAGTTCGGCTGAGCGCCCAGCCGCTCGTAGAAACCGATCGCCTCGCGGTTCCAGTCGAGCACCGACCACTCGAGCCGGCCGCAGCCGCGCTCGACCGCCAGGCGGGCGAGCTGCTTGAGCAGCGCGCGCCCGACGCCCCGATCGCGGTGCTCCGGCACGACGAACAGGTCCTCGAGGTAGATCCCTGGCTGCCCGAGGAAGGTCGAGAAGTTGTGAAAGAAGAGGGCAAAGCCAACCGGGACGTCGCCGTCTTCTGCGAGGAGCGTCTCCGCGTAGCGATGACTTCCGAAGAGGTTCTCGGCCAGGCGTTCCTCGGTCATGGTGACCTCGTCCTCGAGCTTTTCGAAGCGGGCCAGGCCACGGATCAGCTCGGCGATGACCGGAACGTCCGCACGCTCGGCAGGCCGGATCGCCAGTGTCACTTGGGCCGATCGCGCAGTCGAAAGACGAGGCGCATCGCGCCGCGGGTGTCCGAGAAGCTGGCGATCTTGTTGTCAACCAGTCCAGCGGCGAGCGCGGCTTCGATGACGTCGGTGTCGCGGATCTCGGAACGCCCTCCCTTCGGCCGCACGACCCAGATGGCTCCGTTCGGCTCGATCCAGGACTTGACGTCTTTGAGGCGCTTGAGATCCCGCAGCTCGCGCGCGCCCATGAAGACGACGTCGCACGGCTTGCGCGGCCGGCCCTGAACGATGTCAGAGGTCCGTTCGCGAAGCAGCGCGAGGAACCCCGGATCGTCGAGGTCGACGATCGCCACCCTGGAACCGGGCTTGACGCCGAGCTTGTCGAGCAGCGGGCGCGTGGACACGGTGTCCGGGCTCAGCTCCCTTCCTCCTCGGTCCCGGCGCCGCGAACGGCGCTGAAGACGATCACGCCGACCAGCCAGGCCGCATACGCCCCGGCCACGCCAAGCACGATCACCGGAACCACGCTGTCGACTCGGCTGGACAGCAGGATGCCGAACCAGAGCATTCCTCCGAAAACCACTGCGCCCATGATTCCCCCGGCCAGAGCGCCCACAAGGACCGCGGCGGTGATCCGTGTCTTCAGACTTCGATCACCTGCAAGTCGTCGACCGCTCCCTCCACAGTGCCGTTATACAGGTGGTTGAACATGAATCGAGTCTTGGGGTGGCGCTTTTTCAAATCCGACGCCGCCTCCCAGCTCATGTGACTAAAAACGTCGCCGGGGCCGGTCGCCTCCACGATTGCGATGTCGGCCCCTTCGACCAGCGCATCGAGCGGGGCCGTCGGTTCCGTGTCGCCCGAGTAGGCGAGGATCTTGCCGCCGACCCAGATCCGGTAGCCGTTGCTACCGCTCGTCCCGTGGTCGAGCTTGACGGTTTCATATTTGTACCCCGCGACCTTGCCCGATGGCTTTGCTTCCTCGTACGTGGCATGGAAGCGAGGCCGCATCACCGTCTTCCAGTCCGGACCCCAGCTGATATCCCACAGAGCTTCTAGCCTCTCCTCGATTCCCGCCGGACCGACGAAAGTGATCGGGCGCGGATCGACGAACACGCGGTGCAGCACGAAGGGCGGCAGTCCGAGCGTGTGGTCGCCGTGGAAATGCGTGAGGAAGACAGCCTCGATGTCGCCGGCGTCCACGCCTACACGACTCATGTGCGGTAGCAGGGGCGCGCCGCCGTCCAAGAGCAGGCGGCCATCGACAGCGACGGCTCCGTTGTACCGATCGAGCGAGAACGCCGCGCCGGTACCGAGGAACGCGAGCTTTACGCGATGGTTACCGATTGGTTCAGGTACACGTCCTGAATTGCGTGTAGTAACTCGACTCCCTCCTTCATCGGACGCTGAAACGACTTGCGTCCGCTGATCAGGCCCATGCCGCCGGCGCGCTTGTTGATCACCGCGGTGCGCACGGCCTCCTTCAAGTCCGTTGCGCCGTGTGACTCACCACCCGAGTTGATGAGGCCGGCCCTTCCCATGTAGTTGTTGATCACCTGATAACGGCAGAGATCGATGGGATGGTCGGTGGTCAATTTTTCGTAAACGATCGGCGAGGTCTTCCCGAAGCCGATGACCTCGAAGCCACGGTTCGTGTCCGGAAGCTTCTGCTTGATGATGTCGGCCTCGATCGTGACGCCGAGGTGGTTGGCCTGGCCGGTCACGTCGGCGGCGGTCTCGTAGTTGACGCCGTCCTTCTTGAATGCGTTGTTGCGGACGTAGCACCAGAGCACAGTGGCCATTCCGAGCTGATGGGCCTCGTGAAACCTGACGGCTACCTCCTGGAGCTGGCGGTCCGATTCCGCCGAGCCGAAGTAGATCGTGGCGCCGACCGCCACGGCGCCCATCTCCCAGGCCTCTTTGACGGTGCCGAAGAGGATCTGGTCGTAGTGGTTGGGGTAGGTCATCAACTCGTTGTGGTTGAGCTTGCAGATGAATGGGATCCGGTGGGCGTACTTCCGAGCCACCGAGCCGAGCACTCCGAAGGTCGACGCCACGGCGTTGCAGCCGCCCTCCACCGCCAGCTCGACGATCTTGGCTCCGTCGAAGTAGATCGGGTTGGGGGCGAACGAGGCGCCGGCGGTATGCTCGATGCCCTGGTCGACCGGCAGGATGGAGACGTAGCCGGTGCCCGCCAGCCGCCCGTGGCCGAGGATCGATTGAAGGCTTCCCAGCACCCGGGTCGGGCGATCGCTGTCCTTCCAGATCCGGTCGACGAAGTCCGGGCCGGGCAGGTGAAGCTGCTCTTTCGGAACCGTGTTGCACTTGTGCTCGAGCAGGTCCTGGGCGTCCGCCCCAAGCAGCTCCTCGAGCTTTTCCAACGAACCCCGGGTGACTGTAGCCATCATTGCCTCTTATGTATTTGATTAGAGTGCCGCGCAGGTAGGCGCTGGCGCTCACGTCACTCTATAGTGCGCCGATATGACTGAGCGGGCGGGCGACCTGCTGAGCGAGCTTGCCGACCGCCTGTCGGACAACGTGGCCCAGAGCGGGCTGGTCGCGGCCGAGTCGGTCCGGGCGATCGAGCCCGACCTGTTGAAGGACCACAAAGACGGCACGGTCGACGAGCTGGTCAAGACTTCAGTTGCCTTCCTGGAGATCCTGTTCCGCTCCCTCCGCCCCGACTCCAAGGTGCCCTGGCACGAGTACTACACAGTTGCCCGAGAGGCCTCCAGGCGGTACGCCGAGAAAGGGGTGCCGCTCGAGTCCCTGATGGAGGGCCTGGCGGTGTTCCGGAGGTCGGTCCTCTCGCGCGTCACCGATGAGCTCGGGGGCAGCGAATACGCGGACGAGGTGCTGCTCCTGGCCCAGAGCCGGCTTGGGGACGTGATCGAGCACCTCAACTCGAGCTTCATCCGTGGCTACCTCGATTACACCGAGACCCGGCACCGTGCCCGCCAGACCGAGCTCCACGGGCTCTACCACATCGCCAGTGCCCTGGGGCGGTCCCTGGACGTGACCGAGATCGCGGAGGTCGGCCTGCGGGAAACCCTCAAGGTGCTCGGCCTCCAGGCGGGCGCGGTGTGGGTGCGCGACGCCGCCCGGCTCAAGCTCGCCAAGACGATTGGCCTGCAGCCGGGCGAAGAGGAGGAATTCTCCGAATCCGGTCGCTCTGGGCTCGTCAGGGTGGTCGAGGTCTCGTCCGGGCCGGCCGAATCCCGGGTTGACCGGATCGCCGGCGAGTGGAGCGCAATTCGCGCCGAGCTGCGGACGAAGGGCGTCCTCCTGGGAGCCATGACCGTGGCGACGCGGCTGCCCAGGACGTTTGAGTCGAGCGACCTCGAGTTCGTCGCCGCGGTGGCCGACCAGATCGCGGTCGCGCTCGACCGGGCCCGGCAGCACACGCGCGAGGCCCGGACCGACTACCTGACCGGCCTGGCCAACCGGCCCGAGTTCGAACGGGCGATCGACCGCGCCGTTGCCGCCGCGTCGAGGCACGCCCGGAGACTCGCCCTGATGATGCTCGACCTCGACAATCTCAAACAGATCAACGACACGCTCGGTCACCACGTGGGCGATGAGGCGATCCGGATGCTCGCCCAGGAGCTTCAGCGGGCGGTGCGGGCGTCTGATACCTGTGGGCGTCTGGGCGGCGATGAGTTCGGCGTCGCAATGCCGGAAGCTGACGAGCGCGACGCGCGAGAGGTGGGCGTCCGGGTCCGCCAGGCCCTTGATGAGCTGAACCGCGCGGAAAAGGTGCCGGTGCCGGTCGAGTTCAGCGTCGGGATCACGGCCTGGCGTCCGGGAATGGACTGGCAGGCCATGTACCAGATGGCGGACAAGGCCCTGTACGTGGACAAGCGCCGGCGGCAGGCGGGACGCAAGAGGCTTGGCGAGGCCAGCGTCTGAAATATGAGCGAAAACCTCGGCGGTTTTCGCCCCTCGCGCCGCTGCGCGGCGCTGCTCACTTTCCCCCAAGGATTGGATTTTCGAAGTATTTACTCCAATCGGCGCAGCGAGGCTTTCAAGAGTGTGGAGTTGCGGGCGGGATGAACCCGGCCGCCAGGGCCCATGAGTGACGGCGCGGTCCCGGACGGGGTACCGTCGGGCAAGGTCCTCGAGGCCGGCTTCTTCGACCGGGAGACTGTCGCCGTTGCGCGCGACCTGCTGGGCAAGGTGCTCGTCCGTGAGGTCGACGGCCGCCGCATCTGGGGCCGCCTCGTGGAGGTCGAAGCCTACATGGGCCCCGAGGACCTTGCTTCGCATTCGTCAGGTGGGCGGCGCAGTCCACGAAACGAGGTCATGTACGGGCCGCCGGGCCATGCGTACGTTTACTTCACCTACGGCATGCACCACTGCCTGAACTTCGTGACGCGACCGGTCGGCGTGCCGCAGGCCGTGCTGGTGCGCGCGCTCGAGCCGGGCCCAGGCGTCGGGCGGTGCGGCGGGCCAGGTCTCGTCTGCCGCGCCCTCGACATCGACCGGGCGCTCAACGGAGTGGCGCTCGCGCCGCCCCAGCTCTATGTGCTGGACGACGGAGCTCGTAAGCGCCGCGTCGTGACGACGCCGCGAATCGGGATCTACAACTCAGGCGACTGGCAGGAACGCCCGCTGCGATTCTGCTGGGACTCGCCGGACCTGTCGCGGCCGCTCCCCAAGGCCGTCAGGAGCTAGGGCCAGCGCGGGGTCGTCCGGTCCAGCCGGTCCAGCTTCTTCCAGTCCTCGCGCACCGGCGCGAAGACGTCCACCACGGTGGCGCCGTCCGGTCCCGTGGCTGCGTCGTGCGGGACGTGGCTCGGAATGGCGTACGTGTCGCCGGGGTAGAGGACGCGCTTCTCGGTGCCAATCCGCATAGTGATGCTGCCCGCGATGACGAAGCCGAGCTGCTCGTTGTCGTGGTGGTGCTCAGGCAAGACCGCATTTGGATCGAGGTCGACGACCGCCATGCTGAGCCGCTCGCCTTCAACCGCGCGTGCGGTGATGCCCGCGGCCAGCCTGTGAGGCCGGATGCTGTGAAGTGGTTTGAAAGTCTTCGCCTGCTCGGTGTGCTTCATTCGATCTCGCGGTCGATGATCGTCGCGGTCCCGAGCCCGCCGCCGCAGCACATCGTCTCGAGCCCATAGCGCAGGTCGCGGCGCTCGAGCTCGTGGAGGAGCCGAGTCATGAGGATCGCGCCGGATGCGCCGAGAGGATGCCCGACGGCGATCGCGCCGCCGTTGACGTTGGTCTTGTCCATGTCGGCGCCGGTCTCCTTCTGCCATGCGAGGACGACCGAGGCGAATGCTTCGTTGACCTCGAAGAGGTCGATGCTCTTGAGGTCGAGCCCGGCGCGCTTGAGCACGGCCGCCGTCCCCGGGATGGGACCTTCGAGCATCAGCACCGGGTCGGTGCCGACCACGGCCTGTGCCCTGATGCGGGCCCGTGGCTTGAGGCCAAGCTCCTTTGCCTTCTCGAGCGACATGAGCAGCACCGCCGCCGCACCGTCCGAGATCTGGCTTGAGTTGGCGGCGGTGATCGAGTGGTCAGGGTTGAATGCGGGCTTCAGCGCAGCGGTCGCCTCGTAGTTCGCATTTGCCCGAATGCCCTCGTCAATGCTGAAAAGTTCGTGGTGTCCGTTGCCATCGAGCGACACATCGACCGGGAGCAGCTGAGATTTGAAGCGACCTTGCTCCGTCGCTTCGTGCGCCAGCTGATGACTTCGTACGGCGAACTCGTCCATCTGCCGGCGGGAGATGCCGTACTTTCGCGCGATGAGCTCCGCGGAGACGCCTTGCGGGACGAGGTCGTAGAGCTCCATCAGCTCCGGCGGAAACGGAGTACCCGGAGACACGGCGTTCGACCCCATCGGCACGCGCGTCATCGATTCGACGCCGCCGGCGATGGTGATGTCGCACACGCCTGACTGGATGAGGTTGGCCGCGAAGTGAATCGCCTGCTGGCTCGAGCCGCACTGGCGGTCAACTGTCGTCGCGGGAGTGGTGAAGGGAAAGCCGGCGGTGAGCCACGCGTTGCGCCCGATGTTCAGGCTCTGCTCGCCGACTTGCGTCACGCAGCCGAACACGACGTCGTCAACCTGCTCCGGTGCGATGCCTGCTCTCCTCACGATTTCTTTGAGCACGAGCGAGCCAAGTACGACGGGGTGCAGCTCCTTGAGCTTTCCGTTTCGCCGAGCGAGTGGTGTGCGGACTGCCTCGACGATCACGGCTTCGCGCATGTGTTCAGGTCTCCTTTGTGATGACGATGCGACCCATTCTAGGAGCCGCCACTAATCGTCATCGCGAGCACTGTCAAGCCCACAAAGGTTTGCCTGGCAGCCCGATTTTTTTTGCGGTTGACGTGCTCATAACCGCCTGTTAACTTTCGCGACGCCCCAAGTGGCTGAGTACGGTAAACCTGAGGATACCGAACGTCGAGTAGGTGGAAGGTCCGGGGCAACCCGGGATGGAAACCGAAAAACGCATAGGGCACTTCAGGGTAAACAGGAAGGTCGCTTGGGTCATGTGTTTTCCACAGCCCCTGCACAGCCCTCTTTCAATTCAAAAAGCCCAATTTCGACGCTTCAGTGCAGGCTTTCTCCACAGCGCCGGCGTCGAACTGCACAGCCCTTCGCCGCAGCCGCTTCACGCCGTCCGCAAGGCGGGCCACGGGCGCCGGGTCCTCGTAGCGCAACCACTTGTACGCGATCGGGCGGGACCACGCCCGCCCTTCCGATTCGTAGACGCTCCGGTGGCCCTCGACCACGATTTGCTCGACCTGGCTCAGCAGCCCGGACTGGACGAGCACCTGGAAGTCCTGGCGGGCCATCCAGGCCAGGAGAAGCTGTAGCCGAGCCGCGGTGGTTACTTGTGGGTCTCGGGCTGGATGGGGCTGCCGGGGGTGGTGAGCTCGAGGACGCTCGAGCGCAGCGTGCAGATGAACGGCAGGTTGCGATACAGCTCCCGGTAGTCGAGCCCGTAGCCGACAACGTAGTCGTTGGGTATCTGAAAACCGACGTAGCGGATCGGGACCTTCACCAGCCGGCGCAGAGGTCTATCAAGCAGCGTCACGACCTCGATCGACGCAGGTTCGCGTGAGCGAAGCTCTGAGAAGACGTAGTCCAGGGTGAGCCCGGTATTCACGATGTCCTCGACCAGGAGGACGTGGCGCCCTGCGATCGGATAGTCGATGTCACGCGCGACACGGACGCGGTCGTGCGGCTGCGCGCCGGCATAGCGGCGAAGGTCGAGGTAGTCGAGGACAAAAGGCACTTTGATTCCGCGAGCCAGGTCCGCAAGGAAGAATGTGACGCCCTTGAGCACTCCGACGACGACCAGCGACTGGCCACGATAGTCGCGCGAGATCTTGCGCGCGAGAGCTTTGACGCGGGTCTCGAGCTCGACCGGCGAGATGACGATCTCGCCGATGTCCTGCTTGCGCAGGTTCTGCACCTCGACCGCGCCATAGCCGGCCTTCGCCAGGAGCTGCTGGTAATCCTTTCGATACAGCAGCCGCACGTTGAGCTCGGGGTACAGCTCTCGGAGCAGCCTCACCTTGCGATTCTTCGGAGTGACCAGCGATTGCTTCATGGTCGTCAGCTCGATGTACAGGTCGTGCTCTGGGAGATAAAAGTCGGGCGTGAACATCTCCGACACCCGCGTGCCTTCCCAGCCGATCGGAAAAGACATGGGTTCGTATACCCAGCGAATTCGGTAGTAGTCGAGGAAGCGCGCGAACTCCTGCTCGGAGGGATGCGCGAACTCGACGCGTGCGTGAGCGGGGCCTGTGCGTCTGACCAGGCGCGAGCGCTGCCTTACGGGGCGGCGCCACTGTTGCGGGACGGAGGGCGGGACGGACGACGCCAATGAGTCGGTGCGGATTGTACTCTCCGAGTTGAGGATTGCCCGATGAGCACACCCGCGCAGAGGATGGTGGCCGATCAGCTCCTGCCTCATGGCGTGACGGATGAGCGCGTGCTGCGAGCGATGTCAGAGATCCCTCGCGACGAATTCGTACCTGCGAGATCGCGGCGTCATGCCTACGAGGACCGCGCGCTCGGGATCGAGTGCGGCCAGACCATCTCGCAGCCGCTGGTGGTAGCGCTGATGACGCAGGCCCTGGGCCCCAAGCCCGACGACCTCGCGCTCGAGGTGGGTGCGGGTTCTGGCTACCAGGCGGCGGTGTTGAGCCGCTTGTGCCGCAAGGTGATCACCCTGGAGCGCGAGCCGGCCCTTGCTGAGCACGCTTCGGCGACGCTGAGGCGGCTTGGCTTCAGCAACGTGGAGGTCGCTGTCGCCGATGGGAGCCTGGGGTGGCCGGCCGAGGCTCCTTACGACGTCATCCTTGTTGCCGCCGCCGCGGGCCAGGTACCGCCCGCTTTGATCGAGCAGCTCGCGGAAGGGGGCCGCATGGCGATTCCCGTCGCGGTGTCACCCGACCAGCCGCAGGACCTCCGCCTATATGAGAAGCACGGCGGAGAGGTCGGCTATCGCTCTTTGTTCCCTGTGTTGTTCGTCCCGCTGCTTGTTGGCTGAGGAAGCCGCCCCCCACCCCGACCCTGCCCCTCGCGAGGGAGGGGGGAACTGCTAGGGGGTCGGGCTGCCCGACGCGCGCGGCGTGGGCGATGGCGACGGCGTGGTCCCCGTCACCGTCCCCGGGACTGTGCCCGTGATCAGCTGAAGCTGCTGTAACAGCTGACCGACCGTCGCCATCTCGTTGGCGAAGGTCGTCAGGTCGCCCGCCTTGAGGGCGGCATATGCCGCGGCGTAGTGCTGGTTGGCCTGGGTCACCAGCGATTCGACCTGTGCGATCTGGGCGGCTGTGAGCGTGGTCGGAGGCGGTGTGGTGGTCGTCGGCGGAGGCGCGGTCGATGTGCCGACCAGCTTGTCGATCGCCTCCTGCAGCGTGTCGGTGTAGACCACATTTGCGGAGTCGGCGAGGATGACCTTCTTCAGCTCCGGGAGACCTGACGCCGAAGTGGCCTGGAGGTAGATCGGCTCGAAATACAGAAAAGAGTTTCCGATCGGGACGACCAGGAGGTTCCCCTGCACGACCTGCGATCCGGCCTGGTGAAAGAGGGTGAAGTCGCTCGAGATCGTGGTGTCCTGGTTGATGCGGCTGGCCACCTGCTGAGGTCCATAGATGACCTTGTCCTTGGGCAGGATGTAGGACACGTACTGGCCGTAGTTCGCTCCGTCGTTGCGTGCCGCCACCCAGGAGACCATGTTCTGCTTGCCCCGGGGCGTGAACGGCATGATCAGCAGGAACTCAGGGTTCTGCTCGCCCGGCAGGCGGAAGAGGACGTAGTACGGCTGGACCGGCGTGAGCGCGCTTCCTGGTGAGGTCTGGGCGGTCGGAATGTCCCATACGTCCTCACGCGAGAAGAAGACGTTGGGATCGGTGATGTGGTACGTGGCGTAGATCTGGACCTGCGTGTCGAACAGGTCGATGGGCACGCGTAGGTGGGCGCGCAGCCCGGCAGGCATAGCATCGATGGGCTTGAACATCGATGGGAACGTGGCCTGGTAGGCCTTGATGATCGGGTCCTTGGGGTCGATTATGTAAAAGTCGACGGTGCCCTCGTATGCGTCGATGACCACCTTGACCGAGTTGCGCACGTAGTTGATGTCGGCGGGGTTAGAGCCGTTCTGCTGGAAGGTCATGGTCTGTGAGTAGGGATAGGTGGACCCTGTCGTGTAGGCGTCCAGGATCCAGTAGGTGCGCCCGTCGACGATGACCACGTAGGGATCGCTGTCAAAGCTCAGGAACGGAGCGAGCTCCTGGGCACGCGCAACGATGTTGCGCCGGTACAGCATCTGGGTCTGGTTCGTGACCTGGCTCGAGACGAGTAGGTTGAAATCGCCGAGCTTGAGCGACCACAGCGTCTTGTTGAGCTCGGTCATCGGCACCCCGTGCGTGCCGGTATAGGAGGTGTAGACGTCCTTGGGGATCTGCGGGTAGTCAAACTCTGGCGTCTTTGAATTTGCGAGCGCGTAGTCGTTGGTGATCTCACCGAAGTAGATTGCGGGCTGGGTCACCTTCAGCGGTCCAGTTGGGGGCACGTCGCCGACGACGTAGCTCGGCAAGCCTTCACCCACCACGGCGTTGACGGGGCTGCCCGCCACACCGTAACCATGCGTGTACACCAGGTGCTGGTTCACCCACTGCTGGGCGGAGGGCGGAAGCTTGGTGAAGTCGAACTCTCGGGCGCTGATCTCGAGCTGCTGGTACTGGCCCGCGATCGTGTAGCGGTCGATGTCGATGTCGTTGAAGGTGTAGTAGGTGCGGATGGTCTGCAGCTGGTCGTAAGTCGCCTTGAGCGGTGCGTAATCCCAGAGCCTGAGGTTGTTGACCGTGACCTGGTCGTTCTGGACCTCCGACAGCGTCAAAGGCTGGTCACCGGTGAAGTTGCTCACGGTCACGTTGGAAAGCCCGTAGGCCGCGCGGGTGCCCGCGATCTCTCGCACGATGTACGGAAGTTCGTACGACTGGGCGCTCGGCGTTACGAAGAAGCTCTGCACGATCCCGGGATAGACCTGTCCGATCAACAGCATGGCGACCCAGATCCCGGTCGCCGCGATCGGCAGCCATAACCGCCTGAGCCATGCGTTCACGATCAGCGCACCGGCGAGCACAATGCCCGCGCCGGCCTGGAACGAATAGAAGGGAAGGCGGGCGTTCACGTCTGTGTAAGCGGCCCCCCACACGACGCTGGTGTTGTGCGCGTAAAGCAGGTCGTACCGGCCGAGCCAGCTCCACGCCGCGAGGCTCAGGGCAAAGACTCCAAGGAGGATCGAGAGGTGAGCGATCGCGCGGGGGCTGAGGTTGAGGTCGAATGTGTCACCTCGCCATGCGTACAGTCCGCCGGCCAGCAGCACGGCCATGAAGGCGAGTCCCAGGGCCCAGTTGACTATCGAGTGAAGGAAGGGCAGTGTCAGCAGGTAGAAGGAGACGTCCTGGCCGAGCACCGGGTCGGTGATGCCAGTCGGCGACGCGTGCTGAAACAGGGCGAGGGTCTGCCACTGGGTGCCGGCTCCGCCCGATAGGATCAGCGCGATCAGGGCGGCGCCGATGAGGCCGATCAGCCCCACGGCGCTACGGAGGGACGAGCGCCGGATCCCGACCGCGCGCAGGCCAGGGCCGGACCGGATGCGCAGCGCGATGATCACATTGGCCGCGAGGTAGATGAACGCCAGTGCAAGGCTCCCGACGAAGAGCACCGTCTGCAGCACGAGGCGCGTCGTAAAGACGTCGCGGAAGCCGAGCGCGTCGTACCACTGCAGCTCGGTGAAGAACCAGATGATCGGGCTCGCGAGGATGAAGATCAGGAAGGCGAGGCCGAACAGTGCCGCGCCAAACCAGAACCGTCGCGGAGGACGCGGAATCCGTATCTCCCTGGCGCCCTCGAAAGGGCCGCCACGCTCGAAGGGATCGAACGGCTGGAAACGGCGGGTCATTGCGACGAAGCTTAGACAGTTCCCAGGGCTAGATTGTCAGCGCTGAAATCGAGGTCGGGATTCGGCGGTGGATTGGCGAGGTGCCAGCTGACTGTGGTTTGCAAGGACTCCGCCGGGTCCGAGGTCGTCCAGCCGAGCACCGACCGGGCCTTTTGGGCGCTGCACGCGATGTGCTGCGACATCGTTCCGGTCGGCTTGAGGTCCTCGGGGAGCAGCTCCTCGGCCACTGGCACGAGCTCAGCACTGGAGCCGGCGGAGTCAAGGATCATCCGCGACCACATGCGCATCGAGTAGGTACGGTCCTCGCAGAGATTGAAGACTTGTCCAGCCGCGTCTGGAGTTTTCAGCACGAGGTGCACCCCATGAGCGATGTCCTTGACGTAACCGCGGCAGGCGAGCCACGAGCCTGAGCCAAATGGAATCCGGTCGCGGCCTGCGCGCAGGCGGCGAAGGATGAACTCTTCCCGCAGTTGATAATCGTGCGGGCCGTAAACCATGGGAAGCCGCACCGAGGTCGCGCCTCGAGCCAGGTAGACGTCTTCCACGTCGAGCTTGTCGTAATCGTCCAGGCCAGGAGCCTTGCCCCGGTATGGATAGCGGGTCGGCCGAACTGGCGAGCTCTCGTCCAGTGGAACCGGGTCGGTCTCGCGGTCATCGTTCAGCGCGCCGAACGCCCGATATACATCGATGCTCGAGATCACGACGAGGCGGATCCCGTCGGGCAGCGCGCGAATGGCGATTTCCGAGTCTTCGCGCGTCAGCGCACGGCAGTCGATGGCCGCGTCGGGCTGGAAAGCCGCCAGCTCTTCGCGGTGCGCGGCCAGGTCCTGCCTCTCGGCGTGCAGGTGCGTCACCGGAGGCATATCGTCCGGCTCGAGATTGCCACGATGCACGATCAGCAGCTGATGGTCGGCGCCGGCGAGCTCCTCCACGATGGCCCGCCCAATGAACCGGGTGCCACCTAGGACGATCACGTTCAAGGCTATTCGTTACCCAACGCTGCGCTGTAGGCCGGATTCACTCCGGCCGTCACCGATGCCTCCGCGTCGCTGACCTTGCGTGTGCGCCAGCACTCTTGAACAATCTCCTCCTTAGGGGAAAGTGAGCAGGCACGTTGGCCTCGCCAAACTGCCGATGAGCGGAAACCGCGAGGTTTCCGCTCATATCTAAACGGCGACTTTCGCTGCGTGGGGGCTCTTGTCCACGATCAGGTCGATCAGGCCCCATTCCTTGGCTTCCTTCGGGTTCATGAAGAAGTCGCGTTCCATCGCCCGCTCGACGTCCTCCAGCGGCCGGCCGGTGTGCTTCGTGTAGATGCGTGCCATCGCCTCGCGCTGGCGAAGAATCTCCTGCGCGTGCAGCTGGATGTCGGACGCCTGGCCCTGGATGCCCTGGGTGAACGGCTGGTGGATGAGGATCTGCGCGTGCGGCAGCGACATGCGCATGCCGGGATCCCCTCCCGCGAGCAGGATCGAGGCGCCGCTCGCGGCGAGCCCGGTGCACATGGTCGCGACCTTCGGGCTCACGTACTGCATGGCGTCGTACACGGACAGCGCCGCGGTGAGCGAGCCGCCCGGGCTGTTGATGTAGAGCTGGATGTCGCGGTCGGGCGCCTCGCTCTCGAGGAACAGCAGCTGCGCGGTCACCGTGCTGGCGAGGTCGTCGTCGATCACGCCGCGCAGGAAGATGATCCCGTCCTTGAGCAGGCGCGAGTAGATGTCGTACGCGCGCTCGCCGCGGCCGTCGTTGGTGATCACTGTGGGCACCATGGGTTATCTCCTTGGTTCATTCAGGGGTCCCCGCGAACTCACGGCGAAGCCTCCGAGTTCGTGGGGTTGAATCCGATACGTGGTTTCGGTCTGGGCGGTGGGTTGGCCATCGCCAGGTAGGCGCTGAAGTCGGCGACGCTACGCAGCGCCTCCAGCGGCAGCGAGGCGGTGGCGAGGCGGAGCTTCACGGGCGGATCCTCCGGCCAGCTTCGCTGTTCGGGAGCGGCGCCCAGGAGGCGCGCGAGGTCGGCGTAGATGTCGGCCGGCCGGGCCCCGAGCGCGTGAGCCACCGCCAGCAGCCGTTCGGTCGAGACCTCCTTGCGGCCCCGTTCGACCTCGGACAGGTGCGCCGGTGACAGTCCGGCTTCTCCGGCGACCTCGGTGAGGGTGCGGCGGGCGGCCTCGCGACGCTGCCGGAGCACGGCGCCGAGGGTGCTTCTGACGAGCCGGGCGGATTCGCTGTAGGCGAAAGTCATTCCTTCAAGGCAAATCATACGACCCAGCGGAGGGCTCAGTTCTGCGCTACCGGTTGCGGGCTCAGGCCCCTCACCCTGGCCTCTCCCCGAGGGGGAGAGGGGACTTCTACTACTTCAGGTTTGTCGGGTCCAGGAGCTCTTCTTTTGGTCGCTCTATCACCTGTCTTGATCGCATGATTTCGATCAGCTTTTTCCGGCCTTTGGGGGGGCCGATCATGATTGCGCCGACCAGGCGGTCGTCCTTGAAGAAGAGCTTGCGATAGAACTTCTCCTCGAAGCTGAACGTCCGGACCGACTCGAGGTCGGGCTGCACGTCAGGCGTCACACCCATCACAGCCAGCGTCGACCCGAACATCGTCGTCGTGTAGGTTGGGACGTCGAAGAAATCCTCCGATGCTCCGGCCATGTTGCGCGCCGCCACCTTCCCGTGGGCTTCCGCGTTGTCCCACGTGCCCATCTGGTTGTGCCGCTCGACCATGAGGTCGTAGAAGACGGCGATGTCTCCCGCGGCATAGACATCGGGCGCCGACGTGCGCAGCTTCGAGTCGGTGACGATGCCTTTGTTCAGCTCGATCCCGGTGTCGCGTGTGGGTTCGGTGTAGTAGTCGAGACCGACGCCATAGGTCAGCAGGTCGAAGTCGACCGTATGGCCATTGACCGTCCGTGCCGTGAACCGGCCGTTGGTGCGGCCGAACCTCTCGACCTCGTCCGAAACCAGAAACTGAACGTCCTGGGCCTCGCCGAGCTGCCGGCACAGCCGGCCGCCTTCCTCGTCCAGCACGTAGCGAAGGAACCATGGACCGCGCATGATCCAGGTCAACTTCGACTTCTTGCGAAAGCTCACGCCTTCGGCGAGCTCATAACCGATGAAGCTGCCGCCCATAACGAGCACGCGCTCGCACGCGTCCGCCTTCTCTAGGATCGCATCGGTGTCGTCGAGGGTCTGAAAGCCCAGACACGCGGAAACCTCGTCGGAGCCGGGCCAGGGCGGTGGCTTCGGACGGCCGCCGGTCGCGATGAGCAGCGCGTCGTAGGGAAACTCCTGGCCGCGGTTGGTGTGCACGACCTTGCCGCGAGCATCGATCTCCGTGGCCCAGGTCTCGAAATGGATCTCCAGGTTCTGCCTCGCGTAGTCCTCAACCGTGCGCATCAGCACCTTCTCGCGGCGCACCTGGCCGCGCAGGTAGCGAGGCAGCGCCACGCGGTTGTACAGGGGATGGCGCTCGGCCGCGATCATCACGACCGACGCTTCGGTGTCTGCCTTGCGCAGCTCCTCGGCGCACGTCTGGCCGGCGATGCCGTTGCCGATGACGACGTACCGGCGCGTCAACTAGAGGAGCAATCCATAGATGTAGCTGCTGTCCTCGTCATTCGCGAGATCGTATCCGGAAGCGGTCATGTCATCGGCGGCCGGGTGGTCGCGTGGCAGCGTCAGCGTGACGTGGTCGAGCCCGTCCGCGTCAGCCTCGAAGCGCAGCGCCATCAGCAGCTCTCGCAGAGCACCGCCCCGGCCGGCGACGAAGGCGACCGCGAGGTTGTTGCCCCACGGCTCCCGCAGCGCAGCGAGCGCCCGGCCGCCCGGGCCGACCCTCAGCATGCCGATGCTCGCAAGCCGCTCCAGCTCGGCCGCGTCCATGTTGCGGGCGCCGTTGAAGTCGGGGATCACGCCGTTGTAAAGCTCGATGCCGGGAGTCTTTTCGGTGGCCGGCCACAGCTTCCGCGCCTCAGACGGATCGGGCATATGAGCGGGCTCGCCCCCCTCGACACGAGCTCCACGCCACCATCGCGCGTCGACCAGCCGGCGGAACCCCATCGACTCGAACATGCGAACCGCATCGGGATTTCCGGTGGCGAGCCGCATCTCTCGGAACCCCTGTTCCTTCGCTTCCGCGATTGCGGAGGCGAGCATGGCGCGCGCGAGCCCCAGCCGGCGGTGAGTGCTCGCCACGCGCAGTCCTTCGTACCAGATGAGGCCCTGGGCAAAAGGGCGAAGGCGCTGCACGCCCACGACCACCCCGTCCACCTCCGCCGCCTGGAAAGCGGCGCCGGCGTCGCCAAGCCAGTCGTCGAAGACCCGCGGCAAATAATCGTGCCCGTCCCAAACGTCGCGACAGATCTCCATGACGCGCTCGCGGTCCGCGGCCCTCATGGGCCGCAGGGTCAGGTCTTTGCTCGAGGTTGCCAATGCGCCACTCCCGATAGAACCGATCCGCCGTCGAAAACCAGGTCCTCACCGTCGCGGGTCAAGAGCTCTTCGAGCATCGAGCGACCCGTCGACTCGTCCCACGCGTCTCCCACCAACCCACGCGCGTCCACCAGTGCCTCATCGAAGTCTGCGTACCGAGTCTGGCTCGGGTAGCTGAGGAACCGCACATCCGGCGCGATGCCCATCTGCATCAGGAGCATGAAGAGGTCGCTGAAGCGAGGCATGCGAGGGGCCGTGCTTCCTGGATGTGCGCCATGCACGCGCCCGGCAAGGAGCCGGGCGCGGATTGCGGCTGCCGGATGTGGCAGGTCGCTCTCGCGCAGCATGATGAAGACTCGCTCGCGCGCGCAGCGATCGAGCTTGGAGATGAACGGTTCGGGGTCGGTGACGCCGTACAGGACATGCGAGCAGATCACCAGGTCCGCGGGCGCGACCGCAGCGTCCTCCCAGGTGCTCGCGACGATAGTCATGTTGTCCCGCGGCGGGATCTTCGACCGCATGCCCTCAGACGGCTCGACGGCGGTGACCCACTCGAGCCGCTCCGAGAGCGGGACGGCGTGACGACCCGCCCCCGCGCCCGCGTCGATGAGCGTCTTGCGTGGCGAAAGGAACGGTTCGACGACTTTCAGAAACTCGTCGGCCCGCGCCTGGGTGGATCGAGCGAAACTGGCCGACCGCCGGTCCCAGTAGCCCGGGTCCGCGTGCGGGCCGGCGTCGCCCGCCCGCTCGTTCACGATTTCCTTCCACCTCGCGGCCCAATCCATGACCAGATCGAGGCTACCGGTTCCATCGACCGCCCTCGGACCGTCGCCGATTCGTAAGTAGTTCTTAACAGGGTTGGGGACAAAAAGGGGACAACTCGCCACCGCACCGCCCACATAGTGGGGCTCGGAGTTTTGGGGCCCCAAGATCTGGGGTCACGGCTACCATACGGACGTGCCACCGACCGAGTTCACCAGCGCCGAACAGGCAGTGCTGGCGCGCTACTTCACGAACCTGGACCGGCCGGTCTTCGCTCTGCGCAACCTGCCTGAGGTGGTGAAAGGCGCTCTGTTCTCGCGCTACTCGCGGACCGAGAAGAGCTTGCGGCGCGTGCTGCTGGAGGAGTTCATCAACGAGCCGGATTCCGGGTTTGCCGCGCTCGCCGGGAATCCATCCGGGAGCGACGACATGGTCGCGGTGCGCAAAGCCGAAGAGTTCTACGAACGGGTCCTGGTGGGTTACGGAGACGACTCCGTCGCGGAGCTCGCCGGCGCGCACGTCGCCGTCGAGCGAACTTCCACGCTTGCGGCCAAGGCGCTGGAGGACAGCCGGATCGGCATCTCACCGCTGGAGAAGTCGACGCGCTACGTCCGTTTCGACCGCCCTGGCTCCGACGGCCGGTATCTGTTCTATCGCGGCCCCGAGCTCGCCCACCCCGAGTACGAGCCCGCGGCGGACGCGCTGTTTGCCGCGTACAGCGGGATGGTCGAACCGGTCACGGAGGCGATCCGGGCGCGCTTTCCATTCGAGGCGGGCGAGACCGACCGGGCGTGGAAGTCGGCGACCAGGGCGAAGGCGCTCGACCTGCTTCGCGGATTGCTTCCCGCGGGGGCGCTGACCAATCTCGGCCTCTTCGGCAACGGCCGGGCTTTCGAATACCTGATCACGAAGATGGCGGCGCACGAGCTGCCGGAGTGCCGGCAGCTTGCCTCTGACCTGCATCGGGAGCTCGACCTCGTCATCCCGGCTTTCGTCAAGAGAGCGCTCGACGAGCGGTACGGCCGCCCGACGGCCGAGCGCATGGCCGGTACTCGTGTCAAGGTGACGGCCCTGGCCCGTCGGGAGGGCGCCCTCGAACCGGCGCCCGGGCCGAGCGTGAGACTCCTAGAGCACGACCCAGACGCGGAGCGAAAGGTGGCGGCCGCCGCGCTGTTTCCGCACTCCGATATGAGCCTCGAGGAGCAGGGCGGCGACCCGGCGGAGGTCCTGGAGGCCCTGCTGGGCGATCGCGCCAACCGCCGCCAGCGTGCTCCGCGCGCGCTGGAGCACGCCGAGTACACATTCGAGATCGTCGCCAACTTCGGCGCCTATCGCGACCTGCACCGCCACCGCATGCTCACCCAGGATCGTCAGCTGCTGGGTACGGCGCTCGGCTTCGACGTGCCGCCCGGCCTGGTCGAGCTCGGCATGGCAGACCGCTTTTTCGCCGCCGTCGAGGCGGCTGCCGGTGTGCATGCGAGGCTGGAGCGCGACGCCGGCCCGGCGCTGGCCCAGTACGTCGTCCCCCTCGCCTTCCGCGTCCGCTGGTACTTCCGGGCGAACCTGCGCGAGGTCTATCACCTGTGCGAGCTCAGGACGACTCCCCAGGGCCACCCCGACTACCGCTGGGTGGCGCAGGAAATGTTCCGGCGGGTCGCGGAGATACATCCCCGGCTGGCTCGCTACGCCCGCTTCGTCGACCTGGGGTCGGGCGACGAGTTGGAGAGGCGAAAGTCGGAGCGAAGAATCGACGATAAGTTGAACGCGCTCGATCAACGCGTGCGATAGTTAGGCTCCGTTGTCAGTCGTAGTGGAAGGAGTGGTAGTCGTGCAGGAAGGAGTGGTGGTTGTGAGCGAATTGATGCTGCCGCGCGGCCCCGAACGCCGCAACGGAGACAGGCGTGCCTGGGTGGAACGGAGGTACGCGGAAAGGCGCGACCCGGTGCGCGCGACCGCTGGCCGCCGCGGCGTCTTTCCATTCGACCGGCGGATCGCCGAGCGCCGCATGCTCGAGCGCCGCGAAGGCTGGTCTCAGGCCCAGGCGCAATAGCCTCGGCCCGGCCGGCGCTCATCGTTCACGGCGGAGCCGGGCCGGTCCCCCAAGGGGAGCACGCCCTGCGGCAGGCGGCCGTCGGGCGAGCGCGCGACGCCGGTTGGTCCGAGATCGGCGGCGGAGCGCTGGCCGCTGTCCTGGCCGCCGTCCGGCTGATGGAAGACGAGCCGCTCCTCAACGCCGGGATCGGCGCTTGCCTCAACCTTGACGGCGTCGTGGAGCTGGACGCAGGCTTGATGGAAGGGGCCGAGTTGCGGGCGGGCGGGGTCGCCGGGCTCAAGGACGTGCGCCATCCCATCGATCTCGCCTTTGAGGTCATGCGGGATGGCCGGCACGTCCTTCTCGCCGGCGACGGAGCCTCACGCTTCGCGCGCGAGCACAAGGTCGAGATGTGCGACCCGGCGATCTTCATCACCGATCGCAAGCGGCAGGAGCTGCTGCACGGCGCCGACACTGTGGGCGCGGTGGCTCGCGACTCGGAAGGACGCCTTGCCGTGGCCGTTTCCACGGGAGGCATCAACGGCAAGCTGCCGGGCCGGATCGGTGACTCGCCGGTCCCCGGCGCCGGGTTCTACGCCGACGATCGATTCGGCGCTGTCTGCGGCACGGGAAAGGGAGAGGCCTTCCTCCGGCTGGCGCTGGCCCGGCTGATGGTGGTCAAGCTCGAGCATGGGATGGACGCCGCCGCTGTCGCCCGCGGGGCGGTGGCACTACTGGGGAAGGCGATGAAGGCGCCAGGCGGAGTGATCGTGATCGCCCGCGAGGGGGCGCCGGAAGCCGCATTCAACACCCCAGTGATGCCGTTCGCAACCGCGTACTAGATGGACTCCGCCAACACCGGCGAGCTCGTCGCCCTCGCGCTCGAGCGCGCCGGCGTCAGTCATCTCTTCACCCTCAACGGAGGCCACATCTGGCCCATCCTCATGGGCGCGACCGAGCACGGCATCCGGATCATCGACGTGCGTCACGAGCAGTCCGCGGCGTTCGCGGCCGAGGGTTGGGCGAAGGTGACCCGAGAGGTCGGCGTCGCCGCCGTGACCGCCGGTCCCGGAGTGACGAACGCGGCCACGGCACTCGCCCAGGCAAAGTCGGGCGACAGCCCGATTTTCGTGATCGGCGGCCGGGCGCCAGCCGCTCGCTGGGGCATGGGCTCGCTTCAGGAGATGGACCATGTCGAGGTCGTGCGGAGCCTGACCAGGAAAGCCGTCACGCTGGAGTCGCCGGAAGAGGCTTACGGGCTCGCCGCGGAGTGCATGCGAACGGCTTTGAGCCGGCGCACCGGCCCGACCTTTATGGACGTTCCTCTCGACGTCTTCTTTGGGGCCGCCGACGTGCCGGAAGCCACCGAGCACCTCACCCCGGACCTCGGACAGTCACCAGACCCTGACCTCATTGAGCGCGCGGCCCGGTTGATCCGCGAAGCCGAGCGGCCCGCGGTGATCGCCGGCGGCACCGTGTGGTGGGCGCACGCCGAGGCCGAGCTCAAGGCCCTGGTCGAGGCGGCCCACCTGCCGCTGTCGGTCAACGGCATGGCCCGCGGGATGCTGCCGCCCGGCCATCCCCTGTTCTTTCCTCGCGCGCGCGGACCTGCCCTCGGCGAGGCGGACCTCATCGTCGTGGTCGGAGCGCTGCTCGATTTCCGGCTCAACTACGGACAGCCACCGGTATTCGCCGAAGACGCCCGCATCGTCTACGTCGACGTGGACGGGTATCGCAAGCCGCGGCCGGCGGAGGTCGCCATCTACGGCGATGTGAAGGCGGCACTGGCGGCCCTGGTCGAGGCTGTTCGGGGCACGCCAGAGCGCGATTCCTGGCTCGCTAGGCTTCGCGAGGCCGAGGGATCTTCGCGGAGGCGTGACGAGGCCATGACCTCATCGGACACATCGCCCGTGCACCCGGCGCGGCTGATCAACGAGGTCGACCGCTTCTGCGACCCGGACGCCATCGTGGTCGGCGACGGTGGAGACTTCGTTTCGTTCGCGGGGCGCCTCATCGAGCGACCGAATCCGGGGCTCTGGATCGACCCTGGACCGTTCGGAGCCCTTGGTTCGGGGCCGGGCTACGCGATGGCCGCCAAGCTCGCGCACCCTGACCGGCAGGTGTTGCTGCTCTCGGGCGATGGGGCCTTCGGCTTCTCCGCGATGGAGTTCGACACCATGGTCCGCCACAAGATCCCGGTCGTCTGCGTCGTGGGCAACAACGGCATCTGGGCGCTGGAGAAGCACCCGATGCTGAGCATGCTCGGGGTGAGCATCGCCGCCGACCTCGGGGACAGGACCCGGTACGACAAGGTGGTCGAGGCGCTCGGCGGGTACGGGGAGATGGTGGACCGCCCGGACCAGATCAAGCCTGCGCTGGAGCGGGCGTTCGCCTCTGGGCTTCCGGCGTGTTTGAACGTAATTTGTGATCCTCACGCGGAATATCCGCGATCATCTGTATTGATGTGAGCGCCGCCCAGCTAAAGCCTGTTGTAGAAGCGGATGAATGGCGCACTGCCCAGTCTCAGTTCGACGAGGCCGCCGAGATCATCAAGCTCGAACCGTGGCTGCGCGAGGTCCTGCGCGAGGTGCAGCGCGAGTTCACATGCAACTTCCCCGTGAAGATGGACAGCGGCCATATGCGCATGTTCACCGGGTACCGCGTGCAGCACAACATCAATCGCGGCCCGGCGAAGGGCGGGATCCGCTACCACCCTGACGTCTCGTTGAACGAGGTCAAGGCGCTTGCCATGTGGATGACATGGAAGTGCGCCGTGGTCAACATTCCGTTCGGCGGCGCCAAGGGCGGCATCATCGTCAACCCGAAGGAGCTCTCTCTCAACGAGCTCGAGCACATGACGCGCCGGTTCGCGACCGAGATCTCGATCCTCATCGGTGCCGACCGCGACATCCCCGCTCCCGACGTCAACACCGACGGGCAGACGATGGCCTGGATCATGGACACGCTGTCGATGCACCTCGGCTACTCGGTGCCGGCCTCGGTAACGGGAAAGCCGATCGAGGTCGGCGGATCGCTCGGCCGCATCGAGGCCACAGGCCGTGGCGTGACGATCTGCGCGATGGCGGCGCTCGAACACCTGGGCCGCCTCCCGCACCAGACCAGGGTCGCGGTTCAGGGCTTCGGCAACGTCGGCAGCATCAGCGCGAAGCTCCTCGAGGAGTCCGGCTGCACGATCGTCGCGGTGTCAGAGGATTACGGAGGCATCTACAACCCGCTTGGCCTTTCGATCAAGCGCGTGCTCGAGTACCGAGCGCGCGAAAAGACGTTGCGCGGCTTCCCCGGCGCGCAGGAGATCGGCAACCAGGAGCTGCTCGGCGTCGACTGCGACCTTCTCGTCCCGGCCGCGATCGGCAACCAGCTGACGTCGCGGAACGCGCGCGACGTCAAGGCGAAGCTGATCGTCGAGGGTGCTAACGGCCCGACGACTCCCGAGGCCAACGCGATCTTTCGCGAGCGCGACATCTTCGTCGTGCCGGACATCCTCGCGAATGCCGGCGGCGTCACGGTGTCCTATTTCGAGTGGGTGCAGGACCTGCAGTCATTCTTCTGGTCCGAGCACGAGGTCAACCAGAAGCTGAAGGCGATCCTCTCTCGGGCATTCTCCGAGGTACTGAAGACCAAGCTCGAGCTGAAGCTCGACATGCGCATGGCCGCGTACGTGCGGGCGGTGTCACGAGTCGCCGGGGCGACTAGGGAGCGCGGCCTCTACCCCTAGACCTCCCCCGACCACCCTCCCCCTGGCGGAGGAGGGTGGGCTAAATTTCCCTGGTTCTGAAGCTCCAGATGCTCAGCGCCAGCATCAGGCCGAACCACACGACCACCCACGCGAGGAACGGAACCGGTGGTGGGTCGACGGCGGCGAACGGGTTGGCACGGCCGACCGTCCCTGCGGCTCGGAGGGTGGCGAGGAACGCGTCGGGCTCCATCGCATAGATCGCCCCGCGCCACAGCAGGTCCGTCGGCAAGATCAGGTGGCTGAAGACACCTACGTTTTCCACGGCCTGGTTCTGCAGCCCGGTGCCCACGTCCCCTACGACGCCTCCGATCCATCCCATGAGCCACGCGACCAGGGCGATGACTCCGCCCGTGATGCCCGAGAGTCGAGTCGAAAGTAGAAGGCCGAGCGACAAAAGGGCCAGGCCTTCGGCTCCCACGTACAGCACAAGCTGGACGGGGTGCGGGGGCACGTACCCGGTCGCCCAGTCCACGGCGGCGATCTCGAGGAACGCGGAGCCGGCGGCATAGATCGCGACCAGGACACCCAGCCCGAGCCACTTTCCAATCACGACCTCGCTGCGGCGCACAGGCCGCGCGAGGATCGACAGCAGCAGGCCGCTTTCCACCTCGCTCGAGATCAGCGGCCCAGCGACCACCGCTGCGCTCAGGGCCAGCACGCCGCTGTACATGAAGGTGACGACGATCAGCAGCTGCGAGGTGATCAGCGCGACCTGCTCTGGGGGAAGGGTCGAGCCGGACGAGTTGGTCACCGTGGTGATCTTGCGAAAGCCCCACGCGGAAAACCCGACCACGATCAAGGTGAGGATGATCAGCGCGAGGATGAGCCGCCTGCGCGACGTCTCCTGAACGGTGAGCCGGGCGATGACCAGTGTCGGGGGCATTACTTTTCCTCCTCCTCGAGGAGCTGAAGGAAGCGATCTTCCAGCGTCTGGTGCCTTGGCGAGACCTCGAACACGTTGCCGCCCAATCCGACGATCTCGGCCACCAGCTCTGGCACGCGGTCGGGCTTGAGGTTGGTGAAGGTCAGCTGGTCTCCCTCGTCGTCGATGTTTCCAAAGCTCGCGAGCCTGGCTTTCTCCGCGTCATCGAGACCGGTCACCCGCACCTTGACCGCCGTCCCGCTGAGCAGCTCATCCATCGTCCCGGATGCGATCACGCGGCCGTGGTCCACCACCGCCACGCGGTCACATACCTGCTCCACCTCGCTCAGCAGGTGCGAGTTGAGAAACACCGCGGTGCCGCGCGATGCGAGGCCGCGAATGATCTCGCGCACATCGTGGCGGCCCACCGGGTCGAGCGCCGAGGTCGGTTCGTCGAGGAAGACCAGCTCGGGCTCGCCCAGCAGCGCGGCGGCCAGTCCGAGCCGCTGCTGCATGCCCTTCGAAAAGGTGCTCACGCGATCCCCCGCACGATCAGTCAGGCCGACTGTGTCGAGGGCCGAGGTGATCTCGTCCTTCCAGCTCGAGCGCGGCAGCGGCGCCAGCTCGCAATGAAGGGCGAGCACCTCGCGGGCCGAGAGCCAGCCCTGGTACCGGAAGAGCTCCGGCAGGTACCCGATCCGGCGTCGCGTCTGGAGGTCGCCGATCGGCCGGCCCAGAAGCCACGCTTCGCCGGAGGTGGGCTTGAGGAGGCCGAGCAGCAGCTTGACCGAGGTCGTCTTGCCGGCCCCGTTGGGTCCCAGGAATCCGAAGACCTCGCCACGCGGTACGGTCATCGACAGCCCGGCCAGCGCGCTGGTGCGCCCGAAACGCTTCGAGAGGTTCACCGTCTGGATCGCGGGTGAACCGGCAGCCGCCCCCTGGGGAGCGGCTGCCACCTGTTCGATTACATCAGTCACGAGTGCAGGCTATAACGCCTGCTCAGGTCAATTGGTTAGCGACGTTGACGGCGTCATCGCGCTTGATGGTGCCGACGACTCCGTACACGACTCCGTTCTTGATCCAGATCACACCGGCGCCGACGCCTGTGTTGTCGCCGAGCGCCAGGCCCTGGATGGTCCCCTGGATCGTCACCGATGATGACGTGCCGAACTGGACCGGGATTGGGACCGGCAGCGTCGTGCTGGGATCGCCGATTGCCTTGATCGCCGCTTTCAACTCGGGCGAGATGCCCGGCAGGGCCAGCAGGGAGTTCTCGAACTGGACCACAGTGACCTGGGACGACGTGGCGACCGGGGCGGTCGTCTCGCCGACGATCAGCTGCGGCAGGCTGGCCTGGGTGATGTCCGATCCCGAGGATGGCTTGGTGATGTTGCCGTAGATCTCAGCCACCGCCGGACCAACCGTCACGGTGAGCTGCGCGCCTTCCAGGCCCGACGGCAGCGCGGGCAGCGTCGTACCCGCTTGAGCCGCGGCGGCGGCAGCCTTGTCCTTGCTGAACGTGAAGACCGCGGTCGCCTGCCCCATCGCCGCGTAGGTCACGGTCGACGAGACGCCGGTTGGCAGCGCTGCCACCTTGGGCACCGGCAGCCCGGAGATGGTGTTGGCCTCGGCGGCGCTCGTGACAACCTGCGGCTGGGGCTGCTTCGTCCACGAGATGGTTCCGTAGGCGCTGAGCTGCGACAGAGACTCCATGTCCGCCAACGTCACGGGGACGGGCGTGAGCGTCTGAGGCGTGAAGGTGTTGCTGTCCTGCGCGATCGCGGTGGCGACAAGTGCGATCGCCGCGACGGCGGTCGCGAAGGCGAGGACGAGTGGCCGGGAGCCCGGCCGCATCATCGGGAGCCGCAACCCGAACCTCGGGCGTGCGGCAGGCGCGGTCCGCACCCGGTTGAACGCTGAAGCGATGTCGACCTTGAGCTCTGGTGCGGTCAGCAGGCTCGAGATGGCGCGAGCGTCGCCGGATACCGTGGTGTACCGGGCCTTGCAGTCCGCGCAGCTTTCGAGATGGCGTGCGTCAACGCCGCCATGAGCGTCCGGTTCGTCCACCATCCGCCGCAAAGTTCCGTCAGAGAGATGTGCCACTTGTGACCTCCTTGCGCAGAGCGGCTTCCGCGCGCCTCAACAATGTTCCGACCTGACCGATACCGACGCCGAGCGCCTGGGCGACCTCTGCGTAGCTGAGGCCGCTGGCGCGTAGTACGAGCACCGCCGCGGGCTTCGGCGCCATGCGCGCGAGCGCCTGGCGCACCTGGCGGCGATCCTCGCTGACTTCAAAGAGCTTTTGCGGATCGACGGTTCGATCGCTCTCCTGGGTAGCCTGCGCCACCTCGCGTCGCTGCCGCCGCTTCGATCCGCGCAAGCGGTTCAATGCGGCATGCGCCGCCGCGCGGTGCAGCCAGGCCGGCGCGTACTGCGCGCTTGCCGAGTGCAGGCGGTGGAAGTCGATGAAGACCTCCTGCGCCACATCCTCAGCCTCGTGCTGGTCCATGAGCACCCGGTTTGCGATCCCCGCGACCCGCGCGTATTCCGCGGTGAAAAGGGCTTCGAAAGACCCGTCGTCAGTACGCTCCGTCGTCACTCGCCTCGCCCCGAGCTCCATGCCCACTGAATGACAAGCACCGTCGCCATGCGTTTTGTGACACATGTGGCCATGCCCGGGATGGCCACATCAGGCCGGTTTCTGGCGACGGAACACGTGAAGCGCCAGTTCGCGAAGGAAAGGGCCGCCCCAGATTCCGACCGACAGCCCAGCGGCGAAGATCACCACGGCGTCGATGCTCTCCCGGCCCGGGCCGGTCCAGTACACGTCCTGGAGGTTGAGCCACAGCGCGAACTCGTCCAGTGTCAGCGCCGCGCCGACGCCGTACGCGATAGCGGTGACGCTCGACAGCAGGTTGGAGCCGGTGCCCTGTTCGATCAGCCAGATGTACCCGACGACCAGCAGCAGGAGGATGCCCCACACCAGGTGGTGGATGTGGAGGCCGCCGCTCGAGACGTTGTGAAACGGGCCCACACCCGCCCGAATGAGGTGTGTGATCCCCCGCACGATGACGAAGGTGACCAGGAACCCGAGCGACGCCAGGAACAGGCGCTCCCTGCGCTCGTTCTGAAAATGGAACCCATAGATCCGCCTCAGGTTGGAAAGCATTCAGGCCCCTCACCCTAGCCCTCTCCCCGAAGGGGAAGGGATTCCTCAGCCGGCGAGGGATTTCCTCTGGCGGGCACTCCTCGCGAGCTCGTCTTCGAGGATCACGAAGTCCGTGCGAGGCAGCGCGTGGATGTGTCCCTGGAAGGCGAGCGTCCAGTGTTCGGGTGGCCACTTGCGCACGTAGTCGAGGCGATACGCGAGCTCCTTCGCCGGAATCCAATCCGCGTCGTCGAGGACAATGTCCTGGCGGATGTGGACGCGCCACGGGTAATCCTCGTCGCGCCGCGCCGACCGCCAGATCGGGGTGTGGTCCTCGTACATCGGCGAGGCGACCGTAACGCTGGCCGCGAAAGCCATCCTTCCGGTCACGTAGTAGAGCATTCGATCGCCGACGTGCATGGTCTCGACGCGACGCCGGTGCCGGCTCTTGAGGCCCTGGATCGTGAACCCGTGCTCGCGCGTCTTGCGGAAGTTGTCGGGCGAGCTGACGATCATCCAGAACTGGGAGGCGCGTCCCTCTGTGCGGCCTGACTTCCGCTTGCGGCGCGGGCGACCCGACCTGGCAGGCCTGTCGGCCGTTGGAGCGCCGGCGTCGGGTGCATCGCGTGTTTCGGGTGTGTCGGACACGTCGGAGATTGTCTTCCTACTCTAGGGGCGGAGGTATCTGGCTCAGGCCCTGCGGCTCGGGCAGGAGGACGGTCAGGTTTCGGATCTGCGCAATGTGGGCGATCTCGTGGCGCGTCACCATCCGGCACACGTCCAGCAGCGTCATCTCGCCCGCGCGCGGGTCTCTCAGCTTGCGGTCCCACTCGGCCTTGCCCCAGCCGTGAAGCAGGTCGACCGTCCTTCGGCGAACTCGGGCGAAGTCCTCGAGGGCCTCCTGGAGGGGGCGCTGCAGCTCCTCGTCGTGCCCAGGATCGATGGTGGCGCGAATGTCGGCCGTGGCGATGCCGTCCAGGTGCGCATGTCGCAGGAGCGCGTCCACTTTGGATCCGGACTCGAGCAGGTGCCCGATCAGGCCGCCAAGGGTCGGAAATGCGGGGCCGTGCCGGTATCTCAGGCGCGGCTCGTCCAGGCCGTAGACCAGGTCGCCGATGCGCTCGGGAACCGAGCTCATGAGCAGGACCGCGTCGGCCGGCGACATCTCCTCTTCGAGTTCCATGTGACCTGAGTATGTAGCCTTTGGGTCATGGCCCAGGTGCAGGGCGCTTGCGAGAAGTGCGGCGCGTCGCTGGTTCCGAACGCCGCCTACTGCGAGCGGTGCGGCGAGCGAACGCGCCGGGCACGGAGGCTCGTCCGGCTCGCGATCCGGGTCGAGCTCCTTTTCTTTCTGCTGGTGGTCGCCGTGGTGATCGGCTTTACCTGGATCTACGCGACACAGCACTGACAAACCGCTCGGACAATTGACTCAAGCGATCCAGCATCTGGGGTGGCTCGGTCACGGTGAAGTCGGCGTCCAGCATCGGAGCCGGGCTGGGCGTGACCTTCCCGCTCACGCTGGTCGTGGTCCAGGCCGGCCTGCCTCACCAGCTGGTTGGCGTCGCCACGAGCCAGATCACTTTCTGGCGAGGCCTGGGCGGCACCATCGGCACCGCAGTCCTCGGGGCGATCCTCACCAATCACCTGCCTAACCGCGCCACACGTCTCGACCTGGCCGGCACGTTGCACGATCTCTTCTTGCTCGCCGCGCTGGTCGCGGTGGTCTCCCTGGTCGTCAGCGTCTTCCTGCGCGAGGTGCCGCTGACGCGGCAATCGGAAACACCGATGGAAGCAATTGAAGTAGCGGCCTGACGCGGCCCACTCAAGACTCTTCTTCCTCGCCCCTCGCCCCAGCCCTCCCTCCTGAACGGGGAGGAGGGAACTTTACCTTCGGTAGACCGCCTTGCCGTCTACCTCGTCCTTGTTTAGACGCTTGTTCAGGTGCAGGCCTTCGAGCAGGAACTCGATCACCGACGCCCGCACCTCGGGGCGATCGGGCAGGCTGAGCTTCTTCAACGCGGTGGTCAGCTCCGGCAGGTCGCCGAACGCGCGCGTGTAGGTTCGCGCCGGGATTCCTTCGCCGACCTCGAGCATGTTGCCCTCTTCGAACTTGGCCACGACACCATCGAACTGAGACGCCGAGAAGTGCCGGCTGAAGACGGCGCTCACCGCCCCGCGCTCGAGGCGCGACAGCACCTGTTCCTCTTTCCCCTCGTCGAGCGCTTCGATCTCCAGACGGCCGGCGGTGGACGAGGCGAGAAACTCCAGGTCGGTGATGCGAGGCACCGCCAGCGTCTCACCGACTCGCGCCGCCCGTCTCACTGCGTTGCTCGCCAGGTTCTCGAAGTTGGCGATCGACATGCGCACCGATACGCCGGACGACTGCGAGATATGCGGGCTGCGACGTGCGAGATGCGTCAACTCGGCGACGATCTCTTTCATAAAGGTCGGGAAGATCACCTCGAAGTCCTCCGGGACGGGGTGCTTCTCCGCTTCCATGATCTGCATCTCTTCTCCGATGCTCAGCGGGTAGTGCGTGCGCACCTGCGAGCCGAAGCGGTCTTTGAGAGGGGTGATGATGCGACCGCGCGACGTGTAGTCTTCCGGGTTCGCGCTGGCGATGACGAACAGGTCCAGCGGCAGCCGCACGCGATAGCCGCGGATCTGCACGTCTTTCTCTTCCATGATATTGAGCAGGCCGACCTGAATGCGCTCTGCGAGGTCGGGCAGCTCGTTGATGCCGAAGATGCCGCGATTCGTCCGCGGCAGCAGGCCGTAGTGGATGGTCAGCTCGTCAGCGAGGTAACGACCCTCGGCGACCTTGATGGGGTCCACCTCGCCAATGAGGTCGGCGATCGAGATGTCAGGAGTCGCGAGCTTCTCGCCATAGCGGCGGTCGCGATCGATCCATTCCACCTCGACCTTGTCGCCGTCTTTCGCCACCAGGTCGAGACAGCGGCGGCAGATCGGGCCAAATGGGTGATCGTTGATCTCGCAACCGGCGATGGCCGGCACCTGCGGATCGAGGAGCGAAACGAGCGAACGCATGATTCGGCTCTTCGCCTGGCCACGTTCGCCGAGGAGGATCACGTCGTGGCCCGAGATCAGAGCGTTGGCGAGCTGCGGCAGCACCGTGTCGTCGTAACCCACGATCCCATCGAGCAGCGGCTCGCCGGAGCGAAGGCGGGTCAGGAGATTGCGGCGCATTTCCTGCTTGACGGTCTCGCGCTTGTGCCCGCTCGCGCGAACCTCGCCGATGGTCTTTGGACGGCCCGGGGTCACTCCAGCACTATAGACAACAGCAGGAGCCGTCTTGGTTAGGGATTGGAAACGATTTGCCGACTATCAGTAAGCAATTGCTGTACGCCAGATTGGGCCTCGGCCGCAGTTAGACTGACCGGCGCTTGACTGAATCGATACGCGATCGCTACGAAGCTGCACACGACGAGGGGCGGCCGCTGCTGGGTGGCCATCGGGGCAATCCCGCGGAGCACCCGGAGAACACGATGCGCTCATTCCGGTCCGCCATTGCGGCCGGCTGCGACCTGATCGAGTGCGACGTGCATCTTTCTTCTGACGGCCGCCTGGTCGTGATCCACGACCACACCCTCGAACGCACGACCAGCGGCAAAGGGCTTGTCGGCGATCACACCGCGGCAGAGCTTCGCCGGCTCGATGCGGGTCAGGGCGAGCGCATACCGCTTCTCCAGGAGGTCGTCGAGCTGGCGATCGGCAAGGTCGGGCTCGTTATCGAGACCAAGCAGATGCCGATCCAGTATCCCGGGCTGGAGGACAAGCTGGTCGCCATGCTGCGCCAGCTGGGCGCGGTCGCGGATTGTGCGGTGGTCTCCTTTCACCACCCATCGATTCGCGTCCTGCGCGCCATGGAGCCCAGGCTGCAGCTGGGAATCCTCGAAGGCTCGCGCCCGATCGACCCGGCGAGGCTGTTGAAGGAGTCCGGCGCGGACGTCTACTCGCCGCATTGGGGCGCGACGGACCCGCAGGTCGTGAAGGAGATTCACGCGGCAGGCGGGGCGGTTGCGGTCTGGCCGGTCGATGACGCCGCCGCCATCGCCTGGTGCAAGTACTGCAAGCCCGACTCGATCTTCACCAACCGTCCGGTGGAGGTCGGCCCCGCAATCAAGGCTTAGGGTCCGGCGCCGGACCCTACGGGCGATTCCTGAGGCAGGGCGGCGTCCCCCCATCCGGCGCTTCGCGCCCCCTTGCGCGCAAGGCGGTCATGAGGATGGGACTTACTGATTGGCCCTTGCGGGGGAAGGGTCGTTACACCTCCGATGTTCGGGGCGTTGCCTCAAATAGAGTGCGCACACCTACCATGAACCGGCCGTGGTCGCCGACCGGCAGCCCTTTGAAGACCTCTACCGCGCCTACCTGGGCCGGATCTACGCCTATGTCCGCGCCCAGGTCGGGAGCTCGGCCGACGCAGAGGACATCACGGCGCAGGTCTTCATGAACGCATATCAGGCCTACGCCAGGTTCGAAGCGCGCCATACCACGCCCGCCGCCTGGCTGTTCCGGATCGCGCGCAACGCGACCCTCGACCACTTTCGAGCCCATGGGAGGCGAGAGCGGCTGCGCCGGACGATCGAGCACCAGCCGGTCGCCGAAGAGGATCCGTCTGGCGTCGCGGAGGAGCGGATCCAGTACCGGGCACTGCTCGGCCGCGTCGCGCAGCTGCCCGAAAGGCAGCGCGACGCGATCTCTCTCCGGCATTCGGGTCTGAGCTTCGAAGAGGTCGGCGCCTTGCTCAAGTGCAGCGAGGATGCGGCCAAGATGCTCTACCACCGCGCGGTCAAAGCACTCAAGGAAGCAGTGGAAAGGGAGAGCGTGTGAGCGAGCCCGAAGATCTGGAGCTCGAGGCGCTGCAGCGGCAGCTCGACGACGCTTTCGAGACGACGCGGCCGCGCGCCGGTTTCGAGGATGAGCTTTGGACCCGGATGCAGGCCCACAGGCCGGCAGGGACGCGCCTCCGCGATGCGTGGCTGGGCCTGGTACAGGGGATCCGCGAGGTGCCGGCGGTCCCGATGGCCGCGGTCGCGGCCGTGCTGGTGGTAGTTCTCGGCGCGGGCGCCCTGGTGTACAGCGGATTGGGTCGTGGCGGTGGCGCGGCGAGCACGGCCGCGGGGGGAGCCGAATCGGCGGCCCAACCCGGTGCCGCCGTCAGTTCGCTCGGCGCTTTCGGCCGGCTGCCGTCGCCGGCGCTGGCGGCCGGGGCCACCCGCGGGCCGAGCAGCGCCCAGCCCGGTGCGGCGCCCGCCGCCGATTACGCGGGCCTGGTGGCGCTGAAGTGGACGGGGAAGCTTGTGCTGAACATGGGCACGGCGCCGGTCTTTCGCTACCAGGAGCCGTCGACCAACGCCGCGGATCAATTCGCCACGTCGCTCGGAGCGATCCTCGTCTCGCGGCCCGCCGGTTTCCTCGGGTCGTATCAGACGACAGACCTGAGCGTGCGAGTACGCGGGACGATCCAGTCGCCCGTCAGCGAGCCCACCTTCATCATTCTTCCGATTGCTTCGGTCGGCGCCATCGATGCGGCGGGAGGGCCGGCGGACCTGGCCCTCGTCTTCCTGGCTGAGCACAGCCTTGCCCCTTCGTGGCAGTACACCTCGGATGCCGTGAGCGCAGGCGACGTGTCGAAGGTGACCCTGTACAGGCAGTTCGGTGTCACCGGCTACGGTTTTGCCTACCTGGTCGACGGCACCGGCCAGCGTTATGGCCTCGAGGTCGACTTGAAGGGCGGCCGGCCCACTGCGGCGACCGGTCCGCTGCCGCTGAGCCTCGACTCCGCGCCCTACGCGATCATCACGGCCGATGAAGCTGTCAGGTCCGCGCTGGCGTCTGCGCCGGCCGTTGCGGGCTCGGGCGTGCCGACCGCGACGCTGACGACCGCCGAGCTCGTGTACTCGCTGGCCGTGGCCGGCGACCACAGCTTCTACGAGCCGTCCATCCTTTTCTCGGGCACCTTCACAGTGAACGGAACGACATACGTGAAGCGGGTGCTGGTGCCGGCGGTGAACCCAAGCCAGCGTTCTTCGTAAGCGTTCCCGATACACTCCCGTAGGCGTGGGAAAGAAGCAGGTCAGACAGGTTCGCCAGCAGATGCGGCAGGTGCAGCCGAAAGCGCCCACAGCCAACACTCCAGGGCAGACCCGCAAGCAGCGTGAGCGGTATGTCCAGGCGGGCGGGATGCTGCAGGGCTACGCGCCCGATTTCGTGATCCGCATGGGCTACATCGCGGTCGCGGCAGCGGTCGTGTGCGTGCTCGCGATCGCTGCCATCCTCGTGTTGTTGCCGCCGGTTTACGGATGGCCGGACGCGGTCGCCGCGGCGCTGGCCTGGCTCTTGCCGATCGCTTTGCTGGCGAGCTTCATCGCGCCGGGATTCAGGCTGGCGCAGAAGGATCGCAAAACTGAGGCCAGGCTGGTCCAGGGACAGCTCGTCGGTGCGAGCTCGGTCAGCACGTCGATCGGGCTCGGGATGATGATGGTCCAGACGCGTGGCGGGGTCGAGCAGTACCTCGTGCCGCCCGCGCGCTTGAAGCAGGTGCCGGGCAACCAGGTCAACGTCGTGCTGACCGTGACCCCGAATCTCCGGCACGTGCGATCGGTGGGCGTCATGGGCCAGCGCATGGTGGGCCGTGTCGAGCCGCCTGTGCCGCCCGTCATGAAGCGCCTGCAGCTGCTCCCTCTGTTGACACCGCTTGCTCTGACCCTTGGCGCCATCATCGGCGCCGACGCTGTCGCCTTCTCGCCGATCTCCCCGTCGCCGGTGCATGCTCTGCTGGCCGTGCTCGCCGGTGCCGCCCTGGGCGGGGCCGTTTACGGCGTGTCGTTCCTCCTGCAGCGCCGGATGATGACCGAGGTCCAGGCGCTGGCCCCCAAGACCTAGGGTTCTTTCTCCGGGTCTGGTTTTGTGTCGGGGGCAATTGGGGGCTTGGTCGCTGCCTGCGCGGCAGGCGCGATATCGGATGACTTGCGGGCGGTGGTCGAAGGCACCAGCTGCTTGCGCTCCGGGTAGGTGGCGATCAGGAGCAGGCTGAAGGCCAACCCGAAGAAGACCGGCCCGATGTGGAACGAGGCGTGCCAGAGGTAGTAAGAGCCGGCTTCGAAGGCAAGCACGACGAACCCGTACAGAATCCCCGCCCGGACCCAGCCGAGGTTGCCGGCGGGGTTGACGGCGGCGGCCATGAGCCCGATGCCAAGCACCGCCCCGGCCGCCGAGGCGTGGGTGCCGACCTCCTGGTCGAGCGGGAGGAGCGAGGTCCCGACCAGCGAAACCGCCGCGCCGCCGACCAGCGCCATGCCCATCAGCAGCATCCCTACCGTCAAGAGCAGCCTGCGCATCGTCGCGACAATATAGGAAAGCCCATCTGCCCACCTGCCCGGGTGCGTGCACGGAACACTAGACTCCAGTAGATGACCAATGACGTCCACATCACGCCGGAGGGCCTCGAGGCTGTGCGGAAAGAGCTCCTCGAGATGACCACCGTGCGCCGTCCCGCGATCGTGGCGAAGATCAAGGCGGCCAGGGAGTTCGGCGACCTCTCCGAGAACTTCGAGTACCACGCGGCCAAGAACGAGCAGGGGATGATGGAGGCGCGTATCAACGAGCTCGAATCGATCGTCAAGAACCACGTGCTGATCGAGATGAAGCCGCGGACCGGCATCGTCGACATGGGCAGCACGGTTCGCTTCAGCGAGGACGGCGCCGGCGAGGAGCGGTACCGGATCGTCGGGCCCGCCGAGGCCGACCCAAAGGCGGGCAGAGTGAGCTACGAGTCGGCGCTCGGCAAAGCGTTGATCGGGCATCGTGTCGGCGAAGAGGTCGAGGTCAAGACGCCAAACGGCAGCTACAGCGTGCGAATTGTGGGCATTGAGTAGCGCCACCGCCACGACTCCGCTGCAGGACCTTCGCGCCTGGATGGCGCGGCACAATCTGGACGCGGCCTACATCACCAAGCCCGTTTCGATCGCCTACCTCACCGGCTTTCACGCTGAGCCGTTCGAGCGGTTGATGGCGCTGGCCGTCAGGCCGGATCGCGCGACGCTCATCGTTCCCGCGATCGAGCGGGAGAAGGCGGGCCGGGATGGCGAACAGGCAGAGGTCGTTTCGTGGCGCGATGGCGAGGACGCCTACGCGCTGGTTCGGTCCGCGCTCGAAGGGTGCGCCGAGGTCGGCGTCGAGAAAGACCATCTGAGCCTCCAGGCCGCCGAGACGCTGATCGCCCGAACCGCGGCGCGAGAGATGGTGGACATGAGCCCCGAGATCCGTCGCCTCCGACGGATCAAGAACCAGGCCGAGATCGAGAAGCTCGCTCGCGCCGGCTCGATTACCGACACGGTCACCGGCGAGGTCATCGACCGCCTTCGTCCCGGCCAGACAGAGCTCGAGATCTCGGTCATGATCGGCGCCGCGATCGGCGACCACGGCGGGACGCTGTCTTTCGAGAGCCTGGTCCAATCCGGGCCCAACTCGGCCCTGCCACACATGCGTCCCACGAGCCGAAGGCTGGCGCTCGGTGATCTCGTTCTCCTCGATTTCGGCGCGGCGTTCGACGGTTACCGTGCCGACACCACGCGCATGGCGGTGGTCGGCGAACCGAGCGACCGGCATAAGGAGATCCACAACCTGGTGCTCGCGGCGCACGACGCAGCCATCGCAGCGGTACGCGCCGGCACGACGACGGGCTCGGTCGATGCGGCGGCACGGCAGGTGATCGACGCAGCGGGTATGGGCGATCTGTTCTTCCACCGTGTCGGCCACGGGCTCGGCCTCGAAGCTCACGAGGACCCAAGTCTCGACCCGGGATCGGCGACGGTGCTCGAGGCCGGCATGGTGTTCACCATCGAGCCGGGGATCTACATTCCAGGCTGGGGCGGCGTCCGGATCGAGGATGACGTCGTGGTCGAGCGAGCGGGCTGCCGCCTGCTCACCAAAGCCGACCGCTCCCTGCGAGTGATCCAGGTTTCGTAGTGCTTGCCCCCGGGATGCGCCGGACTGCCCAACGGACGCAGGTCTACAACGCGATCGTTGGCCTGGGCGGCCACTGCACGGCAGACGAGATCACCGCAGAGCTCCACAAGACGAAGCCAGGTTTTCCGCGCAGCACGGTGTACCGAGCGCTCGATGCTCTCACGGCTTCGGGATCGGTCTACGCCGCCCACCTTGGCGAAGGAGCGACTTACTACGAGCTGGCGACTGGCGATCATCACCACGCCGTGTGCCAGGTATGCGGCGGAGTGCTGCACATCCAGGAGGAGCTGGTCAGCGCGCTCGAGGCTCACCTCCAGGAAGGCCATCACTTCAAGCCGCTGCGCACCGAGGTGCTGGTCGTCGGGATCTGCGATTCGTGCTCCCGGACGCCGGGTCCGCGCGCGGCGCGGCGCCGCACCATCGACGCGCATGTTCATTTCACGTAGTTGCCCGCCCCGTCGCCCTAACCCTGCGCGCAAGCGGCGATGAGGACGGGACTTACTGACTGCTGCTTTCGCGGAGGAGATAATTGCCCCGACGCGACTGCTTCGATTTGCGCGAGAGGGAAGATGGAATCCAGGATCGTCGGCACGGTGATGCCAGTCCTCGAGCTCACCATGCAGCCCAACGAAAAAGTCTTCGCGGAGTCGGGGCAGATGGCCTGGATGTCGATGGCGCTGCAGATGCAAACGTCAACCTCCGCCGGCGGTCAGCAGGGAGGGTTGTTTGGGGCGCTCGGCCGCGCGATTGCCGGCGGAACTCTTTTCATGACGGAGTATTCGGCCGTTGGCAGGCAGGGCCTGCTCGCGTTCTCCGTCAAGCTGCCGGGCCAGATCCTGCCGATGGAGATCGCCCCTGGCCAGGGTTACATGTGCCACCGCCACGGCTTCATGTGCGCCACGCCCGGCGTGCAGTTCACCGTCGGTTTCCAGCAAAGGTTGGGCGCGGGGATCTTTGGCGGTACCGGGTTTACCATGCAGCGCTTGCAGGGCCAGGGCCAGGCGTGGGTGGAGCTTCACGGCGAGGTGGTGGTGTACGACCTGGAGCCGGGCAACACCCTGCGGGTGCATCCCGGGCACGTGGGCATGTTCCAGGAATCGGTGGGCTTCAACATCGTTTCGGTCCCCGGCATCCAGAACGCATTCTTCGGCGGCTCGGGCTTATTTTTCGCCGCGCTCACCGGGCCGGGCCGCGTGTGGCTGCAGTCGATGTCGATGCAGCACCTCGCCCACGCGATCCAGGAGTACCTGCCCAAGGCAAGCTAGTCTGCAGTCTCCCCGTCAGCCGGTTAGTTCAGGAGGACAAGTGCAATGGCCAAATATCTGATCGAAGCGGCGTACTCACACGAGGGGCTCAAGGGCCTGGTCAAGGATGGCGGCAGCGGCCGGCGCGCAGCCGTGGAAGCGGCGGCCAAGGCGCTGGGCGGCCGCATTGAATCGATGTACTACGGCTTCGGAACGAGCGATGTCTACGTGATCGTCGAAGTCCCGGACAACGTCTCGGCGGCAGCCCTGGCGCTGGCTGTGGGAACCACTGGCGCGCTGGCGCACTACAAGACGACAGTCCTTCTCACCACCGACGAGGTGGACCAGGCGGCCAAGAAGTCCTCGGGACTCGGATACCGAGCACCCGGCCACTAGGTCGTCGCCATGGCCGGACGCTGGTTGACCTTTGACTGCTTCGGCACGCTGATCGACTGGCGCCACGGCATCCGGACCACCGGGGAACTGCTTTTCACGGGACACGGTCAGGCCTTCCTCGACGCGTACGCGTCCACCGAGGCTGAGGTCGAGAGTGAAGGGTCGTTTCATCGTTACCGGGCAGTTCTTACGGAGACTACGCGGCGCGTCGCGCGGCAGCTTTCTCTCGAGCTAAAGGCCGCCGACTCGACCGCGCTGGTGTCGACGATTCCTTACTGGCCTCCGTTCGCCGACGTCGGACCCGCGCTGCGCGAGCTGCGCAAGGAAGGCTGGAATCTCGCCCTGCTGACCAACTGCGACCGCGACATCATCGCCCTCACACAAAAGCGTCTCCCGGTGCCTTTTGACGCGGTCGTGACCGCGGAGGACGTGTCCGCCTACAAGCCGGACCCCAGGCATTTCCTTCTGTTCCAGTCGACGTTCGGCGCTTCAGCCGACGCATGGATCCACGTCGCGCAGAGCTATTTCCACGACATCAGGCCGACTCACGAGTTGGGCATCACGCGGATCTGGGTCAACCGTCAGGGAGAGAAGGACGATCCATCGCTCGCGGACGCGGTGGTCCCCGGCCTCGCGGATTTGCCCGAGGCGGTCAGGGTGCTGTCCATGGGGATGGGGGCTTAGGCCCCTCACCCTACCCCGATCTTAGTCCTGACCGAAATCCGCGAGGTCGATGGTTGCCCTGTACACGCGTCGCGCCGGACCTGACTGGACGAGATTTCCCGAAGCCTCCCGGCGGACGTCGAGCAGGCCGCCTGGCATCTCGATCGTGACGTGGCCGTCCACGAGCCCGGCGCGCATGCACGCGGCTGCCACGGCGCTCGCGCTGGTGCCAGACGCAAGGGTGTAGCCCGCCCCTCGTTCCCAGATCTCCACTCGCACGCGCGCGCGATCCACCACCTCGAACAACTGGACATTGGTGCGCTCGGGAAATGCCCGGTGATGCTCGAGGTGGGGCCCGAGCTCGATGACCCGGTCTGCCGTTACGGGCTGGTCGAAGACCACGCAGTGTGGATTGCCGACCGACACGAGCATGGCGTCCACTCGACCCGCGGGGGTATCGAGGCTCACCCGGTCGGGCTCGCCATCGAAGGTGGCCGGCAGGTCGGCGGCGCGAAATGACGGCCGGCCGATGTCGACCTCGGAGGTGACCTCGGGACCCTTGCGGGTCAGGATGTGAACCGGGTTGGGCCCAGCGGGCGTCCGGAGCTCGAAGTGGTCGCCGGCTCCGTGCTCGAGGACGGCGTGGGCCGCGGCGATGCGCAGCCCGTTGCCGCTCTTCTGGGCCTCGGACTGGTCCGGGTTGAAGATCCGAACCGACAGAGCGCCCGGATCGAAGGCGAGCAAGCCGTCGGAGCCGAGACCGCGGTGGCGGTCGCAGATCAGTGGCAGGACCTGGACCAGCTCATCGAGGGGGCCCGGCAGGTCGAGGACGAGGTAATCGTTCCCGAGCGCCTCGTACTTAATGAGATCGATTCGCATCTGGCGTTCAATCATCCCGGGAATCGGCCTCGGCCGTCATTGGTTGTCATAAGATGACGTGTCTATGCGGGACCTCACGTGGCCTGCCCAGCGCCTGGTTCACATACCGGCCTGCTTCTGTAGCTAGTCCGGCCGTCTGCTCGCGCCCTTAGGGCGCGCCCATTCGACCGCTTCGCCTATCTCGATATTCGTTCGGACTTTGGAAATTCGCATTTTTGGGAGGTTTGGAATTGAGCTCATCGACGACAACCAGGGCTTTGGTCTCCACCGAGTGGGTGGCCGAGCATGGAAAGGACAAGGGACTTCTTATCATCGAGGTGGACGTCGACCCGTCCGCGTACGACAAGGGACACATCGAGGGCGCCGTTGGTTGGAACTGGCGGAAGCACCTCCAGGACCAGGTCAACCGTGACATCGCCAGCAAGGAGGCGCTCGCGAACCTGCTCGGACAGAGCGGCGTCACGCCCGACACCAACATCCTCCTCTATGGGGACAACAACAACTGGTTCGCGGCCTACGCGTACTGGGCGCTGAAGTACTACGGGCACGACAAGGTGCAGCTGATCGACGGCGGCCGCGTCAAATGGGAGAAGGAAGGACGCGAGTACAGCACGGACGTCCCGAGCTACCAGCAGACCGACTACCAGTTCCACGGATCTCCGAAAGAGGACATCCGCGCCTACCGCAACCACGTGGAGTCCAAGCTGGGCAAGGCCGGCCTGGTGGATGTGCGCTCGCCCAAGGAGTACTCGGGTGAGCTGCTCGCGCCGGAGAACCTTTCCCAGGAGGGCGCGCAGCGTGGCGGTCACATCCCGACGGCGGTCAGCATCCCTTGGGGCACCGCGGTGAACCCGGAGGACGGCAGCTTCAAGAGTGTTGAAGAGCTGAAGGCGATCTACGGCGACAAGGGCATCACCTCCAACAAAGAGGTGATCGCGTACTGCCGCATCGGCGAGCGCTCGGCCCACACGTGGTTCGTCTTGAAAGAGCTCCTGAACTACCCCGACGTCCGCAACTACGACGGCTCGTGGACGGAGTGGGGAAGCTCGATCAAGGCCCCGATCGAGAAGTAAGAATGGCAACGCAGGTAGTCGACCACTCCGCGCTCAAGGTCAACCAGACCGGCATCGTGGCGACCGTGCTCGTCGCGGTGCTCGGGAGCCAGGTCGTGCCTGCTCTGATCTGGCTGATACCGCTGCTCGCGATCGTGCTGCTGGTCGGCACGTTCGCTCCGCAGTACGCGCTTTTCAAGCAGCTTTATTTCCACGTCTTGAAGCCGCGCGGCATCGTGAAGCCGCGGCCGGTGCAGGACCGTCCGGAACCTCACAACTTCGCTCAAGGGCTCGGGGGAATCTTTCTGACAATCGCCTCGCTGTTCGTGTTCGGACCGTTGCTGACCGGCGATTTCCGGCCGGGCCCCGGCATCGTGATCGGGCTGGCGCTCGCGCTGATCGTCGCGGTGCTGGCGTTCGTCAACCTGGCCTTCGGGTACTGCCTGGGCTGCCAGATCTACTTCCAGCTGAGCAAGCGGGGAGTCATACGGGCTTCATGAGCGCACAACTCTGGGCCGTGGTGGTGGCGGGCATCGTGGTGCTCGCCGCCGCCTGCCTGGAGGCCGTTCGTTCGCGGCGGGCGCGGAGGCGGACCGTCGGCGCCGTCGCCGCGCCGGCGAGCGACCCGTACATCCTGTATTTCACCGGTGAAGGCTGCACCGTATGCAAGACGCACCAGGAGCCTGCGCTGGCGAAGCTTGGCGCGGTGCACATCGAAAAGGTCGATGCGGTCGCGGACCGGACCCTGGCCGACCGCTTCAACGTGTACACCCTTCCGACCACGGTGGTGATGACGCCTGAGGGCAAGGCGCTGCACGTCAACTACGGCTACGCGACCGCTCCCAAGCTCGAGCGCCAGCTGGCCGAGGCTCGCGCGTCGTAACGCTCAGACGGGCTTAAGCCCCTCACCCTGGCCTCTCCCCGAGGGGGAGAGGGGAGTGCTTCAGTCCGATATTCTGGCGGGAGTGGTCCGGCGCATAGCCCTTCTCGCCCTCGTCCTCTTTGCCGCTTTGGCGTGCGGACAATCCCAAACCGGTCAAAGCCAGGACCTTGTGCTGGGCGCGATCTATCCGCTCAGCGGTCCGCAGGCGCCCGGTGGCAAGTCGGAGCTTGCCGGCGTGAGGGCCGCGCTCGAGGTCGCGCAATCGAGCGGCGCATTGAAGGCCCACGTGCGGCTCCAGGTCATCGACGCCACGACGCCCCAGGCGGCAAGCGCGGCGGTAGACACGCTCGTGAACGACTATCACGTGCCGGCAATCCTCGGCACCTACGGAAGCACGCTGTCGGCCGCCGCGTCAGCGCGCGCCGAGGAGCTGAAGACGGTGTACTGGGAGACGGGCGCGGTCGCGGATCCCATCACAGCACAACGCCGGTACGTGTTCCGCACCGTTGCGACAGGTAGCTCGCTGGGACGGATGGCCGTCACGTTTGCGCACGACGTGCTCATGCCGGAGATGAACCTGATCGCGCCACGCGCGGTCGTAGTTCGGGTCGACGACATCTACGGGCGTTCGGTGGGCGGTGGTGAGGAAGCGCTGGCCAAGACCATGGGCATCCAGGTCGTCGACGTCATCGAGTACAACCCCAACGCGTTCGTCCCCGACGTCATCGCCGCCCGCATCGCCGCCGATCGCCCCGACTTCCTGTGGGACGTGAGCTATCTCGCCGACGGCGTGGCGATCTGGCAGGCGGTGCTGCGCAACCAGGTCGCCAACCAAATCAGACTGAAGGCGGCGATCGGCACGAGCTCCGCTTTCTGCATGCCGGCGTTCAGCCAGCGCCTGGGACCAGGGTCGGTTGGCGTCTACGCCGCGGACAAGCCGGACGCGAGCATCAGCCTCGCCGCTCTCTCGCCCGCCGGCCAGGCGTTGCTCGCGAAGGCGCGCTCCGCCTACGCTCGAGACAACGGCGGCGCCCCCATGGACATCCCCGCCGTGGCCGGGTTCGTGGGCGGCTGGACGCTGTTCGACGCGGTGATCCCGAAACTCTCAGGAGCGATCAACGCCGAAACGATCCGATTTGCGGCGCTGTCGGTCGACGTTCCGACAGGCGACAGCATCAACGGCGGGGGAGTCAAGTTCGGCGCTGACGGGTCGCTCGAAGAAGGACAGAACACGAGAGCGGCCGCGGTGATCGGACAGTGGCAGGCGGTCGGAGTGATGAAGATCGTGTACCCGGCGGCATACGCGACCGGCACGCCGATCTACTCAGGAATGTAGGAAGTCTTCTTCCTCGCCCCTCTCCCTAGCCCTCTCCCCTGAAGGGGGAGAGGGGACTGCCCACTCTCCCTCGAAGGGCTAGTCGAGGGCGCGCTGTACTAACGTTATGTCCATCCAGCGGTCGAATTTGTGGGCCGCGTTCTTGATCGTGCCGACCACCTCGAAGCCGTGCCTTGAATGCAGGGCTAGACCCGCGCGGTTGTCGGTCGCGATCGTGGCGACTATGGTGCGGTAGCCCAGGCCCTGCGCCTGTTTGATCAGCTCGGTCAGCAGCGCGTGGCCGATGCCCTGACCATGGTGCACGGGATCGACGTAAACGAGGTCTTCGACGACGTCGAAGCCTCGTTGGTTCCAGGGAAACAGGCGGGCCCAGCCGATCAACCCGGTGTCGTCGGTGCAGACGATGAGCCTGGAGCGCTTGCCGTGCGCCTCCCACCAGGCGGCCGCTTCCTCGGTGTCCAGGGGCTCCGAGTCGATCGTGGCAAACGTCTGGTTGACCGCCCAGTTGTACAGGCCGACGATCGGGCGGAGGTCGTCATGCGTGGCGGGCCTGATCTCGAACGCCCTGGTCGCTTGCGGCGTCCCCCTTGCCTTCGCCATCACCTGGCCATCATTGCACGTGAATCCGCTCGGGAGTGACCTTGACGATGACCCGGGTCTGATCCGGAAGAAAGCTTTCGAAGGGCTTTCCCTCGTACATGCGTGAGAGCTTGTCGATGTGCTCGTCGGCCCCCTCCAGGATCAGCTCGGCGCGGCCGCGGATCGCGAGGACCTCGTCGTATGGATGCCCGCAGTCGAAAACCGTGATCGCGACCCGAGGGTCTCGCTCCAGGTTGCGGGCCTTCAGGCGTGGAAATGCGGTGTTGAAATAGATGTAGGTGCCGTCGGTCTCGATCCAGACCACGGTGGCTTCGGGGCTTCCATCCGGCATCACGGTGGCCACCGTCGCGAAGTTCTTTCCGTTCAAAATGCGAACCTGTTGCTCCGTTAGGGCTAACACACCTGGAATTATGAGAAGGAACCGGGCGGTTCCTTCTCATCGCCCGGTCGGCTCCGCCGACGGGGCTGCTCGTCTTCCCCGGGATGGGATTTACAGAATGACTCTCCTGGCCTCGCTTGGGTGGCAACAGGCACGCAGGGTGACGGCCGGAGTGAATCCGGCCTACTCGCAGCGTTTTTGGGGTCGTAACGGCACCACGTCTGATACCTTCCCGGGCGTGATCACAGGACGTAAGAAACCACTTCTCCAGACGCCGATTCCCGGGCCCAAGGCCGCGGCCCTGATCGCCCGGGACGCCCGGGCGATGTCTCCCAGCTTCACCCGCGCCTATCCCTTTGTGATGGAGAGGGGCGAAGGCTGCTGGGTCACCGACGTCGACGGCAACCGGTTCCTCGATTTCACAGCCGGGATCGCGGTCGTCACCACCGGCCATTCCCACCCGAAGGTGGTAGCGGCGATCGAGGAGCAGACCAGGCGCTTCCTCCACATGTCCGGCACCGATTTCTACTACCAGTCCGAGATCGAGCTCGCCGAACGCCTGGAGGCGAAGATCCTGCCGGGCACGCCGGCCAAGGTGTTCTTCACCAACTCTGGCGCGGAGGCGATCGAGGGCGCGATGAAGCTGGCGCGATTCACCACTGGCCGGCCCAGCTACATCGCGTTCATCGGCGCGTTCCACGGGCGAACATTCGGTGCGCTTTCTCTCACCGCCTCGAAGGCGAGTCAGAGAAGGCGCTTTGCGCCGCTGCTGTCGTCGGTCTTTCATGCTCCCTTTCCGGCGGCTGCCCGTGGCGTGACCACGGACGACACGATGGCGCGACTCGAGGAGCTCTTCGCCACAGTCGCCCCGCCGGAGAGCGTGGCGGCGGTGTTCGTCGAGCCCATCCAGGGTGAGGGCGGCTACCTGGTTCCCCCGGACGATTTCCTCCCCCGTCTGCGTGAGCTGACGCTCAAGCATGGGATCTTGCTGGTTGTCGACGAGGTGCAGTCAGGTATGGGCCGGACTGGTCGATTGCTGGCCGTCGAGCACTGGGGAGTGGAACCGGACATCGTCTGCCTTGCGAAGGGAATCGCTTCGGGCCTCCCGTTGGGTGCGTTCATCGCGCGGGCAGAGCAGATGGCGTGGCCGCCTGGATCGCACGGCAGCACGTTTGGCGGCAACCCGGTGGCGTGTGCCGCCGGGCTCGCCACACTCGACCTGCTCGAGGAAGGCTTGATGGAGAACGCCGGTCGCGTGGGCGCTGTGATGCAGGACGGGCTCCGCGAGATCGCGTCAACGCGTCCGCAAGTGACCGACGTCCGGGGAATGGGGTTGATGCTCGCCCTCGAGCTGAAGACTGCGGAGCAGGCGGCTCAGCTGGTGCAGTCAGCTTTCGAGCGCGGCCTGCTCCTGCTCACCGCGGGCACGCGCGCGGTGCGCATCTGCCCGCCCCTCGTGCTCGACGCGGAAGAGGCGGCCACCGGTCTCGAGATTATTGCTGCGGCGCTGGATCAGGCTTAGGCGTTCTGCTTCCACGGCCCTGCGCGCAAGCGGCGATGAGGATGGGACTTACTGATTGCTCCCTAAGCCTCGCCCCTGAACGGGGGGCGGGAATTGCTAGGCGATGCTGTCGGCGATTGTCTGCATCGCCGATGCGGCGGCCTGGTCGTCTCCAGGTACGACCGTATAGGTCTTGGCCCGCTGGTCGTCGATGGCTTTCAGGGTGGCGATCACCTGGTCGCGGACAGCCGCCGGCGGAGCTTTCGTCAAGGCGGAGAACTGGGAGACGAAGCTCCCGGTGAGCCTCTGACGCGCGGTCGAATCGCTCCCGTTGGCATACGCGAACAGGTCGGCGTCCCTGATTCCCCATATCCCAGGCAACCCGCTCCGCGCGTCGGGCCCGCGTAGAAAGCCCATGACCGGTGCGAGATCGGCGCGCACCGCGGCGATGGCGCCCAGGGCTGCGGCAGCTTCCTCACCTCGGCCGGCGATGCCGGCGTCGCTCATCATCGTCGTGATGTAGGAAGCCTCCTGCAGCAGGCCGTTGAGCGCCACGCGGGCATCGACGGCGCTGATCGATGCGTCACCGGGAAACTTGTCCGGAAACTGTTGAGACATACGGATGGCGAGCGTATCCCCGATCCGCGTGCTGCTCGCATTTGCCAGGCGCAGGTCCGCATACATCTTGGTGTAGGACTGTCCGATCTCGTCGTCGATCAGCGTCTTGGTGTCCGTCAACTGCGTGGTTTCGAGCTGGGTCATCGAGTCCGCTGAGAGCTGCGTGAGGCTGGTGAGGAGCTGCGTGAACTGCGGCGTGAAACCATTGACCAGGCCGGACATCGCGCCGTTCGACTTGTTTGCGTTGTGGGTGACGAGTCCGATCGTGTAGTCGACCATGTAGCCGTTCTGAATTGCCCATGCCTGCGCGAACTGGGTCGCCGCGGTGTTGCCGAATACGGAGCGCATGATGTCGACCAGCGAGTTGGCGTTCGAGGCAAGAAGCGTGAGGTACCCGGAGTATTCGTCGGTGTGATTGGAGGCGGCCACCGCCTGCTTTGCTACCACCATCTCGTGCTCTTCGAGCAAGAGGTCGAGCTGCGTGCGCAGGTCGGCTGCCTTCGAGTCGGCCGGCCGTGCGCTGGGCGAGGCCGAGGCGCTGGGGCTGGCCGTTGGAGTCGCGCTTGCGGTGATGCTGGAGCACGAGACGAGGACGAGAGCCGTGACCGCCAGCGCCAGGTAGGCCTTCAACCCATCGCCATGGTAGGTCTTACGATGGTGCCCCTTGCCGGAATGGCTGCTGGTCGACGGCTCGAGCATGATTTTTCGAGCTTTCTATGGGATACCGCAGACCATGCGCGGGCCCGATGGGACCCTCGTCAACGCGGTGCGTGGATCGATGGACAACCTCGCGCGATACATCACCGAACGCAGGCCTCGCAACGTCGCGGTGACGACCGACGAGGATTGGCGGCCCGACTGGCGCGTCGAGCTGATCCCGAGCTACAAGGAGCACCGCACAGCCGAACCCGTGCCGCCGGCCCTCATCCCGCAGATGCCGATCATCATGGAGTGCTTCGAGGCGATCGGCGTCGACGCGGTCGGCCTTGCCGACTACGAGGCGGAGGACATCATCGCCTCGCTGGCGGCGAAGGTCAGCCCCCCGATCGAGATCGCGAGCGGCGACCGCGACCTGTTCAGCCTCATTCGCGGGCAGGAGATCATCGTCCTCTACCCCGAGAAGGGCGGTCTCGCCGTGGTCGACGAGGCCGAGGTCGAGAGGAGGTACTCGATACCCGGCCGAAACTACGCCGACTTCGCCATCCTGCGCGGCGATCCGTCGGACGGCCTGCCGGGGCTCGCCGGCTTCGGACCCAAGAAAGCGGCGGACCTCGTGCGGAAATACGGTTCGGTGGCGGCGATGATCGAGGCGGGTATCTTCCGGGCGTCAGACGTGGAGTACCTCGAGAAGGCGATGCGCGTCGTGGCGCCGGTGCGCGATCTCAAGATCGAGGTGCCGCGCGGGCGGCGGGACCGCTATCCGGACGACCCCGTTCGGGTCGAGGAGCTGGGCCGCCGGTACGGTGTGGCGAGCTCGATGGAGCGCCTTATCAAAGCGCTGTCGTCGATGTCTCCGCTTACAAAGGCCTGATCTTCAACGAAAGATGATCTGACAGTCGCCGGCCAACGTATCCCTCGGCATGACACTCCTGTGGATCCTCCGCCGGCGCCGCGGATACATGATTGAAAGTCGTGCAAGTCGGGCTGTGCGCCTCATGCAAGCACTCGCGGACGGTTCCCGGGACTCGAAGCACGTTCTGGATGTGCGAGCGCGCGCTGACCGATCCCTCGTTTCCGCGCTATCCGCGACTCCCGGTCCTGAAGTGCAGGGGCTACGAGATCGAGGGCGTCTCTAAGCCGCCTCCACTCGCAGGAGGCCGATAGGCGATTCCACACGCGGGTCGAAGGTGGCGCTCGTGCTGCCGTCGGCCATCGAGAGCTCGGCGATCGCGCCCGTGTCGCTGAGCGCCACCCCAGCCCTCCCCTTGCGGGGGAGGGAGAATGCAACCACCGGCCTGGGATGTGTGTTGTGGTGAGTGATGGACGGTACTGAGCGCCTGTTTGAGCGGATGGTGCACGAGCACCAGGACCGCGTCTTCGCGCTGAGCCTCGCCCTCACTGGCAACCGTCACGACGCTGAGGAGGTAGCGCAGGACACGTTCCTGCGGGCATATCGAGCGCTGGTCACCTATGAACCGGACCGGATCCGGGAGCTGAAGCAGAGAGCCTGGCTCCATCGCATCGCGCTCAACGTCGTGCGCAATCGGGTGCGCGGGGTCCGGCCTCGCCTGGTCGAGCTGAACGGGAGCGAACCCGACCATGCGCTCGGCACGGAGGACGGCGCTCTTCTGAAGATCGAGCTGGATGCGTTGGCGGTCCGGGTGGCGGGACTTCCGCCGCGGTATCGCGAGGCGGTTGTCCTGCGGCACGTCCAGGAGCTTTCGTACCAGGAGGCCGCGCACGCGCTGGGACAGCCGGTGGGGACGGTCAAAGCGAATGTCCATCGAGGACTCAAATTGCTGAGAGGAGACGACCATGACGACTCTGACAACTGACCTGAAGCGGCTGGGCGAGGTGAAGGCGCCGCCAGGGTTTGCCGACCGCCTCCTCGCCCATGTCGGGATGGCGGATTCGTACAACCACTTCGAGACGGTGCTGGGAACCGTTTACGTGGCCTGGAATCGCCAGGGCGTGTCGGCCGCCTCGCGGTCGGCCTCGGCCGCCGAGTTCGAGGAGTGGTTTCGCAAGGAGGTCGGCCGGAACGTGGTCGCTGCGGATCCGCCGAGGGACCTCGCCGCGAAGATCGACGACGAGCTGCAGGGCCGGCGCCGGATGCGATTCGACCTGCGCGGTCTGACTCCCTTCGAGCAGGCCGTGCTGCGCAAGACGAGCGAGATTCCGCGTGGCGAGGTGCGCCCGTACGGTTGGGTCGCGCGCGAGATCGGGCGCCCGGCGGCGGTGCGCGCGGTCGGAACCGCGCTTGCCAACAATCCGATCCCTTACTTCATCCCCTGCCACCGCGTGGTGCGGATGGACGGCCAAATCGGCAACTACGGCGGCGGCGGACCTGAGGCCAAGCGTTCGATTCTCACGATGGAGGGCGTGGGGGTGAAACGCCTCGAGGAGCTGGCGCGGACGGGGGTTCGCTACCAGGGCGTGAAGACGACCAAGATTTTCTGCTACCCGACGTGCCACACCGGGCGCCACGCGCTGGAGAAGAACCTTGTCTGGCTGCACGACGAGGCGAGTGCCCGCGCCGCCGGTTTCCGGCCGTGCAAGGTGTGCCGGCCCGCGGCCGTCGCCTAGTCGCTGATTGGGGTAAGAGGCGCCACCGTTGCGCCCAGCGGCGCATGACGTTGGAACTTCCGGTGAAAGCGGCTGAACCCGCCGTCGAAGTTGATCGCCCTGCCGCCGTGGTAAATCTCCGGCTTCGAGGCGCGGTGAGGGTTGTGACCGAACACGACGCGGCGGCTGCCGGTGAGCTCGAGCCAGCGGTCGAGCCGCTCCGGCTGGGTCGTGAAGATGTTCTTGCCGCTGAGCAATTCCCAGAGCTTCGCCTCGCCGCCATTCGCAAGCAGCTCACGCACGCGGACGTTGATGGCGGCGACCGGGTCCGCGTCGCGTTGCTCGACCAGGGCAGCGTATGAATCACTGCCGCAGTGCTGCACGAGGGTGCGGTCTGGGAGCCGGAGCAGGGCGGGCCGTTGGCGCATCCATTGCTCGAGCGTGGCGTCTTTCGCGAGCTCGTCCAGGTCGTGGCGCTGTCCTCCGATCCCCATCCAGAAACCTATGCGCGTGGGATCTCTGAGCGCTTCGAGCATCGCGACCTCGTGGTTGCCCAGGAGCACGATCGAGTTGGCGCGGTCTCGCGCGTAGCGCAGGGCGCCGACGCCGAAAGGCCCGTAATCGACCAGGTCGCCGAGGAAAATCGTCTGCCACTCGGCGGCCGGATACGGCTTGAGCGCCTGGAAGAGCCGCTCGAGATCGCCGTGGACGTCGCCAACGATCAGGATAGGCAGCTCGCGCTCAGCTGTTTCCGTCATCGCACGATGCTAATTGGGCGCGACGGAGAGCCTTTGGGCGTCGGGTAGAATTCGAGTCGGCCGGCCCGCGCGCACGGCGCGCTGAAGCCGATAGGGGCGTAGCTCAGTCTGGTCAGAGCATCGGTCTCCAAAACCGAGGG
>PNAG01000005.1 GCA_003169845.1 Candidatus Dormiibacterota bacterium | reverse complement strand
GTGAGCCCGGTATTGCGTGACACGCCCGAGACCTGGGCGCAGTTGGAAAGGGCCTGTGCGATCCTGCGTGAGAACGGCGCAACAGTCACCACGAGAACCGGCGGCCATGTCCACGTTGGCGCTGACTCGGCGGGGATGGACCACGACGTTGGCCGGTTCCGCCGCGTGGCCAACGCGTGCGCATGGGCAGAGGACCTTATGTACCGTCTGGCGGCAGCAACCGGACGGGGTGGACGACGCCACCGGGGAGCGGGCAACGGCTACCGGTGGTGCGGGCCCATGGGCGCCGGTCAGTTCGAGGAGGCACAGAGCGTGAACGAGCTCGCCGGCCAGGTCGGTGCGAGCCACGGGTTCGGGCTCAACTACGGGAACCTACTCGACTCCCGGCGGACAATCGAGTACCGCTACTTCGATTCCAGCCTCGATCCCGCTCGTCTTCAGGCCAACATCAAGCTGGCTTGCTGGATCACCAAGCGTGCCTCGACGCTCCCGGACTCTGCGATCCCAACTGAGCGCGTGCGCCTCGGGAGCCACGCAGGGGGTCAGGTAACCGACTCCGGTGACCACCTGCTCCGTCGCTTCGCGGACACGATCTTTGTCCGTCCGCAGGACAAGTTAAAGCTCTACTGGCTGTTCCAGCGCTCGGCCTGGCAGCCTGCGAGGAGGGCCGCCTGATGTACCGACGGGTCAACCCGACCAGCGAGCGACGCATGCCGCTGCGGATGCTCTACCAACCGCTCGGCGACGGGTCGTTCCACCGAGCCTGTGAGGCCGACTCGTTCCGCGGGTTGGTCGCCGCCCTGCTCGACGACCCGGACTACGAGCGCGCGGACGTCGCGGCCCGTCTCATGTGTCGCCTTCGCTTGGCGGACGACGTGCGGCTGCTGTTCGCGGTCGGTGATCGGACGATCAATGTGGCCGATCGAGAGGGCGCCGACACGATCAACGTCGCCTCCGACGAGCCGCTGATCCGATCTCTAGACCGCCTCGGCTTCCTGTCACTGGCTCCCTCGACGGAAGAGCGTGATCCGCTGGCATGAGGTGCCGGCCGGACAGCCAAGCCGCTAGAGCCTCCATCACCGCGCATGCGCATGCGCGCGAGGTCACGGCGTGAGCCCAAAAGAGGCTGCCTGGCGGGCCCGGCCCGTGCATCCAGATGACGAGCACGTGAACGCGCCGCAGTCGTCGAACCGCCGCCGACAAGCGGCGGAGCGGCCAGTCTTCACGCGGGAGCAAGTCCACGACCTCGTGGTCCGCTCGCGAAAGGCTCAGGGCCTGCCTTTGACGATCACCGACGCTTCTGTACTGGACCTTGTGGCCCGGATCTTCGGGCCCCCTAGGCCCGCCAAACGGGTCGGAGTCGTTCGGGATCTGGCTTGCGGCCACCCCGGTGAGGATGAATGTCGACCCTCTCGATTAGCGTCCTGATCACCGCTCGCCGCCGCTCTATCGGCAGCTCCGACCAATCCTCGACCAAGTCATCCGAGCTGACCACCTCCAGCATGGCGACCGCGCCGCTGCGGGCGGCCTCCATGGCCCGCTCCGCCGTCTCAAGGCGGCCCTCCAGGCCACGCCTTGCCTCCACCCATTCCACCATCGTGAAGGTCCCCGCGCCGTATTGAGTCGCGAGCTCCTGCATCTGCGCCTTGACTCTCGTCAGCTCGTCAATCGCGCCTTGCGCGTCCGGCTCAGTTCCGACGAGTCGACGGCGCCTCTCCGCGAAATCCGGACTCGAGAGCATCTCCAAGACGGCCTGTTCCACCAGGGTGTCCGCCTGCGGAACGGGCATGTGGACCTTGCCGCAACCGGGGTACCCGGTGGACTTCTTGCACCCGTAGTAGGCGAACGGACGCCCGGCGAACGCGGGTCGACCGTACATTGGCGAGCCGCACAGCCCACACCGCAGCAGGCCCCCGGTGAGCAGGTAGGTCCGCGGCATGCGACGCGCCCGAGTGTTGCGGCTCGGATCGGTCAGGATGGCCCGCAGCCGATTCCATTCGTCCTCCGGGAAGATCGATTCCCAGACCGCGCGACCGACAATGGTTCGGTCCTTTCGGGCGTAAAGGCCCACCATGCGCGGCGATATCAGCAGGCTGCGAATGCCGGTGGGGCCCATTGGCCGACCGCGACTCCCTCGCACGCCGCGGCGATCGAAATCCATGGCGATCGCGCGCACCGACTCTCCCGACAGGATTCGATCCTTCGCCTCGCGCAGCAGTTCAACCTCTTCGGGTACCTCGGTCACGCCGTCCGGCTGCCATCCGAACGGCCGAGGACCACCCTTCCATCGTCCGGCCGACGCGATCTCCGCCATCTTGGAGCGGATGCGCTCTGCCTTGTGCTCCGACTCGTAGGCCGCAGTCGCGCCGACGATCCGGGCCACCATTCGACCGGACGGGGTCGACAGGTCAAGCGTTCCAGCCTTGACGGTCGCGATCTCCACCCCTGCCTCTTCGACGACGGCGATGAACTCCTCGAGCTCAGCCGGACGACGATGCATGCGATCGGGGTGCCAGACGATCAAGCGTCGCCACTGGCCAGCCCGGATGTCATCCAGGAGCTGCTGATAAGCCCGCCGGACGACGGTCCGCCTGAAGGCCGACCGGTCGTCGTCTTCGTAGACGCGGTCTACGACCCACCCGAGATGATCCGCCAGCCCACGACATTCCCTCTCCTGCCGCTGGACTCCCAGGCGCTGCAGATCGGGGTCGTCGGAGATCCGAACGTAGATTGCCGCCGGGCCGCTGGTGAAAACCCCCACCGAGTGCCATTGTACACCTTTAGATATGCTGCATGCCCTGTGTTCATCGCGTCGAGGAGGTCGAGGGCTTCCCCGCCTCGGACCTCGCCGATGATGATCCGGTCCGGCGACATTCTCAGCGACTCGTGGACCAGCATCTGGATTGTGATGGCCCCCCGTCCCTCGGTGTTGGAGGGCCGGCCCTCCAGGGCGATGCAGTCGGGCAGCTCGCGCCAGAGGTGAAGCTCAGCCTGGTCTTCGATCGTCACGACGCGCTCATCAGAGGCGATCAGGCGCGCCAGCACCCGCATGAAGGTGGTCTTTCCGGCGCCCGCGCCGCCCGAGACAAGAATGTTCAAACGAGCGGCGACGGATGCCTCGAGAAACTCGATCAGGGCGTCGGGCAAGAAACCGGACGCGGCAAGCGCAGCGAGGTCCGCAAAGCGAGCAGGTGGGTGCTTTCGGATGGTCACGCTCATCGGTCTGGCTGGTGGCGAGAGAACGGCATGGAGCCGGCTGCCTTCGGGAAGGGTCATCGTGACTGTTGGGCTCGCGCGGTCCAATCGCGCGCTGGGCGTGCCATCCGTGTACCAGTGCACCAGCTCGATGAGCGCGTCTTCGTCATCGAAGGGAGGGGCCACCACCTGGCGCCGCCCTGCCCTGAATACAAAGCATGACTCTGTGCCGTTGATCCGCACCTCCTCCACCTCGGGGTCGACCAGATGCTCCGCGAGCGGGCCGAGCGGTGTCACCGACGCAAAGATGCGCCGCCAGATCTCCCGCGCCTGTGCGCCGTCGAGAGCAGACTCCTCGCCGACGAGGCGGCCGACGAGCTGGTAGATCCACGCCTGGTCTTCGACTCGTAGACGCGTCCGATCTCGTCGCGCCAGCTCGGCGGCGAGCTCGCCTTCGACGCGAGCACGGATGCTCTCTTCGACTGAGGGTCCGTTCGCTGCGCTCACGGCTGGGCGGCTTCTCCCTTTGCGTTCACGGCTGAGCTGCCACGGCCATCGCCTGCTCAGCGGTCGAGACGGCGCCTTCCGCACCACTGGTGTTCCCCGCGCCGGCGATCACCGCAGTCAGATGCATCGCGACAGCCGCATACACAAAGGCCGGCGCCTGCTTCGAAGACACGACGACCACAAGGCCGCCTGTGATGGACGATTGGACCTCGACACCGAGCGCGAACGGCGATACGGAAAGGTGATCGGGCGAACCGTCGACCACTAGCAGGTCGACCCGGGATCCCACGGCCGCGGGGGGCGCGTCCTTGACCGGCACGAAAACGAGACGGCGATCGGCCTGCGCATCCAGGCTTGTGGCGTCGGTGCGCTGGATGAGCTGTCCGGCGGCCAGGTCGTGCGAGGCGCGCAGGCCGGCGAGCCGCGTCGCATCAACGCTCCTGAATAAGACCGGCGGAAGGCCGGCGGCATTCATTCGCACCAGCACCACCGAGTCCGAGGTGAGCGAAGAGCCGGCGGGAATATCCCGGGCGGCTGCATACACCTCGACGGCGTTGCGGTCGGGGTTTGCGAACACCAGCAATACGGCGCTGACGCCGACGCCAAGGGCCAACGCAAGCAGTGCGGTCATCCATCGTTTCATCGCGCCGACCTTATGGCTGTATCCGATCCAGCCACAACCCAGGCTGTTAACGGCGGCCTGGCTGTAAATTGATACTTGACAAACCACCCAGAGCGTTTATGGTGCTGCGCATGGCCACCGCGACAATCCTGGCCCCACCGGATGACGCCACCGAGACGCGCAGAAAGTCACTGCTCGCCGAATCCGACATCCTGCTCGATGACGTCGAGATGCTCCGCCTGCAAGACAGGACGGAAGCGCCCGCCCCCCTGCGTGAAGCGATCCAGGCGCTGCAGCTGCGACTCGGCAGGCGAAACCCGCCACTTCCTCCGGCCACCCTTCACGCCGCGCACGACCTCGTATTCGCCGTCCAGCAGCGGTTGATGGCCGCCAATCCCAACCATCCTCATCCCAACCGGCACGCGGGGAGGCCGAGCGGCCAGCCGGTGGTGACGGTGGTGAGCGATGACCGGGTCTGGAAGGTGCTCACGCTGCCGTCTCCGCCCAACGGCGCGGCCGACGCAGAATGGCTCGAGCTCATCGACAGCACCGTCGAGCGAGCGTGGGATCGCTGGTGTTATGCGCAGCACCACGCAGTGCGGGCGGCGCGCGAGCATTTCAAGGCGCACGTCGCGGCAGCGGTCGCACGGGCCGCCTGGTCCAACTACTGGGACCTGCTGGTCGAGGGGGAGCGGCTCAGTGAGCGCTTGCGCGCCCGCGGGCTACGCGCAAGAAGCCATGCAGCTCCTCGAACCTGACCGGCGCGGCTGACGCTCGGATCCTGGCGGCGAAGAGCTCCAGGAAGCGGCGCAGGCCTGTGTCGTCGAGCCGCGTCGCGGCCTCGATGACGCCGGCGGCAGCCTCGCGATGACCCGGTTCCAGCACCTGGGCGAGCGTGTCCGCAAAGTCGGCCGGCAGTCCGCCCATCGATCGAGTGTAAGAGGCGGCCACTAGACTTCATAGGCCATGCAGCCGGTCGTGATCGGGGACGTGATGTGGGAGCCGAGCCCCGAGGTGATCTCGAAGAGCCGGCTGAAGCGCTTCATGGACCAGCACGGCATCGAGAGCTTCGCCGACCTCCTCAAGCGTGCCGACGCGGACATCGAGTGGTTCTGGGACGCCGCGATCAAGGACATTGACATCGCCTTCTACCGCCACTACGACAAGGTCGTCGACCTCTCGAAGGGCAAGCAGTGGGCGACCTGGTGGATCGGGGGCCGGATGAACATCGTTCAAAGCTGCCTCGACCGCTACCGTGGCACCGAGTCGCACGACAAGCTCGCGATCATCTGGGAAGGCGAGCCGGGCGAGGTGCGCAAGCTCACCTACCGCGAGCTCGACCAGCAGGTCTGCAAGCTCGCGGGAGTGCTGAAGAGGCTTGGCATCCGGCCCGGCGACCGCGTCGGCATCTTCATGCCGATGTGCCCCGAGGTCGCGATCTCGGTGCTCGCGATAGCAAAGATCGGCGCGGTCATCATCCCGCTGTTCTCGGGCTACGGCCCGGAGGCGATCGCGAGCCGGCTGCGCGACGCCGAGGCGAAGCTTGTCATCTGCGCCGACGGGTTCTACCGGCGCGGCCAGGTCGTGCCCATGAAGGAGACGTTGGACAAGGCGCTCGTCTCGTGTCCCACGGTGACCCGCGTCATCATGCATCGCCGCGTCGTTCGCGAGGTGCCGTGGACCCACGGTCGCGACTACGTGTGGGAGGTGGTGGTCGAGGACGAGTCGGACCGCACGCCCACGCACGAGCTCGACCCCGAAGACCCGCTGATGATCATCTACACGTCAGGCACGACCGGAAAGCCCAAGGGCTGCCTGCACGTGCACGGCGGGTTCCCCGTCAAGACGGCGCAGGACATGGCGCACGGGTTCGACGTCGGCGCTGAGGACACGGTCTTCTGGTACACGGACATCGGCTGGATGATGGGTCCCTGGCTGATCTTCGGGTCGCTCATCCTCGGCGCGACGATGGTGCTGTACGAGGGCACTCCCGACTACCCGGCGGCCGACCGCCTGTGGCGCATGGTCGCGGATCACGGCGTGACGGTGCTCGGCGTCTCCCCCACCCTGGTTCGCGGCCTGATGAGCCATGGCGACGAGGTCCCCGCGCACCACGACCTCACGAGCCTCCGCATCCTGGGCGGTACGGGCGAGACGTGGAATCCCGAGCCGTTCCAGTGGTTTTTCAAGAACATCGGCGGCGGACGGATCCCAGTCATCAACTACACGGGCGGGACGGAAATTTCGGGCGGCATCCTCTGCGGCAACGTGATCACGCACCTGCGGCCATGCGCGTTCGCCGGCCCGGTGCCGGGCATGGCGGCGGACGTGCTCGACTCCGAAGGGCGCTCGGTGCGAGGTGAAGTTGGCGAGCTGGCGATCCGCAACCCGTGGCCGGGCATGACGCGCGGCTTCTGGGGAGACCGCGAGCGCTACCTGGAGACGTACTGGAGCCGGTTCGAAGGAGTGTGGGTCCACGGCGACTGGGCCTACGTGGACCCTGAGGACGGGCTGTGGTATCTGCTCGGCCGCTCCGACGACACGATCAAGATCGCGGGCAAGCGACTTGGGCCGGCGGAGGTGGAGTCGGTGCTGGTCGGGCACCCCTGGGTGGTGGAGGCGGCGGCGATCGGGGTCCCCGACGAGCTCAAGGGCGAGGTGCTCGTCTGCTTTGTGATCCTCCGGCCGAACCGGAAAGGCAGCGAACAGCTTGCGAAAGAGCTGGAGGACCTCGTGGCGGCCGCGCTCGGCAAGCCATTGCGTCCGAAGGCGATCCACTTCGTGGGCGACCTGCCCCGGACGCGGAATGCGAAGATCCTGCGCCGCGTGGTCAAGTCGGTCTACACCGGCAAGGACCCCGGCGATCTCTCGTCCCTCGAGAATCCAAGTGCGCTAGCCGTGATCGGCGCCACGCGGGAGTGAGCTTCTTCCTCGTCCCTGTGCGCAAAGCGGCAATGAGGATGGGACTTACTGATCGCTCCCTGGCCCTCTCCTCTGAACGGGGAGAGGGAAAAAGCTAGAAGCTGAGGACTTTTTCCGCTTCCATCGTCAGGCGTACCAGGTCCGGCGGCGTGATGAACGATGCGTTTGGTGTCAGCATCTCCGGCAAGACCCCACGGGCCTCAGCACAGCCTCGTCAAACGTAAAGGTGGATGTCCTGCTCGAGGCACTTGTCCAGCAGATCGCGCAGTGGAGGCAGGCCCTGGCCGAGCACGTTGGCGATGACGTCGGGCTTGACCAGCTCGGCGGCGTCGCCGGCCAGCGCGATCGCGACCTCAGTGCCGTTCGGCGTCGCCCCGTTGGCAGCGATGTGGAAAGCAATGCTGGCCCGAGTCGCATCCTCGGGTCCGGCGGAGGAGACGATCAGCAGGCCTGGCACGGCGTCAAGTATGCGGCGGGAGGCTCGCCGGCATGAGATTGACCCGTGCTGATGGGGTGCGGCTGCTGCTCCTCTGGCTCGGTGGCGTCGACCTCCGGCTGACCATGCTCGCGGTGCCGCCGCTGATTCCGCTCATCCACCGCGAGCTGCATCTCGACGAGAAGGCGGTCGGCGCCCTCGTGTCGCTGCCGGTGCTGCTGCTCGCCGTGGCCGCCGTGCCGGGGTCGCTGCTGATCGCTCGGCTCGGCGTGCGCGGAGCGCTGGCGGTGGGGCTGGGCTGCGTCGCGGTTTTCGGAGGGCTGCGGGGCTTCGGCCCGAGCACATCGGTGCTTTTCACCGCCACGTTCCTGATGGGCGTCGGGATCGCGGTAAGCCAGCCGGCGTTCCCGTCACTCGTCCGCGAATGGTTTCCCCGCCGGATCGCAATCGCCACGGCCGTCTACAGCAACGGCATCCTGATCGGCGAGACTGTGCCAACGGCGCTGACCACCCCGTTGGGCGTGCTGCCCCTCGCCCACGGCGACTGGCGCTGGGCGATCGCGACGTGGTCGGTGCTGGTCCTGGTGACCGGCGTCGCGATCGTGCTCGCGGCTCCCGCGCGAGGACCGCGGCCGGCGGTGCCCTCGCGCTGGTGGCCCAGCTGGCGCGAGGGGCCGGCGGTGCGGATCGGCCTGGTCATGGGCATGGCCTCGGCGGTTTACTTCGGCACCAACGCCTACATCCCGGACTTCCTGGACCAGACCGGCCGCCATTCCTTGATCACACCCACTCTATTTGTCCTCAATGCAGCCCAGCTGCTCACGGCGCCCGCGGTCGCGCTCCGGGAGCGGTTGCTCACAGGCCGCGTCGGCTTCATCGGGTCGGCCGCCCTGATGGCGGTCGGTCAGCTGGGCATCATCCTCACGCCCGGCGCCGGCGTGGTCGCCTGGGCGTTCGTGCTCGGCTTCGCCGCCGCGCTGGCCTTCATCGTCGCCCTGACCCTTCCGCCCAGGCTCGCTGCCGCCGGCGACGTGCACCGGATGAGCGCGGCCGTGTTCACCGTGCAGTACGGGACCGCTTTTGTGATCCCGCTGATCGCGGGCACGCTCTGGGACCTCACCGGCGTGGCCGCGCTCGCTTTCGCGCCAGGAGTGGCGGCGACCGCCTTCATGGCCTGGCTGGCGCTGCCCCTGCGTCTCTCACCGGCCGAGAGGCCCGCAGCAGGGCCCTAGGGGAATATGCCTCCCTTGTAGTCGCTCAGAATCTCGTTCGCCGCCCGCGCGCCCTCCTCCGCCCCACCTTCCATGAAGCCCTGGAAGTTGGTCGAGCAGTGCTCGCCCGCAAAATGGCACTTCCCGGTGTGGATGTCGGGCTGGCGGAGTCCCTCGTACCCGGAAAAGAGGGTGTACTGGCCGACTTTCCAGTAGGAATAGGAGCCGAGCAGGAAGGGATCGTTCAGCGGCACATCGAGGGTCGCTCGGCCGTTCCACTGCTTGCTGATGCCTGGGAACACGGGCTCGATCTGGCTGAGAAACGTCTTGGCAAACCGTGCCACGACCTTGGGGTCGTTGGGGTCGCCACTGAACGAGGCCAGCGGTACGCCGCCGCCGGTGTAGTCGACGAGGATGCCGGTGGTTCCATCCTGGGCGCGCGTGACGTCCCACGTGTTCTGGTAACCGGTGTCCGAGTAGGTGAGGCCGTTGCCGATGCCCCAAGGACCTGATCTGTTCCAGTACCGCGTGTCGAACTGCAGTTGAAGCTTGCAGTTCTTGCCGTAGCCAAGCCGCTGTATCGCAGTCTGCTTGATGGTGTCGAAACCCGCGGCGCGGTAGGCGCCGTCGGACTTCAAGAGCGTGCGGAGTACCGAGAACGGGATCGCCATGATCACTCGGTCGAATTGTTTCGTGGTGGTCACGCCGCCGCTCTTGAGGGTCAGCGTGTACGTGTTGTCCAAATTGTGGGTGATGCCCGTCATGGCGCTGTTCAGCTGCACGGTGCCTGGGGCAAGCGCGGCGGCGATCGCTTGCGGCAGGCGCTCATTGCCTCCCTCCAGGTGATACCGCTCGTCGGACGCGCCGAAGATCCGGAAGTTGCCAGGGATCGGCTGGAAGCCAAGCAGGTAGACGAGGTTCAACGAGCTCTGCTCGGTGGTCACGTTGCCGTACTCGATGTTGTACGCGACATCCAGCAGCTGTCCCATCCTCGAGGCATGGCCGCCCGGAACCCGCGTCTCGATCCAGTTGTAGAGACTCAGATTGTCAAGCGCCTGACCTGCCGCGGTGAAGCTGTTGTACAGGGTCGGAAACGGAGCCGAGATGAGATCTTTCTTGACCGCGTTCCAGATCGCTTTGAAGTCGGCGTTAGCCTGGGTCGTCGTGTAGTAGGCGCCATCGAAATAATCCGTTTCCGTCGAATGGTTCGGCTCCGCGGAGAGCAGGTCAGCGGTCGCGAGCTTGAACCTGCTCGCCAGCCCGAGGATGGTCTTGTGCTTGCTGTCGATCAGCTCGCCGCAGTCCTCGCTGGTCTGCCCATTGAGCCAGGACGTCGTGTCCGAGTGCATTCGACCGCCGACGCGGCCCGACGCCTCGTAGACGGTGGAGGTGATGCCGGCGTCCTGCAGAGTGAGCGCCGCGTTCAATCCCGCGATGCCTCCGCCGACGATCGCGATCCGCCCCTGCCGGCCGCTGGGCTTGTTCGCCGCCGCCCACACTGCCATCGGTCCGCTGAGAGCCGCGACGCCGACCGCCGCGCCGCCCACTTTGAGGAAGTCGCGACGAGAGAGCCGCGCCTGGCGCCGCTCCTGCTGCACGGACTCGACCGCGCGGCCGGACCTCTCGGCCTCGTCAAAGTCGTCGAAGAGCTCCTGGAACCGGCTCAGCAGAGGCGTGCGGGCCATGGGCGATTCTCCTTGATTGGGATTGGTGGCCGGTGAATGTTAGAGGGGCCCGGGCGCGACCGAGCCCCTCTTATCGGCTCTCGTGGCTATGGAATCGACAGGCTTGCCACCACCTGCTGCTGGAAGTGGCTCGGGTTGGTCCCGTCGTTGTAGGTGCTCACCGAGGTCGTGTAGTCGGTCGAGCCGGTTGTGATGTTGCCGAAGTAGTCGCCGATGAACCCTTCGCCAGCTCCGATGCCGGACGCCTTCAGCGAGTTCAGCTGCGGGTCCCAGGTGTGCAGGCTGATCCGGATGTTGTTTCCGATTGGCTTCAGGTTCGCTTTATAAGCCTGCAAGCTTGCGTTGACGCAATAGTTGGTCGCCCCAGCCGGGTTGTTGGGGTCGAGGCCAAGACCCGCCGCGGCGGCTTCGGGGCCAGTCGGGCACGCCAGCCGGCGGTCATAAAATGCGACGAGAACGGTTCCGTCGGCGGCCGTGGTCAGATTCGGCTGCATCGTGTCGACCGTCGGGCTCGCGTTGTCGTTGATCTGGATGGGCGCCGTCCAGGTCTTGCCGCCGTCGTAAGACGCGCTCAGGATCTGGTTGCCGAAGCCGGCGCTGTAGTCCTCCCATGCGACATAGAGCGGATACGAACCGTTGCGCAGCCGGTTTGGTCCCACGGCAAAGGTGTCCTCGATGCCATCGCGGAAGTTGGTGTTGGCGTACTCCAGCGGCGGTGCCGTGACGTCATGGACGATCGTTGAAACAGACTGCCACGAAACACCGCCGTCGGTCGAGCTGTCGAGCAGGATGCTGGTCAGGGTTGACTTCGACGAGAAGTTGGTCAGCGGGGTGAAGACCCTACCGTTGCCGTCGACGTGCGGCAGGAGATACGTGTCGCCCTGCGGATTGTTGCCGGCGGTCGGAAGGCGCTGCGGAGTCGACCACGCGGTATGCGTGCCGTCTGACTTTGCGTCGGCGAAAGACGCCATCGGTACAGGAGTGAGCGAGTCGAAGACCACCCACATCGCGTAGATCCGGTTGAAGTGCGGGCTCGATGGGTTGGTGTCAATTGTGATCCACTGCTTGTCCGGCTCCCGGCCCTTCGCCGGATACGACGCGATGACGTCCATGGCGCCGAAACGGTTGGTAGTCCAGTCGTCTGCCGCCGTGGCGCCATGCTTGCGGACCGAAATGGTGATCGCCTCCGCGGCGACGGCCGGGTTGGGCTCGATGTTCTGGTTCGTCTTGAAGTTGTGGCCACCGTTGGCGTTGTAATAGAACTCGTACGGCAGGATCAGCGTGTAGAAGTTGCCGAAGGAGTCGAAAACACCGACCGGGTCGGTGTTGTCCGTCCAGCCCTCATAGCCGGGAATGTGTCCCTGCACAGGCCAGGTCTTGCCGCCGTCCCACGACTCGAAGAAGCCGAGCAGGTGGTTGTAGCCTTCGGCGCTCACTGCCCACTTCGAGGTGCCTATGAGGTGCAGGGGGTTCGTAGGGTCCACGCGAATGTCGGACTCGGAGTGGTTCTTCACCAGCATCGGTGTTGCCGCCGGGAACCCCGGATTGCTCCCCGCCTGGCTCGGGTACTGGGTGACCCCGGTGTCCTCGCCGGTGGTCGCCGACGAACCGCAGGCGCTCATTCCGCTGTAACCGTTGGCCGGACCCAGGTTTCCGAAGTACGGCACCTCGGGCCGATAGCAGCTCGTCTGCTGGGTGGTGGCGAAGACGTTGGTGACGCTATTTGCGGCGGCGCTCGCGGCGTAGGCGGCGTCAGTCTGCGTGGCCTGGGGCACGTTGCCGACCCCGGATGCCGCGGCGGGCGTTGCTCCTAACCAGGAGGCCACGAGCAGAACCGGCACGGCAAGCCCGACGAATCGATGTCGTCTCATTCCAGAATCCCCCGACTGCAAAGCTGACGGACCCTTAAGGAGCCTAGGTCAATTCGGTTAAGAAATCAAATTCGAGAGCGCTCAGGCCGGCACTTCGTACGTCAGCGAGTATTTGCCCTTGCTCCCCATCGGCGCCGAGTATTCCCCCTTGCCGGTCAGCCCCTTCAGGTCGCCCTTGCTCGCGCCTGCGACCACCTCCCATTTGGTGACTGCTTGCTTTCCGTCGAACTTGCCACGAACGAAAAGGGCAAACGAGCCCTTCCGGACTCCAACGCTGCCTTTGATGACCTGTACTCCCGAATAATCGGCGGTCTTGTCGGGCCGGTAGACCATCAGGTATTCGGTGGTGCCCGTGCCCTTGATGTCGCCGGTGAACTTCTGCTTCACAGTCGCCCTCGTCACCTTCGGGCCAGCAGAAACTCCGGCCGGCTTCTCCTGCCAGTCCGCGATCTCGAAGCCACCCTTGGCGATCTTCTTCACGCTCTTACCTCTGCCTCCGTGCCGATTGCGATTTGGAGCGGGCGACCGGCCTCGAACCGGCTACCTCAACCTTGGGAAGGTTGCGCTCTACCAGGTGAGCTACGCCCGCGCCAAGGGAATCTTACGTTTCGACCACGGCCTCGGCCTGCGGCGCGGCTTCGCCCACGACCGTGCGCACGAGGAGCGAGTACTCCGCTACCAGGCGGTCGGACTGGACCGGGTCCAGGGTCGACGCGATGATGTGGTATTCCGGCCGGTCGGCGTCCGGCACGACCAGCACCCACCCCCCGTCGACGAAGACCTTCACGCCGTCGGTGAGGTCCACTCGGTCCTTCATGTGCCGCTCCATCATGGTTCGCATGACGCGGCCCTTGACCTCCCAGGGGCAGAACTCGACCGCGCTTCGATCTGAGACAGACGGGATCCGGGCCCGCAGCGCACCCAGCGAGGAGCCGGTCTGCGCCAGCAACTCCAGCAGGCGCACGGTCGTGAAGATCGCATCGAACGACACCGCGAAATCGGGCCAGCAGAATCCTCCCCTACCGTCTGACGCCACCACGGTGTCGGCATGCTGAGCTGCACGGAGGACGGCGCCGGGCGTGATCTTGGTGGGCACGAACCTGCTCCGCATCTGCTCGGCGATCGTCGAGAAGGCGAGCGACGACGACGCGGGCCCGAGCACCATGCCTGGCCGGTTGGCGAGCGCGAGCTGCGTGATGACGGCAAAGGCCGTGTCGTGGTCCAGCACGGTGCCGGTCTCATCGACGAGGAAGCATCTCTCACCCGGCGTGTCGATGAACACGCCGAGCCTGGCCTTCACCGCCGCGACGATGGTGCCCATCTCCGCCAGGTGCTCGCGAAACGTCCCCTCGTCCTGTTCCATCACGATCTCGGAGGGCGAAGCGTTGAGCGGAATGACGGTGCAGTTCATCTCCTGCAAGACGGTCGGCAGCACCATCGCCGCGGAGCCGTTGTTGTAGTCGATCAGGACCTTGAACGCCGCGCCGCGGACGGCCTCGAGGTCGAGCTTCGCGATCGTGTCTTCGATGTAGCGCTCGGTCTGCCCGTCTCGCCGCACGATGCGGCCCATCTCGTAGTGCGAAGCGCGGCGGCTGTCCTCGCGGAAAAACAGACCCTCGAGACGCCGCTCGCTGCGCTTGTCCGGGTTGAGCCCGTGGTCGTCGAACAGGCGGATGTCGGCCGAGCGTGGATCCACCGGCGAGGTCTGCACGTGCACCGCCGCGACATGGTTGTGGCGAGCCCAGTAGCGTGAAACCGGTGCCGGCAGCACCGACAGGTCGATCACGCTGGTGCCCGAGGAGATGATTCCCGACATCAGCGCGCGGCTGATCATCCGCGCCGACCTGGTGTAGTCACGCGAGATCCCGATCTCGGTGCCCTTGGAACTGAGGGCGCCGACCGCAGCCCCCAGCCTGGCCGCGAACTCAGGGGTGAACTCGACGTTGATCAAGCCGTTGAGCCCGTACGAGCTGAACAGGCCTCGCTTCCAGGAGCCGGCCCAGATGATCGATTCGTGGACGACCGCGCCTGGCTCGACCTCTTTGTTCGGCCAGATGCGCACGTTCGGGTTGACGGTCGATCCCGCGCCGATCACGACGTCGCTGCCGATCACGCTGCCCTCTTCGAGCAGGCAGCCGTTCTTGATCGTCACCGACCTGCAGACCACAGCCCCGCGCAGCCGCGAGTTCAGCCCGATGTACGTGTGGTCCCACGTGATCGAGTTGGAGATCTTGACCCCAGAATCGACCGTCGTGTATCCGCCCACGACGCATGGCCCGTTGATCCACGCACCGGCACGCACCTTCGCTCCCGCGCAGATGAGCGCAGGGCCGTCGATGCGTGCGCCGGGCGAGACCTCCGCATCCGGGTGGATCCACGTCGAATCCCCCACGCGGTCACCGGGAATCTGGACCTTGACCTTGCCTTCGAGGCAGTCGAAGTTCGCCTTGACGTAGGCCGCGTGGCTTCCGACATCTTCCCAGTAGCCGGACGCAACCCAGCCGAATACGTGCTCACCCTGCTTGAGCAGCTTCGGAAAGACGTCGCCGGACCAGTCCGTCGCCTCGCCTGGACGGAAGAAGTCGAACACCGCGGGGTCGAGGATGTAGATGCCGGTGTTCGCGAGGTCCGAGATCACCTCACCCCAGCTCGGCTTTTCGATGAATCGCTGGACCGCCCCGCCTTCGTCGACAACGACCACGCCGTACTCCAGCGGGTTGGGCACGGGCTTGAGGACGATGGTGGCGATCGCCCGTCGCTCGCGATGGAAGCGCGCCGCCGCGGCCAAATCGATATCGGTGAGAGAGTCGCCAGAGATGACGACGAACGGTTCCGTCAAGGTCTGGCGGGCGAGCATGACCGAGCCGGCCGTACCAAGGGGTGAGTCCTCCACCGAATAGCTGAGGGAGACGCCCTGCTCGGAGCCGTCTCCGAAATAATTGCGGATCGAGGCGCCGAGGTACTGCACGGTGGCCACCACGTCGCGCATCTGGTGGCGGCGAAGGTGCAGGAGTATGTGCTCCATGATCGGCCGGCCCGCCACCGGCACGAGCGGCTTCGGCTGACGGCTGGTGAGCGGCCGCAAGCGCGAACCCTCCCCTCCCGCCATGACCACCGCCTTCATGTCGCTACCATCGTAGGTCCGCGGTGGAAGAACTAAAAGAATTCGCTCTCGATCTGCTCTGGACGTGGCAGCCTCGGATCGAAAATCTCTTCCGAACCCTCGACCCCGAGCTCTGGGAATCGACCCGGCAGAACCCCGTCCTGCTGCTCAGCCAGCTCGGCGAGGCCGGCGTGGCCCGAGCCTGCGAGCGCTCCGACGTGCAAGAGGCGCTCGCAGTTGCGCACACGGCCCGCCGCGAGTATTACGCCCGCAACCCTCGCTTCCTGGACGCGAAGGCCCCGCTAGTCGTCGCCTACTTCTCGCTCGAGTTCGGCCTCGCCGAATGCCTGCCGATCTACTCGGGAGGGCTCGGCGTCCTGGCGGGCGACCACTTGAAGGCGACCAGCGACCTCGGATTGCCGCTGGTCGCGGTCGGTCTCCTCTACAAGCAGGGCTTCGGGCGGCAGGAGATCGACGCCGGCGGACGCCAGGTCGAGGTGTACTCGGAGAACCGCGGCAGCGAGCTGCCCGTGCGGCGGGTCGAGGGAGTCGAGGTGGAGGCGCCGATCGGAACACGCAACGTCCGGATCGGCGTGTGGCGCGCGCAGGTCGGTCGCGTGCCGCTCTTCCTCCTCGACACCGATCTCGAGGCGAACCCGCCGGACCTGCGCACGATCACCGACCGCCTCTACGTCCCCGAGCCCGACCGGCGCTTGCGCCAGGAGATCGTGCTGGGGATCGGCGGAGTGAGAGCGCTGCGCGCGATGAACCTGACGGCCGGGGTCTTCCACCTGAACGAAGGCCACAGTTTTCTCTGCGCCCTGGAGCGAATCCGCGAGCTGCGGGCATCGCGGCAGATGACGCTCGAGGAAGCGAGGCTGGTCGCCCGGGCCGGCATCGTCTTCACCACGCACACGCCGATCGCCGCGGGCAGCGATTATTTCGACTCTGGCCTCGTGTGGGACCTGCTGGGCCCTTATCTGACGCAGGTCGGCATCTCGTTCGACCGCTTCATGGATCTCGGACGGCAGCGTCCGGGCGATCCGCGCGAGCGGCTATGCACGACTTACGCGGCGCTACGGCTCGCGGACCAGTCGGTGGGAGTGAGCCGGCTGCATGGGGCAGTCTCGCGGCGGTTGTGGAAAGACGCATGGCGCGGCCTGCCCGAGACCCAGGTCCCCATCGCCTCAGTGACGAACGGCGTGCACATGCCGACGTGGATCGCGCCGGAGATCGCGGACCTGCTCCGCCGCTACGTCGGGCCCGATTGGTGGGATCTCGACGGACGCGATGGCCGCTGGCAGGCGGTGCTGGAGATCCCCGCGCCTGTCCTGTGGGCGACCCATCAGGAATTGAAGCGCCGGCTGATCGCGTTCACGAAGAAGCGGGCGGAGAAGGCCGTGGAGCTCGACCCCGACGCGCTCACGTTCGGGTTCGCGCGCCGCTTCGCGCCCTACAAGCGCGCCAACCTACTGCTCCAGGACGTTGCACGCCTCACCGCCCTGCTGAACAGCTCAAAGCGCCCGGTGCAGCTGCTGTTCGCGGGCAAGTCACACCCGGCGGACCAGCCGGGCAAGGACATCGTCGCGAGCATCGTCGCGTTCGCCCGCGAGCAGCCGCGCGTCGTCTTTCTCAAGGACTACGACATCGAGCTCGCACGCCACCTGGTGCACGGCGCCGACGTGTGGCTCAACAACCCGCGCAGGTTCCTGGAGGCGAGCGGCACGAGCGGCATGAAGGCGGGCGCCAACGGAGCCCTCAACGTAAGCATCCTCGACGGCTGGTGGGACGAGGCCTACCGTCCGGAGCTCGGGTGGGCGATCCCTTCGGCGGCGACCCTCGAGCGTCCCGAGATCGACGACCGCGCGGAGGCGGAAGGGCTCTACCGGCTGCTCGAGCGCGAGGTGGTCCCGGCGTTTTACGAACGGGACAAGGATGGAATCCCGCAGCACTGGGTCGAGATGATGCGGGCCTCCATCCGCCACACGGCCACGGCGTTCGCGGCCCGCCGCATGGTGATCGACTACTTCAACCTGGCCTATGCGCCGGGCGCGCGCCGGGTGGAGCAGCTGCGACTCCTGCCGGATTGGGGCGGGTAGCAAAGTCCGCGTCCCTCCACCCCTCCCTCCCCCTTGCGGGGGAGGGGGAGCACTCGTGCAGGGGAGGGGAATCAGTCCGCTAGTACTGCGACTCCTCGGCGTTCTCGCCTTGCGGTGATTGCCGCTACGTACAGCTGCACGTATCGGCGTGCGGAGCGTGACCACGAGACGTCCTCTGTCATGTCCCGCCGCACGAGCCATGACCACGGTGCCGGATGTCGAAAGGTCTCGGCCGCACGCACGACCGCGGCGTAGAACTGCCAGGGGTCGTAGGCGTCGAATGTGAATCCATTGCCCGTGGCCGCGACCGGGTCGTAATCCCGGATGGTGTCCGCCAGGCCGCCGGTCTCCCGCACGACGGGGACGGTCCCGTAACGCAAGGCGATCAGCTGCGCGAGGCCACACGGCTCGAAGCGCGACGGCATCCAGAGCATGTCAGCCCCGGCGTAGATGCGCTGGGCGAGGGCCGCATCGAATCCGATCGACGCGGAAACCTGATGCGGAGCCTCAGCCGCCCACCGGCGGAACATGTCCTCGTAGCGCCGGTCGCCCGTACCGATCACCACCACCTGCAGGCCGAGGTGCAGCAGATGGGGCATCGCCTGCTCGACGAGGTCGAGGCCCTTGACGTCGTAGAACCTGGACACGATCGCGCACACTGGCTTCTTCACATCGCCCAAGCCCAGCTCCGCGCGCAGGTCGGCGCGGCACAGCGCCTTGCCCTCGGGAGCGTCGGCCGAATACTGGTGCTTGAGGTTGGAGTCCTTCTGCGGATCGAAGATCTCGTAATCGATGCCGTTGACCACGCCGTGGAGCTTGTGCGCGTTGCTGCGCAGCAGCTCGTCGAGGCCCTCGCCGTACTCCGGCGTCTGGATCTCCGACGCATAGCGCTCGCTTACGGTGTTGACGACGTCGGCGAAATGAATGCCGCGCCCCAAGACGTTGACCACGTTGTCCAGCCCTGGAATCCCCACCCCGATCAGCCCCCATTCCTCTAGTCCGGCCAGCACCAGGGCGCCAAATCCAAACGTGCCCTGCGCGGCGAGGTTGTGGATGGTGAGGTTGGTCGCGATCTCGGAGTAGGGACCGGTCGAATAGACGCGGTCCAGCAGGTTCGGCACGAGAGCCGCGAACCAGTCGTGGACGTGGATGACGTCCGGGAAGAATTCCAGCGCCGGCAGCATCTCGAGCAGCGCCCGCGAGAAGAAAACCGAACGGGCGTCGTCGTCGCCGAAGTCGACGATCCCGTCGCGGTCGTAGAGGGTCGGGCAGTCGATGAAATACACGACCACGTCGCCAAGGCGACCTTCAAAGATCGTCGCCTCCAGCTTCTGAGCGCCGAGCGGAACCTGAAGGCCCGTCACGACCGGTCGCAGGTTGTGCCTGGCGATGTCGATCTGCCGGTATCGGGGCAGCACGACCCTGACGTCGTGGCCGGCGTGACGAAGCTCCTTCGAGAGGGCCGCCGCGACGTCGGCCACACCCCCGAGCTTGGCGAACGGTGCGAGCTCGGCCGTGGCCACGAGGACCTTGAGATGCTGGGAGTGTGGAACGCCTGCAGCGGGCGCCTCCCCAGGCACCCGGACGCCGAGCGAGCCCGATGGCGGCACGACCTCGATGTCCTTCCCCTCGCGGGTCACGACCAGCGCCATCTCGAGCGTGTCACCCGCGTGCTTGCCGAGCCGCTGGAATGGAATGGCGACGACGAACGGGTCCGGGACCTCCCACGCGGTCTCCACCACCCCGCGGGTTTGGGGCTCGACGATCCTGGCCACGGTTACGGATCCGCCGACCGCGCGCGGAACGATCCGGACCGCATACGCGGGTTCGAAGCCGAGGTCCGCCGTGGCGGCTTCCGCGAGCGGAAGGTCGATGTCGCCGGCCCCGTCCCCCGCCGGCTTGCCCGAGCAGTAAAGCCAGAAGTCGATGTGCTGAGCCTCCAGCTCGGCGGGCGGGCGTGGCGTGTCGATCCGGAAATAGACCTGCTCGTCGTCGTTTCCGTAGGCCACGCGCTCGACGATGCCCGCGGGGCGATGTAGAGCACCGAAGCCGGAGCCCACCAGGTAGTAGCCCGCCTTGCTCCACTCCGCGTCGTCGTAAGACGCGGGGCTGATCGATGCCGCGGGGATCCCACGTTCCGGAGCGGGCGCGCGCTTGATGATCGGTTGGAACAGGCGCGCCGGCGCGCGCGTGCCCATGAGCTTGTAGACGTTGCGCAGGTGCAGCCGGAACTGGTTGTCCCAGATCGGGTCCATGCCCGAGTCGTGCTTGCGGCTGAACCACCAGAACCAGTCGCTGCCCTCCGTGATGAGGATCTCTCGCCATGCCAGCGCCGCCTGTTCCGATTCTTTGGGCCGCAGGCGTGCCTGTTCTTCCAGCCAGGCGCGGGTTTCGGCGAGTAGGTCCCACGCGACGTTGTGCTCGGGGTCGCCGATCCAGGTGTCCAGGCTGGCGCCGATCCAGCTGCCTGTGTGCAGGTGGTTCAGCTGCTGCTCGGGTGGGTGCTCGGCGATGAAATCGCTGACCGTTGTGGTCACGATGTCCGGGCTCGACTCGAGCTCTGTGTAGAGGGCGTTGAGGAAGTCATGACCATCGCGCGGGTAGAACTCCCAGGCGTTCTCGCCGTCGAGCGCGATCACGACGAGCAGGTTGCGGTCGCCCTGCTGCTCGCCGATTCGCTTCAGCCGCCCGACCAGCGTGCGTGCCGCGTCGATGGAAGACATGCGCTGATAGTCGAAACCGATGGCATTCGAGATCTGCGAGTCGCGAAAGACCATCGTCACGCTCTGGCCGTCGCGCGCGACGTGCTTGGGGCTGTACAGGTGCTCATCCCGCGAATAGCGGCTGTCCATCGAGCGGGCGAGCACCTCTTCGTCGCTGATCATCCAGCCCAGCCCCGCGCTCGCGGCCAGCTCGACGACCGTCTCCCCCACCGCCATCTCGGAAGGCCACATGCCCATCGGCCGGCGACCGAGCAACCGCTCGAAGAGCGCGAACCCGAGGCTGATCTGCCGTTCCGCGTCCTCGCGATGCGAGAAGTGGTGCTCTGGCAGCTGGAGCTGCGGGTTGGCGATGCGCGCCGAGTCGAGATGAGACAGAAGCGGGAGGATCGGGTGGTAGTAAGGCGAGAACGTGAGCTCGGCCTGGCCGCGGTCCGCGAGCTCGCGGTACTTGGGTATCACCTTCGCCATCTGGTCGAGCTGGGCCGTGAAGAGCGGCTGCTTGTCGGCTTCCGAGAAGTCGCGGTCCTTGCGCTTCAGCTCGGCCAGGCGCGGGTCTGACTCCACCCAGACCGGGTCGCACCACGCGAGGTTGAACCAGATCTGGAGATCGCGGATGTCGGCCATGGTGAACTGCGCGTCGACGGCCCGCGAGGCGAGCTCGAGATAGCGTGGCGACTGCTGGACGCGCAGCGCTCGCGGCGACTCGCGCATCCAGCGGAGAAGGAAGTCGCGCTCCTCGATGGAGAGCTCGGTGGCCTCGCGCCGGCTCAAGTTGAGGAAGAGGTCGACGGACTCCTCTTTCCCGTAGTCCTCGATCTGCGCCAGCAGCGAGGGGACGAGGTTGAAGGTGGCGCGAAGCTTGGGATAGCCGTCGAGCAGGGCCGGCATCTTGTAGTAGTCCTTGGCCGAACGGAGCCGGACCCACGGCAGCAGATAGGTGCTGGTCAGGTCGTCCTTGTAGTACGGCTGGTGCATGTGCCAAACGAAAGCAACGTGAATGGGTTTCATCCGGTGGTCACAATCGTCGCAGGGCGATCGGCAGCTAGCGTGGCAATGGCGGCCGAGTTCACCTCGGCCGCGACGCCGCGTCGCATCTTGGTCATCCAAACGTCGCTAGGAGAAATCATTCAGTTAATCCAATCCTCAATGGGAAGGTGAGCAGCCCCGTCGGCGCAGCCGACCGGGCGATGAGCGGAAACCCGCGGTTTCCGCTCATATGTATTCATCCATTGCGCGGATGAAGTTTAAGTAGACGCGCTGCTGCTCACGGATGATCCCGTTTGCGCCGAGCTCCCACCACTCGTCCGGAGTGAAGTACGCGCTGACCTCCGCAGACGATCCCGAACGGCCGAACCACTGGATCAGATGCAGGTTGTCGGACTGCAGCAGCCACCTTGCGATCTCGATCAACCTCGGGTCGCCGGTGAGGCGCGCCTTGTTGTACGCATGGTGCATCAGGCGGAAAAGACCTTGCTGGGCTGCGTTGCCCAGAAAGAACTCCATGCCACCGTCGCCCGCCCAGGTCGTGCCGTACTCGTTGACCGGGATCTCATACCGCGGTTCGTCCAGCTCGGCGATGGCCTCGGACGGCAGCATCATGCGAACCTTCCGCTTCTTGAGCTGCGTGCTCAAAGCGCGCGTGAAACCGAAGATTCCCGTGTCCCGCCGGTGATGCTCGCCGAACGTCTCGAAGTCCCAGCCGAGCGTGACCACGTCACCCCAGCTATCGCGCACCCAGCCTGCATACATCTCGGCCGACAGCGGCCACATGTTCCAGCTCCTGTTCGAGTAGCGATAGCCGACGTCGTCCGAGAGCTCGTGATGGCGGGCGAGTAGGGCCAGCTTCTGGCCGGGGTACCGAAACACGTGCGTCGGCTCCTGCCAGGCCAGCTGCCACGCGCGGCCCTCCATGAATGCTCCGCTGAAGCCGCACTGCTGGAGGGCGAAGTACACGTCATTGGACATGAACATCTCGGTCGTGTCCGTCACGGTGACGGGCTTCTGGAAGAGGTCCTCGAGACGTCTGCGCGCCCACAGCATCGACTCCTTGAACTCGACGATGTCCAGGTAGAAGAGCCACGAGTGGTAGGGCTCGACGCACACGACCTCGACGTTGGGGCTCGCGCACAACCGTTTGAAAGAGTCCATCACCTTCGGCCCCCATGCCTCGGCCTGGACGAGGAACGAGTTGCTGAACCCGATCGACATGCGCCAGCCGCGCCTGGTCAGGTCGCGGAACATGGCGGTCGCCGGCAGGTACGCGGCCCGCGCCACCTGGTCGAAGTAGCGCCGGTCCATCGCCGCATCGAAGAGGAAGCCCGCGAGATCGTCGAGCCGCGTCCCGGCCGGGATGACCTGCGCAGGCAGCTTCAACCGCTTCGGTTGATGGACCACGGTATAGATGACGACGTTTTCAGTCATCCGCACCGCCGAGCTTGCGTGGTGGTGCCGAAACTGGCTTGACCGAGGCTTTGGGTGGTAGCGGCGGTGGCCTCACCGCCTGCTGCGCGGCCGCGAACTCGATGCGCAGCAGGAGCTCGTCGATCACCTTCTCCCAGACGTATTCGCGGGCGGTGGCGCGGCCGCGGCGGCGCATGGAGGCCGCCAGCTTGGGACGCTCCTTGACCAGCGCCAGCTCGGTGACAAGCTCGACCGGGTCGTTCGTCTCCAGGACCAGGGCGTTGCGGTACGCCTCCGCGTAGTCCTCACCCGTCGAGCCAGTGACGGCCAGCCCGCCGGCCGCCATCACCTCGAGGCCGACCAGGCCGAACGGTTCGTGTCCGGAGTTGGCCAGCACCGCGTCGCACGCGGCGTAGATCACCGCCACCAGCTCGTCGCTGACGAAGCTGGTGAAGTTGATGACGTCCGCCTGTGCGTTCTGGCGCAGGAGCGAAACCAGGCTGGCGGCATCGCTGGGCGCGCGGGCGTCCACCACGTTCAGGCCCTGGTGCCGCGCGAAGTCGAGCACCTCGCCGCCATGCGGCTCGCGCCCACCGCGCATCAGGAGCATCACGCTCTGTTCATGCCGCTTGAGATAGGCCATGGCCGACACCGCCATCAGCCAGCGCTTGTCCGGGTCGAAGCGGCCGATCTTGAAACAGAGATGGTCCACGCCGGCAGCAGCTCTCACCGCAGCCACCGCCGCGGGATCCGCGTCGGCGATCGACGAGCGAGGAATGCCGTTCGGGATGACCACAGGGTTCTGGCCCGAGCTCCACATCGTGAACTTCATGTAGCGGCTCACCGTCGTGATGGTCGTGGCCAGAGCCAGCGCGGGCCAGTCGATCCGGTGGAAGCCGAATGTGTTGTTCGCGTTCCACAGCATCACGACCCGGTCGCGCAGGCCGCGGCGATAGAGGCTGTCGGAGATCAGGCTCATCGACCACGACGTGTGCCACTCCTCGCCCAGCACGGCGACGTGCTTGCCGGCCACGACGGCCGGGGCGATGACCTTATCGATCAAGCTCGGCGGCAGGCTGACGTTCCAGTCGCGGATCTTGCCTTCCTCGCCGTCGTACACGCCCCCGCGGTGCTGCGCCGAGATCCACTGGCACCAGCGGCGGTAGTGCAGCCTGCCCCCTTCGAGAGTTTCCTCTGCGGGCAGGTCGGGATCGCCGACAAAGTAGAGGTGCGTGTCGTAGCCGAGGGCTGCGAGCGAACGCGACAGGCCCTTCATCCGCACGCCGAGGCCGCCCGCCTGGCTGTAGAGGTCGGGACCCTCGAAGCTGAGCAGGACGAAGACCGTCCGGTCGGGGCTGAAGATCACGGCTGCGCGCCGAGAATCTTCAACGCCTCGTCGTGCAGCTCCCTGGTCGGAGCACAGAGCAGCGTCGTCCGGTGGTCGAGCGAAGCGGGAAGCGGGCCGATGGGATTCCCTTGCATGTCGGTGGCGACGCCGCCCGCCTCGGCGATCAGCAGCAGGCTCGCCGCCATGTCGAAGACGCGGACGGGCATCGGGGCGCAGAAGACGTCGAACCCGCCCGAGGCGGTGAGCGCCATCGAGAGCGCCATCGAACCCAGTATGCGGAGCTTGCTCGAGTGCTCCACGAGAGGCCGAGCCGCGGCGATCGCGCGCGGCGAGCTCTCGAGACCGAGGATCTGGATTCGGTTCGAATCCTGGCGAGGAATCACGGTTAGAGGCGCACCCGCACGGCGCGCGCCCTGCTTGCGGATCGCCGTCCACTCCTCCCCGGTGTTGAGATTCAGGACGTAGCCCGCAAACGTGTTTTCGATGGCCGGGCCGTCGAGCACCGCAAGCATCAGGCCGAACACCGGAACACCCTGCTTCGCGTTGAGACTTCCGTCCACGGGGTCGACCAGGACCAGCGGGTGGGCGGCGCCGAAGCTGCGCAGCCCGGATTCCTCGGACAGCACCGAGAACGTCTCGCCGCGGCCGGCGAGCGCCTCGAGCTCGGCGAAGACGACCTCTTCAGCGGCCCTGTCGAGCTGCATCGTTGTGTCCCCGCCCGCGCCGACCTCGAACGGCACGCGACCGGCGTCGGTGCCGGCGATCGGAAGGACGGCGATGCGGACGCCGGCGCCGATGCGCCGAAAGAGCTCGATCCAGTCGATGGGTTTCACATTAGTGCGCCCTGCGCGCGCCCGGCGGGTTTCAGGCTAGACCGGAGTCGCTCGACACCTTTCGCCTTCGGCGGCGCCGGCGCTCGACGACGATCGTGATGAGGTATGGCTGCTGCATCGCCCACACGCGCTCGATGAGCTGCGGGACCGGCACGCTGTGCGGCCCTTCGATGCCCAGCAGGACGAGGGCCTCTGCCACGTGGTCGGGCAGCTCTGTCTTGTCGTGCAGGTTCAGCTGCTCCAGCGTTTCGAGGATGTCATCCAGCCGGCGCAGACCCTGCCGCCGATTCTGATCGGACCGGTTGAGCACCGCTGACAGCTTAATGAGGTTGACCGGCGCGTGTCAGCGCGCGGCTCACCTCGCCGGGTCGCTCGAACTGCAGCCAGTGGCCGGCACCGTCGAGAATCACCAGCTCGTAGGCGCCTTCAACGTGGCCCGCCGTGGCCTCGACCGCGCGGCGGCCGAGCGCGGGATCCTGGTCTCCCCAGAGCAGAGTCGTCGGCGCCGCGATCTTTAGCACCTGCGTGAGGGCGGCCCACGCGCCGCCGCCGGCGCCGAGGTTGGCGCGGTAGTAGTTGAGAGCGGCCGTGAGGCGGCCGGGGCGGCTGAGAGAGCGCGCGAAGTGATCGACCACGCTCCGCGGCACCGCGTCGGGGTTCGGGCCGAGCGCGAACATCGCGCGGAGACGTCGGCTGTCCTCATCCGCGAGCACGTGCTCGGCCTTGCCCTCCTCCAGGAAAAGCGCGACGTAGCGGGACTTCTCCCGCTGCTCGTCGTCCACGCGACTGGCTTCGGCGAGGGCGGCCGGATGAGCGACTGAGAGCGCTGTCAACGTTTTCGTCATCTCCGGATGGCGCGATGCGAAGAACCAGGCCACGAGGGCGCCCCAGTCGTGACCCGCCACATGGACTTGCGAGCGACCGAACGACTTGATGATTCCGGCGACGTCCTCGACGAGATGATCGATCGCGTAGTTTTCCACACCCTCCGGCGCGTCGCTCAGTCCGTAGCCTCGAAGATCCGGCGCCACGGCGAGGTGTCCGGCTTTCGCCAGGGCGTCAACCTGTTTCGTCCATGACTCGGCGCCCTCGGGGAAGCCGTGAAGCAGAATGAACATCTCTCCATCGGCCGGCCCGTCGACCATGGCTCGAAATCGAAGGCCGTTCGCCTGAACCATGTGCTGAGAAGCGGTCACTTGCAGTTGGTGAGTATGAATTCCGCCGCCACGTCGAGCGCCTGGTCGAGCACCTTGAGTAATCCGTGGCCCTGGCCCTTGAAAATCTCGAGCCTCGAGTTCGGAACGAGCTCCGTGTACTGCTTCAGGAGGTCGAGACGGGCGAATGGATCGCGATCGCCGCTCAGAAAGAGGGTCGGACAGCGAATTGAGGGCAGGTGCTCGATGCGGAGCTGGTCTGTGAAGCCCGGACGGTGAAGCGGATATGAAAAAAGGACGAGCCCACCGAAGTCCGCCTCGACCGCGGCCATGCTCGCGACCCTTCCGCCGAACGATTGGCCGCCGCCGATGACCTCCTGCCCGCGGCCCGAGGCCTTGATGAAGACCGGGACCGCGCGCTCGGCGCCTCCGCGAGGAAGATCCACCGCGATGGCATCGATTCCACGACGCTTGAACCCATCGACGTAGGGCTTCATCGATGCCGCGTTGCCTGATGCGCCATGACCCAAGACGACTCGCATTGGTCTATCGTCGCAGTCTTTTGAACGTCGCGCTAGCCGCGATAAAAACGTCGCGTGAGGTCTTCATCGACCCGTGTCGAGAAAATTTTTGCGGCGAGTCGCGAAAACAATTTCACGCGAACCATTGACGTGAGAGGGTTCATTCAGGTAAACAACAGTCTGTATGGCGATGCTGCTCGTGGTTGCCACCACAGAGGCGACGGACCCGACGCGAGTCAGCGTGTCATTTCGGATCAACCGCCAACGTCTCGGAGTTTCGTCAGTGAGGCTTCGCGACGCAAACCCGTGGGGTCAATGGAACCTCGGGTCCGTATCACTTGGAGAAGGAGGTATGCATTATGGCTGCTAAGAAGAAGGCTGCGAAGAAGGTCGCCGCCAAGAAGAAGCCCGCCGCCAAGAAGAAGAAGTAGTTAGTACTTCTTCAATCGTTCTGTAGTTAGTTCCGTGCCGGGGTTCTGTGGAGCCCCGGCACTTTCTTTATGAGAGGGAACCAAGGTTCCCTCTCATGCTCACCCTCCCTCCTTGCGATGCCTGGAGGTATGGAAACAAAGTCGCAGCCGGGGCAAGCCCGGCTGCCAATGCACCGCTCGCGCTTTTCTTTATGAGAGGGAACCAAGGTTCCCTCTCGTGCTCACCCTCCCTCCTTGCCATGCCTGGAGGTATGGAAACAAAGTCGCAGCCGGGGCAAGCCCGGCTGCCCATGCGACGCCAGCTCTAAGAGATGAGAGACGCGACCTGCATCGCGGCTAGCGGGGCCAGGAGAATTCCCTTGCGGTGGTGGCCTGTCGCGACGATCAGGTTGCGGGCGCCCACCGCTTCGACGATGGGACGTCCATCGCCGGTCACGGGTCGTAACCCCGCCCACGCACGCAGCAGGCTCGCGGCGCCGAGGTCTGGCACCAGCCGGCACGCAAGCTTGAGCAGCGTCGCGATTCCGGCGACGGTCGGACGATCGTCGAAACCCGAATCCTCCTCAGTGCCGCCGGCGATGATGGTTCCGTCGGCCTTCGGCACGAGGTAGCCGTTGGACCAGAAGACGCTGTGCTTCAAGACGAGCGCCCGTGGCTCGAGCGCCGCGAGCTGGCCGCGCTGCGGTCGCACGTCGATGTCGACGCCCGCGGTCGAAGCCACCTCTCTGCTCCACGGTCCCGCGGCGATCACCGCCCAGTCGGCCTCGTGCGAGCCGGCGGGCGTGATGACCCGGTGGATCTCATCGCCGGAGCGCTCAAGCCCATGACCGGTGCGCCCTCGTGTATCGCGGCTCCATGCGCAGCCGCCGCCCTGGCGAGGGCGCGGACAAATCTCGGCGGGGTTAGATGGGCATGCTCCAGCAGCACGGCGCCCAGGACGTCGGTGCTCAGAGAAGGCTCGGCCTGGCGGCAGGCCTGCGCATCGAGCCAGCGTCCACCCGCGGCGCGGAGCCTCGCTTCCTCCTCCTGATCGAAAGCGGGCTGCAGGCCCGCTTGAACTCGGTATTCGACGTTCATCGCACTGTCCTTCTCGATGCGCGCGATGAGCTCCGGGAAAAGCAGGAGGCTTTGTTTGGCCGCTTCCTCAGCGGGGGCGGTCGTGCTTTGCGGGCTCAACTCGCCGGCGGCGGCGCCTGAGGCGCGGCTCGCCAGCTGGTCTCGCTCGAGCAGGGTGACCCTATGCCCTTCGAAGCTCAACCGCTCAGCGACGGCGCAGCCGATCACCCCTCCACCGATCACGACGACCCTCGCCATATAAGAAAGATAGCCAGGGATTCTCCCTCTCCCCATCGGGGAGAGGTCAGGGTGAGGGGCTTAAGCCCAGTACTTGACTTACGAACACTTGTTCGATATGGTCAGCGTGCCTCCACACCTCTCCTGCGTCTTCTCTCCCGAGGCGGCCAAAGATGCAGGAAGCACAACTCAACATTGCGATCAACTCGATTCGGGTCCGTTTCGGCAGCCAGGCGCTGACGAGGGCGGCGGAGCTTCCGCCCCCACAGCCCTGGCCAAGCCGGACTCCGATCGACCGCCTGACCGGAATCGGGGGGCTGCCCCACGGCCGCCTCACCCTCTTGAGCGGGAACGGAACGTGCGGCAAGCTCACGCTCGCTCTTCTGCTGCTGGCGAGCGCGACCCGGGAGTTCGCGCACGCGATGGTGATCGAGACCCGTTCGGGTTTCGATCCCTGGACGTTGCTTCCCTTCTATCCCGAGCTGAGCGCGCTGACCGTGGTCAACGCACCAGCTCCTGATCCGGCCGGCGAGGCCGCGGTGGCGCTGGCCCGGGCCGGAGCCGGCTTCATCCTTTTAATGGGGGAGATCCCGGAGCACTGGCTGGGACCGCTGGAGTCGGGGGCGAGCCGTTCGGGAACGGTGATCGTGGGGGTGGTCGACGCGCCCGGGCGGGCGTTCGCCCACGCCTCGAGCCTGAGCCTTGGTTTTTCGCGTACGGACTGGATCTGGGAGCGCGGACAGCTGGTGGGGTTGCGGGCCTCGGCACGCTGCGTGAAAAACCGCGTCGCGCCTCCGCTCGGAGAGACCGAGCTGGAGATCCGCTACCCGCTCGGCACGAAGGCGCTGTCCGACCACCGTGGCCAGGTGTCTGAAATTCCTTCGATTCGCGTGGAAGGGCTCGAATGTACGTCTGCTGTGGTCTGACCAACCACCTGGAGCTCGCGCGGCGCCCGGACCTGTACGGGAGTCCCGTCGTGGTCGGACACCCAGGGGGCAGGGGGGAGTCCCCCATCAATAAATTCGAGTACGTCATCGCTGCTTCCGAGGAGGCGCTGCAGTTTGGCGTGGCACCGGGTATGGCATTGCGCCAGGCCGAGCACCTCTGCCCGCAGGCGACATTCCTCCCCCCCGACCCTGACTCAGCCGCACACCTGCGTGAGCTCATCTCGTCCGCGCTCTACGACCTCGCCCCGACGGTCGAGGTTCGTGTCGAGGGCTTCGCCTGGCTGGACGTGAGCGGCGTCGTGAGCGCAGGCGAATCGATCCGAGAGGCTCGACGCCGGCTGCGCGCCGCCACCGGCCGTGAACCGCGACTCGGTCTTGCGCCCGGACCTTTCTCAGCCCGGCTTGCCGCCGTACGCGCGCGACCCGGCCGCCTGGTGCAAGTCGACAGGGCAAGGACCTTCCTCGCTCCTCTTTCGTCTCACGAGCTCCCGCTCGACGCAGAGCAGCTCGAGCGCCTGGACCTACTTGGCCTGCGGACACTTGGCGCAGTGGCGGCGATCGGCCCGCGCGAGCTGGAGAGCCAACTCGGCCGCGCCGGACGTCATGCGGTCTTGCTGGCGCGAGGTCTCGAGCCCGACCAGCTCACGCCATGGCGCCCTCCTCTTTTCACCAGCGCGCATCGACAGTTCGAGGAGCCGGTCGAAGACCGTGAGGCCCTGCTGTTCGTCTCCCGCGCGCTGTGTGGGGATCTCGCGGAGGAGCTCGGCCTGCGCGGGGCGGGCGCGAAGCACGTGCGCGTGCGGCTGATGTTCGAGTCCGCCGGGCGCGCGCAGGGCGCACTTCCATCAGCAGCCGAGCAGCGTGAGACCATCGTGCGGCATCCGCTGAGCAGCGCGGCGGAGCTGTTCGGGCTCATCGGCTCGTGGGTCAAGGAGTGGCAGCCGCGAGCTCCGATCACCGAGCTGTGGATCGAGCTGCCGGTGCTCGAAGGGGCGGGGCGGCGGCAGCTGCGGCTGTGGGCGGGCGGGGATGGAAACAGCGAAGAGGTGACCGCGGCGCTCGAGCGGTTGCAGGAACGGTGGGGCGACCATGTGGTGCACAAGCCACGCCCTGCGTTGCTCTCCTCCCCACTCCCCGCGCAGCGCTTCGCATCTTCCCTCTCCCCATCGGGGAAAGGGTCAGGGTGAGGGGCTTAAAGCACGTATGACGAAACTGCTGTCGCCTCCCGCAGCAGTGGAGGTCACGCTGGCCGGCGACGGCACGCCGGCCTTCATCTCCGGCGCCTTCAGCGGGTCGATCGACCCGATCGCGCGCTGGAAGGTCGAGACTGAGTGGTGGAAGCAGCCCGTCATCCGCGAGTACTGGAAGGCGCTGCTCAACAGCAACCTGCTGTGCGAGCTGTATCACGACCTTTCGCGAGACGAATGGTTCGTGGAGCGGGTCTATGACTAAACCCGGCAGAAAAAGAAATGACCCCGCCGGCTCGCTTCGCGGGCTCCGGCGCCTGCCTTGCGGCTGGTACCAGATCCCTCGCACGTTTCCTTCGGGGCCGTCGACTACCGTATCGCGCCCATCGAAGAGATGGCAATCCCCAATCTTTGTCGCCTGGCAACGCGAGGTAGCCACACCGGGGTGAACCCTTACGTCGAGCTGCACTGCCACTCCAACTTCTCGTTCCTGGATGGTGGCTCGCATCCTTATGAGCTGGCCGCCCGCGCGGCCGAGCTCGAGATGCCCGCGCTGGCGATCACCGACCGCGGAGGGGTCTATGGAGCGGTGAAGTTTCTCCAGGCCTGTCGCAAGCTCGGGGTGAAGCCGATCATCGGCACCGCGCTGGAGGTCGAGGGCGAGGAGATCGTCATCATCGCCCGGAATCTTCGTGGCTACTCCAATCTCTGCCGGCTGCTGAGCATTGCGCATGCCGACCAGCCCAAAGGCGAGGCACGCACGACCATAGAGAAGGTCGCCGAGCATCGAGGTGACGTCTTCTATCTGAGTGCGACCGACGACGAGAAGCGGCTGCGCGCGCTGCAGGAGGCGCTGGGCACAGAGAACGTCTTCAGCGAGCTGCACCATCACCTGCGTCCCGAGGATCAGTGGGTACTCGAGGGGCGCGCGGCGATGGCGAAACGTTGCGGAGCCGCCGTCGTGGCGACCAACGAGGTGCACTACCACGTCCGTGAGCGGCGGCGGCTGCATGACGTGCTGGTGGCGATCCGCCATCGCGCCACACTGGAGGAGGCCCGCCCGCACCTATTTCCCAACTCCGAGCACCACCTGAAGGGCGGAGACGATATAAGGCCTCTCTTCAAAGGGCATGCCGAGGCGCTGGCCACACCGTGGGACATCGCGCGGGAATGCGACGTGGACCTCGACTTTCGCAAGGTGCGTTTTCCGGGCTATCCGGTGCCCGCCGGCGAAACGCCTTTCTCCTTCCTCTACAAGCTGTGTTTCGAAGGAGTCCGCGAGCGCTACCGCCCCATCACACCCGAGGTCGCCCGCCGCCTGCAGCGCGAGCTCGATGTGATCGAGAAGACGGGGCTGGCTGAGTTCTTCCTCATCAACTGGGACCTGATGCGGTTCGCGCGCGAGCATGGCGTTCCCGGCCAGGGCCGTGGCTCGGCCGCGGACTCGATCGTCGCCTACGTGCTCGGAATCACGCGCGTCGACCCCATCGAGCACAACCTGCTGTTCGAGCGCTTCCTGCACGAAGAGATGACGAGCACGCCGGACATCGACATCGACTTCTCGACCGAGCATCGCGAGCAGGTGATCCAGTACATCTATGACAAGTACGGCTGGGAGCGCACCGGGATGGTTTGCAACGTCGTGACCTTCCAGCCGCGAATGGCGATCCGCCAGGTGGGCAAGGCGCTCGGTTTCTCCGCCGAGCTGCTCGACCGGCTGGCCAAGGGCGTGGACCGGTGGTTCACGGAGGACGTGGCGGACTCGATGCTGGACGCGGTGCCGCCGCCCGAGATGCGACAGCAGAGCTGGCAGCAGTTCCTCGAGCTGTGCCGGGAGGTGATCGAGTTTCCACGCCACCTGTCGATCCACAACGGCGGCATGCTGGTCACAGGGGAGCCGCTGGTCGAGATCGTGCCGGTCGAACCAGCGACTATGGAAGGGCGCCGCGTCGTCCAGTTCAACAAGGACGACGTCGAGGACCTTGGGCTGATCAAGATGGACATGCTCGGCCTGCGCACGCTTTCAGTGGTGGCGGAGTGCCTCGAGCTGATCAAGGACAAAACCGGCACTCGCCCCGACCTGGACCAGCTGGCGCTGAACGACCCGGAGGTCTTCGACATGTGCAGCGCCGCGGACACGATCGGCGTGTTCCAGATCGAGTCGCGGGCGCAGATGCAGACGCTTCCCCGCACCCGCCCGAACACATTCAACGACCTCGTGGTCGAGGTGGCGATCATCCGGCCGGGGCCGATCCAGGGCAACGCCGTTCACCCCTACATCCGCCGCAAGCAAGGCCGCGAGGTGGTCACCTACGCGCATCCGCTGCTCGAACCCATCCTCAAGGACACGCTGGGCGTGATCCTCTACCAGGAGCAGATCATCGAGATCGCGATGCACGTCGCGGGCATGACGCCCAGCGGTGCGGACGGCTTCCGGCGCGCGATGACCCGCCACCTCAACCGTGTCGAGATGTCATCGCTCGAGGGTGATTTCATCAACGGGTGCCTGGCCAACGACGTGCCTCGGGAGGTAGCGGACCAGCTCTTCGCGGCGGTGCAGGGCTTTGCGGTTTATGGATTCTGCCGCTCACACGCGGCCGCCTTCGCGCGCACCTCATACGAAACCGCGTGGCTCAAGCTCAATCATGCCGTCGAGTTCGGGTGCGGCCTGCTCAACAACCAGCCGATGGGCTTCTACCACCCGAGCGTGCTGGTCGAGGACCTGAAGCGCCACGGGGTGACCGTGCTGCCGGTCGACGTCAACCGCTCCGACGTTCGGTGCCTGCCCGAACCGCTGCCCGCCGCCCCGCAGAAGCGAGACCTCCCGCTGGGGCCCTCCCTTCTGTCCGACTCCCTCCCCCAGCCGGCACTCCTGCCCACAAGCTATTCCAAGCTCGAAACTCCGTCAACCCAGCCTGTTAAGACCATGACCCACGCCATGCGCGTCGGTTTCAACTATGTTCGCGACCTCGGCGAGGTCGGCCGCAAGGCGATCGTCGACGAACGCTTCCTGCGCCCTTACACGTCCTTCGACGATTTTCTGCACCGGCTTCGGGGCGCGCCCGTCGGCCCGCGCGCGGTCCGCAACCTCGTCATGGTCGGCGCCTTCGACGCGCTGGGCCAACCACGCCGCGAGCTGCTCTGGGGCTGGCAGGAAAGATGGCATGGCCACGGGCTGCGCAAAGGCATCGAGACGCAGTCCGAGCTGCACCTCAACGGCACCGCGCCCGACCTGCCCGCCATCGACGCCTTCGACGCCAACCAGCTCGAGTACCGGATCTCCGATCTATCGACCGGCCACCACCTCATCCACTTCTGTCGCGAGCGCCTGCAGCAGATGGGAGCGCTGGAGAGCAACAAGCTGACCGCCATCGGCAACAACCGGAAAGTGAGAGTCGCCGGCCTGGTCATCACTCGACAGGCTCCTTCGACCGCGAAGAAGATCCGCTTCTTCACGCTGGAGGACGAGTTCGGCCAGGTCAACGTGACCATCAAGCCCGACGTTTATGACCGCTACCGCCAGGTTGCCAACCGCCAGCCGATCCTGGTCATCGACGGGGTCATGCAGCGCAACGACGGCGTGTATTCAGTGCTGGCCAGCCACATCGAAGCCCTCCAGGGCGTGCCCCGCCCGCCGCAGAAATCGCACGACTACCGGTAAAGCAAGCCTGCCGAGACTTACTTTCCGTAGCCAGATAGGGGTCCTTTGAGCGAAGCTATGCATTCGGACTAAGCCGCGGCACTCAACGCAGCAGCCCCAAAGGAAGGATCCATGTCGATCGGCCGAGAAATCGAAGACATCGCCCGGGACCTCATCAAGCACCAGCACGACCACCCCCCGGTGCGAGATCTCAACCGCGAGGTCGAGCGCAAGCTCACCTTCGCCGACCGCGTCGCCGCCGATTTCGCGCGCCTGGTCGGAAGCTGGGTCTTCGTCCTGGCGCAGGCCGGCATCATGGTCCTGTGGGTCGGGCTCAACGCCTTCAACCTGATCCACCCATGGGACCGCTACCCCTTCCTCTTCCTCAACTTCATCCTCAGCCTCGAGGCCGCGATCTGGGTCTCGGTCGTGCTGATGGCGCTCAACCGTTTCGCGGATCGCGATCGCCTGCGCGCGCAGCATGACTACGAGCTCAACGTCAAATCCGAGGAAGAGCTGAAGGCGCTCATGAACCACCTGATGCACCAGGACGAGATCCTGTTGCAGATCGTGAACCGCCTCGACCGCGGCGACCGCGAGATGAAGCGCATCGCGCGTCACCTCGAGGTGGTGATCGAGACGACGACAAACCCGCCGGCGCCGCGGGCGGCTGAAGTCGAACGCCCGCCGATCAGCCTGCCGGCGCCGTAGAGCCAACCAGCCGCGCGCCCAGCTCGCGCACGACCCTGACGATGAGGTCGACATCGTCCTCACCCGTGCGCCAGTTGACGATTGCCGGCCGGAACGCCACCTTGCCCGCGTAGTCCGTCGTGCCGAAATAGACTCGCCCGTCCTCCAGGATGAGTTCGCCCAGGGTACGGTTGAGGTTGTGCAGCTCGTTTTCGGCAACCCCAGGCGGATGGAAGCGAAAGCACACGACATTCAGCGGCACATCGGCCAGGCGTTCGAGGTCCGGCGATTCGTCAACCTGCCGCGCCACCCGTTGTGCCAACCGCAGATGGCGCTCGACCATTGCGCGATACCCCTCTCTGCCGTACGCCCGAAGCGTCGCCCACACCGGCAGGGCGCGGGCGCGACGCGACATCTCAGGAGACAGGTTGCCAAACACCGGGCGGGCCGTTGCCTCTGTCCCCAGGTATGCGGCCGGGGCCGAAAACGCGCCGGCGTGCACGACCGGGTCGCGTACGAACGCAAAGCCGCTCTCGTATGGCACGTTCAGCCATTTGTGCCCGTCGACCGCCACCGAATCCGCTGCCTCGATTCCTCGAACCAGGTGCCTTGTTTGCGGCGAAGTCGCGGCGAACAGGCCGAAAGCCCCGTCCACGTGCATCCACGCGCCATGAGCACCCGCCAGCTCGGCCACCTCGGCCAGCGGGTCGAAGTCACCGGTGTTGACATCACCCGCGGTTGCGATCACGATCGCCGGCTTTCCACCCAGCCCATCGAGGGCCGCGGCAAGCGCCGCCACATCGAGGCGCCCGGCGGCGTCGCGCGTCAAGATCCGCGGTTGCCGGCGGCCGATCCCCAGCATCCCCAGCGCCTTGACGGCACTGGCGTGAAGGTAGCCGCTCGCAAATACCGGCAGCGGTGGCAGGCCCGCGAAGCCCTCCGAGTCTATGTCGACTTCATGCTTCAGCCCCCACCACCTTCGCGCCGCCGCCAGGCCGACGAAGTTCGACGCGGTTGCCCCGGTCGTCAGCACTGCGCTCCATGCGGCGGGGATCCCAAACAGGTCTTTGAGCCAGCCAAGGCTGATCTGTTCGAGACGTGAGGCGAAGGGCGAGCCGACCCAGTTGTAAGCGTGCTGGTCCAGCGTCGACGCCAGCCAGTCGGCACCAAGTGCCGCGGGCGTGACACCACCGGTGACGTAGTGAAAGTAGCGCGGCCCCGTTGACCTGGTTGCGCCATCCACCGAGGCGGCGATGAGCTCCGAGATCGCCTGGAGAGACCCGACACCATCCGAAGGTAGCGCTGCCTCGGGCTCCAAGCCGCCTGGCGGGCGAACCGGTGCGGTGTCGATGCCGTCGAGATAAGCCTCGGCCTCGCGCTGAACCAGGCGCAGGACTTCGTTCAGCTCGCCTCGATCGCTTATGGGATCCGGCACGGCTCGTAAATCTTCAGGCTTTGCGGCGCCCTAGCGCGAGACCTTGTAGACGGCGTACCCGCCGTGGTCGTAGACGAGCGTGCCGTGCCGGTCCCAGTAATCTCGGCTCGCGCCGCGCGGAATCTCCTGCGGGCCGATCATCACGTAGTCGACGCCGTACTGGCGCACCAGCTCCATCGCCGCCGGATCGCCGTCGAGGATCCGCTTCTCGTCGGCCCCCTTCTGTACGTAGTCCGGGAGCCCGTAGGTCCACAACCAGCCGGGATAGCCGATCATCACACGCCGTCCGGCCAGCGTTGGAATGGGGCTGTTGTGCTCGTCGGCCACGACGAACACCGCGGTGGGGCTCGTGTGCGCGCGAACCCAATCCGCAACCTGAAGCCCACCGGTGTCGGTGAACTGAACGGAGCTGACGCTGAAGTCGGACGCGCGCGCGAGGTCGAGAGCGCCGGCAAGGCCCAGCAGGACGAGCAGCGCCGACGCGACGATGGCCGAGCCGGGTCCTCGCTGAAACATCCGCGCCAGGAAGCCTCCGATCAGGATGCTGCCCAGCAGCGCCCAGAAGACGAAGAACTTCGTGTTGTCCCAGTCCCATGGCTGCAGCAGGATGACGTTGGGCACGAGGAACCACAGCCACATGGGCGCGAACCAGCTCGCGAAAGCGGTGGGAATCCAGCTGCGCAGCAATTGAGCGGCAACCAGGAGAGGGATGAAGACCGATGTGTTCTTGATCCAGAACCAGACCCAGTCGCGGCCGAACCAGATCGGCAGGTCGTGTTGCCCGTCGAGATACGACAGCCATCCGACCTCGAAGCAGTAGCCGTGCAGGCTCGCGCCGTTGCCGCACAGGCTCGTGTTGGCGGGCGGCCACATCCACGCGAGGATCGGGATGCCGATCGCCAGCGCGGGGATGAAGAAACCAAGCCAGTGAATCCGCAGGGTGAAGAGAGCCCAGAACGCTGACAGCGCGACGACCGTGCCGTACGCGTGCACGTGGTAAACGGGCAGGATCCCGGCGACGATGCCCACGAAGACAAACGGCTGCCAGCCCGATCGGTCCCGGGCTGCCAACCACAGGATCACCAGCAGGATCAGGGCGAGGCTGAAGCCGAACAACGTAGAGCGCTGCGGCACGAGGTAGGCCAGCACCGGGTTGAGCCACTGGAAGTTCAGGTCGCGGTTCAGCGTGTACTCGCGCGGCAGGTGCACGAGCGCCGACAGCCCGAAGTGCTGAATGTCGCCGACCAGGTAGACAAACCCGAGGCCGCCGCTCAGCAAGAAGACAAAGACGGCGATCGCAGCGGCGGCGCGGCCGCCCGCGAATCTCTGGGCGGCCAGGTAGAGCACCGTTGGAAAGGCCAGCCCGAGCAGGCCGCTCGTCCACACGAGCGCGGAGGTCAAGCTGCTGCCCAGCGGCACCAGGTTGGCCGCCAGGAAATCGATCATGAACGGGTAGCCCAGGTGATGGCCGGGATCGATGGGATATTCAGGCGGGAAGTTGTGCCCGTAGGCGAACGATCCCGCGAAGCTGAGGTGCGCCGCCCAGTCGCCCCAGATGTTCACGTAGCCGGCGTAGAGGCCGGCCGGCGTGTACACGTAGGCCTGGTGCAGGAAATGCACCGTCCACGCGCCGCAAACGACCGCGACCGCCGCAAGCGGCCAAGGGTGACCCGGCGTCCGCGGCGACGCCCCCCATCGGACACGGGCCTCGGCGATGTCGGCGACAAGTTGCTTTCTCTGCCAGGCAGCCGCGGCCGCGCCTACCAGAGCGACGAAGCCGAGCGCCGCCAGGACTGTCAACGCGGTGACGTCGTGAATCACGAGTGACAGCACGAGGCTCAACGCGGCAACGGCCGTCGCGCCCAGGACAGCCCCGAACGCGATGCGTTCTTCGAGCAGCAGGCCGAGTCCGATGAGGTACGTGAGGCCGAATCCGGCCGCCACGCACGCCGCGAGGAAAGCTGCCGGTGCTAGTTCCAACAGAAGAGCTGTTGCTGGCTGGGGAGCAGGTCGTTGCGGCAGTTGACGAGCCACGTCTTCGGGCCCCACGGAGGAGTCTGCGGCCCGGCGAAATAAGCCGGGCCTGAAATCGGAAGTCCGGTCCAGATGGGATAGAAGTAAAAGAAGAAGACCACTGCGAGGCCGAGGAAGCTGCCGACGAGCATGAGCCGGCCCGGCTGCTTGAGCCTCTCAGCGATGTGAGCCAGCACGAAGGCCAGCGCGAGCACCATGAAGATGAGGCCGCCGAACATGTGGTACATGAAAACGACGCGGCTGATCAGCGACCACGGCAGGTACTGGGTCAGGAAGCCGAGCAGGATCACGGTGGCGGGGAAGCTGCGGTACCGGACGATGAAGTAAGGCAGAGAGACCACGCAGGGCAGGCTTGTCCACCAGATCCACGGGTTGCCCAGGTCGGCCATGCGGGAGATGAGCTGCTGGCCCGTCCAGCGGTCGATGCCAAGGTTCGTGTACTCGGCGTAGTAGAGCACCGGCCGCGAGAGAAACGGCCATGACCACCACTTGGAGCCGTACGGGTGGGTCGCGGTGAGCGTGGCGTGGTAGATGTACGACTGCTTCTGGTAGTCGATCAGGTCGGCCAGGTTGTGGAACTGGCCGCGCGCGAAGAACGGATACCAGGACTCGTAATAGATCGCGAGCGGGATTGCCACCAGCGCGACAGCTGCGACCACGAGATAGGTGGACAAGTGCAAGCCGTGCGGGATCACCGGTCCATCCCCCCGTCCCCACGACCAGAAGGGCTTTTCCCGAGGGCCGATGCGTATGTCGACCTGACGGCGGATCGCCCTCACGACCAACAGGAAGACGATGCTCGCGAACGCGGCGAGCACGATCCACTTCGACGCGATGCCGATGCCCAGCACAACCCCCAGCGCGACGAGCGACACGAGCGACGCACGTGGCGTCCGGCTCTGGATGTGAACCAAGTAGAGGAAATACGCCAGGAGGATGAAGAAGACCGGAAAGATGTCGATCATGCCGATCCGTGACTGGATGAAGAACATCCCATCGAAGCAGACGAGCGTCGCGGCAGTGATCGCGAAAATCCGGTTGGGCCAGAGGCGCCGCGCGAACAGGTACATCATCGGGATGCAGAGCGTTCCGAACAGGCAGGCGGCGATTCTCCAGCCGAAGGTGTTGAACCCAAGGTCGATGTAGTCGCCGGTGGCGCCCTGGAAATGCGCGCGGAACCAGCCGTATCCCCACTCGCCCGATGCGATGAACAGCTTGGCGAGCGGCGGCTCAGGGTCGAAGTAGTTGAACTTGCAGTCCGTCGTGGTCGGCCTGCACAGCTCCATTCCCTTGACGTCGTCATACGCGTCGACCGGAAAGTAGATCTCGTCGAAGACCTGTCCGTTCGGTGGCGACAGGACCCCGTTCGCATCGGGATAGCCACGGTTGAACGGATACGCGAGTCCGCAGATGGTGCCTGGGTTCCCCGCCGCATCGATCGGCGTGTTGGAGACGCAGTTCGTGATCGCCGGTCCCTGGAATGGATGGAGGAAGAAGTCGGGCATGATCGGGCTGTAAAAGCGCAGCACGAACGCGACCACTGTCAGCGCGAGCACGGCGATCAGGTCCCAGCGATCGAAATACGTCCTCTCGCTCCGAACCTGCGCCGGTTGGGTCTCCTCTGGCTCGTAGGCGGGGGGCCCCGTCACCGCCGCCGTTTTTTGCGCTTCCCGCCGCCCTGGTTCTGTCCAAGGCGGTACGGCAGGCGCGAGCTGATCTCCCATGCGGCGGCGTCGGCGTCAGGCACCGGGATGGCGACGGTGTCCTCGTGCATGATCCGCGCCCCGAGACGCTTTTTCATCGCCGCCAGCTCGGTTTCGTCACCGCGGACCCTGATGAAGAGCGCCGGCTTGTCGACGTACTGCTTCATGACCGGCGCGATGAGCCGGCTGCGACGGTCCTGGAAGTGCTGGCGCAATGGCTGCGCCTTCACCGACTTGATCGAGTCGTAGTCGATCAGCACGTTCGAGAGCAGCGTCGACACGTTCACGCCGTCCTCCTGGACAGACACGTGGCTTCGGTGGCGGTAGTAGAGAAACGCGCCTCCGAGCAGCAGGCCGCTCGGCACGTAAAGGATCCAGATCAGGTTGGCGGTGTGCGCGATCTGGCCCTGGTAGACCAGCAGCGCGGTCATCACGACTCCCACCGCGATGAGGAAGCCCGCGAAGAAGCGCTGCTGCCGCCACATGTGATGGGCGTGGAGGTTCTGGTGGCGGACGCGCCCGGGCGGCGCTTCGGTGCTCACAGCCTACTGATTATCGGGTCTTGCCCAATCTCGACTCCTGTTCACGGCCTCGCGCCATCGAGACTGGAGGCTGTCCGCCTGGTCTCGCGACATCGCCGGTTCGAACTCGCGGTCCAGCTTCCAGAGGCCCTCCAGGTCCGGGTCGTTCCAGACGCCGGCGCCGAGGCCGGCCAGGAACGCCGCACCCAATGCCGTCGTCTCGGTGTTGCGCGGCCGGCGCACGGGGATGCCGAGCAGGTCCGCCTGGAACTGGCACAGCACGTCCATCACCGCCGCGCCGCCGTCGACCCGCAACTCCCGCAGCGGGGAGCCAAGGTCTTTTTCCATCGCCTCCACGACGTCGCGGGTTTGATACGCCATGGATTCGACCGCCGCCCTGACCAGCTGCGCGCGCCCGCTGCCCCGCGTGAGCCCGACGATCGTTCCGCGGGCATACGCATCCCAGTGAGGAGCGCCGAGCCCTACGAAAGCCGGCACCATGAAAACGCCGCCGCTATCCCGCACTGACGATGCGATGGGCCCTGCTTCTGCAGCGCTGCCGATGATCCCCAGGCCGTCGCGCAGCCACTGCAGCGCCGCGCCGGTGACGAAGATCGCCCCCTCCAGTGCGTAGCTGAGGCGGCCGGACCGACGCCACGCGACAGTGGTCAGCATCCCGGACTCCGAACTGACCCGATCCAGCCCGGTCTGCATGAGCACGAACGAGCCGGTGCCGTAGGTGTTCTTCGCCATGCCCGCGGTCATGCAGGCCTGACCGAAGAGGGCGGCCTGCTGGTCGCCCGCGATGCCGGTGATCGGCGCCGCAATGCCACCGAACGCCTCCGGATTGGTCACCGAGATCTCGCCGGACGAATCGACAACACTCGGCAGGTTGGCGAGCGAGACGCCGAAGAGGCCGGCCATCTCCTGGCTCCACTCGCCCCGCCCGATGTCGAAAAGCAAGGTTCGCGAGGCATTCGAGGCGTCGGTGACGTGGTCGCGCCCCGCGGATAGCCGCGTCACGAGCCAGCTGTCAACTGTCCCCACCGCAGCGTTCGCAGCACCGTCGACATGCTCGAGCACCCATGCCAGCTTGGTCGCGGTGAAGTAGGGATCGAGCACAAGGCCGGTGACCTCACGCACGCGCGGCTCGTGCCCGGCCTCGCGCAGCCGGTCGCACGCAGACGCGGTGCGGCGGTCCTGCCACACGATCGCGGGGGCGAGTGGCTCGAGCGTGCGGCGGTCCCACACGACCAGCGTCTCGCGCTGGTTGGTGATGCCGATTGCGCGCACGTCGCGGGGCGTGGCTCCGGCAGCCTGCAGCGCCTGGTTGGCGCTGAACTTCACTGCGGACCAGATCTCGAGCGGGTCGTGCTCGACCCAGCCGGGTTGCGGAAAGTGCTGGGTGATCTCGCGATAGCCCTTGGCGCGAATCTCGCCGTCGAAGCCGACCACCACGGCGGTCGCGCCGGTGGTGCCCTCGTCGAGGCTCAGCACGACCCCGCGCTCAGCCATGGGTTGCGTCCTTTACTTGTTGGGGTGCTGCCAGGTCCGATTGAGGCTGCCGGTCGTGTAGCCCTCGAGGTCGGCGGAGACGAACTTGTAGCCCGCGCCGCGAACGGCGTCGACCACGCGCTCGCGCTCGGCGACGAGCCGGTCGATTTCGGATCCGTCGACCTCGATCCGCGCGACGTCACCGTGATGCCGCACCCGCACCTGCACGAATCCCAGCGCCTTCATAGCCGCCTCCGCCGCCTCGATCTGGCGCAACGCCCCTACGGTGACCTGGGTGCCGTGCGGAATGCGAGACGAAAGGCAGGCGAACGAGGGCTTGTTCCAGTTCGGCAGGCCGAGCTCCCGGGCGGCGGCGCGGATCTCGGGCTTTCGCATTCCGGCCTCGAGGAGCGGGAAGCGGACGCCACGCCGGATCGCCGAGCCGTGACCTGGACGGTGGTCGCCGGCGTCGTCGGCCGTCGCGCCGTAAGCGAGATGAGCGAATCCGAGGTGTTGCTTGACGGGTTCGAGCTTGTCGAACAGCTCCTCCTTGCAGTGGAAGCAGCGGTCCGGATTGTTGCGCGCATATGCGTCGAGCTCAACCTCGTCGGTCCTGACCTCCACAAGGCGGGCGCCGAGGGACCCGGCCAGGACTCGCGCCTCCGCCTGCTCCGCCTCGGGATAGGCGGGAGAGCTGGCGAGCACTCCCACCGCGCGCTCGCCGAGCTCGTCCATCGCGAGCTTGAGCAGCAGCGTGGAGTCCACTCCGCCGGAATACGCGACGACGACCGACCCGAGACCACGCACAATGTCGCGGGCGCGATCGAGGCGGGTGGCGTCGTGGCGGTCGAGCTGGATCATCATCCAGCTCGAAGGTTAGCTCGCCCGGGCTTCGGAAGGCTCCATCGCGGGGGTGCCGCACCACGCTTCGTAGTCGATGAGCGAGTGAACCGTCGGGTTCTCACCGCACAGCGGGCAGGCCTTGTTCTGGCGCAGCTTCAGCTCGCGGAAGCTCATGTCCTCGCCTTCGAACAGGAGGTAGCGCCCGATCATCGGCCGGCCGATGTCGAGCAGGTACTTGATCGTCTCGAAGGCCATCATGCTGCCGATGATCCCGGGCAGGACGCCGAACACGCCCGCCTCGGCGCAGCTCTGGACCGATCCGGGCGGTGGAGGCTCGGGGAACAGGCAGCGGTAGCAGCCGGTGCCCTTCGCGGAATCGAACAGTGCGAGCCGTCCCTCGAACCGGAAGATACTTCCATGCACCAGGGGCTTGCCCAGGAAGTGGGCGGCGTCGTTGGCCAGGTAGCGCGTAGGGAAGTTGTCGGTGCCGTCGACGATGATGTCGTAGGGGGCGAAAATCCGCATCGCGGTCTCGGAGTTGAGGTGCTCGTTGATCGCGACCACCTCGACGTCAGGGTTGAGGCTGCGCAGCGTGTCCGCCGCCGACCCGACCTTGGGGCGGCCGATGTCGTCATGGCCGTGAAGGAGCTGGCGCTGGAGGTTGGAGGCGTCGACGACGTCGAAATCGACGATGCCGATCTTTCCCACCCCGGCCGCCGCCAGGTACATGGACGCGGGCGAGCCGAGGCCGCCCGCGCCGAGGATCAGCACGCTCGAGCCGAGCAGCTTGCGCTGGCCGGCTCCGCCGACCTCGGGCAGAATAAGGTGGCGGGCGTAGCGGGCGACCTGATCGGGCGTCAGGCTCTTTGCGGGGACCATCGTCAAGTCAATATACCCAGGGTGCGGTTGCGGTTATTCCTATAGTGGGGAGTCGCGATGGAAACTGAATACCTAGACGAAGAGCAGGTGATCGCCCTCTACAACAAGGTGCGCACGGGCAAGCGCACCTGGCCGGTAGGCATCTGGACCTCGCCTGCCGCCCTCCAGTACGCGGTCACGGTCTTCGATTACTGGATCCACAACGTGATGGGCTGGAAGGGCTGGCCCGAGGCGCGGGGGAAGGTGACCCCGGCCCTGCTCGAAGAGCACCGGCTGGCTGACCTGGTCGAGAGCGTGTTCGTCCCGGAGTTCGGCGACGACTGGCTCGACTTCGAGATCGTGCTCAACGAGAGCATGCGGCTCTCCGAGGACGAGGCCTGGGCCCCGGACGTTGCGGACCGACAGGAACGGGTGGAGTCGGCTTTCGAGCACGCATTCGAGCAGCTCATAGGCTCGCCCAAGCAGCAGCCGAAACTCCTGTCGACCTATCACCGCTTTCGCAACCACCTGCTTCGCATGTGGAGCGCTTTCCAGGAAGCCCAGGCCGAGCATGACAAGGCGGAACGCGAATCGGCCGAGCGGTTCTGGGCCCAGCTGCGGCTGGTACGCAGCACCCGCGCGCAGGCCGCCGAGGCCTGGTCGATCGTCAACTCGGACGACGAACGGAGGGGCGAGGTCACCGTGGTTTGGGGCGAGCCACATCCCTACTGCCTGGTCGTGCTCGACGACGACATCGAGGTCGGCGGTTGGGAGCAGGTGATCTACCGCCTCGAACAGGAAATCCTGGTCGAAGAGCCAGGCATCGTCAGCTACGCCGTCTGGCACAAGGGCTTCGTCGGCGAGTACTACCGCTGCGCGGACTGCGGGGAGCTGCACAGCCAGTTCGATGAAGATGCCGGGACGGAGCTCCGGCTGGACGACCTGGAGCCACCTGAAGAGAGGTAGGTCGCGCCCTAGTCCACCGTCAGCGTGAAATTCTTTCCTTCCCACCCGGTCACGTAATGCGCCGTCCAGGAAAACTCTGACCCGGGCGAAAGCCTGTTGGAAGGAATCTCGGCGACCCACACGCCGAGCGTCGTGTCGGTGGCCTCGATCTCCTCGAATGTCTGCCACTCGTCGAACGAATAGTGGACGGCGCCCGGGCGCGGAAGCTGCACGCGCAGGCGCCGGCCCGCGACCATCCGGGTGATCTGGTGCTTGTGCGACCACACGAATGCGGGTTCCTGCGCGGAACCTTCCGTGTAGCGGCGCCTGGCGGGCATCACGATGTCCGGGAATCCCGCGAGGGCGATGGTGACCAGCAGCTCGAGGTACTCGGCGTGCGCCCAGCCGAGCGGGGTCGATGAACCGTTGGGGCGGCCGAGCTGGAGTCGGCGGGCCGGGATGTCGGGCTGGTCCCAAACCTGTTCGGGAAGCATCAATCCCTGACCAGCGAAGCCTTCGAGCGTTCGGATCAGCTCGGCGGCCGGAAGTCCCATGGAGAAGAAGTGCCGAGCGCGCTCACCTGTCAGCACGGGCCACGCCCGGCCACGGCCGCTTCCGTCCCAGGGCGATCCGTCGTCGTGCTCGCCATACCTGTCCCCGACATAGCGCCGCCAGCCGGGACCAGCCGGAAGGCTGACCTTCAACGAAGTGTCGACTCCCTGAAGGCTGCGGAGGATTCGCTCGTCTTTCGGCCGGCGCAGGCCGTATCGGACAAGCTCGAGGAACTCGGGCGCAATGGCGCCCTCGGTCGGGCGATGGTCCGGATCGCCGGCGAGCCGCACGTACTGGCCTTCCGCTGTCGAGCACCACGTCTCGACCCGGTCGTTCCAGTAGTCCGCGACCGCCCGGAGGTGGCTCGCGGCCACGTGCTCACCGGCTTCGTGGGCAAACTCGGCGGACACGATCAGCGCGGCGATGCAGGCGGCGAGGGTCGAGGGGGACAGTCCACCCAGATCTTCCCAACGGTCCAGCTGGGTGAGCGGGCCCTCGCGAATGATGAACTGCGCGGCGGGTCGGACCATTACGGGGTACGGGTCGTGGTCGAGGCAATTGGCCACGCCCAACCGCCACGCGAGGAGAATCGGGAGCGCCACCTGGTCGAGCTCGGTCGACGTCCAGTGAGGGGTCCCGTCGAGGAACCAGTTCTGATACCAGCCGCCATCGGGGCGCTGGCGCGACTGCAGGTGACGGAACGCGCGCAATGCCGCGGCACTGTCTCCGGCGTCGAGCAGCGCAGTGGCCATACGGCAGAGATCGCGAGGCCACACGAGGTGGTACACGTGATTGCCGTCGTGGTTGGTCTCGCCCCACGGCGCGGATGGGGACGCGATGAATGCGCCGGCATGCGACTTGTCCTCGAGGCAGCGCAGAACGGTCAGCGATGCCTGGGCGAGCATCCCTTCGTCGCCGCTGACCTTGGCCAGGGCTTGCGGCATGTCGACCTGCGATCGCCAGGCGCGTTCAAATGCCTGGCGAATGTTGCCGGCCCCTCGCTGGAGAGCGGCCCGCGCGACCTCTTCCGCGTCAGCGCGCGTGTGGGCGAAACCGATCGCGATCTGGAAAGAGCCTGCGCGAATGCCGATCTCGGCCCCGACGGACACGTTGCCTGGGCCCGCTCGGTCGTAGATGTTGGTGAGATAGCCGTCGCCGTCGCTCAGGTCGATCTGCACGTCGGAGGTGCGGTAGTAGCCGGCGGTCGCTCGACTGAAGGGCCCGACGATGCAGATCCATACGTCCTGTTGACGCATGAGGAGCGCGGGCGGGTGCGTGTCCAGCACCTGGCCGAAGTTGCCCTCGGTCCCTGGTTGCCAGTGGGCGGTCGCCTGCATGTACAGACGCACGTCAGGGAGCTCGGGTGTGAAGGTGGCCGCGATGAGGAGGGCGTTCTCTTCGGGGTCGGAGAAGTACTCCTTGGTCAGCCGGTATTCGTGGTGGGTGGTGTCAACGGTGAAGGCAGGGACTCCGGGGCTCAGCCAGCTGATGCGGTGCTGCCCGTCGGTCGCGTCATCGACCGGTGGCGCACCTCCGGCGGAGGCGAAGAAGCGGAGCTCGTGAAGTGCCACGCGGTCAAGAAACGGAAAGAAGACCTCGCTGAGCGACCCGTCGGCGAGCGTGTACCAGAGCTTGCTCCTCGGACCCGGCGCCGCTCCGAACGCCATTTTTCGGCCAGGACCCCACATGGGCGGCACGCCTGGTCCTCCTGGAGCCTCCATCGGGCGTTAAGTATGGAGAGCGGTCGCGACCGATAGAATCGAACGACGTCGCGTTGACTCCCCGGGGAGGTGGCTGAGTGGCCGAAAGCACCCGCCTGCTAAGCGGGTAGGGGGTGTAAAGCTCCCTCGGAGGTTCGAATCCTCTCCTCCCCGCCATTTGACGGCATGCGTTACGAGGCACCATTCCGGCGCTGGGGTGACCACCACAGCAAGATCCCGCTTTGCCGTGCCTAGAAAGAAGGACCCAAATATGGTCGTCTCACCGGCCAGCATCGGCTTGTTTGGACCTAGGAGTGGTGGCACGGCCAAAATTGGATTGGCACCGCTCACCGCGACGGCAGTATGCACGGGCTGTCCTGCGACTCCATCCGGATTACCAGCGAATTTGCCGCCTGCGCGCTACTATCACCGCGAGGTAGGGCTTTGGATCAAGGACCCGCAGGTAGTGCGAGCTCGGATCTGGTCGGATTTCCCGACGTCATGGTGCAGGCAGGCGCCCACCTGGCCACGTACTTCAGCTCGGAAGCCGGTCGGCTTCGCATCGCTGTTCCATTCCTCCGCGACGGGATCGCGCTCGGGCAGCCGTGCTTCCTGATCGCAACCGGAGAGGTTCTCGACCGCTACATCGCAGCGCTGGAGAAGGAAGTCAAGAAAGAGCTCGCCCTGGCCCGGCGGCGGGGCCTGTTCGCGACAGCGCCGGCTCCCGGTCGCACAGTCGAGCAAGCGCTGGCTTTCTGGGACGAACGGATTGGGGCGGCGCTTTCCGGGGTTGGACCAACCATCGTGCGCATCGTCGGCGACATGGCATGTGTGAAGACGAGTTTCGAAACAGTGCACCAGATGCTGATCTTCGAGCGCCAGGTTGGCGCGATCATCAAGCAATCCCCCACCGTGGCCGTATGTCAGTACGACGTACGCGAGTTCGATGGCGCGTCCCTGCTCGAGGCCATCAAGGCTCACCCGGATGTCTCGGATCTCGGTTTTGCGAAGTTCGTCGTCTAACCGTCGAGTAGGTCCCTCCGCGTCCCAGCAAACCCTCAGATTCCCGATGACGAATCGGCACCCGGTAGACTCGCTTTTGTGACGAGTCGTGTCGCCATGGTCCTGGTCCTCGTCACGTTTGTCGCGGCCGCCTGCACCCGCACCTCGAATCCAGTCGCAAAAACGAGCCCCACCCCGACCGCAGCGCCGGCTCATCTCACCTGGACAGATTGCGGTAGTGGCTTCCAGTGCGCCACGGTGCAGGCCCCGCTGGACTACGCACATCCCGACTCCGGCACGATCGGAATCGCGATCAGCCGCAAGCCTGCGACTGACCCGACCCGCCGGATCGGCTCGGTTTTGACGAACCCAGGCGGCCCCGGCGCGTCCGGAATCCAGTTCCTGCGCGGCGAGGTCGGGGCGATGGCCAACCTCAACACGCGGTTCGACCTCATCGGCTTCGACCCGCGCGGCATCGGCCAGAGCGCGCCGGTGCGCTGCCTCAGCGGCCCGCAGGAAGACGTGTTCAACGCGCTCGACCCCGTGTTCGACGATCCGCAGGAGAAACAGGCAGGCATCCAGGCTGACCAGACCTTCGCCGCGGGATGCAAGCAGATGAGCGGGCAGGTCCTCCCCTTCGTCGACACGATCAGCGCTGCGCGCGACATGGACGTGATCCGCGCCGCCCTCGGTGACCAGAAGCTCACTTACCTCGGGTTCTCATACGGAACGTTCCTCGGTGAGAATTACGCCCACCTGTTTCCGACTCACGTCCGGGCGCTGGCGCTGGATGGCGTGATCGATCCGACGCTCTCGCCCAACGATCTCCTATATGCGCAGCTGGTCGGTTTCGAGCAGAACCTGCAGGCGTTCCTCGCGGACTGCCGAGCACGGAAAGCTGCCTCGACACCGTGTGGCTACGCGCAGTCAGGCGACCCCGGGACCAAGTTGATGAACCTGATGACCCGGTTGGATTCGACACCCATGACGGTCGGCGGCCGCTCGCTGACGCGCGCGCTCGCGGTCATCGGCGTGCTCACACCGCTCTACGACCCGAGCACCTGGTCCTACCTCGACCAGGCGCTCACGCAGGCCGATCGCGGCGACGGCACCCTCCTCCTGCGCTTCTCGGACCTCTATCTCGGTCGCAACGCAGATGGCACCTATGACAACCAGACCGATGCCAACGTCGCGGTCAACTGCGACGACCGGCCCGTGCCCACCGACGTCGCCGCCTACGACGCGCTTGGCCCCAAGTTCGCGGCCGCATCACCTCTGTTCGGACCTGCGTTCCAGTACTCGAACCTCGTGTGCGCCTACTGGCCGGTCAAACCGGTCGGCGTCGTAGGCCCGCTCACCGCCGACGGGGCTCCACCGATCCTGCTCGTAGGCGGCACCGGCGACCCCGCCACTCCTTACTCGTGGGCGCAGGCCGCGAACCAGCAGATCGTCGGGTCAGTCCTTCTCACGCGCGATGGCAATGGTCACGTGTCGTACGACAAAAGCAGCTGCGCGAAGCAGCTGATCGACGCCTACCTGATCGACCTCTCGCTTCCGGCCGCCGGCACGGTTTGCAAGTAACGGGTTAGCCGGCGACTGCCGCGGCAGGTGCTGCAGGTGCTGCCGACGCGGCCCGGGTGAAGGTCAGCTCTCCGCCTTTGGCGTCCACGGTGACGGTGTCGCCGTCACCGAACTTACCTTCGAGCAGCATCATCGCAAGCGGATCCTGGACCAGCCTCTGAATCGCGCGCTTCAGCGGTCGCGCCCCGTAGACAGGGTCCCATCCACGCTGCGCGAGCAACTTGCGGCCCGCATCGGTCACGACGAGCGTGACCCTTCGCTCCTGCAGCCGGCGCTCCAGGCGGTGTAGCTGAATGTCCACGATCGCGGTCAGCTGGTCCTCCGTCAACGGCTTGAACACGATGATCTCGTCGATGCGGTTGAGGAACTCGGGCCGGAAGTGATCGCGCAACAATGCGATGACGCCGTCGCGCACCCGTTCGAAGTCCTGACCGGCCCTCTCCTGGATCACCGAGCTGCCAAGGTTCGAGGTCATGATCAAGACGGTGTTGCGGAAGTCCACGGTGCGGCCCTGGCCGTCGGTCAGCCTCCCGTCGTCGAGGATCTGCAGCAGGACGTTGAAGATATCCGGATGCGCCTTCTCGATCTCGTCGAACAGCACCACGGAGTACGGACGGCGGCGCACAGCTTCGGTCAGCTGCCCGCCCTCGTCGTAGCCCACGTAGCCGGGCGGCGCACCAAGCAAACGCGCCACGGTGTGCTTCTCCTGGTACTCGGACATGTCGAGCCGGATCAAGGCCTGCTCGTCGTCGAATAGGAATTCGGCAAGCGCGCGCGCAAGCTCGGTCTTGCCGACTCCGGTTGGTCCGAGAAACATGAAGGAGCCCACCGGACGGTTCGGATCGGAAAGTCCTGAACGGGAGCGTCGCACCGCATTCGCGACCGCGGTCACCGCCTCGTCCTGGCCGATGACGCGGTCGTGCAGCCGCTGCTCCATCTCGATCAGCTTCGCCACCTCGCCTTCCATCAGCTTCGAGACCGGTATCCGCGTCCACCGGCTGACGATCTCGGCGATGTCCTCTTCGGTGACCTCCTCCTTCAGAAGTGCGTGTCCTCCCTGCAACTGCGTGAGCTTGGCGTTTGCCTCGGCGATCTGCTTTTCCAGCTCCACTGCTTTGCCGTAACGAAGCTCGGCGGCCTTGCCGAAGTCGGCGGCGCGCTCGGCGCGATCCGCGTCGGCGCGAACCTCCTCGAGCTTTGCCTTGAGCGAGCGAATGCGGCCTATGGCTTCCTTCTCCTGGTCCCAACGTGAGCGCAGTGAGGTGCGCTGCTCGGAGAGCTCCGCCAGCTGCCGCTCGAGCGCCGCAAGTCTTTCCTTGGAAGCCCTGTCGGTCTCCTTCTTGAGCGCCTGCCGCTCGATCTCTCGCTGGCGGATCTGCCGCTCCAGCTCGTCGAGCTCCGCGGGAAGCGAGTCGATCTCCGTGCGCAACCGTGCCGCAGCCTCGTCGATCAGGTCGATTGCCTTGTCGGGCAGGAACCGGTCGGTGATGTAGCGATGCGAAAGGACTGCCGCCGCGACAATCGCAGAATCTTTGATCCGCACACCGTGATGCACCTCGTATCGCTCGCGCAGCCCGCGCAGGATGCTGATCGTGTCCTCGACCGTCGGCTCGCCGACCATCACCGGCTGGAACCGGCGCTCCAGGGCCGCGTCCTTCTCTATGTGCTTGCGGTACTCGTCGAGCGTGGTGGCGCCGATGGCGCGCAGCTCGCCTCGGGCGAGGGCTGGCTTGAGCATGTTGGCGGCGTCGATGGCGCCTTCCGCGGCGCCGGCCCCGACCAGCGTGTGCAGCTCGTCGATGAACAGGATGACCTGGCCGTTCGAGCCTTCAATCTCCTTGAGGACGGCCTTCAGCCGGTCCTCGAACTCGCCACGGAACTTCGTGCCGGCGACGAGCGAGCCTAGATCGAGAGCCACGACGCGCTTGCCTTTGAGCCCTTCCGGCACGTCACCTTGCGCGATGCGCTGCGCCAGGCCCTCGGCGATAGCGGTCTTGCCCACGCCCGGCTCTCCGATGAGGACGGGGTTGTTCTTGGTACGACGCGACAGGACCTGGATCACGCGCCGGATCTCCTCGTCGCGACCGATCACCGGGTCGAGCTTGCCTTCCGCAGCCAGCTTGGTCAGGTCGCGGCCGTACTTCTCGAGGGCCTCGTACTTCGATTCCGGGTTCTGGTCCGTCACACGCTGGTTGCCACGGATCTGACGCAATCCTTTGAGCAGTGCGTCGTGAGTCGCGCCCGCGTCCTTCAGGACCTTGGTGTCGCTGAGAGTGAGCAGCAGATGCTCGGTCGAGATGTATTCGTCCTTGAGCCGTTCGGCCTCTTTCTCCGCCTGTTCCAGCGCCTTGTTCAGATCAGGGCTGAGGTAGGGCTGTCCAGCGCCGCTGACCTTCGGGAAACGCTCGACCGCCGAGATCAGTGCCGGTTCCAGGGCCTGCACCGAGACACCCGATCGCTCGAGCAGCGTGCGAGCGACCCCTTCCTCCTCGCGCACGAGCGCAAGCAGGAGATGCTCGGGTTCCACCGCCTGCTGGCCGTGGTCGCGCGCCAGCTCCGCTGCTCCTTGAAGTGCCTCCTGGGCCTTCTCGGTGAACTTGTCAAGTTTCATAGTTGAAAATTACCCCCCCACTTGGAACGCCAAACCGCCACCCCGTATCGTGGCGGCATGCCCGAGCTACCGGAGCTGGAGGCGCTCCGAATCCGTCTTGCTCCTCGCCTTGAGGGCAAGCTGATAACGGCTGCGACCGTCAACCCAAAGAAGGCCCACATGCTTCGATACCCCGTCGAGCATTTCGCCAACGAGCTCCCCGCTCGCCGCATCGTCTCACTTGTCCAGCGCGGCAAACACCTTGTTTTCGGCACTGAGCTGGGCGGTGGCGGATCCTCCCGATGGCTGGTCATAAACCCAATGCTGGGCGGCCGCTTCCAGCTCGTGGCCGGGGACGCTCCGATCCCGGCGACCGAGGTTTTCACCATCCGGATCGAAGGGCGGCAGGAGCTGCGCTACCTCGACTTTCGCGACATGGGCCGCATCTACTGGGTGAGCGACTGCGACCGGGAGGTGCCGGGATGGCGGGAGCTTGGTCCGGAGGCGGATTCGGTCCCTGAGATGGGCCTCGAGGTGTTCCGTAAGCGCCTGCGCCGGTTTCGCGACGAGCTCAAGGACCTGCTTCGGAACCAGGAGTTCCTGGCCGGCATCGGCAATGCGTACTCAGATGAGATCCTGTTCGAAGCGCGCCTGCTGCCATTGCGCCGGCGGGCGGCTCTCAAGCCCGCGGAAGAGAAGGCAATGTACGAGGCGATCCCGGTCGTGCTCAAGCGTGCGGTCGAGGCGATCCTCGCCAACCCGAACTACGACGAGTCGAAGCAGGACCGGTCTTTCATGGCGGTGCATATGAAAGGAGGGAAAACCTGCCCGCGCTGCGGCCACCGGATCAGCCAGCTCGGTTCCAACCGGGAGCCGCTGAACTTCTGCCGAGGCTGCCAGCTGTAAGAGGGCATACCTGTATTGGGCCCTCCCTTCTTTTGACCGGTCCCTCCCCCGCCGGCCAACCAGCCTCAGCGTAAGGGGGCGGTCAACCCAGCCTGTTAAGCCCGCGCGGCCAGGTTCCCCGAGATGCTCTCCAGCAGCCTCTGGGACGAAAGCGCGATCTCGTCGATCGCTCCCTCGAAAGCCTTCTGGTGGCGACTCGACGGCTCCCGGAACCCGCTCACCTTCCGCACGAACTGTCGCGCGGCGGCTCGGATCTCCTCGTCGGTGGCAACCACGTCGGCCTGGCGCAGGGTCTTGATGCTTCGACACATGCCGACAACGATACCGAGGCCGAGGCGCACTGACGCCAAGAAACTACCGGCCCCGATGCGGCGGCAGCTCCGGCAAGTCGTGCGGCGCCAGCCGCGTCGGGTCCAACCCCGCCCGCTTGATCATCGCGTCCGCCAGCCGGTCGTAGCGCCGCTCGGCGATGTCGCCAACCGGGTCCGCGCTTGCCGACATCAGCTGGCGGAAGCTCAATGTTGAAACGGCCCGATAGGCAAGCACCGCGCGCGCCTGCTCAGCCCGCCCCGTGATGGAAGCGATCCGGACAAACGCCAGCGCCGCCCCCGTCTCCCGCATGTCCCGCCATCGCCACCCGGCGTAGGGCAGCAGAACCAGCAGGATCGGCGGCACCGCGACCAGCAGGGCGAGCACGATCGCGGTCTGAAAGATCGCCTGGTGGATGTTCTGGCCGGCCGACACCAGCGGATCCCCCGAATACTTCTTGAGCGCGTCAGCGGTGTTGAGCAGGAACTGGGTCAGCAGCGGGATTCCGCCCGGCACGGCATGCCGGAACGACGCGATCCAGCCGTTGAAGGTCGCCCCGGTGTTGGTGATCCCGTCTGCGATCGCCTCCAGGCCCATGATCGTCTGGTAGATCAAGAAGCCGAGATACGCCCATACGATCGTCCAGCCGACCGTCACCGTGTCCGCCAGCACGCGCAGGAAAGCCGGCCACCGCCGATCCGGATAGACCTTGATCATCACCCGCGACGATAAGTCACTGGCGACAAAACCGGTCTTCGCAATGTTGAATTGAACTCGAGCGAACGATGACACAGGACCTCGAATTTCCGCCCCATTGCCTCATCGCGAGTGGGTTCATCACCCTCTTCACCGCTCTCTAAGCGATGGCGAAGTCCACTTCGACGGTGACAGCCACGTTGAGCTCCCCGAGCGGCAGCTGAGTCGCCGACGGGGCAGCCGCTCCGAGCTCGAAACGCGCAGAGGGAAGGCCCGACGATGCGAGGTCGCTGACCCGAATCACCTGTCCGAGCCTGATGCCGGCCGCCGAGGCCATCGCCTGCGCGCGTGACCGGGCGTCAGCGATCGCGAGCGTCCGCGCCTCTGCCTGGGCGGCTTTCGGATCCGCGAGGCCGAAGCTAGCACCTACATTCGTAGCCCCGCCTTCCTGGACGATGGCGTCCAGTGCTTTGCCCACGGTGTTGACGTCGTGCCAGGTGACCTGCAGCTGCTCCGACGCGCGGTAGCCGCTGACGGTCTGGCCGCCGGGCGCGTACGTGGGGCTCACCGAATAACCCTCAGTGTTGAGGTCTTTGTCCGCGACTCCCAGAGCCTTGACCCGCGCGATGAGCTTGGCCGCCTTTCCGGCGAGGTCGCTTTGGGCGCCGGCCGCGGTGGACTGCTGCGACTCCACGCCGGCGGACAAGAATGCGGTGTCGGGCTTCTTCGAAACGCTGGCATCACCGGTGGTGAACACGCCTGTTTCGAACGAAGTGGTGGTGGACGCCGCCGTGGGTGACGTGATGAAAACCGGTGCCCGGCCGGCCGCCACGACCGCGACGGCGACCACGAGAGCCACCAGCGATGCGCCGGCGACCGACACGAGAACAAGGCGGATCGATGAAGTCATGGTTGGCAATCTCCTCGTGACGCCAACGACGAGACTCGCTCGCAAGTAACGAGTCTCCCTGCCCCAAAACTCACAGCGAAATTTGAGTCCGCCCCAAGGCACGGGGTCGAGTGTGGACGCATGACTTCTTTCGCCGGCCGCTCAGGTAAACAGGAGGTGCTCTCGATTTGATGCGCGGTTATCAAGGTCCGATGGGTTTCTTTCCGTTCGGCCTCCTCAGTGGGCTCGCGGGATTGCTGTTCCTGGCGGGCCTTGTGCTTCTCGTCTTTTGGTTGATCAGGGCGCTGGCCGGACCCACGTCCGGACGTCAGGTGTTCCCTGCCACGGCCGTCGCGACGCCTGAGACTCCGCTCGAGATCCTCTCGCGGCGCTTTGCGGCCGGGGAGATCACCGCCGAAGACTTCCAGAAAGCACGAGTCCTACTGAGGGAACCTCCAAACACGTGAAGCAGCGAACCCTGGGCATCATCGCTGGAGCCCTTCTGGTCGCCGGCGCAGCTCTCGGCGCGGGCACTGCCGTGGTCGCCTACCGCACCGCACCGACCGCGCAGACGCGCCTGACACAGCCGCAGCAGCACTGGCGTGGTCGGATCGGCCCTGGATTCAATCGACCAGGAAATGGACCGGGCGCACGACCCGGCGGATTCGGCGGATTCGGCGGTATGTAATCTCGCCGGCTCTCTTGTCTCAAACTCGAGCGGATGGACCGCTACACGAGCCCTGAACGACTCGCGGACCAGTACTCCGACACGCAGAAACTCCGGATCCGGCAGGAAACGCACCAGCGATATGGAGAAAGCCCGGTCAGCTTTCTCGAGTGGGCCACGGACCTTATGAACATCCGGCCGGGCATGACCGTGGTGGACGTCGGCAGCGGTCGCGGCATCTACCACCCGCTCTTCATGGAGCGAGGCGCCAGAGTGATCGCAATCGACCGCTCGCCCGGAATGGCACAAGAGATCAAGAACACCTGCCTCTCGATCCTTGGAGACGCGCAAGCCATCCCGCTTCCTGACGCGATTTGCGACCGAGCCGTGTGCAACCACGTCCTGTATCACGTCCCTGACCAGAGGCTGGCAATGCGCGAGCTTCGCCGGATCGTACGGCCAGGCGGCCGGGTGGTGATCGCGACCAACGGCGCACAGAACAACGCCCGTATGTACGAGATTGCCAGACTGGCGGCTTCGGACCTTGGAAGTCCTGACACGCTCACACATTCGTCGCCCTTCAAGCTTGAGGATGTCGAACGCGTGCGAGAGATATTTCCGGACGTTCGAGTTGAGATCTTCCACAGCGCATTCAGGTTTCCCGAGGCCGAGCCCGCCCTCCGCTACTGGCGTTCTATGCGGGATGACCCGGAGCTCGAAACCGCAATGCGCCCGCGAATCGACGAGATCATCAGGGCTGAAGGCGTGTTCCGGGTGCCGCAGGTGGCAGGCTGCTTTGTCGCCGACACCTAACCCGGATTACGACGCCCGCGTGCGCGAGAATTTCGTCGACGCCGGGGATCACCTGATCAGCGTTCCTGCGCAGCACAAAAAGAGGCTCGCCGTCCTGCGCTGGCTCGTCGAGGATTTCCAGCCTGGTACGCGCTACGAGGAGGCTGACGTCAACCGGATCATCTCGCGGCGGCACCCAGATTTTGCAACGCTGCGGCGCTACCTCGTCGATGAGGAGCTGATGCAGCGGCAGCGTGGGATCTACTGGCGAACCGGGACCGTGCCCTACGTCGGCCACGATCCAGCGGACTGGCCCAGCGCCGGCGGACCACAAACGGAAGAGCCTTAAGCTCATTACGCCCGATGAGCGCTTCGAGCACGACCGTTTCGACCTGGGCGCCCCTTCGCATCGGGGTATTTCGCGCGCTCTGGCTCGCGGTCCTCGTCAGCAACGTCGCCACCTGGATGCAGACGGTCGGCGCCCAGTGGCTGCTCGTCAACCAGCCGCATGCCTCGATCCTGGTCGCGCTGGTCCAGACCGCCGACTACCTGCCCGACATGCTGTTCGGAATCGTCGGTGGAGTGCTCGCCGATACTTTCGACCGTCGCCGCCTGATGATCGCCGTGCAGGCCTTTCTCGTCGTGGCCGGGGTGGCGCTCGCCGCCCTGACCATCGCTGGCCAGATGCCTCCCGCGCTCCTGCTCACGTTCACGTTCTTGATCGGCTCCGGGTCTGTGCTCACGGTGCCGGCGTATCAGTCGCTCGTCCCCGACCTCGTGCCGCGCGCCCAGCTGCATTCGGCTTCGGCGCTCGCCTCGATCAGCATCAACCTGGCGAGGGCCGTGGGGCCGGCGATCGCGGGCGTCGTGATCGCCAGAGCGGGCGTGGGCGCCGTCTTCGCCGTCAACGTCGCGATGTACCTCGTGTTCCTCCTGGTGCTGGTGACGTGGCGCCCACCGGCCGGATCGACACCTAAGGTCGCCGAGGGATTCGTATCAGCCCTGCGCGCGGGCGGCCGGTACATCCGGTACGCGCCGGTCGTGCGCCGCATCCTCTGGCGTTCGGCCCTGTTCCTGGTGCCGGCCAGCGCGCTGTGGGCGCTGCTCCCGCTCGTCGCGACCCAGCGCCTTGGGCTCGGAGCCGACGGGTACGGCCTGCTGCTCGGTGTAATGGGAGCCGGCGCCATCGCAGGCGCGCTCATCCTTCCCCAGGCCCGCGCACGGCTTTCGATCAACGCACTGCTGGCGGCAAGCGGAGTCGTGTACGCGCTGGTGCTCGCTGCCGTGGTTCTGATTGGCAACTCGATCGTGATCCTGGTCGTTCTTCTGCCGGCCGGCGTGGCGTGGATCGCGGTCCTCTCGACGATCAACGCCGAGCTCCAGCTCTTCCTTCCCGCGTGGGTGCGCGGCCGCGGCCTGTCCGTGTATCAGATGGTTCTGTTCGGGGCGCAGGGTTTCGGCGCCCTCCTCTGGGGAGTCATTGCCGAGCCCGCCGGAATCGTGCCCACGTTTCTCATCGCCGCCGCGGCGATGCTCGTCGGGGTCGCAACCATGCGGATCTGGCCGCTCATCGACACCAGCGGCATGGACCGCACCACGGTCGAATACTGGAGCGAGCCACGGCTGGCGGTGGATGCCGATCCGCAAGACGGCCCGGTTGTCGTCAACACCGTCTACACGGTCGCGACGGACAAGGAGGAGGCGTTTTTGCGCGCGATGGCACGCGTACGACTCTCGCGCCTGCGCACCGGAGCGACCAATTGGGGTCTTTTCAGGGATGGGGAGACACCTCACCACTTCGTCGAGCTATACGTCGTGCCGTCGTGGGACGAGCACTTGAGACAGCACGCGGACCGGCTGACGCGAACCGACCAGGTGTACGAGGAGGAAGCCGAGTCCTATACGACGGCGCCAGCGGAGACCTCGCACCTGATCGCGGTCGAGTTGCCGGAATATGACCTCTAAGGTGCTGGGTTTTCGACTAAGGCAGACTTTGCATGACCCTGGCCATCTGCCGGCACACGAGGAGAAACGCGAATGTTCATGAGCATCAGGAGATATCGGGTCGATCCCGCCCAGCGCGATGAGGTCGTGACCATGGTCGACGACGGCTGGGCCGATCATTTGCGAAACGAGCCTGGGTTCCTCAGCTACCACCTCGTCGCAACCGCCGACAACGAGCTGGTCTCCATGACGGCGTGCCAGGACGAGGAGACACTGGAGAAGGTCATCCAGAAGAGCGGCGAGTGGGTGGGGACTCACCTGTCGGGCCTGAATGTGAAGCTCGAAGATTCGCGCGTGGGCAAGGTGGTGTCGCATCTCGGCTGAGCAGAGCTCGGCCGTGCGATCCGACGAGGCCGTGGCCCGGCTGCTGGAGGCGTGGCGCGGCGAGGTCGAAGCCCGCGCCGTCTACACGATCCTCGCCGGGCGGATGCGCGACCCGCGGCGGGCACAGGTTATCCGCGAGATAGCCGATGGTGAGGCTCGTCATCGTGAGCGAATCGAGAAGCGATTGCGCGAGTTGGGGCAGCCGATCCCCGATCCATCCACGGTCCGCGTTTCGACGTGGCTTCGCCTGCAGGCGCGCTTCGCCCCCGTGATGAGGATGCTCGCGCACATGGAGTCCAACGAGCAGGTCGAGATCACCGACCGCTACAAGCGGCCCACTGGCGACGCCGAAACGGACGTGGTGCTCGCTTCAATTCGCACCGAGGAACAGGGCCATTCGAGGACGCTGGACGCCATCCAGGCGACGCATGGCGGCGGCGAGCCACCTTCTTCCGGCGCCGAGGGCAAGCTGAACCGGATCCTCGGCCGCGAGACCTGGCACCGCACCGGCTCGGGCTGGATCTCGGGCGCGATCTACGGCGCCAACGACGGTCTCGCGGCAGTGTTCGGAATCGTTGCCGGCGTGTCTGGCGCGACCGGTGGATCGAGCTTCGTCCTCACGGCCGGGCTGTCAGGCGCCGTCGCGTCGGCGCTTTCCATGGCCACGGGCGCGTTCCTCGCCGATCGCTCCGAGTCGGAGGTCGTGGCGGCCAACGTCGCGCAGGAGCGCCGTGAGATCGAGGAGCACCCGGAGGAGGAGAGGGAGGAGCTGTCGCTGTTCTACCAGCTCAAGGGCCTGGACGCGGCGTTCGCGGACGAGCTCGCGAAGAAGCTGGCGGAGAACCCGGAAGCGATGCTCAAGGTCCTTGCCACGGAGGAGCTGGGCGGGACCGAGGCGGGAGGTAATCCCGTGCAGTCCGCGCTCGCCGCCGGAATCAGCACGTTCATCGGCGCGATGGTGCCGGTGATCCCGTTCTTTTTCCTGCGCGGTACCACGGCGGTGCTGGTGGCCGCGATCGTCTCGCTCATCGCCCATTTCCTGGTGGGCGCCGCCAAATCGCTGTTCACGCTGCGCAAGTGGTGGTCCGCCGGCCTTGAGATGACGCTCGCCGGAGTCATCGTCGGCGGCGCGACCTATGCCCTGGGATTGGTGCTCAAAGTCTCGGGAGGCTAAACCCTCGTGGCCGGCTGCTCACCGCGGAAGATCGCTGCGTTGCGGCGTGCGAACTCATCAAAGCTGGTCGGCTGCAACCCGAAGACTTCCTTGATCGTCGGCCACACCCTGGACTCCTTGCCCTTCCGTCGCTCGGCAAACAGCTCGTCGAGGCCTTCCGCGAGGTAGGGCGGCAGCCCCGCCGCCAGTCGCGCGTGCCTGGCTTCGTCGGGAGGAACGTCGACGTAGCGGATGGACTTTCCGGTAGCCGCTGACAACTTCACAGCGACCTCCGCCATGGTCAGAGCCTCTGGACCCGTGAGAGGGTAGATCTTGCCTTCGTGGCCGGAGGTCGTCAAGACCGCAATGGCAACCTCGGCGAGATCGCCGATGTCGACGCAGGCGATCCTGGCGTCCGCCATGGGCAGTGCCAGGATGCCCCTGGCGACGATCGACGGGACCTGCCGAAAGTAGGAGGGCATGAACTCGCCTGCTCGAAGGTGGGTGTACGCCACGCCAGAAGCCTCGAGCCTCTGCTCGATCTCGGCGTGCATCCGCGCGAAGCGAAAAGGGGAGTCGAGCTCGGGAATGATCCCGGAGAGCTTGACCACGTGCTGGACCCCTGCTTTCTTTGCCGCGTCGATGAAGCTCGACTGAACGTCGAGCATCGCGGGGTCTGAGGACGAGATGAGCATCGCGCGCTCGACTCCCCGAAGCGCTGCGGTGAGCGAGGCTGGCCGGGCCATGTCGCCTTCCACGACTTCGACATTGGGCAGGGCTACCAGAGCCTGCGCCTTCGCGAGGTTTCGCACGAGGGCCCGGGAAGGGATCCCCTTCGCGGATAGCCGGCGGACGAGCTCGGTTCCGTTCAGCCCCGTGGCGCCAGTGACCAGGATCATCGCTGTCGTGCTCTTACCCCGGGGAGCGACCAGGTATTCCGAGGCACCTCATTCGCCGGGGTGCGGATGCATGTGCACAAGAGTTTAGGTTGCCTTCAAAGAGCATAGGCTGTCGCGAGATGAGCTGGGCGTTACTCGCGGTTTTCCTTTGGCTCGCCATGGCGACTGGATTGGGATTAGGAATTTGGAGTCTGGTGTCCAAGAGTCCTAACGTTGCGTTGACTGCCGGCGCCATGGCGTGCGCGGTGATCATTGCGTTTAGCTGGGTGGCGGCTCTGAGCATCGGTCCGTTCACCATCGCTTTGGCGGTTGTACTCACCGCATTGGTGACCACCAGAGGTCTTTCATGGTGGGCGCGAATCGTGGCGCTTGTGGCCGGACTAACGATCTACTACCTCGCTGTTTGGGCAATCCCGCCCATCCAGCCTGCATCTGCCTTAGTGCTACCAACCCTGTGTGGACTCGCCTTCGCGGTGGCGGCGCTGTCTCGGTTTCGGCACGTTGGCACCCAGCCCGGTGCCTTAGCCGGACATTAGCCGGCACAGTTGCTCCCGCTCTGAACGCACTGAACCCGGGGGTCGGCCGGACGAATACCCAGTCAAGCCAAGTCGTGACTCTCAATCCCGCGCTTTGTGTCCTCGACCGCGCACCACGAGCCGCAACCCACTGTCGTCAACGTGACCTGCGGGCTGCTCCCCGGGTAGCCGGCCGATCGGCGGGTGCGGCGGTCGGCGCCGGCACAGGCCGCCCGTCGCGTGTAGGAGCGCTTAGACGGAGCTTTACGCCGGCGGCATCCCCGGCTGTGCGCCGGTCGAGGCCCGGGTGCTCACGTACCGCACGCGACCGCTCAAGGTGTACGCCCCGATTAAGCAGGCCATGGCGGCAAGAGCCGCGACCGTGGTGACAAGAAACACGGTGTCCTCCGGAAACGCCAGCGAGGCGGACGGAGCATAGCCCGACCAGCCGCCGAAGGCGAGCAGCGGTCCGACAAGATAGATGGTCAGGAGCGACGCCATCAGCATCACCGCCGCGCCGTTAAGCGTCAGGCTCATGCCTCGGAGGCGAAAATCCTCCGCCGACGCCGGCACCCGTCGCAGCAGCCTCCGAATGCGTTTGGGCAAGGGATCTTTGCCCGTCAGAGTGGAAAACAGGCCCAGCGTCACGCTCACAAGGCTCAGCACTGCCGCCACGGAAATGAGGGATAAGGTGATCACCTGGATCCCGGGCTCGTCGAACGGCACGGCCACAGCTTACCCCCAAGGCTACGAGCCATCTGAGCGGTCTCTCATCGGCGATAATCAGGCTGAGCAGGGATGGTATCGCTGTCCGGCGAATCGATCCGTCTGAATCCCCGTCTATTGCAGACGACCGCAGCGCCTGTGCGCCGGCCACGGATTGATAACCCGGCGCCAGGTCAACACGTGCGATCGCTGCAATCGCGGGCTGGTAATCGGGCAACCGCCCTTATCCTGCAGCGCTGTGGCCTTACTCCGTGCTCCTCCCTCCCATCTCGCCATGACGACGATCTTCAACTCGGCCGCCACGAACGCCAAGATGATCCAGGTCAGACAGCCCCCGTGGCCCCTTCAATCGTTCATGGGCTGCTGCGGACTGCCGGGCACCCCCTCGAGCGGGCGACGCGTGACGAGATGGAGCATCGCTTTGGCCAAGACTTTGGCGCGGTGCGCGCGCATAGCGATGGGTTGGCTGCAGAGTCGGCACAGTCGATCCATGCCTCCGGGTTCACGGCCGGCAGCCATGTGGTCTTCGGTGCAGGGCGGTACGCCCCAAATTCACCTGCCGAGCGAGAAGCCGCGGTGGCGGCGCGGTCTGGTGGGCCCACCTTTCGCTCGTCGGCGGATGTGACGGGCCATGCCCCGCACGTGCTGGCGGCGGCGATGCCCTTGTCGCCGGGATCGTCGCTCGCGCCGGCAGTGCGGCGCTCGATGGAGGCCCGTTTCGCCCACGACTTCAGCCGGGTGCGCGTGCACACCGACTCGGCGGCGGCCGACCAGGCCAACAGTCGGCACGCGAGCGCGTATACCGTCGGCCGCGACGTGGTGTTCGGGAGCGGGCGCTACGCGCCCGACACCGAACCCGGCCGGACGCTCCTCACCCATGAGCTCACCCACGTGGTGCAGCAGTCCCGGTCAGGCGTCCTCGCCATTCAGCGCGATGACGCGGGCACGTCTCAGAAGACGTCGCCACCGGACCCGGAGAAGGTGCTCGGTGAGCGACTGGTGAAGGACTTCCCCTCGGGGGTTGCGCTCGCCTTCTACATGGCCATGCCCGAGGCCGCGGAGGAGGCCAGGCGCGCCGCCACCGCATGGGCCGGGCGAGAGAACGCGATGGCCCTGAAGGGGAAGAAAGTGACCGCCGGCAACATTGTCTTCGGGCAGGCCATGCTGCAGGATGACCATCCGCTGGTCGACACGGTGAAGGAGCTCGGCACACTCCTTCCGAAGGCTGTCGCCAAGGCTCCGCCTCGCCCCGAAGGGCTGCTCCCTCCCGGGATGGGGCCAGGGACGGTCCGGACCCTGGCCGTCTTCGCGCATGGGACCAGTAGCTGGTGCGGACTGGGCGACGTCACCAGCTCGAACGCGGCCTCCATCATCAAGTCGATCGCACCGGCGCTGGCGTCCAATGTCAACGTCATCCTGTACTCCTGCAACGCCGGTCGCAGTCCCGACGACAGCGAGGATTGGGTCAGGGGGACCATGAGGTCAGGCGGAGCCAAGTCCCTGGCCGCTGCCACACGCGACGCCCTTCTCGCCGAGGGCAAGAGCGGATCGGTCTGGGGCCACACCACGACCGGCCACGTCAGCGAGAACTTCGCGCTGCGCGAGTTCGAGACCACTTCCGGCAAGGGCAGCGAGGGAGTCTCCTTCGTGATGCGAAACGTCTTCACAGGCGCCGACAAGGCGACTACCGAACAGGAGTTGATGGATGGAGTGATCGCCCAGGGCTTTGAGATGAGCTTGAAATGGCTGGCGCCCACCGAGGCGTTCGTCGAAAACGAGATGTACAGCTGCTATGCCGAGGCAAACAGCAAGCTCACGTACGCCGCAGGCGGCAAGCTGGCCGAGTCGGCTCCCACCCATCCGCTCGATGTCGGCAAGCAGATCAAGAACTACTGGACGTCCACCTACTGGCCGGCGCGCAAGGCCAAAGCCATCGACGCTCTGGCCAAGGATCTGAAGGCGCGCGGTATCGCCAAGAAAGCGAAGCCGATCACAACTCCATGATTACTTGGGGTCGAGCTTGATCGACACCGAGTTGATCCAGTAGCGCGACCTGAATCCCCAGTCTCGCGAGTACTTTGACGTCCTGAGCTACGTGTGGCAGAACAACTCGGCTTGGGCCGATTTCTGGATTCATAAATGGAGGGAGGCATTAGATCCCGATCCCGCGCCTTTCCATGTCGTCGACATTGCGTCAGGATCGGCCTGGGCCGGCGGCGGATTCGGCCCGATGATCGCCCGGGTCGAATAGGACTTCATTAGTGGGACCGCTACGTCGCACAATCTGACGGGGGGCCGCTTCCTTCTCATGGGCTCCGGCGAGTTCCTACCGTGGTCGGCTGAGGCCGAACGTTTCGCACTCGGACCAGTTGCCACGGGTGGCCCGGTTGCCCTGCTGGCCACCGCAAGCGCTCCCGAAGGCGATCGGGTCTTCGACGGCTGGGGAACGATGGGCCTCGCCCATTTCGAGAGCTTGGGACTCAAAGCACGGCGGGTCCAGCTGAAGACCCGGGAGGACGCATCCCGAGCCGATCTGATCGACAGCATCGAGGATGCGAGCATGGTCTTCTTTTCGGGCGGGAACCCCGCGTATCTGGCCCGCACGCTCGATGGCACCCCATTCTTGACCGCAATCACTAAAGCTCTGGCCGCCGGCGCGGTGTTCGCCGGGTGCAGCGCCGGCGCGATGGTGGCTGGGGCTCGTGCTGCGCGGCCGGTCGGGCCGGCATACCGGTACGTCGGACTGGGCCTGATCCCTCGACTTCGTTTTGGAGTGCACTGGGACCGGATGCCCGGATTCTTGCCTAAAGAGTCGATCGTCTCTGGCGGCGACCGGTCGGACTGCTTCGTCGGCATCGATGAGAGCACGGCGATCGTTGGCGACGGAACGAGTTGGCGGGTCTTCGGGCTCGGGAATGCCGAGGTGCGCCAGCTCGGCCGACACACCAAGTACCGCGCAGGAGAGGAGTTCAGCCTGGCCTAGAGGCGCCGAGCCAGACCGGCGATGAGGTCAGGTGTCGGGGCCGAGAATGGTCCTTCGCAGGATTCACGACTTCGGCTTTGGGCTAAGGTTCGCAACGCCAAAAAGCAACGCCTCGCGGTATCGCTCCCAAGTCCACTGCTTCGGAGACGTCAATATCAATGCCACAGGAGCGACTTCGCGAACCACGAGATTTGGGTATACGACCCAGGCCTGCGATGACGGTTCATACCCCAACTACACCGGCGATCCCGTGATCGTTCCCCATCGCCGCCTAAGCAGACTTCGATTGATGAACAGGAGCCCTGGGTGTACCGCCAAAAGTCCTTGCGCCAACAACGAAAGATCTTTAGGCGAGTTCCTCCACGATGGGCCGGAGCCAGTCGACATAGGCTTCCCTATCTCTGTACAGCGTGCGGCTAACGAGCGCCCGGCCGGGCGAAAGGCGCCATGCCTGTTTTGCCGCGAGTGGGAGAACCCGCAGATCGAACGCGAAGGGACGAGCTTTGCGACCCAACCCCGCCTCGACACTTCGCACAACCTCCCACTCCAGCGACACGCGCTGGCGCGTCACTGAAAGCGCTACGAACTCGTACTTGCGAGCCTGGCTCCAAATTTGTGCCGCCTCCAGGTGTCGACGGACGAGGGCATGCAGTTCCGGAGCATCGGATGGCACGGCGGCGGCGAGATCCGGCCTAGGCCAGTAGAAAAGTCGCTGGAGTTCCGGGTCGTTTCTTAGGTCGCGTAGGTTAGAGGGGTCCTTGCCCTCGGGCCAAAAGCCGCCACCTTGCAGAAGTTGGTGCCACCAGGCTGCCCACTGGGTTAAGTAGACAGCTTCGTCTGCGAGCGGCTCCGCGCCGAAGGGTACAGCGGGCTCGAGCCAGGGAATGTCCGGATCTATCTGAGGATGCAGGCGAGCGGCATCGCGCACATAAAGCGCAATGAGCATCGGCTCTGGCTCGTCCGTGCTCATCTTCCAGCTGGTTGATTCAGCAAGTTGCATGACAGCTCAAGGTTAGGGCACCCGTTGTCTTCCGTCTCCCCAAACTGACGGCCCGGTCCGTCAAGCCGCGACCACGGCTGTTCGCCTCCATCGCAGGCCGCTAGGTCATCACAGCGGCAAGGTTGCGATAGGCATCTCTTATCGACAACGTCCGGGCTTGATCAGCTCGTATCACCGATTGCACACGAGTCGGAGCTGTGGCCATGCGGCCATTACTGCCGAACCTCTCGAGGCCGTTGATCAACGGTAGGTAGGAATGTTGTGCGCAATTATCAGCGTGACGGCAGAGCCCACCACGAGCACCGCGAAGATCACAACAGGCCAAAACCACCATCGGCTCATATCGCGGGCCATTCTATTCGCCGATGGAAGCAGTGGCGGCAAGCACAGATCGTCTACTGGGCACCGTCGTCGCTCTAGCTCAACGTCAGGAGCGTGTTGGTCAGCGCGCTCAAAGCCTTGTAGACGCCCGGCGCCATGAGCCGGAGATTGAGTGCGTGCGCGAGCTGTACCCTTTCCACGTGCCGACGGGTGAAGAGCGCGAACGCATGCTCAAGAACAGACGCGCATGGGGTCTCAGGACCTCAGTCCACCTGAAATCCGACTTCTACTAGCAGGCTGCTTGGGTGCTCGATATCCTTGGGGCCAACGGACGAAACGAGGGCATCGCGGCCTGCGTGGTGGGCGGTTGATGCGCCTGGCTTGTCCCATACCCTCAGGTCGACCTCTACGGCGTCGTGCGCTGTTTCCCGGTGGGCCCTACCCCCCAGGAGTCGGCCTTATTGACGGCACGAAACGTGTTAAAAAAAAGGCCCCTTGCACGGGGCCTTTCTTCGTCGACAGCCCGCGAAGGCTACGGCTTGGCAGCTGGGATGTGGGCAGGGGCTATGCCGACCTCATACGTGTGGACGCTGAGTTCCTTGGAGCCTCCAGCCGAGGCCCCCTGAGAGCGCAATCGGCTGCCGGCCTCCTCGCTCGCGTGCACGTCCTTCTCGCTGCGCCATAGAGAAATTGACATGCTCTTGCCGGTCTTGCGGTCGACGAGAAGGTACGCCCCTTCGAACCCTTCCAGCTTTTCGGCGCCTGGAATGACCTTTTCTCGAGTTACATGCAGAACCTCGTCGAGCTTGTCCGGCGGACCCTCGTAGGTAGTTACTCGTGCGAACATGCGCGCACCTCCTTACCTTCAAACCCCAAGCGGCCGACAACTAGGTCGGCATAGCACCTCTCGGTATCCGCGTCAAGGGAACAGATGTACCCAGAGCCGGGCCCAGTTCGCGCGGTCGATCAACGCATAACCCGGTATTCGTTCAGCCCCATGCGGCTGAAGATCCATAGCGCTGTGCGAGTGTGGTTTGCGATCTCTCGACAAGTCACACGAGACACCTGGGTGCCCCGTATTTCCTTAAGGTGTACGAATACGCCGGACCCCGATCCCGAATACTGATGGAGTTATTGAACCCCACACGAGCTACACCGGGACGTGGGTCGATCCGACACCGTTCCTCGCCAACTCGACACTGTTCTCGCCTTGTTCGTCATCAAGCCCGCGAAGCCGGACATCGGCTTCATCGGCCCCAAGAAGCCGTAGCCATCCGGCGGTAGTGAGCCGGGCGGGGCACGCATGAGCACCACTGATTGGCTGGCAGCCGGTGCCCTGGTCGTGGCGGTCGCCGCCTTGATCGTGTCCGTGGTTTCAGCGATCTTCACGAAGGGGTCGACCCGTGCTGCCCAACAGGTCCTCTGAAATGCGCGGCTCGCCGCTCATTGGCGCAGACCAACAGCGAGTTGGGCCCTCAGCGCCGGAGGCAGGTAGAAAAGGAGGCGGCCCAGGTGGCCGCCTCCTCCCACTGATGCTCTAACTGCAGCTCACGTCGATGCGCATAAGGTGCGGAGACCCGTCGGTATTCACCGTGAACTGGGCCTCGACGTGCATTCTCAGGCTCTGGCCAGCGGCGTCGGTGCCGTCGAAGTTGAAGGTCGTGTGGAACAGGCCGTTCTGAAGGTTCATCGCGGCTCCAGTCCAGTCCACGACGTGGCCCTGAAAGGCGTCGCCTGCAAGAGGCCCGGCCGTCTGGAGAACCGTTCCCTGCCCTTCGAACGTGAATGTGAACCAATCACCGGTCGAGTTGGCGTTAAGGTGCTGGACGCCGTTGCCGGTGGCCGAGTAGACGGTCAAACCCGTGGACCCGCCGGCACACGTGACCGGAATGGCGGCGCTCACGGTAGTGATGTGAATGGCCCCCCAGCCGGCGGCTTGGGCCGGCGTCGACATCAGCGAGAGCGCGAGTACCGAAGCACCAACTGCGAGAAATTTCCTCATTGCCACCTCACCAAGCGCATGACTGACTTCATGTCACTTCCTCCTGAACTGATTCCGGACGGCGTCCGGTGGGCCCAAGCCTGAATCTGAGTCGACATGGCTCCAACGGTGCCTGCACGGCATTTTTTGCGGTACGAGCGCACGCCTCTGGGTGTGCTGGCCTACCCCGATTACGTTTTCGGACTGGTGCTGAGTGGCACCCAACCGGCTACGCACGCGCCGGTTCCCGGCGCCGAGCTCACGTCCATGACGCCGCCGAGCACGTCAAGGCGATCGCGGATGTTCTGCAGCCCGCCGCCCGACTTGGCGCGAGCCGCCCGCCTTCGCACCACACTCGGATAGATCCCCGTGTGGCGGATAGACTCCGCGGGCAAGGTTCCGCAGCGAATCGAGGGCATCGTCAAGCTCGGACTGCATTTCCTGCAAGAGTGGTTCGAGCGACCCTGGAGAAGCGCTAGCAGCAGCTCTCCGTCAGCTTGTCGTGACGATTGTTCCCGCGATCTTGTCGTGGATCGCCTGCTTCTGCGGATCCCAGAGCATCCAGAGCCATCCGAGCGCACCGACGAGGCCGAAGGTCAATGCGTACTCAAGGGTCCAGATGAACCCTCGCAGGGCGGCCTTGCCCATCGTCGGGTACTGGCCGGTCGCCATGTCACGCACCTTGAAGCCGAAAGGCATCATTCCGATCGAGGCGCCGCCCGAGCTCCAGAAGTACGCGAAGTACGCGACGACGATCACCACGCTGAGAACGCCGGCCAGGAGGATGGGCGCCTGGAAGCCGACGCTGATGAAGGTAATGGCGCTGATTCCGTAGATGACCACGAGGATTACCACGTCGATCAAGCCGCCGACGATTCGCATGCCTGGGCTGGCCAGGTTGCCCGGTGCCGCCATCGCATAGCCGCCGCCCGGAGGCATCATGGGCGGCATTCCGCCACCTGTACGGGATGACGAGTGAGGGGAATCCATTGATGAACCTCCTGCAACTGTTTCTGGACGGCGGCCGGTGGCCCCAAGCCTGAATCTGACTCGGCGCGGCTCCAACGGTGCCGGCACGGCATTTCCAGCCGTACGAGCACACGAAACCCTGGTGTGCTGTCCTACCGCGAGGATTCGGGCTACGTGCTGATTGGCACCCAGCCGGCCACGCGTACGCCGGTTCCCGGTGCCGAGCCGATGTCCCCGACGCCCCCGAGGACATCAAGGCGGTCGCGTATGTTCTGCAGCCNNCCCGCCGCCCGACTTGGCGCGAGTGGGATCGAGACCGCGACCGTTGTCGCGCACCTCGAAACAGAGCCGCCCGTCTTCGCACCACACTCGCAGAGATCCCTTGGTAGCCCGTGAGTGCTTGGACAGGTTTTGAAGGGCTTCGGAACAGCAGAAGTAAACCGCGCCTTCGAGCTCTCGGGGATAACGCTCCGATCCACATTGGACATCGATGCTGATCGGAACTTGACGCGCACGTGCGCGAAGCGCCGCCTTCAGCCCTTCCGCCTCAAGGAGCGGGGGATAGACTCCCCTGGCAAGGTTACGCAGCGAATCGAGGGCATCTCCCAACTCGGACTGCATCTCCTGCAAGAGCGGTTCGAGCGAGCCCGGCTTCTCGCGTGCCACGCTGGCCGCGAGCCCGAGCTTCATGCGAAGCGACACCAGGTTCTGCTGAGCACCATCATGCAGGTCCCGCTCGAGCCGGCGGCGAGCCTCGTCCTGGGCCGCCATCAACCGATGACGCGACTGTCGGAGCTCGATCATTCGCCGGCTCAGCTCATCCTGCAGGCCCGCGCTGTGGAGCACGAGTCCCGCCTGAGAGGCAAGACCGTCCATCAAGCGCTCTTCCGTCGGGCTCAGCGCCTCGCCGGATCTTCGCGCGACTGCCAACCTGCCGAGATTTGCACCCGCGTGCTGCAGGGGAACGCTTCGCGTCGCCGTGTCCGGCGTTACATGCTGATGCTCGGGAAAACTGCTTGCCGGAACTTCGCGGCCGTTTTCATCCAGCCACACCGTGGCCGCATCAGAGCCAGTGCCTTGCGCAAGCATCCTCGCCATGACCGGCAGCAGCTCGAGTGAGCTCTGCCGGCCGTCGAGGCGCGTGGTGAAGTCCGCTAGGACCTCGTACGGAACCGCCCGGACACCGTATACGAGCCGGTTCGCCAGCCGCTCCAGTCGGGTTCGCAGCGGCTGAAATGCGACCGCCACGAACGCAGTGGCGACCACGGCCAAAAGGAGACGGGACTCAGAACCGGCCGCCAGAAGGCCCCCTACACCGGCGACGACCGCGATGTAAAAGGCGGCTATCACGCCCGCCAGCGCGCCGTACGCGACCGTTCGGCTGATCACCAGATCGATGTCGAACAGCCGGTGACGCAGGATCGCGATGGCGATTGCCACGGACATGGCGCCTGCTGCAAGCAACTCGGCTGCCCCAAAGGGCGGCGAGGGCCAACTGCCAACCGGGGTGATGACGTTCGCACCAACGAACGTGGCCACCAGGAGGCTGCCGGCAAGCGCGAACCACTTGAGCTGAATGCGTAGCTCGGGGCCCGCCCGACGGAACCGAAGGACGACAGAGACTATGGAGAGCAGTAGGAATCCGAAAAGGCCGATGAAGAATGAGAGTCCGAGGATATGTCCGGCAAGGTCGGGCACTGGAATGCCGAACGGATTCTGCGGCGGGGTCACCATCGCGTAGTCCGCCAGTGGCCCTGGCGTGATTACATCGAGAGCGCACGAGGCTGTCATCGCGACGACACCCACCACGACAACCGGCCGCCAGCGCCTCGAGGGCAATCGACCATCCGGAAAGAGCAGGAGCAGGATCCCGTACAGCACCAGGACGACCCTGGAGAGCGAGTTGCTGATGAAGAAGAGCGCAGCGCCGAGCTCCGGGTTTGGAGCGAAGAGCTGCCTCGCACTCTCCCCCAACAGTCCCTGAAGGGTGGACACGAGGCCGATCGCCAGCATGAGCCAGCCGATCGGATGCCGAGGACGCCGGCTGGCGATCAGAGCTCCGACCGGAGCCGGGCACAGGTAGGTAGCCATGTAGATAACGAATCCGAAGCCGTAAGGCACGGCAGTGCCGGGACGGTTCAAGCCAAGCAATATGTCGACAACAACCAGGATGCCGATCAACCCGAGTACTGCCCAAGGCAGCGCCGCCGGTCGAGCTCGCTCCTTAATCACCCGTCTCGCTCAGGTAGATCAGAACTGCTTTCACGCGGCGGTGGACGTCCTTCTCCTCGCTCAGTCCAAGCTTCGAGAAGATCGCGTTGATGTGTTTCTCGACCATCCGCACGGAGAGATGAAGCCGTTCGGCAATCGTGTCGTTGTTGCGGCCTTGGGCCATCTCCGACAGCACGTCGCGCTCGCGCTCCGTGAGCTCCTGCACCTTGGAGCCGGCCTGTCGGCCCCTTGCGGCAACGAGGGTCTCGACGACTTTGGGATCAATGACCGACCCGCCTCGCGCTACCTCTCGGACAGCGGCAGTCAGGTGGGTCGGGTCATTCAGACTGTCTTTGAGCAGGTAGGCACGGCGCGCAGAGCCCCTTTCCAGGAGGCGGAGGGCGTATTCAGGCTCATCGTGCTGGCTGAGCACGACCACACCTATCTCTGGATATTCGTCGCGCAGGCGTGCCGCCGCCTGAATCCCTTCATCGGTGTTACGGGGTGGCATGCGGATGTCGGTCACGACTACATCAGGGCGGTCGCGTTCGACTGCGGCGAGCAAGCTGTCGAGGTCGACGCAGCAGCTGGTCAACTCGATGTCAGGGTCCGTCTCGAGAAGGCGGCGCACGCCCTCTCGCACTAAGTAACTGTCCTCCGCCAGTACCACTCGGAGCCTCGCCGTCATGGTGGCGTAAGGATGCCACGCAACAGAGGTTTGATCGACCGTACCCACACCCTCGGACGGGTGTGCCAGCACACCACGGTCATGTAGAACTTGGAGCCCACGCCCGGATTCGAACCGGGGATCTTTTCCTTACCAAGTGGTCTTCGATCCCTGGCGAATTCGAGCCGATCTTAGCTCCAACAGTCGATTTCGGCGGAGACCATTTACTTAGGTTCAAAACGTATTTAGGTTCAAAACGAAGGGCGCACCACGGCTGACTCGTTGTTCGCGGACGTTTGGCGCGACTGTGCAGTACCAGGACTGATTAGTACTCGCGGTCGATCTCTCGGTCCCTAACGGGTCTGAGAATAGACTCGTGGTCCGAAAAGCATGTATCCGATTCCTACCAATATCAGGATGTACTCACCGATGAAAACGGCAGGCGGAGGGGGGAGGGTGAAGAAGAACTTTGCCTGGTCAGCGGGAGGGATGAGGAAGCTGAGCGAGGCGTCTATTACCGCCAAGACGCCTGCGAGCTTCGCTCTTCGCAAGAACAGCGAAACCAACCCGGCCAGTGGCATCAGCAATCCGACAGTGATGAAGAACCCCGCGAACACGGGGCTCCGCAGTTCGTGAATGCGAGTCTCGACTCCCAACGGAGTCAACAGGAAGCCGAGAACAAAGCCCAGCCCAAACAAGACTGCCAGTATTCCCTCTGCTCTGCTGAACGACGCCATTGTCTTGGATAACCAGGTCATTTCTTAATTCCGCCCTTGCATCCTCTCTGTAGTTATGGCCACCGACCGCTACCCCCACTTACAGCCTCCAGGTTGCCAAAGCGTTTCGCCGACCTGTGGAGTTCACAAAGTCCATTAGCGGCGCCCGACCTCATCCCAGCCCCCGTTGCAGGGACGCCATCCACGAGCAAATCGCCGCACCCTGATCGATCCGATCCCGACCGTGCTGAGCCAGGTCACTGCCGCATGCCCCGTCTTTTCTTAAGGTGTACGGACTCAACGGGCCCGAGGCGCGCGGCCACGCCTTGAAGGGAATTCTGCTGCGCACATGGAGTAACTCGACCGGCCTGTAACCGTTGTATCTACGGGCGATGCCTGTGACGCGCAGCGTGACGCACTTCGTGGCTCTGGTCAGCCTGGCCGCCGGCCTGGCTGGTTGCGGAGAAGTGGTCGGCGAATACCCGGCCGCGGTCCGGCCAGCTCATACGCAGTCCTTCCCGACTGAACCCGCCTCACCGCTGCCTGCCGGGGTCGATGCCATGACTGGACTGCAGCAGAGGCCGATGAGGCCGCCCACCCTGGCAGCCCACCCTGGCCTGGCACCAAATGAGACCTGTACGGCTTCCTCGATGGCTGATCTAGGAGCGCTGGCGCCAAACTACGGAGCGGGCGTCGGGCCCGCCTACCTGTCGGGCCAGGACAGCTGGTACGCCAGCGTGGTCGCAGAGGTGACCAACCTCATGGTGGACTCCAAATACTCGGGACCCCTGCTGGTGCGGCCGTTTCAATTGGGGGGTAACGGGAAATCGACGGTCACTCTCGCGGATTTTCCCTCGCCTGATCCGTCAACAGGGCTACCCGTGATCAAGCAGGAGCATGGGGTGGCCGTGGTTCCCGCACTCCACACGACGGGAGGCGGCTTGTATTTGGGCGCGGTGGCGCCGACATCCTTCTGGAGAGCCTGGTACGGACTGCTCAGCACCGACAGCCCTGGATGCTTTGGGCTTCAGGTGGACGGAGACGTGTTCACCGAGTTCATCTTGTTCGTGGTCAACCCAGGAACATCGCCAGGCGGCTGATCGCCCAGGCGCGGGTCGCTCCTCTCGCCCGACAGCGGCTAGCTACGGCCACTCCGGGTAGCCCTGTTGACGGCAGAGCTATTTGCACACCGTTCGGCAGCTTTCGGTGAGCACGATTCGACAATGCTCCGTGAGGACCGTGTTCGTCGCGAGGACCGGCTCGGTGCCTTTGGCGACCGTCAGGGACCGTGCGTTGGCAGACTGCATAACAGTCGCGGGGCTGAGTTCGGCAGCGGAGCCGTGTTGGTCGACAAGAAGGCGCTGCCGCTGATCCAACTCGTAACGTGCCACGGCTGCTCATCTCGTCCGCGCTACTCCGCATCCTGTGGAGTTCACAAAGTCCATCAGCGGCGCCCGACCTCATCCCAACCCCCGTTGCAGGGACGCCATCTGCGAGCAAATCGCCGCACCCTGATCGATCCGATCCCGACCGTGCTGAGCCAGGTCACTGCCGCATGCCCTGTATTTCCTTAAGGTGTACGGACTACCGACCGTCCCAGCTGCCCGACAGCTCGGGCCAGTCGCCCCATTCTGATCATCCCCAGGCGGTTCGGAATCGTCCGGGTGGGCCGGGGTTTCGGTAACGCGAACCGCAACGCCATCGTCGTCGGGCGCAGCATCACGCTGCGCCGCTGATGTTCGAAGTTTCTCTATCGGCCACCCGCCAGGTCGCGCCCTTTCTCATCAAAAACGGGCCAGCGCTGGTGCAGTCTCGGAGCCGATTGACCAGCAGTCGCCTCTGAATTAGATTTAGTAGGCGATGGGAGTCCTGATCGCGGGGGTCTGGATATTTGCCCTCCTTTCCGGTGGGGTGCTCACGCTCGGACTTATCGCCCTGGCGACCGGTCGGGTGCCGTTCAACATGTGGGGCGAGGCCTGGACATCGGGCGAAGCTCGAAGGCTAGGCGCAGTTTGGACAGTCGTGGGCGCGACGTACGCGATATACGGCCTCTTGGGCGGTGTCGCGCTCGGTATCGAGTACGAGACCCGGGCGACCAACCCTCTGATAGGGCACTGGTGGGGGTTCTTCGTGCCCATGATCCCGGGGTTGGTGCTTATCGGCGGACTGCTAATCCAGCTCCAGATCTACAACAGACATCGGCGGCGAGTGCGCGAAGGGGGTTAGGGGCCGAGCCAGCTCTCATAGAGCCGAACCCGTAGCCATCGAAAATCTTCTTGATTGCGGCGAGCTTCTCTTCGTCAGTCATGGCGTGACCCCGGAATCGCTTGCTCGGCTGTTGAAGAATTTCGACGAAGGGTCCTTTCCAGGGGCCGGCTGGTTCGATGTAGACCGTGTCGGCTCCGCTCGACTTGCACGCCTCCAGCGCTCGCCCACCTCCTCCAATGCAGGCACGGCACAGCACCACTTGCTGCAGGAGCCTCGCCTAAACCTTCCGCCAGCCGGCGCGATTATCAAAGACCCACCCGGTGATCGAGGTGTCGCGGTTACGGGTGACGACCCAGACGGCACTGATTTCGGAAGGGAGCCCTGGTGCCCGTCGCGGGAGCTGACCGTCGGTAATATCGTTCCACCGGAATGTCTCCTCGTCGAGCCATATGAACAGATGGCTCGAACCTCCTCCCTGCCCACCCAGCTTGCGGCGATTGCCCTCATCACTCGCATGCCGCTCAACCTCTGCCAACACGTGCGAACCCGGATCCTCGTGATCGCTTGACCAAACTGTGTCGTCCGATGGTGGAGAGACGATGGCCCGCCCTCTGGGACTCGGCGCACCCCGCGCGAATTCGATACCGGCCTTGCGCGCCAGCGCGGTGATGTCGGCGTCGTCATGTGAATCGGTGAAGAGGCTGAACGATGTGGATCCCGCCGCCTCCAGCGCGACGAGAAATCGCTCGACGGCCAGGTCGAATCCGATGAACTGGGTGCCGATCGACGTGAAAACGTGCCACTCGTTGCGAAGGGAAGGCAACTGGATCAGTTCATCGCCGTACTTCTTGAATTTGGCCTTGGCATCCTTCAGCTCGGGGATGGTTGATGTAGTCACCTCCAGCGGCTCAGAGTGACCATCGGCGAAGACCACGTCGAAGTCCCGGACGTTCTGCACCCGCCCGTCGTCCCGTCGTTCAAAGCGGACCGCCTTCAGTGAGGCCACAACGATGCCTGCCGCCCTGTCCTCCTCCGGCCGCAGACGTTGTGGCACGGTTGCATCCTATGCTCGAACGCCCGCCACCCGGCAAGGCACTGTGCTCATGGTCCTCCGTGCCGTTGCCGTCTACATGCCACGTCTGACCTCAACAATGATCTTGTGGGGTTCCACAAGTCCATCATCGACGCGCCATGCCGATCGAATCGGAATCGTCGCGGTGCGTCCGCAGCGTGGCTGAGCCAGGTCACCGCAGCCTGCCCCGTATTTCCTTAGGGTGTACGGACTACAAATCGTCCCAGCTGCCCCGGCAACTCGAGCTAGCGTGCCTCCGATCTGATCAGCGCACGCGGTTCAGGGTCCGCCCGGGTGGGCCCTGACGGACTCGAACCAATAGCCGCCGCCTGCCCCGTATTTCCTTAAGGTGTACGGACTTACCGCCTGTCCCAGCTGCCCGACAACTCGGGCTAGCCGCCGATTCTGATCGTCCCCAGGCTGAGGCGGCAAAAGCCCGCAGCGGGCCGGAGCGAGTTTTGCCCTCTTACAGGTCGTGGAAATTCATGCGACGCCTTGTAGGCTTCGAGTAGGCCATGGGCGCTGTCATGCAGCTGTTGGCGTTCTTCGCCTTTCTTGTCGCTGTCGCCTTCGCTGCCGAGTTGGCCTGGCATTGGGCTTCGCTGGCGGCGGCTGCGAGAAGGAATCGACATTGGCACGATGCCGTGGAGCGTTGGTCGCTTCTATGGATTTCGCCCCAAGGGGGCTGCGGCGGGCTTTGGGCTGGCCCTGGTCGCTGGAGCCATAGCGCTCGGCGTCGCCAATCCGCAATTGGGCGGGTATCTTGTCTTTGGGATCGGAATCGTTGCCGGCGTCATCTTGATGACGGCCTACTACGCTTGGCGACTCCGCGCAATCGCTAGATGGTGGCGCTAAACCCAAACAGCGGTTGGGGGCCAGAGTCTGGCCCAGGGGGAGGTGGAAAGCGATGCCTTGACGTGCCCCCGACTGGATATACAGTCACGGCGGACTCGAAATCCCACCGGGGGCTCTTCTCAAGCCGGTGACTCAGCGTGAGCCGAGTTCACGCGATTGCCGGGGCTGTTTCATCAGCTGATACGCAACCAAGATGAGCGCCATCACGGCTATCGGAGGGCTTGCGAAGCCTCGAACCAGAATGCGCACGCCGGATAGATAGCCCGCCCGGTCCGTCACAGTGAGGAATCCGTGATTGTTGAAGACGTAAGTGTGACCGCACGCCGGAGAACCGATAGTCCCGCAATGCGTGGGCTGTCCTGGGAGCATCCATAGGGCCACAAACCACACCACCGTGTAGAGGGCCCAGGCGATCCCAAGCCACTTAAGCCACATCCGGAGCTGGGTCGGCCATTTCCGAAGTCGAACTAACTCGGGCGCCATGAAGAAAGCGCCGAGCGCTCCGACGAGGAAGCTTGTCCCGAAGAGTGCGAAGGTCGCGAGATCGGTCCACTCGGGGTCGAACGGCAAATAGCTGGCTAGTTCGATCGCGACTCCTGTGAGCAACCAGACCAGAGTCAATCCGGCGGCAACCGTCCGCATCAAGGCTCACGCCGGCCTCCAGGCTCCGATGGCTCGATGGCACTCCGAGGGTCGGGCAGGGCCACCACCCGATCGCACTCTGCAGCCACGCGATCGTCGTGGGTCACGATGATCATGGTCTTCCCGCCAGCATTCAACTCTCGGAGCATCGCCAGAACTACGTCAGCGGTGGTCACGTCCAATGACCCCGTCGGTTCGTCAGCCAGCACCAAATCGCATGGTTTGAGGATCAGACGCGCAATCGCAACCCGTTGCTGCTCGCCACCGGATAACTGGTAAACCTTCTGCCCGTCCGCCGAGTTGGACAAGCCGACTGCCCGCAAGGCGGATCTTCTGGCCTCATGTCGGCCCGAGCCCAACCCTTTCGTGTATGCCTGAGCGATTCGCAAGTTGTAGTCGACGGACTCGCCGTCTATCAGTGCGAAGTTCTGGAACAGGTATCCCAATCTGAATCGCAACATATGGGTGGCTTTGGCAGAGCGAACCCGCGGACTCGGCTCCCCGAACAATCGCAGGTCCCCGTGATCGGCAGACTCCAAGAGCCCGATGATGTTCAGCAGCGTCGATTTCCCGGAACCGCTCTTGCCGGTGATGGCCACCATTTCTCCCTTCATCACGGCCAGATCGATACCGCTTAGGACCGTGTGCCCGCCGTAGCTCTTGCCAACACCGAGCAACTCACAAACGTTGTCTGTCATCAGAATTCCTGCTTCAGCACCCGAACGACACTACGGCTCTCGATGAACGTCAGGACGCCTGCGGAGAACACCACCTCCAACGCCGCCACGCACGCTGCAATGCCCACGACGATGCCGTCGCCTGCAACGCTCGAGAAGGTCGCCGTGGAGAAGGGGTTGAGGCCAAGCCGGTTGGCGACAAGGGCCCCGACCAGCTGGAAACTCCAGACAGCAGCAAATATCAGAAGCGGCTCGCGGTAGGTGCGCATGAAGCCCGCCCCGAAGAGCCTCCGAACAGTGATCCGACGGGAATACCGCTCGAACAAGATTGATAGGCTCTGAACGGCCAGGACCAGGAGCCCAACCAAGAGGGCAATGCCAGCGATTGCGATACTCCTGATCCCGTTGTCAAGAGCTGCGATCTGCTGCGAGACGTACTCATCCATGGTTACCAGGTAGGGCAGGTTGTCATCCAGCTTCAGACGCTTCAGCGTCGGCAGGAGATCCTGCATTGTTCTGACGGTGTCTCCACTTAGCAATCGGATCTTCATGGCGGTGCCGCCTCCGCCGCTGAGCATGTTCGCCCGGTCGATCCCCAGGCTGTTCGCGGACGTCATCACTTGGATGAAGGGGTCGACGATGTTGTTGCCGTGGTCCGGATAAACCAATGGGTTGAAGCTGAACACCGCCTGGTTGTCCTGCATCCAGATGATGGAGATACCCTGATGCGCCACGCTCGCTGGAGCTGGGCGACCAAATACAGCTTGTTCGGCATGGGCCGCTCCACTCCGGTCAGCCTGGAAGTAGGCGAGAATCTCCGCCTGCTGACTCCTGTAGCGCGACGGCGCAAGCACAACCCAGTCCGTGGTGTTCTCGCCGATCCCGATCGTGCGCCCTGAGTCGTCCCGCAGCGAGAACTGCTTGAGGTAGTTCACATTTACCACAATCGATCGGTACGCGCCAGGTGGAAACGACTCGGCGAGGGCCACTGGCTCGTAGTTATTCGCGTCGACGTACAACGCCCCGCGGTCGTTCAGCGCAGGGTAAAGGTCGTAGACCTCGGCGGCTGTTGTCCCGCTTCCGCCGGTCTCCGCTTCCACAAGATCATTCCCGACGAGCGTCGGAGAGAAGATGCCAAAACCACGTGCTCTGTCCCAGTTACCGAATTGTTGTCGTGCCGCGGCGGCATTCGCGTACTGAAGCCATAGGCCGGCGCCGACGGCAATCAGCGCGACCGAACACGCGATCTTGACCAGCGTATTAGCGGCGAATACGCCGCGCGTGTCCTTGCGATTCTTGATCGAGTTGCTGATGTTCGCACGTGCGACGTAGGCGCACGCCACGATGGATGCAACCAGCATCACCGCGAAAGCACGGACGATGGTGAGGCCGACAGAGGCGGTGAACTCGAACGTGGTGTCGGGGACGAATCGGCTGGCCACGAGCGCGATCGCCTCTGACGTAACCAGGGAGATCAGGATGAGGCGCCCCGCGATTGCGAACCAGACACGAACCACCCCGAAGCCATGCAGTTTCATGACGCCGGCCTTCTTGGCTTCATGAAGAACCTGAAACGCCAGGAACAGCGCCGCGAAAAAGATGATCACGTACTGCACGGCGTTCAGGATTGGGGCGAAGTCCGTTGTGTACCCCGCGAACGAGTCAATGCCACCCTTGAAGCTGGCAGCAGTGAAGAGCCCCACCCCGCCTGCCAACTGGGAGGACGCCTGCGCGAGCGAGTTGAGAAAGCGGTCAAACGATGATTGGTCCGATGACTCGACGTCGTACGTGGCGGCAACCGGCAGCGAGTCAAAGGCACTGCGCAGGCTGCGAATGGCGACGAGGTCGTTGCCACCGAAGGCGCCGAGGACTCCGACCTGGTCGCGACTTCCGGTTTGGGTGGTGGAGAGGAATCGCTCGGGATGGTCGGCGTCTGCTGGACTGAGCCAGCGTCCAGACCGAAGACTGAAGGCGTCGAACAGATGGGTGCTTGTCGTAAGGAGGATGTATTGCGTCACTTGCGGACGCCCGTCTGGTGTGTACCCGACGGAGGTTCGGAAGACGTTGACCCGAGCGTCGGCGGCTGCGGTGCGCAACGCTGCGTACATCTTCACCGGATCGGCAAGGCGAGGGTCGCCTGGGATCGTGAAGGGCTGCCCGACGCTCGCTGCAGCATGCTGCATCAGTTGCCGCTGCGCGTTGTCCGTGTTCACGTATACGGTGGCCGCGGCAGCGGCCGACAGGAGCATCAGTAGAGCGACAATGACGCGCTTCATCGCCGGGGGTTGTCCCTGGACTCTGTGCGGAGGGTCCCAGCTACATCACAATGCAACTAGATACCCTCCGCTTGGGATGCACTGTGGCTCTAGCGAGTGTCCTGGCGTTGTTTATGAGTTCCAACCTCCAATCCGATTCGCCTGATGGCACGGCCTGAAGGATGAACAGCGGATGTCGACAGACTGTGTCGGCTTTGTGTCGAAACCGAGGTATCTAGGTGTCGGCTGAGAACCGGTAGCCGACTCCCCACACCGTCACAATCCGTTCGCCCAGGGGACCCAGCTTGCGACGCAGCCGAGTGATGTGGGTGTCAATCGCACGTTCATAACCTTCGAAGTCGCTGCTCCAGATTTGCTCAACAAGGAACTCGCGACTGAAGGCGCGGCCTGGATTCGAAACGAGCACCGTCAGCAGCTCGAATTCCTTTCGTGTCAGGTGCATCGGCGCGCCACCCAGCGTGGCAATCCACGAATTGGTGTCGATCGTCAACGTGCCTGACTGCACTTTCCCGTCGGCGGTCGGAGCCCGACGGACCCCTTCGAGGTCGACGCGTCGCAGCATGGCCCGAACGCGGGCGAGGAGCTCGCGAAGGCCGAAAGGCTTCACGAGGTAGTCGTCGGCGCCGACCTCAAGGCCGAGAACACGGTCGACCTCCTCGGTCCGGGCGGTCACCATGATAATTGGCATCAGGTGGCTCTCCCGTAGACGCCGGCAAACAGTCAGGCCGTCCACATCGGGCAGCAACCAATCCAGCAGGACACAGTCCGGCACTCGCTTCGCCACCGCAGCCATCGCCGATGCGCCGTCATGCACGACGACCACCTCATGCCCATCGGCGATCAGGCGGTCGCGCATGATGTGGCTCAGGTCGACTTCGTCTTCAACGACCAGGACGAGCGACATTTACGCCCGTGCCAGTGTCACGACAAACCGGCTGCCTTGTCCGGATGAGCTGTCTACGCGGATGCTGCCGCCCATAGCAGTCACCATCTCGCGGGAGATAGCCAGGCCAAGACCGAAGCCGCCGGTGGCTCGTGAGCGCGATTCGTCAGAGCGGTAGAAGCGCTCGAAAATCTTGTCCATCTCGTTGGGCTCGATGCCAAGACCGGTATCGGAGACCGCGACTTCGACGATCTCAGAATCCACCGTTGCGACCTCAATTGCTACGAGTCCGCCTTCTGGCGTATGCGTGATCGCGTTGCGAACCAGGTTCATCAGGACCTGGGCCAGCCGGCGGCGATCCGCCCTGACGCTCACCGCACCCTCAGGTCTGCAAATGAGTCGTATGTGTCGCTCGCGCAGCGCGAGCGGCGCCATAGCATCGTGCACCTCGGTTGCAACGGCGGAAGCATCGACCATCGCCATCTCGAGCTCGAGACGCCCTGTGTCGGCGCTGGCGAGAGTGAGCAGCTCGTCCACCAGGCCGGAGAGCCGGTCCGTCTCTCGGTTGAGCACCTCCAGGTACCGCTGTCGGTCCGCCTCGGACTGTTGGACGTTCTCGCTGTCGCGGAGCGTCTCAACGTGCGCACGGATCGTGGCGAGCGGGTTGCGCAGCTCGTGCGAAACGTTGAGCACGAGGTCGCGGCGACTTCGGTCGGCCACCTCCGCTCGGGCGTGTTCAGCCGCGACTTGTGCCTGCGCCGCCTTGAGTGCGAGCTCTGTCTGGCTGATTCCGAGCATCGCCCGAACGAACATCAGCTGAAGCGGCGTGACCCAGCGCGCAACGTACAGCGTGATGAGCAGAATACCGAAGCAAAGGATCGCGCCCGCCAGCGACCGCAGCGACAAGAACGGATCGACCGGTGGGGTGCCGAGCAACGCAAACAGAGCGCCGAGCACGCCGGTTCCAGCCAGCGTCACGGTCCCCAGTACGCCAAGCGCTAGACCCGCTAGAACAAGAAGCGCGAACGGAAAGCCGACGAGCGCCTCGACGATCGTATAGGCGACGCTCTTCCAGGTCACTGGATTGGTGATGAGATCGGCGGCTTGCCACGCTAAGCTCCGATGCGGCGGCCGCTCCGGAGCAAGGGGAGCCAGTTGCAAGCCGTACCAACGCCTGGCTAGTGCGCGCTCGAAGACCACGACACCCCAGCAGGCGAAGGCGGCGGTAACGATCAATAGAGGGGTCCACAAGGTCAGCGGACGGGCGCGGAAAAGGAATGTCCCGATAGCTAGGAAAAGGAATGCCCCGATAGCTAGGAAACCGAAGAATAGTGGCAGCCGCAGCAGAACGTAAGCGACGCATATGTAAGTCCTGCGCTCCATTGTCACGGCTAGGATTCGGCGCAACATGGGCCGACTCTACTCCGAGAGTGTTGCGGATCTGCGCCGAAATCTTGGTCAAACCTCTTGACAGCAGATTGGTCTAACTTAGCTCGCCGGCGAGATGGTCGCCAAGCTAGCCATCAGTCCGGCGACTTACGATTGCGGTGACTCGTCGGGATGCGGTGCCGCTGCGGTGATCGCGGCGAGAAATGCGTCCGGGTCGTCAACTGCGATGCGTATCTGATTAACGCCGGCAGTCTCCCGGAGGAAGCCCTTCACTTTGCCCGGGCTCCGCCGGCGGATCGTCACGGTGGTCCTCCCTCCCACGGCCAACGTCGCGATCTCACCTTTGATTGACAGTCCGTCCATGCCTCCTGGTGATACCAGTGTCTCGTTAACGACCTGATCGACCTCTCGCCAAGGGACCCACGCCTCGCCGAGCACTCCATATCGGAGAAGGAGACCCTGCTCTGTGACAAGGTGAGGAAATGTGCGTAGAGACGCGTAAATTCCGATAATCCAGACGGCTGCGTAAACCGAAATGATGATGAGCACTGGACTCAGCCAGGGCCAGGGCGCGAGCCTGGCAAGAAGGCCGCCAATCCCTCCCTCCAGAACGACCAAGCCGAGAACCACGGCAGAGATAAGCCCTAGGTTCGACAGTGCTGAGTACTGAAAGCTCAGCGCATCTCTCCGAGAGCGGCCCGAGATCCAAAGGAAGATCGCGGCCCAGAGTTTGGGTTCGCCGACGATTAACCTTCCCGCGATCGGACCGACCTGCTGCCCGACCGCCTCTTCCAATGCCGACCATAGGTCACCTTGTTCCTTGCGGTCCCGCTTGAATTGGCGCCAGACTCGGACGATCAGCACCGCGGCCAGGCTTAGAAACACCAGCTCCGTCGCGATCAGGACGGCTGGCAGCATGTCGACGGAGAGACTAGACCCTAAACAAGGTTGACCGGCTGTTAAGGGGGGTTGCCACGCCGATGCTGCACCCCCTTCCGGCCAGCCGGGACACCTCCTTAGACGCCGGGAAAACCGCCGGCCACTTGACCAGACCCTCTACGCGAGTTCCTCAATGATGGGTCGGAGCCATTTGCCATACGCCGCTCGATCCCTGAACAGAGCGCGCGTAACGAGTGCGCGCCCAGAGGACAGGCGCCATGCCTGAACGGACACGACGGGTAGTACCCGTATGTCGAACTCGAAGGGACGAGCCGTGCGTCCCAAGCCCCGCTCGACGGTTCGCACAATCTCCGATTCCAATGACACGCGTTGGCGCGCGGATGATAGCGCGACGAACTCGTGCTTGCGGGCCTCGCTCCAGACCCGGGCCGCCTCGTAGTGCCTGCGAACAAGGGCCTGCAGTTCAGGCGTACCCGACAGCCCCACAAAGTCCGGAGGCAGGTGTCGCGATGGCCAGTAGAAAATCCTCTGGAGTTCAGGGTCGTGGCGAAGTCTTGACATGTCGGGCGGGCTCTTGTGCTCTGGCCAGAAGCCGCCGCCGTCGAGAAGCTGTTGCCACCAATCTGCCCATTGCGCCGAGGCAAGGCTGTCCACCTGTGCCCGTTTCTCGCCGAAGGGCACCGCAGGTTCGACTGGGGGAATGTCCGGATCTACCTGTGGGTGCAAGCCACAGGCGTCGCGCACGTAGAGCGCCATGAGCAAGCTCTGCGGCTCGTCCGTGCCCATCCGCCAGCTGGTTATGCCAGCAAGTTGCATCTGCAGCCTCAACCCCTGTCTAGAAAGCGGAGTGGCTAGCCAGCAGCGAGCCATTTGCGTCGAGAATCTCTGCGGTCGCCGGCACATCAACGCGGGCATCGGCGATCAACAGAACGACCCCGTCGTCGACAGTGTCCTCAAGCATCGGTCCTCCTCGGAAGCGCAGACGGACACGAGCGGCAGCCTTAGAGCCGCTACCGATGACCCAGCCACCGCCGCAAAACGAGCGCGGCCAGCCCCAGCCGCAGAAGTTAACCCACGGCTGGTCGCGCGGAGGGTCGCCTTCGCCCCCACCCGCTAGACCCTTAACCTGCCAGCCGCCCTTCGCGTCCTGGACGACACCAACGAGATACCGATAGTTCCTTCCGTCTCGATCGGCGAAAGAGACGGCGTGCAGTTCCTGGCCAGGGATGCCGCGCTGCTTAACGAAGCGCACCGTGTCTGGATCCGCGTCGTGGCCGCCGCCACGAGAGATAGCCGCTCGCGGGCCCCCCGGAGAGGGCGTACTTTGCCATACGGGTTTTCTTCTTGGCTGAGCCAGCTGCGCCACTATGGCTTGCCGCGGATCGAGATAGCCCATGGCCTCCGTCCAATTGTGGGCCTCTCGGGTTCTGAATTGGGGGCCGGAGCCGCCCAGCACGCCATTGCGATCGTCGCTGAGGAAAGAAGGTCCTTAATCGCGGGCGGCGTCTTGGGGCATCTGGCTCAGGCGCATCAGTATCACTCCGCTCTCGTAGAACATGAGGCCAGCGGTGACGAACAAGGCCGCGCCGCCCCCAACGAGTGGATAGAAAATCCACGACGGCATTGCGCCAACTTTGGAATCAGAACTCGCGAGCAGCAAGGTGATGGCGACAGCGAGGCAATCCAAGATGCCGGTGACGTAGTACTGCCAGGTATCGAGCACTCGTGCGAACACGAAGAAGTGCACGCCGGCGATGCCAACCGCGATCGGGAAGATGAGTGCATCGTGCCGCAACGCATGCAGGGCACCCGCCGAGATGCCTTCCGCGATTGTATAGATCAAAATCACGGCCCCTATGTTGCGAGCGAGGACTCTATCGAATTTCCGCGGCGCAGCGGTCTGACCCGACAGTTTGCGGATGCGATCCAACTGAACGATCCCAATTAGACCCAAAGCCACGGTCACGAGTGCCCAAACGGCGAGGGCGACCGGTGCAGTCCCCGCTCCCCACCAGACCACCGACGACGACCCGGCGCCGTAAACGGTCATCCAAAGGGCTCCGGCTGACCGACGAGAAGCGCGATGAACCACGCAGAGGATTCTGCTCTCGACGGGAGAAGTTAGAAGGCCGTCGTGAAGAACCCAACAGCAGTCAGTCGGTCGCGCAGATCACCGCCGAGTGCCCTGTATCTCCTTAAGGTGTACGAACTCAGCGGGCCCGAGGTGCATGGTCACGCCTTGAAGTGCGCCGGACTCGATACAGCCACGGCGACTCGAAGTTGAACCCGGGGCCTCACGGTCCCGATATCTAGAGCAGGCAGTAAGTTACGGGCTGTGAACCGGTATACGTTCTGGTGGCGACTGCGCTCGAGCCTCTATGCGACCCTTGCGGGCTTCGGCTGGCGGAGGCGTCCCTCGTATGCGGTGCTCACGCGGCGCGAGCCGTGGTGGCGGCGCGTGTGGCACGTCTTCCGGCCCGAACCTGCACCCCCGCCGATGGCTTACTCAGGACCGCCTCCCTGGGTCCAGCCATCGGAGTCGGAGCTCGGGGTCGCGGTGCCGCTGCGCGAGGTGCTGGCCTCGGATGAGGGCGTGGTGATCGGCCTAATCGACTGCGTCGCCTACTCGACCGGCTTCGAATTCCGCATCTCGGTCCGTTCGAAGCGTGACCTCGATTCACACGAGATGGGATTCGGGCCGCCGCCCCCATATGGACCGAACCGATCCGACAGGGAGCTGACTTTTGGGATCCAGTTCGCCGACGGGAGCGCGGCCTTGACCGGCGGCCGCCCTGGTCCCGAGTTCATGGCTCAGTGGAAAATGCATGCCGAGGGACGCGAGCCCTCGCCATCCGACGGGCCACTGCTGATGCCCAGGGGTGGAGGCGGCGGCGGAAAGCGCTACGACCTCACGTACTGGGTCTGGCCCTTGCCGCCAGAGGGAAAGCTGACGTTCCTGTGCGAATGGAGAGCTCGGGGCCTAGGCCCGACATCCCACGAAGTCGACGCAGCAGCTATCCGGCGAGCAGGCGCTTCCAGCAAGAGCATCTGGAGCGACGATGCCGGCCTACGAACATGAACTGTCCGCGGTCGTCCGGGCCCAGTTATCGAGCTGAATACTCGACACGCTAGGGTGCCCTGAACGCCTGCCGGCGGCCGACCAGCGCTGCCACCGCGCGGGACGTTATTTCCCGATCGACGATCAGTCAGACCTTGCTCTCGTGGGCTACCGAGCACCAAGCGACACGTTAACTGGACGGTGTGCCTCACCGGCTCGATGGATATGAATATTGAGAGGCGATCCATTCACCGGTGTCGTAGTCGATTGCCACCCACTCGGTGGTGGGGTCGCAGCCCCCAGCGCACAGAAGGTGCCACTGGCCAGCGAACGTGACTACCCATGTCTGGTCATGGATTGGAATATCGAAGCCGGTGTGAAAGTCGTGCCGGACTTCCGCAGAGGACACTCCCGTTGCGCCTTGGTCGACGTGCGCCCACGCGATTTGAATCGCCGCCGCCTGCGACAAACCAACATGAGGGCTGGTCGGCCACAGTCTGATAGCCAGTAAGGCCAGGACGAGAACAATGGTTAGACCGACGAACACGAACCGCCATCTGGCTGACGCCATTCTGGCCCGGGCCATTGATCAATTCTGCGCTAGACCTTGGTTGCAGGTCTCGGATAAAGTGCCGGCCTTGCTCTGACCGCCACTGGCAGGGCGGGTTCTGCTAACGATTCCTCTGACGGACCGTAGGGGGATCGAAATTGAAAGCGGGAGACGGGATGCAACGCCCCGAGTACCAATCACTCAGTCAAGTTCATTTATCGTCTAGGTTGAGGGCACCGTTCTCTTCGATCCGGCCGAGGAGCTCCGCGGCGCGCTGAGGTTCGAGGGACGGGTCCTGCGATGCGGACACGGGCAAAAGTCTAGAAGGGGCGCGCGGGATTTCCCGCCACGTGTTCTTAGGGGATCCGCCGGATCAGAGCTGCCCAACCACACCGAGGAACAGCGGAGCGTCGGTCGCGTTGTCGATGATCGCCAGCGCGAAAGGATGGTCGACGACGGTCGGGATCCGGAGCGCGGTCGCGACATTTCCGCCGGTGGCCGCCGGGGCTGTCGTTCAGCTGATCTGGTTCATGCGGAGGCCGCCTTCGACTCCTTAAGTCGCAGCAACCGCAGGTAGCAAGCGACGTTGATCAGAAGTGCGGCCTCGATTCGCTCAACTCGAGGCATGAGCCCATGAAGCACAAGGTTTCTAAGGTTGTATCCGAGTTCATCGGTAAGGAGGTTCGACAGATGCAGCCGCCACGACTCATCTAAGACACCAGTCAATTCCTGCAGCAACGCGCCAAGGGTCCTGACTCCGCCCCGATTCCGCCCCTGCGGTTCCTTGTAGATCACAATCCCTGCCGTCTTCGCCATCTCGCGGATCACAGCCTCAAGCCGTGGCAACAAGAGATGAGCGGCCTCGTCGGGCTGATCTCCCCACCAAAACTCGATACTCCTCCCGATCCGCTCCGCGATGTGGGTGGGGATCAAGTCGGTTGTGAAGAACTCAGTTAGCTCCTCTCTGGTGGGCTGGCCATAGCGCTTCTTTATCCCTTCCAACACTGGAGCGGCAAACATGCCCCATACCATGATTGATCTGTTTTCCCACTCACGGAGCGCAGCGACGAAGTGCTCTTCCCGTGAGGAGACGATTGCGACCGGAAGGTTCAAAGAGTTCATCAGCCTCTTCGTCACAAGATGTTGAAATGGGAATCGCTGCATGTGGTCGACGACGTTGGCAACGTTCTTCTCTGCGTTTCCTGCTGGTGCCGGGCGATTGCCAAACCGGTCTAACGCATGTTTCCAGCTATCGTCACCAACGAAAGCATCGACATAGTTCTGAGCGTCATCAGCGGGAATATCGATTTGAGCCGATACGGTTTTGAGTTCGAGGTCCTCGTCGGTGACGCTCTGCAGCTGTGATCTTGCAACGTCTGCCAAGTCTGCAATTCCGAGGTTCCCAGCGAGGGCGACCGCTCGGTCGAGATAATGAACCCGGATCAATCCCTGGGAACGATCAGCACCATCGAGCCACGTCGAAACTTGACGACGCTGCCATTCTCCGGCAGCCTTCGCGTCCTTGGAGAGCCTCGCCAGAAGGCCGAAGGTGTCGCTTGCTAGGTCGATAGTCAGATCGTCGCGTCCGATGATTGCCTCAACCATCGGAGTCAATTTATCGGTTGGCCGGGCGTTGGTGGGCAACGTTGCCAAGAATTCAGCTGCCATCAAACCGACCCCTGGCGGACTACTCCTAAGTCCAGCCTCCGCATATTTCAGGAGCGCCAGAACGGATTCTGACACTTCAGCCGGATCGCCCAACTGTCGGCTGAGTTGCACAGCACGGCACAGCGCCAGGTAGCCGGAGTACTCATGAAGCCAAGTGCCAGTCCCGAGCGTGCGATATGCCGTGATTGCTGATCGGCAGTTGCGGTCCGGACGCCCGCGCCTTCGCATCCAGAGGAGATCGTTGAATCGAGATTGGACGATGGGGTGGTCCACGTTCGCGACCGTCTGCTCCCAACGCTCTAAGACTTCGTCCGGAGCCTGATCGAGGGGCACTGGGCGGACATAGCCTTGCGATTCCATGATTGGGCCGAAAGGTCCCCAGCGCTGGTTCTGGTCGGATTCCAGATCGGTGTCGAGCATGTACTCAAGGGCGATTAGGTCTCGCACTGCCGGATCGTCTTTCTCGGTAACCAAGCCGCCAAGCTTGATTGCTGCCGCCGTCCAGTCTCGCGCGTCGTCTATCGCGAGCTTTAGTTTCGAGAACGGATCACTACTCAAGGGGAGGGCCGTCCGACAAGGCTGTGAACTGCCCTGGGTTTGATGGAGGCTGAGGGGGCGCGGGATTTGAACCCGCGACTTCACGGTCCCGAACCGTGGTCGAAACATGTCCTCGCGTTGATGTGCCTCCGACTGGATAGACGGCCCCCGCTGAACTCAAATGACGGGGAATCGCGGTTGACGAGTCGCGCAACTCCTCGCCCCTCATGGGGCGACGTGTGTTGAGCGCGTTCGCCGCAAGGCGGTCACGACCCACGCCAGGACGAGCAAGCCGACGGCGATCTCGGCTGCCCACAGGACGGTCGGGCCCTTGTAGAACCCGACATAGAGCGGCCACAGCCAGGGCTCCGCGATGAAGGGCACAGCCACCGCGGCCCCGGCGACAAACGACCGCGATCGTCCCCACCAACGACCCAGGCTGCCGTATATGAGGCCAGCGGCCAGAGCGATGCCTACCCAAGGACTGACGAATTCGATCCAGTGGCTGGCGGAGGTCAACGCCACGGTCATCACGTCGGTCGAGCGCGCCAGCCCAAACGCGCTGGGGTCGAGGGTGAGGAATCTGCAGTAGAAACCCACGACGCACGCGATGTCCGCAACCGCTCCTGCGCACGCGGCCCAAAGCCATGATCGCTGCGACCAGCCGGCCAGGAACGCCAGAACTGCCCAGGGGCTGGAGAAGTTGCCCACCCAGAACACCGTTGGGTCGCTCGGCGAGGGGATGGACGAGACGGCAAAGCCAAACAACGCTCCGCCGATCGCGAAGGCACCGAGCAAAACGAAATTTCTTCTCTCAACCATCACGTTCTTCATCTGGCAGCGGAGCACAGCGTGAGGCAAAGGGTGTGTCCACGATTAAACCTGATCCGGCACGTCGGCAAAAAGGAACACAACCACTCGAGGCTTTGGCCGCCATTGGGTTGGCGGTATAGCCCTTGCCCATGCCCGAGGTGCCCGCGGTATTCATCGCGTCGAGGGCCCGTGCGCTCTCCTCCCCACCTCGACCTAATACAACAATCTCGCGAGCCGTGGGGGCGGACTCGGACCCACGTGGAGGTGGAAGGCGGTGTTCTCATGACCGGGCGCCGTCTCCGTGACTGGCGACACGACCGGATCCTCGGGCAGTTGTCTCCGAAACCGAAAAGGACCGTTATACGTGTGATGAGAGTGTCCAACCTGACTACGAGCTCGCGTGCGGAGACGAACGGTGAATAGCGTGGCGGGTGCCGACACCCTACTTCTTAACGCTGCGAGATCAGAAGGTGGCCACGACGAGGCAGATCTTATTCGTGCTGCCCAAGAGCGACCCGAAGCATTCGGAGCTCTATACGAACGACACGTTGACAGGGTTTACCGGTACTTTCAGCTGCGGGTCGGACCAGCGGACGCTGCTGATCTCACTCAGCAAGTCTTTCTCAAAGCGTTTAGGTCGCTGCCCCAGTACAAGAGCCGCGGCCTGCCATTCCTGGCCTGGTTGTTCCGGATCGCCCGAAACTTGGCGACCGACCATCACAGGTCGAGCATGCAGTCTCCCGGTGAGCTTTTACCGGACGTTATCGACGCTACCAACCTCGCCTCACCTGAAGAAGCGACTCTGCAAATCGAGAGACTCAGATATCTGCGCTCACTCTTGCGCGACATCGGTCCTGACAAGCGTGAGCTGCTTGCTATGCGATTCGCAGGCGGTCTGACATCACGCGAAATCGCAGCAGTCATGGGAAAGAGCGAAGCCGCCATCAAGAAGCAACTCAACCGAATCATTCACACGCTTAAGGAGCAATACCATGAGAGCTAGTCAAATTAGCGATGTATATCCGGACTTGCTCAGCGACGAAGTTGATGCAGTCACAACCAGTCTTATCAGAGACCTCGGCGATCTATATCGAGGCAGCAGTGCACCGGCTGGCCTGAGGCACTCACTGGACGCGGCTCTCGCAGAGAGCAGGCATTCGCCGGTGCATTTGGCCTCAGCTCACGCACGGCGTTCACGGTTCGGCATTAGGGCGAGCGCGCTAATGGTCGCCGCCGCAGCCGCATTGGTGATTGGTGTTGTCGGTTATGCAGTCGCGCCCGCGATTCAGCAGCTGCTTGCGACCGAACGTGGTGTCACAACTCTGCCTATGCAAGACATCGCACAAAGCCAAACGTCCAATGGAGTGACGGTCAAGCTGGATCGCGCCTATGCCGATGTGAACCGCATTATCGTTGCCTATACGATTCAGGTTCCTGCCGGTTTCGACAACTCGACGAGCGGCATCGACGGGAAGATCACGCTGAATGATGCTCAGGGCAGTACCTTCCCGGTAATTGAGGGTCAAGGCGTCAATGGCGACACGCCGCGCACCATCGCAGGACTCGTATCGTTTGACGCGGAGTCACTTGCACCGGAGACTTCGCGTCTTGACTTGCGCCTGAAATTTCCCGACGTGCGCGCAAAGGCCCTGCAGCAGGGAGCAAGTGACCTTACCGCAGGCGCCTTCGTGTTCAACTTCATATTGCCGGTGGGGCCTGGGCGCACAGTCACCGTCAACAAGAGCGCAATAGCGAATGGAGTGTCAGTCACCCTTGACCGCATGGTTGTCACCCAATCCGAGACGCGCATGTACATGACATTCCCGGCAAGTGCTGGTATCGGCGACAGCGACTGGTACGCCGACGTGCATGTATCTGGCGCAGGATGGGACTCCCGTCACCTTCCGGCCGGGTTCTCCGGAGAAATGACGCTCGGTTCCATGTTTACGAATCGCAGCGGCGAGCACATCACCACGTTCTCCGGTGATTACCGTAGCCGGCACGGGGAGTGGACCATAACCGTCGACGCACTCTCAGCAGTAGACACAAAGGCACCCTCAAACGGAAGCGGTCAGCCCAAGCAGGCGCGGGTTGCAGGTCCGTGGACGTTCACCGTTTCGCTTCCTTAGCGCAGGCCAAGGCAGGAGAGAGATGGCGGCTCAGGCCGCCATCTCTTCGCTGCTATCAAGGCCGCCGTCCAGGATGAGGCGAGTTGCCTTCTGAATGCGCTGAGCCGATTCGGGTGCCCCGTGTTTGCTAAAAGTGCATCAACTTTGAACTCGGCTCGGGTGCCACACGCCATAAGCAACTGACTTGCTGAGTGAGCCCCGGCTCTTGACACCCGAGTAAACGGCAGCTAGGCTAATTACTAGCTCCCTAGTGAATTAGTAATGATCCACCTCCGCCTCGAACCGCGCTCCGGTCTACCGCCGTACCTCCAGCTTGTGAAGCAAATCCGCTACGCCGTTCGGAATGGAACGCTCCTTCCCGGCATGCGGTTGCCCGCGGCGCGCGAGGTCGTGTCCTCGCTGGCTATCAATCCGAATACCGTCTTCAAGGCGTACACGGAACTGGAACGGGAAGGTTTGATAATCAGCCGGCCAGGTCAGGGGACCTTCGTTGCTGCCGATGCTCCGCATCCTATTGACGATCAGGTCCAACGCAAGCTCCGACGAGCGCTCGAATCGTGGTTGGGCGCCGCACTCAAGGGCGGCCTCGAGCGAGAGGTGGCGCTAGCGATGTTTACGCAAGCTCTCGATGCGGCTTACGTCGAAGGCGTCGCGTGAATACGGCGCTTCTTGCAACCGGCCTGAGCAAGCAATACCGGAGCGGCTGGGCTCTGCGCGAATGTAACTTGAGCATTCCGGCAGGACGCCTGGTCGGGCTGGTCGGACCCAACGGAGCCGGAAAAACCACTCTCATGCACCTGGCGATCGGACTCCTCTCCCCCACCGCGGGCGAGATCAATGTCTTCGGCTGGTCGCCTCAACGACATCCCCTTCTTGTCCTTTCACGAGTTGGCTTCGTCGCCCAGGATCGGCCGATGTATCGGCGATTCAGCGTGGCCGAAATGCTGAGACTCGGCCGGGAGCTGAACCCACGTTGGGACCAGGCCGCGGTAGAAGCGCGGCTGCGTCGGCTGGACATTCCCTTCGACCGGCCGGTCGGGCGGCTTTCTGGGGGCCAGGCGGCGCAGGTCGCACTTGCCCTCGCGCTTGGCAAGCGCGCGGATCTCCTGCTCCTCGATGAACCGGTCGTGAACCTCGATCCTCTAGCCCGCCGTGAGTTTCTGCGCGAACTTGTCGACGCTGTTGCGTCGGATGGTCTGACAGCTGTCCTCTCCTCTCACGTCATCGGCGAGCTCGAGCGGGTCTGTGACTATCTGGTCATTCTCGCCAATGGCCACATCCAGGTGATGGGAGACATCGATGAACTGCTGGGTTCACACAAGCTGCTAGTAGGGCCAAGAGTTGACGCTGCAACAACAGCAAATGACGCATCGGTTGTTGAGGCCAAGCACACAGAACTGGAGAGTGCACTCCTGGTCAAGACAAACGGGCACGTGCCCCCGCCGCCGTGGCGGGTACACGACGTGTCCTTGGAGGACCTGGTCCTCGCATACATGGCAAATTCTCACGCCGCGTCTCTTCCAAGCCCGACCATTGCCGAGACCACGTGATGGCCTGGCTGACCTGGCGTCAACATCGTGTCGAGCTGCTGACCGTCTTGGGTTTAGGGCTAGGTCTTGCTGCGCTTATGACCGTGGTTTCGATTGAGGCTCAATCTAGCTCTGGAGCGGTGCGGCAATCCTGCGCGGGAGCACCTGGGCCGCAATGCCTCACCGAATCCATCAACTTCAGTTCGCAGTTCACGACAATCTTTGAAGTCTTCCAAGGCTTGCTGCTGGCGTTGCCAGGCTTGGCAGGAATCTTCATTGGGGCACCTCTACTGGCGCGCGAGTTTGAACAGGGGACCGCCCGCCTGGTTTGGACCCAAGGGATCACCCGACTCCGATGGTTCGCGATGAAGCTCGGTGTGATCCTGTTCGTGGCGGTGGCGGTAGCTAGCGTGCTCGGTGTTGTTGGCAGCCTCATGACTGGGACTCCTGGAGGGATGTTCGACAGCCGGTGGTCTTCTTTCGACCTGCAGGGGCTAGTCCTCGTGGCTTACGTCATTTTCGGTATCGCTCTTGGCGCCGCCGCCGGCGCGATCATTCGGCGCACGGTTCCTGCCATGGCTGTGACCTTGGTCGCATTCATTGCGATTCGGGTCGCTGTCTACAACTGGGTCAGACCGAACCTTCTGCCGCCGCTTTCGTGGGATACGAGCAAACTCACACCAAATCTTGGTGACTCGTGGTATCTCGGGCAGCGAGCAGTCGATTTGTCAGGCCATCCCGTCAGCTATCAGTACTACCAGCAGCTACTTGCCAACGCTGGTGTTCTGCAAGGTTCGTTGGCCGACTACATGAGGGCTCACGGTGTCGTCGTGCTGCAGCTCTACCAACCTGAAGGCCGCTTCTGGCTCTTCCAAAGCATGGAAGCCGCCCTGTTCCTCATCCTCGCTGTCGCACTAATAGGTTTGGCCGCTTGGGCGATCCGCCGAGCCTGATAAGGAATCATCGTCCGTTACATCCTCTGAAATCTCAGGGGGTCGGCGCGCCTCCTTAAGTTCGCGGGCGGGGTCGAAGACCATGATGCGGAGCCGGGCGCTAACCGACCTGAGCAAGTCACCGCAGCCTGCCCCGTATTTCCTTAAGGTGTACGGACCTACCGCCTGTCCCACTGCCCGACAGACGCTAACTCGCTGGGACAACGATGGTCGAGTCGTAGACACCGACAGTCGGATCCCCGATCAAGACGTGATAGGTGCCGGGTCCGACGCCGGGGTATGTCGCGTTGATCCAGCCATCTCCGGCATCCCATGAGCGCGGGCTGACGATCAATCCATCTGGAGCGATCAGGGTTGCCTTGAAGTAACCAGACATGATGCGACCAATTTCTTCGCCCCGGGCCCGTTGGCCGGCGGCGTCGGTGGGACGGGATGCATTGGCCTGGTCAAGCTTGTTCGCGGCGTCCCCACTGACTCGGATGTGGATCTGGAGAAGTGCCGCCGAAAGGTGGACCGCGGTAAACGCGTAGTGCGTTCCGGCGATCGAACCGGACGGTGGCAACGGGAGCCTTTCTGCAGTCTGTTGGAACAGGGTTACGTGAAGCGTCCAACTGCCAGCAATTAGTTGATGCGGTCCGCTGAGAGGCTCGATGTTGGCCACCTGAATCGTCAAGCGAGCGCCCTCCGCCGACGCCGGCCACACAAGAGGTTCCACCTCGATCGGATCGAAGACGGAGTGCGCGCCCGCAACAGGCGCGTACTGGTGGCCGAATTGGTCAGAAACCTGGACGTCACCAATCGCCAATGCGCCGGTTGGAGGTTGCGCCTCGCTGACGACCTGGAGTGGTTGACCGTCGATCTCGACGAAGATGATGGTCCGGTCGGTGTCGGCATAGGCTGCAACCAGTCGCAAGCTATGGCCCGCGGAGACCGCCGTGTCGTTGGCAGAAGTCAGTTGTGCGTTGGCCAAGCCCGCCGCCCGAAGCACTGGTCCCGAGATCGCCCCGACCAAGTAGGCTCCGGCGAGCGCCTCGCTGTACCGGGGGAGGAAATAGGCTGCCGTCATATTTCCCCCGAAAAGGACTGTTACAAGGGCGAGACTGACCACAAGTCGCCTGCGAAACTTACCCCCGGCTAGAGAGCGAGGGGCCCTGCGGCCAGCCTGAGCCAAGGCTCGCGCTGCGAGGCCCGACGGGACTGGAATCTCGATCGCACGAAGGCGGGCATCTAGGCTCTGGCTCATTGGTCCCTCCCGGTCTGTGTCTGTGATTGAAGGCGATTTCGTAGAGAGGCCAGCGCACGTCGGGTCGCCACTCCGGCAGCCTCAGCGGACAGGCCAAGCGATGCCCCGACCGCCGCGTAGTCGAGATCAGCGCCGTAGCGCAGAGCGATAAGCGCGCGCTCGCGGGGACGGAGGCGGCGAATCGCCTGGAGAACTGCGTGATCACCGATGGCCGAGTCCAGGTCCGACACTTCGTCCGGAACCGAGCGAGGCAAGAGCGCGACCATCCGCTCGAAGCTAAGTTGACGACGTCGTTCGACCCGCCCAGCGTCTCTGGCGGCATTAACGACTATCTGCCAGAGCCAGGCGTCGACCGACCCCCGACGGCCGTCGTACGAGTCAATTGCGCGAATAGCCCGTTCGAGGGCCTCTTGAGCCAAGTCCTCCGAATCAACGCTTCCTTTGGAGACCATGCTCGCGAACCGGTAGACCCTCTCGGAATACAACTCGCAGAGCTTCTGGGCGTCCAATCGATCGGCAACCTCGAACGCTGCCACTCTGGGTTGGGCCGCCTGCATGTCTCTTTATACGAACCCCGGACCGAAAACCGAACAGAGAACAGCCGTGCAACGGACTCCCACTCGTCAGTCTTGGCGGCCGCCTTCAGGTCGGAGTTAGGACTTCGGTTGATGCACACGATCGCACCGGGTGCCCCGTATTTCCTTAAGGTGTACGGACTCACCGGCCCGAGGAGCACGCTCACGGCGTTTTACGTACTAGCTGGCGGTACTGGAACCAACCACTCTTGCCCACCGCCCAGGGGCAAAATCGAGCTCAGATGAAGCTGAGGCGCGAGGCGGCCATCCTCAAGAAGAAGTCGTTCAACGAGTACGACCAGGAACGGCCGTATCGCCACCGTCCTCCTCCACCTCCCAGCACGCCTTCGAGATGCCGGCGATTCCCGATGGCCCTGGGTGATCGAGACTTATCCCGTGCAGATCAAGACCTTTGCCGAACTGATCACGCCAGACGTACGGACGCTGACGTTCACGCCCTGGGGGCTGTCGACCATGGGATCGATGTCGCCGGAGGACAGTGCTAGGTTTCAGCAGGAGACGATTGCGGCTGCCGAGCTCAAGGCGGCCGTGCCCGAAGCCACCAGGAAGGGCTTTGACCGGATCCGTCTCCTCCATTCATACGGAGTGCGAGCTCTTCACCACCACCGACGACCTGACTTGGGTGGTGCTGGAGCATGCTCTCCGCGAGCGCTTTGTCGCCTACTACGAAAGCAGGATCCCCTTCGTCGATAAGGGGGGCAATGCCGAAGTCCTTGAAACCACGAGCTTCGACCTGCTCGCGGAGGCTTTCCGCAGTGGAGGCAAGCATGCGGGCAAGTGGCTCGAGCTTCGGCCCGGCGAGAAGATAGAAATGCCTCTCACCCTCGATCCATTGCTGCGCTGGGCGCACGAGGTTGGCGTGCTGAACGGCCAGGTCAATAAGAAGGTGCAGCTCGCCGTTTTTGGAGATCTGCGCAACCACTTCGCACATGGCTCCAGTGTCGGACGCATTGGAATGCCGGTTGACTCGACTCTGGCAATCAACGACATGGCCGAAATCATCAACAGAATGTGGGGATTCACCACCCGTGACGGCCGGCTGTACCCGTCTTCGATTCCGCGCCATCCGATTGCTCTGGCATGGAACGTCGCCTGGCCAATCAAACCTGGTGCCGAGTTCCGATCGATCTTCACGCAAGACTTAGCCGCCGCACCGAATGAGGGTTGGACTTACGTCCTTGTCTTGATGCCTGACATCGAGCAGCGAGACACGCACACGTTCGATGCCCGCTACGACACCACGTCATACCCCATGAATTACCTATGGGGGCCGGGCACCCGCGACGCGGCTATCGATTGGCTCGCAGGGAACCAACCGACCAGTGACGAGATCGAGCCGCTCGATCGGTTGTTTCTGATTCGCCGCGACAAGGGCAAGACCTACCTTGCGATTCGGCCGGGTAACTTCCTCGGCCTACCGCATCACAACCGGCGAGGGACCTGGAAATTGATCATGGCCGACTTCCCCAACGATGCCCACTTTCATGTGCGGCACTTGAACCAGGGACAGAAGGAGTGCCCAGACAAGCATGGGTGCCGAATGACAGTTCTCAAAAGCGGAACATGGAGTGCGCTTGAAGCCAAGCTGCGCCAGATGCGCCCGGATTTGACGCCAGAGCCGTACTTGGAAGTGGGTGTGCCTCGTCAGCCGTATCCAGATGACGTCGGCTACTAGCGTGTCCGCGCCCTACTACTCGCCGACGCTGAAGCTGGAGAAGACCTGGCTGAAGGTCGCCCGCGCCGACCAACACCTGGATCATCTGCGCCAGCGCATTAGCCTCATCGAGGCAGACGTGTTTTCTATTGCCGAGGAGCGGGGTCCCCGCCCCATTTGAGATCAACCGCGCTCCCAACAGAGTCCAGGATGCGGCTCCGTGCGTAGGGTTGATACAACTCGAACTCGATGGCTCTTACCTCGGCGTGTCGAATTCGGCGCAGACCATTTGACTCAGACCGGCGCGATGCCGTCGCTTGGCTGACTCCCACCCACTTTCGCCGCGTGACGAAGTTGGCGACGGTGGAGGATGCCAATCGTGAGTACGCCTGCCACAGCCAACACAACGAATATTGCGATGGTCGCGATCAGACCCGAAGAGCTCGAGCCGGCGAACACAATGCCCGCCGTCAATACAAGCACGCTAAAGCCCATCCACAGCGTCAAAGCCAATCGAAGTCGCGAGCTGATCGTGAGCCCTGGCAATGAACCGCCTTCGTAGATGATCGCTATGATGAGAATTACTGGTGGGACCAGCACTGTGTAGCTGGCCGGCGATGGAAGTCCAGGAAGCGTGAACACTCCGACAAAGGTGAGGGCGAGCGCGGTAATCGTCATCCACCGCTTTCGAATGATCAAGCCAATCAAGATGCCCACAGCTGCACCTTACAGGGACCCGATTCGAGTGGCACACGATTGATGCCGCGCTCTGCCCCCAACCCGGAGGCTGGGCCCTAGCGCTCAATCGCTCCGAACGAGTGCCCGCATTGCTGGCGTACGTTTGGCCCGCTACGGTGCGCATGCACGGCACGGCCCATGCTCATACCCTCCACTCGGGGGCTATCTTTTGCGGTTTCGAGCCGGATCCCTATCAGCCGTGTCTCCCCTTCCCCACCACCTCGCAATTGTTCGTAGTCGCCAGGTGTAGTAAGCAGTCATGAAGACTGCAAGTACAGCCGCACCAACTCCAAAGAAGAGGTAGCCACCCACCGTTGAGTCAGCTAACCCGACCGCAATCGCCGCGGCGAATAGGGCCAGCACGATTGCTGCACCAACTCCCTTAGCACGAAAGGCCCAATAACGACGAAGAGTAAACGGCGCCATCGGGAGGTCACCATGGTGTTGTCGTCGCCACCGAACATAATGCCAAGCGAACTCGCCAGCGAACGCACTGATGGCGAGCACGGCGACGAACGGAATCAGTTGCAGTGCGCCCCTCATAACCTAGCCAAGGTTACGGTTCGACGCGGGAAATGCACCCCTTTCTCGCCAAGGCGTACGTTTGGCCCATTCGGGTGAGCCGTAGTTACCGTAACGCGAACCAGGCGATCAAGCTGACAGGCACCGCGATCAACCTCCGCCGACGCTGTTGACGCCTCTAAGGACGGCCCCGCTTGAACTTCCGGCCGTGTCGCCGCCTGCGAAGCCACCATCCTCCGAACAACCATATCGGGATATAGATCGTCCAAATGGCCGGGGCGAGTCGCGCCGGCACCATTGCTCCAGCCACTGCAATCGCCGCGACAACGATCAATACTCCAACGTAGCCAAGGATTCGCCGCGCATCCGATGTCCTTTCAGACTTTGGAGATAACCTCTCTTGAATTCGGATCTCCGTGTAACCCCATCCAACGGCGCTCACAATCATTGCGCCGCCAATCAATATCAGAAGCCAAAACGAGCCAGATCGAATCGGCTCAACTGCGACCTGCGTGATGACAAAGCCGCCAATGATGGCAGCTCCAACCAGGACCAGGATGACTACGTTCCATACGTTTTGAGCGTCCGCTCCAGCGGCGCTTTTGTCAGGGGCGGTCACGTCGGCGCGCCAGCGGCGTCCAAATAGCCTCCCAAGATTAGGCCCGCGACGACTAGAGCGACCAGGGCTGCGAGGCCGATCCCGACGACCTTCCGCATGACGACGCAATCATGCGCAGATGGGAACCTGGCCAGATCCAGACTAAATCGTCTGTCCAGGGCCGTAGTTTCCGTAACGCGAACCGGGAGTCAATCGCTCTTTCGGGATCGCGGATTAGCCTCAGCGGATGACGCTGAGTCTGACTCAGATTCCAACCGGTCGGCCGGACCAGCCGTCACCCGCCTGTGCGGCGAAGAATGTCGACAGCCGCGACTCCAAGCACGACCCAAGCCGCTGCCATCAGCAGACCGGCAGCCACGGGATGTTGCGCCACCAACTTGAGGAATGGGTTGGCGTGCGTGCGGGCGATGGCCATATGTCGATTACGGGCATTCCGTTGTACGTGCCATGCGAAGCGGCCGGCGGCATAGAGATAGGCGATCCCGACTAGCAGGCATGGGATCAAGAGGGGTCGGAAGGCGTACGAGGCTAGGAGCAGGAAGTAGGCAAGAATCAAGAGGACGCAAGCGCGAAACAGCCAATCGCGGCTTGCCAGCCATTCGTCGCCATGACTCCGGCTATTGGCTTTCAAGCCACGCACACCTAGACATTTACAGTCATCACAAACCAGCAGCCGAAGAGGCATCCGGCCGAGCGAGACGACCTTTCAACCAGCACGCGAAAAGGATGACCGACATCACAGCGATCGTGGGGTCCCCGCAGAATCGACCCATAATCCTCCGGCGTGCCCCGTATTTCCTTAAGGTGTACGGACTCAGCCGGCCCGAGGTACACGGCCACGCCTTGACGTGCCTCCGACTGGATATACAGCACGCTTGAACTCGGGCCTCACCGCCCAGCCCCGTGCATAGGGCTAACAGCGCGGATGTCAAGCCGCCTGTGCGGATCGTGATCGCCTTCCTCAATCGTCCCTGCGCTGCCTGAAGCCGACCACTTGAAGTAGGCCTAAAGGTCTGCGCGTCCCGTTCGCGACAACTGGCACCCGCTTGACAAGCGCGGATATGAAAGATAAGTTTCGAAATATGTCTTTCACAAGTGCGTCGCTTACGGACCCGGATTCGATGAAGGCTCTGGCCCACCCGGGACGATTCAAGATCCTCAATTACCTGCAGGTCCACGGCGCAGCGACCGCGACTGAGTGTGCGCAGATAGCCGGCGCGAGCCCGTCCGCATGCAGTTACCACCTCCGGAAGCTCTCCAAGTGGGGGCTAATCGAAGAGATCCCCTCGGATGACGGACGCGAACGCCGGTGGCGTGCTCAGGTTCAGGAATTCAGCTGGGAAAGCGGAACTGATTCGAGCGATCGGAAGGCAGCGGCTGCGCAGCTGAGTCGGATGGTGCTTAAGGACGCGGTATCAATCGTCGCGTCGTATTTGTCAGGCGGCGGCGGGACCTGGAGTCGGGTGCAAAGCAGTGGCTTGCTGGTGACCGCTTCGGAGCTAGACGAAATCGCCACCAATGTGCTTGAGATTGTCCGGCCCTACTTTGTAACCAATCGTCCTGACGCGCCATCCGGTGCGCGCCTCGTGCAGTTTCTCGCGGCTGCGGCCCCGCGCACACCCGACTAAGTCGTGTTTCCGATAGGGTTGTTGAAGGCGGCTCAGC
>PNAG01000027.1:425-5539 GCA_003169845.1 Candidatus Dormiibacterota bacterium | reverse complement strand
CACAGCGTCTCAGGGAGGATCAGAGCGGAGCAATCGAACTCGAATTTATGACGCAACCGTCTCAGGGAGTCTCAGCGAGGATCAGGGAGTCTCCCGGTCAAGGTGTCAAACAAGGTGTCCTCAGAAGCCGCTGCGAGACACGTCGACCTCCATTCCAAACGCCATGAGGAGGAGTTGTATGACTGTCGCCTTCGACTATCGGTGTGAACTGGCCTTCGCCAGAGCTCGCGCTATCGCGGCCTCGATCTCTTCGTCGCGAGCACCAAGCCTGCGTGCCGCCGCCACCATGCGCGTCACGGTCTCCTCCAGGCGACGCTTGCGCTCCACACGTTCCACAGGCGCGACAGCCGCCACACGTGTTCCCGCCCACCGGCTGCAGAGCACTATGCCCCCAGCCTCGAGCTCTCGGTATGCGCGCGCGACGGTGCCGGGCGCAATCTGCAAGTCGGCCGCCAGTTGCCGAACGGATGGCAGCGGCGCGTTTGCGGCCAGGAGGCCGCTTTCTACTAGCTCGGTCATCTGCGCCCGGATCTGCTCATAGACGGGAACGGGCGATTCGACGTCGACCGTCAGCTCCATTGCGGAACGCCGGCAGTCCCGGCCGGAGGTGTCGCAAGGTCGTCTTCCGTGATACGGATGAGCGTAGCCAGGCCGACCACGGCACCGATTCCTGCCGAGAGTCCAACGAGGGCGAGTGCGAGCGCCGCCGGAGCCGTCCAAGCGAGCGAATTGGGCTCGGAACAGGCGAAGCTCAAAATCATCGCTGCGGACAGCGAGACGCCGGCCAGAGGCACCAGGGCGATTGCAGTTCCGGCCGCCACTGCTCGCCGGAGCGAGGCTCCCCGGTTGGCCTCGTCGGCGGCGACGTCGACTGACGCTGCATCCGGCCGCGGCCTGGACAGGATTCGCCGAATTGAGACCTCGACCAGAAGCGCGCCAACCATCAGAGCGACGAGCGCCGGACCTCCGTATGACCATCCTGGCCAAGGACTGCTGACGCTCGATGTGCTGTTGGCGCAGTCCAGTGGCAGCGACCTCCCGTCCGCGCCTCCAACTGCTCCAGCTGCCGCGAGCGCGATGAAGGCAGCTCCGGCCGCCAATCTCCATCCCCACACCCAGCCTGGCCGAATGTAGCGGTCAAGGCTGCGACGGTCCAGCGATCCACGACGGAGTACGCCGCGAGCCGCTGGGGCCATCATCAGCTCGCCCAGCAGCAGGCCCGCGAGATATCCGCCTAGAGCCAGCGGGCCAGCAAGAAAGATTGCGCGCTGCCCCAGAGCCAGTCCGGCGCCCACGGCGAGGATGACCCCAGCCGCGCCGAAGCCCCATCGCACGACCCGGCGCCGACCGCGGCCCGGATTGCGGGGCAGAGCGCGGTGCCGGCTGCTTGCCCGAAGCCGAGAGCTCACGGCAGTCGCAACCGCGGCCATCACGATCAGCGCGGCAACGATTGGAAGCAACGGAATTGCCACTGGCTACGGGGCGCTGTATCCGTGTATCAGCACATTGATACAATACGAGTCGAAGGTTGCGAAGTCAACTGGCTAGATGCGCCGATGGCGATCTTCTGAGCGCGGCCGTGGGGATTTCAGGTCCCCTGGCGTGCTGTTTTGCCGATCAGCAGAGATCAGACAAGCACCAAATCGACTCCGGACAGTCGGTTCCCCCGCGACCGCCAAGGTGTCAGACAAGGTGTCAAACGCCAACACTCTCGACGCCGCTGGCCGGCGGTTGAGACTCTGTGCACCACATAGAGACTCTCTGAGACTCTGTGACACAACATTGTGGTGCTCGCGCAGGGAATCGAACCCTGAACCTTGGGATTAAGAGTCTTCCGACACACCGTCTCAGAGAGGATCAGGGAGGCTCAGAGCGTTGCAATCGAACTCGGATTCATGACGCAGCCGTCTCAGAGAGTCTCAGCGAGGATCAGGGAGTCTCCCCGTCAAGGTGTCAAATAGGGTGTCCAGCCAACGATCGAGCACGGACCTTGTCCTTCAGTTATGCACCACTGATGGGTCGACGTCATCCAGCGCATCGGTGAGGGTGGGCATCATGTCGTTGACGTACGCGGTCGTCGCCTGAAGAACTGCATCTTTGCTTCCCGCGTTGGCCGCCGAGATCACCCCGTTGAGGTCAGCAATTGCCTTTGGGAGTTGACTCCGAAACGTGTGATCGTCGGTGGCGAACTTTAGCGGTGGCCGCATGGTGTCCAAATCGCTCAAGAACTTCGCGTGCACCGCAACCATCGCAACGGACCGCACGTCCTGCGTGCTTGGGTCCAGGAGACCAAAGCAGGCCCTGGCTGCATCGGCCGTACTGAACTGTCCAGCGACGTTGCCAATGGGATCGGCTTCGGCGGTCTTGTACTGGATCCAGTAGTTATGTACTGACGCGACATAGTTTCGGGTGACTGAGTCGGCCGTCGGGGACGCGATGACAGCTTGCGTGGACGAGCTACCACATGCGGTCGAGGAGATCAAAAGCAAGGATCCGAGAATCGACCACAACACCATGCGGCTGGGCGCTGCACCCTTCATCTGCACGTCACGAAATCTGCGGGTTGATTCCTGTCCACGTGCGGCCCCCATCGGACGTGGTCAGCAACTCTGGACTGTAATTCGGCTGGATCATGAAACCTTGATTGGGGTCGACGAACCAGAGATATGGCCAAATGTTCAACGGAGACAACACCGGATAGTTGATGGGCGTGTCTCGCGCAACCAGACTCCAAGTGGTACCGCCGTCAGCACTGTGGTAGGGCCAATCGTGGGGCGGAGTAGGGTCACCCCGTACCCAACCTGGCTGGAGGATCAGATCCCAGAAGAAGTCCACGGCAGCCCAGCTCATGCTCCGAGCGAACTCAAAAGCCACAGCCTCCGCTGCCGATCGGAAGCTTGGATGGAACACTGACGGGTGCCCAGTGCCCGCCGCCGTCGGAGGTTCTGACCAGGATCGATGGGCAAGTGACCCAAGCCAGGCCATCTGACGGGTCCACAAACTGGATCAACTGAAGGTTGGGCTGTGGATTACGCGCCGGGACGTTATCGAACACAGGCTTGACGTTCTCCCAGCTCTTGCCTGCGTCGCTCGTGCGCGCAAGGCTAGCCGCGCCGCCGGACTCCACCCAGTGATTGGCGTCGATGAAGTCGAGCGCTTTAGCGCTGGGAATCAGACGAGGTCCCGACCAATTGGTTCCTCCATCCGATGTCGTGTAAACGGCCATTGGGCCATAGAAGTCGTAGGTGGAGCAGGAGAACTGCGCGTAGTTCGGCCCTCCGCCGCAGTCGGCAACGCTCTGGAGCTCAATCACCCCGTCGCCGTCATTGAAGAACCTCACGTTGGCGAAGGCCGCATGAACGGGGATAACACTGTTTGGCTTGTTCTGTTCGGTGGTCACGGGCAGCGGCCCGAGTGTTGTGGGGTGCCAGGTGCGCCCGCCGTCTACGGTGCGGTAAACGGTCTGGGCGATGAGCGGGTTGCCAGTGTATGCCGGTACGAACCAGCCGGCCGACGAACTTTGAAACACCAGCTGTCCATGCAGGAGATCGAAGGCGGTGCTCGTAGCGACATGCCCGGCAAGGATCCAATGCGCACCGCTATCGGTCGTGTGGAACAGGTCGTCCACCTGCGGCGTCGGATCCGGTGAGACCAACCAGCCCTCGCGCGGATTTAGGAAGTACGTTTGCAACCCCTGGTTTTGGCCGGCCTGTGGTAACTCGAACGCTGACCAGTGAGCGCCGCCGTCGGATGTGTGCAACACGGTCCATTCCGGTGCGACAAATAGCGCCTCCTTCCCGTCTGGAGTCACGGTCATGTGTTCGATTGCTGAGAACGGCACTGGGTTGTACCACCAGCTCGCCTGGGCGCGCCAGCTCTGGCCTCCGTCGTTGGACCGGTAGATGTTGGCGGGTCCCGGGGCGGACGGTTCGACGATTGCCCAGATCACATTTGGCGAAGCGAATGTCAAGGCGCCCGTGGAGCAATTTGCGGGACAATCCATCACCGTCGGCGGGTTAACCGGGATAGCTTGGCTGGTCGCCACTTCATGCTTCGGCGGAGCGACAGGTTGTGGATGTGTGCTGGCCCGGATGTACGCAAAGGTCCCGATCACAATCGCGGCTAGCAGCACAGCGGCGATGCCTGCCACCAGCTCCGTTCGCGCGGTGCGGTATCGGACACCACGTTCCCGCTCGCCATATGCTGGGACACCTGCCGCGGGGCTGCGCAATGCTTGCTGGAGCACGCGGGTTTCAAGTCCGGCAGGCGGTTGCAGGCGGCTCATTTCCTCGGACAACGCCTGACGCAGATCGTTGACGGTGTTCACAGTTCCTCCTCGGCAAGGTCGACGCGCAACCGACGTAACGCCCGATGGACTCGCGAGCGCGCGGCGGTGGCAGTGATACCAAGGACCTCGCCGACCTCATGGCTCTTCATGTCTTCATAAAAGCGAAGGAATACGGCTGCGCGTTCCTCCGGGCTGAGCCGACCAAGCGCTCTTGACAAGTCCTCGTGTTGGTCAACGGCATCTGTTGGGTTCGCCAAGCCCGACCTCGCTTCCGGCAACCGGATCACTGACCACCAAAGCGATCGGCGCATGGATCGGCTCCGGTTCGCCACGATGGAAAGGAACCAGCCTTTGGCTTGAGCGCTGGAGCGGAGCTGTCCGATCGACCGCCAGGCACGGAGAGTTGCCTCCTGCACCGCATCTTCAGCCTGACCCGCATCGCTCAAGATTGCGGCTGCGAGTCGGTCGCCCAGGGCGATGTGAGGTCCGATCAGAAGCTCAAAGGACGCCTGATCACCGGTCTGCGCGGCAGCGAGGAGCTGCTCATCGCCATCCAGAACAGCTACCTGCTGCACCTTTTGGACCTTTGCCAAGCATTTTGCGCCACATCCATAAGACCCGCCGAAGGCCTCTACTGTTGCAGGGGATTTCGACTCGTCCGCAGGGGTTCGAGCGCTTTGGCTGAATTCAGGATTGGCCTGAACAGCGTCGTTCTGACCGACCGGTCGGGTGACTCAAGGTGTCAGTCAAGGTGTCAATCAGCGGAAGATATGACACATCGCGTCAGCAACCCCTAGATATAGGGTCGATTTGAACTCGAATCCGC
>PNAG01000027.1:0-342 GCA_003169845.1 Candidatus Dormiibacterota bacterium | reverse complement strand
AAGCTGTCAACGAAGCTGTCAAAACGCAACGCGTGGGGGGCCGGCGGTTCCGTAACCGTCGGCAGACAGAGCGGCGCTAGGGGCGCCTTGCTCGTGATGGTCCACCGGCAAGCCGGCGGCGGCATCCTCCACACCTCGTCTGCTGGTGGGAGATGACGAACCTAATGGTGTCACCGGGACGGCCCCCACGGTGGGCTACATCATGGGGCGCTGCCAGGAAGGCCGCATTCCCAGCCCACGGCGCTCGCGCGTCCTCTGGCCGGCGGCTTCAGACCCAGGTGCAAACGCCGTAGCGCATCATGCGAGCAACCCCGTCCATCTGGATACTCAGTGCGCAATTTG
>PNAG01000014.1 GCA_003169845.1 Candidatus Dormiibacterota bacterium | reverse complement strand
AATGTCCGCGACCGGGGCTGCACGTGGCCGGGCTGTGAGCGGCCGGCGAGCTGGACCTCGGGACACCACATCCGGCACTGGTTCCACGGCGGAACGAATGACCCACCCAACCTCACCTTGCTTTGCTACCGGCATCACTGGAATGTGCACGAGGGCGGGTGGCAGATCGTTCGCGACGACGACGGCCGCATCGTCACCATCCCGCCGACGGTTACGTTTGGATTACCGCGCGGACCCGACTAGCCCACTAGAGATAGTGCCGGCGGATTGCTCCCAGGTTGTTGAAGATCCGCACTCCGAAGGCGACGATCGCGGCGATCGACAGGTCGACTCCCAGCTTGTCACCGAAGTAGGTGAGGCCCGCGGCCAGGGTCATGTTGGTCACGAGTCCGCTGAAAAACACGCGCGGCTCGAACGAGCCGGCGATGTATGCCTTGAACGCGCCGAAGATCGAGTCCAGGGCGGCGAGCAGCGCGACGGCGGTGTAGCGCGCGTAGGTGATGGGGATGGTGACGGGCGACAGCACGCCGAGGAACACGCCGAGGATCGCGAAGATGACCGCGATGACGATTACCTGCACACGACACCAGGGGTGGGAGTGGGCGCCGGCGCACCCGGGGCTGGCGATGGCACTGCAGGCTCGCGCGACTTGAACCCGACCGCCGCCTCGGCGGGGTTCATCACGTTGACGTACTCGAGGTCGGCGGAGTTGTAGTTGACCTGCCCGGCGATGGCCTTCAGCGCGGAGAGCTTGTCGCGCAGCGTTGAGAACTCCTCGGGTGTCAGCACCCGGCCAAAGTAAACCTTCCAACCGCGCTTCGCGACCAGAGTGAGGTCACCACAGGAGTCGAACACGAAGCCCGCCGCCTCCTGCCCGATCAGTGCCGGCAGGCCGCGCTGGATGTTGACCAGCGCGGTCAGAAGCTGCGCGTCCAGCGGATGGTCGCCGACGCGAGGGTCGGCACCTGCCGGCCCTTGGACATCGACCAGGGTCCCCTCGGTGGTGGCGAGTCCGAGCACGACGGCCTGGTCCGACAGGAAGAAGAGCTTCCCCCCCTTCCCCGCGTGGTATCCCGCAATGGGCTGCCACTCGCTCACCCGAACTACGACGGTTCCCGGCAGCTGCGGACTCACGCTCGCCGTGCGCACCCAGGTCTGGTTGAGCAGGTGCTGGCGTGCCGATTTCTCGTCCACGGAGATCACCGACGTCCCTCCGGTCAATCCGGCCGCTCGCGCGATCTGCGCGCGGGTCATGTGCTGCGAGCCGTCGATGAGTACGCTCTGCACGGACAGGGCCGGCCCAAACCACAGCCACGCGAGCAGCGCGCATTCGACGACCGCCGCGGCGGCCGCAAATCCCCGCCACGCCCATGGCACGCCAGGCTCCCGGAGCCCCTGCTCCGAACGCGTCCACACCTGGCCCTTCAGGGGCTCGGCCTGCTCCAGCTCGCGGCGGCGGCGCGCGCCGAACAGGCTTCGGCGGCGTCTCAACCTCGTCTCAACTTCATACTGCGGGCGGTCCCACACGACGCTCGTGACGGCCGACCGCATGGTCGACCAACCGCTGGCACAGCTCGTCGAACGTGATGCCCGCGGCGCGCGCGGCGTCCGGCAGGAGCGAGAGCTCGGTCAGGCCAGGCACGGTGTTGACCTCGAGGACCCATGGGTTGCCGTGCGGGCCGACGATGATGTCGACGCGGGCCATGCCGGCGCAGCCCAGCTCGACGAAGGCGCGTCGGGCGGCTTCGGACGCCTCCACCCGCGCGGGCTCGGGAATGCGGGCCGGGATGATGTGGTGCGACTTGCCTGCGGTGTACTTGGCGTCGTAGTCGTACACGGGGTTGTCGCTAACGATCTCCAGCGTCGGCAGCACCTGCACGTCAGGGGTCGCAAGGACGCCGACGGTGATCTCGGTGCCCTCCGCGAACCTCTGGACGAGGACTCGACGGTCATAGCGCGCCGCGAGGACGAGACCGCTCGCCACCTGGTCGACGTCTTGCGCGATCGTCAGTCCGATAGTCGAGCCCTCGCGCACCGGCTTGATCACCAGCGGCAGCTCGTAGGTCGCGACGAGTCGATCGACGAGGTCGGGCGCAACCCCCTCCTTGATCTCCAGCTCTTCGAACGGCGGGATGAGCAGCCCCGCGGCCGCCATCAGCGCGTTCGCCCTCGCCTTGTCCATGCACAGCGCGGACGCCAGCACCCCAGACCCGGTGTACGGCAGCCCGAGCAGCTCGAGCATTCCCTGGACCGTGCCGTCCTCGCCAAGCCTTCCGTGCAGGGCGTTAAAGACGCACGCGAAATCGCCGTCCCTCAGCACGTCCCAGGTGGTGAGGTCCACGTCGACGCCCGTGACGTCGTGGCCGCGCTTGCGCAGGGCCTTCTCCACCTGCGCGCCGGACATCAGCGAAACCTCACGTTCCGCCGACTTACCTCCCCGAAGCACCGCCACCTTCACCGCTTGAACCTCCCCACCATCTCCACCTCGGTCTCCAGCTCGATGTTGAAACGCCGCCTGACCTCGGCCTGGATGCGCTCGATGAGCCGCTTCACGTCGGCCGCCGTGGCGCCGCCCTCGTTGACGATGAAGTTGCCGTGCATGGTCGAAACCATGGCGTTCCCCTCGCGGGCGCCCTTCAGGCCCGCGGCCTGTACCAGGCGCCCCGCCGAGTCACCGGGCGGGTTCTTGAAGACGCTGCCGCAGTTCTTGGTCTTGATCGGCTGCGTTTCGCCCCTCTCGCGCGTGAGCTTCGCCATCAGCGCTTTGGCCTGTTCCCCATCGCCACGCTCGAGCTGGATTGTCGCCTCGACCACCAGCCCGCCTTTGAGCGCACCTTCGCGCAGCGCGGAGGTGCGGTAAGCAAACTTCAGGTCGGCGGGTTTCCAGATCGTGGTTCCTGCGTTCGGCATGAAGCCTTCGACCTCGACGAGGACCTCGCGCAGCTCCTTCCCCCAGCAGCCTGCGTTCTGATACACGGCGCCACCTACCGTGCCTGGGACGCCAATCGCAAACTCGAAGCCCCGCAGCCCGGCATCGGCGACGATCCGGGCGAGGCGCATCATCTTCAAACCCGCGCCGGCGCGTACAGTCCTCCCGTCGACGTGGTGCTCGCGGTTGACCACCCTGAGGACCAGTCCCTCGACACCGGCGTCGGCGATCAGCAGGTTGGTGCCGGCGCCGAGCAACAGATAAGGAATGCCGCGCTCCGCACAGCCGTCGATCAGCTCTTCGATCGCCGGCGGCCGGCTTATTTCCGCAAAGAAGTCGGCGGGGCCGCCTATGCCAAATGACGTGCGTGAGGCGAGCGGCTCGTCCTCGCTGACCCCGGGCCGCGAGGCAAGCCACTTGACCTTAGACGCGGTGCGCCAGCTCATCGCCCAGCTTGTTGATGTCGCCCGCGCCCATGAGAAGCAGCAGGTCGCCAGGTCCGACCAGGCCTTCCAGCATCTCGCGCGCCGTCTTGAAGTCGCCGACGTAGGTGGCGTTTGGCATCTGGTGCGCGAGGTCCGCGGCCTGGACACCGGAAGTGTTCTGCTCGCCCGCGCTGTAGACGTCCAGGACGAGCACCTTGTCGGCGCCCTCGAACGAGCGAGTGAAATCGTGCATGAACGCTGCCAGGCGCGAGTACCGGTGCGGCTGGAAGACGACGATCAGCCTCCGGTGACGCAGCTCGCGCGCGGCCTCGATCGTCGCGCGCACCTTGGTCGGATGATGGGCGTAGTCGTCATAGACGGTCGCCCCCTGAAAGATGCCCAGCAGCTCCATGCGCCGGTGCGCGCCCGGGAACGATTCCAGCGCCGCAGCCACGTCGCCGAAGGGGATGCCGATCTCCATTGCCATCGCCGCCGCCGCCGTCGCGTTCTGGATGTTGTGGCGGCCGGGCTGCCTCAGGTTGATGCGGCCCAGCTCACGACCATCGTGGTGGATCGGGAACGGGCGGATGGGTTCGCAGCGATAGTCCGCATCGTGCCGGAAGCCGTAGGTGATGCGCCGCGCCCTGGGCTTGAGGTCTCGAACCAGCTCATCGTCCGCACACACGACCGCCAGGCCGTCCGCCGGCAGGTTTGCGATGAACCACTGGAACAGGTCGCGGACCGCACTGACGTCTCTGAAATGGTCTGGGTGGTCGAGCTCGATGTTGGTGACTATGGCGCGGCGCGGATGGTGAAGCGTGAGCGTGCCGTCTGACTCGTCTGTCTCGGCCACCAACCAGCTCGACCGCCCGGCGCGCGCGCTGGCTCCGTCGCCGACGAGCACGGTCGGGTCGTAGCCGGCGGTGACGAGGATGTGGCCGAGCATATGCGTCACCGTCGTCTTTCCGGCGGTTCCGGCGATGGCGATCGAGTCGGATTCGCTGATCAGCCGCGCCAGCATCTCGGCCCGGCTCAGCACCGTCACGCCCATCGCACGCGCGGCATCGAGCTCCGGCGATCCCTTGATGGCGCCGCTGTAGACGAGCAGGTCCTGGAACAGGACGTGCTCAGGGTCGTGCCCGATCAGGATGCGCACGCCGGCGTCCTCGAGCTCCTCGGTTGTATCCGATAGCTTGGTGTCGCATCCGCTCACCTCGTCACCCCGGGCGAGGAACACGCGAGCCAGGGCCGACACTCCGGCACCACCCGCGCCCATCAAGTGGACCCTCAATTCTTGGCGACCTTGTGGAGCACCGCCAGGACCCGCTCCGCGGCGTCGTGCCGGCCGACCGCGGCCGAGGCTTTAGCCATCGCGCGCAGGCGATCGTCGTCGAGTCCGGCGATCGTCGCGACGAGACTCGGGCCGCTCAGCTCGGCGTCGCCAATCCTCACGGCCGCGCCTGCGTCGACCATGGCGGCTGCGTTCTCCTCCTGGTGGCCGCCCCCAAACGTGCCCGGGACCAGGATCATCGGCAGGCCGACCGCGGCGGCCTCGGCGATGGTGCCGACGCCGGCCCGGCTCAGCACGAGGTCCGCGTGCGCCATCAGGTCTGGCATGTCATCAGTGAACGCCATCCCTCTGTAACGCGCATGCGCGTGCTCCGCGACGCCCGCCGCGCCCTGCTGCCCGGCGACATGAACGACCTCCTGGAAGCGTTCGCACAGCTCGTCGAGCGCGGACCAGACCGCCTGGTTGAGGTTGCGCGCGCCCTGGCTTCCGCCAGTGATCAGCAGCCGGCGCGCCGGAACCGCCGGCGTGCGCGGGGTGAATCCTTCGCGCAGCGGGACTCCGGTCAGCTCGATTCGCCGGCCGCGCAGCCGCTTCTCGGTACCGGGGAGCGTGGTGCAGATCATCGTGGCGCCGCCGGCGAACATTCGAGTTGCCAGCCCCGGCCGCACGTCCTTCTCGTGCAGCACATATGGAATGCCGCGCAGGCGCGCCGCCGCGATGGCGGGCGCCATGACGTAACCGCCCGTGCCGAGCACGACGTCCGGGCGGAAGCGATCGACGATGCGAAGCCCGGCTCGCAGCGAGGCCGGGATGAGGGCGGGAAGGGCGAGGTTCTTCCAGACCGCGTCGCGGTCGAGGCCGCGGATGTTGACCGTAGCCAGCTCGAAGCCGGCCGCGGGCACGAGCCGCTCCTCTGGGCCGCCGCGGCGTCCGACCAGGAGCACGGCACCGTCCGGGTCCTCAGCGCGAAACGCTCGGGCGACGGCGATTGCCGGGTACAGGTGTCCTCCGGTTCCGCCGCCAGCGATCAAAAGCCTCATCTGACCTTCCTAGTGATGATCCTGTGCCACTTCGGGCGATGTTGAGCAGGACGCCAACCGCCGCCAGCGTGGTCGCCAGCGCCGTTCCGCCGTAGCTGAAGAACGGCAGCGGCACCCCGGTGATGGGCAGGGTGTTGGTGACCGTCGCCATGTTCAGCAACGCTTCAAACGCGATCCACGTCGTGATCGATGCCGCGAGGCCGACGCCGAACCGATCCGGTGCGCGCAAAGAGGCGCGGTAGCCGCGCAGGGTGAAAAACAGGAAGCCGAGCATGATCAGTGTCGTCCCGACCAGGCCGGTCTCCTCGCCGACGATCGCAAAGATGAAGTCCGTGTGCGCCTCGGGGAGCCAGCCGTACTTCTCGATCGAATGGCCGATGCCGACTCCGAACCATCCGCCGGAGGCGAGGCCGTAGATCGACTGGGTCGCCTGGAAGCCGGTGCCCAGCGGATCCGCGAGCGGGTTCAAGAACGCGGTGAGTCTCGCCATCCGGTAGGACTCGAGCAAGGTCAGCGCGACGAAGCCCAGCCCGAGCGCGGCCACCAGGAGGACCATGTGCCGGACTCGACCGCCGCCCGCCCAGTACGCGCTGACGAAGATCGCCACCATCACGACCGACGTTCCCAGGTCGCGCTCCAGCATCAGGAGGGCCAGCACGCCCGCCAGCATCGCGGCGAAGGGCACGAAAGTCTTCTGGAAATCGCCGATGTACGACGAGTGCTTGTCAATCCAGTGCGCGATGTAGACGGCGAAGGCGAGCTTGCCCAGCTCCGACGGCTGAAACGTACCCAGAGGCCCCGCGTCGAACCAGCGACGAGCGCCGTTCACGGTCACGCCGAGCTGTGGGACCAGGACCAGGAGCATCAGCAGCGCCGCAGCCACCGCTCCCGCCGGCGCCAGCGGACGCAGGCGGCGATAGTCGATGCGGCTGAGGACGAACAGTGCGACGAACCCGATTGCCATCCATATGGCCTGGCGCTCGGCGTAATAGAAGGCCGACTGGTGCTGCGTGTACGCGAACGCGACGCTCGCGCTCGTGACCATGACCAGCCCCGCCCCGCACAGCAGGACGGTGGTGAAGAGCAGCAGGCGGTCAGGCTGCTTTCGGTCTGAACGAGCGCCCTGCGGGCGCGCTGCCCTGGCGGTCGTGCTCAAGCCGCGAACCGCTTGCGGACGAGGGCTTTGAACTGGTTGCCGCGGTCCTCGTAGTCCTTGAACATGTCGAAGCTCTTGTAGGCCGGGCTGAGCAGCACGACGCCGCCGCGGCGTGACAGGCCGGCCGCGGTGCCCACCGCCTCATCGAGGTTTGCCGCCCGGACGACCTTGGGATGCGCGCGAAGGGCGTCTTGCAGCAGGTCGGCCGAGGCGCCGATCAGCACCACCGCCTCCGTGCTTTGCAGCACGTCCGCCACCCACTCGCTCAGCTCGAAGCCGCTCCCGTAGCCGCCCGCGATCAGCACCACGGGAGCGCCGGGAAACGAGCTGAGCGCGACGCGGCCTGCGTCGGGGTTGGTGGCCTTGGAATCGTTGTACCAGCGCACGCCCGCCCACTCGCCCACCAGCTCGAGCCTGTGCTCGACGCCTTTGAACGAGCGGATCGCCGCGTTGATCGTCTCATCGGAGAGTCCGGCGATCCGTCCCACCGCCGCCGCCGCGAGCGCGTTGTCCATATTGTGGCGACCCGGCAGCGGCATCGGGGGGATGGGCTGGTGCTGGTCGAACCAGACCAGCCTGGCGCTCGTGCGCGAAGCGAGGCCACGCACCGTCTCGTCGCGACCGTTCAGGACGGCGTAATCGTCCCGGCCGGCGAACTCGATCGCCCGCGCCTTCAGGTCGACGTATCGCTCGAAGGTGCCGTGCCGGTCGAGGTGGTCGGGCGTGATGTTGAGGATCACGCCGGCGTGGAGGCGAGGCCAGTCGAGAGACTCGAGCTGGAAGCTCGAGAGCTCGAGCACGACCCAATGGTTGGGCGTGATCTCTTCGAGCCGGTCGAGCACCGTGTCGCCGATGTTGCCGCCGACCATCACGGGTCGGTCGCCGGCGCCGAGCACGACCCCGGTGAGAGCGGTCGTCGTCGTCTTGCCGTTGGTGCCGGTGATACCGACCACCGAGCCCGGACAGAGCTTGAGAAAGAGATCGATCTCGCTCGAGACCCGCAGGCCGCGCGCGCGGGCGTCGTTCAGGAGCTGCGCGTCCCACGGCACGCCCGGGCTGGCATACACCACGTCGACGCCGTCGAGGACACCGGATTCGTCGCCAAGGCGGAAGTCGACGCCAGCAGGCATCTGCGAGATCGCTTCGCGCAGCTCTGATGCCGGCTTGCGATCGAACACGCGCACCGTTTCGCCGGCGCGGGTGAGGTGGTTGGCCAGCGCGATTCCGCTGCGGGCCGCGCCCACGACGAGGGCTGTCACGTGACCAGCCGCGCCACCCCGACAGCAGCCAGCGCCGAGACGAGCCCCGCGCCCCAAAAGGAGAGCGCGATGCGGTTCTCAGACCAACCCGCGTGGTGGAACGTGTAGTGAATTGGGGTCATCGTGAAAACTCGACGTCCGCCGCTGGCCTTGAAATAGGCCACCTGAATGATGACAGACAGCGTCTCGAGTACAAACACCAGTGCGAGCAGCGGCAGCAAGATCAACATTCCCTGCTGAATCGCCACTGCCGCGAGGGCATACCCGATCGCGAGCGAACCTGTGTCACCCATGAAGACGCGTGCGGGGTAGCGGTTGAACACGAGGAACGCGACGAGCGCGCCGCACAGGCTCATCGCCACGGCCTTCTCGCCGGCCGGCGCGCCGGGCAGCAGAAGCACAAGGGCCGCGAGTGCGATCAGGGAGAGGCCGCCCGCCAGCCCATCCATGCCGTCGGTCAGGTTGACCGCGTTGGCGGTCGCAACGATCGCCACCACCGCGAGCGGAAAGATCACCCACGGCGTGGCCGGCAGGAAGAGCTGATGCGACGCGCCCTGCACGGTGGCGAGCCACGCGACGAGGACGGCCAGGAGCACCTGCATCGGAAACTTGAGGCGGGCGGGGATGCCGCGAGTGCCGACCACGAGCTTGCTGCGGTCGTCGGCGAAACCGATGAGCCCGCCGGCCACCAGTCCGGCCACCGCCGGCAGCGCGCCGAGGTGACCCGCGAGGGACGCGAGCACGCCCGCGATGATCCCGATCGCGACGAAGAGGACGCCGCCGGCCGTTGGTGTGCCCGCCTTCTTCTGGTGTGAGTCGGGCAGCTCTTCCTGGATCACCTGCCCGGCCTTCATCCTTCGCAGGACGCGAATAACCGGTGGATACAGGATGAGCGCGATGACGAACGTCACCGCGAACGTGATGAAATCGAGGATCAAGTCTCGGTGAGCTCCCGAACCACCTCGTCGAGACCGACGCCGTGCGACGCTTTGACCAGGACGCGGTCGCCCTCGCGCGCGTTGCGGCGCACCCAGCCCACCGCGGCGGGCCGGTCGGCGACCAGCTCGGCGCGGGCCGACTCCGCCAGCACCCGCGCCCTCTCGCCGTCGACGACGCATACCGCATCGAATAGTTCCGCCGCGCGGCGGCCCACACGCCGGTGAGACTCCTCGGAGACGGCACCAAGCTCACCCATCTGGCCCAGCACGGCGAGCAGCCGCCCGCGCCGCGGACTCTCGGCGAGCGCTTCGAAGGCAGCGATCATGGATTCCGGGCTGGCGTTGTAAGCGTCGTCGACGATCGAATAACCGCCCGCGACAGGAAGCGCCTCGAGACGGTGCTCCACGGCGACGTGCTCGAGCGCCGCCGCGCCATCCGCGAGGGTGATGCCCGCCGCAACTCCCGTGGCGAGGGCCGCCACGGCATTGACCGCCTGGTGCCGGCCCTCGAGCGCGAGAAGCACATCCACTCCGCGGACGGAAAACTGTCCGCCGCCACCCTCCAGCGCGCGATAGCCCTCCGCCCGGAAATCGCCCGTGGCCATGCCAAAGCTGGTCACCCGCGCGGCCGTCATCGCCACCAGCATCGGGAAGAACCGGTCCTCCGCGTTGAGGATGGCCGTACCGCGTTCGGGTAGGCCCGCGACCATCTCGCCCTTGGAGCGCGCCAGCTCCGCACGCGAGTTGAAGAACTCCATGTGAACCGTGCCAACGTTGGTGATGACGCCGATCGACGGCCGCGCCAGCGCCACCAGCCGCGCGATGTCGCCCGGATGCTGCATGCCCATCTCGAGGACGAGCGCCGTGTGGTGCGGCTGGAGCGCCAGGATGGTGAGCGGGACGCCGGTCTCGGTGTTGAGGTTGCCGCTCGTACGCATGACGTTGAAGCGCTTGCCGAGGATGGCAGCGATCATCTCCTTGGTCGAGGTCTTCCCGTTGCTGCCGGTCACCGCCACGACCAGCGGACTCACGTGCCCGAGCGTGTACGACGCGAGCGCGTAGAGCGCCGCCCACGTTTCCGGCACCCGGATCTCGGCGATCCCAGTCGGTACGTTCATGCGCCGCTCGACCACGACCGCGGTCGCTCCTCGCTTGATCGCGTCGTCGACGAACCTGTGTCCATCCATGTCCGCGCCATGTAGAGCGAAGAAGACTCCGCCGGGCACGACCTCGCGTGAGTCGGTGTGAAAGGTCGCGAACGTGTTGCCGACCTGGGTCCCGCCGACCTCACCGCCCCCGGTCGCCTCGAGCATCTCGAGGAGAGATAACTTCATGCGTTAAGTGTCGCGCCCCGAGGCGACGCAAGGAACTTGGGGCTCGACACCTTAGGTAGAACTGTTAGCGCGGGTCGGGCGTTATGTGCCAGTCCACGACCATGGCTTGCGCGATCTTCTGCCAGATCGGCCCGGCGGTGATGTAGCCGTCGTTCAGCGTCCAGTCGCTGCCGCTGCCGGCGGCGTGGGGCTTGCGCACGACGACCAGCATCGTGAACTTCGGATGCTGCGCGGGCAGGAACCCGACGAACGATGCCCAGACATCCTGCGTGTACTGGCCGTTGACCGGGATCTGCGACGTACCCGTCTTGCCGGTCTGGTCGAGCTCGAAGCCCTTCACTCGCGAAGTAAATCCTGAGCCGTGCTGCACGACGTTTTCCATCATCGTGGTCATCTGCGCGGCGGCGCTCGGGCTGATCACCTGGCGCTGCGGTTGAAGCAGCAGCGGGTTGATCGCCGTGCCGACCCTGTCCACCACGTGCGGCGGCGCGTACTTTCCGCCGTTGGCGATCACATTGACCGCCGCGAGCATCTGCACCATGTTTACGTCGATGCCCTGGCCGAACGAAGCAGTCGCGTACTGGGCATCGGCCATGGACGCGGCCGGCGGCGGCGGGACCGTGGTCTCGCCGGCCACGTCGATTCCGCTTGGCTTCGTCAGTCCAAAGCCCTGCAAGTAGCTGTAGAAGGCGTCATGGCCCTCCGCCTGCATCGCCTTCATCGCGCCGACGTTGAGCGAGTCCTGAAGAACGTAGGTGTAGGTGATGTTGCCGTGGTTCTTGCGGTCCCAGTCGTAAATCCGGTAGCCCCCCACGTTCAGGTAGCCCGGGTCGTTGATCACCGTGCCTGGCGTGATCGCGCCCGAGTTGATCGCGCCGGCGAGCGTGGCGACTTTCATCACGGACCCTGGCTCGTAGACGTAGCTCGAGACGTTGTCCTTGAAGAGCGCGGTGTCGGTGTGGGCGAAGTCGTTGGCGTTGTAGCTCGGGTAATCAGCCGACGCGATGATGCCACCGGTGGTCGGGTCCATGATCAGCACGCTGCCGCTCTCAGCGTTGTACTTCTTCACGCCGTCAGCCAGGGCCTGCTCTGCGGCGTACTGGATGTTGGCGTCGAGCGAGAGCACGAGGTCTGAACCGTTGACGGGGTCCTGGTGAGTGTGCGAGCCGAGCACGATCTCCCGGTTGGCCAGGTCGCGGTAGCTGGAGATGTAGCCCGGCGTCCCCGCCAGCGCCTTCTGGTAGTAGGCCTCGAGCCCGTACTGGCCGTCGCCGTTGTAGTTGACAAAGCCCAGCAGGTTGGACGCGAGGGTGGTGGCGGAGCTGGTGCCGGGAAGGTACGAACGTTGGGTCTCCGGCTCGAGGCCCACCCCGGGCAGCTTGAGCGCCGTCAGCCTGTCGGCCTTGTCCTTCGCAAAGCGGCGCGGGGAGATGTACGCGAACTTGGCAGGCGAGGCAAGGATCGTCGTTACGGTCGTCTGATCGGCGCCGAGGACAGAGACCAGGGCGCTGGTCACACGCTGGCGCCACGCCGCAGGGACCTGGTCGGGCGAGACGAAGGCCGAGTACACGGTCGTATTGACGACCAGCTGGGTGAGGTTGCGGTCGAAGATCGCTCCGCGGATCGCGGGCAGGTCGACGACCTCGCGGTACTGCGCCTGAGCCTGCATGCCTAGCTGACCGTGGCGCGCGACCTGCCAATACGCAAGGCGCGACCAGACCAACCCGGCGAGGCACAGCGCGACGAGGACCATGGACAGGACTCGCAGGCGGGTAGAGCCGACGCGCTCCACACGCGGGGCCCTATCGCGGACCCCGAGCGACACTACTTGGACGCCGCCAGCACGTCGCGCGTGCCACCGACGGTGTTGATCACGGCCGCGACGGCCCGCGCCCACAGCGGTGTGACGTCACCGGCGACGGCGCCGACGGGGGCCGTGAGATCGATGGCCACCGGCTGGCCGCTGACGTAGCCGGACGGCACAATCCGCTGCATTCCGCTCTGCGCCGCCTGCTGTTGGACCTGCGCCGGAGCGTGCAGGGTGACCTCCTGGTAGCGGAGCTGGTCCTGCTCGGCAAGGAGCTGGCGCTGCTGGTCCTGAAGGCGCGCGATGTCGTAGGAGGACTGCGTGATCTGGGCGGCGAGCCCCAAATAGAACAGGACGGCGATCAGGACCGCGCCGAGGCCGAGGTAGGCGTGACCGAACGAGCTCAGGTGCAGCCTTTCGGCCGCGGTCGAGCTCGCCACCTGCACGAAGCCGCGCGTGCGGCGCCTCCGCCGCGGGGCGGGGGCTAGCTTTGCGCCTGCAACGCTCAGGCGACGTCGCGCCAGGATTCGGGTCGATATCAAAACTTGTGCCTCATTCATTTCTTGGACGTGTGCTGCGGCTCGTGCTGCGGCGGTTGTTGCGGGCTTAAGGCCCTCACCCAACCTCTCCCCGATGGGGATAGGGGGCTCTTCTTTCGACGGGGGGTGGTGCCTGGTGGCCGGGGGGGTTGGGTCGGCCACCAGGACTTTTGGAGTCAGATCTTTTCCGCCACCCTCAATCGCGCTGAACGCGCTCTTGGGTTGGCCGCGACCTCATCTTCGGAAGGCCGCACAGGACGGCGGGTGACGATGCGGAGGGTTGCCCGGTGACCGCAGGTGCAGACTGGCTGCTGGGGTGGGCAGATGCAGTCTTTTGACTCGACGTTGAAGAATGACTTGACCAAACGGTCTTCCAGGGAGTGGAAGCTGATCGTCGCCATACGGCCACCGGGTTTTAGTGTCATAAGGGCTGCTCGCAATCCTGCTTCGATCTCGCCGAGCTCGTCGTTGACGGCTATGCGAAGACCCTGAAACGCTCGGGTCGAGACGTTGATGTCGCGCGGCCACGCCGCTTTTGGAATGGCGGCCTCGACGGCCTCGGCCAGATCGCGCGTGGTGCGCAGCGGGCGCCGCGCCACGATGAACTGTGCGATCCGGCGAGCCCATCTCTCTTCGCCGTATTCCCGGATCATCCGCTCGATCTCGCGGACATCCGACTCGTTGACGATGGTCGCCGCGGTGACGCCGGCGGTCGGGTCCATCCGCATGTCGAGGGGACCTTCCCCGCGAAAGCTGAACCCGCGCTCGGGGTCGTCGATCTGGTTGCTGGAAAGACCGAAGTCGAAGAGGATCAGGTCGGCTTTAGCGAAGCCGTTTTGAGCGCCGATCGAGCCGAGCTCGGAGAAGCGTCCTTGAACTATTACCACCGCGGGCCCGTACTGGGCCAGGGCCACCCGTACAGCTTCGACGGCGCGGGGATCGCGGTCGATCCCGAGCAGCCGGCCGCCGGGTGTGATCCTCTCCAGGATCTGGCGGGCATGGCCCGCCTGCCCGAGGGTGCAGTCGATCGCGACCGCCCCCACTCGGGGCTGGAGCAGCTCTATTACCTCTTGTAAAAGTGCGGGTTGGTGCGGGCTCAGTGCGCTGAGATCACCCTGTCAGCGAATTCGGTAAAGCGACCTTGCGCGTCGGCGTTGTAGCTGTCCCATCGGCCCTCGGGCCAGATTTCCACCCGAGACCCGGTCCCGATCACCACCACGGTCGACGGGGATTCGATCCCCGCCAGCCGGCGCTGCTCCGGCTGCAGGCTGATCCGTCCCTGCCCATCCGGCTCGAACGGGTCCGACATGCCGTACAGCGTCCGGGCCAGGGCGCGCTGGTCCGGTCCGGGCAGCGGGCTGCGCAGCTCCTGCGCCAGGGCGGCCCAGAGGTCCGGAGGGTAGATCGCCAGGACGTTGTCCTGGCTGACCGAGACGAAGCTTCCCTCCGCCAGCTGCTTGCGAAAAGCCGCCGGAATGGCCAGCCTGCCCTTGTCGTCGACTCTCACCCTGTGCGCCCCGGTGAACAATCATCGGGCCTCCCAGAAACGGTGACGGTCGCGCTGACTGCGGGCGCACAGGCTGCATCCGCAGCCATGAAGCTCGAGCGGCAGGCGGTTGCCCTCTTTGTCGTAGCGGTGGTTGGCCGGCACCGGGTGTCCATCGCGGCTGCGGGGAGAAGTGGCGTAGAGGAGGTGTATGGCGTGCTGTACCTGGACGTAGGGTGCGACGTATGCTTCAGCGTTGCTTTGACTCACCACTTCTCCCCACTGATCACCGCGATTCGCCGCGAACACTAACCACGCGTGCTCAGCCTGTCAATACCCTTACCACAACATGTAGAGAGCTTCGAATGGCCCTCCCAGGTGGCGACCACGACATCTTGTGCCTGGCCGCTTAACACGCCCTAGATGGTGCGCTGAAACTTGATAGTGCCGAACATTAGTTTGGATGCGCCCAGTGCGCCGGATACGCCTCGGTTTGCTTTTGTCTACCCGCTTCGCTTCAAGAGGCCGAGCCTTTTAGCCCGGTTTTCGGCCCAGCCGAAGACGAGGATGCTCAGTGGGATCATCACGGCCCCCATGGCCAGGAGGATGCCGATCGTCGGCAGCTGGTCCGGCAAACGGGCCCCATCGAGCAGGCTGCGCCGGATGCCCGACAGCGCGTACGTGAGCGGGCTTGCCGCCCCTGCGACCTGCATCGGAACCGGCAGCACCGTGAGCGGGTAGTACACGCCCGAGACGAGCAGCAGGAAACCCTGGAGCGCGACCGACATCTGCTCTCCTTTCTGCGGTGAGAGGAGCGGCAGCACCGCCGTCAGGATGCTGAGGCCGATCAGCGGCACGGTCGAGGCGGCGAGCACCGCGAGGGCCCCTGGGATGTCGGCGTGGGAGAAATCGAGGTTGAACATGAACGCCGCGATGAGCAGGACGACGAACGTGCGGATCAGGCCATAGCCGATCGCGAACAGGCAGATGCCAAACAGGTGGGTAACCCGCCTCACGGGCGCCATGAACGTGTACTCGATCGTTCCCTCCCATCTCTCCCACGCGATCGCGTAGGCAGCCTCCATGAACACCAGGGAGAGGTAGCCCCAGAGCAGAGCCCCGATCAGAAGGTAGAGCTGCGCCTTGCGCAGGTCGAACGAGGCGTTCTGCCCGCCTAGCGAGCCAAGGCCGGAGGCCAGAAAGCCGATCGAGAGCACGCTGACCAGGCTGTAGAAGAGCCAGACGACCTCCCACAGCCAGTAGCGCTTGACGACGTGGAGCTGACGCTCGGCAAACCCGTACAGCGCGTTCAGCTCTGTGTGCCGTATCCCGACTCCGATGCTCATGTCGCCTCCTCCTTCTCCTCGGCCACCGCGAAGCTCTTCCCCGTCAGGTGCATGAAGACGTCCTCCAGGGTCGGGTCGGCTTTTCCGTCTGCATGCAGCCGGCAGAGCTCATCCGGGCTGCCGTCCGCGAGCACGCGGCCACCGTCCATCATCAGCACGCGGTCGCAGAGCTCGGCGGCCTCGGCCATGTCGTGCGTGCAGAGCAGGACCGTGACCTCGCGCTCGGCGCGGAGCATGCACAGCAGCGACTGGACCTCTTTCTTCGAGCGGGGATCGAGCCCGGTGGTCGGCTCGTCCATCAAGAGCAGCGAGGGGGCGGTGAGGAAGCTGCGCGCGATGGCGACCTTCTGCTGCTGTCCGCGCGACAGCTGTTTCATCGGCTGGTCCACCGTGTCGAGGGGCAGACCAAGCTTCTCGAGGATCTCCATCACCCGCCGGCGAGTGCCGGCGGCTCCGCCTCCGTAAAGACGCGCGGCGTAGAGCATGTTCTCCCACGGGCTCAGCTCTTTGAAGAAGGCGGCTTCGACTGATACGCGATTGACGTGGCGCCGCACCGACAGCGGCTGTGCGACGACGTCCCAGCCGAAGACCATCGCCGTGCCGGAGTCGGGCGTGAGCAGCGTCCCGAGGATCCGGATGAGCGTCGACTTGCCGCTTCCATTCGGCCCCAGGATTCCGGTCACGCCGCCCGCCTCGACCACGAGGTCCAGCTCGTGCAGGGCGACCTTGTCCTTCCATTCGCGCCGCCACCAGGGCGCGCCGGCTTCGCGCTCACGGCGCCGGAACGCTTTGCTGATCCCGTGGATCTCAATTGCAGTCATGACTCATTCCTCTAATCCATCTGGACAAAGAAAAGGACCGTGCGGTGGCCCAACTACCGCACGGTCCTCTGTCGGTGCTTTTGGTTTCTAGGTTCTGGCTACCTGAACAGACTCAATGTGCGGCAAGAAGGCAGACTCCGCCCGCGAAGGCGAAAGTCCCTTCAGTGATGCCGCCCATTTGCACGCTCCTACAAACGTAGATACACCCGGATGGGTGTAATTCGTTGCCTAGCCTAATCGCCATTAGAGCTCAAGTCAAGACGCGACCTGGTCGAGCACAAAGGCCGTGACGAAGGCCTCTTCGCGCCACGATTCGTAGCGGCCGGACGGACCCGAGTGCCCGGATCCCATCTCGGTCTTCAACAGCAGAGTGCTGTCACCGCGCTTCAGCGAACGTAGCTTGGCAACCCACTTCGCGGGCTCCCAGTATGAGACGCGAGGATCGTTCAGGCCGGTGGTCACGAGGAGCGCCGGGTAATCCGCGGCGTGCACGTTGTCGTAGGGCGAGTACGCCTTCATGTACTCGTAGAAATCGGCCTCGGCGGGGTTGCCCCACTCGTCGAACTCGTTGATCGTAAGGGGCAGTTTGTCGTCCAGCATGGTCGTGAGCGCGTCCACGAAGGGCACTTGCGCCACCGCGCACGCGAACAGGTCGGGGCGCATGTTGACCACGGCCCCGATGAGCAAGCCGCCCGCGCTGCGGCCGCGAATCGCCAGCCGGCGCGGATTGGTGTAGCCCAGCTCCACGAGCCGCTCGGCGCAGGCGACGAAATCGGTGAAGGTGTTGGCCTTGTGAAGGAACTTGCCATCCTCGTACCACTCCCTGCCCATCTCGCCACCGCCGCGAACGTGCGCGATCGCGAAAACGAAACCGCGGTCGAGCATGCTCAGGCGGACCGAGTCGAACATGGGGTCGTTAGACAGCTCGTAGGCGCCGTACCCATTGAGCAGCGCGGGGTTCGAGCCGTCGCGCTTCAAGCCGCGGCGGTGGACGATCGAGATCGGCACCCGAACGCCATCCTGCGCGGTGGCCCACAGCCGCTCGCTCACGTAGTCGGCGCGGTCGTAACCGCCGCGGACGGGCTGCTCCTTGACGACCGTTCGCTCGCGCGTGCGCATGTCGTAGTCGACCGCAGAGAAGGGAGCGGTGAGCGACGTGTAGTAGAAGCGCATGACCGGGCTGTCGTAATTCGGGTCGGAGCCTGGAAAGGCCGTGTACGCAGGGTCCGGCTGGTGGACGGTATGGAGCTCGCCCGTGGCGGAATCAAGCACCTCGAGCAGCTGAAGCCCTTCGGATCGCTCGCCGAGGACGACGTGGCCGGCGTGCACGTCGGTGAAGTTGAGGCGCACGCCGGGCCGTTCGGGCACCACCTCCGTCCACGACGAGCGGCCGGAGCTGGCGATGGGCGCCGCCATCAGCCGGAAGTTGCGCGCGCCGTCGTTGGTCAGGATGAGAAACCGGTCGCCCTGGTGGTCGATGTTGTACTCGATCCCGTGGCGTCGGGCCTCGACGAGCACCGGCTCAGCCTCAGGTTGGTCGCTCCGGATGAAGAGGCTCTCGCTGGTCACCTGGCTCGTGCTGGTGAAGATCACATAGCGCTCACTCTTGGTCTGCTCGACGCTCAGCTCGAACCGCTCATCGTCTTCCTGCATGACGAGCACATCGTCTTTCGTTGGAGTCCCGAGCACGTGACGCCAAACCTGGTAAGGCCGCACCGCAGGGTCCGGCATGACGTAGAAGAACGTATTGCTGTCGGCGGACCAGGCGGACCCGTAGTAAACGCCGCGGATGACATCGTCCAGGTCCTTGCCGGTCGCAAGGTCGCGGAAACGGAGCTCGTGACGCTCCGAGCCGTCGAGGTCCACCGCGTACGCGAGCAGTTTGTCGTCAAGGCTGCGCTCGACGTAGCCCAGGTCGAAGTATTCGTGGCCCTTGGCGAGCTTGTTGCCGTCGAGCATCACCTCTTCCTGGGCCTCCATCGTGCCGCGGCGCCGGCAGTAGATCTCGTAATCAAGGCCTTCGACGGTTCGGGTGTAGCTCCACCAGCCCTTGTAAAGGGTCGGCGCAGAGGTGTCGGTCTCCTGCACCCTTCCGACGATCTCGCGGTAGAGGGTTTCCTGGAGCGGTAGGGTGGGCGCCATGACGGCGTCGGCGTACGCGTTCTCGGCCTCCAGGTATGCGATCACCTCGGGGTTGTCCTTCTCCCGCAACCAGTAGTAAGGGTCGACGCGCCGATCCCCGTGGGCCGCGAGGACCCTGGGGCGGCGCGGTGCGAACGGGGGTTCGGGTGCGATCTGTTGAGCTTTCAACCTGGATCGAGTCTAGGAGGGGTCGGCGGCCGGCTGCGCCACAAGAGAAGAAAGGCCGGGCGACTCCGCCCGGCCTTTCGGGGGATCGTTACGCCTTGCCGGCCTTCATCCTTTCCAGGAGCTCGGCCAGGCGATCCATCGAGTCGTCGGATCCCCGCTTCATACCCGAGGCGATCATGCCATCGCGGTCCGCGACCGACTGGAACACAGCCTGCTGCACGACCCTGGTCTTGTCGCCCAGCGGTTCGAAGGTTGCGGTCTGCATCAGGACGTGACCCGGCACGCCTTCGAACTCAAACGTCGCGACCATGCGTTCGGGTGCAACCACGTCGTGGTGGACGCCCCGGAAGGCGTACTCGTTGCCGCTGGCATCGGTCTGGACGATTCGCCACTCGCCACCGCGTCGCGCCTCGAACTTGTCGATCCGGTTGGTGTACTCCCGAGGGCCCCACCACTGCGCGAACAGCTTCGGATCCGTGTACGCCTTGAACACCAGCTCACGCGGGGCGTCGAACACACGGGTCATCACGATCTCAAAGCTTCCCGGATCGATCACGTACTCGGTCTTTGACACCGTGCTACCTCCCGTCTTCTTGTCCGCCATCTGATCTCTCCTCCTCTTTCAATCGCTCGAGATATTCGTCGAGACGCTCGAAGCTTTCGTCCCAGAACCGCCGGTACTCCCCCACCCAGTCGGATACCTCCTTCAAACGCGGCGCCTCGAGGCGGCATGGCCGCCACTGCGCGTTGCGCCCCTGCGAGATCAGCCCGGCCCGGTGCAGCACTTTCAGGTGCTTCGAAACCCCCGGGAGGCTCAGTTCGAACGGCTGGGCCAGCTCAGTGACCGAAGCCTCCCCCGCGGCGAGCCGGGCGAGGATCGCCCGCCGTGTGGGATCGGCGAGGGCGCCGAAGGTGACGCTGAGGTGGTCGGACGGGCTTAGTCTGCTCATTGGCTAATTAACTAATTAGCAGAATATACGCGGCCAGTGGCGACTGTCAAGCGCCTACGGCCGTTTCCTCAGGTCCTTACCCGGTAGCGCAGGTGAACCACGCCATTGCCGAAACGGCGTTCGTCGAGCAGCTCGAGCTTCATGCGGACGTCGTCGGGGAGCGACGGGTTGCCCCCTCCCACGACGACGGGCGTGACGAACAGGTGGATCTCGTCGACCAACCCGGCCTTGATCGCCTGGGCGGCGAGGTGCGACCCACCCACCGTGATGGCACGTTCCGCTGCAGCTTTCATCTGTTTGACCGCTTCAGGCTCGAAGTCACGCTCGATCCGCGTCCTGGCGCTGGAGACCGATTCCAGCTTCCTTGAGTACACGATCTTGTGAGCCGACTGCCATATCCGGGCGAAGTCCCGCACGACGGGCGTCTTGTCGGCGAGGAGTTCGGCAGCCTCCCAGAAGGCCATCACCTCGTACATGCGGCGCCCGTAGAGGTACGTGCCGACTGTCCGCTCGAGGTCGTTGACGAAAGCGTGTACCTCGTCATCGGGCGCAGCCCAATCGAAGTTGCCGTTCTCGTCCGCGACATAGCCGTCGAGGGACGCGATCGTGGAGTAGATCAGCCTGGCCATCGTGAGCCTATGAACTCAATTGGCTCATGAATCCCGACCGTCGTTCACGCTCAGGACGACGTTTCCGACCTTCCGTTGCGTTTCGACGTACCTGGTCGCCTCGATCACGTCCTCCAGCGGGTAGCACCGATCGATCACCGGCCGGAACTTCCCGGCCTCGATGAGCTCCTTGAGGAAGAGGACGTCCTTCTTCGGCTGTCGAGGTGGCAGCTGGAACACAACCCTCTTGGCTCCCTTCCGCGAGGGCATGAGCGCGAGCAAAATGTTCACGGGCCCATCGGTTGGCAGGTACAGGCCACCCGGCTCCAGCGAGTCGCGGCACCGCTTGAAAGAGTGCTTGCCAACGGCGTCGAAGATGACGTCGTACGTTTGGCCGTTCTTGGTGAAGTCTTCCTTCGTGTAGTCGATCACCCTGTCCGCTCCAAGCGACCTCACGAGCTCGAGGTTCTTCGTACTGCTCACCGCGGTGACGTCGGCGCCGAAGTACCTGGCCAGCTGCACCCCTGCAGTGCCGATGGCCCCGGACGCGCCGTAGATGAGGATCCTGCGCCCCTTCCGGAGATCTGCCTGTTTCAGACACATGAGTGCATTGAGCGCTCCGTCGCAGATTGGCGCAGCCTCCTCGAAGCTCATACCGGCCGGCATATGCGCGATTCGAGCGCTCTCGCGCATGCACATGAACTCTGCGTGTGCACCGAACGTGAGCCCACCAAGGCCGAAGACACGGTCACCGACCGCGAACTCGCTGACTGCCGCGCCCACTGCTTCGACCTCTCCGGCAAACTCGCGGCCGAGGATCCGCTGCCTCGGCCGGCGGAGCCCAGAGATCAGGCGGCTGAGGAGCGTGACAGCCAGGCCGCTGCGTCGGTTGGCTTCACGAGTGTGGACGTCCGACCGGTTGACCGTCGTGGCGTGGATCTTGACGAGTACCTCATCTTGTTTGGGTACCGGCCGCTCGACGTCTTCGAGTCGCAGGACGTCTGGCGGCCCGTACCTGTCGTAGACAACTGCTCTCATGAGTTTCCCTTCCTCCTCTCGTTTGGCTGCGAGCGCCGGATTGGACTGCTGTACTTCCACATCCGCCCCGCTCGAAAGAGCTCCGCGGGCTTGCCGCCGGGCGCGCCGGGCCTGGCTCGGCGCCCGGTCGGGATCACCCAGCCTTCCTCAGTGACGACGCTCCTGCGGAAATTCGCGCCGTCGAGTTGCACGCCCCACACGGCCTCAAACACCGTCCTCAGCTCGGCCAGCGTGAAGGTTGGTCCGACGAATGCAGCGGCAATGCCCGTCAGGTCGAGGTCGCCGCGGACACGCTCAACCGCATCGCGCACGATCTTCGCGTGATCGAACGCCAGCTCGATCGTTCCGTCCAGCGCCTCGGACACCGGAACCAAGGCCGCGTCTGCAGCGTCTGAGCCCGCGACGACGGCGCCTACGTCGCGAAGCACAGCCAGGTAGGCGACCGTCACGACGTTCATTCGAGGGTCGCGCCCAGGATCACCGTAGGCGCCGAACTGGGTCAGCATGGCCGCGCTGTCGACGCCGGTCTCCTGGGCCAGTTCTCGCTTCGCCGCCTCGCCCAGCGTCTCGGTAGGGCGTTTGAACCCACCGGGGATCGCCCACATCCCCTTGAACGGCGCAACCCCACGACGCACCAGAAGCAAATGTAGGCGGCTGTCGGCCATAGTCAGGATCACGACGTCCACCGTCACCGCGAACGCTGGGAACTTCGACGGGTCGTAGCCTTCCGGTGCCCGCCCACCTCTGGTTTTGGTCCCCACGACTCTTACTCTACATGAAAGTTCTGGTCTTGTCGACCAAAACTGAAGGAGGTCACAAGGTGATGATGACTTTGCCCCGGGCGTGTCCTGCTTCGAGATGACGGACAGCTTCGGCGGCCTCGCTCAAGGGATAAGTTCTGTCGAGGACGGGCGTGACCTTCCCAGCGTCGATGAGCTCGGCCAGAACGATCATGTCCTCGTTCGTTGTCCGTGCAAAGAAGGAGGCCAGCTTCTGGCGCGTGAACCGTGACTGCACGCTCGCCTTCGCTGTGCGGCCGAGGCCGTTGATCCAGCGACCGGCGGAACCCCCGATGAGCACGACGTTCCCCTCGGGAGCGAGCACTCGTCTGCAGTCTGACAACGAGCGGTACATGTTGTCGAGGATCAGGTCGTAGTGCTCGCCGCTTCGGGTGAAGTCCGCCTGGCTGTAGTCGACTACGTGGTCTGCGCCGATCGACCGGACCAGGTCCACGTTCCTCGTGCTGCATACGCCGGTCACCTCCGCGCCGAACGACCTGGCAATCTGCACGGCGAACGTCCCTACACCCCCCGCCGCGCCGTTGATCAACACCTTTTGCCCTGGTTGAACCTTCCCGATGTCGCGAAGAGCCTGTAGGGCGGTGCACCCCGCTACGGGAACCGCCGCGGCCTGCTCGAACGTCATGCTCGCCGGCTTGGGCACGAAGCTCTTCTCTTCAGCAGACACATACTCCGCGAACGCGCCTGTGCAGCTGCCGAAGACCTCATCGCCCGGTTGGAGCCGCTTCACGTTCTTCCCAACCGCCTCAACCACCCCGGCCAGATCGACGCCGCGCACCCTCAGCTCGGGATTCCGCAGCCCGAACGACATACGTGCGATGTAAGGAAGGCCTCGCATCAGGTGCCAGTCGAGGGGGTTGACGGAACACGCGCGGACGCGCACGTACACACTCTCGTCTCCGACCACTGGTTTATCGATGTCCTTCAGCTGGAGCACATCCGGTGAGCCGTACACGTCCTGGACGATTGCCTTCATGCGCCTGCCTGCTCCTTCCAGCGTTGAACGTTCACACCACGCACGAGCAGCCACAGCATCAGAGCCGCTTCGGCCACGATGCCGATGACTTCGATGGGGGTCAGCAGAAGGTTCGCAAGCTCCGGTGACAGGAAGGCCAGCCATGCCACACCGGCAATCACCATCAGCGCACCCAGGGTCCGAGGCAAGAAGGCCGACTTGAAAATCAGGTAGCCGATCACGATGTCAAACACCCCGAAAAATACGATTCCGACGTGGCCGGCCTGAGCACTCAAGTCGACAAACATCTGCGCCAGGGACTGCAACTGTTGTGCACTGAACACGCTCTTGTACTGGTCTCCTAAGACAACCAGAGGGGCGAGTTGAAATACGCTCCCAAAAGCCTGAACCGCACAGCCCATGAGGCTGAAGAACGCGGCGAGCAAAGCGAGATTTCGGTTTACGGCCCGAAACAGATTGTAGAAAAGTGCAGCGAGAGCGACATACAACGCGAGAGAGATCAGGCTGACTGCGAAGCCCAGCCGAAACAGTGGTTCATGCGCGAGCATGTCGTTCGGCGTACCAGGAGTGAGGACCGCGCCGAGTATTGCCGTCAGAAAGAAGACCAAATAGACGGCACCCGTAATCCGTGCCCTGGGACCCCGCAACGTTTCAGCGACCTGTTCTGTCATCGAGCCCACTCCAATCGCGATCCTGCCGCGCCGGCCAGCTCCTTCCATCCCTGAACCTTCAGGCCGGCGATCATGAGCCATAGGCAGAACGATCCCTCCCCAGCGAGGGAAGGCAGTTGGATCCATGGGACCAGATGGGCTGCGAAAGCAGGTGCAAGGAAGTCGGCGATGCCGTAGGCCATGTAGCACGAGGCCCCAATCGCCAGCAGCACGCCACTTACTCGGGGAAGGAAGGTCGATCTGAAAACCAGGTACCCGATGCCGATGGCGAAGGCGCCCCCCACGATGTTGAGCATGTACAGGGCGCCGGCAATCCGCGCCAGCTGCCGCGGCGAAGCTTCTGCGATCCGTTCCATCATCGACCTCCGTCAACTGGTGATGAAGACGTTGACGTGAGGCTGATGACCTCGTGACCGCGCAACGCCTCGAGAAATGGTTGAAAGCTGCCGAGGACAAGGCAGCGCAGGACAGAGCCGTCAGTTTCGACCTCGCTGACTCCCGACGCCCGCTCTATCTGTTGGACGGGCGGGGCGCCGACAAAGCTCACTTCCACTCGCTGTATAGGTAGCTCCTGGGTCATGCTCGTCAGCCTAGGCAGCACGCTGGGCCCTGGAATCCGTGGAATTGCTGATTCGGTACTGTCGACGGAGTCGGTAGCTCGCGGCGGTAGTAGCTTTCTGTTCACGATGGCCAGGCCCACACGCCGCTCGGGCAACCTCCCGGCTGAAGTCACCAGCTTCATCGGGCGCCGCCGCGAGCTTGCGGACCTTAGAAAGCAGCTCGCCGCGGCCCGCCTGGTCAGCCTCGTCGGGCCCGGCGGCGTCGGCAAGACCCGGCTTGCGATCCGGATTGCGACAGACCTCGCGCGTGGTTTCCCGCACGGCGCATGGCTGGTCGAGCTCGCTGACGTCCGCGATCCCGTGCTGGTTGCCAACGCCGTCATCGCGGCCCTCGACCTGCGTGACCTGGCCGCCACCGAGCCGCCCACCCTTCTGCTTTCGTACTTGACCGAAAAGCAGCTGCTGCTGGTGGTGGACAACTGCGAGCACCTACTCGAAGCGGCGGCTCAGCTCGTGACCGAGATCATCCGAGCCGCCCCGGGTGTGCGCGTGATTGCGACCAGCCGCGAACCGCTTTCGGTCTCTGGCGAGCATGTGGTCCCAGTCCCGCCGCTCGAGCTGCCTTCAGCCCACGCCGCAGAGACTCTTGCTCACCTGCGACAGAACGAGGCGGTCATGCTGTTTGCGGAACGGGCTGCAGCCGCATCAGGCCGCTTCGAGCTGACCGCCTCGAACCAGGCGGCCGTGGTCGACCTGTGCCGCCGCCTCGACGGATTGCCGCTGGCCATCGAGCTCGCAGCTGTGAGAACGCGAGTCCTCAGCCCGGAGCAGATCCTGGAGCGATTGTCGGACCGGTTTGGCCTCCTGACGGGAGGAAGCCGCGCAGCCTTGCCACGACATCAAACGCTCCAGACCACCATCGACTGGAGCCACGATCTGCTGTCCGCAAGCGAGCGGACGCTCCTGAGGCGGTTGTGTGTGTTCGCGGGCAGGTTCACGCTTGAAGACGTCGAGTCGGTGTGCACTTCGGACGACGTGCCCGCGGAAAGCGCGCTGGACTTGCTTTCATCGCTGGTCGAGAAATCGCTGGTGATGAAGGAGGACGCAAGGTCCGTCGCCTGCTACCGGCTGCACGAGACGATGCGCGAATACGCCGCCGGCAAGCTGCGAGAAGCGGCTGAGCACCAGACCGTCGAGCTGCGATGCGTCGGCTACTACGTGTCCCGGTTGCAGGGATCTGCATTTCAAGGTCGGTACGAGCTCATCGAGTGGCTCGGATGGATGGACCTCGAGATCGATAACGTCCGGTCAGTCCTCCGGCGATGCGTGACGCACGACGACTTCGCCAACGGAGTCATCCTTGCCTCCTCGGTGAGCTGGTACTGGATCACGCGCGCGACTACCGAAGGCGTTCGGTGGCTGGATGAGCTGCTCGGAGCTGGGCATGCCACACCCGAGGTGGATGCCTGGGCCTACTTCATTCGTGGATTTCTGGCCGTGCTGCAGAGCGATCCAGCAGCTGCCAGGCCAGCGCTCGCGCGTGCTGTGACGGCGGCCCGAGAATCCGGACAGCTCATTCCACTTTCGAATTCGCTATCGATGGCGTCGATCGCCGAGAACATGGGCGGTGACCCTGGATCGGCAAGGCGCCTTCTAGATGAAGCGGCAGAAGTGACCAACGGCCTGGACGACCTCCCCGCCAGGGTCACCTTGCTCCAGGCGAGAGCCTTCAATGGTTTTTTCGAGGCCGATCTCGAAACGGTGAGATCGGCATCGTCGGAAGGCGTGCGGCTGACCCGAGAGTCGGGCGACCTCTACAGCCTGGAAATGATGTTGATGAACCTGGGGCTCACAGCGCTGATCGCCGGTGATCTGGATGGTTCGAAGCCGCTGTTTGAAGAAGCTTTGCGGATCGCCCGCCAGATCGATGACCGGGTGGCGCAGTATGCGTTGCTCGACGCCTTGGGCTACCACGCCGCCCGCACCGGCCAGGCGCGGCTGGGCGCGCAGCTGCTCGGGGCCGCGGAGACCGTGCGAACCGGCGCCGGCGCAAGCGTCATCGCGTTCCTCGCTCCCCTGCTGGCCCAGGCCGAAGAGTCAGCTGTCGCGGCGCTTGGGGCGTCGAGATTCGAAGCCGAGCTCAAGGCCGGCAAGCGCTTGAGCCGAAGCGCCGCGATCGGGCTGGCCCTCGGTGAGCCGGCCCCAGTTGCCGCCGCGACTCGCGACGGAGATGGCTCCGGGCCGCTCGGAAAGCGAGAGGCAGAGGTCGCACGGCTGGTTGCCGGCGGCCTGAGCAACAAACAGATCGGAACTCGTCTGTTCATATCCGAACGCACGGTCGACAGCCACGTCCGCGGCATCCTGAACAAGCTCGGGTTCAACTCGCGTGCCCAGATCGCAGCATGGATGGCGTCGTCGAAGCCATAGCCGGAGGCGCGTCCTGGCTACTGGCCGGCGTAACTCATGAAGCTCGTTGCGTTCGACTCGTTGCAAATAACGGCCAGCTGTCCGGCTGAGCTGACCACCGCCGTAGCTCGTGTCCCGGCTGGAAGTCCGCCGGTAGGCTGATAGAGGCCCCAGGACGCCTTCGGGGCCAGGGTTACCGTCTGAGGCGTGCCGACGGAAGCGCCTGTGGACGCCAGGAAATACGAGACGGTGATCGTCGCGGAGGCCGTGCCCACGTTCATGATGCCGAGACCTGTGCTCCAGCCGTCCGAGCCGGCGTTTTCGACCAGCGGCAGATCGATGGGGGCCGCGGCGCCGGACGAGGTGTTGTAGGACGTCGACTGCTGGGCCGTTCCTGTCACCGGCGCCACCTCGTTGACAATCGCGGCGATCGGAACCGTGCTTGTGACGACAGCGGTGTACGCGCCGCTCGTGTTCGGCCCGTCGGCGGCTCCCTGGTACACGCCGAGATAGGCGTTTGGCGCGATGGAAAACACCTTCGCGGTGGGCGTTCCGATCGAGTCGTAATACGTCACGGTCACCGACCCGGTGGTGGCGGTCGTGTTCTGGATCGCCATGCCGGTGTTGTAGCCGCCGTACGCCGCCTTCAAAGCGACCGGCGCGTTGAGCGTAGTCGCGCCCGTGGAGATCGCGTCGTAAGAGCTGAACTGTCCCCCAGGCCCGACCTCGTTGACGATCGCGGCGACCCAACCGCTGTCGCTTGTGATCGTCGCAGTCCCCGCGAAGTTGCTCGCGAGACCAGCGTCGTTGCTGCCGCCCGAGACGCCGCTGTAAACGGCGCGGTAAGCGTGCGCGGGGACCTGCGCCAGACCCTGTTCCTTGACCAGGTTCCCGCCCGAGTCACGGTAGGTGATCGTGATGTTGGCGGGGCCGCTCGACAGGTTGACCAGTCCGATGCCGGTCGTGTAGCCGCCGTATGCCGCGCGAGCGATCGCCGGCGCATAAAGCGTTTGCGCGAGGCCGCCATAGGTCGGGACGGCGGTATAGCTGGTGGCGTCGCCACCGCCCGGCGCGAACTCGTTGACGAAAGCCGCGAGTGGCTGGTCGCTGTAGAGGATCGCCGATCCGGCCTGACCGGCCGCGAAGGAACGTCCGTTGCTCTGCGATACGGTCCAGCTCGCGTTGACCGGTATGGTCGCCGAGTCGCCCAGGCCCACCGGATTCCCGTTCTGGTCGAAGTAGGCCAGGCTGAAGTGCGCCGGCGCGCTGCCGGCGTTCTGCACGTACACAGTGGTGGTGTAACCGCCGTATGCCGCGTTGCTGACGAACGGCAGGACCTCGATGCCAGTGTTCGTCGTCGTGAATACCTGGTCGGCGCCGAAGTAGTAGGTCGCGCCCCCGTTGGTCGTGAACTTGGCCCGCCAGTGATAGGACGTCCCCGGCACCAGGCCCGTGATGTTGGCCCATGCGTTGAATGTCGAGTAGCCCGCCGGGACGGCCACTGCGCCGGTGGTGTAGCTGTAGGGGATCGTCGTGCCGATGTCAAAGTAGATGTTGCCGGCGATGCCGTAGCAGTTGACGACCGTCGTGATCGTTGCTGTCGCGTCGGTGATCTTCGTGGTGGGAGGACTCGGGTAGGTGACGTTTGGAGTCCCCGAGCCGCCGCTCGCCGACACCCAGACCCACTGGTACATGGGCACGGTCAATGTAAAAGCGGTGGCGTCCGTCACGACGCCGTACAGCTTGTCGGTGGTGGTCTCAGAGCCTTTGAGAACAGCGGTCGTCGTCATCCAGAACAGGACCTCGAACAGGCCGCCGGTCGGCACCAGCCGCTGGCCCAGCTCGTACTGACCCCCGTGGATACCGGCCTGGGGGGTCTGGACGCAATTGGCGTTGGGGTCGGTCGTGACATCCTGGACCGCCCCGGTCGACGAGATGAAGTAGCACTTGATGGGGTGCGAGGCGTCGACGGTCAGGCTTGTGTACGGCGGCAGCGTTACCTCTGTGTCGAGCAGCTGAGTGCCGGCGTAGCAGCCGTTGCCCGCGGCGCCGGTCACGATGTGGCCCTGGTAGGCCTGGTTGATCAGCGGCCAGCTGAGGTCGGTAGCCCCGTAATAACCGACGTACGAGATGGCAGCCGTCTCGACCGTGTTGCCGCCGATGATGTCGCAGTAGGTGTCGTACTGGTAGGCAGACTGACCGTCGAGCCACTGAAGGGTGGCGGCGGACGCGGGGACGACGGGCGACACGCAGAGCCATAGGAGGGCTGCCACGCCCAAGACGCTCAGTTTCTTCAAGCTACCGCCTCCCCACCTGAAGGCCGCCGACGTATCGCGAGAAGGATAGTCGGCACTGGCCGAATTGAGGAGAAACCTGAGAGGTGAGCTCCAAGACCTCGGGACGCTGATAAGAGAAACCGAACTCCAGCCACGAATGCGGAAGGGAGAGTCGGCAGTAAGAGGTGGTTCAGAGTTGGGGCATCGAGAAGGGGGATAACGTATCGTTTCGATGAGGATTGATGGTCAGGTCTGCGGGCATTGCCGCGCTCCGGTCGCGGTTCTCTTCGATGGTGCGGACTGAGGAGCTGGTTCGAGAGGCGGCTGCTCGCGATGTCCTCCATCATGCGAGCCGAGGAACTGGGCTGAATCTCAAAACTCTATTTCAAGGCAGAGGGCCGGGCCGGCCATAAGATGTCAATGAGCCCATCCCAGCAGATTGACAACCTGATCGCCGGCATTCCGGACTGGCGCGCCAAGACGCTCGCCACGCTTCGCAGGGTCGTCCACGAGGCCGACCCGGAGATAGTCGAGGAATGGAAATGGATGGGCACTCCGACTTTCTACCATGACGGTCTTGTCTTGCTCTTTAACCCCCACAAGGACAAGGTCAAGCTGACCTTCTACGAGGGAGCGAGACTTCCCGACCCGGACAAGGTCTTCAACGCCGGCCTCGAAGGCAACAAGTGGCGGGCGGTCGATTTCCACGAGGGCGACAAGGTCAACGAGCGCGCCCTCAAGGCCCTCGTCCGTGCCGCGGTAGCCCACAACGCTTTGAAGAAGAAAAAGTGACCTCGTCCAGGGGTCTTCATCTGACGACTATGGCTGTGACTTCCGAGTCCGAGACGCTCCCCTGTAATCGGGGTTGGTGGGCCGAGGGTGGACTGTAAGCCGGGGTCTGTATCGGCGAACTCGACCGATCCGTTTCGAATCCGAAACGACACCTAACGACACCCTGCGATTGAGTGGGCTGCGTACTTTTTGCGTATTAGGACGTCGGACTTTCTGTATCCCGACATTCCGCTCAAGGTCTGGGGCAGCTTGCGCCTCGTACGTGTGCACCGCACGAGTGGGCAGCTACGTCGCGTGAGTGGAGCGGCCGGAGATCTCACTCAACATCGACAGCCACAAGTCTTAGGATCGCCGCGCTAACAGGTTCAGGGTTCTGTCCAAGCTGTCCGGGCACGTAGAGAACTGTCGCCCGCTACATCCAGTGCTGACGGTCGCGGTAGATCTCCACGACCGGGCCGCGGGGGTGTCGCTCACGGTATGCGCGAAACCGCGCGAGCAGGCGCAGGTAGCGGCGATTCGACGACCGCAGTCTGCGGTGCGGAATCTTGAGTAGATACTTCTCGACCTTCCAGATGTTCGTCATGGCCACGCGCCAGTCGTACTTGCCCAGGGCGCGCAGATCCACTAGCTGGTAGCCGGTGATGCGGCCGGTGGAGTCCACGTATGGATCGAAGTAGCTCCACACCAGATCGCGAATGGCGCGGAACACCGGTTTGCGGCCGTGCAGGCCCGCATCCCGGGACCGGGCCACCGCGCCCCACCGACCTCCGTGACGAAACACATAGATCACATGATCCACCCCATCTTTGGACTCGAAGCTGACCACAAGTGGGGGGTGGCCGTGTTGCTCCAAAATCACGGCAGCGACGAGCGCCGCCTCCAAACAGTGCGCGGTCTTGTGGCGGACGACTTGGCGAAAGGATCGGAGGGTGTCCCCGTGCAGCTCCCAGTTGTATGGCAGCCTGCGCAGGAACTGCTGGACCTGTTCAGGGGTGCGGTGTCGCTGAATGATTCGCCGCTCTTCGCGGGTGAAGACGTCCGGCGCCTGGGGCGGCTGGGTCATGGACCGACTATTTTGCAACCGCCGGTCGCGATGTCTTCCGATGCCTGCGCAGGTTGCGCCAGGCATGTTCTCACCGAGCTGTTGAATTCGAAATGAGCGTGTGGGCCGAAAACGGACATAAGCCGGGGCCACGCCACCTCGAGAGTGCCTGTACTGTCAGCGCCGGCCGCCCGCCACGGCGAGAACGTCCAGAACCGCCATCGTGGCGACGTCGAGGCGAACGTCAGCTGTGGCCACGTTCTCGTCCAGGTGCTCCAGGCTCGAGGTGCCGGGGATCAGCAGGATGTGCGGCTCGTGGGCCAGGAGCCAGGCCAGGCCGACCTGAGCCGGTGTAGCTCCCTGCGCCGCGGCGGCAGCCACCACGGCGGGGTGCTCGGTCACTTTCGCCAGCCCCGCGAAGGCTGAGCCGAGAGGGAAGTACGGCACCCAGGCAACGTCGTGTTCGCGGCAGAGGTCGAGGAGCGGTTCGCCGGCCCGGTCGATGAGGCTGTAGGCATTCTGTACACATGCGATGCCCGCCGGGAGAGCCTGGCGGAGCTGGTCCATGTTGACACTGCTGATGCCGATACCGCCGATCTTGCCCTCGGCGCGCAGAGCAATCATCTCGGCCAGCTGGCTGTCGAGGTCGACAGGCAGCGCTCTGTCGCCATGGTCGTGCTCGGCACCGAGGAGTCGCAGGTTGACCACGTCGATCCTCTCCACATCGAGGCTCCGCAGGTTGGCCTCGACCCCGGCTCTCAGCTCGTGGGGCCGTTGTGCGCGGATCCAGCCGCCCTGGCCGTCACGCTCAGCGCCGACCTTGGTGACCAGTACCAGGTCCTCTGGGTAGGGATGAAGCGCGGCGTGGATCAGCTCGTTGGCGACATCGGGACCGTAAAACTGGGCCGTGTCGATGTGGTTGACGCCGAGCCCCACGGCCCGGCGCAGCACCGCGAGTGCGACTGCCCGATCGCGCGGGGGTCCCAGCACCCCCGGACCCGGCAGTTGCATGGCGCCGTAGCCGATTCGGGCTACCGGGCGTCCGGCCAACATCGCACTGCCGCCTGGTTGCCTCTTCGTGCTCATCTCTGCACTCCCCATCCTGGCCTCCTCCGTTCCGGGGAGATCAGTTCTGTAGCTGGTGGTGGTGGCGTAGGATTAGCGGAGAACCTCTCCACTTCCACCAGGCACTATACGGAGAACTTCTCCATCTAGTCAAGGAGCACCCCGTGCGAGCCGACGCCCGACGCAAGTACGACCGCATCCTCGAGGTCGCGAAAGACGTCTGGTTTAAGCAGGGGAGTGACGCCTCGCTCAACGAGGTGGCGAGGCGCGCAGAAGTCGGTCCCGGCACCCTCTACCGGCACTTCCCCACGCGCGAAGACCTACTCGACGCTGTGATGAAGGACTGGGTGGACCGCATCCGCGAAGCCGCCGACAGAGGGGTCGCCAGTTCTCAACCATCCCGAGAGTTGTTGTTGACCTGGTTCGACGAGCTTGTCGCTCACATCTGCCAGCACACGGGCGCTGCCGGCCGGCTGATCGCCGCGATGGACAACCCTGATTCGCCACTCCATGGCAAGTGCCAGGTGTTGATCGAGGCCAACGCCAGGGTTCTCGACCGGCTGAGCGCCGAAGGCGCGCTTCGGGGCGGCGCGGATTCAGCCGACATTTGCCGCCTGGTGATGGGCGTAGCGGCCGTCGCTGACCACGGGAAGCGCGACCCACCGGCCGTGCGCCCCCTGCTCGCGATCGTGGCCGACGCCCTGCTCCTGTGATCTCCTGCACTAATCGGTCGGCGGAAGTCGGACGTAAGTTGAGCGTACCGGACAAGGACTAGTCGAGATGCGTACTGGTTGCGTACTGAAAGAGCCCTCGGCCTCGCGGTCGGAGGCTCTTTTGTATCAGAACGGTGCAAGGTGGACCGAGGGCGGACTGTAAGCCGGGTTTTGTATCCCTTGCGGGATGGTGACCATCTGTCTGCGACGCCGGTTGCCCGGCGCCTCTAGCGACCGATACCCGAGGGCTCGGCGAGCCGCCGTGAACGCCCTCCTATTTGGTCTTGCTCCGGGCGGGGTTTGCCTGGCCGGCCGGTCACCCGGCCGCCGGTGGGCTCTTACCCCACCTTTTCACCCTTACCTGACAGCGCGTCTCCGGAGACACTCGCTGACCGGCGGTAATTTTCTGTGGCACTTTCCTTCGGGTCGCCCCGACTGGGTGTTACCCAGCGCCCTGCTCTTTGGAGCCCGGACTTTCCTCCAACCGTATTCAATTAAGGTCGGCGGTCACCCGTCCGCCTCGGCCCGGGTTAAGTCTACCCAGCCGGCCTGGTGTTCTTAACGCGCTCGTCGAGCGCCATGTTGGCAAGGGCGTCCGCGCCCTTATTCCGTTCGCGCTCCAAGTGCTTGATCTCGACCTCGGGGAAGGTGGCAAGCAGCTCCTTCGCTTTTGTCTGTAGGGACTGCAGCCGAGGCTCCTTGATTCGCCACCTCCCGTTGACCTGCTCGACAACCAGCTTCGAGTCGAGGAAGATCTCCAGTCGGTCAGGCTTCCATTTGGAGACCGCCTTCAGGCCATCAATGAGCGCTTCATATTCGGCCTCGTTGTTGGTCGCTGTACCCAAATAGCGGTGCTGCCCGGCGAGGCGCATGCCGTGCTCGTCCTCGATCACGACCCCAAGGCCGGCCGGCCCCGGGTTGCCGCGCGCGGCGCCGTCCGTGTAAAGGCGAAGGGTCTTCAGTCGCGGACCAGGATGCGGCCGCAGTTCTCGCAGTGCACGAGGTCGTCGCCCTTGCGCAGCAACTGCATGCCAGATGAGGTGACGGTGACGTGGCAGGCGGAGCACTGGTTGTTGATGACCTGGGCCACTGCCGGCTTCATGCGCATGCGCGAGTAGGCGGCCTGCGCGGCGGGCGGCGCCTGCTCCCAGACCGCGTCGCGTTCGGACTCGACCTCAGCCAGCTCCGTGCTCCATGTCTCAAGCTCCGATCGAAGCTCCGGTTCCTCGGAGGCTGATTGCTTGCGAGCCAGCTCGAGCTGATTCGTGGCTTCGCGGACCGCCTCTTCGGCGGCGTCCGCGTCTTCCATCAGCTTCATCTCGGCATCTTCCTCTTCGGCGAAGCGCTCCTTCATGTGCTTCACCTCGTCCGACATCTGCAGCAGCTCGCTCGGGCTGCGGATGCGGCCGCTCATCAACTCCTTCTCACGGGTGCGAAGGCGCGAGCGATGCGCCTCACGCTCGTGGTCGGACTCCCGGACCTTGGCGGCGGTCGCCTCCTGCACTGCGCGCGCCTCGGTGAGGGTCTCCTCTCGCTCGACGATCTCGGGATCCAATTCGAGCCGCGAGTTGGCCCGTTCGATGTTGTCCCGCAATCCACGCTCCCGCTCCACCAGTCGCTGGTGCTCGAGGAGGAGCTGGGCGGGTCGGGTCACTCGAGCACGACCAGCACCTGGCCCTCTTTGACCACGTCCGTCTCTTTCACGCGGATCTCCTTGACCGTTCCCGCGCGTGGCGCCGTGACCGCGATCTCCATCTTCATCGACTCGAGGATCAGGAGCACGTCCTCCTCGGCGACCTGGTCGCCGGGCTTCGAGGTGATCTTCCAGACGCTGCCTACCAATTCCGCTTTGACTTCGACGCTCATACGGGCTTAAGCCCCTCACCCCGACCCTCTCCCCGAAGGGGAGAGGGAGTACCCAGCCCCAGCTGCGCTCTCGCTTCGGTGGTGCTTGCTACTTCGCGGCCCAGGTCGCGGGCCAGGCGGCTCGCTTTTTCGACCAGGTCTCCGTTGCTCTTCGCCATCTTTCCTTGCTCCAGGTAGAAGTTGTCCTCCAGGCCCACGCGAACGTTGCCGCCCATCGCCATCGCCGCCGCCACCAGCGGCCACTGGTTGAGGCCGATGCCGATCACCTGCCAGTGCGAGCCCTGCGGCAGCGAGTCCACCTGGTCGACCAGGTGGCGCGTCGTGCCGGGGATGCCGCCGAGGACACCCATGATGAGGCTGAACTGGTATGGCGCGTCGAGCACGCCCATGTCGATGAGGGGTCGGGTGTTGCCGATATGACCGGCGTCGAAGCACTCCATCTCGGGCCGCACATGCGCCGCTTTCATCGTCTCCAGGAAGAGCTGGATGTCGCGAAATGGGTTGGCGAACACGTGGTCGTGATAGAAAGCCTTCTTCTTCTCCGAGTAGATCGCGTAGTTCATCGAGCCCATGTTCAGGGCGGCCATCTCCGGCCGCAGCTCGCGGATGTGCGCGATGCGCTCTTCAGCCGGGATGCCAACCGCCCCGGTCGAGAAGTTGATGATCACGTCGGTCCTGGCGCGCACCTCGTTGAAGATCTCGGCGAATGTCTCGACGCTCCAATCCGCTCCGCCCTGGGGGTTGCGAGCGTGGATGTGGACGATCGCGGCGCCGGCGTCGGCAGCGCGCTTGGCCTCCTCGCCGATCTCCTTCGGCGTGTAGGGGATCGCAGGACACTGCTCGCGGGTCGCCAGCACACCGGTGAGCGCCGCGGTGACGATGACTTTGCTCATCTAGACCGGGATGTTGCCGTGCTTGCGCCAGGGCCGGTCGATCCTCTTGTCGCTCGCCTGCTCGATTCCCCGCACGATCACGCGGCGGGTCTCGGCCGGGTCGATGACATCGTCGATCATGGCCCAGCCGGCCGCGAGGTAGGGGTTGATCTGCGCACGGATCGCCTCGATCATCTGCGCACGCGTCGCCTCGGGATCGCTTGATGCTTCGATCTGCTTGTTGAAGATGATGTTGACTGCACCCTCTGGTCCCATCACCGAGATCTCGGCCAGCGGCCACGCGACCAGCACGTCGGGCTCGTAGCCCTTGCCGCACATCACGTAGTAGCCCGCGCCGTAGGCCTTGCGCATGATGATGGTGACCTTCGGCACGGTGGCCTCGGCTGTCGCGTAGAGCATCTTGGCCCCGTGGCGAATGATGCCCTCCTTCTCGACCTGCGAGCCGACCAGAAACCCCGGTACATCCACCAGGTAAACCAGCGGCACGTTGAAGGCATCGCACATGCGGATGAAGCGGGCGGCCTTGTCGGCCGCGTCCGAATCCAGGATGCCGCCCTTCTGCATCGGTTGGTTCGCCACCACTCCGACGGCGTGGCCCGCGGCACGGGCCAGGCCGATGACGATGTTCTTGGCCCACGTGGGCTTGATCTCGAACCAGCTGTCCTGGTCGAAGACCGCTTTGATCACGCGCCTGACGTCGTACGCCGCGCGCGGGCTGACCGGGACGATCTTCTCGAGGCCCTCGACGGCGCGGTCGGCGGGGTCCGCCGATTCGACGAATGGAGCTGCCTCCGTATTGCTTGACGGCAGGTACGACAGGAACCGTCGCACCGTCTCAATGCACTCACGGTCGCCGGCGACCTCGTTGTCGCCGACACCGGATTCGTAACAGTGGACCTGCGAACCCCCCATGTCATGGTCGGTCACGTCCTCCCCCGTCGCCGCCTTCACGAGTCGCGCGCCGCCGAGCGACATGGACGAGGTCTCCTTGACCATCGGGACGAAGTCGGAGAGGCCCGGGATGTATGCGGTGCCCGCCGAGCACGGACCGAGCATGGCCGCGACCTGCGGGATGACGCCCGACATGACGACCTGGTCCGCGAACAGGAAGCCGGTGCCGGCAAAGGTCGAACCGGCGGCTTCCTGAATCCGCGCCCCGGCCGAATCCAGCAGCCACACGATCGGCTTGCGGTAGCGAAGCGCGAGCTCGCGCACCCGGGCGGCCTTGAACTGCTCGCCCACCGCGCCCATCGATCCCGCCATCACGGTGAAGTCGTAAGCGATCACCCACACCTGGCGACCGTCGACCAGGCCGTGGCCGGTGACGACGCCGTCGGCGGGCGTGCCGTCGGGGTCTGACTCGCCTCCGCGCACCGGCTGCTGGTGAGCGAGCAGTCCGAGCTCGACGAACGACTCTTTGTCAAACAGAAGGTCGAGGCGCTCGCGCACGGTCAGCTTGCCGCGGTCGTGCTGCTTTTTGATCTTCTCCTCGCCACCCATGGCGAGGTTCTTGGTCCGCCTGCCTTTCAGGTCGGAGATCCGGGCCGGGTAGTCATCGCCCACCGGGGGCAATTCTATTTACCGACCAGCAGGTCGGGTCGATCGCCCCAGCGATCGAGGAAGCGATACATGTTGCGTTTCGAGAGCCGGTTGCGCTCCTTGGGGTCGGTGGCCTCCCAGACCTGGTGCTCGTGCTTCGCGAGCGGAAGACTAGGCAGCGTGATCGCCTTGCCGCCGCGATCCCTGAGCCGGAAGCTGAACTCGATGTCGGCGATGCGATAGAAGCGAAAGCTCGGGTCGAACCCTTTCAGCGCCTGCGCGTCCGCGCGGCGAAACGCCATGCAGTACCCCTCGATCGCGTCGACCTCCGGACCGGGGCTCCGTTCGAACTCTTTGAGGGTGCCCTGGCCGCGAAGCCCATAAGGGCCGGCGACGACCACGGCCGGGTCGGCCAGCGCTTCGAGGAGCGGTGACACCGCGTCGCCCGTGAGCTCCACGCTCGGGTCGAACAGCACCACCACCGCGCCTGCAGCGGCGTCGATGCCGGTGTTGACCGCGCCCGCGAAACCGAGTGGAGGATCGAGCCTGATCGAGCGGAAGCGTTCGGCGGCGCGGCTCTCCAGCCAGGCGGCCATTCGAGTGTCGCCGGAGTTGTCCACGACGAGGGCCTCGAAATCGGCCTTGCAGTGCGTAAAGACGGAGAGCAGCCATCGCTCGACATCCGGCTTCCAGCCATTGACGACGGTCAGCAGCGTCACCGCGCGCGGGGTCGCACGCTCGGTGCTCGGTGACGCCTTCAGCGCCATCAGCTCGCTGTCATGAGCGCTGTCCACGACGTCCCAGCCGCCGGCGCGCAGGCGTTCGCGTAAGCCGTCGGCCGCGGCGAAGTCTTTGTCGCGCCGGAGATGCACGCGCTCGGCGAGCAGCGCTTGAGCCTCTTCCCGGTCTAGCGCTTCTTGGCCTTCACCGCGGCGGTCAGCGCGGGGACGATCTTGAGGGCGTCGCCGACGACTCCGAGGTCGGCCATCTTCATGATCGGTGCCTCGGCGTCCTTGTTGATGGCGATGATCACCTTGGAAGCTTTCATCCCGACCGTGTGCTGCATCGCACCCGAGATCCCTACGGCGATGTAGACGCCCGGGCGAACCGATTTGCCCGTCTGCCCAACCTGCATCGAGTACGGCACCCATCCCGCATCCACCACGGCCCGGCTTGCCCCGACCGCGCCGCCCAGCGCGCCGGCGAGGTCCTCGAGCAATGGGAAGTTGTCGGGGCCGCCCATGCCGCGCCCGCCGCTGATCACGACCCTGGCGTCTTCGAGCTTCACCTTTTCCGAGGCTTCGACCACGCGCTCGACGATGTGCGACCGCTTCGAGCCGGCGTCGATGGTCACGGCGAGATCCTTGATCTCCGCGGTCCCGCCCACCTCGGACGCCTCGAACGACTTGGGCCGGACGAGGATGATCGCGGGCTTCTGGTTGGCCTTCATCGAGGCGATCTTCGCGCCGCCGAAGTAAGGCACCTTGGCGACGAAGCCGCCGTCCTTTGCGGCCACATCGGCCGCGTTGGAGATGAGCCCAACCTCCAGCCGTGCGGCGAGACGGCCCGCCACGTCGCGCGAATCAGGGGTGAAGCCGAACAGCATGAGATCGGGAGCCCCCTGCTTGTACAGCTCGGCGAGCGCGTCGGTCGCGGGCTCCGCTATGAAGTCGTCGAATGCGGCGTCCTCGTTGACGTGGACGACCTTGGCGCCGTGCTTGCCCAACGTCGCGGCGGCTGCTTTGGCCCCCCCGCCCAGCGCGATCGCCTCGACATCACCCAGCTCGCGGGCCCTGGCCAGAAGCTCCAGAGCGGTGGGCGCAAGCGTGCCCTGGTGCATCTCCGCAACGACCCAGATCTTCACTAGATGACCTTGGCCTCGGCGAGCACTGCCATGATGCGATCGATCGCGGTGCCGTCGAACTCGATCACCACGCCGGACTTGCGCGTCTCGGCTTCGGCGAGGCCCTCGATCGTCTCAGCAGCCTCACCGCGCTCGATGCCGAGGTCGCCCAGCGCGAGCTGCTTGATCTCCTTCGAACGCGCGGCCATGATGCCCTTGAGAGAGGCGTAGCGCGGTTCGGCGATGGCCGCGGTGACGGTGATCAGGGCGGGAGTTGCAACCTCGACGACCTGGTATCCGTCGGCCGTCTGCCGGTGGACCTTGAGGTTCGAACCGTCGACCTCCACCTTCTTGGCGAAGCTCACCTGGGGCGCGCCCAGGAGCTCGGCGAGCATTGGCGGCACCATCCCGGTGCTTCCGTCGTAGGACTCCGTCCCGCAGATCACGAGGTCCGGGCCTTCGGCTTTGATCGCCGCGGCGAGCGCGCGTGCCGTGAGCAGCGCGTCGGCTCCGGCCAGCTGAGGATCGGTGATCAGGATGCCGCGATCGGCGCCCATGGAAAGGCCCTTACGGATGGCGTCCTTCGCGCGCTCCGGGCCCATCGAGACCAGGATCACCTCGCCGCCGTGAGCTTCCTTGAGCTGCAGAGCCTCCTCGACTCCGCACTCGTCGCCTGGGTCGAGGACCACCTCCTTCTCGCGCGAGAGGGTGTTGTCCGCCTCCAGGGTGAGATTGGAATTGGGATCCGGGACCTGTTTGACGGTGACGACGATTTTCACAGCGCCCGTCAATTATCGCTGCGCCGCGAATTCGGCATGAAAGCGCTCCAGGTCCTGTGGGGTGTTCAGGCTCCTGAACAGCTGCGGATCGACGTCTTCGAGCCACGTGACGTCCAGCTCTGCAGAGAGATCGCCAGCCTTCAACCGGCCTGTGTTGACCGCGCCGGTGACGAAGGGCAGCGCCGAGCGCCGATAGGCTCCGCAAACCGGCTCGGGCCGGCCATCGATCCGTGGGATCGCGGCATCGCATCGGCGCGCGGCAACCACGGCGAGCTGCGCGACCTCCTGCGTCACGTACGGCATGTCGCAGGCGACGGCGAAGATGACCTCGTTGCGCGCCGCGGCCAGCCCGGCCTCGAGGCCTGCGAGCGGACCCGCCGACGGCTTGCGGTCGAACACGACCCGGTACGGCACCGGCTCCTCGAGCTGCTCCGGCTCGGCGAACGAGACCATCACCTCTGAGAACGCCGGGGCCAAGCGTTCCGCGACATAGCGCAGCAGGTACGTGTCCCCCACCTCGAGCCAGGCCTTGGGACGGCCCATGCGGCGGCTATCGCCGCCCGCCAGCACCAGCAACGAGGCTTGCATCAAGCTAATCATCGCCCCGCCATGAAAGCAATCGACTTCCACGTTCACCTGCCCACGCCAGAGTGGCTCGACACCTCGATGCGCGGCTACGTCGAGGCGGCGGAGACCTATTTCCGCTCCAAGGTTTCGCGGCGCTCGCTGGACGAGCTGGCCGGCGATTATGAAGAGCTGGACATGCTGGCCGTCCTGCTCGCGTGGGACGCCGAGACGGCGACGGGGCGGCCGAGAGTGCCGAACGAGCTCGTGGCCAGTGCTTGTCGCGATCATCCGAAGGCATTCGTCGGTTTCGGCAGCGTCGACCCACTCAAGGGCGAGCGCGCGGTCGGGGAGCTGGACCGCATCGCCGAGCTGGGACTGAAGGGCGTCAAGCTCCACCCCTCCCTTCAGGCCTTCGCGCCCGACGACGAGCGGCACTGGCCCCTGTACGAACGCTGCGAGGAGCTCGGACTGGTGCTGCTGTTCCACACGGGGACGAGCGGCATCGGAGCGGGGCAGCCGGGCGGGCAGGGCATCCGTCTCGACTACGCGAGACCGATCCGGCTGGACGCCGCCGCCGCGTCCTTCCCCGACCTGAAGATCATCGCCGCCCATTTCGGCTATCCATGGCACCTGGAGCTGCTGGCCATGGCGCTGCACAAGACGAATATCTACATCGACATCTCCGGCTGGGCCCCGCGCTACATCCCGGCCGAGGTGATGCGCGACATGAAGGGCCGGCTGCAGGACCAGTTCCTGTTCGGCAGCGACTACCCGTTCATCCAGCCGAAGCGGTGCCTGGAGGAGCTGAGCGGGCTGGACCTACCTGACGAAGTCCTTCAGAAGGTTCTGCTCGGCAACGGAAAGCGGCTGCTGGGATTCGCTTAGCCGATCCAGAAATCCCGTAACGAGCTCGAATCGACCGAGCCAACGCTACTTACGGCCAAAGTCATAACCAGGTCCCTAATATCGCCACGGCCCGAATTCGATAATGAGCACGACGACTGATGCGCATCCTTGGCTAGGCTCAGCGCACACGATGTCTGATCTCGACCTCCAGTGGCCTCATGGCAGTCAGGACCCTATCGGGCAGGCCGCCGAGTTCCTCGTCTGGGCGCCGCTGATCACACAATCAGGCGGTGGCCTGCACGTCTTCCTGCCCCTACTCGACCGCGGCCTCGATGCGGTCGTCCACCGGCTCAGCGACGGCGTATATCTCGCATTGCAGGTGAAAGGCAAGACGTCCACTCACGCCTCGGAGGCACCGATCGCGGTCTACGAGAACCACCTCTTCACACCCGATCAACTCGTTATCGGCGTGCACCTTGACGGCGACCACCTCGGACCTTTTGCGCTGGTGGCTGACACTGCCACCTTCAAGAAGAAAGCGGCAAGAATGGTTGATCGTGGCCGCGTGATGCTGGTCGCCGATATGCCATTACGTCCGATCCCGGGTCACAGTTGGTCGGAAGACCTTGTGCCTTTCGACAAGCTCGCGGAAAGACTCGGGGTCACGAGGCTAGAGCCGCTTCTTACGCTCGGGGTAGAACCGGTTTCCGACGAAGACCGGCTGATCGGCTTCTGGGGTGAGCAGGAGGTGGTACGGCGACTGGCCTTCCTGGAGGACTGCGGCCTGTTCCGGCCATTTCCAGACAATGAAACGAACGAGATCTTGATCCGGCGTCTCAGGGCCGGGGCGACTATCGGGATTCAGGTCAAGACGGTTCAGCTCCCAGAGCCGGACTCGCGTCGCACCATCGTGGTCACGAGGTCGAACTTCGTACCTTCGCCGACCACATTTCTCGTGGCCCTTGCCTGGATGTTGCCAGAGCGCCGTTTCCACGAGACCTGTTTGGTCATTCCAAGCGGAGTCATACCGGAACTCGCGTCAGTCGATGGCCCCAATTACCAACTTCATTTCCGCCCTGCGGGCAGCAATAGGGGAAGCCGCCTCGACCGCTACAGGGTTCCACTCGAATCATTGACGGAGACATTCAGCAGGCAGCTCGATGGGCTGTCGTAACCGCCGCCACGAAATCTACTTGCGGCGTGGTTCCTCGACCGTCCGAATGCCCACGGCCTCGAGCATTCGATGCCGACCTTCCCTGGCACGTTCAAGATGCCATTCGGCCCTTTCGAGGTGCTCTTCAATGCGCCCTTTGGCCTCGAGCCAGGCTTTTTCAAGCTCCTCGATATCGGTCATGAGCTCAGTCTAGTTTGGAGTGACGTCATTTGCGTGGGACCTCCTTGCTCTCAGCTTCCAGTCGAGCTAACCGGTGGTCCTGGGATTTCATCGATCCCACAGTTCGGTCCAGGCTGCTGACGAGTTGTCTGATCGAACTGCCCTGCTGGTCACGGTCGCTTCCAGCTGCTGGATAGTAGCTTCGGTATCCCTCGTAACTTCTCTCCGCTGATACTTGAAGCTCTCGCGGCTGATCTCGATGGGCAGATCGCCCTCGACCATTCCGCGCCACAGAACAACGAACGCTATGAAAAGGATCCGCCAGCCATGCCAAGCCGCGGTCGGCGCGCAATACCGATGCGTCTCCGAAGGCGTAGCCGGGGATGTCCGTCGGAATTCGGTCAACGAAAGCCACGACGACGGATGCCAGCCCGACCACAACCGTCGCGAGCCTGACGGCATTTGCCTTCACAGTGCTGATGGCTACTTAGCGGCCTGGCTTGGAGTGTCGTAGCCGGCGACGAGGCGCGCAATGGCGGTTGCGTGCAGGGTGACGGCGCGAGTGAACACGCTGAACGGCAGCGTCACGGACTCGCTCGTCACGACAGTCACCTCAACGCCGTTGATCGTCGATGAGTCGACGGTTGCGGCCGGCTCATCTTCGATGAGGGTCCGGGCCGCGACGAGTTTGACCGCCGGCCCGTCGAGAGTCAGTGCCCCGGTGGACCGGATCGCGGCCGAGTTCAGCTGCTGAGCCGCCGCCTCCGCCGCTTGCGCGGTCGCGGCCTGAAGGCCCGCCTCGCGGCCGGCGACGATCGTCGCGTCGACGGCATAAGCGGCAATCGGCAGCAGCACGACCGGTAGGACCAGGGCGAAGAAGGTGAGCACTTGCCCGGTTTCTTTCGGGGCCTTGGTCACGGCCAGTGGCTCCGCCACGACTCGAGCGGAACGGCGGCGTGAGATTCGAGCGTCAACTGCCTGGGAAAGACGAGCGCCGCCCACGAGATGTCGACCGTACCCGTTGCTGTTGCCTCGACCTCATCGGTGCGGCTGAACTTGCCGATTGTGAGACTGAGGTGCGCGGAGCTCAGCGGATAGCCCGCAGCCATCGAGGCGAACCGAGCCTGGGCTTCGGTTTCGGCGCTTGCGGGGTCTGGCGCCCGAGACGCCTCGGCGGCCGCAGCCTCTGTCGCGGCCTCGAGACCTGCCCGCGCGTCGACGACCTGCACGCCCGCGGCCGCGCCTACCGTCAGAAGCAGGATCACGGGCGCGCAGAGTGCGAGCTCGACAAGGGACTGGCCGCGACTCACCGGCTGAACGCCTCTTTCTGAATCACGACCTGAGCGTGCAGAGGCAGGCCCTGTTCCGGTCCGAAGGGGACGAGTGCTGGAACAGAGCCGCCGACATCAACCTGCATCGCCGAACCAAGGTCTGTTGCGCACACCCAGACCGGCGGCCGCTGTCCCCCTTGCCCCGGACACCAGGCATCGGGCCGAGCACCGATCATGCTGGGCGCAAGCACGCGCATGGTCACGGACTCGGCTACACGAGGACTCGAGCCGGCGGCCGAAGCGGCACGGGCACCGGCCAGCGCAGCCGACCTCGCGGCGAACGACTCGGCCCCCCACACCGCAAGCTGGACAGAACCAAGCACGAGCAGCAGCGCCACCGGCCAGGCCAATGCGAACTCGAGGATCGCCGCACCGCGCTCCGAGAAAGCGCCTTTCAACGCAGGCTCCTCTGAAGCACGGAGACCGCCGGGAACATCAGGACTCCAAGGAACGGCAGCAGAACCGCGACCGCCGCCGGCAACAACACATGATTCAGTGCGCGCCGGCTCTGAGCGATCAGCTCGCGCCGCTGAGCGCGTCGCAAATCGGTGGCCAGGGCGCGGACGCCCTGGCTCGCTGCGGTGCCGTAGTCGCGGCTGGCGGCAAGGATCGTGGCGAGGCTGCTCAGCGCGGGCATCTCGTGCTGGTCCGCATAGTCGATCAACCGCGCCTCAAAAGATGATGAGCCGGCGACCTGCGCGGCGATCAGCAGGCGGCGGAGGTCGATCGCAAGCTCGCTTTCCACCTGGACGCAGACCGAGCCCAGCGCCGCGAGCGCGCTGCCTCCGCCGCTCAACTCGAGCGTGAACAGCTCCAGCAGAGGAACCAGCTCGCCCGCCAGGCGCCGGCGGCGCTTATCGACCGCGGCGTTCAGCGCGACGGCGAACGCGACGAAGCCCCCAAGGACACCGAACATCGCCAAGACTTCGGACACAGCTGCACCGAGCGCGCCAAAGCACAAAGCGATCGCAATCGCCATCACGGCGATCCGCTCCGGGGTTTCGTTCCAACCGGCTCGCTCGAGAGCGCGGGCCAACTGGCGTCGAGCGGCGGCCAATCGCATGACTACGGCGATTTCGATTCGCAGTCGACCGAGCCATGCCATGTCAGCCCGGGCCGGCTCGCGTGCGGCCACCAGAACCGCGCCTGTGCAGAGCGCGCCCGCTCCGATGGCTGCTGCGACCGTCAACAGCTCAGGCATCCGTCAGCCTCACGCGCTGCAGGCCGGGGAGGTCCAACAACCTACGCATCCACATGTAGCCGGCCGCCATAACTCCGAGCATCGCGAGCAGGAATGCTTCGCCCGCCGGCTGGTGAAACGCGTCGAGGTATGGCGAGCGGAGCGTGGAAAGGATGAGGAGGAAGGCGATTGGCAGCGCAACGATGATGGTCGACGCCGAACGTGCCTGCGCCTGCAGCGCGCGGGCCTCTCGCTCGACCTCTTGCGCGCTCGTGACCGATGACTCGAGGTCTGCGAACAGGGGCACCAGCTCACCGCCACCGGGACGCTGGATCAGGACCGCGGCGGCCAGCATGTCGAACAGCGGCTCGGCGATACGCTCGCGCGCGTCTTTCCATGCCTGTCTCCGGCCGATCGACCTGGCGGCGATGAGGCGGAACTCTGCGCGCAGGGGTACGGGTCCGCGCTCGCCAAGTACCGCGATCGCCTGGCTCACGCTTGGAGCGCCGGTCTCGAGGAGCTGCCTCAGCATCCTCGTCGCGTCGAGCACGGCGTCCTGCCGCATGACCTGTTGAGCCCGCAGGCGAGCCGTAACCACGGCGCGCACCGCTGAGCCGCCGCCCGCCGCCGCGGGAACGGCCAGCACCACGAGGCCGGTCATCGCCGTCGCAGTCAGGGCAGCAGCGAGCGCGGCGCAGCACTCACAGGCAACGAGCGTCGGTCCGTCGAGCCACCTCCACCCAGTCCCTGCCGAAAGGTTGAGCTCTCGCGACCACCAGGCTGCGATTGCGCGCGAGAGCCATGCCGGCACGATCGGTTGATCCGCGGGAGCGCCCACCGCGAGAATCGCTGCCAGTACCCCGAGTCCAGCGCTCAGGGCGGCTGCCGTTTCAATCATCGAAACCGTCCAGAAGACGTGATGGGTCGCAGACCTGCGCGAGCTTGGCCCACACGCGTTCTGGCATCGACGCCGGAGAGCCGACGCGGTGCCAGCGGCCGTCCGCGCGCAGCGCGACCAGCTCCTGCAAGAGAGGACGCCCGTCGTCCAGGCCGGCGACGCAGGCCAGCGAGAATAGCTTTCGTTCTCGGGTTTCCGGGAAGGTCCGCTCGCTTTGCGAGCGGTTGGCACCGCCCCTCACGATCGCGGCGTGCAAGACCAGGTCGACGGTGTGGACGACCTCCGCGAGCACAGCCTCGGCCCGCGGCGCCTGCGGGTTGCGTAAGGCGAGCCGGACCAATCGCGGTAGTGTTTCGCGCGGGCTGTCCGCGTGCAGAGTGCACACAGAGCCCGGGTGCCCTGT
>PNAG01000008.1 GCA_003169845.1 Candidatus Dormiibacterota bacterium | reverse complement strand
ACCGACTCGATACGTTTTGCCGAGACGCCTCTCGCCGGTCAATCGATCCTTCAGTACGCCCGCGAGTCCGATGGTGCGAAGTCATACCGTGCGCTGGCGGCCAAGGTGTTGGAGAATCACAGTTAGCGATGCCCACATTCAAACGAGTGTCACTAGCGGGATCTGAGGAATTGTTCCGGCCGACCCGACCGCAGGTCGTCGCGGACACCGACGAGGTGATCAAAGGCGCGGTTGACCGGCATGTCGAGGTGAAGGAGGTCGTCTACCGAACCCTCAACTTCACCCCGGACGAGATCGAGCTCCTGCTCGAGGCGATCCAGGTCGCGAAGTACCCCGACCGCCCGCGCGCAAAGCCCGCGCTCGACAAGTTCGACTCGCTGGACGCACTCCGGCTAAAGGTTCAGGGAGCCCCCGAGTAGCGCCTTAATACCGCTTCTTCGACCGCCTGCGGATGTAGCCGTAGATCCAGAAAAGGCAGACGAGCGAGAGGAAAACGGCGAACGCGATTGCAGCGGTGTGCTCCATTGCGGTAAAAGTGTGAGCGATGGCCAAGCTCTCCATCCTGAAGGTCAAGCTCGATCGCGAGGTCAACGGCTACGTCGTGTCGTGCTCGAGCACCAAGGAGGCGGTGGTGATCGACCCGGGCCTGCCCGTCGAGAAGATCTCCGAACAGCTGAAAGGTCTGAAGGTTCGCTACATCCTCGCCACCCATTGCCACCCAGGCCACGTCGCCGGCAAGGACGCCCTCAAGGAGCTGGTCGGCGGCGAGACCGGTCTTCACTCAGCCGATGCAAAGCAGTTCCTCCGCTCGGCCGATCGCTACCTGCTGGACGGTGACGAGCTCGAGTTCGGCGAGTTCAAGCTCACCGTCCTACATACCCCCGGCCACACGCCCGGCAGCATTTGCTTCCTGGTCGCCAACCACGCGTTCGTTGGCGATACGCTCCTGGCCGGAGGCATCGGCAAGCAGACGCCCGAGACCGACCTCCGCCGGCAGATGATGAGCATCGGGACCAAGCTCCTCCGGCTGCCCCTGCCGACCGCGCTCTATCCCGGTCACGGACCCGCCAGCAGCCTCGAACGCGAGCTCGCCCAGAATCCGATCTTCCGGGGCGCCCCAGCTCCGCGCTAACAGCCTCGTCGCGAGTAGGCCGGATTTACTCCGGCCGTCCCCATGCATTCCTTAGGCCACCAAATCGTGGCGTGGAGAAACATTCTGGTAATCCGATCCCGGGAAGATGAGCAGGCCCGTCGGCGAAGCCGACCGGCCGATCTTCCGGGCGCGCCGGCCCCTCGCTAGCCTGTCGCCAGGCTCAGGGTGATCTTCGTCACGCCCGAGCTCCCGTCGGCGCCGACGATGCCCGTGACCTTGGAGTTGCTCTTCCGGCTGAAGATGGCTGAGAACGAGCCGTTTGCGTTGCCGCTGAACTGGATGGTCCAATCTCCCTGGCTCAGCTTGCCGGCGTAGAACGCCTGCACCTTGTCCACGCTGTCGAGTGTCTCCCACTCCATGCCCCAGGTGGTCACCCCGCTGGCCGCGAAGGAGGCACCCGCCGTCAACCGCGCTCCCGTGTAGATCGGTACGTCCGGCGGAAATCCAGCCGGCATCGGCACCTCCGCATCGAGCTTCGAGGGGGTTTTCGGCGACGGCGAGACTCTCGAGCTTGAAGCAGCCTGCGGAGAGTTGCTCGCAGTGCCGCCGCCGAGCCGGCAGGCGGATCCGGACACAAGGATGGCCGTGAGGAACATCGCTACTGCCAGGCGGGCTGCAAATCTCACGGCTGATGAAGTTTGATCAGTGGCCACGTTATGAGTCAACGCGCCCGGCCGCACTGAGTACGCAAATCTCCTTCAGCGTGAGCCCAGGGGGCGGACCATCCGGCCCGCCGCTCGCCCCACGAGCTTGCCGTCGCGAACCACCGGCCGTCCGCGCACAAACACATCCCTGATTGCGAAACCGAATTCCTTGCCGTCGAGGGCGCCGTGGCGCTGCCGGGACCGCATCAGCGCCGGGCGCAGCAACGTGTTGCGATTGGGATCGACGATGACGAGGTCTGCATCGAAGCCCGTGGCGATTGCGCCTTTCGTCTCCCGCAGTCCCGCGAGCTCAGCTGGGCCCTCGCTCACCCACCGAGGCGCGAGCGACACATCACCGAGGCGCTTCGCGAGCTCGAGGCAGCTCAGGTACAGCGACTGCACGCCGGGACTTCCGGAGAGAGCGTGTTCGAAGGGTCGCGACTTCTCCTCATCGGTGTGCGGCGCGTGATCGGTGGCGACGATCCTGATCACCCCACTCGCGGCCGCCTCGACCAGAGCGTCGCGATCGGCCGCCGTGCGGACTGGCGGAAAGACCTTCATTGCCGTGCCCAGACGGGCGAAATCCTGGTCGGAGAGCCACAGGTACTGAGGGCCGGTCTCAAGGGTCAACCGCGTGCCGGCGCTCATCGCGTCCTGAGCCGCGCGCAGGCCGAGTGCGCTCGACAGGTGCGCCACGTGCAGGTGCACGCCGGATGCTTTGGCGATGGCGGCGGATGCGGAGATGGCCACCGCCTCCGCCTCGGGAGGGCGCGATTCGAGAAGGTCCGCATAGCTCTCGAGGGGGCGCCGAAACGCGGCGAGGATCCCAGGGTCTTCGGCGTGGATCGCGAGGGGGAGGCCAAGCTGAGCCAGCACCGGCGCAAGCCTCGCGAGCGTCCCGTAATCGGGTGGCGCCTCGAGGTCGGGTGCGTCTGCCTCAGCCATCTGCAGCACCTGCTTCCGGCTCGTGCTGAAGCCGTAGCCGAGATAGGCCTTGAAACCGACGGCGCCCGCGGCCGCCAGCGCCTCGAGCTGCTCGGGGGTCGAGCTCGACCGAACGAGGCCCCAGAGCCCGAAGTCGACCCGCGCCTTAGGTCGGGCTAACGCGGCCTTCGCCTCGAGCACCCCGACCGCATCGACCGCGGGAACGGTGTTCGGCATGTCCAGCACAGTGGTCACGCCGCCCATCGCCGCTGCCGCCGTGAGCGTGCCGAAATCCTCTTTTTCCGGAAATCCCGGGTCGCGACTGTGGACGTGCACATCGATCGCTCCTGGCAGCACGTACATGCCCCGCGCATCGATCACGGTGGCGCCGCCCGGAGTCGCGCTGCCCGCGTCGACACGAGTGATCACACCGTCGGTCACGTGGACGTCTGCGTCGACCGGACCATCGGGCCCGTAGACGGTGCCTCCCTGGATCAGGAGATCAGTCAAGTTCGAGATCTTGAACTCGGAACAGGGGCGAGTAGGGAATGCCGGCGCCGCCGATGTTCTCTTCGCCCCCCTCGCCGCGGTCAAGCACCACCACCAGGTGGATGACGTCGGCGCCGGCGTCACGAAGCACCTGGGCCGAACGCAGAGAGTCGCCACCCGTGGTGACCACGTCCTCGATCACAGTGACCTTCTCGCCGGCTGAAAGATGGCCTTCGATCTGCTTCGACGTTCCGTAGCCCTTCGGTTCCTTTCGGACCAGTACGAGCGGCAGGCCCGTCTCCATCGCGACGGCTCCGCCGAGCAAAACGGCGCCGAGCTCAGGCGCGGCCAGGCGCTGCGTCTCTTTCGGAACCAGCGCGGCGAGGTGCTTACCCAGCTTGCGCAGCAGGACCGGATCAGTCTCGAAAAGGAACTTGTCGAAATACCGATTCGACCGCCTCCCCGACCGAAGAACGAAATCACCTTTCAGGTAGGAGGCTTTGACCAGGTCGCGTCCGAGCTCGCGCAACTCGGATGCCCCGGTCTTCACCGACCTAATCTAGCTGATGGATGTCTGCGCCTTTGACGGTCGGCCTGATGCGGGTCGTGCTGCATTTGCCTGAAAGCGGATCGCTCAAATCGAAGCGAATGGTCGTGAGCGGGCTGCTGAAACGCGTTCGTCAACAGCTGAAGGTGGCCGCCGCAGAGGTCGGCGAGCTCGACAGCTGGCAGCTCGCGGAGCTCGCCATCGCGACCGTCAGCGGAGACGGACGCCATGCCGACGAGGTGCTTGCGGCGGCCCTCACCTTCATCGAGTCGCACTGCGATGGCGCTCGCATCACCGACGTGTCGACCGAACTGGTGAAGTTGTGAAGACGATCGACTCGCTCGTCGATGAATTTGAGGCCGGGCTGCCCTTCAAGCTCGACCAGTTCCAGCGAGAGGCGATCGACAAGCTGGAGCGGGGAAGGGGCGGGGTGCTCGTCAGCGCACCGACCTCCAGCGGCAAGACGATGGTCGCCGAGTACGCGATCTTCCGCGCCCTGCAGGACGGCGTGAAGACCCTCTACACAACTCCGCTCAAGGCCCTGAGCAACCAGAAGTACCACGACTTCGTGCGCCAGTACGGTGAATCGCAGGTCGGCCTCGTCACAGGTGAGAACACGATCAACGACGACGCCCCGGTCGTCGTGATGACGACCGAGATCCTGCGCAACCTCATCTACGAGGACCCCAAGCGCCTGGACCTCGTCCGCTACGTGATCCTCGACGAGGTCCACTACATCGACGACTTTCCCCGCGGCTCGGTGTGGGAGGAGATCGTCATCCAGGCGCCGCCCACCATCAAGCTCGTCGGCCTCTCGGCGACCATCGGCAACTACAAAGAGATCGCCGACTGGATGGCCGAGAACCGCGGCGGAATGGAAACCGTCTTCCATGACGTCAGGCCGGTCGAGCTGAAGATGTGGATGGCCATGAGCAACCACTTCCTGCCTCTATTCAAGGAAGACGGGGGCATCGACCAGAGGACGTGGAGCAAAGGGGCGCAGGAGGAGGAGGCTTCGTATCGCATCGGCGGCTATCGCTCGTTGCCTTCGAACGACCTGCTCCACGTCGTGCCGGAGCTGCGCAGGCTCGACATGCTGCCGGCGATCTATTTCATCTTCTCGCGACGCGGATGTCGCGAGGCGCTGCAGCGCTGTTCGTACCACGAGATCGACCTGACCACCGCGGCTGAGAAGGAGGCCATCGACCGTGTCGCGGCCGAGCGGTTACAAGCGCTCACGGATCACGATGAGGAATCCCTCTTCAGGCGCATGGTCGATGCCCGGCTGCTGCGCCGCGGGCTGGCCGAGCACCACGCAGGACTTCTGCCCTATCACAAGGAGATGGTCGAGGAGCTCTTCCAGCGCGGCCTCATCAAGGTCGTGTTCGCGACCGAGACGCTGTCGCTTGGCATCAACATGCCGGCCCGCGCGGTCGTGGTGTCGTCATTCACGAAGTTCGACGGCGTCAACTTCTCGCACCTCACGACGGGCGAGCTGACGCAGCTCATGGGGCGGGCGGGCCGACGCGGCATCGACGTGATCGGCCACGGCGTGATCCTCAAGGAGGCGGACGTCGAGGTCGGGACCATTTACGAGGTCGCCATGGGCCCGACCCTTGTGGTCGAGTCCAAGTTCCTGCCCAGCTACAACATGGCCCTGAACCTACTGCGCGTCTACACGCCGGAAGAGGCGGAGGCGCTGATGCAGCGGTCGTTTGGGCAGTTCCAGAAACGCCTCGCGGCCGGGCAGACCAAGGAGCGGCTCGCCAACGTGCGGGAGCGGCTTTCGGACATCCGCCGCATGTGGGAAGACCGCGACGTGTCCATCGAGGACGTCGCGCAGTACTTCAAGCTCGAGGACCGCCGGCGCGCGATCCGGATCGAGCTCAAGCGCCTGCGGCGCGAGGCGGGAGCGGAGCGCAGAGGGCGTCGCGGGCGCAACACGCGGGCGATGGGACCCTCGGGGCGGATCGTGCAGCGGCTGGAGGTCGAGGCCAAGGGCCTGCTGGAGCGCCAGCGGAAGCTGAAGGTCGTGCGCTCACCACGCTTTGGCGAGCTGCTCCAGAAGTACGCCGAGATCCGCACGCTCCAGAAGGAGCTCGAAGGCGGTCAACGAGAGGTCAGCGGGCAGATGGACGAATACCCGCGCAAGCTGCGCCGCCTCTGCAAGATCCTGACCGAGACCGGTTTTCTTGCACACGACCGGCCGACCGACAAGGGCCTGTTCGCCTCGCGCGTATACGGCGAGAACACCATCCTGGTCGCCGAGGCGGTCTGGCTCGGATGGTTCGAGGGCCTGACGCCGGAAGAGCTATGCGCCGTGCTGGTGATGCTGACGGCCGAGGACAGGGAGCGCGGCAGAGACCGCCAGGCCCGCGGCCCGCGGCGTTACCCGACGCCCGCGATTGCGCAGACCGCTCGCCTGATCCGATCCCTGTACTTCCGGTTCGCCGACATGGAGAGCGAGCTCGATGAGCCGAACCTGCGCACCCCATCCCATGACTACATCGACTTCGCCTATCGCTGGTCGGCCGGCGAGGCCCTCGACCAGATCCCGCTTCCGCCGAATGTGGACATCGGCGATGCGATCAAAGCGATGAAGGGCCTCTACTCGTTGCTCCGACAGCTCGAGTGGGCCGTGCGCACCGCGAAATCACCCTTGCAAGAGGCACTCTCGAAGGCTGTCAAGCAGATGGAAAGAGACGTGATAAAGAGGACATACTGAAAAGGTATGAGAGGAAACCTAGGTTTCCTCTCATGGCTCTTTTTCCTGCAGGTTCGGATTGTTTCGAAAGGATTCTCCTCGCAACGAACGGAGTGAAATGTGCACGCGAGTAGACGGCCTGGCGAAGCCAGGCCTACCGGCCACGCGGGATTTCCGGGGATAGACTGACTCCAAGCTATGGCATCCAAGAAGAGACGCATTCTCGTCACGGGCGTCGCTCGTTGGTGGGGCGCCCTCGTGGTGCAGAAGCTGGTCGAGGATCCCGACGTCGCCGAGGTCATCGGCATCGACACCCGCGAGCCTCGGTACGACCTGGGCCGCGCCGACTACCTCAAGCTGGACGTCCGGCATTCGCTGATCGGCAAGCTCGTGCGATCGGTTGGTATCGACACCGTGGTGCACACGCTGACGCGCGTCGACTCCTTCGACATGGATCCTCGCCGGGCCCACGAGATGAACGTCATCGGCACCCTCAACCTGCTCGCGGGATGCGCGGGGGAAGGCAGCCCCGTGCGGAGGTTCGTGCTCAAGTCATCAGGCCACGTCTACGGCTCGCGCTTCGACCTCCCGGCCGGGTTGCGCGAGGACCATCGGCTCGACAGCAACTCGCGTCACCAGTTCGTGCGCGACATCGTCGAGGTCGAGTCGTACGTGAGCGACTTCGGGCTGCGCAACCCCAAGATCGACATCCTTGCGCTGCGCTTCACCAACAGCCTCAACCCCGACGAGCCTCAACCGCTCGCTCGATATCTGGACCTCGAGGTGGTACCAACGGTCGCGGGCTACGATCCTTCGCTGCAGCTGATCCATCGTGACGACTGCGTGGCCGCGATGGTCCTCGCGACAAAGCGCGGCCCCGCTGGTGCGTACAACATCGCGGCGCCGGGTCCGGAGCCGCTCTCGAAGCTCCTCGATGCGGCGGGCAAGCTGCACGCTCCGCTGCTCCCCCCCTTCGGTCTCGAGCTGGCTGCGTTCGCGATCCGCAAGGCGGGTGTTGCGTTCCTGTCACCGCAGCTCCTCGACCTGCTGCGCTGGGGCCGCTCACTATCGACGGCGAAAGCGGCGCGCGAGCTCGGCTTCCGCGCGAAGCAAGACACGCGTGCCGCCTTCGAGGACTTCACCCAGCAGCGCCGCGTGCTGCGCTATGCGCCGGACCGCAACGCCTACCAGTACGAGAAGGAGCTGGAGGACTTCATCCACACCCGCCAGGTGGCTGCTGAGAATGGCGAGAACGAGTCGAACGGGGAGGCTGCGGCGGCGGCCACGCCAACCGCTAAGGCTCGCCCCCGCCGCCATCGATCACGATCACTTCCCCGTTGACGTAGCTGGCGGCGTCTGAGACCAGGAAAGCCACCACGCCGGCGACCTCGTCCGGCACGCCGATCCGGCCCATCGGATTCGCAGCCAGCACCCGCTCGAGGATGGCCTCGTTGCTCCACAGCGCCTCGGCGAAGCGGGTCTTGATCAGGCCGGGCGCGACCGCGTTGACCCGCACCTTGCCGCCCAGCTCGCGGGCAAGCTGTCGCGTGAGCATGATCACGCCTGCCTTCGTGACGTTGTAGACGCCAAGGCCCAGTCCCGGTCTCAAGCCGCCAACGCTGGCGACGTTCACCACCGCTCCGCCGTGCGCTTCCATCCAGGCCTCGTAAACGAGCTTGGTCAGGATGAAGACTCCACGCAGGTTCACTTCGAAGGTCTTGTCCCAGGCGGCCAGCTCGGCGCCGATCACAGGTCCGAAGTAAGGGTTGGTCGCGGCGTTGTTGACCAGGATGTCGATGTGAGCGTGGCGCTCCATCACGGCCTTGACGAGCCGCTCCAGGTCCTCGGGCCGGCCGGCGTGGGCGGCGAAGGCGGTCGCCCGCTCCGGGTACAGAGCGTTGATCCGGGCCGCCTCTTCGTCGAGGTCCGCTTGCTTGCGGCTGGAGAGAACGACCTGCGCGCCCTGCTCCGCCAGCGCTTTCGCGATTGCGCTGCCGATCCCACGGCTCGCGCCGGTGACCAGGGCAACTCGGCCGGTCAGGTCGAATCTGGAGCCTTCGGGCACGGCTGATACGATAGGCGGTCGCATGGCAGTCTCGGGGAAGGCGGCCGAGGACATACTCGAGCGCATCTTTCAACCCACCACCAAGCCGAGCGCTCGGGACCAGGCCGAAGAGACGTTGAGGCACCCCAAGCGACTGGTGTACGTCGCCATGTCCAACAAGGTTTTCTACTGGCGAGCGCACATTCAGAAGTTCGTCCTCGACTCGGGCCTTGTTCCTGTCAGCCCCTTCATGCTGTTCGACTACTACCTCATGCACACGGTGTCCAAGGAAATCGTGCGCGAGGCGATGAACAACCTGCTCGCGCGCTGCGACGAGGTGTGGGTGTTCGGCCGCCTCTCGCTCGGCGTCAGGGTCCAGGTCGGCATCGCCAAGCGGATGAACAAGACCGTGCGCTATTTCGACATCGGCGACCTGCCCGTGACGGTAATGCCGATCACCGAAGAAACCGCACAAGAGGAACTGAAGGATTAGGAATAGTTCCCTCCCCCCATCGGGGGGAGGGCGAAGCGTGAGGGGCTTAAACCTGAACCACCGCTAGCGTGAGCGGCTTAAACCTGAACCACCCGCCGGTACCACGCGTCGGGATGAGCCAGCTCTTCCAGGCGCGGCATGTGCGCCTCGCTGCTCCAGACCGCGTTGAGCGCTTTCATCCCGTGCTGGTCGAAGATCGCCCGGCAGAAGGCCTCGCCGCGCTGGTACTGCTGAAGCTTGAGGTCCAGGCCCGTCAGCTTCCAGATCAGCACCTCGAGCGGGCTCTTGCCCGAGCTCCGCTCGCGATATGCCTGCTCCAGGCGCGCAAATCCCGGCAGCAGCTTGCCTCCCAGCTCGTTCATGACCAGGTTGCTGTATCCCTCGATCACCGACATCGTGCCCTGGACCTGGCGCATGACCCTCCACTGGGCCGGCAGGACGCCCGCGAAGGCCGCGATTCGAGCCACCGGCGCCCCGTTCTTTCGAACCGAGTCGAGGAGCACCCGCATCGAGCCTTCCAGGTGAGGACGCAGCCACGGATGGGCCGCGAACTGCCAGGCGTGCGTCATCTCGTGGAGGATCAGCCAGCGCCGCAGGTCCTGGGCGGGCAGGTCGGCGCGCCGCCCCCATTCCTCGACGTTCGTTTCGATGAGATACAGGCCTTCGGCGCCGAGGGGCTCCGTCCCGAGGAGCTGCGGGTCGTACTGGCCCAGGACCCGTAGCCCGATGAACGCGAGCATGAAGGCAACGTAATGGTCGACGCCATTGCGCCCGACCTCGACGAGGAGCGAGTTGGGCACGCGCCCCGCTTCGAGCGCCGGGTCGATGGCACGGCGCAGGATGCCGAGGTTCAGGTCGAGCCATCCGACCCGGTCCAGCGCCTCGAACTGCGGAAGGGACACCCCTTTGGGGAGCCCGCCGACGAAGCCAAGCAGAGGCTTCTGCAGCTCGGCGGCCATCAGGCCATATCCCCGGGCGGCGGCGGCCAGCTCAGATCGAGCGAGCGAAGGCGTCTCGAGGCGAGCGCGCGCCGCGCGCCGCACCTGCTCCCAGTCGACGAGCACCGTGGTGCCGCCTCGTGGTCGCACCGCCTGGACCACCGCCGCCGTGGCAAGACCGAGCAACGCGCCATAGACCGCGGCTCTGCCAACCGACCGCCTCATGTCTCCACATTAGAGAGAACGTCTCAGAGGCGGCAGCGCCTCCGTTAGTAGATGTAGGGCCAGCTCCTGTTGCGCTTGAACACGACCTTGCAGCCATCGCAACGGAAAACGATCTGGAGATGGCGCCTCCCGATCGCCGCCGAGTCGCGCCCGCACACGGGGCAGGATGCTGTTTCCATCTGGAAAGGAGCCGGCAGGGGTTCGACCTTGATCTCTAAGCGTCGTCTCTTTTTTGACATTTACCTCTTCCCTAAACCCGGAACCGGGGGTTATTCAGACGTCGAGCTGCGACACGTCCAGGTTTTTCAAGCCATCCGGTGCTTCAACACCCGCGTTGTGGAGGCGCTTGAGCAGCGCCAGGATGTAGCGGACGCCGGCGAGGTTGACGTGATGCTCGCGAGTGAGCGTCTGGATGGCTTGCAGCTTCATCACGTCGCGTCGGGAGTAGCGCCGGCGATTGGTCACCGTCCGCTTGGGTTGGATCATGCTCAGGTGCTCGTACATCATCAAAGTGCGCGGATGGACCTCCAGGATCTCCGAGGCCACGCTCAGCGTGAAGATCGGCTTGTCGAGATCGATGGCGTCGGCTCGTGAGGCCACGCTGGTGGCCGCGACAGGGTCGCGCTGCCTGAGCTTCATATGTTTCTTGGTGGGGTGGATTATATGGTTTAAGCGACTGGGGGCCTAACTTTGGGTGACAGAGGCGGTTGCAGATTCGGTGCCATTCTGGATCCGATTTGCCGTGCTGGCAAAGTATTTTTGTTAAGTATTACGAACTAACTGCCGCACCCCAGCACCTCCATATAGTTACGCCGTGCCCGTCATGATCAGCCTGCTGCTCGTCAGCGTTTCGGTCGGGCTCAGCAACTTTGCGGGGGCGATCGGAATCGGCCTGAGCGGGATCAACGCGCGAACCAGGATCCGCGTCGGGATCGCGTTCGGGTTCTTCGAAGCCCTCATGCCGTTGATCGGCCTGATCCTCGGGGAGGCGGTCGCCGGCTACATCGGACACCACCTGGCGGGCTATGTCGCCGGCGGCATCCTGATCCTGACCGGCCTGTACACGATCCTCCAGGGTCGCCAGGTCAAGGGCGAGGAGCAGGCGCCGCGGAGCCTGCAAACGCATCGCCTGATCATCACCGCGCTCGCGTTGAGCATCGACAACCTGGCGGTCGGATTCGCGCTCGGCGGACTCCAGGTGCAGATCTTGCTGGCCGCCGCGACGATCGGCATCGTCAGCGTCGCCATGTCGCTCGTCGGCCTCGAGCTCGGCCACAGGCTTGGACGGCGCGTGGAAGAGTGGAGCGAGGAGATCGGCGGCGCGGTGCTGATCCTGGTCGGCATCGCCATCGCGACCGGCATCCTCGGCTAGCGGCGAACCTAGGATTACCTACGTGACTGAGTTGCCGGTTCTCGAGCAGGTGTTGCTTACGGTCGATGCCCACGTCGCTACCGTGATGCTCAATCGCCCCGAGCAGCGCAATCCGCTTTCCGGCGTGATGCTGCGCGACCTCGCCGTTGCGTTTGCCTGGTGCAAGCACGAGCCCGATGTCCGGGTGGCCGTCCTGACCGGCGCAGGCGACAGGGCCTTTTGCGCCGGCGCGGACCTGTCGAGCTTCGACGGAGCCGCGACCGACCTCGAGCGGCACAGCAGCCGAGAGCTGTTCGTTGAGCTTTTCACGCTGATGGCCGGCCTCGGCAAGCCGATCGTCGGACGGATCAACGGCCACGCACTTGCCGGCGGCCTGGGCCTTGCCTGCTCGTGCGACCTGCTGGTCTCGACCGACACCGCGACCTTCGGCACGCCCGAGATCAACGTAGGGATCTGGCCGATGATGATCCAGGCGATCCTCTCGCGCAACTTGCCGCGCAAGGTTCTGCTCGAGATGGAGATGCTGGGCGACCGCTGGACGGCCACGCAACTGCAGGTGTTCGGGGTGATCAATCGGGTCGTTCCGCATGACCAGCTCGACAGCGCGGTCAAAGAGATCACGGACAAGCTGGCTAAGAAGTCGCCGCTGACCATGCGGCTCGGTCGCGATTCGTTCTACCGTCAGCAGGACATGGAGTTCGCCGCCGCGCTCGCTTACCTGCACAGCCAGTTCACGCTGGTTTCGCTCACCGAGGATTCGAAGGAAGGCATCAAAGCCTTTTTCGAGAAGCGCGAGCCCGAGTTCAAAGGTAAATAGCGGATTGAGCAATCCGCGCCATCGCGAGCTCCGCGAGCGGGCGTTGAAGGGTGGAACCCGCTACCTCCCGAAGCTCCGTGAGCAGCACAAGCTCACCGCGCGCGAACGGCTGGAACTCCTGCTGGATGCCGGCTCCTTCATCGAAGACGGCCTCTACGCCAACGTCGTGGCCGAGGACCTGCCCGCGGACGGGGTGGTGACCGGGCTCGGCGCGATCGACGGCAGGCAGGTCGCGGTGATGGCGAACGACCCGACGGTCAAAGCCGGCAGCTGGGGCGCACGCACCGTGGAAAAGATCATCCGGATCCAGGAAACGGCGGCACGAATCCGCGTGCCCCTCTTCTACCTCGTGGACTCAGCCGGCGCGCGCATCACCGACCAGATCGACATGTTTCCCGGCCGCCGCCACGCCGGGCGCATCTTCTTCAACGAGGTCCAGCTGTCCGGCCAGGTGCCGCAAATCTGCCTGCTGTTCGGGCCATCGGCGGCCGGCGGCGCGTACATCCCCGCATTCTGCGACGTGGTGATCATGGTTGAAGGCAACGCGTCCATGTACCTCGGATCGCCGCGCATGGTCGAGGTCGTCGTCGGAGAGAAGGTGAGCCTCGAGGAGCTCGGCGGTGCGCGCATGCATTGCACCGAGAGCGGATGCGGAGACGCGCTGGTCGCCGACGAGCGGGAGGCGATCGAGTTCGCGCGAGCCTACTTCAGGTATATGCCGCAGCGCTCAGGAGAGAAGCCGGCCGCCACCGAGGCGAGACCTGCCCGACCTACGCCGAAGCCGATCGGAGAGCTGATCCCCGAAGAGGCGAACCGTGGCTACGACATGCGCAAGGTGGTCGAGGCGATCATCGACGAGGGCAGCTGGCTCGAGATCAAGAAGCTGTTTGCGAAGGAGCTGCTCACCGGCTTCGCCCGTCTGGACGGGCACGCTGTCGGCATCCTGGCCAACCAGCCGATGCAGAAGGGCGGCGTGCTGTTCAACGACTCCGCCGACAAGGCAGCCCGATTCATCTTGTTGTGCGACGCGTTTGAGATCCCGCTGCTGTTTCTGGCCGATGTGCCCGGCTTCATGATCGGCACGGATGTCGAGCGCCGAGGCATCATCCGGCACGGCGCGAAGATGATCAGCGCGGTTTCCGAGGCCACCGTGCCCAAGATATGCGTGATCGTCCGCAAGGCGTATGGGGCTGGACTGTATGCGATGGCCGGCCCGGCTTTCGACTCCGATTGCGTGATCGCCCTGCCCTCCGCCCAGATCGCCGTCATGGGACCGGAGCCCGCGGTCAACGCCGTGTTCTTCAACAAGCTCGCCGAGCTACCCGAGGAGCAGAGGGCGGCCCGCCGCAAGCAACTCGAAGACGAATACCGCCAGGACGTCGACCTCTACAAGCTTGCCTCCAACCTGATCGTCGACGACGTCGTCGAGCCGGAGCAGGTGCGCGATGCACTAATCGCACGCTTCAAGGCGTACTCGACCCGGGTTTCAACCCGCCCGAATCGAAAGCACGGAGTGCCGCCCGTCTAACCGGCTCGGTGATACGGCACCGCGTACGTGACGACCACCACGTAGAACGTCACGCTCGCGCTGATCACGGCCAGGTGGAACAGCTCGTGGTAGCCGAAGACGCGCGGCCACAGGCGCGGGCGCTTGAATGCGTACGCGGCGGCGCCCAGCGAGTACTGCAGGCCGCCGAGCGCCATCAGCACCGCCGCCACCCACCCGAGCGCCGCCGTCAACGGGACAAGGGCTATCACCGCCACCCAGCCCATCGCCAGGTAAAGCGAGGCAAGCAGCTGGCGAGGGATGCGCAGGAAGGGCGCGGCGCCGGCGACGCCGGCTGCAGCTGAAACCCACACGGCGACCAGGACACCGATGCGCCACCACCCATCCAGCACGTTGAAGACGAGCGGCGTGTAGGTCGCGGCGATGAACACAAAGATGGTGGCGTGGTCGGCACGGCGCAGCCAATCCTTCGCCCGCGGCCGCCACTTGATGATGTGGTACGTCGCGCTGACTCCGAACAGGAGCACGAGCGCCGCTCCGTAGATCGTCATCGACACGAGCTTTGCAGTGTCCTGGCGCGTGATGACGATGAGCGCGATCAGCCCGGCGATCGCAACGAGCGCGGCCGCGGCATGTGACCACCCGCGCATCAGCGGTTTTGCAGGTTTAAGCCCCTCACCCTGACCCTCTCCCCGAAGGGGAGATGGAAGCGCCTTCATTGTCACGCCGGAGCATACGGGGTCAGAGCAAGCGTGATGCGACGAGCCCGAGCGACAGCAAGACGATCCCCCATGACGAGGCCGCGAGGGCTCGCTCCAGGGGGCGAAGCAAGGTCGCCCTGTCGAGTGCGACCTGCGAGCCGTCCGCCAGGATCAACTCGCCTGTCACCGACTTCGTCCGCCGGCGCAGCAGCCGGGCCGGGGTGCTCAACATCCGCTGCGCGTAGGAAAGCGCATAGCCGGCGACTGCGGCCCCAAGCGCGGCAAACGAGAGCCTGCCGGTCTGCGCGAAGTACGCGGTCAGGACCGGGAAGGCGCCCCAAGAGAGCGCGAACCAGAAATCGCCGTGCAGGCGTCCGCGCAAGAGCTCCAGGTTGTAGGCGAAGACGAAGAACACGCCCATCGCGATAAACGGGAGCAGCCACCAACCCACCACGGCCAGCCCCGCGATGCCAAGGGCGACAGCGCCGGCGAGGCCGATCCCGGTCGCGACCCACAGGACGCCTGCCGGGATGTCGGTCTGCAGCGGGCGGCCGCGCAGCTCGTCAAGCGCATGCGCGGCGATGCCTACGGCGAAAAAGAAGGCCAGCAGCGTGGCGGCCAGCCGGACGACGTTCAGTGTCGGGGCAAGGCTCGCTCCGATCAGCACGTAGGAGAGGTGCCATGCGGTGTAGGGCGGGTGAAGCAGCGCCCAGACGTCTCGGCGCCACCCGGTCGTACGGGCGGCGTAGTAGGCCGGTCCAAGCACTTCCGCCTCAGGCACCGCTCTTGGTGCCCCACATCACAAGCCCGCCACCCAGGCTCATCACTCGCCACCCGATGCCCACCATGCCCGCCGCAGCCCACGCATCCACGATCCGGTCCAGCGGCCAGCGCGCGTAAAAGCCCTCTATGTTCGGGCCGAGAAATCGGCCAACCTCCCACCAGGACCTGCCTCCCAGCACCAGCCCGGCGGCCGGCAGCAGCGTCCGGGTATAAGCGCGCCATGCGCCACGCCAGCCGAGGCTGGGCGGGACATAGAAGTCCAGGCTTGCCATATGCCCGCCCGGCCGCACGACGCGGGCCAGCTCCGCCAGGGTTGCCGCGGGGTCCGCAACGTAGCGCAGCAGGTAGGTGAAGCTGACGGCATCGAATGAGGCGGCCGGAAATGGAACGGCTTCAGCTCGAGCCGTCCCGAGGCTGATGCGTCCGGCGAGTCCCGCCCTCTGCACGCGCTGCCGGCCCCGTTCCAGCATCGCTTCGCTGATGTCCACTCCCGTGATGCGCGCCTCAGTTGCCACCGCCAGCCCGATCGCCACGCCACCGGTCCCGGTCGCAACGTCAAGGATCGTATGCGGGCCATGGGCCGATAGTCGACTCACAAGCTCGCGGCGCCAGCGCGTGTTCTGCCCGAAAGAGAGGACCTCGGCCAGGGCGTCGTAGCGGCGAGGCAGTCCGCTGAATAGCTCAATGGCAAAAGCGTTATCAGTCAATCGGTCTTGCATTCCAGATCCAGCCTACGGTGGCCGGCCGCACGTCGCAAACTACGCACACGTTTGACCGGCCAACTCCATGAGGACGCGAAGCGGTTTCAGGCCTGGCAGGTGGCAGCTCTCGACGCGCACCCCCCAGGCACCGAGCTGCTGTCCTTGGGGCCTTTTCGTGCAGTGATTCCTGCTGCGGGTCAGCCGGGAGCATGGGTGACAATCGTCGGGGGACCGGTTGACAGGGACGAGACGAGCCACGCGATCGGGGGCCTTTGCACGGTTTTCAAGCAGCGAAGGGCAGAGCTCGAGATCGAGTACAACGAAGCTCTCTTCCCGGACATGGGAGGCTGGCTGCAGGCGGCAGGTTTGACCTTCGCCGAGCGAAACCCGCTGATGGCCTGCCGGCCCGGGAGGTTCAAACCTTTCGCCGCGCCCGACGTGACCGTGCGCCGGCTGACGACCGCGTCCGAAGGCGCCGACCTCCAGGGTTTTCAGACTATCCGCTGGACCAATGGCGGGGACAACGAGGATGCTGTTCCGCCGGCCGAAGAGCTGAGGAAGGCCCTGGTTTCGCTGTCCAGCGTCTACCTGCTGGCGTGGCTGGATGGAGAACGCGCCGGGACAGGTGTCTCGCATTCCTTGAGGGGAGCGGCCGAGATCGTCGGAGTCGTGACGCGAGCGGACACGCGACGCCGGGGCATCGCTGCGACGGTGACCTCCGACCTGGTTGTCCGCCACTTTGCCGAGGCCGGGGACTTCGTGTTTCTGGACGCCGCGAACCAGGAGGCGGCACGAGTGTATGAACGCCTTGGCTTCAATCGTTTTGGTGACAACGTCGTTTATCGCGGTCACCCTTGAACCGGGCGTTATCGTTGACGTTCAAGTGACCAACACGACTGAGCAAGGCGGCGAAGACCCGCATCCGGCGCCCAGGGCAGGGATCCCCCCGATCGTGCTCAAAGAGGTCTACGAGCAGCGCTTCGACCAGGCCGACCACGCGGCCAAGGAAGCCATCTGGCGCGAGCTCGGCCGGTACCTGCAGCGCTTCATCGTCCCGGGCGCGCGGGTGGTGGACATCGCGTGCGACCTCGGCTACTTCATCCGCAACGTGAAAGCGGCTGATCGCTGGGCAACCGACATTCGCGACATGCAGCACGCGCTGCCGGCGGACGTGCATTTCGTGCGCGCCGACGGGCTGGAGCTGGCCAACGTCATGCCCAACGACCACTTCGACCTCGCCTTTTTCAGCAACTACCTCGAACACCTCCCGTCGACCGAGGCTGTGCTGCAGCAGCTTCGGGTGACGTTCTCTTTGTTGAAGCCGGGCGGCCGCGTGCTGATCCTGCAGCCCAACATCCGGCTGATCGGCGGCTCTTACTGGGACTTCATCGACCACCAGACCGCGCTCACGGAAAAGAGCCTCGCCGAGGCGGCGACGATGGCGGGCTTTCAAACCAAGAAGGTGATCGCGCGCTTCCTGCCTTACACGACCAAGAGCCGCCTGCCGCAGCATCCGCTGCTGGTGCGAGCCTATCTCGCGTTTCCGCCGGCATGGTGGGTGATGGGCAAGCAGACCCTCTACCTGGGCGAAAAACCGGCCTAGGTCAAGTGACAGCTCGCGAAGCACCCCAATCGGGCAAAATACCGCCATGCGGCAAACGGACGAGCTGACCCGTCTGGAAGAGAGCCTCGATCACATCCGTGAGGCGCCCGCCGACGGCGGATCCGTCGAGCTGATCGCCCGGCGGCCGGCCGAGGATGAGCGCGAGGTTCTCACCGAAGCCCGGCTCGACCTTCACGACGGCCTCGTGGGCGACACCTGGCGCGCGCGTGGCAGCAGCCGGACCCCCGACGGCGGCCCCAACCCGGAGTCGCAGCTGACCCTGATGAACGCGAGGGCGGCGGCCGCGATCGCCGGGGAGCGCGAGAGGTGGGCCCTCGCAGGTGACCAGTTTTTCGTGGACCTCGATCTGAGTCTCGCCAACCTGCCGCCGGGCAGCAGGGTTCAGATCGGCTCGGCGGTGATCGAGTTCAGCGAAGCGCCCCACACGGGTTGCGCGAAGTTTTCAGCGCGCTTCGGCAACGATGCGTTGAGGTTCGTCAACTCTCCGACCGGACGCGAGCTTCGCCTGCGCGGAGCCAACTGCAGAGTGGTTGTGCCCGGCACCGTCCGTCCCGGCGACGCGATCAGGAAGCTGCCGAACTAGAAGCCTTCCGACGACCATTCAGTACGCGCGACCAGGGACGGTGAAGAACAAAACCGAGGTCATGAAGCTACTGGCCAATGCGACCTCGACCACGCCCCAGAAACGAATCTGACGAGGGGAAGACCAGCCCCATCCGATCGGGCGTGATCCTGCCTCGAGCAGCTTCTTGGTCGTGGCCCGGCGTCCTATCCCCACTTGCCGGAGATCCCGCAGGAGCTTGAAGTAAAAGTCGCGGAACGATTCTGGGGCCACCAGGCTCCAAACCCCAGCGCCGGTCATGAGTGTCCAAAGCGCGAAGACGTACCAGAAGTTGAAGGTGAAGGTGCCGTCGGGGTAGCGAAACATCATTGCGAGGAAGCTCGGTGTCATCGCTCACCGACCGCGATTCGGGCGACGTCAATCTCCACGATCAACGATCGACGAGGAGTACGAAAGCTACTCCACCCACGCCCAGCACCAGAGCAAGGATCGCGCCTCCAACCCATTGCTTCCATCGCTTGTTGGACCACGAAGGATTCGCGGTCGGAAACTCCTGGGGGAAAGCCGACTTGCTCAGGGGAGGTGCCTCATGGACGGATAGGCCGCTTCCTGTCAGTTCCCGCTCGATGTCCGCTGGATTCCAGCTGAGGAGCGATAGCTTGACCAGCAGCCGATGCTCCCGGCTCACGAGCAGCAATGCCGGGATCAGACCGGCGCCGTAGTCAATTCTCTGGAACCGGGCCTGGGCGATGTCTGCCACCGGCCAGAGCTGCGTCCGCCCAAGGTAATCCCGCATTCCAATCTGGCCGTCTGCCACGAAGAATCGTGAGTTGCGAAAGAAGAGGACAAGGAATCCGCCGAGGATGAGCGTGAAGAGTGAAGCGCCAATCAGGATCACAACCGAAGAGGGCGCGGTCAACCCGAAGATTGCCGTCCGAATTCCAATCAAGAGAAGCAACAGAACGACCGCAGCACAAGCCGGCACGACGAACTTCAGCATGCGAGAGGCGGAGGGTCGAATGGCGCCATCCGACCCGACCGGGCTGATCATTTGGGGCTTTGACGATAACTCACGGCGATCCTTCCACAATTGAGCCGATGCTTCTAACCGCGTTCGGAGCCGTCGCCGTCACATTCATGATGGTGATGTACGCTCTTGAGCGCCGGCACCGCGCATTCGTCCTCGCGTTTGCATGTGGCTGCCTACTGTCAAGCGCCTACGGTTTTCTGGCCAGTGCATGGCCCTTCGGCGTTGTGGAGCTCGTCTGGGCAGGAGTCGCAGTTCGCCGCTACATGGACGCCGGTTCACGCCCCGACTCAGCCTTGCCACGCTGAGCGTTCGTGGGGATCCGTGCGCACTGCGTGAGCATTCGAGGCGGCGCCGGCGCTGTGCAGTAGCCGAAAAGGTCGACTCGTATTGAGTGAGTGGTGCGCCTGGCAGGAATTGAACCTGCTGCCTTTCGGTCCGGAGCCGAACGCGCAACGTGACCGCGCACGACCCGCCGACCCCTTGACCGTCCTTCTGAACTTGATTGCCGCCTGCCTGGTGTCCTGAGGTGACCGGGCGGAGCCGTCGGGAGCCGGGAATACGTGACCCGGCTGTGACCCGGCTGGCGGCGGTCGAGGCGGGCGCAGGCCGATAGAAGAGGACGCGCGCGGAGCAGGTCCACCCCAGTTTTCGGCCGCCTACCGGTCGACCTCCAATCGGCTGCCGCGCTGCATCGACTGCCGAGTCCCGGACGGACCTGCCGACGATCTCGACCTTTATCCAAACCTTGGATGGTCAACACGTATCGAAAGTCTTGAGCGCGCACAGCGTCGAGAAGTCGGCTCTGCTCCACGCCAGGCGGCCGAAATGATGGCCGGCCGCGCGAAGCACTTCCAGCCCCGACCACGCCTCGTCGACCGGGATCCAGCCGGCACGCACCATCGCGACTAATAGCTGCGGGGTGCGCGTCGTGCAGATCCCGCGCCGTCCGGCTTGCCAGTAAGCGACGCCGTCGTCGGTTACGAAGGTCCATCCATGCCGGCGGGCGAGAATGATGCTCGCTGCTTCGCCTTGGTCGGCGCCCGGAGCTGAGCCCCACCGGCGGCGGAGGTCCGCGAACTCGCTGAGGTCGCCCTCCAGCACGAGGGTCTCCTCTGAAAACCAGCTGAACCGGCGATAGATCGGACCCGCCGACCCGCGGTCGAGCTCGCGCGTGACCTCACGCGCCAGATGGGCTCGGCCCTTGAAATGAACTGCTAGCAAGCCAGCAAGCGGAGGCGCGTTTGCGCAGCAGATCATGACCGTCGAGTCGAAGATCCAGTCTCCGACCATTGGGTCGAGGATCAGCGGAGCCGCTTGGCTCAGGGCGTCGCGTCTTCGGGGTGGAGGTAGTCGTGCGACGCGAGGGCGGTGCTCACCGCTGCCACCTCGCGCTCGAGCAACTCCGCAAGTCGGCCGAGGCTAATGTCATAGCTTCCGTACGCGTTTAGGGCGCGCCCGATGAAGTCCGCTGGCATCCGCCAGCGCTCCGCCGGCCGCATCTCGCGGAGCTCGTCTGTTAGCACGGTAGCCTTCGCGGCTTTGAGCTCGTCGCGGTGCTGATAGCCCTGAAGCAGTCCCACGTTGTGGAGGCGGTAGACCATAAATTCGTAGCTGACGATGAAGTCTGCCGCGAGCTGCAAGACCTGCTCTGGCGACAGGCGAGCTTTCGGGAGTCGGCCGACGCGCTCAAAGAGGGCGCGACGCGGAGCGAGGAAGCTAGCGGCGAAGGCGTTGGCCTCCTGCTCCTTACGGTCACGTCCGTTGAAGTCAAGGTCGACGTGGACCTCGTAGTGCTTGCGCTCGTGGTGCCCGAGCTCGTGGGCGCCGCTGAATCGGAAGCGAGGCAGGTAGTCGCTGCCGTTGAGCAGAACGGCCGCGAACCGAGGGCGACGCACGTATATACCCTGCGGGCCGCCAGGGCCCAAAGGCCGAACCAACACAAGCAGCCCGAGTTGCTCGAGGACGCCGACTATTTCGGGTACCGGATCTATCGGATTCAGGCCGGCCCGTTCACGAGCGGCCTGTGCCGCGTCCTCCAATTCCTCGAAATCCACCGCCCCCACGCCTTACGCCTCGTGGAGGTCGAGCAGGAACTCATAGTCGCTGACGAAACGGCTGAAGGCTTCGACTGCGAGCCGCGTGGCTGGCGCCTGGGTGTCCTCGGCCCGCAGCAGGACCCCCACCGGCTCCTCCAGCCGCAGAAAGAAATCTATCGGCAGGCCCGTGACTTCCGCGATCCGCTCTAGATCAGCCGATTCGAGGCCACGGCCCGCCTCGAGCCGGCTGATGGTCGACTGGTCACAGCCAAGAGCTGACGCGAGTTTGGATTGGCTCATGCCGGCCAGCCCGCGAGCTCGCTCGATCCTGCGCCCGAGTTCCTCGCCGCTAAGCCTGCCGTCCTCTGCGATGTGCATATCCTGCATGGAAGTCCCCCGTCTGTCTACCGATTATGCACAGGACCGCCGGGCCGCGAAACCCGCCTGGATCCCGGAAGGCTAGGGGCGCGGCGCTGGCGGCCGGGCTTCTGATCCCCATTCTCGCTCGACTGCCGCGCGACAATCGGAGCATTCCAAATCGGGACCAAACGGATGCATCCGGGCGGCTTGAAAGCGCCGGTTGGCTGCGCGTTCGAAGCCACATAGGGCCTGGTTCGCGACACCGATGCCTCCCTCTTGATGGAAGGTTACCGGGGCAACGTGAACCAAACCGATGGGAGGCGGCGGACGTACCTCGAAAGCTTCCTCAAGGCTCATCTTTCGGGGCAGGAGTTCGTCGCTCGAGTCCTCCCAAAAGAACCAGACCGGCAGGCCGTCGCGAATCACCGCCCTAGCATGATGGCAGGGGCGCTTTGGGTCGCTCTACGCTCGCCGGTTGCCAGGTGGTCGCAAGTGAGGGAGGATAGCTGCCCATGGGACGGGTGATCCGGGTCAGTCTTACGGGCGAACGGGCGAAGCTCGGCGAGTTTGCTGCTCGAGATTTCGCGGAGCTCGTCATCGGCGTCGAACGCACGCTCGCGCGGGCTTGCGGCCACATCGTCGGCCGTAACGTGAAGGCAAAGGGGCGGCGAGAGCGCTTGATCGAAAGGGCCACGCGACTGCGCTTAGTTGCCGTCGAGCCGGGCAGCGTCGTCGGCGTCCTCGAGCTTCCCGACCTGACGACTAGCGATGAAGAGGGTCTCGGCCTGAGCGCCGAGAGCCTAGCCGAAACCGCCCTTGAACAGACGCTGGCGTCCGCGGCCGGGGAAACCGATGGCCCCCGCGACGTGATCCGGTCGCTGGTCCAACTTACGGAGGACCTCGGCGTCGGCACGCGCTACGAGGCGCTAGTGCTTGAGGAGGCCAGCCCTCGAAAGCAGCGCCCGCCTGTCGTTCTGGATCTCGCCGCGCGCGAGCGCTTGCGCAGGGTGCTCGAGCCCGAGCCAACTCCGGCGCCGGGGTCGTTGGTCGGGGTCCTGGTCGAGGCAGACTTCGAGCATCACACGGCTCGTCTCCGAACCGCCGCGCGGCATGCTATCGAGGTCAAGTTCGACGACGAGCTCGCTGACCAAATCCAAGACGCGTTGCGCCAGGAGGCTTCTTTCGAGGGCGAGGTTGCCTATGACCGCGAAACTCTGGTGGCGCGGTCCGTGAAGTTGCGTCGGATTGAGCGACCTCAACAGTTGATCCTCGACTCGGGAGCCGCCGAGTTCTGGCGCGGCCGGACCGTGCCCGAGCTAGCGATCGAGCAGGGTCTTGGCGGCCGGTCGCAATCGCTCTCCGCGCTGAAGGTCCCCGACGCCACGCCCGAGGAGATCGAGGCTTTCTTCGCCGCGCTGAGACGTGACGCCGGCTGACGTTCCCGAGGGCCCGCTCGTCATCGACACCGACGTGCTCTCGATGGTGATGTGGAGCAAGCCGCGTTCGCGCTATCGGGAATGGGAGGCGCTAGTTGACGGTCACATGCTCGCGATTTCGTTCGTCACGGTCGCCGAGGTACGGGCCGGCGCGCTGATCGCGAAGTTCGGTGAGGTCCGGCGCAGCCAGTTGGAGGAACGCATCAGGCAACTCGTCGTGCTCCCCGCGTCCGACGCCGTGACAACCGTCTACGCGCAACTCTTCGCTCGCTTCCGCAGCCGACTGAAAGGGGAAGGCGTCAACGACATGTGGATTGCTGCGTGCGCCTTGGCCCAGAATCCCGCTCCGCTCCCGATCGCGACCGCGAACCTTTCGGACTTCCAGACGATCGCAAGCGAATTTCCGCTCCGGATCGTTCATCCAGACTTGTAGGGTCGAACGGCGAGGCGCCTACTCCCCGCTCCGCCGGCGCGTCGCCGCATCTTGGATGACCTCGTAGCTCACGAAAGTCGCCCCGTGCAGGTTGCGGTAGGCTCGCGCGGCCTGGTTTCTCAGCACCGTGCGGAGCCAGCGGTGGAGCTGCGCCGGCGTCTTGGGGTTGGCGGCTTAGCGACCAGCGCGAGCAGCGCGACCCCGACCAGGTCCTCGGCATCGACGTCAGCGCGCCGGCCGCAGAGCTCACGGGCGCGCAGAAGCAGCACAGGTCGGAACGCGATCGCCGCAACGCTCATCTCAGCGAGAGTCGACCGGGTTCTCCTCGGGCGAGGCCATGGGGTCCGGCGCCTCGCCCGTGGCCGGACCCTGCGCGCAGTTTAGACCCGAGTAACGTTCTTCCTGTGGCCGAGTCGCAGAGGCGGCCGTCGCTGATCAAAGCGATGATGCCCGCGCAGCCGATTCAGGCGCCGGAGGCAACGGCAACTTCCAGGTCTATGTCTACAACTCCGATGGGTCCCTCGGCGATGTTGCCGTTAACGAGCTCGGAGCCAAGGGCTCGGACACGACCAACGAGCACCAGGGCGGAACCTATTACCTCCAAATGAACTCGGAGTGCAACTGGCACGTCATCGTCAAGGGGTAATCCCGACCGGCCGCTGATACCCTGCCGCCATGAGCGGCCCGCCACCACCGCCCCAGGTCTCCCCCGACGGCAAGTTCTATTGGGACGGGCAGCGTTGGGTGCCGTATCAGCCAGTGCCATATCAGCCGGTGTCGATGCGGCAAGCTGGTCAGCCCACTGGACGCCCTCAGACTGTCGGGTGCGTCACACGCACGACGTGCGTGACCGTTGTAGTGCTGTTTGTGGCGGTTGCTGCGGTGCTCTTGATCGCAGGCGTTTGCAGCTCGATCCACCACTAAGATGCCTGACCTGATAACCGTCCTCGTCGGCCTGTTCAGCTTGATCCTCGGCTGGGCCCTCACAACCCTGGCCGGCGCGTGGACCTGGCGAAGACAGCAGGTTCTGGACGCATACGTCGAACTGCTCGATGCGCTTGACCGCTCCAGCCTGCCCATGGGTCAGCTCTGGACCTCGGGAAAGGAGATGGCCGAGCGTACCGGCGAGTGGGGCGACCGCGCAGAACTCGTACGCCAGCACCTGGTGGAAATTGATCGCGCTCAGGGCAAGCTGAGCCTGGTCGCCGGACGGCGAGGTGCAGACGTCGCGTTCGAACTCTACTTCGCTTGCGAGCGGGAGTACAGGCGGGCAGTCGCCGTCCCTCCGAGCACCTCGGATCACTACCGAGAGGCGTCCCTCCAGACGGCCAAGGCTTACTTCGACGTCGTTGACCAAGGGCGTAGAGAGATGTGGCTGCGCCACTGGCGTGAGCTACTTCCGAGTCGCGATTCCACCTTCGAGATACATAAGCGGCGGTTCGCTGAGCTCAACCGAACAGATCCGTACCCCGGCCCGCAGAAGCCTAAGCAGACGCCGGGCGAGAGCGGCACCATCTAAACGGTCGGCGCTGTCTGGGCTGTGTTATCCCCAGAAGCCTGGAGTCAACCTAGCCACCACGTCGCGGCTCGCATTGAGTCGATCAAATCCAGAGCCGCCGAAAAGCCTGAACGCCGGCCACGATTGGCCTTCGTTTTGAATCTCTCGGTCGACGATCGTCACGATGCCACGACGCCACCCGAAGCAGCCAATCGGCGCCCACCCAACTCCCTCGCCCTGAAGGGCGGCCTGATCCGCATACACAAGGGAGGCTAGATACTCGAAGCGGTCGAAGGCTTCGAGATATTCGCGATCGTCAGCCACGACCCCTTTCAGTGACCCGCGAATCGCGGATTCAAGGTAGTGACTAAGCGGCGTGTGGTCCCTCTCGAAGCCGACCAGCAGCCGCGCTGCCCCGAGTTCGAGTACCGCGCCCGGAAAGAGCCATGCGCCGAGGGGAGTGTCGTGTTTGTACTCCCTGACGAATGTCCGTAGGAGGATCGCGTGTAGGGCTTCATAGTTGCCGCCTGCGACGGCCCCGATGCCGGCTGCGTAGAGCAGAAACAGGGCAGGGAGATAACGAGGATCGAAGCCCCGAGCAAGTGGGCGGCGAAAGACTCTTCCTCGAGGAGCAGCGTCGCGTGCGTGTGGCGCAGGCCATGATCGGCTGTGACCCGGCGGCCCAATTTCGGTCGCTGCCGGCGGCCAATAGCGGAGTTTCGAATACGGGTTTTGGTGCGCCTGGCAGGAATTGAACCTGCTGCCTTTCGGTCCGGAGCCGAACGCTCTATCCGGTGAGCTACAGGCGCGATGTGGCCTTTGCAGTCTAAACTGCGCGCTTCGTGGACCGGCTCATCGCGGTACTCGGTCTGAGCATCCTGATGGCCGCGTGCCAGACGAACACTCCTACTCCCGTGGTCAGCCCGTCGCCAAGTCCGACCCCGCACACAGTACCTACGGAAACCGTCCTTCAGTCTGGTGATGTTCCGGCCGGGTTAAGCCCCTGCCTGGGCTCAGGCCCGATCGATGTCTACATCAGCACGCTTGCTCACGCGGACGCCAACCTCGCGGCCCGCGTCGGCGCGCAGTGGGAGCAGCTTCGCCTTGCCGGCGCGACCGACGGCGCGATCTCGCTCTACACCTCGACGCCCGCCGCCTGCAACGCCGAGCTGGCGACGACCTCCAGCGCCAAATCGATCGCGGCCTTTGTCGCGGTGTTCTCGGATCCCGGGCAGACGGATCGCGCCTGGAATGCCGGCATTTTCGGTTTCATGCCTCCGACACCGGGGGAGCTTCCAGCCGGCGTCACGAGTGGGACCGGCACCGGGCTCGGCCTCAGCTCGTGGACGTTCAATCGCCCGCCCGCGCAACTGGCGTGCTGGCAAAAGTCGGTTTTCGTTGCGCTCGTCGTGGGCGGCAACCTCGACGCCGCCACGTTCAAGGCCGCCACGGCGGCGGTTGATGCTCACCTAAACTGAACCCCTCGCGCCTGTAGCTCACCGGATAGAGCGCTTGCCTGCGGAGCAAGAGGCAGCAAGTTCGATTCTTGCCAGGCGCACCATCGCGCCCGTCAGGCGGTGGTCAGGAACTTCACCAGGCCGGCCTCGAGCGCTACCGCGATGATCTGCTGTCCAGCCGGGTCCTCGGCGACCCGGGCTTCGGTGGGATTGGTCAGGAAGAGCGGCTCGACCAGCGCCCCGGCCATCTGGCTGGGCTGGTCGACCCAGCCTGCCGACATCGGTCCGAGCTCGATCAGGTGGTTGTAGTTGCTGCCTGAGCTCGTGAGAGTCGGAGCGGCCAGCTGGTCGTCGGTCCATACACCTCGGTCCGCCGTTCCGAGGGCTGCAACCAGCGCCGATTGCAAATCGGTGGCGAGCCGGCGATTGGCCGCCGCGAAGGTCCGCGCCGCGTCGTAAAAGGTCTCCGTGCCGCCGACCGTGGGGTCGGCAAAGGCGTCGAAATGGATGGACACCAGAGCGGCTGCCCCGGCGGCGTTCGCGCACGCGGCCCGTGCGGCCAGGTCTCGATGCTCGGCGTCTGCCGTGAGCGACGCGTAAACCGAATCGGACGCCGAAAGCTTGATCACTGTCGTGTCTTGCGTCCGCGCCATCACCACGCGGTAACCCGCCGCACGGAGCAGGTCGCTCAGCCGGGTGGCCACCCCCAGCGTGGCGTCCTTCTCCAATGCCTTGCCGCCTCCCGCCACCACGCCGGGGTCCAGCCCTCCGTGACCCGCGTCTATGAAAACCGTCTGGCCCGAGCCGGCGCGCGCCGGCGCCAGGCTCATGCACGCGCCGGACTCGAGGTCGGGAAGCAGCATGTGATTCGCCACGGACGAGGGGGCCGGCGCCGGGTTGAGCTTGGTCGCGGTGGCGACCACAACGCCGGTCGAATCGACCAACCTGACCACTGCGAAGGCAAGCGCAACCACAAGCGCGAGAACGAGCGCTGTGCGAAGCGGGGGCACGGAGCCCCGCCGGCGCCGAGTGCGGTGTGGGACGTGGCGAGCGTTTGCGATCGGCCGGGCAATTCTAGCGGGAGCGACCCGCCGCGCCGTCTACTTGATCCTGCCGTTCTCCGCGACCGCAACCTTTTTGCTCGTCGCCGTGTCGATGTTGAGGATCGCGAGGATGACCATGAACGCCTTGTTCTGCCACACGGCCACGTAGAACGACTGGCTCGCGACGGAGATGCTCAGCACGATCGAGTTGGCCGTCAGGCCCGTGTTGGTGCCTTCCACGACCGGCGCGCCTCCGCTCTTCAGCGAGGAGGCGCTGAAACCAAAGATCGATTCGCTCGTGTAGCCCTTGCTGGCGCTTGCCTCGTCCTTGAACTGGATGACGAAGTTGACGACGAGCTTGTACGTCGCGGTGCTGATGTCCGATGAGTTCGACTCGATGCTCGTGCAGTTCGCGGTGCTGTCCGCGTAAAACGCCGCGTAAGCGGCGGTCGCGCCCTGCTGCTTGGCAGCGTCCCACTCGCTCTTGGTGGAGGTGTACGTGTTCGGATCTTTCGTTTTCGACTTGCTCAGGAAGCTGTCGATGTCGCCTGACAGGTCGCACTTGTGCATAGCGCTAGGAACATCGCCTGGCTGTACCGAAACGCTGGAAGCCGACGGACCCGATGCCGAGCCGGACGGGGTGCCGCCGCATGCGACCAGGATGATGATTGCGGCCAGGGCGGCGATCGATTTCTGAAGCATCGGCACAGTGTGACAGCGATCCCCTGGAACCGAGCCGGCTAGAAGAAAATCGTCCTTCGTCGCGGCAGGAGCTGGTGCAGAGTCTCCTGTATCCAGCTGCGAACCTCTTCGGTCAGCTCGAGCACGAGCCGCGCATCATTTGCGCCCTCCGGTCCGAAACCCGAAACATCGATCGGCTTGCCGAAGGCGATGAACCACTTCGAGGGCAGCGGAATCAGTCCCGCCAGCCCCAGCCAAGGCAGCGTTGGAGTAATGGGAATGGTGGGAAGTCCCAACAGCCTGGCCAGCGGCTGCAGGTCGAACAACACCGGGTGGATCTCCTCTGACCCGACCACGGCAACAGGGATGATTGGAGATCCCGTGCGTAGCGCAACTTGCACGAAACCTCCACGCCCCAACCGGCGCACGCGGTAGCGATCTCGGTAGCGCTTTGCCGCGCCCTTGACTCCCTCCGGAAAAACTCCGACGAGCTCGTCGCGTTCGAGCAAGGCCGTCGCGTTGTCCGGATGCGCGAGCACGTTGCCGGTCTTCACGAGCAGCATGTTTGTGAAGGGCAACGCGAAGGCCCAGTCGACGACGAGCATGCGGGCGTGCCGCGGCTGCGGGTGCTCGGCGATGATCGCAGTGCGGATCATCGCCCCGTCGTAGGGAACGATGCCCGCGTGGTTGGCCACCAGCAGGGCGCGACCCCGAGCCGGCACGTTCTGAATTCCATCGACCTCGACCCGCCAGTACTTGCGATAGAACCAGAGCGCGACGCCCTGGAGTCTCTCGGTGAACTCAGGATCGAAGCCGAATTCGTCGCGTCGAGGCTCCAGCTCCTCGCTGGAACCGTATATGCGAAGAGCCCCCACCTCCTACGAGTATGGCAACATGCAGACGGCCTCGACATGGCACTCGATCTGCAGGCCGCCGCCACTGAATATCTCGGCTGGCTTCAGTTCGAAGCGAACCGCAGTCCGAACACGGTCAGGGCCTATTCGTCCGAGCTCAACAAGCTGATCGGTTTTCTGGCCGCCAACAACCATTCGCTCTCAGTCGAGGACCTGCGCCACGACGACCTGCGCGCGTATCAGCGGCACCTCGCGGGCCGTTTGAAGAGTCCGGCTTCACGCGCGCGAGCTCTCGTCGCCGTCCGCTCCTGGCTGCGCTGGATCGCGAAAGAAGGCCTGATCGAGCGCGACCTGTCGAACGGGATCACGCTGCCCAAGCTCGAGCAGCGATTGCCCAAGCCGATCGACCCGGACGAGCTCACTCGTCTGCTCGGCGCCCTGCCGCGACAGACCCCTCACGAAAAGCGCGATCGCGCGCTCGTCCAGTTCTTGATCAGCACCGGCTGCCGGATCTCCGAAGCTCTCGCGCTCGATCGCACGGACATCCCACGAACTGGAATCCGCCTGGTCGTGACCGGCAAGGGCTCCAAGCAGCGCTCCGTTTACCTGACCACCGACGCGCGAGAGGCGCTCGAGGACTACCTGGCCGTACGCGAAGACGCCTGCATGGCGTTGTTCGTCAACTTCGATCGCTCCGCCGCGGACGATCGCGCACGCCGCCTGACCTCCGCCGGCGCACGCTTCATCGTGCGCAAGCTGCGGGTGCAGCTCGGCGCCTGGTCGTTCAAGTCACCGCACGTGGCGCGCCACACGGCAGCCACGACCCTGCTGGAGGTGACCGGGGGTGACGTCCGGCTGGTCCAGGAGGTGCTCGGACACGCCAACCTGAACACGCTGGCGGGTTACACCAAGATCGTCGACAGCCGCAAGCAGGACGCCTATCGCAGATACCAGGAATTTCTGGACGACAAAAAGGCCGGGCGTTAGTATCTGAGCGTGGTCGACATCAAGCAGGCGAAGCTTTTCCAGGGTCTGCCCGAATCAGAGCTCCGCACGCTCGAGAAGCAGATGAAGATCGTCAAGCATCCGGCCGGCCATGAGATCGTCGTCAAAGGCGAGAACGGCGTCGGGTTCATGGTCATCCTCGATGGCACGGTTACGGTGTCGACGGTCCAGGGCAAGTCGCGAAAGCTTGGACCTGGAGACTCGTTCGGTGAAATGGCGCTTTTGGACCACGAAGGCCGCAGCGCGAACATCAAGGCCGACACCGACGTCTCCCTGGCGACCATCCCGGAGTGGAACTTCAAGCCGTTCCTCAAGGAGCACCCGGAGGTTACCTACCGGCTGCTACAGGTCCTGAGCCAGCGCGTCCGCCAGGCAGAAAGCGACCAGTAGCCCGAAGAGAAGAGCGGACTCTGAGGGATCCGTTGGCGCCAAACGTGCGGAATCGGCCGGGCTCCTAACTGCCTGCTTCGAGCAACAAAAAGGGCCGGGCCCGCCAGGGACCCGGCCCGGGTTGTTTACCGGTTGCGAGGCTTTACTCGTCCTCGATCTGGTTGTACATCATGCGGACTGACGACGGAGCTCCTTGTGGTCCATTTCGTATTGGCGTCCTCCATCTGGTTGCGTGAAGGGCCACCATTAACCGACTTGATAGCCATAGTGAAAGCGCGTCGAATCGCGGCTATTTTCGCGGTTGTCCTGGGCTTCCTGACTGGCGGGGGAAGGACGACCGCTCGCGAACGCACCGCGCGTCTAACACCCCCAAATTCTGAGGCTTGGTCGACCCTGTCCCGTTAACCATGGTCGGTCAACTCCCATCACGCTGCCCGAGCGTTGTAGGGCGGCAAAACTCGAGACGTGTGATCGACGAGCCGCCCCCGCGCCGGCTCGACCGGGCGAACTGGCCGGCGGATGTTTGTCAAACCATCCACCCGCTGCCTGAAGCCGACCACTTGAAGTAGGTCTCAAGGTCCCCGCGTCCCGCTCGCCGCAATTGGCACCCACTTGACAAGCGCCGATGTGAAAGATAAGTTTCGAAATATGTCTTTCACAAGTGCCTCTCTTACGGATCCGGATTCGATGAAGGCTCTGGCCCACCCGGGACGATTCAAGATCCTCAATCACCTGCAGCTCCACGGCGCAGCGACCGCTACCGAGTGTGCGCAGGTAGCCGGCGCGAGCCCGTCCGCCTGCAGTTACCACCTCCGGAAGCTCTCCAAGTGGGGGCTAATCGAAGAGATCCCTTCGGATGACGGACGCGAACGTCGGTGGCGTGCTCAGGTGCAGGAGTTCAGCTGGGAAAGCGGAACTGATTCGAGCGATCGGAAGGCAGCGGCTGCGCAGCTGAGTCGGATGGTGCTTAAGGACGCGGTATCAATCGTCGCGTCGTATTTGTCAGGCGGCGGCGGGACCTGGAGTCGGGTGCAAAGCAGTGGCTTGCTGGTGACCGCGTCGGAGTTAGACGAAATCGCCACCAACGTGCTTGAGATTGTCCGGCCCTACTTTGTAACCAATCGTCCTGACGCGCCATCCGGTGCGCGCCTCGTGCAGTTTCTCGCGGCCGCGGCCCCGCGCACACCCGACTAAGTCGTGTTTCCGACAGGGTTGTTGAAGGCGGCTCAGC
>PNAG01000001.1 GCA_003169845.1 Candidatus Dormiibacterota bacterium | reverse complement strand
TTGCGGTTGATCACGCGGCGGTACAGGTCGTTCAGGTCTGAGGTGGCGAAGCGGCCGCCGTCCAGCTGGACCATGGGGCGCAGCTCGGGCGGGATGACCGGCAGCACCTCGAGCACCATCCACGTCGGGCTGGAGTTCGACTTCCGGAAGTCCTCGACGACCTTCAAACGCTTGATCGCCTTCTGCTTGCGCTGGCCGCTCGACGACTTCGACTCCTCGCGGAGGCGGTACATCTCGGACGTCAGCTCGATGCGCGAGAGCAGCTCACGAACGGCCTCGGCGCCGATGCCCGCCTTGAAGGTGCGGCCGAAGCGCTCCGAGTAGTCGCGGAACTGCGTGTCGGTGAGGATCTGCTTGGGGTGCAACGCCTCGAGGTCGGTGCGTGTTGCCTCGATCTCCTGCTGCAGGGCCTCCAGCTCGCCCTGGATGCCTTCGCGCTGCGTCTTCGTGGCGCCTTCGATCTGCGCCTCGAGGGCCTTGCGGTCCGTGTCCAGCCTTTCCTTCGCCCGCTTCTGGGCGACCTTGGTGTTGGCCTCGAGCTTCTCGATCTTCTCCTGGACCTTGCCGAGCACGGCACGCGACGTCTCGCGCGACATGAGCTCGCCCTTCTCGACGACGACCTCCTCGTCGCCGTTCAGCCCGACCGAAAGCGTCTTGCGCGCCTTGGTGCCGATGCCGGCCTTGATCGCCTCGGTCGCCTTCTTGCCCTGCGTGGTCAGCTCGTCGACCGCTCCCTGCAGCTCTTCTTCGAGCTTCCCGACCTCCGCGTCGACCTCGCCCTTGAGCTTCTTCGACCTGCCTTCGTGCTCCGCGCGGAGCTCCTTGGACTTCGCGTCGATGTCGCCCCGCAGGCGGATCGCACGCTCGTCCTTATCCATGTTGAGGGTCGCGAGCATGTCCTTGCGGGCCTCTTCGTGGACGTCCGTGACGATGTAGTTGGCGAAGTAGAGGATCTTCTCGAGGTTGCGCGGGGACATGTCGAGCAGCAGGCCCATCCGGCTCGGGATGCCCTTGAAGTACCAGACGTGGCTCACCGGCGAGGCCAGCTTGATATGGCCCATGCGCTCGCGGCGCACCTTCGAGCGGGTCACCTCGACGCCGCACTTGTCGCAGATGATGCCCTTGTAGCGGTACCGCTTGTACTTTCCGCAGTGGCATTCCCAGTCCCGCGTCGGGCCGAAGATGCGCTCGCAGAAAAGGCCGTCGCGCTCCGGGCGGAGCGTGCGGTAGTTGATGGTCTCGGGCTTCGTGACCTCGCCGTGCGACCAGGACATGATCGTGTCGGGCGACGCCAACGAAAGCTTCAGTGCATCGAAGTTCTCTAGCTTCAGCAAGTTCTCTTCCTTATCTCTTACTCAGCCGAACCTCGCGAAATCTTTGATTTCGCGAGGACTCCACCTTGATTGAAAGTGACTCTGTCGATCATTCGGCAGAGTCTTCCCCGAGCTCTTCGCGCTCGAGGCTGATGCCGAGGTCCAGCGGGATCTCGGGGATGTCTTCCTCTGACAACACGATCTGGCGTTCGTCCTCGCTCAGGATCTCGACCCCGAGCGCGAGTCCCTCCAGCTCCTTGACCAGCACGCGGAACGATTCCGGGATGCCGGCTTCGAGCGTGTTGTCGCCCTTGACGATCGCCTCGTAGGCCTTGACGCGGCCGACGATGTCGTCCGACTTGACGGTCAGGATCTCCTGCAGGACGTGCGCGGCGCCGTAAGCCTCGAGCGCCCACACCTCCATNNGGCTGCTGGGTGACCAGGCTGTAGGGGCCCGTCGACCGGGCGTGGATCTTGTCTTCGACCAGGTGGGCCAGCTTGAGCATGTAGATCATGCCCACCGTCACCGGCTCGTCGAACTCTTCGCCGGTGCGGCCGTCGCGCAGCCGGACCTTGCCGTCTTCCGGCAGGCCCGCGCGCTTGAGCTCGGCCACGATGGTCTCCATCGGAGCGCCGTCGAACACGGGCGTCGCGACCTTGATGCCGAGCGTCGCCGCGACCCACCCGAGGTGAGTCTCCAGCACCTGGCCGAGGTTCATGCGGCTCGGCACGCCCAGCGGGTTGAGCACGATGTCGACCGGGGTGCCGTCCGGCAGGTACGGCATGTCCTCGGAGGGCATGATCCGGCTGACCACACCCTTGTTTCCGTGGCGGCCGGCCATCTTGTCGCCGGCCGAGATCTTTCGCTTCTGTGCGATGTAGACCCGGACCATCTCGTTGATGCCAGGGCCCAGCTCGTCCTTGTTGTCGCGGGAGAAAACCTTGACGTCGACCACGATGCCGCGCTCGCCGTGCGGCACGCGGAGGCTCGAGTCACGGACCTCGCGCGCCTTCTCACCGAAGATGGCGCGGAGCAACCGCTCCTCGGCCGAGAGCTCGGTCTCGCCCTTGGGCGTGATCTTGCCCACGAGGATGTCGCCCTGCCCGACCTCGGCGCCGATGTAGACGATGCCGCGCTCGTCGAGGTTGCGCAGCGCGTCGTCGGCGACGTTCGGAATGTCGCGGGTGATCTCCTCAGGGCCCAGCTTCGTCTCGCGGGCCTCTGACTCGTATTCCTCGATGTGGATCGAGGTGTACATGTCCTCTTTGACGACGCGCTCCGAAAGTAGGATCGCGTCTTCGAAGTTGTAGCCCTCCCAGGGCATGAACGCGACCAGCACGTTGCGGCCGAGCGCCATCTCCCCGTCGTCGATCGCGGGGCCATCGGCGAGCACGTCGCCGTTGGTGACGTGCTGTCCGGCCTTGACCTTGACCTTGTGGTTCAGGCAGGTGCCCTGGTTGGAGCGCGCGAACTTCTGCAGCGGATAGTGCCGGTCGGCGCCTCCGCCGTCCGGCTTGACCACGATCTCGAAGACCGGGGTCGCGTGAACCGTCTTGAGGTCTTTCGGGTGCGCAACGTCGACGACCACGCCGGCGACGTCGGCGACGATCATCTCGCCCGAGTCCTTCGCCGCGTAGTACTCCACTCCCGTCCCGACCAGCGGCGCGTCGGTGACCAGCAGGGGCACCGCCTGGCGCTGCATGTTGGCGCCCATCAGGGCGCGGCCGGCGTCGTCGTGCTCGAGGAACGGAATCATTGCGGTCGCCACCGAGACGATCTGCTTCGGCGAGATGTCCATGTACTGGATGTTCGCCACGTCTTCGATCTTGAAGTCGCCCCTGGCGCGTGACGGGACGCGGGCGTCCACGAACCCGCCCTCAGGCGTGAGGGCTGCGTTGGCCTGGGCGATTCCGAACATGTCCTCCTCGTCGGCGGACAGGTACTCGATCTCGGTCGAGACCCAGGGGACGATGTCGACCCCGGCCGCGTGGGCCTTGATCAGCTTCTGGACCTCTTTGGCGTCCAGCACCGTGTTGACAGGAGAGATCTCCTTTCCGTTCGGGCCCAGCGCCGGGCGGCGCAGGGTGCGACCGGTCAGCCGCCCGGTGGCTTCTTCGCTGACCGACATGCGGTTGTAGACGCGGCGGAACGGAGTTTCGACGAAGCCGAACTCGTTCACCTTCGCGTAGGTCGCGAGGTTGCCGATCAGGCCGATGTTCGGACCTTCAGGAGTCTCGATCGGGCAGATGCGCCCGTAGTGGCTGTGGTGAACGTCGCGCACGTCGAACCCGGCCCGCTCGCGGGAGAGCCCGCCTGGACCGAGCGCCGACAGGCGGCGCTTGTGCGTGAGCTCGGACAGCGGGTTGTGCTGGTCCATGAACTGCGACAGCTGGCTGGAGCCGAAGAACTCCTTGATCGCGGCGACCACCGGGCGCGCGTTGATCAGCGAAGCCGAGGTGACCGTGTGCGGGTCACTGATCGTCATGCGCTCCTTGATGATCCG
>PNAG01000020.1 GCA_003169845.1 Candidatus Dormiibacterota bacterium | reverse complement strand
GCCGCCATCGGCTTCGAGGGAGTGTTCGGTATTAGCTGGATACAGCGAGCAATTCCTGGCGATCTGCTCGGACGCATCATTTCAGTCGACATGGCTGCTGGCTTCAGCATGGGAACCGTGTCGTATTTGTTTGCTGGTGCAATGGCGCAGGTCTATCCCACCGCCCTGTTCGGCGTGATCGCCGCTGTCCTCGCCTTTACCTGTGTGCTCATGCTGTCCAGTCGTCGGGTGCGTCAGATGAGTTGATGCTCGGGTGCGCCCTGCGAACATCGAGGCACCTCGACCTAAAAACATCGATCTAGCGAGCCGCGGGGGGCGGACTCGGACCCCGTGGATGTGGAAGGCGTCTACGGAGCGATAAGGGCCGCTAGCTCCGGGTGCTTGCGGATCCGTTCCAGGCCGGGATCAGTCTGTGCAAGCTTCTTCAGCGACGGGTCCAGCTCGAACGCGAGCTTGAAGCGAAGCAGCGCTTCGTCCTCGTGTCCGATGTGCACGTAGAAGCAGCCGAGGTCGTACGTAGAAGCGGCCACCGATTTGGGCTCGGGAAACTGGGCCCGGTCCAGGCCGTGGACCCACAGCTGCGCTGCTTCCGCAGCCTCCTCGTTGCCCTGCTCTAGGTGCCAGAACATAAGGTGCTCGGCCAGGTGGTGGACGTGGCCCGGGACCGTCTGCCACAGAGCCACTCCCGCGGACCGCGGGCGCGGGTGTGGTTTGAGCAGATCCTCGTCAGAGCAGGCTGCGATCGCAGCCTCCAGCCTGTCGTACGCCGCCCGCGCATTCGATTTGACCACGTCAGCGGTCTTGTCCTTGTTGGCCGCATAGACGCGCGCATTCGACGCCTGCACGTCTTCATCCATTCTCGGGGCTTCGGGCCCGGTGCGCCCTGAATCCAGCAGCTGCGCCACGTTGATGCGCCATGCCGTCAGATGTGCGAGGTGGTCCTTGACCGTCCACAGCCCGGGCTCAGGCGGCGAGTCGTCGCACAGAGCCAGGAACTCGTGCTCACGTTCGCGCGCGGCGGCGATGGTCTCCAGCAATAGCTGCCGCAGCCCCGGGGACTCCACCTTACGAACTTACCGCGTTCCGGGCTACCGCAGGCGCTCGTGGAGTGCCGTGCGAAGCTGCTCTAGATCCTCGTCCTTCATCGTGCGTGGCGAGGCGTTGCATTGTGACCCGAAGTCAGGATCCTCGTAGTCCATTCCTTGCCACGTCCGTCGCGAACGGTAGCGCGGCCATATGTGAAGGTGGACATGGCGGTCGACGTTCATTAGAAACAGAAGGTTGTAGTGATCCGGTTGGAGAAGCTCGTCTAGCGCGCGCTTAGTCGCCGCTAGGTCCCGACGCAGAGACAGCCATTCGTCGTCGGTCAGGCCAGTCACGTCTTCTGAATGTCGGTTCAACACAAGCATGCTTTTGCCCAGCAGGCGCTGGTCGCGGTTGAGCACGGTGGACCAATAAAGGCCCTGCGCGACGCGCCATGCGACGCCCGAACAGAGCGAACACTCGATCACATGCGCACGTTACCGCGCTGCCCGGGTTGTCAGCCTCGCGACCAGCGCCGTGGGCCCCACGGGAGGGTGGAAGGCGATGTCTTGACGTGCCTCCGACTGGATATACAGCCACGGCGAACTCGAAACTGACGTAAATCGGGCCGAGTACTGAAGCCTTGACGGGTTTCCGATGAGCTGACCGGGCGACCAACCTTGGCGAGCATCATGGAGCAGTCCGTCACGGCGAATCGTGATGCGGCGCGGACGGCGCTGCAGATATCTGGTGTATCGCCCTCCAGAGCAGCGGCCCGATCACGAGCACCGAGGCGATAGCTCCGACGCCCCCGACAATGAAGGTGGCCCTCGGCGAGGTGGCATCGAGGAGGACCCCAGCCAGTACATAGGCGAGCGTACTCCCGGCGAAAGCGGCTGTTCCAAACAGGCCGAACACCCGGCCGAGCATCGCTGGCGGCACGAGGCGTTGGATGAGGGTCGGAGTGGCCACATTGTCGAACCCATTACCCACTCCTGCCATGGCCTGCATGCCGCCCGCGGCGATCACGTTAGGTGCCAAACCAGTGGCGAGGGTCCCGATACCGGCCGAGCGCTCCTTGAGATGCCCGCCTTTCAGGAGGGCGACCAACACCGCGCCGAGTCGAGCGCGATTGACATCGTGGCGGAGGCGTGATCGTTCCGCTCGTACGGTGCGGAATCCCGGAGCGGCCGAACTGCTACTACGCTTTTCCTGAGCTGTGAGCGAGGAGACCGAATACTCGGGACTGTGGTGGCTACCGTCAGACCCAGGCAGACAAGTGACAGGTCATCTGGATCTCAACAGCCCGATCCTGGAACTCGAACTTGACGCGCCGTTGCTTCCCGCCGACGGTAGTGAGCAGGATTTCCCCGTCATCCACGGCCGAAGTCGAGGCGGTTTTGAGCTAACGCTGCTGGGGGTCTCCTCAATTCGTGATTGGCCCATGGCAACCTGGTTTGCAGTCGATGACGCATTGGTTGGAGGGCACTTGGACCTTGCCGAAGCGGCCTTCGCTGAAACCACCGTCGTCATGGACCACCTCACGGAATGGGTGCCTGCGCGAGGGATCAGAGTCGGCGGCAGTCGATACGGGGAACCAGGAAAGAACGAGCTTGAACTCACATACCCGGGCCAACCCCCCCTTGAGGGGCGGCTCCCGGACGGGACCGATGTGATGGTCCGCTGTTCGGTCCTACATGGCTGGTCACTTAAGGACGGCCACACCGTGAAGTACGGCGCTGATATTCGTTGGCAGTTCCGCAAAGCTTTATCGACCGCGGAGATCGTTGCGAGGCATGTTGTGCCCTTACAGGAACTGGTGGCATGGGGTGTTCAGCAGCCAGTTACGGTCACAGCTGCCTATCTCCGTGTCCAAACCGATCAGAAACCACTGGAGTGGCGCCGCCGGTGGCGCAAAGCGAGCGCGGCGGACGCGGACTCCCGAGTAGGCAACAGCAGACTGTTTGGCTCTGATCTCGCACCGACGTTTGCCGAGGGTCTTACGCGATGGCTTGATGTACTCAAGAAAAATAGGGATTCGATCGACCTCATGGTCAGCCTGTTGTATGGGGCACCGCAGTATCTCGATACCACCCTTCAACTCGTAGCGCAGTCCCTGGAGGCGTACCACCGGTCCGCCTTTGAGAAAGAGCGGTGGCCGGCGAAAGTATTCCGTGAGCGACGGCGGGCAGTTCGCGCACGCTTCAACGAGGAAGAAGATCGGGACCTTAAGAAGTGGCTGGCCGAGGTCTTGATGTTCGCTAATGAGCCGAGCCTGGCCGAGCGCCTACACGACCTTCAAGAAAGAGTCGAACCGGTGTTGGATGACCTGCTCGCGCTACGGCCGGACTGGGCCGATGACATCAAGAACATGCGTAATAGATATACCCACCGCGGACAGCCGCGTCGGGGCTTTGGTCGCGAAGAACCCAGGGAGATGGAGCGGTTTGGGCGAATCGTTTTCGACGTATGCCTGTTACTCGATCTCGGCTTGTCTATTGATACTTGCCGCGACCGCGTCCGACAGTGGTCCGACTACAGCTGGGCGATGCACGATGCCCGCAAACACCATCCCCCGTCCCAGCAGTCGTACTGAGTGCTGGGCAGCGGAAGTCGGGCGCAGGCGGGGCAAAGTGTCAACGCCTCATTTGTGTCGGACACTTACTCCGTGAAGATCCAGACCTTCGCCGAGTTAGTCACTCCTGACGAGCGCTCGCTGCGCTTCACATCGCTGGGGTTGTCGCCAATGGGGATCCTGGCGCCCGAAGCGGGCGCCCAGTTCCAGCAGGAATCCGTCGCCGGGTCCGATTTGGACACGTCCATCCCAGAATCGGTCCGCAACGGCTTCGACCGTATCCGCCTGTTCCACAGCTATGGCGTGCTCTGTTACGAGCTCTTCACGACCACCGATGACCTAACCTGGGTAGTGCTCGAGCATGCGCTGAGGCGGCGATTCCTCGATTTGCATGACGGCGAGGTCCCCATCGTCGACAAGGCCGGCGTGGCTGACATCTTTGAGACCACTGACTTCGACGTGCTCGCGAAGGCGTTCAGAGCTGGAGGAAGCCACGCGGACCGATGGCTGTTGGTTGCGCCGGGCGTAAAGATTGAAATGCCTCTGACGCTCGACCCGCTCCTAAGGTGGGCTCATCAAGTCGGAGTCCTCAATGGTCAGACCAACAAGCGAGTCCAGCTCGCTGTGTTTGGAGATTTGCGAAACCACTTCGCCCACGGGGGCAGTGTCGAACGCCTCGGCACACCGGTCGACTCGTCTCGCTCCATCAATGACCTGGCCGAGATCATCAACCGCCTGTGGGGCTTCACGACTCCCGAGGGCCGACTCTATCCGTCACCCATTCAACGCCATCCACTGGTGCTGTCGTGGAACGATGCTTGGCCAGCCCGGACCGGCGCCGAGTTCAGGACAATCTTCACCAGCGAACTGGCTCAGGCGCCGGACGATGGATGGACTTACCTCTTAGTTCTCGCCCCGGACATTGAACAACGCGGTCTCGAGGCGTTCGATGCCCGGTATGACACGACCTCGTATCCGCTGAAGTACCTATGGGGGCCTGGCACCCGCGACCAGGCCAGAGCCTGGGTTGCCGAACACCAACCGCCCAGTGATGAGGTGACTCCACTAGATCGTCTCTTCCTCATTCGACGCCAGGGTGGCAAGGTCTATCTGCCTGTGCGGCCAGAGAACTTTCTGAGTCTCCCACGCGAACATCGTCGTGGCACTTGGAAGCTGGTTATGGCCGACTTCCCCAATGACGCCCACTATCACGTCCGCCACCAGAATCAGGGTCAGAAGAATTGTCCGCAGGAGCATGGCTGCCCAGTAACAGTCGTCGCTACTGGTAGCTGGGGATCAGTTGAGACTCGACTCCGGCAGCTGCGACCGGACCTGACGCCTGTGCCACATATGATGGCGGCGGTGCCCCGACATACCTACCCCGATGATGTGGGCTACTAGGAGCTGTATCCGCCGGCTGGCAAGAACGCCGACATACACCCGAAAGCGGCGTCGATGAATTGCTGAGTGCCTCAGGACTAACGGGGTCACTCAGTACGTCAGCTCCAGGGCCCCGGGATTGCACGTGGTGCCTCACGGTCCCGAACCGATGTGCCCGCGCCGGCGAACAACAGATAGGCAGGTTACCTCCCAAAGCGCGACGGAGTCAGGCGCTCACTTTCCTTCATTGCGTTCAGGCTTAGATGGCCTCCATGTCAGTACAAAGGCGTCGCCACCATCTCCCTGCCGCGCACATTGGCTATTTCTCGCCGATGGCGACGCCAGATAAGCTGCGAAAGCGTCCTGTCTGCGTGCTAGTTAAGGAGCAGAACAGGACCTTCTGGGCCTCGGCAGAGAGTGTCGGCTACTCCAAAGGCATTTATGGATACGGCAAATTCATGGATTGGGACGCCTACTTCAAAGGTGGCGAAGTACACATTCATCAGGCAGTTGACAATCTCATGAGGCTGGGACCTGATCGCTTCAGGTTGAACGATTGGATCCGGCTTGCTTGGTACATCACGACGCTAATCGCTCGGGGCCCGGACCTCGAATACGAGATTGAAAAGACCGTCCGCGAGAGCGGCGCTAGCCCTTACGACGTAACCCCGGGTTACGTCATCAACGCACAGCGGATCGGTTCGGCTGTGATCCGAGCTCGCTGGGATTTCATCTGGAGTACGAATGGGGATTTCGTCATTAGCGATCGTGGAGTAACCGGACTCTTCAAACCCGAGTGGCACAGCTGGGCCTACTTCATTCCCCTTCGGAAGACGTTCGGTGTGATGCTCGGTCCGGGACCGCACCTCAAACGAGTAAGGTGGTCTGGAACCGAATGGTGCATTGAAATTAGCCACAGCGGTCGACAAGCGCCCGATGTACTGAACCGCTGGACATGGCACGCTTCAAGGATCCAGACGTATGGCCCCGATTCGGATCAGTTGCTGAGCCTGCGTGAGGTAGCGGTCACTCTTCCCGAAGAGTTGCGCCATATCGCGCAGCGCTACGAAGGAGCCAATTTGCTGGGAGGAACAGTCAAGGACCGAATGAAAGACGAGCTACTCCTCCTCACTCTACTGGCCGGCCAACCCCCGCCAGATGCCAGCGAAGCAACGGAATACTCGATCTAACTGAATTGCTGCATAGGTCCACACCGTCGGGTCTACACCTTCGGGTCCACACACCCTTGGGTCCACACCCTCGGGTCCACACACCCTTGGGTCCACACCCTCGGGTCCACCACAGATTTGATCGGCGATTGGCCCGGCTCCCTCACATGCGAGCTCCGCGACTCCTCAGAAGACCGTGACGACAAAGCACCGGACTATGACTGACGAGCCTTCTGTCCTCCTCATACCGCAGATTCAGGTGACGTCTAAGCTGGCTGGACGTTCGTGGCATGTTCCAACCGGCACGTTGGGCTGGATCGGTTGGAACAGTCGGGACAAGCCGTCGCCTATTTACGGCGAATTCAACTCGACTGGCGTGCACCAGTACTCTGCGGGACGGATTACCTTCAAACCACGAGGCGGTGCTGATGAAGAGGAGGTTGCGGTAACGCTCCTCGCGTTGACCGGCCTCCTCGGAGTTGCAAACGACTTCTGGGGAGAACAGCTGACCGCAGTTCCCATACCACCACGGCTCTTAACCTCCGGAGCGCTCTTCGTCGAGGATATGGTGGAAGCGCTCGATGCCGATGCGCCGGAGTTTATCGATACCGTTGTGCAGCTCGGGGCCACGGCCTCTGTCGGCGATGAAGTCCCGGAGTGGGCGCTTGACCGGATGGACGTAGCCCTATCAAACCTTGCTGACCTCGTTCCCGCACTCGCCTACATATTTGAGTCGCGAAAAGAGTTTAATTTCCTGGGTGACGACATCGCCATCGTGCAAAGCGATCCAAAGTCCGTCCCTCCTTCGAGCGCCGCGACCCGGATGGAGACGTCATTTCACAATGCATACAAGGCGATGGAGGCACTGCTAGGAGGCGAGCCACCAAAGGATCCGAGGAAACTACGCGAGCGCCTTGAGTCGCGATCGATCGATCCAGATCAAGTCGTCGGTTTCGCTGGAATGCGGGAAGACATGTTGACCAGGGTTACACGTCTCCAAGCTACCCGGGATAAGCGCGCAGCTCACGCGGGCCCGACGGGGGTTAAGTCGAGGGCGATCACCTATTTCGAATTGATGGATGCGCAGTACGCGGCCTCTACTGCAATAAGGTGGCGCATCGAAGCCTTGAAGGCAGCGGGTACAAACAGGCACTCGCCTTAGCGAACGTGACTGACCACAAGCCGGCCGTAGACCTACCCGCGCTGATTGCCGAAAACTGCAAGGTTCGCGATCTTCTTAGTCGGGCACGACAGTTGAAGGCCCAGCCTGCCGTCAGCGGCAAGTCCATGACCGCCCAGGCCCAGGTTGCACTGAAGATGGATCCCAAACATGCCGACTATTTGGTGGACGTGCTTAAGGAGGCACAGCGCAGTGCCGCCCAGCGCCGGTAGGTTGACAATGACCGCGAGAGATTCATGACAGGCCCTCAGACACCGGAGTCCGGTCCCCAGGGTTCGGGGGGTCAGCGATCGCCGGACGGTCGATGGTGGTGGGACGGATCGCAATGGCAACCGGTCGCACCTACAGGACCTGTACAGCCGGCTGCTGCACGGCCCGGACTCAAACGCCCGCTGCTGTGGTTTGTGGCGGGCATTGTGGATACGATCGTCTTTCCCCTGCTGATTCCGTGGGTCTTCTTTGGCTTTGGCTTGATCCAGGGGATACGCCGCTTCCGTGAAGGCGGCGGAAGTCGGGCCAGCGTCGGCATCGCTCTAAACGGTGTAGGTCTTGCCGCCTACCTCGCAATCGGCGTCGGTCTGGCGATGGCGAAAGGTGACGGCGCGTACGTCGTCACCTACCTGCTTGTCTCACCCAACGAACTGAGACTATTCAACCACCTGCCGGGTTAACCGCAGCCCACATTGTTCGACTTGGGCTAACTAAGGCTGCACAATGGTCGTTAGTCCCGATCGTTCTTCTACGTTGGGTTGGCCTGATCCTCGCTCCTAGCACGATCGATCCACTCTGCAGGTACAAATTGTTCTCCTTGGCGCCAATTCTCGACTATCGCCTGCTGAAACCAGTCTTCATCCAGATTGGCGTGGTCGCACACAATAACCTGGAGATCAGGACTCAGCTCTGTCACAACTGAGTTGATCAATTCGTACATGCGCCTTACCGCCAGGCGGTCGTCATCGTTATCAGGCTCCCCAGACAATTGCGCGACCTCTGACGGGTAGTAGGCCTGTGTCGGCTGATCGAGCATCAGAAATTGGGGTACCGGGCACCGATGCTTCGTAAAGAACCGATGGAGTCCGAGATGGGTGATCAGGTGATAACCAATCCAGTTGGCGGCGCTTCCCGTCCTCCCCATGACAGCCGGTCCACTCTCGGTTTCAGCAACAACGGTGAGGCGCCGGAGGTCGAGTCGCACCGGTCCACCCGAGTGCTCCAGCTGTAACTCTTCTGCCCACCGCCCCATGTCGATACCGATAGTTAGTAGACGGGAATTGATTTGCTCGCGCTCATCGTCCGCGTTCAACTCCGCTTCCAATCTCTCGACGGCAGCGCGCAGCCCGGCCACTCGCTGCCGCAGTTGCTGCACCACCGATAGGTCCGTTGGGCGCAGAGACTGTAGGAGCACATCGAGCCTCCCGCGACTAAACGCGCGTTCTTCGGTCCTAGTCCGCAGAACTGGGTCTGCCGAACCGGCGAGCTGACTCGCCGCCGCCTCTAGAGCCCGAAGCTGATCGCGCAGATTCGCTAGGTGGTTATCAACATGTCCCAACGCATCGCGGAGCCGCGGGCGCGCGGCGTCCAAATCAGCGAGTTGCGATCTGACCTCAGACAGCGCGCTCCGTAGGTCAGCCGATATTGGATCTGAATCGGCAAGGTTCGAGCCACAGATCGGGCACTGCGTCCCTTGCTCATTGGCTGCGGTTGGCAGCACTTCGACACTCCGAAGTCGATCAGCCTCACTAACAACCGCATCGCGGTACAGCCCTTCTTCGCGGCCTTGGGCGAGGAGCATTGAACGGAGCTCCGATGCCTCTCGCAATTGCTGTCGAAGCTGTGTCCTCTGACCCTCGAGATCGCGCACGCGAGCCTGGAGTTCATCATCTAGCGGCACCGCGGCTGACTCGGTGGCAACCGCAAGCTGCAATGCCGCCAGCGCCAAGGCCCGGTCTTGAAACACAGATTGCGTAATCAAGCCGGCTGCGTAAGCCTCTGCCACCGCCGCGCGAACACGGACGTCCTGCTGCTCTGCGCTCTGTTCGGCCGTTTGTAATTCGTTGTCAGCTCGGCGAAGATCTCGTCGGCTCGATTCGAGAAGCTGGCGATTCGTTGCTTGGTCTGCTGGCACTGCTCCAAGGAAGTAAGGCAGCGTGTCTTGAATGGCGCCAGCAATGCCTTCCTCACCTTGCCGGTGGAAGAGGAACGTGCGATTTGCAATCTCACTTTGGCCCTGGAGGCAGAGTAAGAGAGCATGTCCCAGATTTGCCTCGAAGCCAGGCCGCAATGAGCCGGGACGGGCCGAGGTCAGATTGTCTTCGATCCCGATCCGGGCTCCGATCTGACTACGGATACTTCCAGCATCCGAGTTAACGATCAGGTGCGAGTGGTCGAGGGGCTCAAGATCGGACCCGAATTCGAGCATGCCCTGCTGTGTACTGGCCGCCCCTTGGCGGCCTGATGGCCGAGCGGCGAAGGCGCGGCCGCCCCCTGGGAGCTGGACGAGAACGGCGTACCAGGAGACGGTCGAGGTAATTGGGCCGACAGGCATTGTTACCGTCGATCGACCCAGACAGAACTCGACGATATCTAGGAGTGCGCTCTTGCCAGTCTTTGATTGCCCGGTAACGATGTTCAGTTTTCCTGGCGTAAAGCGAACTATCCGAGTATCTCCCCATCGGCTGTATAGAACTACTGCCAGCAACTGCATCAGGGAGTGACTCCGAAAAGCGCGTATGCCGTCGACGGTCGATCGATCTTTGCAAACCAGCGACCCACGAACGCAGCCGCTGACAGGAGGTCTGACAATTGCCCTGTCTCGCGCGGCGGCGCCCAAGTTGAATGAACACTTCGATCGGCTAACGAGAATGCCCCCGAACGGACGCCATACCGAATGCCTTCGCGAGCACTTGGTGCTAACGCCGTGACGCGTTCGGCGAAGCCGGCGAGCGCCGACTGGTTGCGGGCAATCCAGGTGGACAGATGTGTCCGAGTGTCTCTAGGTAGTGCACGTCTAGTGGGACCGTGGAGGACTAGCGGTGCGGCCAAGAAGATGAAGACCCAAGGCATCGGTTCGGCTCTAATCCGTCGGTATTCGGCCGCGCTCAGGCTGATAACGGCGGCGATCAAGGCTGGGTTGAGAAAGTGTGCGACTAGCCTAGAGCGACCAGACCAGGCAATCATGCGGAGCGGGTGAGCAGTAGTTCTTGCAGCTTGCCACGAAACTCGGGGTGCCAACCAATTGAACCAGCATCGGCAAGCTCATGGTGTTTGCCGCGTGCGAAGAAAGGATCGCTGTATCGGTCACGTAGTCGAAGCTCAGGCTGATCGAGTGCGGCGCGCAGCAGTTTCTGCCCGGCGGCGAGCTTCTGCTCTTCCGTTGCGCTCGCCGGTAGATCGTTGAGGGCCCAGGCAAACGAGGTTTCCCACTCTTGCTGCACCCGAGCCTCGAAGCGCTGCAATTCCTCGATCCCAATTAGATCCTCTTCCAGCCAGCGGGCGGTGTGGGCATATGCGCGGTAGTAATCGAGAACAGCCCGGCGGAGTTGTGTTTCAGGCGCCGCAACCCACCTGAGCTGGTGAACAAAAGGGCGATCTTCGTAGTCAGGGATTTGTTGGGTGGGCAAGCCTAGGTCGTCAAACGTCGGAAGATTGTCTTGCGTGAACTCTGAACGCAAGTCGTCGATGAAGATGCCGAGACTGAGCACTGAAACGGACCTAACCTCCCGACGCAACATCTCCACGACGCGCTCGAACCACCATCCCCAAAGGCGCTGCATGAAAGGCCGCTGCCGACCGATCGGGACGGCCCATCTCAGTTGGTGACGCACAAGCTCATCCACGTCGCTGATCTGTGGGCTCTGATCAAGCACCCGTACCCGTGAGACAAATCGCGATCTATCAGCAGGCCTCAATTGCATGAAGTGCTCTCGAATCGCCCGGGTCGACTCGGCCCGAGATCCTACTGCAGCAGCCTCGAGTAACTGAAGGGCCCGATCGACGTCTCTCGTTGCGGGCCTGAGCGCTGCGGCGGCTGTTTCATGCGCTGCGGCAGCTGTTGTGATGAGCGTAAGGATCGGTCCTTCCCCATCGCTGGGGCCAGCATCGAGCCAGACCCCGATCGTGCGCCAAAGATCATCGCTGGTGTCCGTTAAATCGCGAGCGCGAGATACGTGGTGCTTCATTTGAAGCAGCTCGGTTGGTGTGCCAGCCTCCTCCCAGGCGACATCGTCATGGAGTTCAATTGAAATCGCGGCGTCACCCGCCCCCTCAGATTCCGCAAGGAGCTGAAGAAGGGCCATCTTTGCCTGGTACAGATAGCCCAGAGCGGCGTCTTGAGCGCTATGGCTTGTGCTGGGCATCGCGCTCAGGTTTCGCTCATCCATGACGGGCCCGATCGTAGGCCGAGTCGCCTTGTGTTTGCTTAACAACGGAAGCGAGGGACGCAAAACTGCTACACGCCGGCGTACCCTCGACTGTCCCGCCGCCTCCGCAAGGGGCCCCGTGAACACTCAAATGCCGTTCATCTGCCCTGATGTAACCCGCTAGAACCGTCTGGCTCCGGGAGTGCGTGAGCCGGCCGTGATTCGGCCCACGTTCAAGATGAGAGCAGCGAAGTGGCCGCGGCCCAGTATCGCCAGCACTCCGGGGCCGGCGGCATGTCCTCAGCTGTGTTTGGGTCGGGCCGCTTTGGCGCAGTACGCAAAGCGACGAACAGCTGTCGTTTCTCGAGGCATAACATTTGCGGCGCTGCGGCCGCCGGAGTTCGTTAAGTTGCCTCCGCCGAGGCAATTCAGCCCGGGTATTTAAGATGAGCATGATTACTGACAGTGGGACGAGCGAGGCGGCCCCCGAGGTTGGCCGGCTGGTTGAGGTGCGCGGACGCCCCTGGGTGATCACCGACTCGGTCCCGAGCGCGCTCCCACCCGATGTCCTGGCCGGCGAAACTGCACGTCAGCATCTCCTTAGCTTGAGCAGCGTCGAGGACGACGCGCTCGGGGAAGAGCTGCGGGTGGTTTGGGAAGCCGAGGTCGGCAGGCGCGTACGCCAACAGGCCACGCTCCCCGAAGTCACGGCCGATGGCTTCGACGACCCCAACAGCCTGGCGGCGTTCCTTGACGCTCTCGGTTGGGGATCCGTCACTTCCGCCGAACGAAACACCCTCCAGGCCCCGTTTCGCTCCGGGATCAGCATCGAGGAGTACCAACTCGAACCGCTCGTCCGTGCTCTCGGCCAACCTCGCGTGAACCTCTTGATCGCCGACGACGTCGGTCTTGGCAAGACCATCGAAGCTGGCCTCATTGTCCAGGAACTTCTCCTGAGACACCGGATTCGCAAGGTGATGGTGGTCTGCCCGGCAACCCTCAGTCTCAAGTGGAAGGGCGAGATGGCGGAGAAGTTTGGCCTCGACTTCACCATCGTCGACAGCGAATGCCTGCGGCAGCTGCGCCGGACTCACGGGATTAACGCCAACCCGTTTCGTGTCTTTCCGCTCACAATCGTCAGCCTCCAATGGCTTCCGGGCCCGCGAGCTGAACGGATCTTGAGCGAGGTTCTGCCCGCAACGCCGACTTACCCGAAGACCTTTGACCTTCTCATCATCGACGAGGCCCATCACGTGGCCCCCAAAGCCGCGAAAGCGACCTACGCCGTGGACAGCCAGCAGACCCGCGCTATGCGCCGGCTCGCGCAGCACTTCGAACACCGTCTTTTCCTCTCGGCCACGCCCCACAACGGATATCGGGAATCTTGGACTGCCCTACTTGCAATGCTCGACCCTCTCCGCTTTGCCCGCGGCGTTGAGCCCGACGATGCCGCCAAACGCCAGGTCGTGGTCCGCCGCATGAAGGATGCAATCCGGAAGCCCGATGGCTCGCCCCGTTTCCCCAAACGCGTTGTCGAGGCGATCGAAGTCGAGTACTCGGAGGCAGATCGAGAGGCCCACCGACTGCTGCAATCGTTCACGGACTCCCGGCGCAAGCGCGTGGAGTCAGACAGTCGGCGCCGTTCAGCTGTCGACATCGCCACCCTTCTACTTAAGAAACGGCTCTTCTCCTCGCCCATCGCCTTCGCAAAGACGATCGATCACTACGCAGGAACACTCCGTCGCAAGCGCCGTGATGAGGCACCTATCGAGCGAACGGCCACTCCGGTTCCCGCCTGGCTTCAGCAGTTGGAGCTTGCCGGCCAAGAGGAGGCCGACGACGAGGCCAAGTCCGAGGCGGAGCACGACCAGCTCGCCAGGACCGCGGAAATCGAGACCGTCCTCACTGCAAGCGAAGACGCAATCCTCCGAGACCTCCTTTCCTGGGCACGGCAGTACGGCGATCGTATCGATGCTAAGGCCCGCCGATTTCTCGACCTGATCGAATCCACATGCCGTCCAGACGGACATTGGAACGACGAACGAATCATCGTCTTCACGGAGTACCGGGATACCCAGGTCTGGCTCGCCGAGCTATTGCAGGCACGCGGCCTGGGCGGCGAGCAGTTAGAGATCCTGTTCGGAGGACAGGACGAAGATGAACGTGAGCGGATCAAGAATGCCTTTCAAGCTCTGCCGGATCGAGCGCCGGTCCGAATTCTTTTAGCTACTGATTGCGCTGGCGAGGGCATCGACCTCCAGCTGCACTGCCATCGCCTCGTGAACTACGACATCCCCTTCAATCCCAACAAGCTCGAGCAGCGGATTGGACGAATCGACCGCCACGGGCAACGATTTCCGCCTGAGGTAAAACACTTCGTCGGTTCCGGGTGGCAATCCGCCCCGGCCGGGTCATACGAACGCGACCTGGAATTCCTCGCCCGGGTCGCACGCAAGGTCGCGGCGCAGGTGGAGGACCTGGGCGAGATGAACTCCGTCCTCGAGAAGGCTATCCAGCGCCATATGGTCGGCGAAAGCCTCGCCATCGAGCCCGAGGCGATAACCAGCAGCGTTTCAGCCCAGGCACTCGGTGCAGAACGGGAACTCAGGGAGCGTATCGAGGAGCTCGGCCAACGGCTGCGGCAGAGCATCGACGAGCTCAGGGTTCGCCCCGCCAACCTGGAACGAGTGACGCGGACCGCGCTGAGCCTAGCTCGGCAACCCGCCCTTATCCCTGGCACCAATGCTGAGGCAGGTCTGTTCCGCCTTCCTAATCTCACAGGCTCCTGGGCGCGCGCGAATGGCGGTGTCGCTGACCCGCTATCAGGAGAGCCCCGCCCGGTCACGTTCGACCCTGAGGTCGCCGCCGGTCGACAAGACTTGGTGCTTGCGCACCTTGGTCACCCGCTGCTTGCCATGTCGACCCGCCTTCTTCGTGCCGCGGTCTGGGGAGCTGCCCACGGCGGCCTCAACAGAGTCTCCGCGTGCATAGCTAGCGGGATCGACCTCGAGGCCACGCTCCTCGTTGCGTTCACACGGTTGATCTTCGTCGGAGCGGACGGCACCCGCCTGCACGAAGAAGTCTTTCCTACTGGTGGCTGGCTACGCAACGGACGCTTTCAAGCTCTGGGGGTCAATGCCACGGCTGAGTTGGTAGCGCGGATTCTTGCAATCGACCAACCGGAACCAGTACTCGCGACGGACCATGTGCGCCTTTCGAGGGAATGGCAATCCGCGCGCCTGGCACTGATCACATCAATTACGAACCGAGCGCGCGAGCGCGAGCAGTCCTTGAGGGCCCGCATGGAGGCTCTGAAGGCAGAGGAAATCAAGCGCCTGGACCAGGCCGTCGATCAATTCCGACGCACCCTCCAGAATGCGCTAAAGGACCCTGGCATCGAGGCCCTGCAGTTGAGGTTGTTCGATGACGAGCGCGACCAGCTCAGCCGAGATATCGCCGGCTGGCGCAGCACGCTCGAGAACCTGGACACGCAACAGGCTGAGGAGAAGTCCCAGATCGAGAGGCGCTACTCGGATGTGCGTCCGCTGACGTTTCCCGCAGCGATTCTGTTCGCAGTGCCAGCTCAGAGGCACCGGTGAGCGCACAGCGCAGCGTGAAGCGTAACCACGACGAGTGGCTCAACCTGCTGGAGCGGTCGGGGCCCTTTCTCACAGTTCCCGTCCTGAGCCGCGTGTGGCCGGCTGGCCTGGATCCGATTTCCGGCGATGCGATGGACGAGTTTCGCCAGTCCTTCGAAAAGTGGCGCGAGGACACCGCCGGTGGCCAGCGGCGCTGGATCGATTTTGTCCTGGCCGAATTCCTCGATTGGCGTGATTGTCTGGCCGAAGGACCGAATCTCAACCCTGGCTTCGAGTTGGTCGTTCCCGAGCACGGCACCACGGTCCGAGCCGACTTTGCGTTCGTTTCGCCCGATGCCACTCCGCGTCTCCTCGGGGTTGTGCTCCCACCCAATACACAGCCGCAGGCGCGGACGGTTGGCACGTGGTCCGCGTCCCCCGCCGATCGACTAGCACTCCTGTTGCGAAGACACCAAGTCCCCCTTGGCCTGGCGACCGACGGTCGCTGGTGGGCACTGGTATGGGCTCCGCCCGAAGGGGCAACTTCCGTATCCGTTTGGGACGGAGCCTTGTGGCTCGAGGAGCGGCAGACCCTGGCCGCATTTCGCTGCCTTCTGGAACGCCGACGTTTTCTCGGCGTCCCGGATGCAGACACACTCCCCGAACTCCTCAGTGCAGGGCTTGCGCAGCAGGAAGAGATCACCGTCAACCTCGGCCGGCAGGTTCGAAGAGCTGTTGAGATGTTGGTTGAGGCCATCGGTCGGGCGGGCCGACATGGTGGACCTGCCGAGCAATTGCTGGCCCCGATCGAGCCAGCCGCGGTCTACCACGGCGCCGTCACCGTAATGATGCGTCTGCTTTTCCTACTCTTCGCTGAGGAGCGACTACTTCTCCCAGCCGACGACGAGCTTTATCTGGCGTCGTACTCGGCCGGTCGTTTGGTCGACGAGCTACGGTCGGAGGCCAGCCTCACTAGCGAGGAGGCGTTGGAACTTCGCACCGCTGCATGGCAGCGATTGCTCTCGCTCTTTCGTGGCGTGCACGGCGGGATCGCTCACGACCGGGTACACATTCGAGCGTACGGCGGAGTTGTATTCGATCCCGACCGACATCCATGGCTGGAAGGCCGCTCTGCTGCGGAGACTCCGGACAACGCTCGGGTCTTGCCGATTGACGATCGCACCGTGCTGCACGCGCTCGAAGCCCTGCAGTACGTAACTCTCGCGGGCGAGCGGCGTCGACTGAGCTTTCGGACCCTGGATGTTGAGCAGATCGGGTACGTATACGAGGGGCTCCTGGGTTACGACGCACTTCGCGCAAGCGGGCCAGTGCTTGGGATTGTGGGCAAGAAGGGCGAGGAAACTGAGGTATCGCTGTCGGAGATTGAGGCGATCGGAAAGGATGCTGAAGCGCTAGCCGCGCGATTCGAAACCAAACCGGCGCAGGTCGCCAAGCTCCTAGGTAAGGAGGTCGAGATCTACGACGATCAGCTCCTCCGCGTGGCCTGCTCCGGCGACGAGGATCTGATGACTCGGATACATCCCTACTTTCACCTGCTTCGAGACGACCTCCGAGGCCTGCCCGTTGTAATTCCAGCCGGCGGCCTTTACGTGACGGATAGTCCGCGCCGCCGCCTATCAGGCACCCACTACACGCCGCGCGACCTAGCCGAAAAGGTAGTCATCGGCGCCCTTGAGCCGCTCGTCTTTTCGCCCGGCCCGCTAGACACAGACGACCGGACTACCTGGCGGCACCGGTCGAGTGCCGAGATCCTGTCGCTGAAAGTGGCCGACATTGCTATGGGCTCGGGCGCGTTCCTGGTATCCGCATGCCGTTACCTCGCTGGAGCGCTACTTGAGGCGTGGGCCGCTGAAGGTGATGTTCGCGCGATTGAACACCTGCAAGGCGGTTCGACCACTCTGGCCGACTCCGAATCTGACCCAGTGGTCATCGATGCCCGCCGAGAGATCATCGAGCATTGCCTTTATGGGGGTGACATCAACGAGATGGCCGTGGAGATGGCCAAGCTGAGCCTCTGGCTCGTGTCCCTGAGCCGCGAGCGGCCCTTCAGCTTCCTCGACGATCGGCTCGTTTGCGGAGACAGCCTCCTGGGGCTCACGAGCATGGACCAACTTCGGGTTCTGCACCTCGAGCCGGCTGAAGCTCGCAAGAAGGCAGGCGATCGAGGTTTCGACCTCTGGGGTCAGATGCGCTCGACCCTGGACGAGGTCGAGAGCCTGCGCGCCGAGATCGCCCAGCGGCCGCTCCTCGACGCTCGCGACGCCCAGACGAAGGAGCGACTGCTGCACCAGGCCGAGCAGGCCACTCGGCCCCTCTCGGCTATAGCGGACGCGCTTGTCGGCGCCGCGATGGCGAACGAGGACCTACTGCTTGTGGCGCCACAAGCTCGTGATGTCCTGCGTGAGATGGAAAAGGACGCCCGGGAGATGCGGATCCGGGAGCTGATGGACTCAGCCGCGTACAAGCTCGACACCGACCGGCCTGACGGCGCCTTCGAGCGCCGCCCCACTCACTGGCCTCTGGCTTTTCCGGAGGTGTTCGAAACGGGCGGCTTCGACGCCATTGTCGGCAATCCGCCCTTCCTTGGTGGAAGCAAGTTAACTGGGGCCTTCGGAACTGCGTACCGAGAGTACTTAGTTAAGTGGGTGGGCGGAGGAGTACGTGGAAACGCCGACCTTCTCGCCTACTTCGTACTCGTTGCGAATTCGATCGCGAAATCCGATGGTCAGACCGGTCTGATCGGTACAAACACACTTTGCCAGGGTGATACTCGTGAGGTCGGTCTCGACCAGCTTGTTCGCGCTGGGGTAACTATCCGAGGAGCGGTAAAGAGCCGGAAGTGGCCGACTCGCGCCGTGAACCTTGAGTACTCACTAATCTGGACTTCAAGAGCACCGCTCTCAGCCGGCGCATCCCCCATGCTCGACGGCGTAGCCGTGACTGGGATTACAACCAGCCTGGATGCCACGAACAATGTATTCGGAATCCCGTATCGGTTGAACTCCAACGCAGGATTGGCATTTCAGGGTTCCAAGATCTATGGAAATGGGTTCACTCTGGAGCCGCAGGAGGCGGCCGCACTTCTTCAGTCAGATTCGAAGAACTCCGACGTACTGTTTCCATACCTTGGGGGTGAAGACCTCAATCAACGACCAGACCTGGGCGCTTCGCGATGGGTCATCAATTTCGTCGACTGGCCAGAGATACGCGCACGCACGTATGAAGAATGCTGGCGACGAATCGAGGCGTTGGTCCGGCCAGAACGTCAGCGGCTTCGACCTGACGGGAAGTTCGTGCTTAGGAAGCCATTGCCACAACGGTGGTGGATCTATGCAGAGAATCGACCCGGCCTCAACAAGGCGATCCGTGAGCTGAGCCGCGTCGTGGTAGTTACGCTGCACAGCAAGGTCGTCGTTCCTGCGTTTGTGCCCTCCCACCAGGTGTTCTCGCATGCACTTGCTGTGTTCGCATTCGACGACACGGGGCATTTAGCCCTGCTCTCCAGCGCGCTCCACTATTGGTGGGCCATTACATACGCTTCCACTCTCGAGAGTCGAATCCGGTACACCATAAGTGACGTTTTCGAGACATCTCCGCAGCCCGAAATCACCGGGCGTATGGACGCTGCGGGCGAGGCCCTCGACTCGTACCGCCGGTCGCTAATGCTCGAGCGGCAGCTCGGACTTACATCCCTCTACAACCAACTTCACAGCGAGAGCGTTAATGACGCAGCCATTGGCCGGCTACGCGAGATTCAGGTGGAGATTGATACGGCGGTCGCGGACGCCTACGGCTGGGGCGACATCCGCTTGGAGCACGACTTCTACCAGACTCGGCAGGGCGTGCGCTTCACTGTTTCGGAGAGTGCTCGGCGCCACGTCCTTAAACGCTTGCTAGAACTCAACCATCAGCGCTATGCCGACGAGCCTGCGCGCCGGGTGAGTACAGGTAAGGGGCGCCGTCGCAAGCATAGTGTCGAACAGATGGAGCTGGTCGACGCGTGAGCCTCGACTCGCGCGGCGTCAGAGCCCAACTAGAGGGGATTCTGGACAGGGACTTTCTAGGCCCATGGGGTGGCGAGGAGGAAGAGCTCGCTGGTGAGGGCCCCCGATCACGCTACCTAGTCGGCTTCCTCGCTCCTCGCGGAGTGCACACCTCAGCAGAGGATGTCGACGCCTCTCTCGGCGATCTTGATGGTGAGGACGATGGCCCGGACCGTGCCAGTCCTGTGGCGGCCAACACGATGTTTCCGCGTTCATTCGGGCTCTCATTTGCAGTGGCGCCCGACACCAATTCGATCGCGGTGAAGGTATCGTGGGGACGCTACAAACGGGAACCGTCGGCCACACTCACGAATGACAGCGGGGATCCGATCCGCGTATGGCATCGCACGCCAGTCGCGCATCAGGTATCCGTGTCTCTGACCGAAGGTAACCAACGACTTGCGAATGCGCCGTGGACCGACCAGCCGGGGGTCACTTTGCGAACTGTGTGCCGGCTCCGTGACGATCGTTTAGTGGTCGAAATGGCGCTTGTCAACGATCAACGCGAACCTGAGAAGAATCGAGACACGGGATGGCTGTTCCAGACGCGCCTGCAGGTTCTAGCCCAGGATGGCCTATCGCCGATCTTCCTGCCAACTCGCGAACGAAAGGCAAGCGATGGCTCCGCCGAGGAAGACCGCCACCTGTCGATGCTCTATCGAGAATCCCGTGAGTATGCTGTTGGTCGCAACGTGGCCGTAGTGGCCGAGGACAACGTCGAGTCTCGACGCGCGACGCGATTGACAACTGAATGGCTACCTGGCTACGAAGTCCCTCAGACGGTCGCACCGACCGTCGCTACTGAACCACGACTCGAAGGACTCGAGTTGGAAATGCGAGCCCTGGCTTCGCTCGAGCCGGAACAACTCCGTGCGGCATTGGAGCCGCTCGCTGGCGGCTACGAGTCCTGGCTGGATGAGCAGCACCACCGCCTCGACTCCGAGGCCGATCTCGCCCCCCACGCCAAAGCTGGCGCCGCCGCAATCGACGATGGTCGCGAGGCCGCGCGACGCATTCGCGCCGGGATCGACTTGCTCGTCACCAACGCGATGGCGCTCGACGGGTTCCGCTTCGCAAATGAGGCTATGGCGCTCCAGCGCGTCCACTCCGAGGTTGGCCTGCTGCGCCGCTCCGATCCAACCCTCACATACGCGGCAGCTCTCGAGCGCTGCGACGTCCCCGGCAAGCGTTCGTGGCGGCCGTTCCAGCTCGCCTTCGTGCTCCTAAACTTGCCGGCCTTGACTGATCCGGCACACGAAGAGCGCTCGCCCCTCTACACGGCGACAGTCGATCTTCTGTTCTTCCCCACTGGTGGTGGTAAGACCGAGGCGTACCTCGGTCTGGCCGCGTATACCTTCGCCATCCGTCGATTACAGGGAGTGATCGGATCGGACTCTGAGGGGCGCGATGGCTCTGAAGGCGTCGCGGTGCTCATGCGGTACACACTCCGTCTTCTTACTGCGCAGCAGTTCCAGCGCGCCGCCACTCTGATTTGTGCCTGCGAATTCCTACGTAAGCGACAAATCGCAATTGGAGATCAGCACTGGGGCACAACCCCATTTCGCATCGGCCTCTGGGTCGGCCAAGCTGCTTCGCCCAACACATATACCGACGCCGCTGCACAGATCCGCGCTGCACGAGGCCAGGGCCGGCCGACGGGCACGAGGGTCCTGCAGCTCCTTACCTGCCCTTGGTGCTCGGCCGAACTGAAGGAATCCCACGATCTGGATCCCCAGGATGCAGAGCGCCGCGTTTACCTGTACTGCTCTGACGCGGACGGGACCTGTCCCTTCTCACGCCGTCAGTCACCCAACGAAGGAATTCCGGTGTTGACCACAGATGAGGAGATCTATCGGCTCATGCCATCGATGGTCATTGGCACCGTTGACAAGCTGGCGCAGCTTCCGTGGCGCGGGCAGGCGGGGATGATTTTCGGACGAGCCAACCGACGCTGCTCGCGGCACGGATTCCGGCACGCCGACCTCGACGCATTCACTGAATGCCGCGACCGGCATAACGCGACCGCGCATCTTCCGGCCGCCACAACTACACAGGTCATCCAGCCTAGGCCTCCGGATCTGATCATCCAGGACGAGCTCCATCTCATTTCGGGCGCCCTGGGCACCATGGTCGGGCTATACGAGACGATGGTCGACGAGCTGTGCTCGTGGACTCGGGGTCGGGATCGGATCCGTCCAAAGATCATCTCCTCGACCGCCACTATCCGACGTGCCAACGAGCAGGTGCGCCAAATTTTCGGTCGGCGCCTCGCGATTTTCCCGCCGCCGATGATCGATGCTGGTGACACCTTCTTCTCGGTACAGGTTCCCGTGTCGGATGAGAATCCCGGCCGGCGGTACCGGGGCATCTGCGCGCACGGCATCAGGCTCAAGCAATCCGAGATCCGGCTGGCGGCCACGCTTCTGACGACCACCCAATACCTCTTTGACGTGCACGGTGAGGCAGGCGACCCCTATTTCACCTGCATCGCCTACTTCAACGCGCTTCGCGAATTGGCCGGAATGAAGCGGCTCCTTGATGACGACATCTCGGTTCGTGTTCGGAGGGGCAAGTCGCGTGGACTGGCGAATCGGCCCGTTCCACTCGAGGTGCAAGAACTAACTTCACGCATGCCTTCCAGCCGAATCTCCGAGACACTGCGCCAGCTGGAGCAAGTAGCGCTACCGGCGTTCGACTCGACGGCCGCTCGCTCGCAGAGGCCGCGACCGGAACGAGACGGACGGCCTCCGATCGCGATGCTCCTTGCCACCAGCATGCTGCAGGTTGGAGTCGACGTAACGCGGCTCGGGCTAATGGTTGTCACCGGCCAGCCGAAGAACACTGCTGAGTACATCCAAGCCACTAGCCGAGTTGGGCGCGACGCCAGCCGCCCAGGCCTGGTGCTCACGCTCTACAACTGGGCGCGACCTCGCGACCTGGCTCATTTCGAAACGTTCTGCCACTATCACCAAACCTTCTACAAGCGTGTCGAACCGCTGTCTGTGACGCCGTTCGCTGCCCGAGCTGTAGATCGTGGGCTCACTGGTGTGTTGGTAGGCATGATCCGCAACGCCGAGCTCACGTTCAGCCCCAATCTCGCCGCGCAACAGGTCAACCTTTCGAGCCGGGAGGTGAAAGCTGCGACGGACGTGATTGTTAAGCGCGCCGGTCGCATCAGTGCGAGCAACGATGTCGAGGAGCGCGTTCGCGATGCCATCCAAGACCGGCTCGACAAGTGGCTAGCGCGGAGGGCCCACATCGAGGCTGCAAGGCTCGGCTACCGATCCGGCACCGATGTCGAGGGCTTGCTGAGGGACGCAGGGGCTGGTGACTGGGATGTCTGGACAGCCGCCTACTCGCTGCGCGAGACCGAGCCGGAGGCCAATCTCGTCCTCCCATCGGAGTCGGTCGTGGATCAAACCGCACGCCAAGCGCCCGAATGGGTGTACCCCACCGCCGCTGCAGACGACACTGACCTCGAAGACGAAGCTCCCGCCGGCGAGACGATCGCTGATCCGGTTGTCGCCGAATGAGTGCATCGGTGGACGGCCGCGGCGAGCGCGAGAAGTACTTCCCTCGCGTCGGCTCAGTAAGGCCGTCTCATTTGCTGTACTCGGCCGGTGTCGGTGCGGTGGTGGACCTGCCCTCAATATCGGTCCTGGTGCAGGGCCTAGACACCTGGGACTACTCGCGCGTCGTTCCGGTAGCCATCCAGGAAGAACGCCTGCTCGCGAACGTCCGGCGCGTACTTGGACCCCAGGTAGCGGAGTTGCGGGAACCGCCCATCCCGGAGGACGAAGGCTACGCTGGAACTGGACAGTCAGACCGGGTCGGCGTTCCGGTAGTGCCTTTCCCGCAATGGCTTCGCTGCACCGCTTGCGACCGTCTTGGCCGTCTCGACGAGGGGTCACTATGGAAGTTCGTTAACCGCGTGCGTAGCCGTCCGGACCTCGCTCGGTTCGCGCACGCCCAGTGTCCCAGCCGGCGCAACGACCCTATTGCAGTGCCAGCGCGATTCGTCCTGGCGTGTCCGGCGGGCCACCTCGATGAGTTTCCCTGGGTCAGCTTTGTACACCGAAACAAACCGTGCCCCGAGGGCTCGGGTGGTCGGTTGAGCATGGAAGACAAAGCTGGCAACATCGGCCCGAATGTAATCGTGAAATGCGAATGCGGCGCCCGCCGCAACATGCTGCAGTCCGTCGGGCCGGACGCGGCAGGACGGCTGCCTCGCTGTCGAGGTCGCCACCCCCACCTGGGGCTCTTCGATTCGGAGTGTCCCCGGGCGAATGAGGTCCGGACGCTGGTGCTCGGGGCTTCCAACCAGTGGTTTGCGGTCGGACTTTCAGCCCTGCACCTCCCGAGCCGGAGCCACGGTCTCGCAGCCGAGATAGAGCGTCTCTGGTCGATCCTGCGTGAGGTCAGGAGCGAGGATCAGCTCGATCTCGCGCTCCGGATGATGGGTGAACTTGTGGGACTGCGGCCTCACGGAACGACGGCCGTATGGAAGGCGATCGACCAATATCGGCGGGCAGTCGACGCCGGAGCGTTGGCGGGAGGCCCTACAGATCTGCGGGTCGCGGAATACGAGGCTTTGACTGACCAGTCGGGTTCGGTCGATCAGGAGGATTTCACCATCCGCACGGTTCGGGTGGCTGACGCTGCCACCAGCCTCGTCGAGCAGGTGGTCCTAGTGGAGCGGCTCAAGGTAGCTCGAGCCTTTGTCGGGTTCACCAGGCTCGACGCGCCAGAGTGGAACCAGGCCTTGCCGGAAACCATGGTGCGCCTCTCCAATCTCGAACCAACTTGGGTTCCTGCGACCCAGACACGTGGAGAGGGAATCTTCATTCGCCTACGAGAGGACGTCCTCACCGAGTGGGAGAAACATGCTGATGTCCATCCACACGTGGAGGCGCTCGAGGCGGCCTACGGCCGCTTTCGGCTAAACCGCAAGCGCGAACCGACCGGGTGGCCCGGCGCTCGATATCTTCTCCTGCACACGCTTTCTCACATGCTCATCCGTCAGATGTCGCTCGAATGTGGTTACAGCTCTGCAAGCCTGGCCGAGCGGATCTATCACGACCTAGATGGAAGGCCAGCCGCCGGCATACTGATTTACACGGCCGCGCCTGATAGCGAAGGGACCCTCGGAGGCCTCGTCTCGCTTGGCGAGCCTGACCGCTTCGGTGGCCTGTTTAGAGACGCCGTCGACGAGGCCCGCTGGTGTTCGTCGGATCCGCTTTGTGCTGAACGTGAGCCAGTCGATCCCGAGGATTTCGTCCATGGCGCGGCATGTCACGCATGTCTATTTCTGTCGGAAACGACTTGCGAACGTGGCAACCGCTTCCTAGACCGTTCGCTCGTGGTTCCTCTCGACCCTCGACCCGAGTTAGCGATCCTGCCTTCGGCATGAGGTCACCCGTTCTGGCAGCTGTGCTTGAGGCAGTTGACCATTTGCCAACGGACGTGGTCGAGGAATTGGCGCTCGAGGTTTTGCGGGCGGGATCATCTCAGAGCGCCTTCCGCCTGGCAGACGCTATCGCTCAGCCAGACGCGCGCCGTGTCGCCAAGGCGATCGCCACAGCTTGGCATGAGGATCCTACCGTGAGCAGCGGAGAGCTGACGGCGATGCTTCGGGCGGCCGCCGCGGCCCGGTCTGCAGAGGAAGTCGAGGGTCGGGTCGAGGTTGTCATGACCGGGCCATCCGAGCCTGACGCACCGACCCGAGCGACCGAGGCGGTGGTGGTTGATGTTGTGTCTGGTGCGAAGCGGGAGTTGATTCTTATGAGCTACGCCGCGATGTCTTATGGGCCACTAAGGGCAGCCCTTCAAGCGGCTTGCGCCCGGGGAGTTGTGACTCAGGTCGTGGTCGAGACGGTCGCTGGCGCGAAGGGGTTGCTATCCACGGAGCCGGCAGCCGCGTTTTCCGGCATCACGGGACTTCGGCTGCTTCATTGGCCGCTTGACCGGCGCAGGGGAAACATCCCTGGAAGGCTGCACGCGAAGCTTGTAGTGGCCGATCGGAAGGTTGCCTTCGTTACATCCGCGAACCTAACCGGGTCCGCACTCGAGCGAAACCTCGAATGTGGACTGCTCGTTCGCGGCGGTCCAGCACCGCGCCGCCTGACAGATCACATTGCGGCCCTGATCCGCGAGGGCGTGCTACAGCCGTTAACACCCCGGATTGTGAAAACGGAAGCCGGGCCATAGGCTCGGCGCCGTGCTGGCGCCGATCTCGCTGATCTTGGCTTCAGATTGGAGGCTCGCTGACCCCGCAATCCTTGCAGTACGATGCGCGAACGCATGTTCGACCGCGCCGCTGCCCTGGCTCGCGTCGCAGTAGGCAGATGTGCCTGCCCAGGCTGCTCCGGAGAACTGACCGACCCCGCTCGTAGTCGCGGAGGCTGGAGTTTTTGCCGCAATTGTCGCTGCGCTTGGAAGAGATCGACCATCGACGGTCAGGAGTACGCCACCGCCATCCATGCACCGGTCCATGCTCTCGCGCCGGGCGATCCGCCGGCGGGCAAACGCTAATGAGCAAGCTGGCGGGTCCCGGCATATTCGGTTGTAAATGTGCCGCCGCATCGACGGCCGAAAGCGTCAATGTGAAGTCAGGCGTCTAGGGAGTGGTCCTTTTGAATTTCGATTGCTCTGAGATGCTGGCCGGTCTCGAGGTACGCGGCACGGAGCTTTCGGGCTAGGTCCTCACGCTGCGGCTGCCGCTCTAATGCCTGCTCGAGCAGCGGAATCGCTTTGCGAGGTTCTTGGCGGGCCAGGTGGTTGGCAGCCAGGGCGCCCATGATGTCCACTCTTGCAGTGTCCGCCACCTGGCGGAGTGTGCTTACGTACTCGGCAGCCCCGCCTCGGCCGCCGTTGGTCTCCTTCTCTATCTCCTCCCAATCGGGGAGGAACTCACCCTCGGTCTCCTCGAGGATTCGGCCTGCCTCGGCCGCCAGGTCGCCGCTGAGCATCCCGTACTTTGCGGTGCACTGCTTGGCCAATTCCTGGAGATGAACGATGTCGATGCTGCATCTGCTCAGATCGAGGCGCAGCTCGGTGCGATCGGCGATTAGGCGTGATGACAGCACCGCCGGCAGGTCCCGCTTGAACATATCGCCGAGCCGGTCCCGAAGCCGCTTGCGCTGCCGCTCTGGCGACAGGCCTGGCGAGTACTCATCAGCGAACGCGCCGCGATCAACCCGACCTCCAGGTTCGAGCAGGCCCCGGACGAACAGGTACAGCCAGATGTAGGCGAGCACTGGTTTGCCAATCAGCACAAGCGCGTAGTCCTGACCCGCCTGACGGAGCTCTATCCGTCCGAACGTCCGAATTGAGAGGTAGCTCGGGTCGGCAGATGCATCCGCAGGCTCCGCGTCTTCGGTGTCCTCGGTTGCGTTCTCGTCCTCAGGTCCCTCAGCCGGGGGTCCGATCCAGGCCCTTTTTCCTGGACTATCGCCATTCGGCTCCGCCATGGCGTGCGCCATCGCTTGCCGCTCCAGCCACCACTTGACGCTGATGAGCGGCCTGGCCTCGACCTTCGCGGCAACCGCCTTCGTGGCGGGCAGCGGCAGCCCGCGGCTCTTCAGTTGACCGTGAAGCTCGGCCTCGTTTATTGCGCCCTTCAGGTGTGCAGCGAGCAGCGCTTTCGGGCTGTCCACCCAGCGACTCTGCCGCTCAAGATCTAGCTGGGCTGACCTCTGCTCGGCCAGCCGGCCGACCACATAGAGTGGAACCCCCAACTCGAACACCTCGGCGGCATCGATGGCTACGTTCCGAGCGCGCTGTCCACCTCGCAACACCAGCGGCTCGAAGAGCCAGCGGCGCCGACCTGAATGCAGGTCCGAGAACCTTTCGCGCAGGTGATCAACGCCCCGCTTCGGCACTAATAGAAGGGCGAGGAGAACTACTGCACCGGCCTCGAGGCCAGCGATCAGCTCATGCGGCATGGCTCGAATCCTTCGCGGCGAGGTCCGGCACCAGCCTTGCCGCCAGCTCGGTGATGGCTCGGCCCGCTCGCGACTCTGGCCGCAGAACCCAAGGCAGCTCCAATGCGTTGCCCGCGGCCGCGTCCTCAGGAATCAGCGCCAGGTTAGCGAACGCCGTGGGCAGCAGTTCGGGAATCGAGGTATTTGCTCTGACCCGATTGACCAGCAGGCCAAATCTTGCGTCGAGACCGTATCGCCACGATGTATCGGACCATGGGAGCACTGCTTTGGCCGATTCTTCAGTCGGCAGTCCGACCAAGAGCGAAACCTCGCTCGCGTCGAACGCGGTGTCGGTCAGCCAGCGGTCTCCGGGCGGACAGTCGAGGATGACCACGTCATAGAACCGTCTGAGCACAGAAGACAGCAGCCGCAAGCGGTGGCCGTCCAGCACGCCGTCCGCAACGCAGAGGACCTCGCAGCCTGAAGGATGCAGCTCCGCTAGTTCGATCACCTCGTCGCCGACCGCCGCCATGTGGCTGCGGCAATAGTCGGTGAAAGGCTTCGGATCAAGTCCGACCGTGGTGGTCAACGGACCCGCACGAACAACGCAGATCGGGCGAGGTCGGCGGCCATCTACAAGCCCCACCGCGGCGAGTTCCACGGCCAGGTTGAACGCGACCGAGGTGCAGCCGGCTTTCGCCTCGAGACCGTGGACAGAAATGATCGCCGGCTTACGGCGGACCTCGGGGATCGTCGGCCTGGAAATCACTGGCTCCGGTACGGACGGCTCTCCAGAAAGGGGGGTCGACCGTGGGAGCGCAAGCCCGATTCCCGCCGCCGCGCCAATGAGCAGCAGCGATAGAACGAAGGCTGGAGCCCAAGACAAAGCGAGCACATAATCGAGCGCGGGAATCCTGTCTGACAAAACAGCGGCAACGATCGCAACAGCGACACCCAGCGCCAGCGGCGCGGCGAGACGGATCGCCCGTTTCGTCCTATTGCCCATAGGCAAAGATCGCGCTCCTCGACTCGCTCAATGTCGCGGTACCGAGCACCATAAGCTGAACTGAAAGCGTCCCGGTAACCGTCACACGCGGTCCAATGACTGTCACGGTCCACGAGTGAAGGCCGGGCACCGCAGCTGTGTGAATCGAACCATCGGCGACCGCGTTCGCCTGAACCGGATCGAGCCGAACAATCTGGCCGTTGCTGCTCCGGTAGGCGGCCACGTCGATCGATGATGCGCCGTCCTCGGCCGACGCTTGCAGAGTCTCTCCGAGCTGGGCATAGCTCGAATCGACCAGTGCCGTGTCGATGACGAAGACCGAAAGCGGCATGAAGAGAAACGCCATCACGAGCGCGGACATGACCAGCACCTGGCCCTTCTGCGTGTCCAGCCGTGTCACGGTGTCCTGCTCCGATACGGCTCGATCAGCGCGTGCGCCTGCCAGGTCACCTCGACCCTTCGGCCGAGCACCTGCGAGATGATCGGAAACGCCGCCAGGTTTACGTAGCCTCGTGCGGTCACCGTCAGAGTCGCTCCGCGCTGGAAAGAGCCTGTGTCGATGATTACTTGGAGGTTCTCAATTTGCGATCCGAGCACCGCCTCGGCCGCGGCGGCTTGTCCGTACTGTTGGGCCGCGGTTGCGCTGGGCGCCCGTGCGGCCGCGAACGCGGCCTGGGTGGCGGCTGAGCGAACAGCCATGTCCTCGCCGACGATCTGCCCCACCGCCAAGAGCCCGAAGGCGAAGAGCATTAGCACGAAAGCGCTCAGCCCCCACTCCACAAGCGCCTGGCCGGATTGCCTTCTCATGACGATCCCGGCTCGAACTGCTCAATGGTATGGACGGAGCGGGCTTGCACCGGCAGACGGTCGAACGGTGGAAACGGTATCGGAAGGATTGCGGGTGCATAAGTGCTCGCCGTGACCACAATCAGGTTCCCCTCGCGGGTAACGGACACCTCCACCGGCTTGGCTCCTGGCTCGAGCTTCGCCCAAAGCGTCTGCGTCTCGAGCTGGCCATCGCGAGGCTGGTGCCCGACCAGACTCGCCTGGTAGGCGCCCTCGCGCGTCGCCAAGTCAAGACTGGAGCGGTAGTTGAGGAAGATCGCGACCTGTGCAGTGGCAACCACAAGCAGCATGAGTAGGCCGACTGTGAACGAGAACTCGATCAGTGCCTGACCTCGTTGGCTCATAGCCGGCCCAGCGTCCCCATGAGCGGCGTGAAGACGAGAAACATCACGAGGACGAGAAGTGGCAGCACAAAGAACATCAGCGCGGGCACAGTCATCAGGACCGGAGCTCGAGTGATGCGCTCGCGGTAGCCGGCATGCCAGGAGCTGCGAGCCCGCTGGGCGAAGTCGACCAGCAGCGTGGACATGCCGGTCCCATAACGATGACCAACGCGAAGGTTGTCGGCAAGCCGATGCAATTCCCCGACCGCGTAGTGGTCCGCCACCTCATCAACGGCTGCTTCGAACTCCACCCGTTGGACTTCCTTGCGGCGGAGCGCCTCACGCAGCAGCTCTGCAGCGGGGTCGGCATACGTGCCAACCGCGGCCGCCAGGGCTTGCTCTGCGTTGGCCGTACCACTATCCAAAAGGACGCGCGCACCAGTAAGCAGGCGAGGCAGGTCCTTACGGATCGAGGCTCGGACGCTTGCCACCTCGAACCTCCACCTCACCCACTGGCCAGTCACGACCGCACCTGCCGCGAGCAGCGCGATTAGGGGCGAGAAGACCGCAAGCCATGTCGCTCCGGTTGCCAATCCGCCGATGCTTGCGACGATGATCACTCCGACGGCCGCGCCTCCAGCGAGCAGCGCAAGGCGGCGGATAGCGTCCCTTTGAGTGGCGGGCGCGTCTGGGCTCGCAAGGCTTAGCAACGCGACGTCCGCCTCCGGCAGAATCCGCAGGCCCGCCACAGACCCGGTTCGAAGGATTGAGAGCCCTCCAAACTGCTTCGTCGTGTCATGCGCGCGCTGGAAGGAGCGCCGGTGGACGATCCATTCTTCGGCCGAGATCCGGCGCGGCCAGGCTATGAAGAACCACGAGACGGTCACACCGGTCAGCACGGACAGCACGAGCGCTCCTGCGAGCGGAGCCGTCACGGCAACGCCTCACGCAGCCGTAACCGGCTCTCGCGTGGAGGCTGGGACATCCGCTGGAGAATCCCGTAGCCGAGCGCCATCCAGCCGATTGCGAGTGCGAAGACCACCTCACCGCCGGGCGACCGGAATGGCGCGAGCAGTGTGGGCGCCAGCAGTTGCAGCGTGACCAAGAACACGAATGGGAGCAGGGCGAGCAGCACCACCGACGCCTCGACGCCCGACCGGAGCGCCTTGGCCTCGCGCTGAAGGCGCAGTGTCTCTGACCAGTCGTTAGCAACCGCCTCGAGCGCGGGGACCAGCTTGCCGCCCTGTCGCCAGTGCAGAGTCAGCGCGAGCACGACATCGTCAAAGAGTGGGTCCGCGACGCGGTCGCGGATCCTCTCGAGCTCGCGGACGAACGTCTCGCCTGCTGGACCGCTGCCACCAACCAGGACGATTTCTTTGAAGAGCGGCCGAACCTCGAAGGGACCGCCGTCGGCGAGCGCTTCAAGCATCGAGGTCGCGTTGCCCGCCCGCGACATGACCGCGATCCCGTGGCGCACGGCCTCCAGGAGCGCCTCCTGGTGTCGAGCCTCGACGCCGCGGCGTCTGAACTCAAGCGCGGTTCCGATCAGGTGGTACACGACAAGAAATGCGATCAGGCCGAGGACTGGAAGCCCAAACCACGCCCAGGCAATCGCCGCTGCGGCGACCGCGAGCCCTGTCCGAGACAGAATCCATGCAGGCACGGGTATCGATGTGAGACCTGCCTGGGCAAGCGCGACGCGGACCGATTCCGGGCGTACCAGCCGTCCAACGCGACGACGCACCCGTCGGGAAGCAGCACTCAGATCATCCGCCGCCATGGCGGCCAGACAGGCGAAGGCGATCGTCAGGCCGGCGACAACAAGAAGGGTCCTAAGATTCGCCATTCCCGAGCACCTCTCGGACCACGTCCTCGGGATTGACTCCAGCTGCGAGCAGCTTTTTCCAGACCTTGTCCGGCATGTGCACCAACGCCTCTCGACGCCAGTCCCACGAGTCATCGAGGATGCGATAGCTGGCGAGCCCCGAGACCACAGGCGAGCCGAGATCGTTCTCTCGGTTCTCCGCCACGAACGCAAGTGAGCCGAGGCGGCGAAGCTCCTGGTCGCCGCGATGGTAAGTACTCAGATGCACGATGAGGTCGACGCCAGCCCCGATCATCCGTCGCACGACATGAGGCGCAAGGTTTCGGTCGGCCGACATTGCAAGCACCTCAAGGCGGTCCAGCGCTGTCTGCGGGTTGCTCGCATGCAGCGTGGTAAGGCTGCCATCGTGTCCGCTGGACATCGCATGGATCATGTCGAGCGCCTCTGTCCCTCGGACTTCGCCGACGATGATCCGCTTGGGACGCTGACGCAAAGCGGCGCGCTGAAATAGATCCTGCATGGTGATTCGGCCCACTCCCTCAACGTTCGCATCGCGCTCTTCGAGGCTAAAAAACTGCGGACGCAGCTCGTGCAGCCAGAGTTCGGTCTCTGTCTCGAGGACGCAGGTGCGCTCGCCCTCGGGGATCATCAGCGCCAGCACTCGCGCCAGCGTCGTCTTGCCGGTGCCAGTGGGTCCGCTGAGAATGATGTTCAGCCGAGCCCTCACCGCAGCTTCGAGGAGCGGCACGGCGCGGGCCGGAATCGTTCCCGACCTGACCAGGTCGCTGAGGCTCAGGAACCGGCGCAGCTGCTGTTTGCGAATGGTGATCACGAGGGGCTTGGCGATCGGCGGGAGCACGGCGTTGAGCCGGCTGCCGTCGCGCATGGTGACCGTAACAATCGGGCTCGAGACGTCGAACCTGCGTCCTGACTGTTCGGCGTAGAAGCGGACGATGCTGATGAGCTCCTCCTCCGACTCGAAGGACGCCGGCAATGGCTCGCGGTGGTCGCCGTACTCGAGGTAGCCATGGTCGAGGCCGTTCATATGGATGTCCTCAACCCCTTCCTTGGCTAGGAGCTCGCCGAGCGGTCCAAGCGCGCCGTGCTGGATGTAGAGCCGCTGCCGGATCTCCCAGAGCTGGACTTGCGAAAGCTGCGGCAGCGTCGAGGACCGAGCCGTCGCTGCATGGTAGTCGCGCACCGCCTTGTCAGCGAGCCCAAAGATTGCCCGGTCGTCAGAGACCTGCGGCCTTGGGTCCTTACGCTCGCGGAGCAAGTCGTCCAGACTCTTCTGGAAGGCCGGGAGGATGTGAGCTTCGGCCTGGCTCAGCTCATCTGCAGTGGCTTCCAGTGTCTGCACGTCAGGCCCTCTCGGCGGCGGTCAATTCCAGCGGCGCCAATGACTCCGCGAGCGTTTCGAAAGCTCGGCGGGTTGTAAGCGCCTGCGGTCCGTGATGCTTCTCGTAGCGCGGATCAGCCGTGTGGGTCTCTGCGACGTTCAGCGCCTGGACCGAGTGCTGTAAGTCGACACGTGTCCAATAGTCGGGCGCGTCTGGAAGACTGCCTGCGGTGGATAGCCCGTACTCCTCGCCAGCGTAGCGCTCGAAGCCGGCGAAGGCGCGCTCGTTGTGGCGGTTGACGACAATGTTCGCCTTTTTAAGCCATTCCTCCCCTCGTCGCTCGGCCTCCCAGTAGCGCCGCTCCAACGCTGCTGTGCCGCGTGGCGTCGGAGTGACTACCCAAAGCAGGCGACCAGAGCCCGCCGCGTCCCCAAGTGATGAAGGCATCCGGCCGAGGTCGATCACAACATGTTCGAAGCGGCGTGAGGCTGCGTCGAGAAGTCCGAAGATGAAATGATCCGTGATGGGGTGGACATCGTCGCGGCGCGTGATCCCCGGAACCACTGCGACGCGATCTCTAAACCCACAGTGCTGCTCCAGTTCGTCGCGGTCGACAGGTGCCAATTGCGCCTTGTAAGCAAGGTCGAAGATGCCGACCTCAGGATCAACGTCGAGGATGGTCGCGACTTCGGGGTTTTCGAGATTGAGGTCAATGAGGAGCGTGCGGGCCCTTGCAGCCAGTACTGCGGCGAGCCCGATAGCGACACTTGTCGCCCCGTCGGCGCGCGCTGAGAAGACACCGACGGTTGTCATCCCGCTGCACCTCCCGCGGGGATCGGTTGCTGGATGTCGCCGGGCCGCATAGTCGCCAGGACAATCCCGCCATGGTCCGCGTACCAGACGACCTGCGGGAACAGCTTCGTCGGAATCCAAAGCTCGGCTGACCCCTGACCCACCTGAAGGACACGAACGTCTTGCATATAGACGATGTCGACAGAAGCGCCATTGGGTGCGGCGGCGCTAACCAGCATCAGCACGTGGTCGCCCGGTGCGAGGTCTACGGGCATTATGCGGATAGGCAGTTCTGCCTTCACCATTCCGCTAGTCGTCTGTGATGCCACAACTCCGGCAGGGATCAGGTCACCAGCTGGCACGTCCATCGCGGCGACCTGACCGATGATCCGCGAGCGGTCGCTGTCGCGCAGCAGAGACGCCAGGACACTTGGGTCCTGGGTCCGGATGAGCGCCGTTGTTAGCTCGTCAGTGGTGATGGTGTTGCCAGCCTGAATGGCCTTAGCTGCCCGGAGAACCGGAACCATCTGGCTGAGCTCGGCACCTGGGCCGAGAACGATAAGAGAGTAGGCCGCAAGGGCGAGGCCTATGAGGAGACCGAGCAGCGCTCCCAAGCGCCATCGGCGCTGGACGGTACCGGCAACCAGTCGAAGAGGTCTTGATTCCGCTGTTGCGCTCATTGCCCTGCCACCGCCTCCGGTTGCAACTGATAAACGAGGTATTGCTGGCTGAAGGGACGTGTCTTGACGCCAAGCGTGTTCCATGAGCCGCCATTGACCGAGTAGGTCACGAGGTAGCGAAGGACTGCGACCACGGTGTAGCCGTTCGACACGCGATACGTATCGGTCTGGTACAGGTGCTGAATGTCGCTTTGAGCCGGATAGGCCAGGCCCAGATCGACTGAGTCGTAGCCGAGGCCGTCGCCAAATTCCCAGCTGACACCAGCCAAACGAGCCCGAACGCTCACGGTAAGTGGACCCGACGATGCGACGGCGTCCGGCATCGATGCGCTGCCGCTGAGCCAGAACCACGAAGGCAAGCCGGTCAGCCCCGCGATCGGGTTTATGCCCAGCCTCAGCGCCGGCCATGGCTGCCGCGAGCTGGCCTCGTCGGCGAGTGCGATTTCGGGCGTCGTCGGTGGAAGCAAGCTGTCAGTGGGGTTGGGGACACAGACCAGGCCGAGCGCATTGCCGTTCGAGTCATATACGTAGTAGCCCGTCTGAGCAGGAGGACACGCCGATGCAGGAATTTGCGCGCAGGGGTTGCTGATAAGTCCGTTGTTCTGGGTCGAACACGAGCCAGGAACTGAATTCCCGGGAACCGGGCGATAGACGTAGTTCGGCGCCGTGGAAGTCGGGCTGGATCCAGTCGGCTGCGCGGATGTCGTGGCACTGATGCCATTCGGGTCGTAGCCGGCAGATCCGTGGCTCACGACCGGTCCGTTGCCGACCGGGCCAACGTTGACTGTTCCACGGTCGTTGCCGGGATCTTCAGCCAATGCTGTGGCGGGCATAAGGACCAAGGCGGCAAGAGCGGCGATGACTGAGCGCATCAGCTGGCGCGACTTCATGTGGACACCGTTTCCGTCTGAACTTCGGCGTCAGTTATCAGGTAGCGGCCACCGACTGCCACCATCCAGAACTTGTCGTCGAAGCGGATCGTGTACTGCCTGATGGTCTGCCCGTTGGCAGCGTTTGCGAGAGTGATTCGGGAGGTCCCGACTTCCTCAACACACCAGGTCACCGAGGCATCATTTGGGTCCGTCAGCTTGCCAACGCGGACCGATGTCAGCTGGTTCGTGAAGTCCTCGGACACGCCGGCTGCATGGTTCTGTGCAAGTGCGGCACGGAGCTTGACCAAACTGTTCCCCGTGTCCGCGCCGTCGAGCAGGCTTCCGTCGCCGACCCGGTACGCCTGCAGTTCAATCTGTCCATCAGCTATAAGGTCGCCCTTCACCTTCGCTGCCTGAGAGGTGCTCACGATGTCGCCGCGATTGGTCGGATTGAAGGGGTTCTGGTAGTAACCCGCTGGAGGCCAGGGGTGGATTAGTGGGATGTTGAGGTAGCGGAGGTCGCCCAGGCTGCCGGTGGCACCCAGGACGGCAACAGAACCGAGGACCAGAACGATGACGGCGGCCGCCAGTCCGGTCCGGGTCCAGCTTCCCAGGACCGCATTTCTCATCTGAAAGCCGCTTGCCCTGGCGGGCTTGGTGAGCACGGCTGCAACCTATCCCTGAACCTTAAGCAGGATCTTAACGCGCGTCAGGCTCATCTCTTCCTCCTGGCTTAAGTACCGCCCAGTCGCTCGACTGTCTCGGGACGAAGCATTGCGCTTGCGACGACCGGGAAGCCTCACCACAGCCTCAAGAGTTCCTCAACTTTCCTTGAGGTTGGCCCCAGGGTCCGCGATCCCCGTCTGACCGCCCCGCAGGATGCTGGTGCATGAGCGCCAAGCTAGATCTAGGGCGCCTTCCGACCGCCTTCTCGACCGCTGTTTTGCCCCAAATTCGATAGTTTTCTGGAGCGGCTCCGAGTTCAGCGAATGCCGCTCATTGTGGCAAACGCCTTCCGACCGCCTTCCGTCCTCCCGGCGCTCGCCGACACCGAACAGCGGCGACTGCAAATCGGCTCCTTTGATCCTGGGAAGGCGGTGCGAAGGCGGCCCCGATCTAGCGTCGAGCCAACCCAACAAGGAGGCTCCGCCATGATGCAATTTACGGACCAGATACAGAGAGCGTTCGCGGAAACCGTCCGATCCGGGATCGTTCCCGACGTCGAGGACCTGCCCGAACGATTGCGCGACTTCAAATCGACGGGACCGGAGCTAGACAGGCTCTGGGCAGGGCTGCTTCGGCACTTCCAGGACGGGCCACGACAACCCTGGGCGACGGTACTGCTGGAGGCGATGCGGCCTGACCTTGCCGCTGCCGTCGCCGTCGTACCTGCCTTCCCGCCCTTTGTAACGCAAGAGGACTTCGCTCAACAGCTGATGGCAAACTTACTGACGGCAGCCTTGGATGGTCCAGTAGCTCCTGCGCGTTGGACGCCAAATAGGCTGATATCGAGGGCCGCGCTAAAGACCCAGCGCTGGCTCGCCCGCGAGATTCGGAGCTTCGCCAAGCGAGTGGGCTACGTGGACCAGAAGGCGGCCACACATGGGGGCTTGGGGCTGCCAGGCCTTCTCGTCGAGTTGGAAATGTCAAGGAATCCGTCGGCTGGTATGGTCGTCCTCTATCGCCAAGAGGTTCTTGGCGACACGCTCGCGGAGATCGCGGCCGAATGCGGGCTGTCCGAGAACGCGTTGCGCTTGCGGCGACGTCGGGCGGTCGAACGCATCCGCCGAGAGCTCGCGGCGGCGTGACCGAATCTGTGACTAACGGATCGCCCACTCGTATGAGTGTTCGACACCCGGATATTCACGCAGCGCTACCTCTTCGATAAACGTCCGACCAGCACGAACAATCTCGTCATGCAAGCTGGCGTAGAGCTTGGCGTACCTGGGCCTCGCGCCCGAGCTCAGCCCAAGCATTTCGCTACTTACAAGCACCTGACCATCGCAGTGCGGACCGGCGCCAATGCCAATTGTCGGCACGCCCACCGCCTCGGTGACTCGCCTGGCGGCCTCCGTGGGCACTGCCTCGAGCACGATGGCGAAGGCTCCGGCCGCCTCCAGACGACGAGCGTTTTCGATTAACTGTTCGACCGCAGACTGAGTACGGGCCTGAACCTTGTGACCTCCGAGCTGGTGAAAGGACTGCGGGGTCAATCCAAGGTGGCCCATGACCGGGATTCCGCTGTCAGTTAGGACTGCGACCAGTTCGAACAACGGGCCCTCCAACTTCACGCAATGCGCGCCACCCTCTTGAATCAATCGCCCCGCATTTCGAACCCCATCCGCGATCGACAAGTGGTACGACCCGAACGGCATATCCCCAACGACAAGTGCATTCCCAACCGCTCGACTGACGGCTCGGCAATGGTGGATCACATCGTCGATCGTCACCGGGACAGTGGTCGAGTAGCCCAGCACGAAGATCCCGAGCGTGTCGCCTACGAGCAGCAGTGGTATACCCGCCTCATCCAGTGCACGCGCAGTCAAGTAGTCGTATGCCGTCAACATGGCAAACGGCCCGCCCGAGCCTTTGAAACCCTTGACGTCCAAAACAGTGATGCTCATGGCATCCGCACCTCCTAGGTCGCTGCCCGGATAGGGTCAGCGCCTCACAGCCAACTCGGTGTTAGTACGCCGAAGTCTAAGCTGGCTCGTCGCCCGAGCGCGCTCCGACAAGCCTCGTCCGGTGGAGTCTTCGGAACACTTTCTTAGCGACGCGCTTCCGCTGCAGGTAGGCGACCATCGCAATCGGCTCATGCCTTCTGAATACGGAAGGCGGACGGAAGGCGGACGGAAGGCGTTTGCCCCCGACCAATTTGGCCCACCTCGATGTGGATTGTTTGGGCATGAAAAACCACAATCCTGCCCGCGTTGGCGGCCAAGTCATTGGGGCGACTGGGACCGCAATTCTGCTGACCCTGCTCCTCGCCGTCCCCGCCTTCGCCGCCGGCGGCGACATCAATACCGTCATAGACAGCGTCCGTAACTGGGTCGCCGGCCTCCTCGCCGCGCTGGCGACCCTCTTCCTCACCATCGGCGGCGCCCGCTACCTCACCGCCAACGGCAACCCGCGCGCGGTTGAGGAGGGCAAGGCCGCGATCAAGTCGGCGATGATCGGCTACGCGTTGGCGCTGCTGGCGCCGATGCTGGTCTCGATCCTCCAGAAGGTGCTCAACACCTGATGGACATCACATCCCAGGTGATCGACGCCATCAACGGCTGGCTGCAGAACCTGGCCACGCACCTGCTCCGGCCGGCGCTGACCGCCGCCGGGCAGCTGCTGTTCCAAACGCCTGCCTATGACTCCATCCCGGAGGTCGGTCATTCTTGGTCGTTGGTCCGCGACGCGGCGGACGGCCTCTTCGTCCTCGCACTGCTTGCCGCGGGCGTACTGGTCATGGCGTCGGGGACCTTCGAGTCGCGCTACTCGGCGAAGGTTCTGGTGCCGCGGATCGTGCTCGCCGCGATCTCCGCCAACGCCAGCCTTGCCATCTGCGGCGGCCTGATCCGGATCGATAACGCGCTGGTCCAGGGGCTGCTCGGGCCCAATCCCGGCGCGGTCACATTCGCACAGCTGGCGGGGATGATCCAGGGGCCGGCGGCATCCGACCAGGTCGTCGGCAGCCTGGTCTCGATTGCCGCCGCGATCCTCGCCGTCCTGCTCGTGGTCCTGTATATCGGACGCGACCTGCTTCTCCTGGTGGCGACCGTGCTGGCCCCGCTCGCGCTCGCCACCTACGCCCTGCCTCAGGTCGACGAGATCGCGCGGCTCTGGTGGCGCGTGTTCTCCGCCTTGCTCTTTGTACAGGTGATCCAGGCCGTCCTCGTCGAAGTCGGTCTGCAGCTCCTGAGGCACACCGATTGGCTCGGCCCGGTCTCAGATCTCACGTCGGGTCTTGTGCTGATCACGCTCCTCTACGTCCTCTTTAAGCTGCCGTTCGCTGCCTATCAGTGGGCCTTCCGTCAGCGGCTCAGCCAGAGCTCGGTGGTGCAGGGGACGGTCGCGACCGTCCGCACGGTGGCGACCGCTGTGGCGACCGCGGTGGCGGCCTGATCGTGGAACCGGTCCGCGTGCCGCAGCACCTGGAGCTCGAGGACGTGATCGCCTGGGGCCTCGGCGCCACTGACCTAATGTGCGTCGCGGCCGGCGCGGTCTCGGCCTGGTGGCTTTATCTGAACCTCCCGCTCGGGTTCGACCTGCGGGTCGCTGCAGCCGCACCCCTGGTTCTGGCGGGCTTGGCGTTCGGAACACTTCGTTTCGGCGAGCTGGCTCTTCGCGACTGGCTCCGCATCGCGTTCCGCTACGCATCGCGTCCGCGGACGCTGGTCTTTGGAGACGGGTTGTGATCGGCCTGCGCCCGGGCCGCGCCCACGATCTGCTGCCGGTGGTCGCGGCGGCTGACCGCGCCGTTCGCCTCCGTGACGGAGGCCTCCGCGCCGTCCTCGAGTGCCAGACATCGGCATTTGGGATCAAGGGCGAGGCCGAGCAGCGAGCCGTCGTCGATGGCTGGGCCTCGCTCCTCAATTCTCTGCCGCATCCGCTGCAGGTCGTCATCCGCACACGCGAGTTGGCGCCGTCCTCGCTCCTCTCCCCAGCCACCACCGACCATCCGGCACTTGCTGCCCTGGGCGAGTCCTACCGGCGGATGGTGGAGGACCTCGCCGGTCGTCGCCGGATACTCGACCGGCGCTTCTTCGTCGTATTGCCAGGGCAGACGCCCGACCGCCGTCGCCGGACCAGCAATGACGCGGGCGATCTCGAGATCCTCGATCAGCGGGTCAGCTGGGTGACTGAATGCCTGCGCCGGCTCGACCTCGAGCCCCGCCGACTCGGCGGCCGCGAGTTCGCCGATCTTCTCCGGCGGGCACTCAACCCTGTGTCCTCGGTGCAGCCGATCGCCGATGACGACGACCTCCGCGACCTGCCCGGGCTCATCGCGCCGGCCGCCCTCGCCGAGCGGCCCTCGTCGCTGTCGGTCAGCGAGCGGTGGACGCGAACGCTGGCGGTCACTCGTTATCCGTCGCGGTTGCGCCCGGGCTGGCTCGGCGACCTGCAAGCGTTCGACGGAGACCTCGATCTCGCCCTCCACGTCCAGCCCAACACCGGCCCCGCCGTCATGTCGTTCCTCGAGCGCCGCATCAGCGAGCTGACCTCGACAGTCCACCTCAGTGAGGATCACGGTGGTCGAGCCGATCCCTATCGCCGGGCAGCGCTGCACGATGCGGTCGAGCTTCAGGACCGCATCGCGCAGGGTGCAGAGCGCCTCTTCGACGTCTCGCTCTATCTGACCGTGTGGGCTGACGGAGCCGACGACCTCGACGCCGCGACACGCCGGTTGGAGGCGCTGTTCGGGACCCGACTCATCCACACGCGCCGGCTGCTCTTCCAGATGCGTCCGGGGCTGGTATCCACGCTGCCGATCGGCATTGACGCGGTGGCGGTGCGACGGATGCTCTCGACGACCGCTCTGTCCGCTACCTTCCCGTTCGCCGGCGGCGATCTGCCGACCGGCTCGGGTCTGCTCTACGGCGTCAACACCGCGACGCGAAGCCCGGTGATCGTGGATCGGTTCGCGCTCGAGAACCACAACGCTGTGGTCTTCGCGACCAGCGGCGCGGGCAAGTCGTTCCTGGTCAAGGTCGAGCTGGCTCGTGCCATTCTCGCCGGGACTCGGGTCATCGTCATCGACCCCGAGGGCGAGTACGCCCGCCTGGTGGCATCACTCGGCGGCGAGGTGATTGCGATCCGGCCGGGCTCGCAGGCNNGTTGGACCCGTTCGCGGTCACCGACTCCAGCCCGGGTGCGCTCACCACGCGGATCGCGACTCTGACCACGTTCTTGGACCTGCTGGCCGGCCCGTTGGGGCCGCGCCAGCGGGCGGAGGTCGAGGACGCGATCTCGCTCGCTTTCGCGAAGGCGGGGTTCGCCGACGGCGAGTCAGTCGACGACCTCGCATCGCCGCGACTTGCTGAAGTGGCGGCGCGCCTTCGCACCAACCACGCGACCGAGGACATCGCGATCCGGCTCGAGCGATACGTCACCGGTCCAGGCCGCTGGCTGTTCAACCAAACTGCCGCCGCCGCCTCGACGAACACCGGAAGCGCGGCATACGTCCTCGCCGGCCTGCCGGAGGAGGAGCGAACGCCGGCGATGTTCCTGGTGCTCGACCGCGTCTGGTCGAGGCTTGCCGACTCCTCAATCCCGACGCTGGTGGTGGTCGACGAGGCCTGGTGGCTGATGCGCCACCGCGAGACCGCGGCCTTCCTCTACCGGCTGGTCAAAACCTCGCGCAAGCGCCGGGCCGGACTGACCCTGATCACGCAGGACGTGGGCGACGTGCTCGCCAGCCCGGACGGCGAGCCGATGATCGCCAACTCGGCGCTCCAGATCCTGATGAAGCAGGCGCCGCAGGCGATGCCGCGTTTGGCCGAGCTGTTCCGTCTCACCCCGGCCGAGCAGTCCTGGCTGCTCAACGCGCAGCGCGGTGAGGGGCTACTGGTGGCGCGAGGCAAGCGGGTGCCGTTCCAGGTGATCGCGACCGACGAGGAGTCACGCCTGATCGAGGGCAACGAGAGCCGCACATGAAAATCCTGCTCTCCGCTCTCCTCCTCCTCGTCACCTTTCCGGCGGTGATGGGCACCGCGGCGGCGACTGTCGCCTCCGCGCCCCACCCCGCGCCGGCTGTCCGGCTCTTTTCGTGGGTGCCGGCGGACGGCTTCCGGGATCGCTTTCCTTTTGGCCAGTGCACCTGGTGGGCGGCCTACAACCGGAAGGTCACCTGGAACGGCAATGCGGCTGACTGGCTTGCGAACGC
>PNAG01000006.1 GCA_003169845.1 Candidatus Dormiibacterota bacterium | reverse complement strand
GTTGAAGTCGGACGTGGCGGCCAAGCCGGATTTACTCCGGCCGTCACCCCGGCGCTCCTTACCAAAGCCCACCCAGCGTGGCGGGGAGCTTTGCCCCGCGGTGAGGACGTAGTCCTCATCGCGTTGAAGTGCGTTCGCACTCTTTAATTAGAGAAAACCAACTGAGGCCCGGGTCGCAAGACCCGGGTCTCTTTTTTTTATCCCCCTAGGTAGGCCCGTCGTACGGCGGGGTTGTGCAGCAGGTCGTCGCCGGTGCCGCTCAGGCGGATCTGTCCCGTCTCCAGGACATAGGCGCGGTCGGCGATCTCGAGCGCACGCAGGGCGTTCTGCTCGACCAGCAGGATGGTCGTCCCCTCGGCGTGGATCTCCTGGATGGCTTTGAACACCTCGTCCACCATCTGCGGCGCCAGCCCGAGCGACGGCTCGTCCAGCAAGAGAAGACGCGGCCGCGCGAGCAGCCCACGCGCGATCGCTAGCATCTGCTGCTCACCACCCGAAAGAGTGCCCGCGCGCAGCGCTCGCCTCTCGCCGAGGATTGGGAAGCGCTTCATCACCGCCTCGATCTGCGTCCGCTTAGCGGCCCCGTCGCGACGACCCCAGGTCGCCAGCTCCAGGTTCTCGAGCACGGTCTGGCGCGCGAGGATCTCTCGTCCTTCGGGGACCTGGACCAGGCCGTGGCGGACGATCGCCGACGGCTTCGCCCTGGTGAGATCGAGGCGGTCGAAGACCGCAGTTCCGGAATCGGGCCGGATCAGCCCGGAAAGTGCGTTCAGGATCGTCGACTTGCCGGCGCCGTTGGCGCCGATCAGCGCGACCACCTCTCCGGCCGCGACCCGGAGCGACGCGCCGCGGACTGCGTTGACCGCGCCGTAGCTGACGGTCAGGTTCTCGATCTCGAGAATCGCTTTCTCCGGTTCGACCGCGGGCCGCGCCGCCGGTTGCTGGACGTCCAGGTCTGAGTCGCCGGCGGCGCTTGCGCCAGGCGCGCTCGTCACCACCCGTTCGCCACCCGTACCTAGATAGGCCTTGATCACGCCCGCGTCGGTCGAAACTTCAGCCGGCGTGCCCTCGGCGATCTTGCGTCCGAAGTCGAGGACGGCGACCCGCTTGCAGACGCCCATGACCAGGCGCATGTCGTGGTCGATGAGCAGGATCGTCAACCCGTCCTCGTTCAGGCGTTCAATGAGCTCGCGGATGCCCTGCTTCTCGGAAGGGTTCATACCGGCCGCGGGCTCGTCAAGGATCAGAAGGCGAGGCCTCAACGCGAGGGCGCGGGCGATCTCGAGCCGGCGCTGGTCGCCATACGGAAGCGTTCCGGCGGCGCGGCCCGCGATGTCCCTGGCCGCGAGTCCCACCGTTTCCATCAGCCCACGGGCGTCATCCATGCGGCTTCGTTGGTCGCGCCGGAACACGGGCAGGGTGGCGAGCTGAGCCAGCGTGTCGTCGCGGCGGCGCGTGTGCATGCCGACGAGCACGTTTTCCAGCGCGGTCAGGTCCTTGAACAGCCGGATGTTCTGAAACGTGCGCGAGATGCCAAGGGCCGCGATCCGGTGGGCGGGCAGCCCGGTGAGCTCGTCCGACTGCAGCCACGCGTGGCCCGACTGGAACGGCACGTAACCCGTGATGACGTTGACGAGCGTCGTCTTGCCGGCCCCGTTGGGTCCGATCAGTCCATGGATCGAGCCTTGCTCCACCTCCAGCGACACTCCATCGACGGCATGAACTCCGCCGAAGTGCCGCTGGACCTTATCCAGGCGAAGGAGCACGAACATTCCGGTGCGGCCACCACCAGGGCCTGATGATGGCGAGACCGCCGCGGCCCACGATGCCCTGGGGGCGGAAGACGATCACCGCGATCAGAAAAAGGCCGGTGACGACGTTGATGTAGTTCTGCGCCTGCAAAAAGATCCAGGGCAAGCTCGTCACCACCAGGGCGCCGACCACAGGACCGAGGAATTGACCGCTGCCCCCTAGGACGGCGAAGCTCAGGACCTGGACCGCGCGCGTGACTCCATATTGTTGGTCGCCTGGATCGATGAACGTCTGCAGGTGTGATTCGAGCGCTCCCCCGAACCCGGCCAGGACAGCGCTCAGGACGAAAGCAATCATCTTGTAGCGCGCGACGTTGATGCCCTGGCTAAGCGCGGCGAGCTCATCCTGGCGGATGGCCGCCCAGGCGGCGCCGAGCCGGCCCTTGGTGAGCCTCCACACGAGAAACAACACCACGGCCAGCGAGACGAGCACGAGGTAGATTCCGCCGAGCGGGTCGGGATTCACGTTTTTCAGGCCGAGGCCCTCACCTGTGATCGGCAGGTTGAGGATCACGCCAAGACGCAGGGCTTCGATGAATCCAATCGTCGCGATGGCAAGAAAGACTCCGCGCAGGCGCAGCACCGGCAACCCGACCAACACCCCGGTGGCGCCCGCGAGCACCACACCGGCGGCGATGTTCAGCGCCAGTGGCGTGTGCCAGTACAGGTCCATCAGGACCGCCGTGTACGCGCCGATGGCCATGAACCCGGGTGCCGCCAGGGAGAGCTGGCCCGAGAACAGGACGATGAACATGGAGGAGGCGATGATGCTGTTGATCCCGATCTGCGCGATCAGCAGCGTGTGCGAGTTCCAGAAGGCGACGGGATCGGTGAAGAGCTGGACGAAGAAGTCCATCAGATCCGCTCCCGAAGCTGTGCGCCAAAGAGGCCTTGCGGGCGCAGGACCAGCATCAGGAAAAGTGCTGCGAAAGCCACCCCACCCCGGGCGCTGCTGCCGAGCGCGACCAGGGCGCCGACCTCGATGAAGCCAAGCAGATAGCCGCCGACCACCGCGCCGGGGACGCTGCCCATACCGCCCAGCACGATCACCGCGAGGCCGCGAACCTCGACGTTATCGCGGCCTATGTACGGGTTGATGTCGCCGAGCGCGGCCCCGAACAGGATTCCGGCGAGGCCTCCGAGGGCCGAGGAGATGACCAGCGTGAGCGAGATCATGCGGTCGACGTCGAGCCCCATCAGCTGCGCCGCGCGGGGGTTCTCGGCCACAGCGCGAAGTCCTCTTCCAACCTGCGTGTACCGGATCACGTAACCCAGCACGAGCATCAGCACGATCGAGATCGGGATGATTGCGACTTTGGCCGCTTCGAGCGTCAGATCACCAACATGCCAGGTCGGGTTGGGGAACGTCCCGGCGGGGAACGCCACCGAGTTCGGCCCGTCCACCCAGAGCCACGCGAAAAACGACCCCGTTTGTCCCTGCTCGATCGCGGCGACGATGATCAGCGCGAGACCGATCGTGGAGATGAGCGCGGCGATCGGAGGCGCTTTTCTCCGCCTGAGCGGCCGAAGGCAAACGTGTTCGATGACCAGGCCCATCACGCCTGACACCACAACGCCCACGATGCAGGCGAGCCAGAACGCCTGGCCATGGTTGACGACCAGCGAGTAGGTGACGGCCGCGCCGAGCATGAAGACGGCGCTGTGCGCGAGGTTGAGGATGTCGAGGACACCGAACACGAGCGTGTAGCCGACCGCGAACAGAGCGTAGATGGAGCCGATGAAGATCGCGTTGAGGATCTGCTGATCCATCGATTCGTACGGTTACTGAGGAGCGGGCGAAGCGCCGCGCTCCTCAGCGTTGCTCAGCTTGCGTTGATCTGGTGGACGAGGGTGAAGCCACCCACACCGTCCATCGCGATCACCCAGACGGTCTGCTTGACGTCGTGCGTGCTGGTGAACTGGAATGGACCGAGAGGAGTCTGGATGTTGACCGATTCCATGGCCGCGCGCAGCTTGTCGCGGTCACCCGCGAGATCGGTAAAGGTGAGGTTGGCGCGCTTGGCCGCGTCCGCGAGGATCTTGATCGCCGCGTAGCCCTGCGCCGCGAACTGGTCCGGGTCCTTGTTGTACTCGGCCCTGTACGCGGTAACGAAGTCCTGGTTGGAGGGGAACGTGTTGCCGAGGTACCACGCGCTGGCGCTGCGCGCGCCCTTGCCGGCATCGCCGGCGGCCTTCGATACCGTCGCCGTGTTGAAACCGTTTCCGCCGAGGAACTGGCCTGTCCAGCCCTGCTTGCGGGCCTCGGTCATGATCTTGGAGGGGATGTTGCCAAGCGACGTGATGAAGATCACGTCGGGCTTGAGCTGCACCGCCTGGGTGACGTAAGGCGAGAGGTCGGCCTCGGCCTTGTTGAACTTGATGGTCTTGAGCAGGTTGATGTTGTACTGGCCGACCGTCTTCTGCACGATGGTGCCGCCGTCACTCGAGAATTTGTCATCCTGCGCAACGAGCAGCACTCCGGTGCTGGGGTGCGAGTCGGCGGCGTATGACTTGATGTTGTCGGGGATCGCGGTCTCTTCGCCGAGGCTGTCCCGGAAAACGTACTTGCAAGGGACCGTCGACGGCGCGTTGCAGTTCGGCACGATGTTGATGCCGGTCGTGCTGACCGCCAGGATTGGGGTCTTGAGGCTCTCGGCGAGCGGGTGGACGGCGACGGCCGAGTTGGACAGCGTCGGGCCCAGCAGGGCCAGGTCCTGTTCCTCCTGGATCAGCTTCTGAGCCACCTGGGCCGACTGCGGCTGGAGGGAGGCGTCGTCGTTGATCGTCAGCGCGATCTGCGCGCCGTTGACGCCGCCAGAGTTGTTGATCTGCTTCACCGCGAGGTTCATGCCATCTCGGCTCTGCGGGCCGTAGACGCCACCGGCGCCGGTGATCGAGAGGATGGCTCCGAGCTTGATGGTTTTGCCGGAATAGGAGTTGGTGTTGCTGGTGCCGCCGCCTCCGGTGGAGCCGCACGCCGCGACCACCAGAGCCGCCGCCAGCCACGAAACGAGATGCAACCGTTTCATTTCAAGTCCCCCCGAATTCGTCTATAGGTTGTGCTTAACGTACCAAACCTACGCACGACTTACGCCTGCAGGCGCTTGACCAGTCGCGGAATGTCGAGCTTGGGATGAGGATATTGGGGGTTCATATCCTCCAGGGTCTCGATCAATAGACGAGAGATGGCCCAGTTCCGGTAGTCCTTGTCGTTCGCCGGCACCACGAACCACGGCGCCCAGTCGGTCGAGCACCGCGTGATGGCGATGCCGTAGGCGCTCTGATAGTCGTCCCAGAACGCCCGCTCGTCGATGTCGGTTTCCTTGAACTTCCAGTTCTTGTCGGGGTCCCGAAGGCGTTCGAGCAGGCGGCGCCGCTGCTCGTCGTACGAGATGTGAAGACAGATCTTGAGGACCTTGGTCCCGCCACGGACCACCTCTTTCTCGAAGCGATTGATGACCCCGTAACGACGCTCGATGATCGGTGGCTTCGCCAGGCCGTGGACGCGTGCGATCAGCACGTCTTCGTAGTGCGATCGGTTGAAGATGCCGATGTCGCCCGGGTCCGGCAGCCGTTTGCGAATGCGCCAGAGAAAGCCGTGCCGGCGTTCCTCGGGGGTGGGCTGCTTGAAGGTGGAGATCAAGACCCCCTGCGGGTTCATGTCGCCGATCACGTGGGTGATCGTGCCGTCCTTGCCGCTGGTGTCCATGCCCTGGAGCACGATCAGAAGAGATCGCTTGTGCTCCGCGAACAGGCGCTCCTGGAGGTTGAAGAGCTTCGCGCCGTGCTTTTTCAGGTCGGGTGACAGCCGTTTGCGGTTCTTGAGCCCGGGCGTTGAATCGGCGTCGACGTCCGCCATGCGAAAGCGGCCGTCCTTCGGATGCGCCTGTAGCAGGTTTCGTATCCGCTGCTTGGCCACTCTCTCGAGTGTACCCCGTCGAGTAGTTAGGCCAACTCCACCGGCACGACCTCGAGCGTGACCATCTTGTCGCCGCGGAGGACGCTCAGGGCGAGCTTCGAGCCGATCCGCGCCTCGACCATCAGGCGCTGCAGGTCGCCCGCTTTGGCGACCGCCACATCGGCCACGGACACGATGATGTCTCCGCTTCGCAGAGCGGCGCTCGCCGCGGGGCTGCCAGTGACGACCTCCTGCACCTCGACGCCAGCCTTCCGTCCGAGCTTCTGCGCCTCGGCCGGTGGCAGCGCACGTGTGCCGCCCGCGATCCCGAGGTAGGCGCGGCGGACCCTGCCGTTTCGCATCAGTGCCGCGAGGATGGCTTGCGTCGTCCCGTTCATCGGCACAGCCAGGCCAAGGCCCATTCCTGCCACCGCGGTGTTGACACCGATCAAGCGCGCCTGCCAGTCGGCAAGCGCACCGCCCGAGTTACCCGGGTTGAGCGCGGCGTCGGTCTGGATGACATCCTCGATGAAGCGCCGGTGCCCGTTGCCGTCGGCGGTCGCCAGCGAGCGGCCTAACCCGCTGACGACCCCCGACGTGACGGATCCCGAGAACCCGAGTGGGTTGCCGACCGCAACGACCAGCTGGCCGACCCGCAGCTGGTCTGCATTCCCGATCCGCACAGGCTCGATCGTCGCACCGCGGGCGCGGGCGACGGCCAGGTCGGAGAGAGCATCCGCGCCGACCACGTCGACGTCATATTCAGTGCCGTCGAGGAACGATGCGCTGGCGGTGCCGCCCTGCGCGACGACATGGGCGGACGTGACGAGGAAGCCGTCTGGGGTGATGGCGACGGCCGAGCCGGCCCCGCCTCGGCCGGCGCGCCCGACCCGCAGGCTCGCGACCGAAGGGAGAACCCGCTCCGCGACCGACGTGACGGTCGTCGAGTAGGCGTCGAGGGCTTCGCGCTCGGTGGGTGGTGCGGTAGCTCGGTCTGTCATGGTATTACAAGATTACGACGTAACAGAATCGAGAGTGCAAGTCCCTCTGGCTGGGCCCTCCCTCTCCCGTCCGGATCCCCTCCCCCAAACCCGGCCAACCTTGCGCTCGAAGCCTAGTTTCGCCAGTAAAGCTTGCCAACCCAGCCTGTTAAGGTCGCCGCCCTCTTCCTTAGAACAGCACCGAAAGGCCGGTCACCGGGGATTCGGCTCCGTATTCGAACGCGGCTGCCGCCGGACGCCGGACCCTGGCCAGCACCTCCTCGCCCTGCGTGAGCCGCAGGTCCAGGTCGGCGACCTCTGTGTGGTAGCAAACCCGCGACCCGCCGCGCGGATCCGCGTAGGTCACCCCGATCAGGTCCGATTTCCGCGAAGTCACCTCGACGTGCAGGCGTCGCTGTCCAAGCGTCGCCTGCGCCGTCCACGAATCCGCGGCGATCGGTCCGCGCGTCCCGAGCACGTGAATCGGCCCATTCAACAGGAACCGATGCTCTCGCACGTGCGCGCCCACCGCCGTCCCGACAAGCTGGCCTCCCAGCCGTCCCTGCGCTCGCGATGTGCCGCCGTCCATCCAGAAATCGGGGCCCGACGCAAAGCCCCAGTTCCACTCCAGCGCGTGGCTCGTTCCCCACGTGTGCCCCTGGCCTCCTGGCACGTTCTCCAGGTGGGTCGCCTGTCCGTTGACCGCGATCGTGCCCGACACCTTCAGCGCCGGCTGGCTGCCGATGTTGGCGAATGACGAGATGGCGTGCCAGGGTGGCCGCAGGAATGGAAATGGCTGCTCTCGTGAATGCCACCGCAGGTCCCAGCTCATCGTCCCTCGCTCGCCCTGGACCTCTCCTGAGCATCCGTCATGAGCCAGCAACGCGCCACCGACCCGAAGCACAAACGGCCGCGACCGGACCTGCAGCGTCTCGAGCGGAAACGACATTTTGGCGCCCCAGTTTGCGCCTGGGTCGTCGTGGTCGAAGCGAAAGGCCCACAGGGCGGAGTCCGCCTCGTCCTGCACTCCGCCTGCCGGATTGAACGAGGTGTAGCGGATCCAGTAACCCCGCCGCCTGGCAGGATCGCCGACGCTCAGGTACCAGGCTTCGTACGTCCCGGCTCGGGAACGGGTGCGGGTCGCGTTCGCTGCGTCTGAATCCATCGGCGTTTCCAATTACGAATTCTTCACATCCGGTTGATGCCATGCGCGGCGGGTCCGCATTGAATTGGCTCATGAGCCTAGCCCCAAGTCCCGAAAAAGCCGCGTCCGCGAGCGTTCCGGTCCGGCGAGGAATCACTCGGCGCCAGGCGCTGGCGGCGGCCCTGGCCACCGGTGTGGCCGTGGGTGCGGTTCGTCTGCTTGGCGGATCGATGCAAAGCCTGGCCAGACCCAGACCGTCAACCGGCACGGACTGGATCTCTCCGCTGGGTTCGGAGTCCGCCCGCGTCATGCAGCTGCTCCGCCGCACGAGCTTTGGCTACACGCCGGCTCAGCTCGAGTCGGCGCTTTCGGACGGGTTCAGCAAGACCGTCGACCGGCTCATCGAAACGAACCCAGTGGAGCCTGCGCCGTTCGGCGCGGCAAACACGCCCGGTGGCCGCTTTGCTGTCGGTCAGCTCCAGCAGTGGTGGCTCGACCACGTGCTGACCACGCCGACCCCGTTTGCGGAGCGGATGACGCTTTTCTGGCACGGCCATTTCACGAGCGACTACCGGAAAGTTGCCGACGACACCTTCATGTACTGGCAGAACCTCACGTGGCGCCGGATGTCGATGACGAACCTGCGGTCGATGCTCATGCAGGTCACGACGGATCCGGCGATGCTGCGCTACCTCGACCTGGCGACGTCGACCGGCCAGAGCCCCAACGAGAACTACTCGCGCGAGCTCATGGAGCTCTTCACGATGGGCCCGGGCAACTACACGGAAGACGACGTGCGGCACAGCGCGAAGGCGCTTGCCGGGTGGCAGCTGCCGCAGCCGGACTCAAATGCGACGGTAACGGTGGCGACCGGCGTCACCCGTACCCTGCCCGTCTACAGCACGCAGCGGCCTGGCGTTTTCAACTTGCGGCGGGCGTTCAAGGGCAGCGTTACGTATCTCGGCAAGACCGGTCCTCTCGACACGCAGGGCGTGGTCGATCGCATCCTCGCGCAGCCCGCCACCGCGCAGTTCATCGCCGCGCAGGTCGCGCAGCATTTCGTCACCGCCCAGCCGGATGCAGCCTACGTCAGGACTCTCGCGGACGCCTTCCGGCGCAGCAACTACGACATGAAAGCGCTGATGCGCGCCGTCCTGGCGAGCCCAGAGTTCAGCTCGGCGCAGACCTACAGGACGCTGGTCAAGAGCCCGACCGACTTCATGGTCCACAGTGCACGGGCGCTCGGGGCGACCAATCTTTCGAAGCTCATAGCAGCCTCAGGTTCGGGGATGGGCCAGTCGCTCTTCGACCCACCTGATGTCAGCGGCTGGCCGAACAACGAGTCGTGGATCTCTTCCAACACCGTCGTCGAGCGCGTGAACTTCGTGACCGCGGCGCTCGGCCAGGTGAGGAGCGCGCTGCCCGCCGCATCGGATGCGTCGCGCCAGCAGCTCGACGGCGTGCTAAGCCCGCAGACCGCAAGCCTCCTCAACCAGGCGGCCGACGACCGCGCGCGCTGGTTCATAACCCTCGCCTCCCCGGAATTTCAGCTCAAGTAGGTGCATGTGACATGACAAGACAGATCGGCATCAACCAGCTCAAGCGTCGCGATTTTCTCAAGGCGGGGCTCGTGTTCGGAGCGGGCGCGACGGGATTGGCCGCCGGGTACGCCGCAGTGCCAGATGCCTTCGCACGTGCCGTCTACGCGGCCAAGCGCGAGGGTCTGACCAACGACAACGTGCTGGTGATGATCCAGCTCGCGGGCGGTAACGATGGCCTGCGTACGGTGGTTCCGCTCGCCGACCCCTCGCTGCACGACCTGCGGCCGAAGCTCTCCGGCCCGATGGTTTCGCAAGCCCTTCCGCTCAACGATCAGTTCGGTTTGAACCACAACCTCGGCGCGATCAAAGGACTCTGGGACAAAGGCAAGGTCGCGATCGTCCAGGGCGTCGGCTACCCGAACCCGACGTTCTCGCACTTCGAGTCCATCCGCATCTGGGAGACGGGCGACCCGACCCGCAGGCAGGTGGACGGCTGGCTCGGTCGAACTCTGGCAAGCGCATATGACTCCAACGGCCATCCTCTGACAGGCTGCGCATGCGGGACCACCGAGGTCCCGGGGGCGCTGCGCGACCTACAGGCCACCATGACCGTGATCCAGGACCAGAAGACGTTCGGTTTCACCGGTGGCAGCGAGGTCGAAGCCGCGGTAGGCGCCCTGTACAAAGGAACTCCCGGGATCTACGGCGCGCTGTTCGACACCGCGATCGCGACGGCGACCGAAACGATGGCCACCCTGCGCACCTCTGCCGCGAGCTATCAACCGATGGCCGGTTACACGGACAAAGTCCAGCTGGTCTACTCATCGAAGAACCAGCTGGCCGCGGCGCTGCAGCTCGCGGCTGAGCTCATCGTCACCGGCACAGGCGTGAAGCTTCTTCACGTCACGCTTGGCGGCTTCGACACTCACTACACCGAGCTCAACCGCCACGACGACCTGATGGGCTACCTCGATTCCGCTGTCGGCGCGTTCTACCAGGACCTCGCAGCGCACGGCATGGCGGACAAGGTTCTGATCGCGACCTGGTCCGAGTTCGGCCGGCGTCCCAAGGAGAACGCGAGCGGAGGCACGGACCACGGAGCAGCCGCACCGCTGCTCCTGATCGGCGACCCTGTCAAGGGCGGCCTCTACGGCGAGTCGCCAAGCCTGACCAGCCTCGACGCGACGGGCAACCTGAAGTACGCGGTGGACTTCCGCTCCGTGTATCAGGAGATCCTCGGCGGTCACCTTGGAGCGGACTCGAGCAAGATCCTCGGGGCGTCCTTCGACAGCGTTCCGTTCCTGAAGGCGCCGGTCTCCGCCACCGTCTGAGATGCGAACCGTCATCCTCAAAGCTGGGGCGACGCTGCTGACCGTCGCGACGACGGTGCTGTCGGCGATGTACGTCACGTCGCACCTGAAAAACCCGGCTGCCCCGCTCCAGCCCACCGTGCTCAGCGCTTCGGGAGCAGCCACGGTCTCGGCGCCCGGCGGCACGCTGACGCTCGGACCCTCGGTGCAGCCCAGCAACGTGCAGCCGGTGACTTCGACCTATGCCTCCTAGCGCGCGCGTGGAAGCTCATCACTTCGAAGCGATGGGGACCAACTGCAGCCTGTTCGCGGTCGGCCAATCGCGCGGCAGGCTGCTGGAAGGCGAGTTCTGGGTGCGCCGGCTGGCGGCCAGGCTGACTCGCTTCTCAGCGGACAGCGAGCTGTCAAAGCTCAACGCGTCACCCGGCCGGTGGGTCGACGTCAGCCCCGAGCTCGAGGCACTTCTGAAAGAGTCCCTTTTGGCCTTCGAAAACAGCGCCGGCCTCGTCAACGTGGCGGTGCTGCGGTCGATGGAGGCGGTCGGATACACGAGACCGCTCTCCGAGGGCCTGCCCGTGGCAACTGAGCCGCGGCTCAGCCGGCTGCCTGCCTTACCGGACGTGCTGGCCGTCCGGGCGGGCGCGGCACGGCTCGAGCCGGGGGCGGGCATCGACCTGGGCGGGATCGCAAAGGGCTGGATGGCCGACCGGCTTCGCGACTCGCTGGGGCCGAACGCGCTGGCCAACCTCGGCGGAGACCTGAGCGCCGGCGGAGCGGGACCGGCGGGCGATGGCTGGCCGGTCGGTCTCGGCCCCACCACGGTGTTGCTCCACGACCAGGGAGCCGCCACCAGCAGCGTGCGGCAGCGGCGCTGGAGTGAACAGCACCACCTCATCGATCCGCGAACGGGGCTGCCCGCATGCACCGGCCTGGAAGAGGTCTCTGTCGTGGCAACCAGTGGAGTCGAAGCCGAGGTCGTTGCCAAAGCCGCCCTGCTGGTCGGTCCCCAGCTGGCGCCCATCTACTGCGCCGCCCATGCACTGGCCTGGTGGCTGAGCCCCTGAAATGACGACGGATCAGTTCCTCTGGGTGCTGGCCCGCGTCGCGGGCCTCAGCTCGTATGCGGCGCTTGCGATCGCATTGGTCACGGGCATCGCGCTTCGCACCGCCGTGCTCGATTGGCTGGGAAGCAATCGCGCGCTGCGCGCGCTGCACGAGTACACGACAGTTTTATGGATTCCTCTCGCCTGTTTGCATCTGCTGTCGCTGCTGCTCGACACCACGGCGCGCGTTGGGCTGCTGGACCTGCTGATCCCTTTCCATTCCACCTACGGCACGCTCGCGATCGGACTCGGTGCGCTCTCGGTGGACGTCCTGCTGCTCGTGACCGTCACCGCTTTTCTCAAGCGGCGCATGAACAAGGACCTGTGGCTGTGGCTGCACCGCCTTGCCTACCCCGGGTTCGCGCTCCTCTTCTTGCATGCCGTGCTCAGCGGAACAGACTTCAGCGACCCGATCGTTTCGGCGATCACGTGGGCCGCTGCCGCGATGCTCCTGCTGCTTGCGGCGGTGAGGGGGATCTGGGGCCGACTCCCAGCCTAGGCAGTCTGCTCCGCGGGCCCACCCTCTCCCGCCGGATTCCACCCCCAACCGGCACGCCTAACCGGCATTGAATCTAAAAAAAGATTGGTTTACAACCCAGCCTGTTAAGCCGCCGGCACCCAATGCCGCAGCTGGATCACCCGTTCTCTCAAGGCGTCCTCCGCCTCCAGCGGCGTATCGATCTCCTGCCGCTCCCTGTGCCACCGCTCCATGGCGAGGTCGAGCTGCGCCGATTGCAGGCGCGCGACTTCGAAGTACGCCCGCAGCCCACCTCGCTGAAACGCGCGGAGACGCTGCTTGAGCCGGCGCCATGGACTGGCCAGGACCGGCACCTCCTCGGGCAGGATGGCGCCCGACCCTGTGGCCGCCTCCTTCAGGAACTGGTCGACCAGCCCCATGGCCTCATAGCGAATCCCGAAGATCAGCAGCGCGATCAGTGCGGCCGTGAAGGGCCCCGTCATGATCAAAGTGCGCAGGTGGATCTCCACCAGGCCGAAGATCGTGTTGTCGATCGGGAAGAACTGGACCCAGGCATCCCACGAGAAATGCCCGGCAATCGCGATCAGAAATCCGCTCAGGATCGCCAATGCTTTCTGCCGTTTCTTGGGCAGCTGGCGCGCGACTCCGAGCCCGGCGCCGATGAAAGCGGTGTAGGTCGTGTGACCGAAGAACAGGCCGAGCACCTGGCGCCCGTACCACTGGAGACCCGCCGCATACCAGCCATAACCCTCGGGGCTGAAGATCCCGTACATGTTCGTCATGTAGGCGACCGACTCGAGAAAGTTGAAACCGAGTCCGACGGCGGCGCCGTAGACGATTCCATCGACGATGTCGTCGAAGTCATTGCGCATGACCAGGAAGAGAAGGACCACCGCGAGGCCCTTGGCAAGTTCTTCGAGCAGGCCCGCCGAGAATGCCGTCGAGGCATCGAGCCCGGGACCTGGCACCAGGGTGCGTTGAGCGGTCTGATCCCACAGGGTCTCACCCCAGATGACGAGACTGGTGGCGACGATCGCGCCCCATGCCGCCGCCACCAGGACCAGGCGCCACGGCTCCTTCTCGTTGCGGTCCATTCGCCGGACGACGAACAGCCCAAATGCCGTCGTAGGCAGACAAGCGAGGGCGCAGATGGCGGCCACCGCCGGCCCGGCTGACTGTGTGAAGACGAAGATGTCGATCACCAGCAGCCACAGCAACGTGCCCAGCCCGAGCAGCACGCCGGCGCGGATGAGGTGCTTGCGGCGACTCGCCCGGTCTCGCGTGAATGCCCTCACGCCGATGTAGGTGCCGAGGGCGATCAGAGCTACCGCCAGCAAACCGTAAAGCGACGTTCGGGCGGGGATGGTGTCGAGGTACACGTAGTTGAGGAGCGAGCTGGCGATCAAGGTGATGACCACCACGGCGGTGACCGCAATCGCGATGCCGTAGCGTCCTGGACGCAAGCGTGGATGGGGGTTGGCCGCGGGCGGAGTCGTGTAGCTGCTCGTGCTCACTATCGCTCGACCAGGACGAAGCGGCGTACAAGGACCTCGACGGGCACCCCGCCTTGGAAGCGTTCGACCACGAACGTGTAGTTGCCCGGCAGGTTGTGATGCAAGCCTTGCGGAACGATGACCGGGACGATGGAGAAATTGCCAAGCTGAGCCGGAGTGCTCGGGCCGACTCGACCGACGATGCTGCCGAACGCGTCGTACCAGCGGGCGTCCACGCTCAGGTTCGCGGGCAGGCCAGACCAATCGACCACGGCGGCGAATTCTTCGGTGCGGGCGAAAGCTGACTTATCAGTCCCGAGCGTGGTCCTGGTGGTCGGGTCGTATGCGTATACCCCGACGATGCGAGCGTGGGCTCCGGTCGCCTGTCCAGGCGGTTCGAAGTACACGAACTCGACCAGGCCGACAGCGAGGATGACCACAGCGACCGTGGCGAAAACGAGCAAGGTTCGGTACAGCGTCTGGACCTGGTTGTAAGGGGCACTCGACACGGCGGCGCTCAGTCGAATGGATTGGCGGCGCGTTGTCAAGGAAAAGGAGGTTTGACCGAATGCCACAAGCCATCGAGGCTAGATGCTCGGACTTCGCCTCTGAACGACCTGAATGGTCGCCGCCATTATTAGCGCACTGAGGGAAAACACAACAAACGCGATTCCGCCGTTGTGCGTCACGGCCAGCACGAAAGCGACTGCGCTCTCGGCCAGGCAATAAGCCCCGGCTATGCGAAACGCACGGCTGTTCAAGGACCACTTTGGCCAGCCGCGGACCGGACGCCCTGCTACGAGCGCCGCGAGACCCAATCCCGCAGTTGCGATCGCGAATAGGGGCAAGGGTCGAACGGCAAGGGGTCGAACAGCAAGTGGTGGAACATCGAAGTCAGGCCAGCCTAGGACCGGCACCAGAAGTTGAGGTTTGATTTTGTTGGTGCGGCGGAGAGGAGTTGAACCTCCACGTCCTTGCGGACACTAGCTCCTGAAACTAGCGCGTCTGCCATTCCGCCACCGCCGCTCCGGCAGACGCCAAAGTATACCCAGGCCTTGTAACCAGCCCCTCTAAAATTCGCGGTGTGGACGCAAGCGTCCGCCTGGGCCGGATTGCGGGCATCGAGGTGGGACTCCACTGGAGCCTTGCCATCGTGTACGCCCTCATCGTCTGGACCCTCGCGGACCAGGTTCTTCCTGCGGTCGTGCCGGACCAGCCCCAGACCGCGTACTGGATCGTGTCCGCAGTCTCCGCCCTCCTCTTCTACGCATCACTGCTCGCTCACGAGATGGGCCACGCCCTCGTCGCCAGGCGGCTCGGCGTGAAGGTGGACGGCATCACGCTGTGGATCTTCGGCGGAGTCGCGCGCCTTGGGGGGGACGTTGCGACGCCTGGAATGGAAGCGAAAATCTCCATCGCCGGCCCGCTCGTCAGCCTTGGCCTCGCCATCCTCTTCGGTGCCGCGACCTTCGCGCTCGACGCCACAGGCGGACCGCCTCTCATCGAAGGTGGCTGCGTGTGGCTCGCCTTCTCCAATGCAACCCTCCTGGTCTTCAACCTCGTCCCCGCCTTCCCGCTCGACGGGGGCCGCCTGCTTCGCGCCTGGCTCTGGCGGCGGCGAGGCGATCGCTACCGAGCCACCGCCGGCGCCGCGTGGCTGGGACGGATGTGCGCCTTCCTGATGATCGGCCTCGGGCTGCTGGAGCTCTTCGTGCTGGGAGCCCTCAGCGGCGTGTGGCTTGTCTTCCTCGGCTGGTTTCTCATGTCGGCGGCGCGCAGCGAGGCGTCCCAGGTGCTCATGCAAGGCACGCTCAAGGGACTCCTCGTCAGCGATGTGATGTCCCGCGATCCAACGGTCGCTCCGGGATGGATCACGGTCGACGAGTTCATGCGCTCGTACATTCCCGGCGGGCATGCGAGCTCATACCCTCTCAAGACGTTCGATGGAGCGCTCGACGGCCTGGTCACCGTGACGAGGCTGTCCCAGGTGCCTCAGGAGGAACGGCATATCCGGCGCGTGCGTGACTTCGGCATCGGGATGGATAAAATCGCCAAGGCGTCGCCCGGTGAACAGGTCACCGCGGTGCTGGACCGCTTCTCGACATCCGACGAAGACCAGATGCTGGTGATCGACGGCGGGCAGCTGGTCGGCACGCTCTCGCCGGCCGACATCAGGCGCGCGCTTGGAGCTCCCGCCCGGTCTAGCTCGTGATGAAGAGCGTGTGCCACGCGGCCTCGAGCAGCTCGGGCGTGAGCTTCGGCTGCACGCCGCGCGCCGAGGACACGTCCACCAATCGCTCGAGCAGGTCGCGGGGGTGGTTGCCGCGCAGCGGCCGCCCGCTGTAGAGGGTCGAGATCATCTCCAGCGCGCCGGGGTCGGGGGGTATGGCCAGGCGCTCGCGCTCCCGTTCGAAGATCCGGCACCACATCTCCCAGGTCGGGTCCGGCATCAGGACCTTGTACGAGAGCCGGCGCAGGTAAGCCTCGTCCAGCAGCTCGGCAGGGCGCAGGTTCGTGGACAGCGCGAGCTGCGCCTGGAATGGAATCTCGACCTTCCGGCCCGTCGCTGACAGGTTCATGAAGTCAGTGTCCTGCTCCAGGGGCACGAGCAGCCGGTCGAGGATCTGCTTCGGAGAGACGCGCTGCCGGCCGAGGTCGTCGATCAGCAGCACTCCGCCGTTGCCCTTCACCTGGAGCGGCGCGCCGTAGGTCCGGCTGCCTTCCTCCCAGGTCGGTTCGAACATCTCGAGCTGGAACTCGCCGCCGACCTGGACGAGCGGCCTCGCCACCCGCCGCCACCGGCGGTCCGCCGGCTGGCGCGGCTCGAGGCGGTGCACCGCGCCATCGAAGATCGTCATCACCTCGCCACCGCCGATGTCCAGGGCCATCGGGATCACGATCGGGCCTCCCAGGAGGCTGGGAATGCGGCGCGCAAGCGTGGTCTTGCCGTTGCCGGGCGCGCCGTAGATGAAGATCGAGGAGCGCGAGTTGACGGCGGCACGGACCGCCTCGGTGACGCCCGGGGCCAGCTCGATGCCGCTGAGCGCCAGGTTGACCTTGACCAGGTCGAGCGTCCCGGGCTTGGCCGCCTCCGCCAGCACCGCCCTGTACTCCTGCATCGACACCGGCGCCGGGCCCGTGTACCGGGTGCTCGAGGCGCCCATCTGCTCGCTGTGCGTTCGTCCCTGCTTCGTGATCGCATACGCCATCCGCTCAGGCAGCGGCCGGCCCAGCCACGGACCCTGCTCGGCGGCCAGGCCGAGCGCGTCCAGGAAGTTCGAGCCGGTCAGCGACTTCAGGCTGGGTTCGACCGCCGAGAACGGCAGCGCCAGCTGCTCCGCGACCTCGTACCCGGTCACGCGGGTCGACGACGACGCCAGGCGCAGGATCATGCCCTCGATCAGCGTCCGGTTGATCTCGGGCGGTGGAGGAGGCTCGATCTCGTGGCTGGGGGAAGGCACGTTGGACGGCACGGGCTGCGGCTCATCAACGTGCTCGAGGATCGCGCCGAAGAGCTTCTTACCGAACCGGGCACGGTCGGCGTGGTCGGGTGGCTCGCCTTCCCGGCGACGGCTGATCCAGTCGGGGACCTCTTTGAACACGACGGTGTTGCCGATGAGCAGCTGCACGGTGTCCGGCTCGTCGGTCGACACGCGGACCGCGATCCGCACCAGGTAGCCCTGGCTCTTCAGCGCCGCCCAGCTGCGCTCCCACGCCACCTCGTTGCGGCCTGACCAGGTCTGGCGGACCGTGCGGTCGCGCGCGAGCGTGACGTCCTTGCGGTTCTGATAGCGGCGGCGGACGAGCTCGGTCACGTCCTTGTCGATGTCCTCCGCGACCAGGGCCGCGAGGGGCAGAGCGCGGTCGTCGACCGCGGGCCGGTTCTTGATCTCGAAGATGGTGTTCGCGGTGGGCGCGAGGGCCCGAATCACGCTTGCGTGTCGCGGACAGAAGGGCGTGCGCTCGATGAACTGGATATGCCTGCGGCACCACCAGCTCTTGCACTCGCGGCCGGTCAGGTCCTTGTACGCGCACGCCCAACCGCGGCGCTCCTGGCAGTCGCTGTACGTGCACACACCGGCAGGCTTGTGGCCGTCGACGCGCGCCGGCGCAGGCACCCTCTGCTCAACCTCTTCGTTGACCGTGATCTCGTCCGAGATCGCCTCCACCGGCGGCTGCGCGGCGCCGGGCTTTGGCATGTAGTGGAAAGCGCCAGAGAACTCCTCGCAGCTCTGGAATCGCTGGCTACGGTCCTTCGCGGTGGCCTTCCAGATGATCTCCATGATCGGTGAGGGGATGGCGGTCGATGCGCGCGGCCGGTCGAACACCTGCGAGTGCAAGACAGACGGCAGCGCACCGGTGAAGGGCGGCTCGCCGTGCAGCAGCTCGTACAGGATCATGCCGAGCGAATAGATGTCGGACGAGGCGTCCACGGGCTCGCCCTTGACCTGTTCCGGGGCCATATAGGCCGGCGTGCCGACCATGCTTCCGGTCGCGGTCAGCCGGTGCTTGTCGTCGATGAGCTTCGAGATGCCGAAGTCGAGGATCTTCGTCTTGCCGCGATTGGAGATCAGGATGTTGTCGGGCTTCAGGTCGCGGTGCACGATCGAGTAGTCATGGGCGACGCCGACCGCTGACAGGAGCTGTTGAATCAGGTCGACCGATACATCCACGCTGAACCGTCCGTACTCGTCCAGCCACGAACGCATCGAACGGCCTTCGACCCACTCCATGACGATGAACAGCACCGGGCCGTCCTCGTCGAAGTCGTAGACGCGGACGATGCCCGGGTGATTGAGGGCCGCGACGGTGGCCGCCTCGCGGTGAAAGCGCTGGCGGAAGCTGGTGTCGCTCGAGTACTGCTCGGCCAGGACCTTGATCGCGACGGGAATCTCCAGGCGCGGATGGGTTGATCTATAGACAACGCCCATCGCGCCGCGGCCGAGTTCGGCTTCGATGGGATAGCGGCCCAGTTGTGTGGTACTCAACCTGAGAACACCAGTCGGTCAGTATGCCGGACGGTACTCGGGTCACTACCCCTTGAGGGGGTAAAGCTCCCGCGCCGGGTCTCTTCGCCTAGTGGAAGACGCTCAGCGGCAGGTAGAACGAGACCCCGAAGTTCGGCTGGTCGACGATCTGGCTGATCCTGAGATCGCCGGCCAGGCTGCAGAGGATGTAGGCGTCCTCGCGGCTCAGGCCGTGATCCGCCTTGAGCCACGCGATCGTGTCGCGCACGGCGTTGCGGGCGTTCTCCATCAGGTCTGGGCCAAGGGCGCAGACCGCGTGGTAGCCCTCCTCGTCGCTGCGCGGCTGAAGGGGCGCAGCCGGGGTCAGGAAGTGGTAGCTCCAGGGGCGGAGCGAGGCACCCTTGACCACTCCAAATCGGAGTGAGAACGTCATCGGGCATTCGATCCCGGTAACGCAAACCTCGCCGTCTCCCTGCGCCCCGTGGCAGTCACCGGCCGAAAAGAGGGCGCCGGGCACGAAGACGGGCAGGTAAAGCTTGGTCCCGGTCGTCAGGTGGCGGGTGTCGATGTTCCCGGCGCCCTTGGTGGGCGGCAGGACCGCTTGCGGGCCCGGATCGTCGGTCGCGACGCCCATCGTGCCGCAGAAAGGGGCGATCGGGATGTGGATGTCGTGGCGCAGCTCGGCCGACTTTCGGTCACCGAGGTCGAAGTACCGGACGTAGGGGTCGGGGAAGTCAGAGGCCAGGAGGCCAAGACCGGGCAGGAGGGCGGCCCACCCCCAAGACCCCGGCTTGAGCTGGAGGATTTCGACCTCCAGCGCATCCCCGGGCTCGGCGCCCTTCACGTAGACAGGACCACCCAGCGGATAGAGGCGGTCGAAGTCAAGGGTCCCGAGCTTCGAGGCCGGGTCGCCCTTTTTCAGCTGTCCGGCGCTCACTTCCTCCGTGTCGAAATGAACGACATCGCCCGGCTCGATCTCGACCGCCGGTGCGAGCGAGTTGTCCCACTTGAAGTGATACGTGTCACGACCGATCGAGTGCTCTCGCGCGGTAGCGCGCGCCATCAGCTCTTTGACTCCTGCTTGATCGTCTGGTCGATCGGCACGGCGCTTGCGCGCAGCACCTTCTTGTCGAACTTGCCGACCGACGTTTTCGGCACCTCGTCGATGAACCGCACCTCGTCCGGCAGCCACCACTTCGCGACCTTGTCCTTGAGGAAATCGATGACCTCCTCCTGGGTGACCTTGCCTTTGAACTCCGGCTTCGGCACCGCGTACGCAATTGGCCGCTCGTCCCACTTCGCGTGGGCCAGGCCGATCACTGCCGCCTCCATGATCTTGGGGTGCGACATGATCGCGTTCTCGAGCTCAACGGACGAGATCCACTCGCCTCCTGACTTGATCACGTCCTTGGTGCGGTCGACGATCTCGACGTAGCCCTCGGGCGTGATCTTGGCCACGTCACCCGTGCGAAACCAGCCGTCTTCGGTCAACTTGCCGGGGTCGTAACCGTTGTGATAACCGCGGGCGATCCACGGACCACGAACCTGGATCTCACCAAACGCAACACCATCCCAGGGGAGCTCCTCGCCCGTGGCCGGGTCGCTGATCCGGATCTCGACACCGGCCGAAACCGCTCCCTGCGTCAGCCGCGCGCGCAGCTCATCCTCAGGCTTGGTGGCGGCTCGTGGCCGCGCGACACTGCCGAGCGGCGACGTCTCGGTCATACCCCACGCATGCAGCATGCGCAGTCCGAGAGCGTCCATCGACTCCATGAGGGAGCGGGGAATGGCCGAGCCGCCGCAGATCACGGTGTGGACCTTCGGCAGGCGCTTGCCGGTCTGGTTCAGGTAGGCGACGGTGTTGATCCAGATGGTCGGGACGCCCGCGAGGATGGTCGCCTCCTCCTGCTCGGCGAGCTCGACGATGGACTTGGCGTCGCCCATGAACCGGTCGGGCAGCAGGACTTTGGAGCCGGCCATGCCGCACGCGTAGGGCAGGCCCCAGCTGTTCGCGTGGAACATCGGCACGATCGGGAGCACCGTGTCCTTCTCGGTGATGCCCAGGCTGTCGGCCTGGAGCACTCCCATCGTGTGCAGGTACTGGGAGCGATGCGAGTACACGACCCCTTTCGGGTTGCCGGTGGTGCCCGACGTGTAGCACATGGCCGCGGCCATGCGCTCTGACAGCTTCGGCCACGGGTAGCTCTCGCTCTCGGCCGCGAGGAGCGATTCGTAGTCCAGCATGTCGCTGAAGCCGTTTTCGCTATGCGACGCCGCCGGCGTGTCGGTCATCAAAACGATCTGCTGGACGCTTGGAATCTTGCCCAGCAGCGGCTTGAGGAGAGGAATAAGGGGCTGATCGACAAATAAAACCTTGTCTTCCGCGTCATTGACTATGAATTCAAGGTGCTGAGGAAACAGACGAAGGTTCAGCGTGTGCAAGACCGCGCCCATACACGGGACGGCGTAATAGAGCTCGAGGTGCCGGTGATTGTTGTAGGCGAGAGTCGCCACCCGGTCGCCCGGTTTGATCCCAAGCCGCTTGAGCGCGCCGGCCAGCCGGTTGATGCGCGGCACCATCTCGGCGTTGGTCATGCGATGCACGCCCTGCTCCTGCTTCGTCACCACCTCTTTCTTCTGGTGCAGGCGCTCCACCCGCCAGAGCACATGCTGAAGAGACAGCTCATAGTCCTGCATCAAGCCTTCCACTACGGACACCTCCACCAAATCGGGTTCGAACAGAAGGTCCAGAGAGGTCGATGGTAAAGCCCTCCGGCGTAGGATGCACACCCATGGTTGCTCCGGGTCGGGCCGACCTCCATATGCACACCACCGCCAGCGACGGGTGGCCGTCGCCCCAGGAGCTCGTGGAACATGTGGCTCGTCGCGCCTCTTTGAATGTGATCGCGGTCACAGACCACGACACCATCGAGGGCGCGCTGCGCGCCAGGGAGTACGCCGCAAAGCGCTCCCGATTCCATGTGATCGTGGGCGAGGAGGTTTCCAGCCGGGACGGCCACATCGTCGCCCTGTTCCTCGAGCGCCGCATCCGACCCGGTATGTCCGCGGCCGCCACAGTGGACGCAATTCACGACCAGGCCGGGCTCGCGATCGCGGTCCATCCGTTCTGGCGAACCGAGCGCGTCGCGCGCAACGGTCGGGTTCACGGTGTCGGCTGGCTCGCGGCGGAGCTCGATTTCGACGCGATCGAGGTCGAAAACGCGACGCCCGGTTTCTACGTCTTCAACCAGCTCGCCCACCGCCTCAACATGGGCCTCGGTTCGGCCGAGCTTGGCTCCTCGGACGCGCACATCCTCGACGCGGTGGGGCGGGCTTACACGGAGTTCCCGGGCAAGACGCCCGAGGCACTTCGCGCAGCGATTGAATCAGGGACGACCACAGCCCGCCGGCAGCGATATCGCGCCGTGGGGTTAATGCGGTACGCGGCATGGGGCTTGAACCACCAGCGCTACGCCGTAGGCTGATCGCCGAACCTGGTGAAAACTGCGTTTTCACCAGGGGGACTCCTGGCGGCGATTGGGAGGCGCTTGGAAGTGCACGATTGGGTGCCGGCCGGGATGAACCCGGCCTACTGGCGTCGCTAGTTCTAATTACGATGGCCAGGCATTTGCCCGCGTAGCTCAATGGATAGAGCGCCTGACTTCGGATCAGGAGGTTGCGAGTTCGACTCTTGCCGCGGGTACCTTGCACGCAGTCTTCGCCGGCCGCCTAGAGCATCCTCTCGAGCATGTGATCGAGCCGATCGGCCTGGCCGTGGATGTCGGCGGCGAGCAGGCGCACGTCTTCGTCGTACGCACGGTCTGCCTCTTTTACCTGGTCGCTCATTTGCCGGATCCCGACCAATGCCGTCTTGAACTCGCGGTTCAGCGTGGAGCGGGTCGTCTCGATGTCGGTCAGCATTTCGAGGAATTCCTTACGCTCCAGGATCATGTTCACCGTCAGGAGCACCGCGAGGATTCCGGTCAAGGCAGTCTGGAATTCGTTCTCGTGTCCGGTCAGGGCCGAGTACAGGTCGCCCGCGGCTGCCAGGAGCAAGGTCATCCAGGGCAGGGCGAGCTGCCACAGGTCGAGGGGCGCCTCTTGGGACGCCGTCCTCGGAGGAGCGTCTGGATAGATGGCCGCCAGCGCGATCAACAGGAACCCGGCGAACCAACCGGTGTCGAGCACGCTGCCCACTGATCCGAACGCGCCCTGGGCCGTGAGATATGAGAACGCGCTGTCGGCGATGGAGTAGCACGCCACACCGGCGAGCAGCAAAGCCATCCTGCCCTTCTGCTGATGCGATGCGCGCCGGATGGCGAGGATGAGGACGGTCCCGATGAGAATGTCCCCGACTGGGTACGCAAGATCGAGCAACTTGGTAGTCGAGTTGGAGTACCAGACCGACCGCAGCCCGAAGCCCCATGCGGTCGAGGTCAGCGCCAGCGAGACGATCAGGCCGTCAAACCAGATGCGCCAGCGAGCAGACGTACCTCGCGCGTCGGCCCAGAAGGCGCGAATGCCGGCGATCGCAAACGGCACTGCCGACAGGAATCCAGCGTCTGCCAACGACGGGTATGGCACCGGTACGCCCAACCCGACTTCGTAAATCGACCAGACAACCTCACCTGCCGCCCAGAGGGCGGCTGAGACGCCCATGAGCGCCCAGCCGAGCCTGTCCCTCCCGCGAGCGCGCCGGGCGGCCCACACGCACGCGGCTGAGGCGAGAGCCGCCGCCACCGCCTCCCCGATATCGTCAATCGCCGTCACGGCATGCTGGCCGAAGAAGACGGTTCGAATGTTCAGCGCGTAGAGCACGGAAATGAGCGCGACCGCCGCCGCCAAGATGGCGAAGGCCTTCCGCCGCCTGTCCAACGCTCTCCACGCTCCCATCTGACGACCGAAGTTAAGCAGCCGGTGCGGCGGATTCATCCGCCTAATCGCAAGGACATGAAGAAACCTTCTCTGTCATGGTCCGCGGGATGTGCTCATGGCACGCCGAAGGCATGGGCCGCTACCGCCGGGTAAAATCAACCGGCTGCAGCCGGGCGGCTGGCGGAACTGGTAGACGCGCACGTTTGAGGGGCGTGTGGGGTAACCCATCCGGGTTCGAGTCCCGGGTCGCCCACCAGCTGAAGCGACGCGACCTGAGGGGCCCACAGGCTTGAATTGCCCCGCCCGACACTCGGCTATCTCAGCCTCTACGCCGTTCGCGAGCCTCACACTTATGACGTGACCGAGAGCAAGGAGCTCGACCCCGCCACCCAGTTCAAGCAGCTCTACGACCAGGAGTACCTCTCGGTTTACCGGTCCATCCGCGCGGTCGTCCTCGACGCCGCCGCGGCCGAGGACCTGACACAGGAGACGTTCGTGCGGGCGTATCGCGCCCGGCACCGCTACACCCCGACCGCTCCACCTGGCGCCTGGCTGCGCCGGATCGGGATCAATCTCGCCATCTCACACCTGCGGCGCCAGAAGCTGGCCCGCTTCTTGCCCGCCCGGCTCTACATGGCGCCCGACCGCCGGGACTACGACCGCGCCGAAGCACGCGACGTCGTGGGCAAGGCGATGGAGGTGTTGAGCCCGAAGCTTCGCGCGGCCGTCGTCCTTCATTACTACGATGGCCTGACCCGCGAGGAGATCGCGGCCGTCCTAGGGGTTCCCGCCGGCACGGTGGCGTCCAGGATCGCCAAGGCGGTGGCGATCATGCGAAAAACCATCGGAAGCGACCAGGAACAGGACACCACGCGTTCGAGAAGTGAAGGTGCCCTACGTGGAAGATAAAACCACACAGGGAGGGTTTAGTTCGCCCTCCGAATCCGACCTGACCCGGATGATCCGGGCCGAGGTCGACTCATGGACCCCGCGCAAGGGCCCGGACTGGACCGACGTCTTGATCCGTATTGCCGGCTCCGGGCCTTCGCCGTGGGTCGTGTACACGGCGGCGAGCGTCTGCCTGGTCGTGATCCTCATCGCCGCCTACGTCGTGGGTTCAGCCCTGCAGGTTGCCCTGGCCCCGCCGCCCGCGCAGGTCCACCTGCCCTAAAAGAGCCGGACTTCCTCTCCAAAACCGCGCTCGCGCGCGGCCGCCAGGACTATCGAACCCGCCGCGAGGTCCCAGAGCGCCAGGCCATGTGACTCGAACAGCGTGATCCCCGCGCCCTCGGGACGCTGCCACTTCCCAGCCACGACACTCCCGAGCTCGACGGCCCGGCTCCAGTCGAACTTGCCGGCCGCGTGGGCCGCGATCAGGTCGCCGCTTTCGAGCTGGGCCGCCGCGAGCTGGTCGACCACGACCGTCTGAGCCCGGGCCACGAGATCGGGCGTGATTTCCGCCTTGTTGCGCCAGTTCGAACCGGCGCAGATCACCAACGCGTGAGGCTCGACCCAATCGGCTTCGATCACCGGCGTCGGGCTGGTGGTCATCGTGACCACCACGTCGGCGCCCCGCACCGCGAGCTCGGCGCTGCCGGCAGCGATCGTAGCGACTCCGAGCTGGCCTTCCTGTTCGCGCGCGAACTCGGAGCGACGCTCATCGTGGCGGCTGAAGACCCGCAGCTCCTTGATTTCGAGGACGCGTGAGATGGCGAGCGCCTGCGTGGCGGCCTGCCACCCGGCCCCGATCATCCCGACGATCGCCGGCCCTGGCCGGGCCAGAGCCCGGGCGGCTACCGCCGAGGCCGCACCGGTGCGGTAGGCGCCCATGAAATCAGCTTCGATCAGGGCCTCGAGCGAACCGTCGAGGCCGAACAGGACGATCAGGAATCGCACGTGGCCGTCGGCGACCGTATACGCCTTCAACCCGGTGCAGCGCCCGCCCGGGTAGGCCGCGAACATGACGTTGAGCAGGCCGCCTGGAGCGAAGGCCCTCCGGCGCGGCTCGTTCTGGGCGGTTCCTTCGCCCAGCTCCTTCATCGCCGCCGTGACAGCCGCGATCACGTCATCCATCTCGATGAGCTCTTGAACGTCGGCTTCGCGCAGGATCAGGGCCACGGCAGGGAGAATAGCTCTATGTTGTCCCGCCCCCGCCGCTCCTCGCCTCTTCGCGCCCTAGGCGGCCGGGCGCCTGCGGCGCTGAAGCCGGCGTCGCGGGGCCTGGCGCCGCGTCGTCGCGCATCAACGGATGCGCTCCTCCTAGCGCCACCCGCTCCTTGGCTCCGGCCGCCGATGGCGCGAATCTTGCGAGTAGCACGAGGGCGGGACAACAAATGACTGCACCCTTGAACGTGGGGCTGATCGGCCTGGGCACCGTGGGCGCGCAGGTGGCTGAGCGGATGGTGACCTGGCGTCCGCAGCTCTCACGCCGGGCCGGGGTCGAGCTCTGCCTCCAGCGGGTGCTGGTGCGTGACCTGAAAAAGCCTCGCGCGGTCGACATCGCCTCAGACCTGCTTACGGCCGATCCAGCCGACGTCCTCGAGAACCCTGCGATCGACGTCGTGCTGGAGGTCGCCGGGGGAGACGAGCCGATGCGCAGCTACCTGGAGCGCGCGATTCGGGCCGGCAAGCACGTGATCACCGCGAACAAGGTGGTGATGGCGAAGCACGGGCCCGAGCTTCTCGACCTGGCCGCCGAGAAGAACGTAGACGTGTACTTCGAGGCCGCGGTCGGCGGCGGAATTCCGCTCATCAGCACGTTCCGGACCGACCTGCAGGCGAACACGATCAAGCAGGTGTCGGCCGTGATCAACGGGACGACCAACTATGTCCTCGGCAGGATGGCCGCGGCCGGCCTGTCGCTTGGGGAAGCTGTGGCCGAGGCACAGGCCGCCGGGTTCGCCGAAGCCGATCCCACTGACGACGTCGGCGGGTTCGATGCCGCTTACAAGCTCGCCATCCTCGGTTCGATCGCCTACGAGATCAAGGTGCGGCCCGACGAGATCTACCGCGAGGGTATCGAAGGCGTCGAGGCGGTCGATTTTCGCTATGCGCGCGAGCTTGGCTACGCGATCAAGCTCATCGCCCACACGCAGCGCCACCCGGGCCGGGTCGAGGCTCGCGTGCATCCCGCGATGGTCCCGCTGGACCATCCTCTGGCCCGGGTGGAAGGCGCGGAGAACGCGGTCTTCGTCGAGGGCGACCTGGTCGGCCAGGTGCTGCTGGTCGGGCAGGGTGCGGGCGGCCGGCCCACCGCGTCGGCGGTCGTGGGCGATCTCATCGATCTGGCGCGCTCCATCCGGCGCGGCGTGCAGAGCCGCCCGTCGTTCAGCTTCGACGACCGGATCACCGTCGTGCCCATGGGTGAGGTCATCACGCGCGCCTATTTCCGAATCCGCGTCGACGACCGGGCAGGCGTCCTGGCCGCGATCGGCCAGGTGTTCGCGGAAGAGGGAGTAAGCATCTCGAGCTTCATCCAGAAGGACGCGTGGTCTCAGGACCAGACGGCCGAGCTCGTGGTCACCACGCATCCCGCATTTGACGCCAGCCTGCAGCGGGCGCGTTCGAGGATGGCGGCGCTCGAATCGGTGCGGGCCGTGTCGTCTTTCGTTCGCGTCTTCTAGCAATCCCGTGGGGGTCATCGCTCGCTACCGCGAGCACCTGCCCGTCGGCCCGTCGACCCCCGAGGTCGACCTCAACGAAGGCTCGACTCCACTCGTGCCCAGCCGCAACATCGGCCGCGCGCTTGGGCTGAAGCATCTTTATTTCAAGTACGAGGGCCTCAACCCCACCGGCTCCTTCAAGGATCGCGGGATGGTGGTCGCCGTGGCCAAGGCGCTGGAAGCCGGAAGCAAGGTCCTGATGTGCGCCTCGACGGGCAACACGTCCGCTTCGATGGCGGCATATGCGGCGAGGATGGGAGTGCGTGCCATAGTCGTGGTCCCTTCGGGCGAGATCGCTCTGAACAAGCTGTCGCAAGCCCTGATGTACGGGGCCAAGGTCGTCACCATCAAGGGCAACTTCGACTCGGCGCTGGAGACTGTTCGCGACCTCACCGCTCGCTACCCGGTCGCGCTGATGAACTCGATCAACCCGCACCGGATCGAAGGTCAGAAGACTGCCGCATTCGAGGTGGTCGACGCGCTCGGCGACGCTCCCGACTATCTGCTGCTGCCGGTCGGGAACGCGGGCAACATCACCGCTTACTGGAAGGGGTTCCGCGAGTACCTCTCCGCAGGGAAGGCGTCGCGCCTTCCGCGCATGGTCGGTGCGCAAGCCGAGGGCGCGGCGCCCATCGTCAGCGGTCACGCCATCTCCAACCCGACGACGGTCGCGTCGGCGATCCGCATCGGCAACCCGGCGTCGTGGGAAGGCGCGACGACGGCGCGCGATGATTCCGGGGGAATGATCGCCGCCGTGAGCGACACCGAGATCCTCTCGGCCCAGATCCAGCTGGCCAGCAGCGAGGGCTTGTTCGCCGAGCCGGCCTCAGCCGCTCCACTCGCGCTGCTCTTCCGGCTCGTCCGCGAAGGAAAGATCGAAAAGGACTCGACCACGGTCGTCGTCCTGACCGGATCCGGTCTCAAAGACCCTGACGCCGCGTTGAAAAACGTGGAACCACCCATCGAGCTCGACGGCGACGCGCGCACACTCGCTAAGGTCTTGAAGCTGTGATCAGAGCCGGGAGCCAGTAGTGCGGATCAGGGTTCCAGCCTCGATCGCGAACATCGGTCCCGGCTTCGACTGCATGGCGATGGCGATCGATCTCTGGATGGAGGTCGAGGCCAACGAGTCCACCCACCCGTCGTGGGATTTCGAAGGCGAGGGCGCGGACTACCTGGCGGCCCACGACAACCCGTTTACGCGGCTGAAGATGACGGGTAGAGTGCGAAGCGAGATCCCGCTCGGCGTCGGGCTCGGCAGCAGCGCAGCTGCCAGGCTGGCCGCGTCAGCGCTCAGCAGCCCGTGGGACGTGAAGAGCCACGTCATCGATGCGGGCGCCGACGAGGGCCATCTCGACAACGTGGCCGCCTCGGCCTCCGGCGGCATCCGCATCGTGTCCGAGCACATCGACGAGAAACTCCCCAACCCCGGTTGGGGCCTGGCGCTCTTCGTCGCGCACCAACCGCTGCCGACCGAGAAAGCGCGCTCGGTGCTGCCTGATTCGGTCCCGATCGAAACCGCCTCCTTCAACGCCGCCAGGACGGCGCTCCTCGTGCGCGCCATCGTGTCCAAGCGGCCGTCTCTGCTGGGCGAGGCACTGCGCGACCGACTGCACCAGCCGCACCGGCTGCACCTCTATCCGTGGACTGCCGAGGTGATCCGGGTCGCGGAGGCGACCGGAGCCTACGGTGCCGCGATCTGCGGTGCCGGCCCGAGCGTTTTCGCCTTCTGCGCCCCGTCGCAGGCGGCGCGCGTCGCCAAGGCGATGGAGTCGTCGTTTCCCGAGCGAGGCCGCGCCCTCGTCACGCAGATCACCGACAAGGGCATGTTCCGGACCCTGTGATCATCGTCCAGAAATACGGCGGTACCTCGGTGGGCACCGCCGCTCGTATCCGGCGTGTCAGCCGGCGCATCGCCGCGACCGTCAAGCAGGGACACAAGGTCGTTGCTGTCGTGTCCGCGATGGGTCACACCACCGACCGGCTGATCGCGCTTGCGCAGAGCATCAACCCGGAGCCTCCCGCGCGCGAGCTGGACATGCTCGTCGCCAACGGCGAGACGATCACCGCTCCGCTCGTCGCGATGTGCCTCCAGGGTATGGGCATCCCCGCGGTCTCCCTATCCGGCCTGCAAGCCGGGGTGCGCACCAGCGCGCAGCACTCCCGGGCGCGGATCCAGGACATCAAGCCGGACCGCATCCTCGAAACATTGCGCGAGGGCAAGGTCGCGGTGGTCGCGGGATTCCAGGGGGTCACGGCGGACTTCGAGGTCACCACGCTGGGCCGCGGCGGCTCTGACACCACCGCCGTCGCCCTGGCCGCCGCGCTGAAAGCCGACTCGTGCGAGATCTACACCGACGTGGATGGCATCTTCACAGCCGACCCGCGCCTGGTTAAAACCGCCCGCAAGCTCACGCACATCCAGTACGACGAGATGCTAGAGCTGGCTGCGGTGGGCGCGCGTGTCATGCATCCGCGGGCGGTGGAGATCGGCGAGCTCTACGGCGTTCCGATCCACGTCCGTTCGAGCTTCCACGAAGGCGTCGGTACCATGATCGTCGCTCACGTGCCGATGGAAGACAGACAACGCGTACGAGGAATCGCCGAGGAAAGCAATGTCGCGAAGATCACCGTGGTCGGCGTGCCGGACCGGCCGGGTATCGCGGCCGCCATCTTCGAGCCGCTCGGCGCAGCGGGCATCTCCGTCGACGTCATCGTCCAGAACATCGGCCGCTCACGTCGCACGGACCTCACCTTCTCAGTCGCCGAATCAGACCTCAAAGCGGCGGAAAAGCTGGTCAAGGTGGCGGCCAAGACGATTGGCGCCACGAGAGTTGCGTCGGCGGGCGGAATCGCGAAGCTCTCCATCGTCGGAACCGGAATGCTCGGCACGCCGGGTATCGCGGGCCGCATGTTCAGGGCGCTCGCGGATGCCGGCATCAACATCGAGATGATCAGCACCTCCGAGATCCGCATCACGTGCCTGGTCGCGCGCGACCAGGTCGAGAAGGGCGTCCGCATCCTGCACAAAACGTTCGAGCTGGACCGCGAGTAAAGAGGTGCAGCAGGGGATGCCAGCCGGATCTTCGGCGCCCATGCGGCCCGTCCGCGTCGTTGCGGCCGGACCACCTGGTCACCGAATCTCTCGGTCGGCCCCCCTGCCGCACCTCTAATGCCGGTCAACGTAGCGATCGTCGGCCCGACGGGGGCGGGGAAGAGCACGCTCTTCAACGCACTGACCGCGGGACGTGGCGCCGACGGTGTCGGGATGGTGGACGTTCCCGACGAGCGCTTGAACCGCCTCGCCGCTGCGGTCAGGCCGTTGAAGACGACCGCGGCACAGGTGAGGGTCGAGGACACGCCGCCCGGCAGCCGGGCGCAGCGCGTCGCCTTTGCGCGTCAGGCGGACGTGCTGGTCAAGGTCGCGCGCTGCTTCGGACCTCAGCCTGATCCGGCCGCCGAGCTCGAGGAGTTCGCCCTCGACCTCGTGCTCGCCGACCTGGCCTCGGTCGAGAGGCGGCTCGAGGTCGTCGCCAAGGAATCACGCGCTGGCAGGAAGGATGCTCAGACCGAGCAGGAGATCCTGACCGCGGCCAAGGATCACCTCGATGCCGGCAAGCAGCTGCGCACTATGAACCTGGAGCCGGACCAGCGCGCCATCCTGCTTGGCATCTTCCCGGTCACGCTCAAGCCGTCGGTCTACGTCGCCAACGCAGCGGATGAGCTGCTGCCGGGAGGTGGCGAGCCCGCCGCCAAGGTGGCGAAGCTGGCGATGGCCGAGGGCGCCCCTGCGATCACGCTGTCGGCCCGGCTCGAGGCTGAGCTGGGCGAGCTGGATCCGAGCGAGCAGGCCGAGATGCGCGCCGGGTATGGAATCGACGAGTCGGGTCTCGGACGGATCGCACGGGCGGTTTGGGAGGCGGGCGGGCTGATCACCTACTTCACCGCCGGCGAGCCGGAGGTCCGCGCCTGGCCCTGTGAGCGAGATGCGCCGGCGCCGGTCGCGGCGAGCAAGATCCATACCGATTTCGAGAAGCATTTCATCAGGGCCGAGGTGACCTCAGTCGACGAGCTGGTCGCGGCGGGATCCATGGAAGCGTTGCGCGCGGCCGGCAAGCTGAGGGTCGAGGGACGCGACTACAGGGTCAAGGACGGCGACGTGATCTTCTTCAGAATCGGCCGCTAGAAATTTCCGTTGAAGAAGGTCTGCCACATCTGGATCGCCACCCAGATCAGTGCCACGACCAGGATCACGAACAGCAGCCATCTCATGTCTCGCTTAACGGGGACGGCGCCCGGCGACTTGCGGGCCGGCGCGATCCAGGGTTGCTGGTGCGGCCAAGGAATGTTAAGACCCTTGACAATAACTACATTCGGGGTTATAACTTCGCCCGGGACACAACATGTCGTAGCCAACGTCTCAGCCCCGGTTGAGTCCCACGGCCCAACGACAGGCAGGCGGATCGCACTCCAGGTCGCACTCCACGACGCACTACCGGCTCCCCCAAACCGCCTGCCTGTTCCAAACCTTCCGAGCAACGCGCTGCTCAGCGGGTGCCTTATCGACACTAGACTTGGGCTGTGAGCCGCAAGGGCAAGAAGCGAAGCAAGGGCAAGTTTCGGCCGCCGGTCAGGCCGGCGGGACCGCTGACACCAGGCATGGGCGCCACCTCGTCCACCGCTACCCAGGTCGGTCCCACCCGCAGCGTCTCGCAGGCTCGGGTCGGTGGCGACCAGGCCCTGGTTCGCTCCGTCGAGATGTCGCTTGGGGCCCGCAACCAGTTCACCAAGGTCCGCGGCGGCCGCTACATCGTCGAGTCGGCGGACCCGTCGATTCCGCTCGACCGCGTCCCGTACTTCACCAAAGACCTGGTGCGGCTGGTGGTCGTCGGCGTGGCCATGGTCGTCCTCCTGGGCGTTGGTTCCTTCGCGGTGCCCCTGCTCGTCAAGTAGCTCCGTTTTCGTAGACACTCGCGGGGTCCCACCGCTAACCTTCAGCCGATGGCGCAGCCAGATGCATCCGGTTCGCACGTCTTAGTCCACCGGCTTCGTCTAAAGCACCGCGACCCCAAAGCGGACCACAAGCACCCCATCAACAGGGCGCACTACGAGGAGGCCAGCCGCGGGGCGCGCATCGCGGATCAGGTCTCAGCAGTCTTAGGCTCGTGGACGTTCATCATCATTCAATCAGTCCTGCTGCTCGCCTGGGCGGCAGTAAACTACTGGGGCCTTTTTGTGAGGCACTGGGATCCATACCCGTTCATCCTCCTCAACCTTGTGCTCTCCTTCCAGGCCACCTACGCGGGCCCCATCGTGCTGCTGGCGGGCAACCGGCATGCGCAAAAAGACCGCATCACGCTGGAGCACATGGCCGACGAGGCAGACAAGGGCGAGGAACAAATCAACCGCATCCTCGTTGAGATCAAGAAGAACACCGACCTCACGCTGCGCATCCTCAAAGAGCTCGAGGCCGAATTCGCTTGATGTCGGCTGACACCGAGGTCACCACTGCGCGGCGGACGGTTGCGGCCAAGCACAAGCACCCGGTCAACCAGCTCTTCCACGACGAGGCCACCCGTGGTGAGCGTGTAGCGGACCAGGCCGCTGCAGGCATTGGTTCATGGTGGTTCCTGATCATCCAGAGCGTCCTCATCGCGATCTGGGTGTTCATCAACTCCGTCGAATTCTTCACCCACAAATGGGACCTGTATCCGTTCATCCTCTTGAATCTGATGTTCACCATCCAGGCTGCATTCACGGGTCCCGTCCTGTTGCTTTCGGGTAACCGCCAGGCCCAGAAGGACCGCCTGAGGCTGGAGCACACGGCCGAGGTGGCCGAGGTGTCCGAGAGGGCGACCCTCGAGATCCTCGAGGAGATCGAGCGCAACACCGAGGCCACCCTCAAGGTGCTCGAGCACCTCAAGAAAAGGCGCGATTCGAAGAGTCCTTCTTGAGCGCCGAGCCAGCAAAGTCCGGGCTCCAAAGCCCTCACGTAAACTCAACCGCGTGCGGGTGATCCTGTTCACCGGAAAAGGAGGCGTCGGCAAGACCTCCGTCGCCGCCGCCACAGCGGTCCAGTGCGCCAGGGCCGGATATCGGACGGTGATCATGAGCACCGACCCCGCCCATTCCCTGGGTGACTCCTTCGACGTCGAGCTCGGTCACGACCTCACGCTGGTCTCCGACAACCTCTGGGCGCACGAGGTCTCGTCGCTGCACGAGATGCAGCGCCACTGGGTGAAGCTGCACGAGTATGCCGCCGAGGTGTTCGCCACGCAGGGCCTGGACGAGGTGGTGGCGGACGAGGTGGCCAACCCGCCGGGTATGGACGAGATCGCCTCCTTGATGTGGATCAAGCACTATGCGCAGCGAGCCGAGCACGACGTCCTGATCGTCGATTGCGCGCCGACCGGCGAGACGCTGCAGCTCCTCACCTTCCCCGACGCCGCCAAGTGGTGGCTGGACAAGATCTTTCCGTGGCAGCGCCGCGCGATGCGCGTGGCGCGGCCGGTGCTGCAGCCGTTGATCGGAATGCCGCTCCCATCCGACGAGATCTATGCCTCGCTCAAGGACCTGCTCCTCGACCTGGGCGGCATGCGCAACCTCCTCACCGATGCGTCGATGACGACCGTCCGCATCGTGCTCAACCTCGAGAAGATGGTGGTGAAGGAGGCCAAGCGCGCCTACACGTATCTCAGCCTGTTCGGCTACGTCACCGACGCCGTGATCGTCAATCGCCTGCTCCCAGGCGAGCTGCACGACGAGCTGTTCGTGAAGTGGCAGGAGATCCACAAGCGCTACCAGGTCGAGGTCGAGCAGTCGTTCGCCGGCATTCCGATCTTCAACGTTCCGCTGTTCGACCGCGAGGTGGTCGGCGAGAAGATGCTCCTGCGGATGGCGCGCGAGACGTACGGCGAGCGGGATCCCTCCCAGCACTTCGCGACCTCCAACCCGCAGCGCATCGACAAGGACGGAACCGATTACGTGCTCACACTCAAGGTTCCGTTCGCGGACCGCTCGTCGGTTGATCTCAGCCGGCACAACGGCGAGCTCTACGTCACGCTCGGCAACTACCGCCGCGAGATTTCGCTCCCTCGCGTGCTCGCGCAGCGCGACACCACCAGCGCGACGGTCAGCGACGGCGAGCTTCGCGTTCGATTCGCCAAGCCGGAGCAGAAGGCGACCACTCAGGAGAAGAAGAAATGAGCCGCGACGGGGAACGTCTGATCGAGACAGTCAACGAGCTTGGTTCACGGATCGGCCACCTGCTCTCGGACATGGTGCCGCCGGCCGCCCAGGTGCACCTGCTCAATGCGCAGCGCGAGCTCATCACCGCGCTCATGCTCATGTACGAGCACCGGGTGACCGCGACGCCGGGCGGCCGGCGGCGGGCGGCCGCCAACGGAGCCCGTCGCGCGCCCGCGCAGCGGCGGCCGTCCAAGCGCGTCGGCAAAATTCCTATCGATTGAAAACCCCACGAACTCGGAGGCTTCGCCCTGAGAGGGGTCCCCGCGAACTCAAGGCGCATCCTGCGAGTTCGTGGGGGACCTTCGCGGGGACCCCGAGATGAGCAACTTCGTAGCCTTCATCCTTGCGGCCCTCCTGTTGGTGCCGGCCCTCCTGATCGCCATCCCCGTACATGAGATCGGCCACGCCCTCGCCGCGTACTTCCTCGGCGATCGTTCGGTTCGCTACTTCGGCTACCTCACCCCCAATCCGCGGCGTTTCCTCGAGCCGCTCGGGGTCATTGCCGTGTTCGTGGCGCTGGTGGGATGGGGCCGTCGGGTGCCGGTGCAGCCCAACCGCATCAGCACCACCGGACAGCGCGTCGTCCACGAGCTGGGCGGGCCGGCCGCGAACCTGGTCATCGCGATCGTCCTTGGCTTCCTCTGGCAGTTCCTGACCCGGCTCGGCATGCATTCGACGCTAGACCTGTCGCCAGGGCTCATTGGGGAGGCGATCTACGCCATCGTGTTCCTGAACCTCTCGATCTTCGCCTTCCAGCTGCTGCCCATCCCGGGCCTGGACGGCTGGGCGGTGATCGAGGCCATCTTTCGCAACCGTAATCCGCGCTTCTTCTACCAGGTCAACTCGCGCCGGCAGCAGATTTGGGTGGGATGCATCGTCGTGATCTTTCTCTGGCAGCTGTTCCAGGGCGGCAGCCTCTTGTCGGCCGTGATGACTCCGTTCTACTGGCCCGCGAGCCTAATCTCATTGGGCGGATGCGCCACTTACGGGATTCCAGGATTCAACGGACTTCATCCCTGCCCCCCATAGGCGGGCTTGTGAACGAGCCCGCCTACGCGGAGCTCGTCAAGGAATACGGACACGCGCGGGTCGTGGACGCTCTGCGTGACCAGGTGGCGGCGGAGCGCGCGGGCGACGAGGTGGACGAGAGCGGGCGCGTGACACGGGTTGGCGCCGCGCTTCGCGCCGCGGTCGCGCCAAGGCTGCGCCGCGTCATCAACGCCAGCGGAGTGATTCTGCACACCAACCTCGGCCGCGCGCCCCTGTCGCGAGCTGCGGTCGATGCCCTGGAGGTCGCCGGAGGTTACAGCAACCTGGAGCTGGACCTCGACTCAGGGCGCCGAGGTGAGAGGGCTGCGCTCCTTTCCGGCCTGCTGGGGCGGCTGTTCGGGTGCGAGGCGGCGCTGGTCGTGAACAACAACGCGGCCGCGATCCTCCTTGCGCTGACGGCTCTGTGCAAGGGCAAGGAGGTCATCGTCTCGCGCGGACAGCAGGTGGAGATCGGCGGCGCCTTCCGCATGCCGGACGTGATGCGGCTGTCGGGCGCGCGGATGGTCGAGGTCGGGACGACCAACCGCACGCGCCAGGACGACTACGAGCAGGCGGTCACATCGCGAACCGGTGCGCTGCTCCGTGTCCACACCTCGAACTTTCGGGTCGAAGGGTTCACCGAAGGGGCGTCCCTGGCCGAGATGGCAGCGGTCGCACGTGCCCACGACCTGCTGCTGATCGACGACCTCGGCAGCGGCGCGACCGGGCCAATCGCGGATGAGCCGACAGTGGCCGAGTCGCTCCAACACTCTGACGTCGTGACCTTCTCCGGCGACAAGCTGTTCGGCGGACCTCAGGCCGGCATCGCTCTCGGGCGCGGCGAGTCGGGGGCGGGGGCCGTCAAGAAGATGTCCCGGCATCCGCTCGCCCGCGCCGTCCGCATCGACAAGCTGACGCTGGCGGCTCTCGAGGCCACGCTGCGTCAGCGGATTGCCGGAAGGCTGGACGAGATTCCTGTCGAGCGGATGATCCGAGCCCCGGTCGAAGACGTCCGGCGCCGCGCTGCGATGTGGTCGGTGAAGCTCGCGGAGCGAGGCGTGGGCGTGACGCTGGTCCCGGGCGAATCGGCGGTTGGAGGAGGTTCGGTTCCGGGGCATGGACTGCCGACCGTGCTCCTTTCGCTCTCGGGACCCGCGTCGCGCCTTGCTGCCGCGCTGCGGCATGGCGAGCCGCCGGTGATCGCCCGCATAGAGATGGACGCGTGCTGTCTCGACCCGCGCACGGTGTTGAAGGGGGAGGACGAGACGCTGATCGACGCGGTGGAGGCGGCCGTGCGCAGTGTCGTGCTGTGACTACCAACTCCGGCGCACCCTCTCCTGACCTGCGCGCAAAGCCGCGATGAGGATGGGACCTGTTGATCGCCTCCTGAAGGGGGAGGGCAACTATGTGATAGGAACCGCCGGCCACATCGATCACGGCAAGTCGAGCTTGATCATCGCCCTCACCGGGATCGACCCGGATCGCCTCGCCGAGGAGAAGCGCCGCGGCATGACGATCGACCTCGGCTTCGCGCACCTGCGCCTGCCGAGCGGCATCGACGTCGGAATCGTCGACGTGCCCGGCCACGCGCGCTTCATCCGCAACATGCTGGCCGGAACGCACGGGTTGGACGCAGTCATGCTCGTGATCGCGTCCGACGAGGGAGTCATGCCCCAGACGCGGGAGCACCTGGAGATCATCGACCTGCTCGACGTGAGGCGTGCCATCGTCGTGCTCTCGAAAGTCGACCTGGTCGATGCCGACTGGCTCGAACTGGTGAAGTCCGAGGTCATCGAGGCAATTGGCGGCACCTCGCTGGAGGGCGCGCCGATGATCCCGTTTTCGGCCGTGACCGGCGAGGGCAAGGCCGAGCTGGTCGCGGCGCTGGGCGCGCTGCTCGACGTGGCCGCCGCGAAGCCTGATCTTGGCCGTCCGCGGTTGCCCATCGACAGGGTGTTCACCATGAGCGGGTTCGGCACCGTCGTGACCGGCACGCTGGTCGACGGCACCGTGACGGTGGGCGAGGAGCTCGAAGTCGTCCCAAGCGGCGCCATGGCTCGCGTGCGCGGCCTGCAGCAGCACAACCGCAAAGTCGAAACTGCGTCGCCGGGCAGCCGGGTCGCAGCAAACCTTGTCGGCGTCGAGAAGGACCAGCTCGCGCGCGGCGACGTGCTGGCTCGTCCGAAGACGCTCAACGCCACGCGGCGCGTGGACGCAAGCGTGCGCGTGCTTGCGTCGGCGCCCCAATCGCTCCGCCACGGGGTTGAGCTCCAGCTGCACACGGGCACGGCCGAGGTGGGCTGCCGGGTGATCATGCTCGAAGGTGACGAGATCGCCGCGGGCGGCAAGGGTTGGGCTCAGCTGTACCTCGAGCGACCGATCGCGGCGGCCCCACAGGATCGGTTCATCCTGCGGATCCCCAGCCCGTCCACGACGGTCGCGGGCGGAAGGCTCGTCGATGTCAATCCGCGCAAGCACTCGCGGCACGACGGCACGGTCCGGGAGTCCCTCGAGCGCCGCGCAGCGGGCGAGGTCTTGCAAGAAGAGCTGCGCAAGTATCCACGCGGCGTGACCGTGGCGGCGCTGCTGAAGGCCACCCTGGCGCCCGAAGCGGACGTGGCTGCCTTGACGGCCAGGCGCATCGACAACTGGCTCTTCGATTCCGTCGCGTGGCAGTCGATCTCGCAACGCGCGATGAGAGAGCTGGACGCTTACCACGCCGCACATCCCCTGCGATCGGGGATGGCGCGCGAGGAGCTTCGCAGCAAGCTCGGCGTTCCGCCGGCCGCGTTTCCGTCGGTGGTCCAGGGCCTCCTCGAGGACGGCCGCGTGGCGGAGCAAGACGGGGCGGTCGCGCTGCCGGGTCACCGCGTCCAGCTGAACGCCGAAGGCGGCTCCGCCGCGCCGCTGATCGAGCTGCTCGCCCGGCAGCCGCTGGCTCCGCCGTCGCTTTCCGAGGCCATCAAGCAGACGGGCGTGAGCGCTGAGCTAGTTCGCGCCCTGGCGCGGCGGGGAGACATCGTCCGGGTCGGCGACGACACCGCTTTCACCAAGGATGCTTACGCAACAGCTGTCGCGATGGTGCGTGAAATCATCTCGAACAGCGGTTCCATCACGGTCGCGCAGCTGCGCGATCGCATGGGCGCCAGCCGCCGGCCGGTGCTCGCCCTTCTGGAGCACCTGGACTCGGAGCGCGTGACCCGCCGCGTCGGAGACGCCCGCGTATTGCGATAGAAATACAGGCGTTGGGACGGCCGGAGTAAATCCGGCCTACTTGCGCCGAGGATTGGTAGAGTTCCCGCCACATGCGAATCGTCGACATGCTGTCCCGGCCCCGCCCGAGCGTCTCGTTCGAGTTCATGGCGCCGCGCGACGAGAGCGACGTTGATCTGCTCGAGCGGACCGTGGCGACCCTCGCCGGTCACGCGCCCGACTGGGTCTCCGTCACGTACCGGCTGCGCACCGGAGAGAAGACGCTCGAGCTGGTGACGCGGATCAAGCGGCAGTACCACATCGAAGCCATGGCCCACCTCACGTGCGCGAACTCGGCGGACCGGACCCGCCAGATCCTCAACTGGATGGAGCGAGAGGGAATCGCGAACGTGCTGGCGCTGCGCGGCGACACGCAGAACCCAGGCCAGCCGTTCACGCCCGCGGATCCTGGGCTCGCCCACGGAAGCGACCTCGTCGAGTTCGTGCGCCGCAATGGCTACCGCTTCGGCATCGGGGCGGCCTGCAGCGCGGAGAAGCATCCCGAGAGTCCGGACCTCGATCACGAGTTCCGCTATATGAAGCTCAAGGTGGAGAGGGGGGCGGACTTTCTCATCACGCAGCTCTTCTTCGACAACCGCTTCTACTTCGACCTGATCGCGCGGGCCAGGGCCGCTGGCATCACCGTCCCGATCGTCCCCGGCCTGATGCCGGTTCCGAGCCGGCGCTCGCTCGCGGTCATGACATCCTTGTCGGGCGCCACGGTGCCGGCCACACTGCAGTCGGCGCTCGACGAGGCCGGCAGTGACGACGAGGTGCGTGCAATCGGCGTGCGGCACTGCATCGCACAGTGCGCGGAGCTGCTCGAGGCCGGCGTGCCGGGACTTCACTTCTATACGTTCAACCGCGCGCGAGGACCCATTGAGATCCTGTCTGCGCTCCGCGGCCAGCAGCTCCTGGCATCCTGACGAACTAAGAATGCTGGCTGGAATCGACCTTGGCGGGACGCAGGTGCGAGTCGCGCTCGCGCGCTCCGATGGAAACCTGATCGCCAGCGTCAAGACCAAGACGCCGCTGCTCGGGAGCCCGCAAGCGATGGTGGAGTGGGCCGCGGCGGAGATCGATCGGCACCGCGGCCGCGAGAAGGTCCGCAGCATCGCCATCGGAGCCCCCGGGCCGATCGACGTCAAGCGCGGCGTCCTGGTCAACCCACCCAACCTACCCTGGCGAAACGTGCCCCTGGCGGCGATGCTCAGCAAGGCCACCGGCGCCAAGGTGCTCCTGGCGAACGACGCCGACATGGCGGGGCTCGGTGAGTTTCACCGCGGAGCCGGCCGCGGCACCCGCAACATGGTCTACATCACCTGGTCGACGGGAGTCGGTGGCGGTCTGATCATCGACGGCAAGCTGCATCGGGGCGCGCACGGAACCGCGGGTGAGGTCGGGCACATGATCATCGACCCCAACGGCCCGGTCGACACTTGCGGCCAGCGCGGCTGCCTGGAGGCCTTCATCGGCGGCGCGAACCTCGCCCGCGAGACCGGCCACACGGCAGCAGAGCTGTTCGCGGCCGCGGCGAAGGGCAGCAAGCCGGCGCGAATCGTCGTGGAGCGGGCCGCGCGCTACATGGGCATGGCGCTGATCAGCCTGACCAACGTCATCGACCCCGAGATGTTCGTGATCGGTGGTGGGGTCTCGCGCTCGTGGGCGCTGGTCGAGCCAACGATCGTCGCCACCCTTCACGCGTCACCCTTCATCAGGCCGGCCCGCCGGCCCCGCGTGCGCCGCGCCCGACTGGGCGATCGCGCCGGGCAGGTTGGAGCCGTGGAATGGGCGCGGATAAACCAGTAGCGCTAACTGACGAGGAGATGCTCCGGCTCCTCAAGCGGGCGGCGACAGATCTGGGCGCGCAGGCCTGGGTGGTCGGCGGTTACGTTCGCGACAAGCTCCTCGGCAGGCACCACCCCAATCCCGACGTGGTCGTGGAACGTGGTGACGCTCTGAAGCTGGCCGAAAGCTTTGCGGAGCTTGCGGGCGCCGACCCGCCGGTTACGTTCGAGCGCTTCGGGACGGCGCAGGTGACCCTTCCCGGGCACCTGGTCGAGTTCGTCAACGCCCGCGCCGAGTCGTACGCGCCCGACTCGAGAAAGCCCGATGTACGCCCGGCCACGCTGGAAGAGGATCTCCATCGGCGCGATTTCACCGTCAACACGCTGCTCATGGACTTCGACGGGCAGGTCCGTGATCCGCTGGGCGGCCGGCGGGACCTCGACGCGCGCATCCTGCGCACGCCTACCGATCCGCTCCGGACCTTTGCCGACGATCCCCTCCGCATGCTGCGCGGGGTCCGATTCGCGTCTGAGCTCGGATTTGAGCCGGCGCCCGACCTGCTGCCGGCCATGAAGCAGATGAAGGACCGTCTCGCGCCGCCGGTCATCTCCGCCGAGCGGATCGCGGAAGAGCTCCGGCGGATGCTCACCTCGCCGCGTCCCCGTCTTGCGATCGAGCTGCTGGATGCCGGCGAGCTCCTGGAGATCGTGCTCCCGGAGATCGCCGCCTGTAAGGGCGTCCAGCAAAGTGGTTATCACACGCATGACGTGTTCGGGCACACGCTGCTCACGGTTGGAAAGGTGCCGCCCGACCTCGTCCTGCGCGTGGCGGCCCTGTTTCACGATGCCGGCAAGCCTTCGACCGCCACGCCGGACGGGGCTTTCACCGGACACGAGATCGTCGGCGCGGACCTGGCAAGGTCGGCCCTCGAACGGCTCCGCTTCTCGCAGAAGGAGATCGAGACGGTGGTCAAGCTCGTCCGGCTGCATTTACGCCCTGTGTACTACAGCTCCGAATGGTCTGACGGCGCGGTGCGGCGGTTGGCGCGCGACGCCGGTCCGCTGCTGGACCGCTTGATGGCCCTGGCCCGCGCCGACATCGCGGCGTCGGCTTATCCCGAGCCCGAGAAGCTCGATGAGCTGCAGGCCCGAATCGAGGGGGTGCTGCGCGAGCGGCCGTCCCGCCTCGCGCCCCTGGTCACCGGCGAGGACGTGATGCGCGTGCGCGGGATCGGCCCCGGGCGGGAGGTCGGGCACATCAAGAAACGCCTGGAAGAGCTCGTCATCGACGGCGAGGTGCCGCCCACGCGAGAGGCGATCCTGGACTACCTCGCCGCCCACCCGGAGCTGTAGCCGGCTTTCAGGTTCGGCCCTCCAGCAGGTATGCTGCGGTAGGTGGTGGGACCCAGTTGGAAGCTGGGCCATAGGAGGGTGCAAGTGACTGACGCAGTGGCGGACGCGGTTGGCGTTTCCAGTTCGAACGGCGGCGCGGAGCCGTATGGGCTCGAGCCCAAGGCGACGGTGCTGGCCCGCGACGACGTCCTTTCGGGCAAGCTCCAGGTCAAGAGCGGCGGACAGGTGCTCGGCAATTTCAGCGGCCACATCGAGTGCGACGGCGACCTGCTGATCGGCCCGGAAGCACATGTCGAGGCGAACATTCGCAGCGAGAGGGTGACGATCGCCGGCTTCGTTCGCGGCAATGTGGTCGCGTCCAACCGGCTCAAGATCACGACCACCGGACGGCTCGAGGGCGATGCCAAGGTCGGTGCGCTCGTGGTCCAGGAGGGCGGCGTCCACCTCGGGGTCATCCGGGTCCATCCCGAGGGCGTGCCGGATTCGGAGCCTGTGGCCATCGTCGACGCATCTCCGCGCCCGGGGGTCGTAACGCTGAGGACGGTGCCTAACCCAGTCGGCCGGGTCAGGAAGTTCTGGGGTGAGTTCTTCTAAGCGACCATTCGTGTCGAGGTAAACGCCCAGCGGCTTCGTATACGCTGCTAACCCGATGATCGAAGAGCCGAAGATCAACCGCAACCTGGCCCTCGAGCTGTTGCGCGTCACCGAGGCCGGCGCTCTCGCGGCGGCGCCGCTGCAGGGTCGTGGCAACAAGGAAGCGGCCGACGCGCGCGCGGTCGAGGCGATCAGGAGCGCGCTGGGATCGGTCGACATGAAGGGCACCGTCGTGATCGGCGAGGGGGAGAAGGATCAGGCCCCCATGCTGTATTTCGGCGAGCCGATCGGCAACGGCCTGGAGCCGGAGGTGGACGTTGCGGTCGACCCGATCGAGGGCACGAGCCTGACCGCGTCGGGCCTTCCAGGCGCGATCTCGGTGGTCGCACTGGCCGAGCGGGGGACCATGTTCACCACGCACGTCCACTACATGCAGAAGCTCGTCGTCGGCCGGCGGGCGCGCGGCGTTATCGACCTCGAGATGCCCGTCGAATGGAACTTGCGGCGGATCGCGAAGGCTGAGGGCCTGCCGGTCCAGGAGCTCACGGTCGTGGTGCTCGACCGGGAACGGAACCACGAGGTCATCGCTCAGATTCGCGACGTCGGGGCGCGGATCAAGCTCATCACCGCAGGCGACGTGGCCGCGGCGCTCGAGGCGGCGCTCGAGACGAGGTTCGGGATCCACTGCATGATGGGCTCGGGCGGCGCCACGGAGGGCGTGCTCGCGGCGTGCGCCATCAAGACGATCGGCGGCGACATGCAGGCGAAGCTGAATTTTCGCGACGATCGCGAAAAGGAGATGGCGGTCAAAGAAGGGCACAAGCCGAACAAGGTGCTGTGCCTCGACGATCTTTGCTCTGGCAGCGACATCTTCTTCGCGGCCACCGGCATCACCTCTGGCGAGCTGCTCAAGGGTGTGCGCTACGAGGACGTGTACGCGTACACGCAGTCCATGGTGCTTCGCTCCGCTTCGGGCACCATGCGCATCGTCGACGCCTACCACCCCATCGACAACTTGCGGGCCAAGGGCCTGCTGCCCGAGCAGGTCGCGGTCCGCTGAGCGCTTCCGACGCGGGTCAGTTCCTGGTCGCGGCCGGCAAATCGCTGGGCGCCCCACAGTGGGAATGGATCGCCACCGCGCGGCTCGTCTCGCGCCAGCGACCCTCGACCGCCGTGATCGAGCAGGTGCTGGACGGTTTGCTGTCCAGCGCCGACCAGGCGATGGTCAACGCCTTCACGAGCGGGTTTCGGGTCGCTCAGACCCAGCTCGCCATCAACAAGGCCCTTTCCGATCCGACCGCCGCTGCGACAGCCCTTGAGTCGGCGCAGATCGTCGCGCTCGCGATCCTCGTGCGAGAGCAAATGGAGCCGGCCCAGTTCGACGCGCTCTACCGGCCATTCGCGACCATCCTGCCCGGTCCGGGTTATCAACCCGCGCCGCCGGTCGACCGCCAGATTGCGACGTTCCTGCGCATGCTGCCCAAGCTGACTGGCCCGCCGGAGGCTGAGGTCGCAGCGGTCGCCAGGGTGCTCAGCGAGCTGGCCGCGCCGGTCACTCCGGCCGGCACGCTCGGGGTCGCCGGCGCGGCGCCCGCGGTCCTCAGCCCGGCGGCGAACTACGCGGCAGCCTGGAAGGAGGTCATCGCGACCGCCAACCAATCGGGCCGGACGCACGCGTTCAGGGCGATGCAGGACAGTGCGGAGCAGGCCGCACCGCACGACGGGCTGGGGATCGTCGGATTCGCCGGCGTGGCGGCGGGCGGAATCTTCATGCGCGATGTCCTGTCGATTGAGAAGGTGCTGCTGCTCTATGAGCCGTTCGCGGCCGCGTTTCCCTACGAAACCTTGCAGTAGGCGGTTAGGCGGTTCTCACGCCCGCGGCCTTCTCCAGGCCGAGCTCCTCGACCGCGACCTCCCGCATCTTGAACTTCTGGACCTTGCCCGTGACGGTCATCGGGAACGAATCGACGATCTTCCAGTGCCGCGGGATCTTGTAGGTCGCGATCTTGCCCTTGCACCAGGCGGCGAGCTCCTCACCGGCCGGCTTCGCGCCTTCGCGTGGCTTGACCCACGCCATGACCTCCTCTCCGTACTTCTCTGAGGGAATCCCGATCACCTGCACGTCCGCGATGTCCGGGTGGCCATAGAGGAACTCTTCGACCTCGCGCGGATAGATGTTCTCGCCGCCGCGGATGATCATGTCCTTGATCCGGCCGACGATGTTGACGTAGCCGTCCGCATCCATGGTGGCGAGGTCACCGGTATGCATCCAGCGCGCGGGGTCGATGGCCTGGCGCGTGGCCTCCTCGTTGTTCCAGTACCCGCGCATGACCATGTAGCCGCGGCTGCAGAGCTCGCCCGTGCTGTCGCGTGGAACGACAGCTCCAGTGGCCGGGTCGACGATCTTGATCTCGACGTGCGGATGGACGCGCCCGACCGTGGACACGCGTTTCTCGAGCGGGTCGTCGGTGGAGCACTGGGTCGAGACCGGAGATGTCTCGGTCATGCCGTACGCGATCGTCATCTCCGGGATGTGCATCACGGTCTGGACCTTCTTCATGACCTCGACAGGACAGGGCGAGCCGGCCATGATGCCGGTCCGGAGCGTGCTGAAGTCGAACTCTTTGAAGCGCGGGTGCTCGAGCTCGGCGATGAACATCGTCGGAACCCCGTAAAGCGAAGTGCAGCGCTCTTTCTGCACCGTCTCCATCGTGATCACCGGGTCGAAAGCTTCCGCTGGGATGACCATCGTCGCGCCGTGCGTCGTGCACGCAAGATTTCCGAGGACCATCCCGAAGCAGTGGTAGAACGGCACCGGGATACAGACGCGGTCGTGCTCGCTGTACTTCAGCGTCTCGCCGATGAAGAAGCCGTTGTTCAGGATGTTGTGATGGGTGAGCGTCGCGCCCTTCGGAAAGCCCGTCGTGCCTGACGTGTACTGAATGTTGATGGGGTCGTCGAACTGCAACGAGGCCTCGACCTCGCGCAGCCTCGACCCGCTCACGCTCGCCGCGTCGCGCTTCAGCGCCTCCCATCCTTCATCGATCACGACGGCCTCGCGGAGGTCGGGGCACCTGCCCTTGATCTCGGCCAGCATCGCTTTGTAGTCGGTCTGGCGAAAGCGGGCCGCTAGAACAAGAAAACTGATCCCAGACTGGTTGAGCGAGTACTCGAGCTCGGAAGTCCCGTACGCGGGGTTGATGTTGACGAGGATCGCGCCCATCGCGGCGGTCGCGTACTGCACGACCACCCACTCATAGCGATTGGGCGCCCAGATTCCAACTCGATCGCCCTTGACAACGCCTCGGGCCATCAGGCCGCGCGCGACGGTCTCGCATTCCTCCACCAGCTCGGCGTAGGTCGAGCGATGGTCCTGGTGGGCGGCCACGAGCGCTTCGCGGTCGCCGAACCTTGCGGCCGTTCGCCGCAGGTTCTGGAAGATGGTTTCACCCAGCAGCGGAACGCCGCCGGCGCCGTTTACATAACTGGGTTCAGGCATCTCGACCCTCCTCGATGTGATTGTGCTCCAGCGGCGTCCGCAGCGGAAAAACAAACCCCTTGACAATGTCGCCGCTCCGTCGCAACTTGGACTTGTTTCGACGTCCGGGTCCACCGACAGCCCACGCAAAGGTTGGCCTCCACAAGTAGGCAACGGCCGTAAAGCGGCGCAGAAACCAGCGGCGTGTCACCCGGTGGCCTCCGGTCGAGGCGGTGTCCGCTGCAGGCGCCGCCTCGTTTACTGTCCGGCCGGAGGTCCGTTCTAAGACAATCGCGGGCGTGACGAGGCGCACGCCGCTCGACGACCGCCGTTTCCGATCCGTGCTCCTCGCCATCGCCGGGGTACCGATCCTTCTCCTCTACATCTGGCAGAGCGTGATCGTGCCGATCGCCTTCGGCGGATATCTCGGAGACTTCAAAGAGAGCTATATGCGCGCCGCCGCGCAGCTCGTTGCGGGTCGCGATCCTTACGACCTGTGCCAGGCCGTCGCCTGCCTCGAGCCGACGGGCGCGCAGTACGTCACTCCGCCGCCTGTGGCCTGGCTGCTTCAGCCGGCGTTCGGTCTCGACAGCCACGTGATCGTCACCGGCGCGGTCATCTTGCTGAATGCTTCGCTCGTCGTTTTCCTGGCCTGCACGCTGCGTGCGCTGCGCGTCGACGACTGGCAGCTCGGCGCCCTCCTGGTGCTCGTGGCGATTGCGTTCGAACCGGTCAACGGCAACATCGTCGAGGGCCAGATCAACCTCGTCCTGCTCGCCCTGGCCGGGATCTGGCTCCTCGGCTGGATCGCCGATCGGTGGTGGGGAGGCGCGGCCGTGGGCCTGGCGGTGGCGCTGAAGCTTATTCAGGCCCCGATGGGACTCCTGCTGCTGTGGGCCAGGCGCTGGTCGATGCTCGGGGCCGCCGTCGTCGCCGGCCTGGCTCTGTGGCTGGTGGCCGCGCCGCAATACCTTCTCGAGTACCTGTTCAAGGTCTTGCCCGCGATCGATCAGGGCACGGGCTTTTTCGAGAACCACTCTCCGGGCGGAACGATTACGCGCTTGTTCGATCCGACCACCTTCCTGGGGCCCACGCGGGGCTCTCCGCTTCCCGCGCGCATCATCACGATCGCGATCGCGATCGCCGTGCTGGGTGTGACCTTCTGGGTGCTCGGGCGCCCGAGCCGCGATCGGTCCGGGCGGGCGCTGGAGGCCGCGGCGGTGGTGGCCGTAGGGCCGCTCGTCGCCAGCTATTCGTGGGGCACGCACCTGGTGCTCCTGCTGCTGCCGATGCTCGTCCTCGTCGAGTGGGCCGTGCGTCGTCGCGACTGGGCGGTCCTGGGCCTGGTGGCGGCGGGGTGGCTGCTGATCGGGCCCGGCCACAACTGGTTCCAGACCCTGCTGGTGAACGGCTACTCGAACCTAGTCGTCCTTCGGTTGATGGCGGAGTTCGGCGTTGTAGGGATTACGAGCGTCTGGGTCGCGAGTTTGCTCGCGATCAGGCGTCAGCGAACCGACTTGATGCGGCTCACCATGACGGTGCCCACGAACAAGAACACGACCGCGCTGGAGAAGACGATCCGGTAGCCCCCGTTGCCGTGCGGTCCGTTGAGGGAGTCGATCAGCGGGCCTCCGAAGAAGGGGATGATCGCCTGGGGCATCGTGAGCGCGATATGGAAAAGCCCCATGTCCTTGGCTGACTGGCTCTTGTCCGGCAGCGTGTCACAAGCGAGCGCCCAGTCGACGGCGAAGTAAAGGCCGTAGCCGACTCCATACGCGACCCCGAGCGCAAATACGAGCGGGATGGCGGTCGGGTAGAGCGCGATGAAGACGATGGCGACAAAAGCCTGCGCGCCGCCGGACAGATACACGAAAGCTTTTCGTCGATGCCAGCGGTCGGAGAGCAGCCCGCCGAAAAAGCCGAAGGGCAGCGCGGTCAGGACGACCACCAGGAGCCAGTTCGACGTGAACGCATCAGGGTTGGTTCCTGGCGTCAGGACGACGTCCCGAAAGAAGTTGTGGAGGTTGTACAGGACGGCCGTGATCCCGGCCGAGATCATCAGCCGGGTGAAAACGACCCAGGCGAAGTCGCCCTCGTGCAGCGGTCGCAGGAACTCTCGGATCGCGTCGCCGATCGAGCGCCTGGGGTGCGCTGCGATGGGAGCCAGGCCCTCATTGCGTGCGGCCCAGATCGTCGGGATCAGCGTGAGCAGGATGACCGCGATGAAGACCAGGTAGATCGCCCGGTTCGAGCCGAGCAGTGACGTGACGCCCAGGCCGCCGCCGATGCCGAGCTGGGTCATGGTTGCGAGGAAACCGCTGGCTTTGCCGAACTGCTGGGCTGGAACCACGTCGGGGATGATCCCCGCGTATGCGGCTCCGGCCGCATTGAAGAAGAACTGAACGATCGCGTAGCCGACGACGATTTGCGGGTAGCTGCCGGCGGTCATCAGCAAGATGAGGCCGGGAATCGTGAGCAGGGTGCCCGCGGCCATGATGGGCCGGCGCCGCCCGAATCGGGTGTTCAAACGGTCGGACCAGGCGCCCACGAGCGGCGGCACGGTCATGGCGAGAAAGCCGCCGATGCCTATGGCGAACCCGATCGCGCTGTTCTGGGAACCCTTCGGCACGACGGCATCCACCTGGCTCTGGATCAACACCGTGGTCAGCGGGATCCAGAGGAAGTTGCTGCCGAACCAGAACGCGCTGAGCGCGGTGTGCCTGAGATTGCCGAACTTCTCAGACGCCTCTTCAACCGGTACGGCGGGGACTGTCACGGCGACAGGCTAGCGGTCTGCATCGAAAAATGCGGCGTGTCTGAGCGGCTCTGGGGGCCGATGCCTGCGTTAGGGGGCCCGGCCCGGCGGAGTCACGCATCTCGATGCGCTCCTCCTTGGGCCACCCCTGCCTTGGCCTCGGCCCCCAGACCGGCTGCCTGCGGCAGCCTGCCGCTCATACATCGCCACCTTTTCGTTGCGTACCGCAGTTAAGTTGCTTTTCTGTGGGGAAGAAAACCTGTAGGCTTTGGCGGCCCCCATGCCATCTGTCTTTTCGCGCGCCAAAGAGGTGTTGATCGATGTGCCGAGACACGGCAAGCTTGCCTATTGCCTTTTGCGGGACGAGCGCGTGCCCGCCGCCCCGAAGGCGGTGCTCCTCGCGGCGCTCGGCCTGATCGTCAGCCCGATCGACTTCCCCGCCTGGATTCCGGTTCTTGGAGAGCTGGACATGCTGGCCCTGGGCATTCTGGCCGTGGAGACGTTCGTCGAGGCGTGCCCGGAGGAGGTGCGTCGAGAGCACCAGGAGGCGATCAAGGCGAAGCAGAGCATTTTCGATCGAGACATGCGTGACACGGTCGGCGCCGCGCGCTATGGCGCGGGGCGAATGGTGAACCGCTTCCGCTCCCGCATACGGCGCAAGGACGAATATCAATCGGTATCGGAGGGGCTACGGAATTGAGAGTGATGCTGACCAAGGACGTGGAGAACGTCGGCCGGGCAGGCGACGTGAAAGAGGTTGCTGACGGCTACGGCCGCAACTTCCTCCTGCGGAAGAAGCTTGCGGTGCCGGCGGGCAAGGGTGCGGAAGCCGAGGCGAAACGTCTTAAAGAGGCCGCGGTCAAGCGCGAGACCAAGGACCGGGTCGAGGCGCAGACGTTGGCGGATGAGATCGACAACAAGACTGTCGTCGTGCGGCTGAAGGTCGGCGCCGAGGACAAAGCCTTCGGCTCGATCACCAACCAGGACATCGCGGCGGCTTTGAAAGCTCAGCACCGGGTGGAGATCGACCGGCACAAGATCGACATGAAGGAGCCCATCAGGACGCTGGGCGAGCACGAGGTCTCGCTCAAGCTGCACCGCGACGTCGCTGCCCACGTCAACGTGATCGTCACGCAGGACCGTTAAGGGCTTGGTGGACCACTGAAGTTGGCGACCACGATCCCTCTCGTCCAGGGGAGGGTGCCACCCCACGACCTCGACGCCGAGATGTCGGTCATCGGGTCGGTTTTGCTCGACCCGCTTTCTGTCGCCAAAGTGCTCCAGTTCCTGCATCCCGAGGACTTCTACCGGGAGAACAACGGGCAGATCTACCGGGCTGCGCTGGATCTGTTTGCCGCGGGTGAGCCGATCGACAACGTCACCCTGGCGGCTCAGCTGCAGACGATGGGTCTGCTCGATCGCGTGGGCGGGCGGGCGCAACTCGCGTCGATGCAGGGCGCAGTACCCACCGCCGCGAACATCGAGTATTACGGCCGCATCGTCAAGGAGAAGGCGTACAAGCGCCGGCTGATCTCGGCGGGGTCGAACATCGCCGGCTTCGGCTACGACGATTCGGTCGAGGCCGAGGAGGCGATCAACCAGGCGCAGTCACTCGTGTTCGGCGTCGCCGACGATCGCGACCAGCGCGAGCTGATGCGGCTGTACGACCTGCTGGGTCCGGCCATGGAGCGGATCTCGCTGCAGATGGAGAGCGGGCAGGGGATAGTCGGTATCCCGACCGGGTTCCACGACCTGGACCGGATGACGGGCGGGTTCAAGGACTCGGACCTGATCATCATCGCGGGGAGGCCGGCGATGGGAAAAACTAGCCTGGCTTTGAACATCGCGCTGCACTCGGCGTTGGAGGCCAACAAGTCCGTGGCCATCTTCAGCCTCGAGATGTCCAAGGAACAGCTGACCGAACGCTTGCTTACCGAGCAGGCGCAGATCGACGCCCAGCGCATGCACCGCGGTTTGTTGACCGAGGCGGAGTTCGACCGCGTCTCGAACGCTCTCGGTCCGCTGGGCGAGGCGAAGATTTTCATCGACGACACGCCGGTGATGGACGAGTTGAGCCTTCAGCTCAAGGCCCGTCAGGCCAAGATGCGGCACGGCATCGACATGATCCTCATCGACTACCTGCAGCTGATGCACGGCCGCGCCCGAGGCGATGACAACCGGGTCCAGGAGGTGTCGTCGATCTCGCGGTCACTCAAGGGATTGGCTCGCGAGCTGCGCATCCCGGTGATTGCCATCTCGCAGCTGAGCCGCGCGCCAGAGCAGCGCCCCGACAAGCGCCCGATCCTGAGCGACCTTCGCGAGTCGGGCTGCCTGGCCGGCGACACGCCGGTCTACCTGCCCGACACAGGGACTTACGTGCCGATCAAAGACCTCGTTGGTAAGAGTGGCTTTCGAGTCCTTGCCCTCGACAAGGGATGGTGGCGGATGGAGGCCAGGAAAGTCACCAACGCCTTTGCGACTGGTCGCAAACCCGTATTCAAGCTCGCCACCAATCTCGGCCGCAGCATTCGGGCCACCGCAAACCACAAGTTCCTGACGATGGAAGGTTGGCGGCGCCTGGACGAGCTCACGCCTGGTGATCGGATCGCCCTGCCGAGATTCCTGCAGGGCCCCGAGAACGGCATCAGCGGTCGCGACATGCAAGCTGCTATCGGAAGCGCTTACAGCGGCACCGGTATCTACAAACAGAATCTAAGTCGCGAACGCGCCCGCCGCTTAGCAGAAGCAGTGCCTTCAGAGGAGCTAGAACTTCTTTCTATCAGCGACGTCTACTGGGACGTGATCAGTGCAATCGACCCGGACGGCGAAGACGAAGTTTATGATCTGACCGTAGAAGATCTACACAACTTCGTAGCAGGAAATGTTATAACGCACAACTCGATCGAGCAGGACTCGGACGTCGTGATGTTCTTGTTCCGGCCTGAGTACTACAAATCCGACGAGAGGCCCGGCATTGCCGAGCTCATCGTCGCCAAGCACCGCAACGGCCCGACCGGCATGCTCGAGCTCAAGTTCCGCCGGGACCACACGCGGTTCTACAACCTGGAGACGCGCCGGCCCGAACCAGGAACCGAGTAACCCTTGGTCATCATCCTGGTCGGCGGCCAGTGGGGCGACGAAGGCAAGGGGAAGGTCATCGACTTCCTCGCCGCGAAGGCGGACATGGTCATCCGCTCTCAGGGCGGCAACAACGCCGGGCACACCGTCATCACCGAGCACGGCGAGTTCAAATTCCAGCTCATGCCGTCCGGCATCCTCTACCCGAACTGCGTCTGTGTCATCGGCAACGGCGTGGTCGTCGACCCGATCGTGCTGCTCCGCGAGATCTCCCAGCTGCGCGAGCGCGGAATCGAGCCGAAGAACCTCATCGTCAGCGAGCGCGCGCACATGGTCATGAGCTACCACCCGCTTTTCGACCAGCTCGAGGAGGACGCCAGGGGCGACGATCGCCTGGGCACCACCTGGCGCGGCATCGGTCCGGCCTACGCCGACAAGATCCGGCGCATCGGCTTTCGCATCGGCGACCTGCAGAAGGAGGCCTTCATGCGCAAGAAGCTCGCCTTCGTCGTCGACCAGGTGAAAAACCCGATCCTGACCAAGCTCTACGGGAAGGACGCGTACGACTGGTCGAGCATGGTCGACGAGTACATGGGATATGCGAAACAGCTCGACCCTTACATCAAGGACACCTTCCCGCTCATCCAGGACGCGTTGGACCGCAAGGCCAACATCCTCCTCGAGGGTGCGCAGGCCACGATGCTCGACCTCGACTTTGGCACGTACCCCTACGTGACGAGCTCCAACCCGACGGCGGGCGGCGCGCTGACGGGCAGTGGCATCCCACCGACCAAGGTCGATCTGACGATCGGAGTCTTCAAGGCGTACACATCCCGCGTCGGCTACGGGCCGCTCCCCTCCGAGCTGCTCGACGAGGTCGGCGACCAGATCCGCGAACGGGGCCACGAGTTCGGCACCGTGACCGGCCGGCCGCGCCGCATCGGGTGGTTCGACTCGGCGGTCGCCCGCTATTCCACCCGCCTCAACGGCGTCGGCTGCGCCGCGTTGATGCGCCTTGACATCCTTGACGACCAGCCTCGGCTGAAGATCTGCACCGGCTACGACTTTCGCGGCAAGCGATACGACCACCCAATCGCGAACATCTCCCACTACAAGCACTGCAAGCCGGTTTACGAGGAGATGGCCGGCTGGGAGTCGAGCATTGGCGATGCCCGCGACTGGAAAGACCTGCCGAAAGCATGCCAGGAGTACATCGAGCGGATCGGCGAGCTGATCGGCGTCCCGATCGAGCTGGTGGGCACGGGCCCGCGCCGCGACCAGTTCGTCACCCGCGGCCGCAAGCTCTTCGACTGATCCCGCCAAACGCCTTGAAGTCTGAGCTGCTCGAGCTGACCTGGGCGCAGGTTCACGCTTTCCGTCTCGAGCGCCATCACCTGATGCGCCGTGCGCCGAAGGCGGCCCTCTCTCGCGTCGTCGGTGAGATCTGCGGCGTGCAGGCCCAGGTGATGTCTGCGGCTGAGCTGCAGGCCGGCGCCCGAGTTGATTGCCGGGTAGAGGACGTTCGGGACGCACTCTGGAAACGCAAGACGCTTGTCAAGACCTGGCTCATGCGCGGCACGCTGCACCTGGTCCCGGCCGAGGATCTGCCTCTGTTCACCGCCGCCATGCGCACCCGCTTGATACGCCTCAGAAACTCATGGCTCAAGTTCTTCCAGCTCAGCGAACCCGAGTTCTGGGAGGTGATCGAAGCCATCGGCGAGGCGCTCGATGGCCACGTCCTCACGCGCGAAGAGCTCACTGAGAAAGTGGGCAAGGGAAGGTCTCAGCGCATACGCGATGCGATGAAGTCAGGTTGGGGCGGAATGCTCAAACCGGTCGCCCGCAGCGGTCTCCTGTGCTTTGGGCCCTCACGAGGCCAGAGCGTGACCTTCGTCAGGCCCCAGCAATGGCTCGGCGCCTGGCGCGAGGTCGATCCGGACCAGGCTCTGATCGAGATCGCGCGTCGCTACCTGCGCGCCTACGGGCCGGCGACCAAACAAGACTTCAGCCGGTGGTGGGGCACCTGGTCCGGAGTGGGCACGGCCGCGTGGAGCGGGCTGGCCGATGAGCTCGTGCCCGTCTCCGTCGAAGGCCGGCGTGCAGACCTCCTGTCCGCCGATGCGAAGCAATTCGCAAAGCAACCGAAGGAAGCCTCAGTTCAGCTTCTGCCGGCGTTCGATCCGTACCTCATGGGCCACTCGGGCCGCGAGCACCTCGTCGACGCGGCCCACCACTCCAGGGTCAGCCGCACTGCGGGATGGATATCGGCCGTCGTGCTCGTAGATGGCCGCGCGACCGCGACATGGACCCACAAGGCGGTCAAGGAGACGTTGGTCATCTCGGTCGACCCTTTTCACCGCCTGACGGCCACCACGATCTCGCAGGTGCGTCGCAGGGCGGAGGCGCTGGCGGAGACCCTCGGAATGTCCCGGGTCGAGGTGAGGATCCTCTAGCCGGCCCTCGAGACGCTCTTCACGACCCGGAGGTGGGCCTCGCGCTGGCGCAGGCGCCGGTTCCGCTTCATGCGCTCCGCGGCCGACGAGCCTCCCCAGAAGAGCAGGACGAAAACAGCCATCACGGCCTGGACGCCCGCCACCGTGAAGAACGAAGCCTCGATTCCATAGCCGCTTCTACGCAATCCGACCGACAGCAGGCCGGCCCCCAGCCCGAGCACGGGGCGAATCGCCCACGACCCGGGGAGCAGGCGCCGGTCCGCGAGCAGCAGGGCGGCGACGAACCACATCGGTCCGCTGTCCAGCTGGAAGAGATAGTCCCAATGGAACAAATAGATCGGAACCACCGCCCCGAGGAGAAACGTGATGAGGACGATCAGGCTCACCCGACGGGCGTACGCGAACCACGCCGCTCCGATCGCGACGGCGAGCAGTGAGGTCGCGAAGACGGGCCCAGGTACGTTCCCGACGTAGAGGCGGATGGGGTCGATGGGAGCGGAGACAGGGCTGAAGAAGTGATACCAGACGTTGATCGGGTCGCCGAATGCCTTGCCGTTGGCGGGATTGATGTAGACGTATGGAGCGCCGCGCATGATGAGCGCGATCACGGCATACGCGAGGAGCCCTGCTTGAGCGCGGATCGCCGGGATGTAACGGGCCCGAATCAGCTCGAGGGTCACAGCGAGGATTGCAATTTCGATTGAGGTGGCCAGGGTCGCGCCCGCCCCGACCAGGGCAACTCCGAATATTGCGGCGATGAGCGGGCTCGCCTGCGTGCGGGGAATGTGCTTGCGCCAGATCCAGTAGGCGGCGATCTGGCCGGCCGTCCCGGCGGCGACGGCGACCACCAGCATCTCCAGGGCCGGGACCTTGAAGATGATGAGGCCCGCGATCACCGGCGGAGCCAGAGCGATTCCGGTGATGAGGTCATTCGGCAGCGAAGCCGGTTTGAATGCGGCGCGGTCCAGTGCGGCCGCCGCTCGAGCCAGCACGCTCGGATTGTAGGCAAATGGCTGGGGGCGGGGCCGAGCCCCCCTCTCGTCGACTCCCCGGCTTGGGTGATAATCGGCAGGCTCGTGTCCCTTCCTGGCCTACGTCTTGGCGCGCAAGCGCGAGCAGGATGGGCCCCCCTGATTGGCGCCACGGTATTGGCGCTGTGGGTGGGCGTGTTCGCCGCAAACGCGGCCCTCGCCGAGGCGCCGCCGCCCTCAACCTGGATGGCCCTGAAGCCGCTGCCTCACCAGGGCCGCTCCGCGATCTTCGCGCTGGCCGTCGACCCGGCGAACAGCCAGCGCCTGATCGCGGGCAGCTCGGATGGCTCGTTGCTCAGAAGCACTGATGGCGGCTCGACCTGGACCTCCGTGCACAGCGGCGCGTCCGTGTCGACCGCGATCGTCTTCAGCCCTTACAAGCCCGGCATGGTCCTGGCCGGGACTCGTGGCGGCGGTGCGCTGGTGAGCGCGGATGCCGGCGGCACATGGTCTGTCGCGAGCGGCCTCGAAGGCCGGGTGGTTCGAGCTTTCGCCTTTTCGCTCACGTTCGTCGCGGCCGGAACGGACAAGGGCGTCTTCATCAGCCCCGATGGAAGCTCCTGGTCGCAATCTGGCCTTGCGGGCTGGAGCATCGATGCGCTGACTGTCGCAGCGGTGCACGTGCCGGTGCGCATGATCGCCGGCGCGGATGGCCCCCTTTCCACCGGCAGCCTGCCCGCGTTTCAGAGTGCCGACGGCGGCGCGACCTGGACCCCGCTGAACCCGGCGATCAGCGGCACATACGTGGTCAAGCTCGCCGCCGGACCCCTTCCACTGGTGGGTGACGTCAGGCCCATCGTCATCGGCACCAACGCGGGACTGTTCTCATCCACCGACAACGGTGCCTCGTTCACCCCTTTGAGTGGTGGAAATCAGCTGCCTTCGACCGACTACACGCAGATCGCGTTCATCACCGACCATTTCGACCGGTTCTATGCCGCAAGCGATGGGGGCGGCTCGGGCGCGGGCGGCTTGTGGCGGACAAACGATGCAGGTCAGACGTTCATATCGCTCGTGCCGCCGATGCGATCGATCACTGCCCTGGCAGTTTCCAATGACGAGTCACCCACGCTGTACGTCGCCACCTTCCGGCCGTCGGACCACGTCGCGTCCCTCTGGGTTTACCACGACACCGGGGGAACGCCTCAAGGCCCATTCGGCTCGCCGGCGCCGGTCGCGAGCGGGAGCCGCGCTGCTGCGGGATCGCCGCGCAACGGCGTGCTCGACCTCCTCACGTCGTCACAGGCGCCGTATGTCGGGCTGGGCCTCGGAGCGCTGGTGGTGGTGCTGCTCGCAGTCGTCGCCCACATGCGCGGCCGGCGCGGGTGACTGAGTAGACTCCCTCGAGTTGAGCAAGCCTCACGAACGTTTGCGAGAGCTCGGACTCGAGCTGCCCACCCCGCCGGCAGCCGTCGCCTCGTACCTGCCCACGCGACTGGTGCCCATCGGCCGTGATCGCGCGCTTCTGTACGTGGCCGGGCAGGTCTCCGTCGCGGAGGGCAAGCGCCTTACGGGTCGCTGCCCTGACGAGGTTTCCGTCGAGGACGCGCAGGCACGCGCTCGCGTGTGCGCGCTCAACGTGCTGGCTCAGATCGACTCTGCCGCCGGGCTCGAGAACGTGGAGCAGGTGACACAGCTGATCGGCTTCGTGCTCTCGGCGGAGGGTTTTGGCGATCAGCCGAAAGTGCTGAACGGCGCCTCCGATCTCATGGTCGACGTGTTGGGCGAGGCCGGCCGCCATACGCGGATAGCACTGGGCGCGAACGCCCTTCCGTTCTCGGTTACGGTCGAGATCGCGGCGGTGGCGGTTGTCCGCACCCACTGAGCTCCAGGAGCGACCGATCGAGGCGGCGGCGCCACCGAAGGCTCGCCGCTCGCGAGTGATCCTCGTAGGAAGCGTTCTCTATCTCGCGCTCATCTTCGGCGTGATGCTCTGGAAAGGAATCTCGATCGAGCCAGAGTTCGTGGTCTTCGCTCTGCTGGTCATCGCGATAGCTCTGGGTCGTGGCCGCACCTTCATCGCCGACTGGGGACCGTTTCTGATCCTGTTCTTCGCCTATGAGGCGATGCGGGGTTTCGCTGCCAAGACAGGTTTTGCCCCTCACGACCTGTCGGGACTCGAGCGGACCGTCTTCGGCGGCACGCTGCCGACACTCACTCTGCAACATGACTTCTATCGAATCGAGACGGTCAGCCCACAAGACGTCATCGCGATGTTCTTCTACTTCATGCATTTCCCGCTTCCGATCCTTGTGGGCTTTGTGTTCTGGATTCGGAGCCGGGAGCACTACCGTAGGTTCATTGCCGCGCTGCTGTTGATGGCGCTTCTCTCGTTTGTCACCTATCTTTTCTTTCCCTCAGCGCCGCCCTGGTATCAATTCCAGGAGGGACGGGTGCCGGACTCTCAAGTGGTACACAAAATCCTGAACGAGACGGTGGACAAACTCTGGGGCAACAACTACTTCGTCTCGCCCCTGTATACACATCTCAACCCGAACCAGTTCGCCGCGTTTCCTTCGCTGCACGCCGCTTTCCCGGCGCTGGCCGCGGTCTATGCGTGGTCGCGCTACCGTCCGCTCGCGATTGGATTGATCCTGTGGACGGCCGCCGTGCTGCTGTCCGTCGTTTATCTCGGAGAGCACTACGTGGTGGACGCTCTAGATGGCTTCATCTACGTGGCCGTAGCGGCGCTGATCGTCGAGTCGTTCAACCGTTGGTGGCGCCATCGCGCGCCTGCGGCGGGTGGCTAGGCCTGCCAGACCTTTCGCATGATCGTGCGAGCGAGCTTTTCCGGGTCGTGGTGGGAGGGCAGCTTCGCGTTGACCACGTCGGCGGCGATGAACCGGACCTCGGGATGGTTGTTCGAGTCGCTGGTCTTGAAAACGACCTGCGATTGCCCGCCGGTCGGCACGTGAGAGAGGTTTGAGTTGACGAGCACGAAATCGAACAGGTTGGCGCCCACGTGCTCTCGGATCACGCGCAGGTAGTCGTCGACGCCATACCCCTCGGTCTCGCCGTCTTGCGCGGCCAGGTTGCAGATGTAAACCTTCAGCGCCGGAGAGGCTTTGATGGCCTCGACCATTCCTTCGACGAGGAGGTTGGGCATGATCGAGGTATAGAGGGAGCCGGGGCCGATGATGATCAGCTCTGCGTTGAGGATGGCCTGAGCGGCCTCGGGGTTGATCTGAGCGCCATCCGGCTTGAGGAAGACATGGCTGATCGGTGCGTGCTGCATCGGAATCTTCGATTCGCCCGCCACCATGCCGCCGTTGATGGATGCGACCAGGGTGACGTCCTGCAGCGTCGACGGCAGGATCGTGCCTTTCACCGCGAGGACCTTGCCCGACTCGCGCAGCGCGTGCTCGAAGTTACCGGTGACGTCAGCCATCGCCATGATGAAAAGGTTCCCGAATGAGTGGCCGTCCAGTGAACCCTCTTTGAAGCGGTGATCGAAGAGCTGCTTCATCAACGGCTCGGCATCGGCCAGCGCGATGAGGCATTGGCGGAAGTCACCCGGAGGCAAGATCCGGTACTCGTCGCGCAGCCTTCCTGACGAACCGCCGTCGTCCGCCACGGTGACGATGACCGAGAGATTGGACGTATAGACCTTCAACCCGCGGAGCAGCGAGCTCAAGCCGGTGCCGCCGCCGATCGCGACGATGCGAGGACCGCGACCACGCAGGCGAAACGCATGGATGATCTCGACGATGCTGCTGGTGCTGTTGCCGGGGAGAAACGGTCCGAGGACGGATTGCGTGAGCTTCAGGTAGCTGAACAGCAGCAGCCCAACGCCGAAGAGTCCAAAGATCACCGCGCGGGCCCAGTACGGAAGGAACTGCAGGGTGATGTAGTAGAACTGGTGCGGTAGTGACGTCGTCTGATAGAGCTCTTTCAGGGCGTAGGCGACTCCGAGCACGAGCACCAGCTCGGCGGCCATGAGCAGTAGGAGCCAACGCTTGATCTGGAGACCAGGCGTTAGCCACCGCAGCCAACGTGTCGTGGACTGAAGTCTTGTGGCCATCTACCCCGAGTGCAACAACGGATTCAAAACGTGCAAAGTTACTTTGGTACTACGCTTCACTGAAGTATGCGGACTTTACGACGCGTCAGGCGGTTGGTGCGGTTCGCAGCGTTCGGCCTCGTCGTGGCCGCGGTCGCGACGGAGCTGTCCAAGCCCGAGCCCGAGCGAACGTGGGAAGGCCGCGTTTTCGGCATGGTTCCCTACGATTTTCGGCCTCCGACCTGGCAGCGCATCCGGGATGCGTACTGGAACCCGGATTCCGACCATCTCTTCAGCGATCGGGTTTTCGGCGTCGGCTGGGCGGTCAACCTGCACCGCGCCAAGACGCTCGTGGAGCACTCTATCGGCCGGCTGATGGGAACGCGTGAGGCACTCTCCATCCGGATGACCGTGCGGTCGGAAGGGTCCAAGAAGCCGGACGTCGTCATCACCCGGGAATAGCCGCCCGCACCGGTGGCGGGACAAAAGAAGAAGCCCCACGGGGGGTAAAAACCGCGGGGCCTCAGAGGGTCGACCCGAGGATCGTCCCAACGACAACGTAACAAAATCAGCAACAATTTGTCGCCGGCGAACGGACTCGCACGCGGCTCCAATTGCCCGGCACTAGCTGGAACAATGGAGCGCGCACGACGGCAAGTTTGGGGAGTGGCGCAACGGTAGCGCAGCTGACTCTGGATCAGAAGGTTGAAGGTTCGAATCCTTCCTCCCCAGCCACTCTCTGCCCACTCGGACCTACTTTCCTGCGAGCGCGCGACGGGCGGCCGCGACGATATCGGCGCCGGTGTTGGCGTGCCCATTGATTCCCCAACCGCCCTCCGGCGACTCGGTGATCAGCACCCAGGTGCGTTCGGTGAGCGTCGGATCACCGGCCGCTGCGGCGGCGATGTCTGTCAGCTCCCTGACAACGCCGAGCTGCTTGTTACGATCCAGGACGCCGACTGGGGTCAACACCTGGATGCGGACGTAGTTGCTCTCACCGGAAACGTTGGACGCAGAGTCGGGTGGCAGCTCGTGGACGAGCGCCGCAGTGTTGTCTTTGAACAACGGGATGCTCGGGACGCCCTCCCACCGCATCACGGCTGTGGCGAGGTCCTTGGCCAGTCCTTTCCTGTCCTTGAATGTGCCGGCGGTGGCGTACACGTCGATCATTGGCACGGTCGGTCTCCTTGGATTATGACGGTCGTCATACCATCCAGGGCCAACCTTAACCTATGCTGATCGTCATAGTCAAGGGGGAGGCACGATGACGACGAACAGCCGGGCGAAGATGGTGAGCAGCGCCGCCTCGCTCATCCGAACCCGCGGCGTGAGCGCGACCTCCTTCTCGGACGTGCTGGCCAACAGCGGCGCACCGCGCGGATCTATCTACCACCACTTTCCGGATGGCAAGGAACAGCTCGCCGCGGACGCCATGCGGTGGACCTCGGAGCGGGTGATTGCATACCAACGTGCGTGCCCAGCGACCACCGCGGCTGGCGTGCTGGAGTGCTTCATCGAAATGTGGCGCCGGACGGTGCTGGCCTCGGGAGGCGCCGCCGGCTGCGTGGTGGCCGGAGTCGCGATCGACACGGCCGCCGGCGAGCCGGGCTTGATCGACGTCGTACGCTCGACATTCAGGTCGTGGGTCGACCTTTTGGCCCAGCAGCTCCAGGCGGTTGGGGTTCCATCTGATCGTGCAGCTCCGATCGCCCTGGCCACCCTGGCGGGCATGGAAGGCGCCCTCATCCTGTGCCGGGCTGAGGGCGACAGTGGGCCGCTGGAAACCGTCGCTGCCGAGCTGATGAGCCTCCTGCCACGGGAAGCGCCGCAGTGTTAGCGATCGCCATCCCTGGGTAGATTGAATTCGTTATGCAATCTGAATGGCCGCTTGGCTCGGTTGAGCTCAAGGTGCTCGACCTCGCCCGCGAGGTGGCTTTCTACGAGCGGTTCGGGCTGACTCGAATCGGTGACGAGGCCGGCGCCGCCACGCTCGGCGCCGGCGGCTCGACTCTGCTTCGCCTCAAGGCCCTGCCCGGGGGGAATGGGCGCCCGCGGCACACGGCCGGCCTCTACCACTTCGCGATCCTTCTCCCGAGCGAAGAGGAGCTGGGCGGCTTCCTGCAGCGCTCCATCGAAGAGCGCCTCCCGCTGACCGGCACGGCCGATCACTTCGTCAGCCAGGCTCTCTATTTCGACGACCCCGAAGGAAATGGCATCGAGGTCTACGCGGACCGTCCGAGAAGCGAGTGGCAGTATCCGAACGGCCGCCTGAACATCGGCACCGATCACCTGGATTTCGACCGGCTCATGAGAATCGCGGAGAAGCCGGAGAAGCAATTCTCCAGCGGCACGGTGCTGGGTCACATGCACCTCAACGTGGCCGACCTGGACAGCTCTCAGGCCTTCTATGAGTCGATGGGCATGGAGCTGATGGCTGAGGCGGGTCGGGTCATGCGCTTTATGAGCTGGGACGGCTACCACCACCATCTCGGGATCAACCTGCTCGAGGGTCATGGCGCCGCGACGGTCGAACCCGGCGTGCGAGGGCTTCAGGGCTTCGAGATCCGGCGGCTCGATGGGCCGCGCACGGATCCGGACGGGATCGCCCTTACGCCGGCGGCCTGACTTTCGCCACCTCGTGCTGACACCAGGCGTATAGCGCGTCGTAGAGGGGCGTCTCGAGGGCGATCTTCAAATGGTCGTTTTCGCCGTGGACCATGGCGAAACCATGGGCGACCGCTTTCAGACCGGCTGCTTCCGGGGTCTTGTCGATGTCTGCGTTGACATCGGCTCCATGCACGATCTGGGCCAGCCGGTCGAGCGCCGGGTCGTGCAGGCCGTATTTGAGGATGATCGATTCAAAGCTGCAGCGGCCGTCGACGTGCCCCAGCTCGACGCCACCGACGTCGTAGGGGATCGCGTCCTCTCGCTCCGCGACGCTGCTCACGTCGGCGGCCGGCACGTACATGAACTCCGCATCGGGATCGATGAAGCGCTTGATCAACCATGGGCACGCGATCCGGTCGACGCTGGCATTCTTTCGGGTTATCCATTTCATCTGCTCACCCCGTGTCGTTGAAATATCGGCATTTAGGCTATTCTCGGCCGGATGACCGACCTCCTCCTGGTGCTCCAGGTCGCCATCGCGCTCACCTTCGGCCTCCTGGCGGTCGGGACTGCGGTGAGTTGGATCCGGCAGCCCGATCGGCGCCACGGCCTCCTGGCGCTGGCTTCGGCCGGCGTGCTCATAATCGTGATGATCGGCACTTTTGGCCTCGGGTGGGGACAGGCCGGCACGCTGGTCACCGACCTTCTCACGCTGTCGGTCGCGCCGATCCTCTACTTCAGCTTCGCACCTCCGGCCTGGTTGCGACGCTTTTGGCGGCAACCGGAGGAAGACCAGTTCCGCAGCGCCCTCCACGACCTGCTTCTCTACAGCCCAGACCGCCAGACGCTCGCGCACCGGGCCCTCAGTTGGGCCCAGCGCCTGGTCGGCGGTGAAAGCGCGTTCCTCATCGATTCAGACCGGTCCATCCTCGCATCGCACGGAGTCGATCCTGACGAGGCGGAGCGGATCGCGGCTCGCAATGACTTCCTCTCGGTGGCCGGCCAGGGACACGAGCCATGGCGCAAGGACGACATGCTCATCGTGCCGCTGGATCTGCAGAAGGGTCCCGGGGCCATCGTTCTCGTCTCGGGACGCCGGGCGCCGAGCTTCGGCGATGACGAGCTCGGCCGGCTCGCCCAGTACGCGACCAGCGTCACCGCCGGCCTCGAACGGGTGACGCTGACCTCACGGATCCAGGCCCTCGAAAAAGCGAAGAGCGACTTCCTGAACATCGCGTCGCACGAGTTGCGAGGACCGATGACGATCATCAAGGGGTACCTGACCATGTTCGAGGCCGGCTCCCTGGGTGAGCTGTCGTCCACGGCGAGCTCAGTGCTTCCCCTGCTCATCTCGAAGTCAGACGAGATCAACTGGATGTTGGAGCAGATGCTCGAGGCTGCGCGCCTCGAAGAGGGCCGGTTGGAGCTCAACACGAGTCCCGCCGACGTCGTCGATGTCACGGACCGGGCGATCGAGGGAGTGAAGATGCTGCTGCGCGGCCACGAGCTAAACGTCGACGAGCCGGCTGAGCCGGTCGAAGCCGACCTTGACGCCGACCGCTTCCAGATGGTGGTCAGGAACCTGCTCAGCAACGCGGCCAAGTACTCGCCTCCGGGCTCTGGCATCACGGTTCGGATCCGGCGCGACGACGGAATGGCCACGGTCGCGGTCATCGACCAGGGCGTGGGCATCGATCCACAGGACCAGGCCAACCTGTTCACACGCTTCGGCCGCATCCAGAACACCCAGCACGTTCAGGGCACCGGCCTCGGCCTCTGGCTCTCGCGGGAGATCGCGCGGATGCACAACGGGGATCTGACCGTCGAATCCACCCCCGGCAGCGGAAGCACCTTCGTCCTGGCGGTTCCATTGAGGCAGTAGTGGAACCGCAGGTGCGAACGGCATTCGAGACCGACCGGCCGCTCGACGTCTTTTCCACACTGGCCCCGATCGGGCTCGGTCCCTCGCTGAGGATCCACCACGACGACGTCTGGCGCGCCACGCGAACCCCGGAAGGCCCATCGACCATCCACCTGAGCTGTTCGCCAGGAAGGATCGAGGTGGAGGCGTGGGGCCCTGGTGCGGAATGGGCGTCCGCGCGAGCCGGCGCGCTTTGCGGGGAGCGGGACGACCCCAGCGCCTTCCGGCCGCAGCACCGCCTGATCGCCGAGCTGCACCGCCGTCACCCCGGGTTGCGCCTTCCCAGGACGGATGCGGTCTTCGAGGCGCTCGTGCCCGCCGTGCTGGCACAGAAGGTGACCACCATCGAGGCAGAGGCGGCCTATCGGGCGCTCGTCCATGCCCTCGGCGAGGTCGCCCCGGGGCCGGAGGGTCTGAAGCTGCCGCCGTCGGCGCAGGTCCTGGCGCGAACTCCTTACTGGGCTTTCCACCGCTTCGGCGTCGAGCGCCGGCGCGCCGAGGTGATCATCCGGGCCGCGAGGAGCGCGAACCGTCTCGAGGAAACCACGGCGATGGACCTGCCGAGCGCGTATCGCCGGCTTCAGGCGTTCCCGGGAGTCGGCCCGTGGACCGCCGCCAAGGTTGCTCTGGTGGCGCTGGGAGACCCTGACGCCGTGCCTGTTGGCGACTACCACCTACCTCACGCGGTCGGCTACGCGCTCGACGGGACCGCGCGATCCAGCGACGAGCGGATGCTGGAGCTCCTCGCCCCTTATGCCGGGCAACGAGGCCGAGTGATCCGGCTCTTGACAATCTCAGGTATCACCGCACCTCGCTTCGGTCCGAAACAGCCGCTGCGCAACATCATCAACAACTAGGCCCGCGGCCTTATCACTGCTTCGATGCCAGCGTCGCAGGGGCGACCGGGCTCCGCCCGGTCGCAACTTTGTACTTCCGTCTCCGCGCGTCGCTGCGCTTCAGCCTCTTAGCCAAGTCCCATCGATATACCGGAATGGGAGCAGCCCCGTTCGGCGAAGCCGAACCGGGCGATGAGGCAAAACCATCCGGGTTTTGCCTCATACCGTCAGTCGTGGAGCTTGGCGAGCTCCTCCTCCACCACCGAAATCAATTCGCGCATCCCTTCGCTGTCGAACATCAGCCTCGCGCCCGCCGCCTTGAACAGCTCCGGCAGCGGCTTGGTGGCGCCCAGGGTGAGGGCCCCTCGATAGTCGCGGACCGCTTCCTGCGGGTCCCGGAGGCTGTTCCGCCACACCTGAAGGGCACCGAGCTGCGCGATCCCGTATTCGATGTAGTAGAACGGGCTGCCGAAGAAATGGGGCTGCTGGTACCAGCGCGCGATTCGTTCTGCGTCGAGACCGCTCCAGTCCAACGAAGAGCCTTCGAAGCGCTGGCGCAGCTCGAGCCATTTGCGGTCGCGCGCATCAGCGTCGCGGCCGTCGTCGTTCAGGTAAATCCATTGCTGGAACGCATCGACCGATGCGCAATGTGGGAAGAACAGGACGATTCCTTCCAGTAGATCCGCGCGCGAACGCAGCGCGTCAGCTTCGCTGTAGTAGCCGCCATTGTCCGCATCGATGAAAGGCGTGGCCAGAAGCTCCATCGACATCGATGCGACCTCGGCGAACTCTGATCCAGGATGGCGCTGGAACAGTAGAGGGAGGGCGGACGCTTCGAAGGAATGGAACGCGTGGCCGGCCTCGTGCAGCAGGGTGCGCACGTCACCGTCAACGCCCACCGCATTCATGAAGATGAGCGGCATCTTCCTGAACGCGAGTGTCTGGCAGTAGCCGCCAGGAGCCTTGCCCTTGCGGTTTTCGAGGTCGAGCAAATTCGCCTCCGCCATACGGCGGTAGTAGCTGCCGAACTCAGGGTCGACGTGGGCGAAAACGTTGGCGGCTCGGGCGATAAGCGTCGACATGTCCTGGAACGGCTTCAGTGGAGGGCGCCCCCTGGGATCGGCCGTGATGTCCCAAGGCCTCAGCGGGTCGATGCGCATGTGACCGCGCCGCCGCCGCATTAGGCGCTCCACGGCCGGCAGCACAGCCGACTCGACCGCCTCGTGAAAACGCAGGCAATCGTCCGGCGTGTAGTCGAAGCGATTCTTTTCGAGGTGCGCGTAGTCGCGATAGTTTGCAAAGCCTGCGTTTCGCGCGACATGCTGGCGAAGGTCATACATGCGGTCGAAGATGTCCGCGAGCACGTCCCGCTGCTCGATGTACGGCCTGGCGCGAAGTTTGAAAGCGCGCTCGCGCAAGGCGCGGTCGGTTGACTCCAGGAACGGGAGGAGCTGAGCCGGGGTCTTCAGCTCGCCGTCCCACTCGACGGTCATCGCACCGTTGACCTTGGACCACTCGGTCTCCAACTTTGAGAGCTCGGAGAAAAGTGGAACGTTCGCGGCGGCGAACAGCCGCATCTGGTTGCTGAAGCGCTGAACGGTGGTCTCGAGCCCGGGTCTCACGTAATCGAGCTCGACCAGGCGCTCCTGCAGCCGCACGCGCTGCTCGCGCGCCTTCGGCGAGATCTGAGTTCCAAACCTCAGCTGGGCCGCCTCGCGAGCGGGATCCGAGGTGTCACACGAGTAGGCAAAGCTCGCCAGCGCGCCGGCCTCCGAGAGCAGGGACTCGAACAAGGACCAATCCGCCAGCCAGGCCTCGACGTTTGTGCGGTCGAGCGGACTGTTCGCCAGCGCCTCGAAGTAAGGCGCGACGTCCTCCCAGGTGGCGTCCCTGAAGGCATCAGGCGATTCCGGAAGAGCGACTACCACACCTAACCCCCCACGAATTGAGCACGTTTGCGGCTCTCGCCATGGTACAGAGGACGCTTGATGGAATCTTCATCGACCACTTTGCGGATGCCACGGCGGGTGCGGTCAGCCGCGCAAGCGGCGCTTGGAGGGACGCAGCTCGACGGCGAGCTCGCCTGGATGAGCTGGGCCGGAACGGTGTGGCGCATGGCGGGAGAATCGGGAGCTGTCTACGTAAAACGTGCGGCGGCCCTGGCCGGCGAGCGCGACCGCCTGGAGTGGCTGCACGGCCGTTGGCCGGTTCCCGAGCTGGTCGGTTTCTTCCATGCCTCCGGCGACGATTGGCTCCTGACTCGCGAGATCGCGGGGACCCCGCTCTACCACCACTCTCTCGGGTGGGAGCCTCCGCGCGTAGCCCGCCTGTTGGGAGAGACCCTGCGCGTGGTCCATGCGACGGATGCGACGGGCTGCCCCTTCGGTGTCGCAAAGCGTGGAAACGTCCTGATCCACGGTGACTATTGCTTGCCCAACATTCTGGTCAGCGACGGCTTGCTGAGCGGATTGATCGACGTCGGAGGGGCCGGGCTCGGCGATCCGCGCCAGGACCTCGCCGCCGCTGTCTGGAGCCTGCAGTACAACTTCGGTCCGGGGCACGCGCGGGAATTTCTCGATGCGTACGGCGCCCCGCCCATGTCCGACGAGCAGGTCGAGGGCCTGCGCCGAAGGTACGGTCGCTAGCCGCGCGCGCGCAGGGCGCAGCTTCGGCTAAATCGGAAGCACTGTATCGACCGCGCGCCAGCAGTACCACGCGGCGATAGTCCGAAAGGGCCGGAAGCGGTCGCCCTCGACCTGTAGCGCGCGCGGGGTCGGGAGGTCTTTGAGCTTGTGGGCGAGCGCCCAGCCCTTGCGGACGCCATAGTCGTCGACCGGCCAGACGTCGAGCCGGCGAAGCTGGAAGATCAGGAACATCTCGGCCGTCCACCGGCCGATGCCTCGGACCTGGACCAGGCGCGCAACCAGGTCGTCGTCCGAGAGCGAGTCGACGTCGTGCAGAGGCACCGTCCCGTCTTCCACCTTGCGCGCGAGATCCGTGATCGCCGCCGCTTTCGCGCCGCTGACGCCGGCCGTCCGCATGATGCCTTCAGGCAGGGCCAGCGCCGCGGCGGGGGAGAGGCCATCTGCGAACAGGTTCAAGAATCGCCCGTGGATCGTGGCCGCGGCGGCGCCCGCCAGCTGCTGGTACATGATCGAGCGCACCAGCGCTGCGAAGCTGTCGTCGAAGGCATCGCGCAGCTCGATCGGGCCGGCGGCCTTGATCAGTCGCGCCATCGCCGGGTCGCGACGGGCGACCAGCCGGGTCCCGCGCAAGAGTTCGTTCTGAGCTGCCGGCGGGTCTGTCTGAAGGGGTCCCCGCGAAGTCACGCCGAAGGCTCTGACTTCGTGGGGTTGTTTTCCGGGGCTCAGGCGAACTCGGACATGACCTGGGCGAACTGATCGCGAGTCGGTCTCAACTCACCTTCGCCCAGGTCCTTGAGGGGGCGCTGCGGGATCTGCTCCGTGGTCGCGAAGTCATCCATGGTCGTGTCGAGGTAGAGCAGCCCCGTCACGAGGTGACCGGCCGCGCGTCCTTCCTCGATCACGCGCATCGCGGCGCGCCTGTCGGTTGGGTCGTGGTCCTCGCCCAGCTTCTTGAGCACGATGTGCGAACCGTCGTGGAGCTCGACGTCGCGGATTGTTCCGGGCTCGTAGTCGACGTGAACCTCCTCGAAAAACGGTATGAAGGAGACGTCAGCGATCGATTCCTCGTGGTCCTTGACCCAGCTGTAGCTCTTAGTCGATCCGTCGTGGTCGTTGAAGGTCACGCACGGCGAGATGATGTCGATGATTGCCGTTCCGCGGTGAGCGATGGCAGCCTTGATCAGCGGGACGACCTGCTTACCGTCGCCGCTGAAGGAGCGCGCGACGAACGAGCACCCAAGCGTCAAGGCGACCGCGCACGGATCGATGGGTTGGAAGGTGTTGACCGCGCCCTTCTTCTGCACAGAGCCGAGGTCCGCGGTGGCCGAGAACTGGCCCTTGGTCAGGCCATAGGTGCCGTTGTCCTCGATGATGTACGTGCAGTCGACGTTGCGCCGGATCATGTGCAGGAACTGGCCGAGGCCGATCGAAGCGGTGTCACCGTCCCCTGAGACGCCGAGCATGATGAGCTGCCGGTTGGCGAGCTGAGCCCCCGTCGTCAGCGAGGGCATGCGGCCATGCACGCCGTTGAAGCCGTGGGCGGACTCGACGAAGTAGGCCGGCGTCTTGGAGGAGCAGCCGATGCCGGACATCTTGGCCAGCCGGTGCGGCTCGATTCCGAGCTCGTACAGCGCCTTGATCATGTGGTTGGTGATCGAGTTGTGTCCACATCCGGCGCAGAGGGTCGTCGCCGCACCTTTGTAGGCGTCGCGTGGAAGTCCGATGTGGTTCAGGGTTGCGCTCATGCGGGTACGCCCTCCGTTTGCAGCAGCGGCTCGGTGATGGCCACGGCCGGGATGGGCTGGCCGTTGTAGTGGCGGATCGAGCGGACCCTGTCGACCAGGTGTGCCGGTAGCGCCAGCCGCACGAGGTCATAAACCTGTCCGTCGCGGTTCTGCTCGACGACGTAAACGCGTTCGTGGCGCGACACGAAGGCGGCCACCTCGTCGGAAAGGGGCAGGGCGCGCAGGCGAAGGTAGTCGACCGGCTTGCCCGCCGCGGCCAGCGCCTCGCGCGCCTCGAGCACGGCGGCATGTGTCGAGCCGAATGCGATCAATCCGGTCGATGACCCGGTCCCCTCATCGACGATTGGCGCGGGCAGCGTGTGCCGGGCCGTCTCGAGCTTGCGCGCCAGGCGGTCCATGTTCTGCGCGTACGCCTCCGCGCTCTCCGTATACCGCGCAAATTCGTCGTGGCCCGACCCGCGCGTGAAGTAGCCCGCCGCCGGGTGGTCCGTGCCGGGAAGCGTGCGATAGGTCACGCCGTCACCGTCCACGTCGCGGTAGCGCCCCCATTCGCCGGCCAGCCGCTCCAGGTCTGCCTTCGCAAGGACCTTGCCGCGGTCAAACGGCTTCTCGGGGTATTTGAACTCAGGCGTCATCCACAGGTTCATCCCCAGGTCGAGGTCGGACAGCATGAAGACCGGGGTCTGGAAGCGGTCCGCGTAGTCGAACGCGTCCCGCGCGAACTCGTAGCACTCCTCGACCGTCCCGGGAAGCAGCACGATGTGCCTGGTGTCGCCGTGCGACAGGCTGAAAGCAAAAGCGACGTCCGCCTGCGACGTTCGCGTGGGCAGGCCTGTCGAAGGGCCGATGCGCTGGATGTCGAAGATGACCACAGGCACCTCGGCGTAGTAGCCGAGTCCGACGAACTCGGCCATCAGCGAGATGCCGGGTCCGGAGGTTGACGTCATCGCCCGCGCACCCGCCCAACCGGCGCCGATTGCCATCCCTACCGCCGCGAGCTCGTCCTCGGCCTGGACGATCGAGATGAGCTTCTCGCCGGTTTTTGAGTCGGTCCGGAATCGTTCCGAGTAGGCGATGAGGTTCTCGCAGACGGACGAGGAGGGCGTAATCGGGTACCAGGCGGCGACCGTGACGCCTCCCATCAGTGCGCCGAGCGCTGCCGCCTGGTTGCCCTCGACGAGCACCTTGCCTTCCACGATTCCGGTCATCGGCTCCAACCGGTACGGGTCCTGCTTGGAGAAGTTGTCCTGCCAGTAGTCGTGACCGATCTTGATGGCGTCTACGTTCACCTGCACCGCCTTCGGCTTGGTCAGGAACTGCCGTTTCACGCCGTGCTCGAGGGCCTCGAGGGGAATCCCCAGAACGCCCGCGACGACTCCGACGTAGATCATGTTGGTCAGCTGTTTACGCAGCGTGTCGTTCTGAATCTTCGCCTTGGCCAGCTTGGAGAACGGGACCGGGTAGTAGATGACATCCGAGCGGACGTCCGCGGTCGAGAAAACCTCTTCGTGGATTACGACACCGCCTGGGCGCACCGTCTTCAGGTCCTGGCGCCAGGTCGATGGGTTGAAGGCGACGAGGATGTCCACCTTGTCCGACCGGGCCATGTGCCCTTCCTGAGTGACCCGGAGCTGGTACCAGGTGGGGAGCCCCTCGATGTTGGAGGGAAAGACGTTTTTCGGGGCGACGGGAATGCCCATGTGGAAGATCGCCCGGGTCAAAACCAGGTTGGCGGTCTGGCTTCCGGAACCGTTGACCGTGGCGGCCTGAATGGTGAGGTCGTTGATGATGTGCTGCGTCACTTTGCTTCTTTCTGCCGCGGATTAAGGATTTTACGCGTCTGCAGCAACTAGCCTCGATTCCTTAGAGTGGCCAATCTGTGAAGGTCGCAATTCCGAAAGAGAGGGCGGGGGACGAGCAGCGCGTCGCCCTCGTACCCGATACCGCGACCAAGCTCATCGCGGCGGGGCTGGACGTGAGCGTCGAATCTGGAGCCGGCGCCGGGGCTTACGTTCCCGACGACGCCTACGAGAAGGCCGGGGTCAAGGTCGTCAAGAGCGCCGCCGCCCTGCTCAAGGACGCGGACGTGGTGCTCAAGGTGCAGGCTCCCGACGCCAATGAGGTCGAAGAGCTCAAGAGCGGATCGGTGCTGATCAGCTTCCTCCAGCCGGCCACGCAGGCGGACATCGTCAAGGCGCTGGCCAAGCGGGGCGTGACCGCGTTCAGCCTGGAGCTCCTGCCGCGGATTTCGCGAGCGCAGTCGATGGACGCGCTCTCATCTCAGGCGTCGGCCGCCGGCTACAAGGCGGTGTTGATGGCCGCTGGCCGGCTCGGCAAGTTCTTCCCGATGATGATGACCGCGGCCGGGACGGTCGCACCCGCCCGCGTGCTGGTCATGGGCGCCGGGGTTGCCGGTCTCCAGGCGATCGCCACCGCGCGCAGGCTCGGGGCTGTCGTCTCTGCCTACGACGTGCGCCCGGCGGTGAAGGAGGAGGTCCAGTCACTGGGAGCGACGTTCATCGAGCTGGAGCTCGAGAGCCAGCAGGGCGAGGGTGGCTACGCGCGTGAGCAGTCCGAGGAATTTCTCCGCAAGCAGAGAGACCTGATCGGCGAGCACGTGGCGAGGTCGGACGTTGTCATCACCACCGCGGCGATACCCGGCCGTCGCGCCCCGCTGCTCGTGACCGGCGACATGGTGAAGGGCATGCGTCCGGGCTCGGTGATCGTGGATCTCGCCTCGGAGAGCGGTGGCAACGTCGAGCTGACCCAGCCGGGCAAGGACGTCGAAGTCTCCGGTGTCACGATCATCGGCACGCGAAACGTGCCCTCGACGATGCCGCTGGCTACGAGCCAGCTCTTCGCGCGCAACGTCGCGAACCTGCTCCTGCACCTGGTCAAGGACGGCGCCATCAACCTGGACTTCGAGGACGAGATCACCAAGGGCGGCTGTGTCACCCACGCGGGCGAGATCGTGAACGAGCGCGCCAAGCAGCTCCTGGCCGCCTCCGCATGAGCAACGAGCTGCTCAACGAGCTGACGTTCTTCGTGCTGTCGATCTTCGTCGGCATCGAGGTCATCTCCAAGGTGCCGACCATCCTGCACACGCCGCTGATGTCGGGGACCAACGCGATCCACGGCATCATCCTTGTCGGCGCCATCGTCATCGCGTCCAACGCTACTTCGCCGCTGAACATCGTCATCGGCCTCGTCGCCGTGACGCTGGCCACCACCAACGTGGTCGGTGGTTTTGTGGTCACGGACCGGATGCTGGAGATGTTCAAGGGCAGGCAAGCGCAGAAAACCGCTTCAGCCAAAGAATCGACGCCCGCGAAATGAACACGATAATCGAGCTCGCATACCTGGTCGCGGCGGTGTGCTTCATCCTCGGCCTGAAGCAGCTCAGCTCGCCGAAGGGCGCCCGGAACGGAAACCGCATCGCCGCCGTCGGCATGGTGATCGCACTCGTGGCCACGCTGCCGCTCCTGCACTTCACGACAGCCGGCGTGATCATCATCGCGATCGGGGTGGTCATCGGTGGCGCGGTCGGCAGCATCGGCGCCCGCATGGTGAAGATGACCGCCATCCCGCAGATGGTCGCCCTCTTCAACGGGGTGGGAGGGGGCGCGGCAGCCCTGGTGGCGGTGGCCGAACTGCTGCGCTTCGGCCAGCACCCCGCTTTCGCGGAGGCTTTTCCCAGCGTTTTCAGCATCGTGATCGGCTCGGTGTCGTTCGCGGGCAGCATGGTGGCCTTCGCCAAGCTCCAGGAGCTGATGACCGGGAAACCCATCACGTATCCCGGCCAGCAGGTCGTCAACGGCATCCTCGCCGCGGCGATCCTCGGCTTCGTCATCGCGGTGCTGGCGGTGGCGTCGATTCCATTCTCCTTCGTCTCCCTGATGGTCCTGGCCCTGGTGCTCGGTGTGGCGTTCGTGCTGCCGATCGGCGGAGCGGACATGCCGGTCGTCATCTCGCTGCTGAACGCGTTCACGGGCCTGGCGGTCGCGGCCAGCGGGTTCACGCTCAACAACTTCGCCCTGATCGTGGCCGGGACGCTCGTCGGCGCATCAGGAAGCATCCTCACCAAGCTGATGAGCGACGCCATGGGCCGGTCGCTGGGCAACGTGCTGTTCGGCGCGTTCGGCCAGACGCATGCCGGAACTGCCGCCGTGGCAGGTAAGGAGGGGCGCAGCGTGAGGTCCGGCTCTGCCGAAGACATCGGCACGCTGCTCGCGTACTCGCAGCGTGTGATCATCGTGCCCGGCTACGGGCTGGCGGTGGCCCAGGCGCAGCATGCGGCGCGAGAGTTGGCTGAGGTGCTCGAGAAGCGTGGTGTCGAGGTGACGTACGCGATCCATCCGGTCGCCGGCCGGATGCCCGGCCACATGAACGTGCTGCTCGCGGAGGCCAACGTGCCTTATGAGCAGCTCAAAGAGATGGACGAGGTAAACGACGAGTTCAAGAACGCGGACGTCGCGTTGATCGTCGGCGCGAACGACGTCGTCAACCCTTCGGCTCGAAACGCCCCGGGCAGCCCGATCTTCGGAATGCCAATCCTCAACGCGGACCAGGCGAAGAACATCGTCTTCATGAAGCGCTCGATGCGGCCGGGCTTTGCCGGCATCGACAATGACCTCATGTACGACCCGAAGACCCTGATGTTCTTCGGTGACGCCAAGGACTCCCTGACCAAGCTGGTGAGTGCCGTCAAAGCCGCCTAGCGTCGGGGCCCTCGTTGGCTAACTCCAAGTGGAGCCATAGGCCGGATTTACTCCGGCCGTCACCTATAAGGGCCACTTTCCATCACAACTCCACCTAGCAGAGGAGAGGAGGGGTTCCCGTAGGGGCGGACGCCTGTCCTCCCCTGCGCCTTTCTGTCCTCCCTTTCGTAATACGAGCCTCCTGCCAAGCGGTAGGAGGCTCGCGCCGCGAAGAGGGTGTGGTGCCACGAATGGTAGTCCCGGGCTTTACGTTTCGTTAGTGCCCGGCGCACAAATAACAGACCCAACAGTTGTGGTCCTTACAATGCCGTAGTGGACGCGCAGGCTCTCCTCCTACTCACGGTAGCTTTGCTCACCGTCTACATAGTGGGGATAGGCGGAACGACCGCCGCAGCCATCGGGGCATGGGATGCATGGCGGCGGCGCGAAACAGGAACCGCCAACCTGGATCCACAGCAGGGTGAGGTGGTGCTGGTCGCGCCGGCGCTGCCACGCCTGGTCCGCGCGATGCGAGTGGCGGGATGGATCGCTTTTCTCCCGGCGCTCGTGCTCGCGTTGTTCGCGAATTCCGGCTATCCGTGGCTGGCGCCTCTGACGGTGCTCCTGATGGTTGGGCTCAATGCCTTCTACTTCACGGCGGTGCAGGGAATCGGCGAACAGCTGGCCCTGACCAGCGACGGTTTCAGGTGCGGACCTCACGGCGCGCGCATCGTGCTGTGGATTCACGTAACGGATCTCATGGGCGCTCATATCGGACCCTTCCGAGGCGTGCGAATGTCGGAAGGCAGCGAGTGGCAGGACCCGAAAACAGTGCCCAACGTCATCTTTTACCGGCTGAACCGGGCGCTCGTGCGACCGCGGAAATCGCCCCTCAGCCGGCTCACCGGCTTGACCTACTTCGACGGGGTGATTCGCAATCGATTCGGAGTGCTCACCCAGGACCTGATGCAGGCGATGCGCACGTGCCACCGTAGGGCGTTGGATGAAGAGGCGCGCCGGCTGCGGCGCCCCCGGCCCTGAGCTCGCGCAGGAGCTGTGAGACTATCGATCGATGGCGGCTGAGCACGCGCCGGCGCGCGTCGACTTCCAATCGGCAGGGGCGGATTTCTGGAAGCGCTATCACGCGTACCGCCGCGTGCGGCAGCAGGAATCGCGGCCGGACGATCCCCTGCGGCCCGATGAGCTTGAAGAAAGGTGGTTGAAACGCGAGAGCCCGTTCGACCTCCAGTACCAGTACGAAATCGCGGAGGATGGCATCCTCCTGAGCTGGCTCTCAGGTTCGACGGTCAAGCCGGGCACTCCTGAATATGACTCGAACAAGCACCTCTTCTGGGCCGATCTCTACGTGCGCCCGGACGCGCGGCGGCGCGGCCTTGGCTCTTCCTGGCTTCCGCTGCTCGGCGATCTGATGGACGCGCACGGCTGCACCGTCCTGGGGATCGGCACTGAGGACGCTCCGGGCCATGCGTTTCTTCGGTGGCTGGGCGCCGAGTCGAAGCTCAGCGGTGCGGAGAACCGATTGAAGCTGGCAGACGTGGACTGGAAGATGGTCGAACGCTGGGTCAATGACGGACCAAAGCGTTCACCTCAGACGAAGCTCGTGACCTACGACGGTCCCCTTCCCGAATCGATGTGGGATGACTTCGCCCCACAGCTGTCGAGCATGCTCAACACGATGCCGTTCGAGGGCCTCGACCACGGAGAGATCGTGGTCACACCCGACCACATCCGCGACTTCTACGCGCGGCTGGAAATCGGCCGCGAGCAACTGCACACGATCCTGACCCGCGAACCCGATGGGGTGATCTCCGCGATCACAGATATGACCTGGGCACCGCACCGGCCGGCGATCATCAATCAGCAGTTCACCGGGGTGCGGCCCGACGCGCGCGGTCGAGGACTGGGCAAGTGGATCAAGGCCGCGATGCTCGCGCACCTGCGCGACCTATACCCGGAAGCCCAATGGGTGGCGACGCAGAACGCGGGCTCTAACGCGCCGATGCTGGCGATCAACAAGCAGCTCGGCTTCAAGCAGTATCGAGCCGAGACCGAATACCAGATCGGCCGCGAGGGTCTCGCGGCGCGAATCAAACGGTTGCCGGCTCGAAAGAGAACTTAGGCTCGGCGACTCCGCTGGACGCTGCGGACCAGGAGGATGAGCCCGATCACGATCAACAGCCCGGGTAGCGCCGCCTTGCCGAAGATCCCGTAGTCCATCCCGCTGATTCCGAGGATCGACTCGAAGAACACAAAGCCGATCATGAAGATCATCACTGCGATGAACATGAGCGTCCGGCCGCGTCTCAACATCACTGGATCGCGGTCGCGCAGCGCCTGCAGGTAAAGGCCGAGGCCGACCCCTCCGGGTGCGATCAGCGCCCACACAAAAGCCCAGCTCGCCCAGTCGCCGGTGCTGCTCTGGTAGGCAAGCACGAGACCGAGCGCCGTGACGATGCCACCGGGGACGGATGCGCCCGCGCCTCCGCCGAGGAACCCGACCACCAGCAAGGTGAGCCCGGGGATGATCACGAAAAGAGGCCAGCCGTACTGGGTGAGGTCGATCCCAAACACCACCACGCCCAGCGCGAAGAGGCCGACCACGACCAGGACGATGCCAAGCGCGGCGCCGGACCCGGCGGCGCGCGCTCGCGCGGGATGAGGCGTCGCTGCCACGTAAGGCGGCGGGGCCACGGGCGCGGTGGCGGTTGGGGCCAGGACCGGGGTCGATTCCGCAGGAGTCACAGGCGACGATTCGACGCTTTCCGCCGGAGTTTCGACCGGCGTCACGGGCGGCTCCGCAGGCGTTTCGCTCGCGATGGGCTCGCTCACCGAGTCAGGAGCGGGATCAGGAGGCGGTTCTTCGGTCCACTTGGGGGCGAATATGTCCGGGCTGCCCGCCAGCAGGTCGCGGCTGACGTGGGCCATGTCCTCTTTCGGTGCGTCGTCGGCGGCGGAGGTCTTGCTCTCTTCGCCGGCGGGCTGGTCGGCGCCGCTCGAGGCCTTGCCGGTTCGCTTTCGCTTTGTCATGACGGCACAGCTTAACCGCCCCCGGCGACCTCAGCTTTCCTTAAGGATGCGCCCGCGGGCGCGCCCGGCGAGTCAACGGGGCCAGGCGATGATCTTGAACATCGGATTGACCGGGCCGTGGCCCCGGCCGACCTCCAGCGACCGCTCGATCGCCCCGGTGATGAACTCCTTCGCCTGGTGCACCGCGGCCAGGGAGTCGCTGCCCTTGGCGAGCTCGGCCGCGATGGCCGCGGAAAAGACGCAGCCGCTTCCATGCGTATTCGCGGTGGCAAAGCGCGGTGACTGAAGCTCGACGAGCTCGTTGCCGTCGAAATAGTGGTCGATGGCCAGCTGCTCATCGGCGTGGCCTCCCTTGACGACCGCGGCGCGCGCCCCCAACGCGACAAGGTCACGCGCCGCCTGGCGCCGCTCGTCGAGGGTCCGAATCGGCCTGCCGAGCAGCACCTCGGCTTCAGGGAGGTTCGGCGTCACCACGGCGGCCAGCGGCAGCAGGCGGCGGCGCAGTGCATCGACCGCGTCCGCGCGCAGCAGCCTCGCCCCGCCCTTCGCCACCATCACGGGGTCGACGACGAGGTTCCTGAGGCCGTGTTGCACGATCGCCGCCGCGACCACTTCGATGATCTCGGCGCTCGACAACATCCCCGTCTTCGCGGCCGCCGCGCCGATGTCGGCCATCACCGCTTCGATCTGCGCGAGGACAAAGGCCGGGGGAACTTCCAGGACCTCGATGACCCCCATCGTGTTCTGGGCCGTGAGGGCGGTGATCGCTGAAGTGCCGTGCACCGCCAGCGCGGCGAAGGTCTTCAGGTCCGCCTGGATGCCGGCCCCTCCGCCGGAGTCGGAACCGGCGATCGTGAGGGCGACGGGCAGCTTCATCTGGACCTCATGCGTCGCCCTGTGATGTAAACCGCGGCGGCGATCGCGATGCTCACCAGCCCGCTCAGGTCCGCGCCGTGCAGCGTGCTCATCAGGCCGCCATTGAAGAATCTTGGCGTGCCGGCAAGGTTGCTGAACAGGCTGCCGTAGTTGACGAACACCAGGCTCGTCGCCGTGCCTGCGAGCCATGCGAGCAAGGCAAGTCGCGGTCGTGGCTGAGCGTCGAACAGAAAGAAGGAGAGCAGCACCACGGCCGCCCAGGCCGGCGCCCATAGATAGGTGAGGATGAGGAAGTCTTCGTACGCGAGGTGGAAGTCGCTGACGAGCACCGCATACGAAGCGAGCGCTGTCCCCAGGATGCCGCACGCCAGCGCGGTCTGCCACCGGCGGAGCCTCAACCCCATCGCGAGCGTGACGAGCCCCGCGGTGTACACGTCGAAATAGTTGGCCCAGATCTCTCCCAGGACCACAAACACGAAGAAGGGGAGGGCGACCCAGGCCGGCGCGTGGGTGCTGATCACTGCGAGCACGCCCTGGTTGGCGGCGAGCCTGGCATCGATAGTCGGCAGCAGGAGCCCGAACAGTCCGAGCAACAGCATCGGCAGCACCACGCCGGCCACCGGCCACAGCGTCACCGATCGCGTCGGGCTGGTCGCCGGCAGATAGCGGGAGTAATCGCTTGCGAACGGATACCACGACGCCACGAGCGCGAAGCACGTCATGAACCCGAGCACGAACGCGCCCGGGTAGTCGGCGCCCTCGACGGCGGGACCCTGTGCCCAGTGAAACTGCGGCGCGAGGAACACGAACAGCACAAGCGACAGGGCTGCGAAGGCAACCGCGCCATATGTCGCCAGCACCTTGATCGTTTCGTGACCGAAGATCGCGACCGCCACGCTGATGGCTGCGATGACGAGGACGAAGCCGAGCGTGATCCAGCGATTGCCTCCCCCAATCAGCTGAGCGCCTGCCTGGGCGGCGATGACGCAGTCGACCGCGAACCATCCGATCGCGAGAAACAGAGTGAGGCCCGCGCCAAGGTACGAACCGCGGAGGCCGAAGATCCGTCGCGTGAAGATGATCTGCGGCGCGCCCGACCGCGGGCCGGTGTTGCTCAACAAACCCAGGATCACAGCGGCGGCGACCGTTCCAAGGCCCGTCGCGAGCAGTCCGTCCCATACCCCGAGCCCGTAGTAGGTCGTGAGCAGGCTTGCGGTGAACAGGCTTGCGTAGTTGACGAAGGCGCCGGCCCAGAGGAACGCCAGCTCGCGTGGTGTCCCGTGTCGTTGGGCCGCGGGAATCGCGTCGATGCCGTGGCTCTCGACCCTGCCAAACGAATCCGAATCGACCGCCCGAATGGCGACCTCGCTCATGCATCTCCCTCCGCTGGCATTACCCAGATCAGGTTCATGCGGTCGGCATCACGATGCCCTCTCAGCCCGCTTTGTCCTAGAAGACGAGCTCCCGCTAGGAATCGATACTAGCTCTCGCGCCAGGGGGCGGGGAGGAGATAGGCCAGAATCCGGTAGACGTCGGGGTTCAGTGCGAGGCCGATGTGGCTGCCCGGTACCTCGATCGCGTTGATGTCCGGGCGCAGGCATGCTTTCCAGTTGACGACACCGTCGGATCGCGAGTAGATCGAGGTTGTCGGCACGCGCGGCTCAGCAGCCAGGTCGCGCAGGAAGCGCTGCTCGACGGACGCCGGGTGCCCGTAGCGAAACACGTTGTAGATGTGAGCGGCCGTCACGCCGGCCATCGTGAGTGGGTGGATGTCGAACGGGTCGTGTAGTGGAGACCCGAGCGTGATCACCTGCTCGACAAGGTCAGGACTTCTGTGAGACAGCACCTTGGCGAGCACGCCACCACGACTGTGTCCGACGAGCGACACGCGCGCGCCGGTTTTCCTCCTCAGCTCTCGGAGCGCATCCACCAGCGGCCGGAGCATCACCTCTGAATACATGACGTTGAACGTGACGCCGGCGACGCGCGGCCGGTACCCGACGCGCCGCAGCCACTGGAAGGGCGTGTGGAGCGTCCAGTCGCCGGCGAGGAAGCCCGGGATGAGCATCACCGGCTTTCCCAGGCCGGGCGGCACTTCCACACCGCGGAACACCGGGTCGCGAATGAGGCGCAGATATTCGATGTAGATTCGCCCTTCCAGCCACATCGGTGGCATCGGGTCCCAGCGACCAAGGTGCCGGAGCTCAGGCAGGATCGACGCGGCGATGCCGAGCCTGCCGCGGCGCCTGCTGTGATGAATTTCTGGGGCCGTTGCCAAATTGATGCTTGAGCGCTTTCTCCGTTAAGAGGCTTCGGCGGGGGGTAGCCCTGTCTCGCGGGCGATTCTATACGCGCTCCAGGCGTTGAGCGCACTCATAAATCTCTCGGGCGTCTCCATCATGGGGACGTGGCCGACGCCGTCGAGGACCTCGAGCGTCCAGTCGGGCCGGCGGCGGGCCAGCTCCCTGGCTGCCGCGAGCGGGATGAGCGCGTCGAGGCTTCCGTGGATCACCAGGGTGGGGGCGCGAACCTTCGCCACCTGGGTCCAGAAACGCGGGTCGGCCATGCGCAGGCCGATCGAACGGCTCGCCTGCAGGAACGCGCGGCCGTTCTGGCGTCCCAACCTGTCGCGTTCTTGCATGAGCCGGATGTGTGCCTCGACGACCTCGGCCGGGACGCGGGATGGATCGGCGCACACGATGGCGAGGGTTTCATGGACCAGGCCTTCGGGACCGAGCACGCGCACGCGCCGGTCGAGCAGGATCTCGGCGAGGCCGGGGATCGTCAGCGCCGCCATCACTCCTAGCCGCGCCGGCTCGGGGCGGGTGACGTGGACTCCCGGGATGGCCGGGTCGACCAGGATGGCCGCGTCCACCCACGACGGATTGATCGCGGCCTCGAGCACCGCGATGTGACCGCCCATCGAGTTGCCCATGATCACCACAGGCTCGCCAATCACCTTTTCGATGAACTCGTGCACCAGCCCTGCATTGGCCCCGACTGCAGCCAACCGGCGAAACAGGGGCGTCTGCCCGAAGCCCGCGAGGTCGAGGGCCAGCGCGTGGTAGCTGTTCGCGATCTCAGGACCGACTGCCATCCAGTTGATCGCGCTGCCGCCAAGCCCATGCACCATGAGCAGCGGCTTGCCGGTGCCGCCGAAGTCCAGGTAGTGAACCGGCCCGTCCAGGTCGGCGGTTCTATGGCGCACTGCGTCAATCCTAGACCGAAGGGGCCGGTGTCATGAAGACTGCCGCCATCCGCAGGAGTATCTCGGCGACAGCTGACGGCGAGCGCCGGCCGCCCTTGTGAAGGCGGTCGAAAACGGGGAAGGAGGTCAGGATCCCGATCACGTCCTCCGCCTCCTTAATCGAGCATCCAGGCCGCAGGCGGTCCTCCGCGGCCAGGCGTTCCGCCAGGGTGCGGTCGACCTGGGCCTGGCCGCCGGCGTGCTCTCGGGAGCGGCCTTGCAACTGCCGGTGGAGGTCCGGATTCGTCGCCCAGTCGGCGCACGCTTGCTCGATGCGAGCCGCCAGGTCATCGGATGGCCCGACGCCGGCTGCACCCGCCGCTCCCTCGAGCTCCCGGCCCACGTCCGCCGCCAGCGCCTCCAGCAGGCCGGCCTTGGAGCCGAACTGGTTGTAAACGGTGATGCGCGACACCCCCGCGTGCTCGGCCACCTTGCCCAGGCTTGATTCGGGACCAAGCTCGGCGACCAGCCGGCGGGCCGCGGCAAGGATGGCGGATCGGGTGCGCGCGGCCTGGGCCTGACGCCGGCCGAGGCTGTACCTCCGAGCGCTCACAAGATTAATTTAACAGACAGCCTGTTCAATTAAGTTGGCCATCGTTCTTGGCGAAATCACAGCGCCGGCACAGGAACGCTGGACGCAATTCCCGTAATGTCCGTTCGTCTTGGCCAGGAAAGCGCAGCGTTCTCAGCCCCAGCGCCCCAACCAACCCGCGGACCGGTGGTTTGCGTACGGGACGCTCCCGCTGCGACTATTCCTCGGCGCGACGTTCGTCTATGCCGGGCTGCAGAAGATCTCAGACCCGGGATTCCTGCAGCCGGGCGCATCGACCTACATCGGCACGCAGCTGCAGAGCTTTGCGGCGCACTCTCCGATCGGCTTCCTCATCCAGGTTTTTGCTCTCCCCGTGCCCCAGCTGGCCGGGATCGGGGTGATCGCGGTGGAGCTGGCAATCGGAGCGCTCGTGCTGCTCGGCCTCGCGACGCGCTGGGCTGCGGCGGCCGGCGCGCTTGTGAATCTGGTCTTTTTCCTCACCGCAAGCTGGTCGGTTCAGCCTTACTTTTTGGGTTCCGACAGCATCTATGTCGTGGCCTGGATCACGCTGGTCCTGCTCGGCGACCAAGGCGTCCTGACCGTCCGGCCGGTGATCTTCGGCCCGCCCGGACAGGGGGATTCTCGCGGCCGGCCCGCGACTACCGACCTGAGCCGGCGCCGCTTGCTGGTTCAGCTCGGCGGCGCTTCAGTGGCCTTGGTCTGGGTGCTCGCCCTGCTGCCCCGGGGGCGTGCATCGATTCAAGCGGCATCGAGCAGCGCGACCCCCTCGCCCGCCGCCTCGCCAATCGCCTCGCCGGCGGGGACGAGGATCGGCGCGCTCGCCGATCTGCAGGCGCAGGGATCCCTCGTCTTCCAGGATCCCACCAGTGGCGACCCCGCAGTGGCCGTAGCACTTGACGGTGGCAGCGTGGTCGCCTTCGATGCCGTATGCACGCACGCCGGATGCACCGTCTCGTATGACTCAGGCGCGAAGGTGCTGTCCTGCCCATGCCATGGCGCCGTGTTCGACCCGGCTCACGGAGCGGCGGTGGTCAGTGGCCCGGCACCCACGCCATTGGCGTCGATTCCCCTCCAGGTCGGAACCGATGGGGGGGTCTACGCCGCCTGATCGCGCGCGCACATTGATTTAGGCGCCGTGCGCGCGCGGCGGCCCGCTCCGTGGCCTACGACCTACGATTCGCAGCCGTGAAGTTATGGGACCCGCTCGCTTTTCGCGAGATGTCGGCGCTGCTGCGCGACCCGGTTTTTCGCGGGCGCGGGGTTCCGCAAGGCGACGGGCGGCCGGTGCTCTTGATTCCCGGCTTTCTTGCCGGCGACTGGTCCCTGACCGTGCTTTCCAACTGGCTGGTGCGCATCGGTTACAAGCCTTACCTGTCCGGCATCTTGTTCAACATCCAGGACTCGGAGCGGCTGCTGGCAAGACTTCGCCACCGGCTGATCGAGGTCGAGCATCAGGCCGGCGCGGGAGTGAGCATCGTGGGACACAGCCGAGGAGGGCTGCTCGCCAAGGTGCTGGCGCAGCGCCGTCCGCAGATCATCGAACAGGTGATCACGCTGGGGTCTCCGCTGGCCGACACGACCGACCTCGCCGTCATGACCCGCCGCGCGGTCGGCGTGGTCAAGACGGCGAGCGAGATCGCTTACGGTCGTCGGTGGCATCCAGAGGGACGTTTCTCGCACGATCTACTCCTCGCTCCCAACGTGCCGACGACTTCGATCTACACGCGCTCGGATGACGTGGTCAACTTCCGCTCCTGCCTCCGCCCCGACATCCCATCCCTGCCGGTCTGGGGCAGCCACAACGGCCTGCTGGTCAATCCCGAGGTGTACAGGCTCCTCGGGCGCCTGCTCGCGCGGCCGCGCCGGACCACGGGGCTCCCCGACTGATCGCCGCCGCGATCGCGCTGGCGCTGGCGGCCGCCGTGCTGCATGGCACCTGGAACGTGCTCGTGAAGGTGAGCGGCGATCCGATGGCCACCTTCCAGCGCGCCACCCTCGCGGCGGCGGTGGTGGCGACTCCGCCAACGGTTGTCGCGTGGGTATGGTCGGGCCGCCCTGGCCTGGCTCCGGCAGCCGCGGGCTGGTGCGTCTTGTCCGCCTCGTTGGAGCTGACGTATCTCTGGCTCCTCGCCACCGCCTACCGGCGGGGCGAGCTGTCCGCCGTCTACCCGATCGCCCGCGGGTCCGCGCCCTTGCTCGCCGTGGTCGCCGGGTTGGGCTTGCTCCATGAACGGCTGAGCACGGTGCAGCTGGCCGGCGTCGGACTGCTGCTCCTGGGGATCCTCGCCGTCGCCCTCTCGCAGGCCACGGGGCGGGCGACCGTGCCGGCCCTCCTGACTGGGGTGGCGATCGCGTCCTACACGGCGGTCGACCGGGTCGGCGTGCGCCTCACGACTCCATGGCTCTATGGCTGGCTGCTGATCGTCCTGATCGCCTTGGGTATACCGGTTTCGAAGTGGATCGCGGCGCGGCTCGCGGCCGCGCGCCGGCCCGGGCTCGAGCAAGCCGGCGGGCAGGTGGCCCTGGGTCGCGCCCAGGCGACGCTGATCGGGATCTTCATGTGGGGCGGCTACTTGCTGGTGCTCTGGGCCTTGAGCCTGGCGCCGCTTTCCGTTGTCGCCCCAGTGCGCGAAACGGCGGTGGTCGGGGTGGCGGTCTGGGGTATCTGGCGGCTGCGTGAGAGGGAGGCTGTGCCGCTCAAACTTTCGGGCGCCGTGGCCACCCTCGCGGGGGTTGCACTGCTCGCCCTCTGATGCTTTGGCGACGCGCGTTTCCGGTGGTAAGGTAGATCAGTCGCCGTGATGGCAGGCGATGTACGCCGCGGTCGTAGAAGTTCTCGAAAGGGCCCCGTGCGTTCGCGACATTGCTTTCGAGAAAGGGGATTAGGGAGATGCCGACAGGCACCATCAAGAAGTTGGTCTCCGACCGCGGATTCGGGTTCATCGCAGCCGAGGACGGGCGGGAGTATTTCTTCCACCGGACAGGACTCGACGCTGCCGTGAACTTCGACTCGCTGGCGGGTGGCGAGCGCGTCAGCTTCGAGATCGAGCCCAGCCAGAAGGGCCCACGAGCGAACCGAATCAAGCTCGCTTAGCCGGCTCCAGCGTCACCGGCTCATCTCTTCGATGAGCGCCGTGTTGCGAAGCTTCGAGCTCGTGCCCCAGGGCGACTACTCGCTCGAGCAGGGCGCGAACTTCATCGGGGCGTGGCATCGAGCGCCGTCCGAGACTGGAGATCCGGAGGGTCATCTTCACCTCGCGTTCCTGGCGGATGGAGACTGGACGCCGGTGGGTATCTGCCTGCGGCAGGACTCGCGCGGCCACGTGCTGGGGACGATCTATGGGGACGGCTCTGAACCGGCGGCGGTGGTCAGGCAGGTCGAGCGCATCCTGAGCCTGGACGTCGACGGCCGAGGGTGGCCCGAGGTTGGGAAACGGGACCCTGTCGTGGCCAGGCTGCAGCGGATGTTCCCGGGGTTCAGGCCGGTCAACTGGTCCGACGCCTACGAGGCCGCCGCGTGGTGTGTCATCTCGTCGCGAATCTCGATGCGCCAGGGCCAGGGCGTCAAAGAGCGGATGTCACGGGAGCTTGGTCAGGCGATCGACGTGCACGGACATGTGCTCTGGACGTTTCCGAGCCCGGACCGGCTCGCGCATCTCGCGAAATTTCAAGGCCTGTTCGGTCGCAAGGTCGAGTACCTGAGTGCGCTTGGGCGGGCCGCGCTGGCGGGTGAGGTCGACACGGACACTCTTCGCGCCATGTCACGCGAGGAGTCGCTCAAGAGCCTGCGCCGGTTGCCCGGCATTGGTGAGTTCGGCTCGCAGCTCGTGCGCCTGCGGGCGCTGAGCGCGGTGGACGAGCTTCCCACCCAGGAACCACGCCTGATGGGCGCGATCCGCTCCGAGTACGGCCTCGCGGCCGAACCCGACCAGGCAAAGCTCGAGGAGCTCGCGCAGAAATGGTCGCCTTACCGGATGTGGGTGTGTGTTTGCCTGAGGCGGACGCTGGAAGGCGGGGCGGGCATGACCCATTCGAGGGCGGCCCGATAGGCGGTCTTAACAACCTGGGTTGCCGCCGTTTTTTTCCGGCCGTAATCTCGCTGGCGGTGTGCCGGTGGGGGTGGGCCGGCAAGCAGGAAGGGTGGGACCCCGCCAGGGGTGCGCCTGCCGGGTCAGCGGGAGGCGCTGCGCACTAGAACCATCGCCGTCGCCCAGAGCAATGACCCCACGATCAGAAGGACCCACATGGTCCAGGTGATCAGTGAAAACTCCACCAGGGCGCCGAAGATGCACATCGCCGCTGCGCCTGCTAGGAGGAAGGCGCCCGGGAAAAGCACCCACGCGGAGTACCACGGAGGTTGTAAGGCGTCGCCGCGATCGAACATCCGCCCGACGCCGTAGACCAGCCCTGCCACAACCACCGCCGGCGCTGTGAGGCCGATCGCCCAGCTCAGCCGGACCACGCCGGTCGCGGCTCCGAGCAGCGGCTGAACGCCGGCCGCGGCCAGCGCCGACGGCACCGCGAAGGCAAGCAGCCGCAGGATCGCGCTGGCGGGCGGCAACTCAGCCGCTCAAGCGCCGGGCACGGCGGGCGGTTGGGCGGGCATCGAGAAGACCGGCTGGGTGTGGACGCGACCGAGCTGCACGTCGTTGTAGAAGGCCGGCTGCGAGAGCTGCGTCATGAACCAGTCGTTGAGCAGTTGCGCGCGCTTGATCAGGCCCGCCGAACCGATGGTCGTCCCGGCGTAAGGCTGCCGCGGTAGGTACGAGGAGACGTCCGCCGAACCGTAGAAGTCCGAGTTGCCGTACACGGAGGTCGACGCGTACGAGTAGATGGCCACGCCCAGCACCCGGTTTCCACGCGCCGACGGCGCCAGCACGCGGCGGATCTGGGCCAGGGCATCCTCGGGATAGTTCAAGAAGGCGCCGACCCCGGTCACCACCCGATTGGCGAAACCCGAGTCTTTCTCGAAGGCCAGCCACTGGTCGAACCACGTGGCCTCGCGCGCGCTCCAGTCGCTGTCGTAGTTCATCGGAACACCGAAATCGATGTAGCCCTTCAACATCCAGTCACGCCAGTCTTGAAACACCGATGTGTAGGCGGACGTGAAGTTCCAAGCCGCCGCCGTCGTCGGGCCGCCGCCGAAGGAGATGAGCGCTCCGCTGAGCTTCACCCCTGGCTTGAGCGCGTGGAGGTCGTTGTGCAGGTCACGCACGAAGGCCGTCACCCGGTCTCGTCGCCAGGCCTGCCATCGTGGATCGTCAGGCGCCGGCACGGCGGTCGCACCTGTGTCGTGCATGTACAGCGAGAGAGAGGTAGACGTGTAGCCCCAGTTCGCGCCGGCGTAGCGGACGAAGTCCATGTGCAGGCCGTCCACGTCGTAGTTGCGTGCTACGTCCATGAAGATCTTGTGCGTGTACGCCTGCACCTCCGGGTTGCCCGGGTCCAGGTATCCGGAAATCGAGCCGTCGTTGGCCCGATTGCCCCACGTCGCTCCGTTTTTCAAGAAAACACCGCTGTCTTCGCTGACGTAAAACGTGTTGAGCCAGGCATGGACCTCGATCCGGGGCGTCGCCGCATGCGCCAGCTGGATCACGTAGCCGAGCGGGTCGAAACCGCGCGACCCGACGATGTCCAGCGCTCGCGGCTCGTCCGCGTGATTGAAGTAAGCGTTGCCGCCCAAACGGACCTGAACGAACAGTGCGTTGATGTTCGCCCGATGAGCGTCGGCGACCAGCTTCTCCACCTGGGCGGGAGACTTGATGCCGTCGTGAAGCGCGTCAACCCACATGGCGCGGTACTGAGGGGGACCGTAGACGACCGGGCTTGGAGTTGGAGACGGCGACTCGATCGGGGAAGGGAAGGCTGAAGCGGTCGGCGACGCAGCCGCGTGGGGAGCCGGCGAGCATCCGCTCAAGGCGACGAGCATCAAGAGAATCAAACTGGCACGTCGCATCAAGCCACCGCGAACAGAACGTGATTGCGCCCGGTGGTGTCGATCACGCCCGGATGTGCATGCCGCAGAGTCTCAACCGCCTCCTGCGTGAACCCCCGCCGCCGGTCGGCGTCGACGCCGTCCAGCCGCGATGCGCAGCTCCACCAGCTCGTGAACATCGAAACTAGCTGCTCCGCCGATTCCCATCTCACCTGCTCCTCGATCAGCTCGACGCGCGCGGTGGCGAATCCTGCTTCGAGCGCGGCCTGCCCAAACTCGTACAAGTCCGACACAAGGGCGCGCGTGCGTCCCTGGTCGACTGCCTGCGCGGCGGGCGGGAGCCAGCGGTCGATGACACCTTCGAGGAGCGACCAGACCGACTCATCGGTTCCTTCGACCGGAACGCTGGCGGCAAAACGCGCGCTCGGACGCAGCACCCGCCGAGCCTCCCGCAGCGCCACCGGCAGCTGTGGCGCGAACTGCAGGCCATGCCCGCATGCCGCCAAGTCGAACGACGCGTCGGCGAACGTCAGCTGCTCGATGTCCATGACTTCGAATCGCGCGTTCGGAATCCGGGCCGCCCGGGCCACCTCGATCATCCCGGCCGCGAGGTCAACTCCGACGACCTCGCCGCCCGGCGAGACGTGCCGCGCGAGCCACCGGCTCAGGGTCCCCGGTCCACAGGCCAGGTCGAGCACGCGCGTGCCTGGCTGCGCGTCGACCAGCTCGAGAACGCGCATCCTGCCTCGGGCCTCGCCGCGCGCCATGACCTGCTCCAGGCGTTCCTGGTACTCAAGGGCATGCCGGCTGAAGATCGCCGGGAACAGCTGTTTGGATTTCAAGGCGTGAGATTCCGCCACTCGCGCTCACACCACAACGCAGCCCGCAGCGTGTCCGCGTTGGTGCGCCCGACGACCTGCATCCCGACGGGAAGCCCGCCGCGGCGTACAGGCGCGGGAAGAGCGACGACCGGCTGTCCGGTCGTGTTGAACGGCCGGGTGAATCGCGAGAGCGGCTCGCGCACCTCGTTCCCGGAGTCGACTGGCGGCGCGACGATCGCGGTCGCGGGCAGCAGGAGAGCGTCCACGCCCTCCATCGCGCGCGCTGACGCTTCCACCAGCCGCGAGCGCTCGCGCAGCGCCTCCTCGAAGTCGACGGCCAGCACGCCAAGCCCGCGCTGGATGTGGGCGAGGACGTCCGAGCCGTACTTCTCCGGGAATTCGCCCGCCCACCGGCGGTGAAAGGTCGCCGCCTCGACCAGGAGGATGGTCAGGCCGGTGCTGAAAAGCCGGGCGCGATCGACGAAATCGATCTCGGGAACGCCTTCAGAGACCAGGCGCCAGGCGCGCTCGGTCGGCGCGTCCAGGTCCGTGACCCACCCGGCCGGCACCGCGAGCCGTGGCCTCGCCACGTGCTCGGTGCTCACTGCCTCCCCGGACATGATGGAGAAGGCTCGCGCCGCGCGCTCCACGTCCGGCGCCATCGGGCCGAGCGTATCCAGCGACCAGCTGAGCGGCACCACCCCGGTGAGGTCGATCGTGCCGAGCGCCGGTTTGAAACCCACCACCCCGCACAGGGACGCCGGAATGCGGATCGAGCCGCCCGTGTCGCTGCCGACCGCCCAATCGCACATGGCCGCCGCCACGGCCACCGCCGAGCCGCCGGACGAGCCGCCCGCCACGCGGCCTGGATCGTGTGGGTTGAGGACGTTCCCGTAGTGGGGATTGGTGCTGGTCACGCCAAACGCGAACTCGTGCAGGTTGGTCTTGCCGGCGATCAGGCAGCCTTCCGAGCGGATGCGCTGGACCACGGGCGCGTCCCGCTTGGCCGGTTGATTCGGAAGGATGACGCCCCCGGCGGTCGTGACCATGCCGGCGACGTCGACCAGGTCTTTGACTGCGACCACCGTCCCGGCGCCCTCTTCCGACGAGATCGAGATAAAGGCGTGAAGCTCGGCACGCTCCTCGATCCGCCGGCGCGCCTCGCGCAGTTCCACGGGCCAATTCTCAGGTGTGGGGAGGGTCCGCCGCGCTATCCTGCCCGCCATGCAAACTGCTGGCGCGCTTGGTGTCTCGATCGCCTGGAGCAAGGTCGACGTGCTGACCCCGTCGCAGCGGATCACCGCCGAGATCCAGATCCGGGGGCGCCTGCGCGACACCATCAACGATCCAGAGCCGGTGTTTCACCTGCGCAACGTAAGCGCGGAGCCGCTGATTCCCGGCGCCGTCGCGCTCAACGGGGTCCCGGAAGGACTCTTCAGCAAAACGCTCGTCGGCGGCATACGCACGATCGAACCCGAGCCACCTCCCCCGGACCAGATCATGGAGCAGATCCGGCGGTACATCATGTTCCAGGCGGACACGTTCCTCGTGACCGGGGCGGTCGAGTTCCCAAAGGCGACCGAGCCGGCCATGCACAACGAGATCCTGTTGAAGTCGAGATTCTTCCCGGTGGTGGACGCTACGATCACGATCTTCGGCGTGGACTCCAAGAGCTGGACGCAGCCCATGATCATGGTCAACCGCGACCTGATGCTCGCCCTCTATCTCGGCTAGAGGCGCGTCTAGGTCGTCTTCGCTCCGAACGCGTGCCGGATTCCCGACCACATGACCTGGAAGAAGAGCGACAGCGCATTGACCGGTTTCGCCGTGACCGGTTGCGCCGGGCTCGCCGGCGCGGCGGCCGCGGCCGAGGCCCCAGGCCCGCGGTCGGCAGCCGGCTCCGCCGCCTCGACATTCGCTTTGATGCACGCGGCCATGTCGTTGACGATCCTGCGCGAGACGTCTTCCATCACCCCTCGCCCGAACTGAGCCACGCGCCCGGCGACGTTGTAGTCAGTCACGATCTTGACCGTCGAGCCGGCGCCTTCGGGCTCGACGCTCATCAACGCCTTGGCGCGTGCTGATCCCGGCCCGGTGGTCTCCCGCCCCTCGGCCTCCAGGGTCGCCGAGCGCTGCGCGTCGTTGCGGTCGACGATCTTGGCCGTGCCGTTGTACGCCACCGTAATCGGGCCGACCTTGATCTTGACCTTGCCTTTGAACGTGGTCGGATCCACGACCTCGGAGAGCTCCGCACCCGGGACACAGCCCACGATCTTGTTGACATCCAGCAGGTAGGCGAACACCCGATCTGGCGGCGCGCCGACGCTGAATGAATTTTCTAGTTGCATTTCGCCGCTAAAAGTAGCGCAATATCGGAGTCGCGTCTGGATGGGTGGCGGCGGGAGTCAGCAAGGCTCGCCACAAAGGTCTGGCTGCGAGGTAGCCCCGTCGACAGAATCAATTCGCCACTCGTCAGGCCTTCCGGCGCCGCAAGGCCGACCGGGCAGGGGATTAGGAGGAGCGTATGAAGCACAAGGTCTCAACCACAGTCAACGGAACCCGGCGCGAGCACGAGGTCGAGTCGCGGCTTCTGCTCGTGCACTACCTGCGCGACGTAGTCGGCCTCACCGGCACACACATCGGGTGCGACACGAGCCAGTGCGGCGCGTGCACCATCCTCGTCGACGGCAAGGCGGTCAAGAGCTGCACCATGTTCGCCGTCCAGGCCGAAGGCAAGAACCTCACCACGATCGAGGGCATGGCCAAGGACGGGGAGCTCCACCCGCTGCAGCAGGCGTTTTGGGACGAGCACGGTCTGCAGTGCGGCTACTGCACGCCCGGCTTCATCATGGCCGCGGCCTATCTCCTGGAACAGAACCCAAACCCGACCGAAGATGAGATCCGGAGAGGCCTCGAAGGCAACCTCTGCCGGTGTACCGGATACGTGAACATCGTCAAGTCCGTGCAGGCTGCCGCGAAAACCATGGGCGGCGCCAGGGCGAAGCCCACGGGCCATCAGGCCGTAACCGCGGGAGGGGAATAGCCATGGCCGTCACAACGATGATTGGAGCCAAGATCCATCGCCGCGAAGACCCGCGCCTTGTGAGCGGTGAAGGTCGCTACGTGGACGACTTCACCCGGCCGGGCACCGTCTTCCTATCGGTGGTTCGCAGCCCGTTCGCCCACGCCCTGGTCAAGAGCATCGACATCACCCAGGCGACCAAGGCGCCTGGAGTGGTTGCCGTCTACACCTACAAGGATTTCGCCAAGGTGCTCTCAGGCACGATGCCCGTCACCCCATCCTTCGTGGCGGAGAAGAAGCAGATCCCGCCCAGGTTTCCGATCGCGGAAAAAGAGGTCGTGTACCAGGGCGAACCAGTCGCTGTGGTGCTGGCCGAGACGAAGTACCAGGCGTCCGACGCATCCAACCTGATCGACGTCGAGTACGAGCAGCTTCCAGCCGTGATGGACCTCGACAAGGCCCTCGAGGCCAAGAGTCCCAAAGTCCACTCGGACGGACCGGACAATCTCGGTTGGGACCTCACCTACATCCCGGATGACCCGGCGGTTATGAAAGAGGCCGAGGTGGTCATCAAAGCGCGCATCCTCCAGCAGCGGCTGGCGCCGACCTCGATGGAGACCCGCGGCGTGCTTGCCGAGTACTCCAAGCCGGACGGCACCATGACCGTGTGGATGTCGAGCCAGAGCCCGCACTTCGTGCGGCTGTTCCTTGGCGGGGCAATGGGGATACCTGAAAACCGGCTCCGAGTCATCTCGCCCGACGTGGGCGGAGGTTTCGGCGCCAAGATCAGCCCGTATTCAGAAGACTGGCTGGTCCCCGCGGCGGCAAAGCTGAGCGGTCGTCCGGTGAAATGGATCGAGTCGCGCACCGAATCGCTCCTGACCACCACCCACGGCCGAGGCCAGGTCTTCGAAGTCGAGGCGGGAGCCAAGAAAGACGGGACCCTGGTTTTCATCAAGGCGACCCAGTACCTGGACATCGGTGCGTACATGGGCACGTTCGCGGCGTTCCAGGCATGCGCGTGCCTGCTCGCGGGCGGCGCTTACAACTGGAAGCATGTGGCGGCGCGCACGGTGGGCGTCCTGACCAACAAGGTCCCGACCGATCCGTATCGAGGCGCTGGTCGTCCGGAGGCGACCCACCTGTGTGAGCGGGCGATCGACCTGCTCGCGGGCGAGCTGAAGATGGATCCGGCGGAGCTTCGTCGCAAGAACTTCATTACCACTTTCCCGCACACCAATCACTTCGGCCTGGTCTTCGACTCAGGCGCCTACGAGAAGGCGATGGACATGGCCATGGGGATCGCGGGTTACGAGAAGCTTCGCAAGGAGCAGGAAGAGGGCCGCAAGAAGGGCAAGTACCTCGGTATCGGAATGTCGAGCTGGATCGAGATTTGCGGCTTCGGGCCGAGCGCGGCCACAGCGCCCGCGACCGGAGGCATAGCGTTGGTCGAATCGGCGCAGGTTCGCGTGTTTCCAACAGGCTCGGTCGCGGTCTACGTCGGCACCCATTCGCACGGCCAGGGCCACGACACCACCTTCCCCCAGATCGTCGCCGACACTCTCGGCGTGCCCTACGACTCCATCGAGCTGAGGCACGGCGACACCGCTGAGGGGCCGGCTTTCGGCTATGGAACCTACGGCAGCCGCTCGCTCGCGGTGGGCGGCATGGCGGTGCACAAGGCGAGCAAGAAGGTCGTCGACAAGGCGCGAAAGATCGCGGCGCACCTATTTGAAGCGGCTGAAGAGGACGTGGCCTTCGACCAGGGCCACTTCTATGTCAAGGGCAGTCCCGACAAACGCAAGGCGTTCGGCGAGGTGGCGTTCGCCTCGTACGGCGCCGGCCTTCCCGAAGGGATGGAGCAGGGCCTCGAAGCTGTCGCGTACTACGACCCGAGCAACTTCGTGTGGCCATTCGGGACTCACATCGCCGTGGTCGAGGTCGATACCCAAACCGGCCACGTCGATCTCAAGCGCTACATCGCGGTCGACGACTGCGGCAACATCATCAACCCGATGATCGTCGACGGCCAGATCCATGGCGGAGTTGCGCAGGGAATTTCGCAGGCCCTCTACGAAGAGATCATTTATGACGACGAATCGGGGCAGATGAGGACAGGAACGTTCACCGATTACCTGGTCCCGAGCGCCAACGAGTTCCCTGTCTTTGAGCTCGGCAGGACCATCACCCCATCGCCAACCAACGAGCTTGGCGTCAAGGGCATCGGTGAGGCCGGCACGATCGCAAGCTCTATTGCGATCATCAACGCCGTCTGCGACGCGCTCTCGCCGTTTGGAATCAAGCATGTCGACATGCCGGCCAGCCCGGACCGGATCTGGAAGCTGATCCACGATGCCCAGGCCGGCTCAAACCATGGAAAGGAGGCACGTAAGTGATCCCCGCCGCATTCGAATACGCCCGCGCCTCCTCCGTCGAGGAGGCTTCCAAGCTGCTGAAAAAGTACGGCGAGGACGCCAAGGTGCTGGCGGGCGGACACAGCCTGATCCCCCTGATGCGCCTGCGTCTCGCGCAGCCCAAAGCGCTCGTCGACATCAACGGCATCAAGGACCTCGACCACATCAAGGAAAGTGGGTCCAAGCTCCACGTTGGCGCGCTGGCGCGTCACGTGATGATCCAGAACTCAGCAGTGGTGAAGCAGAATCTGCCCATCCTCGCCGAGGTGGCGGGCGAGGTGGGGGACAACCAGGTCCGCAACATGGGCACGATCGGAGGGGTGATGGCGCACGCCGACGCCGCGGGTGACTACCCGACCATCGCCCTGATGCTCGACGCCGAGATCGTCACCAACCAGCGGACGATTGCCGCCAAGGACTTCTTCAAGGACATCTTCACGACGCCGCTCGCGCCGGACGAGATCGTCATCGAGGTCGTCTTTCCCGTAGCGAACGGCCCCCACAAGTACATCAAGTTCCGCCGCCGGCTTTTCGACTGGGCGATCGTCGGAGCCGCGGCCCAGAAGATGAACGGCGGCTGGCGGATCGGGCTGACCAACGTCGGACCAACGCCGGTCCGCGCCACAGCCGTCGAGAAGGCACTGCACGACGGTGCCAAGCCAGAAGAGGCGGCACAGCACGCATCCGACGGATTGAACCCGTCGGGCGACTTGCGAGCGAGCCCGGAGTACAAGAAGCACCTGGCTCGGGTGTTGACCAAGCGAGCCATCGAACAGGCGGAGTAATGGCTGGGGCCCGGCGTTCGCGCCGGGCCTCTCATTCGCGTAGGTAGAACATGCCGGACGGCCCCCCACCCTGGACCCACTGGTGGGGTAGGGGAACCTCGTAACCTTTGGGCGTGACTCCTGCCACGATCGAGGACGTCGAGCAGCGGCTGCGCGAGCGCAAGTACATCGGCGATCGCGCTCTCGCCACGTCGATCTTTCTTGCGTTGAAGCTCGAGAAGCCTCTTTTCATCGAAGGCGAAGCGGGTGTCGGCAAGACCGAGGCGGCCAAGGTCATGGCCGACGTGCTCGGTGCGCGGCTGATCAGGCTCCAGTGCTACGAGGGGATCGACCTCGCCCATGCCGTGTATGAGTGGAACTATCCACGGCAGCTTCTGCATATACGGCTCCTGGACGCCGGCGACGACCGCCGGGTCGCCGAGCGTGAGATCTACAGCCCCGAATTTCTGCTCCGCCGCCCGCTCCTCGACGCCATCGACAACGACGACCTGACGCCGCCGGTCCTGCTCATCGACGAGATCGATCGCTCCGACGAGGAGTTCGAAGCATTCCTGCTCGAGCTGCTCTCGGACTTCCAGGTCTCCATCCCGGAGATCGGCACGATCAAGGCGAAGCGCGCCCCGTTCGTGGTCATCACGTCGAACCGGACGCGCGAGGTGCACGACGCTCTCAAGCGGCGATGCCTGTATCACTGGATCGACTACCCGGACCTCGAGAAGGAGGTCGAGATTGTGCGCGCGCGTGCTCCGGAGGCTGCCGGCGAGTTGGCGCGCGAGGTCGCCGCACTGGTCCAGGGTTTGCGCGGGATGGATCTCTACAAGGTGCCCGGCGTCTCGGAGACGCTGGATTGGGCGCGTTCGCTGGCCGCGTTGGGCGCGACGCGCATCGACCCGACGCTGGTCAACGCGACCATCGGCGCGGCTCTCAAGTACCAGGAGGACCTCGAGCGAGTGAGGGAGCAGGTGCCCGCGCTGGTCGAGAAGGCGCGGGGTGCCTGAGGAGGCTCCAGATCTTCTACCGAGGCTGGGGGCCTTCGCGCGGCTGCTGCACGACGCCGGAATGGAGGCCGGGCCCCGGCGTCTGACGGATGCGACGCGTGCGCTGGCCTGCGTTGACCTCAAACGACAGGCCGACTTTCGCAACTCCCTTCGCACCGTTTTCGTCAGCCGAAAGGACGAGCTGCCGGTGTTCGAAGCGGCCTTCGACATCTTCTGGGCGCCGCCCGATCCGCGAGCCTCCGCCGGCGTGATGCCTGGACGGAGCCGCAGCCTGCCGATGTCACCGGAAAGGGCAAAGGCATGGTCCGCCGCGCTCCGGCTGAACACCTCGCAGATGAACCGCGAGCAGGACCCAAGCACGGTGCCCGCGAGCTCGAGCGGATACAGCGCCGAGGAACTGCTGCGTCACAAGGACTTCGACCAGATGACCTGGCAGGAGACCGAACAGGTACGCAAGCTCCTCGAGCAGGCGCCGTGGCGTGTGGCCGAGCGAAAGACGCGCCGCCTGCGCCCGGCGCATGCGGGCCGGATCGACCTGCGCCGCTCCGCGCGCCACGCGATCCGGTCGAGCGGCGAGCTGATACAGCTGTTCCATCGCCGGCCGCGAGTCCGCAGGCGGCCCCTGGTCCTGATTTGCGACGTGAGCGGTTCGATGGAGCGCTACTCGCGGTTGCTGATGATCTTCGCGCACGCGATCGCGCGCCGCGAAGACCTGGAGGCATTCGTGTTCTCGACGCGGCTCACGCGGATCACCCGCCTGCTTCGCTACCGCGACCTGGACCGCTCGCTCGACTCGGTGAGCAAGGGCGTCCACGATTTCAGCGGAGGGACCCGGATCGGAGACGCGCTCTCGGATTTCAACCGGCATTGGGCTCGCCGGGTGCTCGGACATGGTGCCGTCGTGATCATCGTCAGCGACGGCTGGGATCGAGGAGACCCGGCCCGGCTCACCGCCGAGCTGATCCACCTCCGCCGATCGTCGCACCGTCTGATCTGGCTCAACCCGCTCCTTGGCTCAGAGGGCTACCAGCCGCTGACACGTGGCATGGCCGCCGCGCTCCCACACTGCGACGACTTTCTTGCCGCCCACAACCTGAAAGCGCTGGACGATCTCGGTCGCCTGCTCGCCGGGTTGAACCGGCGCTCGAGGTTTCGATAGCGATGCGCGAGGTCCTCGGCGAGCTCGCTGAATGGACGACGGCGGGCGAAGACATCGCGCTCGCTACCGTCGTCGAGACGTGGGGTTCGAGCCCGCGGCCGCTGGGCTCGAAGATGGTGGTCACGCGTTCCGGCAAAATGGCCGGCTCCGTTTCGAACGGCTGCATCGAGAGTGCGGTTTTCGAAGAGGCTCAGAAGGTCTTGAAGAGCCGCGAACCTAAGGTGGCCGCCTTTGGCGTGGCGGACGATGTCGCGTTCGAGGTCGGCCTGGCCTGCGGCGGACATATCGAGGTGTTCGTCGAACCTCTGGGGCCCGCGCACAGGCAGCTGATCGAGATGCTTCAGCGCAACGAGCCGGCGACCTTGCGCACCAACCTCGCGACCGGTGCAGCCGACCTGGTCCTTGGCACTCCGCCGGGCACAGAGCTGGCGCGACGTGACGGAGACATGTTCACCGAGCCGTTCCGCCGCCCGGCACACCTGATCATCGTCGGTGCGATCCACATCGCGATCCCGCTTCACCGTCTCGCGAAGCTGATGGGCTACCGCATCACCGTGGTCGACGCGCGTGCGAAGTTCGCCACCAGGGAGCGATTTCCTGACGCCGACGAGCTCATCGTCGCCTGGCCCGACGAGGCGATGGCAAGGCTCGCGATCGACAATTCGTCGTACGTCGTCATCCTGACCCACGATCCGAAGTTCGACCTGCCCGCCCTGCGCTCGGTCTTGGCGAAGGATGCGGGCTACATCGGGGCGATCGGCAGCCGGAAGACAAACCAGAATCGATTCGATGCACTGCGCGCGGAGGGTTTCACGGAGGAGCAGCTCGCACGCGTGCATGGACCGATCGGCCTCGACCTGGGCAGTCGCGGCGCGGACGAGACGGCCCTAGGGATCCTGGCCGAGATCACCGCTGCCCGGTTCGGCGGTTCGGGCGCCTCCAAGCGCGACGGGGTTCGATCGGGTCTGTGCTGAGCCGGCGGCCGGGCCGCGATTCTCGCGGAGAATCGGCATCGCCACGTAGAACAGGACGATGAAGGCGTAGAGCGCAAGCGCAACGCCCAGGCTTACGAATGAGGCCAATGTCGCGAGCGGCCACCGCATGAGACCCGTTAAAAAGGCAAGCCAATCAAGAGGGACCATGGTCGGCCCGAGGCGTCGCGCATAGAGGTTGAACACGCTGAACGCAATCGACATCGACGTCATGGTCAGCCCGTAGGCGAACCGTAGCGGGGGTCAGGAGTCGGTTTTCGTGTGGCTCCTGAATCGCCGGGCTTTTTCGCGATTTCCGCAGGAAGCCATCGTGCACCAGCGGCTCGAGTGGTTCTTCGAGCGGTCGTAAAACGCCCAACGGCAGGGCGGCGAGCTGCACAGCTTGAGCCGGGTCCAGTCCGGGTCTTCCATGGCCGAGTACAGGGTGGCCACGATGCGTCCCATCGCGCCCACGACCCCAGGCGACTCCGGCTCGAGCCGCGCCTTGCCCTCAGCGCCGAACCGCATGCGTAACCCGCTGGCGGAGGCAGTTCCGTTGAGCGTTGCGACGTCGACGGGGTAAATCCGCGACAACCCGGAGCTGGCGCCGATCACGTTGCGGATCGCCTCGCGCAAGGCGATCGCGTGCTTCAGGTCCGAGGCGTCGGCTGTCTGGGAGCTGTCGAGCAGTCCCTTTGCAACCAACCAGGCCTGCAGAGTGTTTGAGTCCTCGAGCTCCTCTGGGCCGTCCTGAAGGTCGGCAGTGTTGACGAATGCCTGGACGAGGCCGATGTCGCCGGTGGCGGTCTGACGGTCGGCCATGCGAGAAGTATATCCATAACCTGTTATCGGCTAACATCGGTTATAATAACTAGCGTACTCAATATGACGGTTAGAGGAGGAGCTGCGATGTACCAGTACGCGAATGAGGACGTGGCTTTCGAGCGGCTGAAGGACCTTCAGCGCGAGATGGAGAACAGCCGCATGACGGCCGACTCGATTGCAGGCCTGGGCAAGTTGGTCCGCAACCTGGCGGCCCGCGCCTGGTGGCTCGCCGGCCTCGCCATGCGCCGGGCGCCGCGTCGCCGCCCGAGCCTGGAGCAGATCGATTACGAGGAGACCGCCGCGTCGGATGTGGCTTAGGTCTGAAAGCCCCACGAACTCAGAGGCTGCGCCCTGAGGTCGCGGGGACCCCTATTGCCCTAGGCCGACAGGCGCTTCAACACCGCGACCTGCTCAGTGTCGGGACCGCCCCCGGCGCCGGGCACTTCGAGGATGAACGGGAGCCGCGCGAGGCGCGGCTCGTGAAGGAGGGCGCGAAACCCTTCTTCACCGATCTCTCCGGCTCCGATGTTCGCGTGGCGGTCCCGGTTGGAGCCGAGGCCGGTCACGGAGTCGTTGCAGTGGATGACCTCGACGTGCGAGAGGCCGATGACGCGGTCGAGCTCGTCCAGGGTCTTCGACACCTCTGCCGGAGTGCGTACGTCGTAGCCCGAGGCGAAGGCGTGGCAGGTGTCGAAGCACACCGACACGCGGGGATCATTCAGCGCGGACAGCATCTGGGCGATCTCTTCGAAGCGGGCGCCAACGCATCCACCCAGCCCGGCATTGTTCTCGATCAGCAGCCGGGCCGAGCTCGGATTCGCGCGTTCGAGCACGTGCTTGAGGTGCTCCACGATCGAGGGCAGCCTGGCCTCGAAGCCGGCCCCCTTGTGCGACCCGGTGTGAAAGATGACGCCGTTCACGCCGAGGTCGTCGGCGGCCTTGAGGTAGCCGGCGAGCGTGCTCTCGGAGCGCTGGCGCAGAGTCGGGTCGTCGCCGGCGAGGTTGATCAGGTAGACGGCGTGAAAGTAAAAGGGCGGGTGGCCGTGCCTGGAGGCCGCCTCCTTGAAAGTGGCGATGCGCGCCTCGTCGAGCTTGGGCGAACCCCAGAACCCGGGCGGCGTGGGGTGGACCTGGATCGCTTCGGCACCCATCGCCGCCGCGCGTTCGAACGCCAGGTGCAGGCCCCCTGAAGAGTCGACGTGAGCTCCGAGCAGCGGCATAGAAAAAGAGTAAGGCGGGTCCCTTCTGGCATGCTGGAACGTACATGGCAATCTTCGTGATGGGCGACCTCGACCTGGCTGTCAGGGGACGCACCTATCGCGAGCCGGAAGGACCCCACAGCCTGGTCGTGCGCGGCCGGGACCTCGACTCCGCCCTGCAGCACCTGGCCTCCCGCGCCGACTGCCGCGCCCTTGCGGTGGTCGGCCTGCCGGAAAGCCTTACCGACATGGCGGCGCTTGCCGGCCGGCGCCTCATGCTCGTTGACGGCGACAACGAGCGGCTTCGGAAATACGCGGAAAGCGCCATCCGCGCGGGCATCGAGGTCGAGTGGATCCGATCCGCGCGACCCCCGTTCGAACGGCTCGCCGCCGCCCTCCTGCCGGTCGGCGCCATCGTCATGGCGGCAGGCTCCGGCTCGCGAATGCCCGGATCGGAGAAGATGCTGCTCGAAGTCAAGGGCAAGCCGATGGTCCGCCATGCGATGGAGTCTGCGTCTGAGGGGGGCTGCCACCAGGTCGTCGTCGTCTACTCGTCTGACGATGTCCGCGACGCGGTGGACGGTGCTGCGGAGCTGGTACACAACCCGAAGGCGAGGACTGGAATGGCTTCGTCTCTGCAGGCCGGCCTGCGCGCGATGCGCCCGGAGATCGAGGCGGCGGTGATCGTCCTCGGCGACCAGCCGCTGGTCGGCACCCGCACCATCGCCGCTCTGATGCGGGCGTGGCGCCGCGAAGGTTCGCGGCCGGCCGTGGCTGTCGCCCAGTCGAAGGGCGAGTGGACGCCTCCGGTGGTCCTGGCACGCGAGCTGTGGGCCGAGCTGATGGCGCTCAAGGGCGATGCCGGCGCGCGCCAGATCCTGCAGGGACACCCGGAGCTCCTGGACATGGTGCCCGCGCCCGGACGCCCGGACGACATCGACACGCCTGACGACTACGCCAAGATCGTCAAGCTCTTCCCGCGCGGGAAGCCCCGCCAGCGAGCCTAGGCGCGTAGGATCTGAATCGTGCTAGTGATCGCTCTCGGAGTGAAAGCTTGAAAGATCGAGGCTGGCGCAAGGCCGGCGAGTACGAAGACATCCTCTACGAGACCTGGGACGGGATCGCCAAGATCACGATCAACCGACCCGAAGTCCGAAATGCCTTCCGCCCGGCCACCGTCTCCGAGATGTCGAAGGCTTTCGAGGCCGCCCGAGACGATCCCGAGATCGGCGTGGTCATCCTCACGGGAGCGGGGACGGAAGCGTTCTGCTCCGGCGGCGACCAGCGGATACGCGGTGACGACGGCTATATCGACCCGAAGGGCACCGGGCGGCTCAACGTGCTCGACCTCCAGATCCAGATCCGCCGGCTGCCCAAGCCTGTGGTTGCAATGGTCGCCGGCTATGCGATCGGGGGCGGTCACGTGCTGCACGTCGTCTGCGACCTGACCGTCGCCGCAGACAACGCGCGATTCGGGCAGACGGGCCCGCGCGTGGGCAGCTTCGACGGGGGCTACGGTGCGGGGTTTCTCGCTCGCATCGTGGGACAGAAGAAGGCACGCGAGATCTGGTTCCTCTGCGAGCAGTACGACGCACAGCAGGCCCTCGACATGGGCCTCGTCAACAAGGTCGTACCGCTCGCCGACCTGGAAAAGGAAACGATCGTCTGGTGCCGGCGGATGCTCGAGCTGAGCCCGCTTGCGCTCCGCATGCTGAAGGCCGGTCTCAACGCTGCGGACGACGGCCTGGCCGGTATTCAACAGCTAGCGGGTGACGCGACGCTGCTCTATTACATGAGCGAAGAGGCGCAGGAGGGCCGGGACGCGTACGTCCAGAAGCGCAAGCCGGACTTCTCCAGGTTTCCCAAGCGACCCTGATGGTCGCCACCGCGCGCGCCCTGACACCCGCTCGCGTGTGGTGGTCGGCGGTGCGTCCCGCGACGCTCGCCGCCTCGGTCGCGCCGGTGTTGGCGGGCACGGCCATCGCAGTTCACGACGGGGGACCGCGGTTGGGCGCGGGCCTGCTGGCCCTGCTGGCCGGGATCGCGATGCAGGTCGGCGTGAACTTCGCCAACGACTACTCGGACTTTGTACGCGGCGCCGACACACCGCGCAGAGTCGGTCCGGTGCGGGCCGCCGCGTCCGGGGTCGTCGCTCCGGCAGACGTCAGGCGCGCCGCGATCGCAGCGTTCGGGGTGGCAGCAGTGGGGGGCCTGGTCCTCAGCCTCGTCACGGACTGGAGGCTGGTGGTGGTCGGGGTGGCATGCCTTCTTGCCGGGTGGCTTTACACCGGAGGCCCGCGACCCTATGGGTACCTGGGGCTCGGCGAGGTTTTCGTTTTTCTGTTTTTCGGCCTGGTCGCGACCGTTGGAACGGTTTATGTGGAGACGCTGCGCGTCACACCTCTTGCCATCCTCATGGCCTGCGCGATGGGATGCTTCGCCACCGCCATCCTCGTGCTCAACAACCTGCGCGACCTGGATACGGACCTCGCGGCCGGCAAGCTGACGCTCGCCACGCGCATCGGTCGCGGGCGCACGCGCGCTCTGCTCCTGGGACTGGTGTGCGGCGCGTTTGCAATCCCGATCGTGGTTGTCGTGCTCAAGCTGGCCGCGCTCTCGGTCGTGCTCGTCCTGCTGGCGATCCCGATCGCGGCGGCCCCGGTTCGCATCGCGTTCGCGACGCCCGAGGCCCCCGAGCTGGTACGGGCCTTGAAGCGGACGGCGACGGCCGAGCTCGCCTACGCCCTTCTGTTTTCGTTGGGGTTGCTGCTGTGACGACGGCCTACATCACGGCCCGCACGCCGGTCGACGTCGCGCGCGAGGTCGAGTCACAGCTGAAAGCCGGATGCGGCAGGTTCCTGCTCCAGGAGCTCGATGGTGGAGGGATGCTCGACCTCGAGCGTCTCGGGGCGGCTCGCTACGCCGCCGGGATTCAGGCTGAGGTCGAGCTGGAGGGCCAGTCGTCGCCGGTCGGCGCGTCTTCGGGCGCTGGCGCCGGCGCGCCTGCGGTCGCCCGAACCAGGTGATCCTCCAGAACGCGAGCGAAGGCCTCGGGCTTTTCCTGGTGCACGGTATGGCCGGACCTGGGGACGACCTCGACCCGGCCGTAGGGCACGGTGGCGGCAAGCCGGCGGGCCGAGCTGACATAGCCGTGATCGAGCTGTCCCGCCACAAACGTGGTGGGAAACGTGACGTGCGCGAGGTCATCCCACACTGGGTCCATGGACCCGGCGCCCATTCCACGCAGGGAGCACGCAAGGCCCGCGACGTGGTTGGTCATCCTTTCCGCGCGGACCTGGGCCACGAAGGCGGGGCCGCGGCGTTCGAGACCTGCAAACAGGGGCAGGCCGCTCCAGTAGTTGACGAACGCTTCGAGGCCATCCTTTTCAATCCGCTGCGCCAGCGCTTCATCCCCTCGCCGGCGCCCCTCTCGAGCGTCTTCCTCGAGGCCGGCGTGCGCACCGATGGTGAGGAGCGAAAGGACGCGTTCGGGACGGCGGGCGGCGACGTGGAGCGCCAGCCGGCCGCCCATCGAATAGCCGGCGAGGTGAGTGCGCGGAACGCCGAGGTGGTCCCACAGCAGCTCGAGGTCTCGAGTGCAGGCGTCCATGTTGCAGGGGGCGCCCGGCTGCGTCCGCGTCTCGCCGTGCCCGCGGAGGTCTGGCACGATCCACATCCAGCCCTGCGGCATCCTGGAAATGACCTCGAGCCAGCTGCGGCCGCTCTGGGTGAACCCGTGAAGGAGCGTGACCGGCGTTCCTTCTCCGCTCACGAAGTAGTTCAATCGCACGTCGGGACAGTCGAGAATCACTCGCACTGAATGGTATGGATGTAACGCAGTCCTTCGCCGCAACCTTCGTGGACGAGCTGGCCGCGCAAGGAGTCGAGTACGCGTGCGTGTCTCCAGGCTCGCGCTCGGCCCCGCTTGCCATGGCGTTTCAGCGCCATCCCAAGATCAGGGTCCTCATGCACATCGACGAGCGCTCGGGCTCCTTCTTCGGGGTCGGCGTCGCGAAAGCGACAGGCAAGCCGGTCGTTCTGCTGTGTACCTCCGGGACGGCCGCGGCCGAGTTTCACGCCGCGGTGGTCGAAGCGTCTTACTCACATACCCCGCTCATCGTCCTCACCGCCGACCGGCCGCCTGAGCTGCAGGGAGCAGGAGCCAATCAAGCGATCGACCAGCAGCGCCTGTACGGCTCTGCGGTCAGGTGGTTCTTCGACCCGGGCGCCCCGGTCGAACTGCCTAACGCGGCTCGCCTGTGGCGGCGCATTGCGGCGCGCGCGGTGGCGGAGGCGAGCGGTGGCCCGGTTCACCTGAACCTTCCTTTCCGCGAACCGCTCGTCCCGCCGGCGGGCCAGGTCCCGGTTCCGATCGGGGTCAGCGGGCAGTCCGTCAGCCGGGGCCGCACCATGCCGACGCCCGGCCAGGTGACCGCGCTGGCGTCGGCGCTCCAGCGAGCCCAGCGCCCGCTCGTGATTGCGGGAGAGATGCGCGACGGCGATCGGCTGGCCCCCGCGCTGCACCGGCTCGGTCTCCCGGTGCTCGCTGAGCCGGGCTCGCAGCTGAGACGCCCGGAGACGGGTGCGTCGATCGAGTCTTACGAGGCGCTGTTGAGAGCCGGCTGGTCGCTGCAGCACGGACCGGACCTGGTGATCCGGTTGGGCGGCATGCCGACGTCGAGAGCTTTGAACAAGTGGCTCGCCGCCGCTTCAGCCCCGACGTTCCTTCTCGACCCCGACCGTTCCTGGCGTGACCAGGACCACGTCTCCACCAACATCGTCGACTGTGATCCCCAGCCTCTGCTCGAGGCGCTGCCGCCGCTGGACCGGGTGGGATGGCGGGACCAGTGGGTCGCGGCGGGAAAGCGCGCGACCGCGGCCATCGCGGCGACCCTGGTCTCGACGCCGCTGCACGAAGGACATGTCGTGCGGGCGCTGAGCTCCCGGCTTCCAGACCCGGGACAGGTCTTCATCGGATCGAGCATGCCGATTCGGGCGGCCGAAGCCTTCTGGCCGCAGGCGCGGCCTCAGCAGCGGTTCTTCGGCAATCGGGGGGCGAGCGGGATCGACGGGCTCGTGTCGAGCGGCTTGGGCCTGGCTGCGGGACGTCCAAACGTTCCGACGATTCTGCTGCTCGGGGACCTGTCGCTGTACCACGACATGAACGGGCTGTGGGCCCTCCGGCGGCACGGCATTCGCGCCACGCTCGTCGTGTGTGACAACGATGGGGGCGGCATCTTCAACTTCCTCCCGCAAGCCGAGCACCAGGACGTTTTCGAGGAGCTGTTCGTGACTCCGCTGAGCCTCGACCTTTCGCAGGTGGCGCGACTCTACGGTCTCGTGTACAGCCCGGTCACCGATCGTTCGGGTCTCGAGCCCGCCATTGCAGATGCCATTGCCGCGCCCACGCCGACCATGGTCGTCGTGCGCTTCAAGCGCGAGGACAGCGTGAATGGGCATCGGTTGTGTTGGGAGGCGGCGGCGGCGGCGCTTCGGTCTTAGTCCGGTTCCTGTCGCCACGCGCCGGCGAATGCGCCGGCGCTCCGCCCGACGCGGTGCCGGTACCTCGAGAAGCCAGGCGCCGACGCGCCGAGGAGTACGAACAGCATCACGACCACTACTGAGATGGCCATCGTAAACACGAAGGACATGGGGTCGTAGAACGGAAAGTTGTGGAACAGCAGGTAGTCGCCGGGCACGGTGACGGCGCTCACCAGGCCCGCAACGAAACCGACCCAGATTCCACCGGCGAGAGTGCCCGAACGTCGCGCGCCGGTAAACCCTGCCGCGACGAAAAGCGCTGACATCAGAACCAGGCCCATCATTGTGTCCAGCGGAACGATGTCGGAACGCCCGACATACCAGATGAGGACGACGAGGACACCGAAAAGCGCGCCCAGGAGCGCCCCGAAGCGCAAGCCGCCCACCAGGTTGGCGACGTCGTTCAGGAGGGCCATCCACACTCTGCGTTTCGGCGTGCCGGGATCTTCGAGCATGTCGTCCAACAGGAGCTTCATGGCTGCGGCGTACTTCTTTCGAATCTTTCTCGGGTAGAAGGCGACGATGAGCGCATACACGCGATTGGCCCAGCGCGTGGTCACGATCGGGCCCGGATGCGGCGCGCCCCGGCGAGGACGATGGCCTGGTCCATTCGCGTTAGCTCTGCCTTTAGTTTTGTGCGGCCGGGGGGTGTCAGTCGGTAGCTGCGGCGCCGCGGATCTTGTTCAGGGTCAGGTTCAAGCTCGGCGATGAGGCCGGCGTCCAGCAGCCTCTTGAGGGCGGTGTAGAGCGTGGCCGGGCCCAATCGAATGCGACCTTCTGAGCTCTCCTCTACGTGCTTGAGGATGTCGTAGCCGTGGCGGTCTCGAATGCTGAGCGACAGCAGGATGTAGAAGACGGGGGCGGTCAAGGGGGAGCCGGGTTTGGTGAACTGGCGCTCGCGACTCATGATTCGCAACTATATCATTAATCGATATAGTGCGTACGGCGGGAAGGACTGGGAAGGGGTGCCGGGGGTGGGGTTGGAGGCTAGAAGCACGTTCGGAGTGGCGCGATTCGTGTAAATTAGGGCTTGACATACGAACATTAGTTTGGTAGGCTTATCTCGTGTTGGGGGAAGGGGAGATCTGCCTGGAGGATGTCGAGGCGACGGTTCGCGCCTTCCTGTCCCGCAAGTAACGCGGCACGTTGATCTGGTCCGGTACCGCGGCGTAATCGATGCACTGGACGGCGACTTCAGCTCAGAGGCTCGAGACGCCCAGAAGTCTGGCGAGCATCTCGTCTCCGGCAACATCACAGCTGCTTCCTGGATCGCTCGCACCTGCGGCATGTCGGTCACCTCTGCTGGTCGAGTCCGCATCACATCATTCATTGGGCGCGAGGTGGACCGAACAACCTGCCCAACCTCGTGCTTCTCATTTTTTTCACCATCGGCTGGTGCATGAGGGTGGATGGCAGGTGATCAAAGCCGGTCGTGAGTTCAGGTTCCTTCCGCCGGGACGGGTTGTGATGAGACGGGCGCGCGGACCGGGCCTTCGCTGGGCAGCTTAGTCCGCCTGCAGAAAGTCGAGTACGAGGCGGTTGAATTCTTCCGGGTGCTCCAGGTTCGGCAGATGCGCTGCGTCGTTGATGACAGCCTTGCGTGCATCCGGAATCGATTCCACGAGGAGATCCGCTACCTCCAACACATTCGGCAAATCCCTGTCCCCGATCATCACCAGCGTGGGCGCGGTGATCTCATTGAGGCGCGTTGCAGCGGGCGGCTCGGACCATCTGGGCGGAGCCTTTTCAAAGTCAGCGCTTAGCTGTCGCTTGTTCATGTCCAAGAAGAGAGTTCTAAGCGGTTCCGCGACGTAACCTCGCGGACGTGCCGGTCCATCGAGCGTCAGGTACATCAGAGCTTCCTTGAGGGCGTCTAGGTCGCCCGACTTGCGCGCCGCAGCGGACTCGGCGTACAGGTGAGCGTGCTCTGGCCGGCCAGAGAATCCATGGATGGCCGAGCCGACCAACACCAGCTTGGAAAGCCTTTCCGGATGCTCGAGGGCGAAATCGATGGCGAGCGCGCCACCCATCGAGCAGCCGATCAGGTGCACGGGCTTCAACCCGAGGTCATCGATGAGCGCCAGCAGGTCCTCGACGGGCGACCATGGATCAGGCGGCAGCTCGGACTTTCCAAAGCCGCGTAGGTCCGGCCGGATGACATCGAATTGCTTCGCGAATGCAGGGACCTGTGGCTCCCACATGCGCGAATCGGCGATACCAGCGTGCAGGAAGATCACTGGAAAGCCGGCTCCCGAGCGCTCGTAATTGATCCGCGCGCCGTTGATGATCGTTTGCATCTATCTATCGAGTCAAGAAGTCGAGCAGCACGCGGTTGAACTCCTCTGGTCGTTCCAGGCTTGGCAGGTGCGCCGCGTCTCTGATCTCCACACGCTGCGCTCCGTGGATCTTCGACACCATTACGTCCGCGTTGGCTGAGGCGTGGGGGAGGTCTTGGTCGCCGACGATCACCAGAGTTGGCGCTGCGATGTCCTTCAGCCGGTTGATCGCCGGCGGGTCAATCTGCTGACTCTTTGCCGAGCTCCAATCAGTGTTGAGAGAGCGACCGTTCATGTCGAGCACGAGGTCGCGCATCGCAGCCGGCGCGCTTCCTTCTGGCCGGCGAGGTCCGTCCACCCACAGCCTCACCTCTGCCTTGTTGACGGCAGCCATGTCGTTCGCCTTCTCGGCAGCTTCGATGTCGGTAAACAAGGCGGCGTCCGCCGTGCCCAGGTTCGAGCCGCTGATGCCCGCGGCGACCAGCACGAGCCGCTTCACGCGCTCCGGATGTTCGAGGGCAAGGTCGATCGCGAGCGTGCCGCCCATCGAACAGCCGACGACGTGGGCGCGGTCCACGTCCAGGTCGTCCAGGAGGGCGATCATGTCGTCCACGCCCGAATAAGGCACCGGCGGCAGCTCGGAGTTGCCGAAGCCGCGGAGATCCGGCCGGATCATGTCGAAGCGCTCCGCGAGCGCGACGGCCTGCGGTTCCCACATGCGGGAATCCGCGATTCCCGCATGGATGAAGAGCACCGGAAAGCCCGCCCCGGATCGCTCGTAGTGCATGCGCGCCCCGTTGAGGGTGACGTCCATCAGACGAGCGCCGTCAGCAGCGCTTTGAACTTCAGGTCGGTTTCCTCGAGCTCCCGCGCGGGATCCGAGTCCGGCATCACGCCGACTCCCGCGTACAGGCGCGCGCCGTCCTCCCACAGCAACCCACATCGCAGCGCCACCGCGAACTCGCCGTCGCCGCGACAGTCGATCCATCCCACCGCGCCCGCATACCATCCACGCTCCATTCCCTCCAGCTCGTCGATCAGCGCGTCGGCTGCTTCGCGCGGCCACCCACCGACGGCCGGAGTGGGGTGGAGGGCCGCGGCAAGCTCCAGGACGCTCGCCGGCGGGTGTGTCAGCTCTGCGTTGACGCAGGTGGCGAGATGCTGGATGTTCGTGAAGCGCACGACCTCAGCCGGTCGGGCTGAAACCGAACGCGCGAATGGACGCAGCGCCTCGACGACGAACTCCGACACGATGCGGTGCTCGACAGCGTCTTTCGCGCTCTCTTCGAGCTGGCGGGCGAGCTGCTCATCCTCCGCATCCGTGGCGCCGCGCGCGACCGACCCGGCCATCGGCTGCGCGAAGGCCCGGTCTCCTGACCGCCGGACGAGCAGCTCGGGTGACGCGCCCGCGAATGCGGTCCCGTCGGCGCCTGTAATGAGGTACGTGAAGCACGACGGGTACGCGGCCCGAAGCGAGCGGGCGACCATCGCGGCCGACACGACCCCGTCTCCGCGCGCGAGCACCTCGCGCGCGAGCACAACCTTCTGCGCCTCGCCTGCACGAAGACGGGCCGAGGCGCTTCCCACCGCGGCGGTCCAGGCGATAGGGTTGCGAACAGACGTCACCTCGAGCTTGCGCGCCGCGGGCGCACGGACTCCCGTGGCATTCAGCTCCAGCAATGCGTCGGCGTCATCCGTCATGGCGGTGGCGTAGGTGCGGCCGCGGACCCTCGTCACAGCCAGCGCAGGCACCCGCAGCAGGAGCGACGGAAAGCCTGACCATGGCCCGCCCGGCTCGCGATCCGGCCGGTAGGCAAACCCGCCGACCGCGATTGCTCCGACCAGCGACTCGCAAACCCTTCGCCACAGCCGCGACGCGGCCATGAGCCGGTCTTCGCCGGGCTCGAAGTCGACAGGGTTGCCATTGACGTCTTCGAGCGCGACGCCGCCTTTGGCGGCCACCAGGTCGAACGCCTTTCCCAGCGCGGCGATGCTGACGGCGTCCGGCATGGGCCTCTCGATCAGGAGCACCTCGTGGCCGTTGTCTCGGGCGGCACTGACGAGGTCGATCAGGTCCGGGGTGCGGTCAAGCTCCCACGTGCGGACCGGCGTGGCGGTGATCATCGGTTTTCTATGTGTTCTCGCGCCGCGCGCAACAAGGTGCGCTGGAAGTGATGCCGAACCAGGGTGCCGCTTGCCTCCAGCAGCTCGTTGAACGTCTCCAGCAGCCGGCGCTCCGCCGCCTCGGTCGCGCCGCCTTCGGACTGGATGCGCTCGCGCACGTGACGGTCGAACAGGTCGACGGCCCGGCGCGCGGTCAGGTCGACCGCGGCGGCGTAGTCCTTGCCGAGCTCCATCAACGAACCCAGCGGAACGCCGGCGGCGATCAGCTTCATCCCGGCGGCGATTGCGTCCAGGTCGTCAGCCGGGTACAGCGGCTCGTCGCCGCCTTCGACCGAGACCAGGAGCCCGGCCTGTTCCAGGCTCATGAGCAGAGGCTCCGCCACGCCGCTCCGCTCGGCGAGCTCGCGCCGCGTGAGGGTTTGAGGCGCCGCCGGGCGGGTGACCGCCGCGACCAGCGCTTCATCCGACGCCTCCAGCTCTCCAGTGAGGAACCGCTGGATCACCGTCAGGGTGAAGCCCTGCTGCTGCAGCTCTTTGATCCGCCGCAGCCGGTCCACGTGGCTCTCGCCGTACCAGGTGACGCGACCCTCACGCCGAGGAGCTTCCAGCAGCCCCTTCCCTTGATAGAAGCGGATCGTGTCCACCGCGACGCCCGCCGAGCGGGCCAACTGTTCGATCCGATACTCCATGAGTACTTACTCTAATGGTCGGGCGTTATCCGTAGGTGTTCCAGTAGTACATCCGGTCGAGCCATCCCGGGTCGGTGCGATAGGCCCGGGCGAAGGACTCGACCGCGTCGACATAGTCGAAGTCGTTGTTGTAGTGAAAGATCGCGTTCCGCATGTCGTACGGCGCGCCGTTGTGCACCAGCAGGCGAGCCGCCGCCAGGATGGAGTCGTGCGGGTCGTTGATGTTCCCGCCCTGCCCGTATTCGGTCCAGGTGCCGGGTTCGAACTGCATCGGCCCGATGGCCCCGGCGGATGAGGGGCCGTTGATACGGCCGAAGTTGCTTTCGATGAAGTTGATCGAGGCAAGGTAGCTCGCGTCGACGCCGTACAGGTTCGAGGCCTCGGCGTAGTAGGACCGCAGCAGGGTCACGGACCTGGCGTCGGAGTAGGGGTGCGTGAAGTGGACGTTGACCAGGTAGTACTGGTCGATGCCGCTGAGGATGTAGAGGGAGTGCAGCCCGGCGATGGTGTTCTCAACCGGGTTCTGCACGGCCGGCGGGAGCAGCGGAATGACAGCGCTCTCGACGCTCGCGTAACCGGCGAGCTCGTAGACCCGCAGCTCTTCCTGGCGGGCCGCCACCCTGAACGCATAAGTCGCACGGTCGGTGGCGAGCTCCTTGCGCAGCGTCTCCATCAAGCCGGATGGCTGCTGTGCCGCAATGATGGCGAGGTCGCCTGAGGCATGGCTCATCGCGAGCTCCGCGGCGATGATGCGAGCGGCTTCGTGATGTGGATTCGGGCCGGCACCGGGATCCTGGGCGTGGACCGTTTGCGCTGGAAGCGCGAAGAGCACGGCAATCAGGGCTGCCGCAGGAAGTCGGATCAGGCGCTCTCCGAGATCGCGACGGGACGGTCGGGGACGGAGGGCATGTCCTCGGGGTATGGGTCCGCCGCGGTAGGGGCGCGAAGGCCGACGGAGTCGAGCACGCCCGCGATTTCGTCGCCCACCAGCTCGCCGCCCTGGTTGAGCAGCGCCTCGGCCGCCAGGTCGATGGCGTCCTTGTTGACGTACATGAGGCGCCAGTCGTCGATATAGGCCGATCCCAAGATTTGCGCGACGACTCGACGCGACCGGGGATTGCTCAGCACCGCCCCTTCCCACGTGGACTGTTCGTGCATGCCCTTCGAGATCTCCGCGATGGAGATCATCTGCTCACCGAAGTTGGCCGCCTGGATGGATTGCTTAGGATCGAGATCCTCTGCGCCCATGCCGATGATTCCCACCATGCGGGAGGCGGCGGCAGTGGCCATCCGCAGATCCTCGGAAACTCCGGCCGTGTTCTCGCCGTAAAAGACGCGTTCGCATGCAATTGAGCCGAGGGCGTGGCGGATGTCCGCGGCGAACTGTGATCGGAACTTCGAGTACTGCTCCTCGGTCGGAATCGAGAGGTGATACCCACCGATCTCGCCGAGGCGCGGGTCCGCGCGGCGTCGAACCGAGAGCCGGACGTGGCCGTGGTCGGTCTTGAAGAAGTGCGATGCGATCGCATGCCCGAGCTCGTGGCGAGCGATGCGGATCTTGTCCTTCTCGTTGTATTCGACCGGGATCGCGAGGCCTGCTTCGACGTTGCCCATAGCTTCACGGAGATCCTTCCACTGGAATGAATCCCGTCCTTCCTCGAATGCGTACAGCAGCGCCAACGACAGCACCTGCTCGATGTCAGCGGGCGAGTAGCCCTCGGTGATGCGCGCGAACTCCTCGCGCCGGCTGGGCGTGTCCAGAGAAGGGTCGTGCTGCTTTTTTGCGAAATACAGGTCGGCAATGTCCTTGCGACTCTCGCGGTTCGGTCTCAAGAAGACGATCTGGCGTCCAAACCTGCCGGGCCTCGTCAGCGCTTCGTCAAGCACCGAAGCCCGGTTGGTCGCGCCGATGAACAGCATGTTGTAGGCCGGCGCCTTGAGCGCCTTGATTCGCAGGTTCAAGCGGGTGCCGTTGAATGCGATCAGGCGGGGAAGGAACAGCCCGTCCAGCGTCAGGTTCACGAGCGCGCGAGCCTGCCTGACCATCATCCCCGGGTTGTCGATGCCGTCCATTAGGACCAGCAGCATGTTCAAACCGAGCTGGCCGCCGCCGAACATCCCGCCCATGCCACCCATCATTCCGCCGCCGGCGCCCCCCGTACCGGATCGCGCCTGGCCGAGGGCGTCGATCTCGTCGATAAAGACGATGCAGCCGCCCCAGATCTTGGCCCGCTTGCGCGCCGCGCGCACCATCAGGTAGACGCTCAGCGCATCGATGCCGAGGAACATGCCGGCGAACGAACCACCCGCGGCGATGTAGATGGGCACGTGCAGCGACGAGGCGATGGCTTTAGCCAGCATCGTCTTCCCGGTGCCGGGAGGTCCGACCATGAGCACGCCGCGCTCGCGCTTCCCGCCCGCCTTGACGTACAGCCTGCCGTGCTCGATCAACCTCAAAATGCGCCGCATCTCCTCGACTGCGGGCTTCTGCCCGCGGACGTCTTCGATGCTCACTCCGAAGTTCGCGTCGTCGGGGTTGATCATCGTCTTGCCGATGCGCGTGTAGATGTAGATAGGGAGGAAGAAGATCATGAATTGGGCCACGATCAGGAACAGGACATAGAGCAGGTTGGTGAATATGGACTGGGCGAGCGTTGGAAGGACGGCGAGAGCGTCCAGGGGCGTCGATCCGAAGATGAGGTACATGACGGCGAAATAGAGGCCGGGCACAACCGTGAGCCAGAGCGCTCGCTTCCAGAAGATCGCCCGGTTCGTTTCGACGGTTCGCTGCAGGACGTCGGTTTCTGGTGTGACCCGCTCGCGCACGATCAGCCAGCGCCGGACGATGCTCAGCAGCCCGCGGCAGACGAGCATGGCGACAAGCGCGTAGACGAGCGACCACCCGATGCCAAGCTGCAGCCAGATCAGCGCGAAGGCGAAGGCTGAGCTTCCGACGAAGAGCGTGAAGATCCAGAAGATGATCACGGCGGGTCACTCACTATACGTGCCCGGGTTTCCGCGGACCCCGCGCGAGATCGCATCGCGAGGGCGACGATGACCCCGATTCCAATCGCGACGATCACATCCCCCGGGCTGTACGCCTCGGGCAGCAACCGACCGATGGTGCCCGGAAGGGCGATCCAATCCGCGAGCCAGTTGAGCTGGGTGTTCGACGACATGAGCGTGTACTGGCCGATGTGTCCGAGCTGTGCCAGCGAGCCGGCCAGGTCCGCCGCCACCGGCATGCGGCCTCCGTTGGCCGCGATCACGAGCAGGTTGAGAGCGCTGCCGGCCGTGACGAGCCCGATCCCTGCGATTCGGGGGATCTGCCAGACCGTCCAGGCGACCAGCGCCGCGAGCGCGGCCGCGTAGACGTACTGAATGCCGTCGACATTGCGGAGCGGAGTCACGAGCCCAGCCTCCCGCACGATGAGCACGGCCACGACCAACCATGGCCATCGAAAACGAAGGCGGGCAAGGTTGTCGATGCGCCCTCCGCTCGCGAAGCCCGCGACCAGGCCGATCCCAAGAGCGCCGATCCAGAGCACCGCCGGCTACTCAGCCGCGAGTCGAGCAGCCGCTCCCGCCAGGACCTTGACGCCGATGGGCAGGGCCTCCTCGTCGATGCGGAACCCGGGCGAGTGGTGCGCGGTCGGAGGTTCGCCTTTGGGCATCGCACCGAGCATGAAGTAGCAGCCCGGGATGCGGGTGAGGAACTCCGCGAAGTCGTCGCTCACGGTGAGCGGACGGCCGAGGATGCTCGCCCGGTCGCCGATCAGCGATCGCCCCACGTCGAGGACCGTTCTCGTGACGTTCGGTTCATTCATCAGCGGCACCGTTCCATGAACCAGGTCGAGGCTCGAGTGCACGTCGAACTCGCTGTCGGTCTCACGCAGCAGGTCGTTCAAGCGCACGAGCGCCTGCTCGCGGAGGGGCGCGTTGAAAGTGCGCAGGCTGCCCTTGACGACCACGCCGCGCGGCACGATGTTCCAGGCTCCGTCGCTCCTGATGTCGCCGACCGTCGTGTGGCACTGCACTCCGTCCTGCTCGAGCCCTTCGACGACGGTGTGCAAGCGCTCGATGAAAAACGCCTGCGCCGCCAGGACGTTGCCGCGGCGTCCCATCATGCCGCCGTGTCCACCGGGTCCGGAGAACCCGATCTCGAAGGCATCTGATCCCGCCCACATCAGACCCGGCTTTGAGATGACAGTCCCGGATTCGAGGAAGCTCGCGATGTGAAGCCCGATGACCGAGTCGGGATGGTGCTCGTCGAGCAGTCCCTTCGCGATCATCGCCTTCGCGCCTTCGACTATCTCCTCGGCCGGCTGAAACACAAAGAGGTAGCGGCCAGTCACGTCCCAGATGCGGTCGACGATCGTCCGCGCGACGCCGATCATGATCGCCATGTGCGCGTCGTGCCCGCACGCATGCATCCTCCCGTCGGTCCGCGACGAGAAGTCCACGCCCGATTCCTCGTGAATCGGCAGCCCGTCTATGTCCGCGCGCAGCATCACCGTCTTTCCCGGCTTGCCGGTGTCGAGCAGCGCGACGACTCCGGTGTCGGTCGGACACCGTTTGAGCTCGAGGCCGAGCTGGCGCAGCCGTTCACCGAGCTGCCGGCTCGTCTCGTGCTCGCCGAAGCTCACCTCCGGGTGGCGGTGGAAGTGACGCCTGAGCTCGATCACCTCGTCGATGACCGACCGGCTCGGCAGCGGCGTCGTTCCCTGTTCTTCAGTCATGAAGGGCGACCAGATGGTAGCCACGCGCCGTCGCCCGCACGAACTTCTGCCCAAGGCCTGGTTCGAGCTCGTCGAGGCGCCGCCTCAGCGTCAGCAGCGCGGAGTGCACTGTCGAGTGCGCGGCGTTGCTTCGAAAGAGCCCGGCTTCGATCAGGTCGCGCGCCGTCGCGGACTTTGAGCCCTGGGCGAGAAAGAGCACGATGGCGGTCTGCTGCTGCGTGAGGTGGATCTCCCCACGACCGAACTTGACCGTTCGCCCGGTCGGATCGAATTCCAGGCCCCCGAAGCGATAGCTGCCGGGGCGGCCCGTCCCGCGCTCGACCAGCCGGGCCGCGAGGTCGGAGTAGATGTGGGCCATCGGAACGTTGCCCTTGACGAAATACGAGCTCGCGCCCAGCTCGTAAGCCTTGCGGATCGACGCGGAGTTGACCTGGGCCGCGGAGAGGACGATGACGGGCAGGCCGGGATGATGGTGGCGGATCCACTGCAGCAGCTCGAAACCCGAATCCTCGCCTTCGTCCAGGACGAGGTCGAGCAGGACGGCCGCAACCCGCTCCCGCTCGAGCAGCTGGCGCGCCTCGGGCGCCGATGAGGCGGCCGAGGGCCGGTACCCGAGGTCGTGCAGGTCGATCCTCAGCTGCTGCTGCATGGCGGCCTCGTCCTCGACCACCAGGACAGACGAACCGAGCACGTCGGCCGGGCGGTAGACCTCGAGGCCGGGCGGCAGCGGCGGCAGCCGAACCTCGCGGCTCCGCGTTTGTCCGCGTCCGCGGCCCGTTATGCTTGGTTTTTCCAAGGATACCTGTACATGATTTTTAACGATTATTGACTAAATGCGAACACGCTAATACGAATCGCTCAGCCCATACTCTCAGTCGGTCCTGGCATCGGTTGGAAAAACAAAGGGGTACATTGGGGATGACTTGGGGCAACAAGATTCGAGGCGTGGCCTTCGCTTTGGCGGTCATCGCAGTTCTGGCGCTCGCATCGGGCGCGAACTGGCAGGACGCCATGTCTTACCTCAGCTGGTAGCAAGCTAAGAGTTCGCCTCTGTCGTTCGGCGCTCCCGCGAGCGCCGGATCGCCGCGGGCAGCAGCGCGTACAGGTCCGCCCGGTCGATGGCCTTGCTCATGTATCCGACCACGTCCGGGTCGTCGGTCCCGGAGGGGAAGACCGGATACGCGGTGTAGAAGATGACCGGCACCTTCTGTCCGCGAGATCTCAGCTCGTTGAGCAGGCCCCATCCGTCCATCGGCTCGGGGAGCATCAGGTCGATGATGGCAACCTCGGGCTGGTCCGACTCAGCCTTTTCCAGCGCCTGGTCGGCGTCCTCGGCCATCGACACCTTGTAGCCGAGCATTCGCAGGTCCGTCTCCAGGATCACCCGCCAGGCTCGCTCGTCGTCTACGACCAACACGGTTGAGCCCTTCAGATCCTCGGGCGTGGGCGCGATCGGTTTGGGCGGAGTGAACGGCACGGGGTTAGTGTATCCGTGGCAATGCCCAGTTCAGCCCGGCCAGGCGCCAGGTCGCATGCGCCTTCCAGGCCGGTGAAGGGCGCCCCGTCAAGGCCCAAAGCGGCGCCGCGACGGTCGAAGGACGGGTTGGGGCCCTCGTCGTCGGCGCTGATCCACGAGCTCGGCAGCTGCGTCACTGAGGCAGACCTGGTGCAGGTCCTGTACCGCGGGCTGCATCCGAGGTTCGCCTACGACGTCATCAACCTGCACGTGCTGGAACGCGAGGGTTGGTTTCGATCGCTGGCGATCGACTCCGGGGTGCTCCAGGACGTTCGCCGGCGCCCCTTGCGCGACTCCATCTTCGCCCGGCAGTACGCCAATCCCCGCTCGGCTGTCCTCGGGGGCGCATCCAGGGGCCAGCAGGTGGGCAAGGGGCCAGGCGTCGGGCGCAACACCAAGACGGCGGTCTGGATCCCGGTCGAGCACCAGGGCGAGCTGATCGGCAGCGTCATCTACCAGTGCTATCGCAAGCGCCGCGTACCGCCCACTGAGGTCGCCTTCCTGGAAGAGGTCCACCGCCGCGTGGGTGTGCTCCTCAAGAATGCGTCGCTCAACGAGCTGACGCGCAACCAGGCCCGCCGCCTGGAGGCGTTGAACAGCATTGCGCGCGCCATGGCGTCGACCCTCGACGAGGCGAGCGTGATCACCGGGCTCCACACCACGTTGCGCGAGCTACTGCCGGTGGATGCTCTCGAGATGGTTGCGATGCAGGACGACGGGACGGACCGCGTGCGGCTGATGCACGTCGAAGCGGATTCGGCCCCGACCGCACGCTGGCTTCCAACGCGGTCTCCGATCAACGCCGCCGCGCGGACTGTGATGCGCGACTCGAAACCTTTGATCGTCCACCAGCCGTCCTCGTCGCTGTGGGTGCCCATCAAAGAGGGTGGCGTGGCGAAGGGGGCGTTCGGCATCCGGTGCTCTCGGCCGTATGCGTATGAGGATTCGACGGCGGCTTTCCTCGAGCTGGTCTCGGACGAGGTCACGCTTGCCCTGCGCAACGCGCGCAGCTACGAGGCGATCGAGGACCAGAGGCGAAGGCTCGAGGTCGTCAACTCGATCGGACGCAGGCTCGCTTCGAGCCTCGACCGCTGGTCGATCATGCGCACCCTTCGCGAGGAGCTCTCGACCTTCCTGAAGTTCGACGGCTTCATTCTCGCCACCATCACGCAAACTCCGGACGGGCCGGTCGCCGAGGGCTATCAGTACGTCGCCGGCGTCGAAGAGGTGGTGCCGCCTGTGGCCCTCGCGGTCACCGGTCCATCGCGCGAGGCATACGAGACTGGAAAGCCAGTCTTGGTTCGCGTCTCGCCATGGGCGCGCACGTTCCAGCGCAAAGACCTGGAGCGGGAGCGGTGGACGGTCGGGCGCGGGGCCGCCGTTTTCGTGTCCGGACCGCCGACGGGCCGCCGCATGGTTTCGCGCTCGTTCGTCTGGGTGCCGGTGCTGAGCGGCGACCGCATCACGGCCATGCTATCCCTGCAGTCGTATCGAGAGGGAGCGTTCGACGAATGGCACGTCAAGCTTCTCCAGGACGTCGCCGCGCACGTGAGCCTGGCGCTTGCGAACGCCGACCACTTCGCCCAGGCGCAGGCCGAGCGGGCGCGGCTCGAGGCGCTCCACGTCCTCGAGATGGGCGTCGCCGGGGCGGCTGACGAGCGCCAGATCGCAGAGGCGATCTTCTCGGTCGTCTCCGAGTACCTCGAGGCGACGCAAATGGCCCTCGCGTACCTCGATGTGGCCGGCGACATGGCCGGGTTTACCGGCGAGCGGGGCGGCGAGGCGGCCGCCGTCGGGCCGGTTTCGATGTCTCAGGCGCCGTTCTTCCGCAGGATGATCGAACACGGAGGGATGGTGCTCGACGTCGGGCCGGCCGAGCCCGCCGACCTCGACGGTCCGATCGGAGGCTACATCTTCAGCCGGTCGCCAAGCCATGTCGCCTGGGTGCCGATCACGCAAGACGAGCGAGTTGTCGCGGGCATCGCCGCGATCCGCAACGACGGCGGCCGTTTCCAGCCGGCACACCTCAAGCTGCTCGAGACAGCCGCACCCGTGGTCGGCATCGCGCTGCGCACGATGCGCCTCCACCACGCCAACGAACTGGCCCTGGCACAGTCGGTGCGCATCCAGGAGCTGGCGGCGCTTGCGGGCCACGAGCTCATGAGCGTGGTGGCAAACATCGCCGAACAGGCGCGGACGATGCTCGAGTGCGCGGGCGCGGTGTGCTGGGCTTTCGACCTCGAGGGCCGGATCAGCGGCACACGTGGCACAGGCGACTCGGCGGCGGAGCAGGTCCTGTCCTGGGCCGGGCTCAGCTCAGAGGACAGCTGGCGCGATGCACCAACAGGTCTCGTCAGCGGCACCACGCACGGACATGCGTGGAGCCTGATCCCGTTGTGGTATGGCGACCGTCTCGTCGGAGCCATCGGGTCGGTACACGCCTCGACTCACCTCGCCGAACCGACCTCGGCCGCTCTCGACTTTGCCCGTCACGCGGCGGTCGCTATCGAGAACTCCAGGCTTGTCGCGGAAACCCGAGGCCGCATTCGCACGCTGGAAGCGGTGGCCGCGTTCGCCAAGCTGACCCCGACCGAGCCGGAACGAGCGCGTTCGGAGATGGGAAGGCTGGTCAGCAACGCGCTGGCCGGTTCGCAGGGCGAGCTCTGGCTGCTCGAGGACGGACAGCTGGTACGGCGCTCCGACGACGGCGAGGAGACCCCGAAAGTCCCGGTGAGCGACAGCGGGCAGCTGCTGCGTGCGGTCTCGTCGCCTGCCGGAAGTCGCCGGCTGCGCGCGCTGCTTGACCTACTTGGCGCTCCGCCGGATGCCTTCGCCATCCCGATCCAGGTTGAGGGCGGGCTCGCGGGACTGCTGGTCGCGAGGATGACCGGCGGCGGGGCTGAGACCAGGCGCCTCGGCGCGGTTCTCGCCGGCCAGGCCGCGGTCCTGATCGGCCAGCTGGAGCTGGTCGACGCGCTGGATCGAGAGCGCCGGATGATGAACGCGATCCTCCGCCACTCGCCGGTGGGCGTGATGCTCGAGGATGCCGCCGGCCGCATCGTATACGCGAACCCGGAGGTCGAATCGATCTACAACCTCCAGGCATCGGAGATGCCGGGGCGGAAACCGGCCGAGATCTACTCGGCGGCCGGCGCGATCCTCAGCGAGAACGGCGAGTCGGACGGCACGCTCGAGCTCCACATGCACGACCCGGACCGCACGGTCCACGTCCGCCGTGTCGTGATCCCCGGGCTCGAGGGAGAGCCCGCGGGCATCCTGACGCTGCACGAAGACGTGACCGCGCAGCGAATCGCGCTGGAAGCGAAGGACCTGATGCTGAGAGCCATCGGCCACGAGGTCCGCAGCCCGGCCGCCGCAATGAAGAACACGCTGGCCGGGATCATGCAGTGGGACAACACGATCGACGCGGCCGGCCGGCGCGAGCTGCTGCAGGAGGCTTACGAATCGTCGGACCGCCTGCTCAGCCTGGTCGAAAGCCAGCTCATCATCGCCAAGCTCGAGACGAGGCATTTCGAGCCCACCCCCGAGGCGGTGGATCTGGGTTCCGCGATCGAAGGCGTGATGGGCGTCCTGCTGCATCGATACCAGGAGCGTTCGGCCGCGGTTGAGGTCAGCCTGCCCCCGGGTCTGGCGCCTGCCCAATGCGAATCCACCCACCTGGGCCAGGTGCTCACCAACCTGATCGGCAATGCGCTGGAGTACACCGATGGGCCCGTGCGCGTCGAGGCGCGACAGCTGAACCGCGGCTGGCTCGAGATCACGGTCGCCGACCATGGCCAGGGCCTGCCCTCCGCCAGCCTCGAGTCGCTGTTCGAGAAGACCGGGCCGGCCGGGCGCAACCGCTCCCAGGGGGGGCTCGGCCTGGGCCTGTATCTCTGCCGTCTCGTCGTCGAGCGATCGTTCGGCGGACGGATCTGGGTCGCGTCGAGCGACCGCAACGGCACGACGTTCAAGTTCACGGTACCTGCACGGATGCCGCGCTGACCCCGGGGTCCCACTCCACTACCGTTAAGCAACCAATGAACGCCGCCGCGCCGATGTGGGTGAGAGTCGGCGGTGGAATGGAGTCGATCCCCGACCACCGGCGTCACGGACCCGCCGACTTCGACTTTCCGCCGCCGGGTGGGCCGTGGAAGCCCCTCAGCCTCGGTGGCCGCCTCGTCGGTTGGGCCGGCGAAGGAGGCCTCGGCCCTGCGCGGCGCAGCGCCGAGCTCGGCCAGCTCATGGTCGACGAGCATCGCGCTTACCTCCTCGCGCGGCTTGGCCACAAGCTCCGTTCGGCAGTCCTCGCGTTGCAGGAGTCGGCGCGCCAGTCCGCCTTCGGCCGGCCGGAAATGCTCGAGGCCGTGTACGAGCAGGCGCAGGAGGTCGCGCGCCGGGCGGCCGCCCTGGAGGCTGCGGCGGTCCAGTCGAAGGACGGTGCGCGCGGAGTCGTGCTCGGTGCGGTGCTCAACCTGGCCACCCCTTTTGCTGCGCGCGATCTACCCGCAAGCGCCGTGGTGCTCGGGTCGGAGCCCGCGCTGGTCGAAGCTTTCACCCGCGCCAAGGATTGGCTGGGTCCGGACGGCCTGAGCATCGCGGCCGAGCCCATGGGCTCGTGGTGGAGGGTGCGCATCGATGCCGCTCGCCCTCGGCGCCCCATGCCTGTGCCCGAGATGGGCGAACCGCTCCTGCGGCTGATCGTTGACACGCACCTCGACGGTTGGCTCGACACCGCCCGGCGTGATGGGGCGGACATCTACCTGCCGGCCCATCATTCCCGCTGATGACTGAGGAGCCGTGGCCGTGGCTCTAGTGCATCGCGTTGTTGCCCCCAATCCGGGGCCGTACACCGGTCCGGGGACGAACACCTGGATCGTCGAGGCGGGACCGGTCCTCGCCGTGATCGACCCCGGGCCCGACGATGAGAGTCATCTCGCGGCGATCAACGAACGGATCGGGGCGGCGACGGTCGGCGTGGTGCTGGTCACGCACTCACATCCCGATCACCTGCCCCTCGCGGAGCGCGTTGCCGCCGCGCACCATGCCTCGGTCCGTCGGTTTCCCGAGCTCGCCGACGATGACGTGGTTCGCGTCGGCACGTTGAACGTGACCGCGCTCCATACGCCTGGACACAGTGCCGACCATCTGTGCTTCTGGCTTGCGGAGGACCGGGTCTTGTTCACCGGCGACCTCATCCTCGGCCGCGGGAGCTCGATGGTTACCTACCCGGAAGGCGACGTGGCCGCCTACCTGCGCTCGCTCGACAGGGTCGCCGCGCTGCGCCCCCGGCTCCTGTTTCCCGGCCATTGGGACCCGGTCGAAGATGCGATGGGAAAGATCCACGAGTACCGCGAGCACCGCCTCGAACGGGAGGCCCAGGTGCTGTGGCAGGTGAGGCGCGGTGGCGGCACCGCACAGGAGCTGACCCGCCGCGTTTATGGTGATCTGGACCAGCAGCTGTTGGTCGCCGCCGAGATGACGATGCGCGCGCACCTGCGCAAGCTGATCGACGACGGCGCGGTCCGCTCGACCGGCCACGGAGACGGGGAAACTTTCGAGGCGCCGGTATCGTAGGCGCCGTGGTCGACCTGAAGCCGGCAATTCTGTCGTTGTCACCGGACGAGCTCGAAGCGTGGCTGGTGACCAACGATCTGCCCGTGTATCGCGGACGGCAGATCTGGGGATGGCTGGCCCGCGGGGCAGCCTCGTTCCAGGAGATGCACGATCTGCCCAAGGCGCTTCGCGAGGCGTTGGAGCGAGATTTCAGGATCACCTCGCTGCGACCGGTCGCCCTCAACCAGGCCGACGGCGCGCTGACGACCAAGACGCTCTTCGAGCTCGACGGCGGGCATTCGGTGGAGGCGGTCGTGATGCGGTACTCCGATCGCTCCACGCTGTGCATCTCCTCTCAGGCGGGATGCCCCATCGGCTGCCCTTTCTGCGCGACCGGCAAGTTTCCCTTCGGCCGCAACCTCAAAGCGCACGAGATCGTTGAGCAGGCGGTCGACGCCGTCCGCGTCCTGACCGCAGAGGAGCGGCGCCTGTCGCATGTCGTTTTCATGGGCATGGGCGAGCCCATGGCCAATTACGCGGCGGTGCTCGAATCGGTACGCCGCATGGCGGACCCGCAGCTGCTCGGCATCAGCCCGCGTCGCATCGTCGTGTCGACCAGCGGCCTGATCCCGAGGATCGAGCAGCTTGCCGGTGAGGGGCTGCCCGTGACGCTGGCCATCTCACTGCATGCGGCTCGGGATGAGCTGCGCGACGTGCTTGTGCCGATCAATCGCAAGTACCCGGTGCGTGACCTGGTGGGCGCCGCCCAGGGCTATGCGACCAAGACGGGCCGGCGCGTGAGCTACGAGTGGGTGCTGCTGGCCGGCGTCAACGACACCGAGCAGGACGCGAAGGAGCTCGGGTCGCTGCTGCGCCGGAAGCTCGCGCACGTGAACCTGATCCCATTCAACCCGGTTGAGGACACGCCCTTCAAAGCCCCCGACCGTGCCGCGATCCGGCGCTTCAAAGAGATGGTCGAGGCTCAGGGCCTCAACGTCACGGTGCGCGACACCCGCGGGCGTGAAGCGGACGCGGCGTGCGGCCAGCTGCACGAGCGCGTGATGCGCGGCAAGGTCGCGGTTTCTTGATCTACGCCGGGACGTCCGGCTTCAGCTACCCAGGCTGGAAGGGAAAGTTCTATCCCGCAACGCTGTCTGGCTCGCGGATGCTCGCCTACTACGCGGAGCGTCTCAACGGGGTCGAGCTCAACGGCAGCTTCTATCGCACCCCGCCAGAGAACGCGCTGTCGAACTGGGCTGCGACCACGCCCCCCGGCTTTCGATTCTGCATGAAGGCCGCTCGTGGCCTGACCTACTCCGCGGAAGGATTCGATCGGGTTGGGCTCGCCGGCATCTTCAGCAAGCGGCTGGCACCGTTGGGCGAGCACCTTGGTCCGATCCTCTTGCAGTTTCCGCCGGCGCGCCAGCTGAACCTCGGTCTGCTCGACTCGTTGCTCGCCGCGCTCGCGCGTCCGGCCGCCGCGGAGTTCCGCCATGAATCGTGGTTCTGCGAACAGACCTATCGCGTGATACGCGCGCACCGCGGAGCGCTGGTCGTCACCGACGAGGAGAAGTGGCCGCGGGCGCCCGTGATGGACCTCGGGCCGGTGGCTTACTTCCGCCTTCGGCGCGGCTACACGACCGCGTCTCTTCGCCCGTGGATCGAGGAGGTGCGGTCGGCGGCCGCCGCGCACGAGGACGTCCACGTGTACTTCAAGCACGACCCGGAGGCGCCAGGTCTGGCCCAGCGCTTGGTGAAAGCGGTTAGACCGCAGCCGCCTCGGTAACGGTGGGCTTGCCGGCGGCACGCGCTCGCCGGTAGAGCAGAGGGATGGCGACGACCGCGATCGCCACCATGAGCAGCGACGCCAGCTGCGCCTGCCGCAGTCCGAGGAACACCGCCGGATCGGTGCGATAGAAGCTGAGGAAGAACCGCCCAATCGCGTAGAGACCGAGATAGATCAGCCCCAGCACGCCATCCGGCAGCCGCGCCTTCAAGCGCTGGTGAAATGGAAGCAAGGCTCCCAGCAGCGCAAGCGTGAGGACCATCTCGTAGGCGACCTCGGGATGCACCACCAACCCAGGCTCACCCAGCGTGGCCGGGTTCACGTACTCGACGCCCCATGGCACGCTGGTCGCTGTGCCGTGGTGCTCGCCGTTGATCACGTCGCCGATGCGGCCGATGGCCAGGCCGATCATCGCGGCGGCGCCGCTGGCGTCGATGAGCTTCCAGTAGGAGAACTTCGCGCGGCGAGACCAGATGTACGCGCCGGCCGCGGCGCCGAAGAGCCCGCCCCACTGACTGATTCCGCCCTCGGTCAAGGCAAAGACCCGAAGGATCTGCCCGCCGGCGAAGAGCTTGAAGTTCTCCCAGACGTAGAGGAGCCGCGCCCCAACGAGACCGACGACCACCATCCAGGCCACGCCATCCGCGCTGCGCGTGGTGTCGACGCCGTCCTTCTCCAGGAGCCACAGTCCAAGTCGCGCGCCGGCAAGGATGCCCAGCACCGCGAACACTCCGTGCCACGTGATCAGGAAGGGCCCGATGCGAAAGAGGTTTGGGTTGAGGTCGATGACGATGGTGAGCGGCATTTATGCGGTCACTCCCGCCACGCGCTGCAGCCGCGACATCGCAACTTCCTTGGGCAGGAGCGCAAGCGTGTAGTCGATCGGCGGTGAGATCTTCTTGCCCGTCACGGCGAGGCGGATCGGCATGAAGGTCTTGTTGGGGCCCAGGCCGGATTTTTCGACCACTCCCATCAGCGAGTCGTGGATCGCCTGTTGTTCCCACGGCACGTCGTTCAAAACCGCGATCGCGGCGCGCACACGCTCAAGTGCTTCGGGTTCGAGGGCTGGGGCCGGAGGATTGGTCCAGAGGTATTCCAGCAGGGTCGCCGCATCGGCCAGCTTCGCCATGCGGGTCTTGAGAGCCGGCACCGCGCGCCTGATCGTCGCCTCATCGAGATTCGGGAGAAACGGCTGAAGCCGTCGCACGAGCTCCTCGTCGTCGAGCCTGCGGATGTACTCGCCGTTGATCCAGTTGAGCTTCTCCCAATCGAAGCGCGCTCCCGCATGCTGCACGCGGTCGAACGAGAAAGCCTGGACGAGCTCGTCGAACGTGAAGATCTCCTGCGACGTGCCAGGATTCCAGCCCAGCAGAGCCAGATAGTTGATCAGCGCCTCGGGCAAGTAGCCCTGCTCGCGATAGAGGGCGAGGTTGGTCTCGGGATGCTTGCGCTTCGACATCTTGGTCCCGTCTTTCGCCAGGATCAGAGGCATATGCGCATACGCAGTCGGTCGCTCGTAGCCGAGCGCGTCGATCAACATCAGGTGGTAAGGCGTGTTCGAAAGGTGCTCTTCGCCGCGGATCACGTGGCTGATCTTCATGACGGCGTCGTCCACAGGGCTGGCGAACTGATAGACCGGATAGCCGTTTGACTTGACGATGATGAAGTCGCCGATCAGGTCCGAGTCGAAGCTCATGTCGCCACGAATCATGTCCTTGAACTTCACCTCGCCGCCGGGGACCTTGAAGCGCACGGTGAACTCGGCCCGTCCCGTCGGAGGATTGGTCAAGCAGCGGCGCGAATACTTGTAGGGCCGCTTCTCCGCCTGCGCCTGCTTGCGTTCGGCGTCGAGCTCTTCCGGGGTGCAGTAGCAGCGATACGCCTTCCCGTCCGCGAGCAGCTGGGCAGCGTGCTGCTTGTAGAGGTCCAGCCGCTCGGACTGGCGGTACGGGGCGTACGGGCCGCCTTTGTCTGGGCCTTCATCCCAATCGAGGCCGAGCCACCGCAGGGACTCATAGATGAGGAGCTCGTACTCGGGGCGGTTGCGCTCGGCGTCGGTGTCGTCGATGCGCAGCGCGAAGGTCCCGCCGTTGGCGCGGGCGAAGAGGATGTTGTAGAGGGCGGTGCTGGCCGTGCCCAGGTGAGCGAAGCCGGTGGGGCTGGGCGCGATTCGCACCCGAACCATGGATGCGTCGGGCACGACCATATGCTACGGATCATGGCCGGAGCACTGGCTCTCGTGGGGGGCGACGAGTTCAATCCCGGCAACGAAGAGCAGGACCGCATGCTCGCTTCGGCGGCCCGGCCAGGACCCGCCTTCGTCGTGCCGACGGCCGCCGCGCGCCAGGCGCCGGGACGGTCGGTCCAGCACGCGATCGCGTGGTTCAAGCAGTTCGGGGTGGAGCTCCTGGAGCTGCCGGTCCTCAAGCGCAAGGACGCCGAATCGGCGGTGCTGGCGGAGCAGGCGCGCAAGGGCGGATTCTTCTACCTGGTCGGCGGCGACCCGGGCCTGGTGGCCCAGGTGCTGCGCGACTCCGCGGTCTGGCGGTCCATGTTCCAGGCCTGGCGAGACGGCGCCGCCCTCGCGGGCTCGTCGGCCGGCGCGATGGCCCTGTGCAGCGACACGTTGGTTCGCGCGACTTGGCCCAATCGATTCAACCGCAGGGCGATCGATGCCCTGGGGTTGATGTCGAAGACGGCGGTGCTGCCACATTTCGAGACGTTCGGCCACCGCTGGATCGAGTCGGCCCAAGCCGCTCTTCCCGGCCACACGCTGCTCGGCATCGACGAGCGCAGCGCAGCGGTGTGGGTGGAGGAAGAGTGGAGGGCGGTCGGTCCTGGATCGGTGATCGTGATCAAGGGCTCGAAGACCTCGCGATTCCCGTCAGGCTCAAAGATCACGGGATTGCGGGCGCCGCTCCGTATCCTTCCCAAGCGGTGATCGAGTCTTTGAAGCGTGCGCCCCGCAAGACCCTCCACTCTGGATTTACCGAGCTCGGCTCGCTGCGCGTGCACCACACGCATGGAGGCCGCGGATCGCCCGTCCTGTTCATCCACGGGCTGGGCTCATCCGGCTACATCGAGTGGCGCTTCAACCTGGAGGCGACGGCGGAGCGGCATCGAGTCTATGCGCCGGACCTCCCGGGCTTCGGTCGCACCGAGAAGCCTCGTGCCCGTTACGGCGTCCCGTACTTCACGCGGTTCATCGAACGCTACATGCAGGCTCGCGGGCTGCGATCGGCCGCGGTCGTCGGCGCCTCCCTGGGCGGCCGGATAGCGCTCGAGCTGGCGCTGGAAAATCCTCGCCGCGTGAGCAAGCTGGTGCTCGTGAACGCCCTGGGCTTCGGGCGCCCCAACGTTCACATGTCCTACGGCCTGGTCACGATTCCGCGCCTTGGTGAGGCGGTCATGAGCGTTGCGCGCGACGCGCTGCACTGGGCCCCGTCTCAACTGATCCGGCGAGTGGCCGGCCGGCTTGCGGGGGCCAGCCACGACCTCAAACGGACGATGGACGACGCATACCTGGACGATCTCCGTGAGCTCTACGCGGCCGAGGGCTACCACGACGCGTATCTCGCCACGGTTCGTTCGCTGGTGACGCCGAAGGCGCTGTTCGGCGGTCAACACGACGTGACGAGGCGGTTGAACGAGCTGCAGATCCCGGTTCAGCTCATCTGGGGCGCGGACGACCCGCTGTTCCCCGTCGCACACGCTGAACGGGCCCACGCGATGATCGAGCGCTCGAAGCTCGCCGTGATCAAGGGGGCCGGACACACGCCCCAGGCCGAACGGCCAGAGGAGTTCAACCGCGTCCTCCGCAGATTCCTCGACGCCTGATCTGAGCCCCACGAACTCACGAGTGTTCCCGCCGTGAGTTCGCGTGGACCCCTTGACCCGGCAAGGGATCGGAAGCAGTACACAAGCCCGGAGTACCGGGAGCTTGTGGCCGGCCCGCTCGACCCGCTCGTCCACCCGTACCCGATGCGGCCGCCGCGGCTCTACCGCGTGGTGCGCCGCATGGTCAGGAGGCTGGTCCTGATGTTCTTTCGCGTCGATGTGAGCGGCCTCGAGAACATCCCGGCGCCGCCCTACATCATCGCCGCCAACCACCAGGCGTGGTTCGATCCCGCGTTCATAATCCCGTTCTTCCCGGACGTGCCGATGATCTACACGATGGCGAAACGGGAGACGGTGTTCAACCGGGCGTGGAAGCAAAGGCTGCTGCCCTTGATCGGCGTGTTTCCGATCTCTCCGCACCGCGGCGAGCTCGACGAGGCCGGGCTGCGGACCGTCTACCAGGTGCTCGACCGGCACGGGGTCGTGCTGATGTTTCCGGAGGGCCGCTACTCCCGCGGCCGGGCCCTGCGGCCGCTGAAAGTGGGAATCGGGCACTTCGCGCTGCAGGCCGGCGTGCCGATCTGCCCCGTGGCGGTGCGCGGCACCGACGTGCTCCGTCCGTTCAGCCGGATCGACGTCACGATCGGTCCGCCGATTCAGCCCGATTTTCCCGCCTGGTGGGAGCTCAGCAGCCGCGTGACCAAGATCGTCGAGAACGTCCGGCTCGCCCTGACCAAGGGCCTGAGGGGCCGCCGCCCTTAGAATCGGGCGCCGTGTATCTCGTCATCGGCGCGGGGGAATTTCTGGGCGATCAAGTTTCGCGTGCGCTGGCGGCTGACGTACCGATCATCGAGCTCAACGCGGACGCCGACGACGAGACGATGGCCGACGCGATCAGCGCCGTCGAGGTCGTGCTCAACTGCTCCCAGGCCTGGTCGCCGGCGCGCCGGCTGCAGTTCAGGAAGAGCCCGCCGCCGCTCGTGCAGCGCATAGTCGCGGCGGCGCGCCGCGCGCGGGTCCGGCGCATCGTGCACGTGTCCACCGCGGATGTCTACGGCCCTGGTCAGCCGGGACAGGCAAACGAGAATTCCCAGTTGCGGCCCGTCCATGCTTTCGAGCGCCTCAAGCTCTGGGAGGAGCAGTGGCTGCTGGAGTCGGCCGCCGACCTGGAGGTCGTCGTCCTGCGGCCGGCCCGCATCTTCGGCGCGGGAGAAGACTGGATCCTGCCCCGCCTCATGGGCTCGCTCGCCAAGGGCCGCGTCTGGCTGCCGGCCGGGGGTCGCGCCAGGCAGACCTTCGTGTCCGCGTCTGACGTCGGCCGGGCGTGCCTGGCGGCCTCCGACCGCGGCCGGCCGGGCCACAGCTACCTGGTCGGAGGGTTCGACTCGAGCTGGCGCGACCTACTCGAATCCGCGGTGCGTGCCGTCGGCGTCGGCGGCACGATCGTCGACCTACCGTACGACCTGCTCTACCTGCGAGCGCTCGCGACGGAGACGGCAACGGCGCCTGGCGCGCCCCTCTGGCCCGGTACCTATGCGGTGGACGTGCTGGGCAGGCACCATTTCTACGACGATTCTCACTCCAGGCGCGAGCTCACGTGGTCGCCCTCGGTCGGCAGCTTCGAACAGGAGATGCCCCGCATGACCGCGTGGCTTTCGAGGATGCCGGAAGTTGCCGCCGCGCTCGCCGCCGCCGCCCAGATGACTCCTACTTCACCGCCAAGCACGTGATCGTCTTGAAGACTCCGTCGATCTTCTGGATCTTGTCGACGATCAGGGAGCCGATCGAGTTCACGTCCGGCGCCTCACAGACCGCGATCACGTCGTATTCACCCGTGATGGCGTCGGCGGCGGTGATGCCGCTCGTCCCCTCCATCTTCTTGGCCACCTCGAGCGCGCGCCCTGGCGACGCGTTGATGAGGACGTAAGCCTTCATCGTCTAACCCCTCCACCAGCAGTTCGGTCTGGAACCGCTTCAGGGTACTCGCGTCAGCGCGTTTTTAGCGCGCGAAGCATGACGTCCTCGGTGACATTGCCGCCCGACAGGATGACCACCACCTTTTCATTCGGGACCGGGCGGTGGTGGTAGAGGAGGGCGGCGAGCGCGGCGGCTCCGGCGGGCTCGGCCAGCAGGTGCTCCCATTCGAACAGCAGCCGGATCGCGCGCAGCATCTCGAGCTCCTCGACCAGGATCACCTCATCCACATACTTTTGCGCTAGCTGGAATGTGAGCTCTCCAGGCGCCGAGGCGGCAAGCCCGTCGGCGATGGTGCTTACCCGGTCCAGGGTGACGATGCTTCCCGCCCGCAGCGAGCGAGACATCGCGTCCGCCCCGGAGGGCTCGACCCCGATGACCTTGATCCTCGGCTGCCTCGACTTGAGGTAGAGGGCGATGCCGCCGATCAAACCGCCGCCACCGATCGGTACCAGCACGGTGTCGAAGTCCTCGAGGTCGGACAGGAGCTCGGTCGCGATGGTTCCCTGCCCGGCCACCACGTCGGGGTCGTCGTACGCGTGCACGAAGGTGGCGCCACCGTCCTTCTGGGCGGCGGCCGCGGCCTCGACGTACGCGCCACTGTAGTTCCGGCCCGCGGCAACCACCTTGGCGCCCATCCTCCGAATCGCTTCGACCTTGAGCTGGTTGGCCGTCTCGGGGACATAGACCGTGGCGGGCGCCTTGAAGGTCGCGGCGGCGTAGGCAACTCCCAGGCCGTGGTTTCCCGCCGAGGCCGTGATCACCCCCGCGGCACGCTGCTCGCCGGTCATGCGGATCAGCTTGTTGAGCGCGCCGCGAACCTTGAAGGCGCGGATCGGCTGGATCGACTCGATCTTCAGGTACACGTGGCACCGCGCCTTGTCGGTGAAGGCGCGCGAATATTGAAGCGGCGTGGGTGAGAGGTATGGCCGTAGCTCCCGGGCGGCTCGCTCGACGTCGGCGGGCGTGACTACCATCAGCGCGTGAGCGACGAGCTGGACCGCGTCTCCCCGAGCGAAAGCGCGCACGTCAAAGCGCGGGACAAAAAGGTCAGGGGACCCAAGGTGATCGCGGTCAATCCTGGTCTGAAGAAGCTCGCGCAGCACCTGGCCGACAAACGAACCAAGAAGCGGAAGGGCTGACGCGAAAGCGTCTCAATCCGTTCACGTTGCGGGCCCCGGCGACGGCGCCGGCACCTGCTGGTAGGCGTAGAACGGCGCCGGGTCGATCTCCAATCGCCTGAAGGCCAGCGTCCAGTAGGTGGAGCTCTGCGCCACGATGAATCCCTCCACCACCAGGACGATCGGTAAGAGGATCACGACGGCGACCACGAGCACCAGCCAGAACAACCCCGATCCGGAGGTGTAGGCGGAGACCCCGAGGAATATCGCCGGCAACACCAGGATCGCCAGCACGATGGCGGCGCAGATGCCGACGACGATCGATGTGGCGATGGACAGGAGCCAGACCAGGAGCACCCGACCCAGGCGTTTCACAAGCAACCGGTGGCCTCGCACCAGCGCGGCGCGCGCCCCCAGCACCTCGAGCACGGCCGCTCGGATTCCGAGGCGATCCAGAAAGGACAGGTAGATCGCGAAGACGAAAGCCGCGAGGAAGACCAGCAGCGCGAGCCCGCCAAGCGCGATCGCCAGACCGGTGTTGCGGTTGAGGATCGCCAGGACCAATCCGGCTACGAGGCCGAACAGGACGATGAACACGGGGAGTCCCAGCGCGATCAGAAGGAGCCGGAAACGGATGATGGCACCCATCGTCGCAACCCCACACTGCCAGGCCGTGCGCAGGCCGAAGGGCCGCTCGTGGTCGTGCTCTGCGGATGCCCGCACCAGGGCCCCCTCGCAAACGGCAGCCAGCACGAAAAATGCTATCGACAGGAGCACGATCAGCACCGCAACCGCCACCACAACACCCAAGTTGTGACTGAACCAGTCCGCAACCTGCTGTGGTAAGGAGGCGAAGTTGGGGACGTTTCCAGGCGTCGGGTTCGACTGGCCCGACGAGCTGTAGTTGGCGCTGGCCCCCCCGCCCTCGCCCGCAAACAAAGCCAGCAGCCACAGGTACTTATGGCGCCATGCGATGGCGAACGAACGCGTGATCATGTCCCAGTAAGGCATGGCTAGAAGCTTGCGGGCACGATCGCCCGTTTGTGCATGCCGGAACCGATGACCCTCCCGCCCTGAGAGCACTCGACGTCGAAATAAAGCTTGTTGCCCTTTACCTCGGCCAGCCTGGTGGTGACGACCACGGTGCTCCCAGGGGCCGCGGGGGCCAGGTGGCGGACGTGCACCTCATAGCCGACGGTGGTGTGTCCTTCGGGGAGCAAACGCTCCACGGAGCGGTGGCAGGTGATCTCCATCAGGCCGATCATCGCCGGCGTGGCAAACGTGCCCGCGCCACCGACGTGGTGGGTGATGAGCTGGCCCTCCACCACGCGTTCGAGGCGTCCCTCCACACCGGGCTGGATGCCGTCAAGTGTTGTCAACAGATAGATTGTGCTGAATGACTACATCGTCCCGTTCGGAGATCCCCGCGTGACGATGCCGGAAGTCCGCAAGGCGGTGATCACGGCAGCGGGCCTCGGCACGCGGTTCTTGCCAATCACCAAGGCACAGCCCAAAGAGATGCTGCCGCTCGTGGACAAGCCCACGATCCAGTACAGCGTCGAAGAGGCGATCGCCAGCGGGATCGAACAGGTCATCTTTGTCACCGGCGGGGGCAAGCGCGCCATCGTCGATCACTTCGACCGCAACCTCGAGCTCGAGTTCTACCTCCGCGAGCGCGACAAGCTCGACCTCCTCAAGATCCTGGAAGAGGTCGACGCTTTGAGCGATCGCGTGCATATGGCGTGGGTTCAACAGAAGGAGCCCTTGGGGTTGGGCCACGCGATCTACCAGGCGTACCCACTCATAGGTAACGAACCCTGCGCGGTCGTCCTGCCGGACGACGTGATTCTTGGCGAAGTTCCCTGCCTGAAGCAGCTGATCGACGCATACGCCCACACAGGTGCGACGGTAATTGCCGCCCGCAGGGTGCCACCAGACCAGGTGAGTCGCTACGGCATTTTCGCCGTCAAGTCTTCTGGGGGGCCGCTCCACGAGGTCGAGGACCTCGTGGAAAAGCCGTCTCAAGCCTCGGCTCCATCGAACCTGGCGATCATCGGACGCTACATTCTCACCCCCGCGGTCTTCGCCGAGCTCGGCCACCCAGAACCGGGCGCCGGGCAGGAGATCCAACTGACCGACGCCATCAAGCGGACGCTGGGGACCCACCCGGTCGTGGCGCTCGAGTTCGAGGGCGATTACTACGACACGGGCACCGTGCCGGGATACCTGCGCGCCAACCTCACTCTGGCCATGAAGCGGGAGGGGCTGCGAGAGGAGCTGGCGCCCCTTTTGCGCGAGCTCCTCGACGCCGACTGAGACCGCCGGGCCTCCATACCCGGGGTCTATAATCAATTGCGCTCAATGAGCCGAATGCCCACCCGAGTGAATTACCTATGGCTGTATCAGGAAGAAGAAGGTTCGACGACGACAAAGTTGTCAAGTATGAGACCGCGGAGAAGGACTTCGAGGTTGAGGTTTCGCGCACCCTCCAGAAGTGGTGCGTCACGGTCTATCAGCTGCCGGACAAGCAGATCCTGGTCCAGGACTTTTTCCCGGAGCGCTGGAAGGCCCTCGCGCGGGCGCAGGACTTCATCCGCCTCCTGAACCAGCGCAGGAAGAAGGAAGAGGAAGGCCTCGCCGGCTCGGCCGACAACGACGACTATTAGTCGACTTCCAGGTCTCGCTATTAGTCGACTTCCGAGTCTCGGTAGAATTCTGCGCTCGTGAACTGGTCTGTTCTGCGCCGGGAGTGGGGTGCGGTCACATTCGTCCTGACCGTCATCGTGGGCATGATCGTCGTGCCTCTGGCTCTGTACTTCACGAACCAGGGACCGGCGGCGATCGCCGCATCGCCTGTGACGACGGCCAGCAGCGCACGGGCGAGCTCCGCGCAGACCGCGAGCCCCGCGAGAGTCTCTCCGACTCCTTAGAGGGACCTAGCCCCCGGAGAGGCCCCAGAGCAGCCGCTCGCCGTTTGGCTGCACGATATCTTCGAGCGGCATCGTGAGCTCCGCGACTGATTTCCTGTCGGCGCTGACGCGCATCTCGATCACCTCGGACAGGCGCAGGTGGGCGACCATCGCGCAGTCGCGCAGGAAGGTGAAGACCACCGGGCGAACGAGGTTCATCACATATTCGGCGGCACCGGCGCCGTCCGACAACGTGGTGCCCTTCGCGATGCGGTCGCGAAAAGCGAGGACGACCACCTCGTCGCTCAGCATCACCGGGTCGCTCCATTCGTAGGCCGACGAGTCGGTTCCGCTGAGCAGCTGCAGGAGCTCGGCAAGCCTTCGCATCGGCGGCTGCGGGCCCTCGATGAGGAACGGAACGTCGCGCTGGGGTTCGTTGAACTGCTGGGCGCGGTACTGCGCCGTGAAGCCCAGGTCGGAGATCCCGGCGAAGGGTGCCGGGACCTTGATCGTCATCTCGCCGAGTCGTGGGTTGCTGGGACGCATCCTGGAACGTGGGCCTTTCATGGCGTATTAACGCACGGGGGACCGGATTTGTCCTCCTTCGAGCTGGGTTGCCAGAATTGGCGCATGCCTTTGAGTGGTATCCGGGTTCTCGATCTCACCCGGCTCTTGCCTGGCGCTTTCTGCACGATGCTCCTGGCGGACATGGGGGCGGACGTCATCAAGGTCGAGGAACCGGGCGCCGGCGACTACATGCGCTGGACGCCGCCGCTGGTGCAAGGCCAGAGCACCCTGTTCGATGCGATCAATCGCAATAAGAGAAGCATCACGCTCAACTTGAAGTCAGAGGCGGGGCGTGAGCTGCTGCTCCTCCTGGTCGAGCACGCCGACGTCCTCGTCGAGGGGAACCGGCCCGGTGTGATGGCGCGCCTCGGCCTCGGTTGGGATGTCGTGCACGAGCGCAACCCACGCCTGGTCATGTGCTCGATCACCGGATACGGGCAGGACGGTCCGTTCGCATCCCGCGCCGGGCACGACCTCAACTACATGGCAACGGCCGGCGCGCTGGGTCTCAACGGCGAGAAAGAGGGGCCGCCCGTGCCACTGCCCGTCCAGGTGGCGGATATCGGCGGCGGCGGACTTCAGCCGGCGGTGGCAATCCTTGGAGCGCTGGTGGCGGTCCAACGAGGAGGCGAGGGGCGCTGGATCGACGTATCGATGACCGACGGCGCGGTCAGCTGGCTCGCGCTGGCGTTCGCCGCGCGAGCGGGTGGCGAGGCAGTCGGGAGAGGAGACCAGCGGCTGACCGGCCGGTACGCCTGCTACCGCGTCTACGCATGCCAGGGCGGCGGCTTTTACAGCGTCGCCGCGCTGGAACCGAAGTTCTGGGCCACTCTGTGCAGCACGGTCGGCCGTCCGGAGCTCATCGATCAACAGTTCGCGGAAGGTAAAGACGGCGAAGGGGTCCACCGCGCATTCGAGGAGCTGTTCGCATCACGTACCCGGTCCGAGTGGGAGAAGGAGCTCGCGGGATCCGACGTTTGCTGTGAACCGGTGCTGGAGCTGGACGAGGTGATGTCACATCCTCAAGTTGCGGCGCGCCAGAGGCTTCGCCACGTCGGCGGCGAGGCGCCGCGGCTCGGCGAGCACACAGCGCTGGTGCTGGCCGAGCTCGGGGTCGATTCATCGCGCTACCAGGAGCTGCAGCGCACGGGCGTCATCTGACCGCGAGGTCATCTCTCCAGATCCGCTCCACCTGCTGTCGGGTCGCCTCGCGGCTGCCGCTGTTGTCGATCACGTGATGCGCGAGCTTGCGCTTCTCCTCGATGGGCATCTGGGCGGCGATCATCGCGCGGGCCCTGTCTTCGGTCAGGCCGCGGCCTTGAACGAGGCGCTCCAGCAGCACGTCCTCGGGGACGTAGACGAGCAGGAGGGTCGAATAGAGTCCTTCGAGCCCGTTCTCGAACAGCAAGGGCACGTCGTGGACGACGACCTCCGCGCCGCGGTCAACCACTTCGACGGTACGGGCGGCCATCCAATCGCGAACGAGAGGGTGCACGATCGCGTTCAGGCGTCCGCGGGCGCCGGCGTCGTGGAAGGCGAGCGCGCCCAGCCGCGCGCGATCGATGCGCCCATCACGGGCGTACTCTGGCCCGAACTCGTGAATCACCGCGTCGAAGCCAGGACTGCCGGGCTCGTACACGGCGTGGGCAGCGTCATCGGCGTCGATGACGGTCGCGCCGAGCTCCCGAAGCATCGCGGACACGGTCGACTTGCCTGAGCCGGCGCCGCCCGTCAGCCCAATGAGTTTCAATTTGCGTAAATGGCTGACGAGGAAAAGTTCGACGCCGTGATCGTCGGCGCCGGTCCGGCAGGCTCGGCCGCCGCGATCACTATGGCCAAGGCCGGGCTACAGGTCGCCCTGCTGGAGCGGGGTGCCAGGCCGGGCTCGAAGAACGTGATGGGCGGCATCCTCTACAACCACTACCTCGAAGAGATCGTAGGCGACGCGTGGAAGGAGGCTCCGCTGGAGCGTCCGATCATCGAAGAGCGCCGCTGGTTGATGACGTCCGACGCCGCGATCGGTCTCGACTACAAGAACCTGCGCAACAAGGCGAAGCCGCACTCCTACTCGGTCCTGCGGGCTCGGTTCGATGCGTGGTTTGCCGAGCAGGCGGAGAAGGCGGGCGCGGTGGTCGTGCCCGAAACGGTGGTCGATCGGCTAATCGTGAAGAACGGCCGCGTGATTGGTGCCGGCACGGGCCGCGGCGACGACGTCTACGCCGACGTCACGATCGTCTGCGAGGGCATCGGGCTGGGCGTGGGCCTGCTGGAGAAAACCTTGATCAACGGCAAGCCACTCCGCCGCAAGCTGCGCCCGAACGAGGTGGCCATGGCCGTCAAGGAGATCATGCAGCTTGACACCGGATTGATCGAGGAACGGTTCAACTGCGACCCCGGCGATGGGTGCACGATCGAGTGCTTCGGCGACTCGACGATGGGCATGTCCGGCTTCATGTTCATCTACACGAACAAGGACACGCTCTCTGTTGGAGGAGGTGCGCTGTTGAGCGAGTTCAACCAGACGCTGCGCAGCCCCAACGACCTGATGGAGCACTTCAAGAACCATCCCGCGGTGAAGCCGCTGCTGCGCGGCGCCGAGACGGTGGAGTACCTGGCGCACCTGATCCCCGAGGGCGGTCATCGCGGAATCCCGAAGGTCTACGGCCCGGGCTACCTGGTGTGCGGCGACGCGGCGATGCTCTCCAACCCGGTGCACCGCGAAGGCTCGAACCTGGCGATGGAGTCAGGCCGCCTGGCAGGCCTTACGGTGGTGCACTGCAAAGAGATCGAAGACTTCTCGGAGCGCCGCCTGGCCGAGTACAAAGGCAGGCTCGACCACTCGTGGATCATGGCCGACATGCGCAAGTACGACGGGGCGGTGCCGCTGCTCGAGCACAACCCACAGATGCTGACCAAGTACCCTCAGGTCCTGGACCGAATGCTGGATGAGTTCTTCCGGGTGGACGGCGCCTCGAAATGGGAGAAGCAATCGAAGATCTTGAAGATGCTTCGCAAAGAGGGCATGTTCAGGATGGGCTGGGACACGCTAAAAGCCCTGTGGACTATGAAGTAGGGATGGCGAACTAAGCCGCCCAGCGCATACCCGGCCCGCGCGCCCGCCGCATCACCACTCGATCAGGTGGAAGGAAGCGGAACTCGCGACCCGACTTGATCACCTGCCACCCACCTTCGTGCACGAGCCGGTGATGGAAGTAGCAGAGCAGCACCAGGTTGGGCAGTTTCCCCGGCCCGCCTCTTGACCAATAAATGATGTGATGAGGACTCGACCAGTTCACCTGGCGATCGCAGCCGGGGAACCGGCAGCCCTTATCTCTCACTCGCAGCGCCCGCATGGTGGGCGCCGACACGGTTCGCGTCGCCCGCCCCACGTCGATCACCATCGAGTCCGCCATCAGCACCCGCGACATCGTGCAGTCGCAGGCGATGCGCTCGGCGGTGCGAGTCGAGATGGGAAGCGAGAGCTCGAGGTCGGCCGGCGGCACGCCAAGCTCGCCTTTGAGGCCTTCCAGCGTCATGGTCAGGTTGATGTGCGGCTTGACGCTGTGGCGCCGAGGCAAGGTGCCTTGCTCCATCGCGTGCAGCGCCAGCTCACCTACGGCGTCCGCTCTGCGCTGCTTCGGGGTTCGCTCGTCTTCCGGTCCTTTGGGCTTGGCCAGCACATCTACCGCCGTCTTGAAAGCAGCACCGGCCACCGGGTCAAGTACGCCATCGACCGCATAGAGGCCATCTGACATCTGGCTGATGTGCAGCCGCCGGCGCCTGAAGCACTCCTCGGCGTCGTTGAAGAAGCCGTCCGGGTCGGCGACGTGGCGGGCGTAGTTGCAGATCTTGCGGAGCTCCGACACCGAGTACTCGCGAGCAAACCCGAGCATCTCCTCTTCGTCGAAGAGTCGTCCCTTCTCGCCAAGTTGTTCGCGCAGGTGGCAGAGCGCAGTGACCGACTGGTAACCGACCTCACCTGAGGCCAGAGCCGTAGCGACCTTGGTCAAGGATTCCAGCTGCTCGCCGACGCAGAGCCGGTCGGCGGCAGAGGTGACAGACATGCCGCAAGTGCGAGCGATCCAGGAGGCCGCGGTGATGTTGCCGCAGACCAGGTGCTCACCTCGCTGCTGGGTTCGCCGCACCATGGAAGCGAATTCAAGCTCCAGCGCATCTATCACGGCACGCATGCGCTTCGGGTCGTCGTCGCTCGGATCTAGGTCGCGGTGATTGAAATCGCTAACCGCTCCTTCCAGTGTTGACAGCGCCGACGTAATCACTCCTCCACCTCGGCATCCCCAACACTCTCATTTGATGCGGGAGAACGAGTTGCCACATCATGCTTGAGGGTCTGGATGACAGCCCAGAGCGCCGGCAGATCGACGGCGCGTTCCTCACGTTGCAAGAATTCACGAACCGCCGCCTGCAACTCTGCGAGGGCGGTTTCCCCTTTCCGCGACACGAGAAATAGCTTACCAAACGAATGTTCGTATGTCAAGCCCTAATTTACAAAACTCGCCGCCCACCAGCCCGTCCGTCCATCCTCCAGACCCACCCCCAACACCCCCTTCACAGCCGTCGTCTTATCTACTGATATCCACGTGGATTGAGTGATACCCGCTGGCCCCACTTGGGTAGCTCGCCGCGGCCTGCTGGGTCTGCAGCGCGCCCGCACCGTCCGTGGCCCGGACCATGAGCCGGTAAGCGCCCTCGTTCGGGGGCGTCCAATCCGCCGTCCACAGCACCCACGTCAAAGGCGACAGCGCCGCCCGGAAAGGCACCGCGCTCCAGCTAGCCCCGCTGTCGGTGCTCAAATCCACCCTGACGATCCCCCGCGTCCCCGCAAACGCCACGCCGGAGACGGATACCGGACCGAGCTTGATGACGTCGCCGTCCTTGGGCATATCGATGCGCGAGGTGGTCTTGACGATGGGGTTGTGATCCCAGCCCTGCTGCTCCCAGTAGCCGCCGCTCTCGTGGTTGACGAGATCGATCCGGTCGAGCCACTTCGGCCCCTTCATGCCGTAGAGGCCCGGGATCACCATGCGCGCCGGAAAACCATGGCTCACCGGCAGGGGCGCACCGTCGAGGTCGTACGCGACGATGATCTCGGGTGAGGCGCGGACGAGGCTGACCGGCACGCTCTCCGTATACCCGTCTCGAGCCGTGAACGCGACCCACGTGCCCTGCGCCTGAACCCCAGCCATCGCAATGAGGTCGGCCAGCCTGACCCCGGTGAAGCTCCCGGTGCTCATCAGCCCCCCGCCTACGTCGTTGCTGATGCACTCCAGAGTCACGTACTCGCTGGCCCCAGGCAGCGCCCGAAGGTCGGTCAGGGACAGCTTGAGCGGCCGGTCGACCAGGCCGCCCACGGCAAGGCTCCATCCCTGCGCGTCCACAACAGGGTCGACGAAGTTCTTCGAAACGACGTAGAAGTTCCCCACTGGAGTGATCTCTGGCGCCGGACCCCGCAGTCCGGACTCCGGCGGGTTGAAGATCGCCTGATACCAGTCGGGCAACAGCCTGTACGCGAGCACGCCGAGGCTGATGGCCCCGATCGTGATTGGCAGGGTGCCAAGCAAACGCCGGCGGCCCATGTCAGCTGGCGCGTCGGCGCCAGCGTCCCGACCCAACTGGAGCACGACGCTGTAGACCGCGAACAGCGCGGCCCAGATCAACGGCGTGGCCGGCCCATCGTTCAAGCCCAGGAAGCCGGCGCCGCCAAGCGGCAGCAAGATGGCGGCCACGACCAGCCAGCCGACGCCGGCGAACGCGAGGGCGAGGTACTGCATGTTCCAGCGAAGGCTCGCCACGGCCCAGGCCGCGCCGAGCACGGCCAGTCCGACGACCATGGCCACGATCAATCCGAATTCTTCGACGACCTTGCCGGCGTGCTGGAGCGTGTCGATCAGAAACCCGAACACAAAGCCGGGCATGATCGACAGGAGCGGCTGGTTGAGCAGCTGAGGCAGAGTTCGAAGACCGAGCAGCAGGTTCGCCAGGTACATCAAGGCGACGAACGCCAGCCCGGCGATCGCGCCCCAGCCGAAGCCGCGGATGGCCGCCTGGCGGCGGCTGAGTCCAGTCATCACAGGTGGGTTACCCGGAGACGATACGGCGCGGGGGTCAAGCAGCCGCTTACCGAAAGCATGTTGCCTGCTGATAGCATCGGTGGACGCCTGTGCCCGCCCCGATCGGCGCCGAAGACATTTATCGATTTCGCTGGATCGACCACGTCCGGCTGAGTCGCGATGGCGAACGCGTGGCCTACCAGCTCGGATGGGCCGACGCGGAGTCGCGACAGAGCCGGAGCAGGGTCGTGGTCCGCAGGCTTCTGGAGCCGGAGCCGATCGAGCCCACAGGCGCGCCGCGGCGGGATCATTCCCCGGAATGGTCGCCTGACGGGCGCCGCCTCGCGTTCGTCAGCAAAGTCGGCGCGGCCGATCAACTCTTCGTTCTCGACATCGCGGGCGGGGGTGAGACCCGGCAGGTGAGCTCCACCCTTGAAGGCGCCGCGAACCCGTTGTGGTCTCCCGACGGGAGCTGGATCGCATTCATCGGCACCGTGCTCTCCGACCCCGAGGGGGTGGTGGACGATCCACGGCCGCCGGAAGGAAAAGACCAGCTCCGCCGCACCCCCGTGGCGCGGATTGCGCGACGGCTCGACTACAAGCACGACGGCCTGGGTTTTGTCGACGGCCGGTATCACCACCTGTTTGTAGTGCCGGCCGTGGGTGGAAACGTTATTCAGCTGACCACTGGCGCCTGGGACGTCACCGGCTTCGACTGGTCGCCCGACGGCACCAGGCTGGTCGTGTCCGGAAACGCGGAGCCCGGCGCTGACCTGCAGCGCGACGCGAACCTCTACCTGGTCGATCTCACGGGCAACCGGCACCGGCTTGGAGGCGGCCTCACCCTGGCGTCGCCCGCCTGGTCGCCGCGGGGCGACCTCATCGCCTTCATCGCCGCCAACGGCCCGGACGGCGGGTTCCTGGAGCGCCTCTGGGTGGTGCCACTGACGGGCGAGGGACCGCGCTGCCTGACGGCCGGTTTCGACCAGTCCGTGTCCGACAGCCTGATCACCGACATGCGCGCCGGTCACGGCGGCCGGCTCTGCTGGTCCAAAGAAGGAGACCGTGTCTACTTCGTCGCCAGCGGTCCCGGCGTGGCCGGTCTCTACTCCTGTGACCTGGAGGGCGGCATTCGCCAGGAGGTCGGCGGCCAGCGGCGCATCTTTGATTTCGACCTGGCTTCCGGGGTGGTCGCGTTCACTGCCTCCGATTCGAATCAGCCGGGAGAGCTCCATATCCTGACGCAGGGAGCGGAGGCGCGCCTGACGGACCTCAACCCGTGGTTGCACGACCGCTACGTGGCCCAACCAGAGCGCCACCAGTTCACAGCGCCCGACGGCTGGTTGATCGAGGGCTGGGTGCTGAAACCCCAGGGCCTCGACCCGCAAAAGCTGCACCCGCTGGTGCTGGAGGTGCATGGCGGTCCGCACGGCCAGTACGGCTGGGCGTTTTTCCACGAGCTGCAGGTGCTGGCCGGCATGGGATACGTGGTCCTTTACGTCAATCCGCGTGGATCCGACGGCTACGGCGAGCGCTTCCGCCGCGAGGTGGTCCGCGATTGGGGCGGCAAGGACTACGTCGACCTGATGAGCGCGCTCGACCAGATCATCGAACGGACCGGTTACATCGACACGAACCGAATGGGAATCGGTGGTGGTTCCTACGGCGGCTACATGACCAACTGGGCGATCGGCCAGACGAACCGGTTCTCCGCCGCGGTTGCCATGCGGTCGCTTTCCAACCTGGTGAGCGAGTACGCCCAGCACGACATCGTGCTCTGGGGCACTCTCGAGCTCGGGCCTCCGCCCTGGCCGGACCTCGACGAGCTCTGGAGGCGATCTCCGATCCGTTACGTGAAGAACATCCAGACGCCGCTCCTGCTGACGTGCGGTGAGATGGACCTGCGCTGTGCCATCTCCCAGTCGGAAGAGCTCTTCGGCGCGATGCGGCTGCTGGGCAAGACCGTTGAGATGGTCCGATTTCCGGAGGAGTCGCACGATCTGTCGCGCAGCGGACGGCCGGACCGTCGCGTGGAGCGGCTCCGCCGGATCGCCGCGTGGTACGAGCGATTCCTCGGGACGGCGGCGACGGATCGCGTCAGCGAGGCCGCTACGCAGGTGCTTCCCGTGCCGGCCTTCGCCACGCGCGAGCTGCCTTCGGAGCCGCCCGTGGCGGCGCACCTCGTTGACGAAGTTGCGGCCGAGCCCCTCGCCGTCGCGGAGCTGCCGGCTCCCGCGGCGGACGCGGAGATCGAGACGGACACGATGGTGCTCCAGACCCTGGCTCCGGTCGAGCCGGTGGCCGAAGAGGCGGCGTCAGAGGCAGAGCTCGCCGAACCAGAGGCGCTCCCCGATCTCCCCGAGCCAGAGCCCAAGCTGGTTGAAGAGCTCGAGGCGCCCCCCACCCCAGCCCTCCCCGTCGCGGAGGAGGGGGCAGAGCCCGAAGCGGGGGCGGAGCCCGCAGCGGAGGCGGAGCCCGCAGCGGAGGCGGAGCCCGAACCGCTCGTCGCTGAAGCGGAGCTTGCCCCGATGGTCGAGGAGCTCGAGGCGCCCCCAGTCCCACCTGCGGTGGATTGGGAACGGCCTCAGGAGGTCGAGGCGCCCCCGATCCCGGCAGCCGTGGCTGGGGAGGCGATAGAGCCCGAACCTTCGGAGCCGTGGCTGCAGGCTGAGCAGGACTCAGATCCCGGCCGCGAGCCGGAGGTGGCGCACGAACCTGAACCGGAGCCGGCACCCGAGCCGCTTGTCGCGGCCGACGAGTCCGAGGCTGAGCCGGAACCGGAGCCGGGTCAAGAGGTCGAGGCGCTCCCCGCCCCAGCCCTCCCCCTGACAGGGGATGGGGAAAAGCTGGCCGCCGACCCTGTGCCGTCGGCGCAGTCGACCCAGGTCACGCGCCCACCCGCGCCCGACCCGGACCCCGTCAAATCCACGATGCTGCGCTGGCCGGGAGGCACCTCTCCCGGCAATGGAACACCTAACCCGCAGCAGCCCGAGACCTTCGAGGAAGCGACCTCGATCATCCCCGCATGGCAGCACTCCGAGGCACCCTCAGATTCCAGGCGCACCGTGTCGCTCCAGGCGCTGCCGATCGACCAGATCGCCGCGGGCACGGCCTTCGCGGCCATGTTGACCTTCGAGTCGGGCCCGTTTGCCGGACGGATGGTCGCGCTTCCAAGCCAGATCGTGTCAGTCGGCCGCGCGCCCGACAACGACGTCGTGGTCGGCGATCCGGCGACCTCCGGTCATCACGGCCAGATCGAGGTGCGCAGCGGGTTCTTCTGGATCAGCGACCTGGGCAGCACGAACGGCACGCTGGTCAATGGCGAGCCGGTGATCGAGAAGCAGCTGTCGGATGGCGACCTGATCGCCATCGGCCAGAACACGATCCGCTTCACCCTGGAGAGCTAGCCGCCAGCTCCGTGCACTGCACGGCGGCCTCTTCAAGCCTGGCCGTAAATTCCTCAACGTCAGGGACGATGCCTGGGTCGGCGGTGAGCCCGAAATACGCATCGCCGTTGTAGGAAACGATCGCGACGCCGAGGCCCATCGACGGGTAGAGCGGCGCAAAGGGCCACACCTCGAGGAGCTGGGCCCCGCCCGAGTACAGCGGGAACTGTGGACCGGGAATGTTGGTGACGTTGATGTTGGCGCCGGCCTGTGGGTTCGACATCAGCCGGCCGGCCAGGACCAGCAAGGATGCCGGAGCCCAGTCCGCCAGCCCGGCCAGCTTGTCGGCGGCGACGGCCTGCCGCGTGCGCTTCAAATCGCCGGTCGTCACATTGATCTGGCGCAGCCGCTGCTCGATCGTCAGGTCGCCCGTGGGCAGTTCCAGCACCATGCCGCTGATCTGGTTCCCGAGCCGGCCACGCCCGTCGTCACTCCGGACGCTCACGGGACAGAAGACGCGTACCTTCTCGGGCACGCTCTCGCCGCGGCCTTTGAACCATCGGTGAAGGCCCTCCGAGACCACTGCAAGCACGGCGTCGTTGACGGTGCAGCCGAAGCGGTCTTTCAGCGCCTTGAAGGTTGCAAGCGGAACCTTCAACCCCCGTCCGGTGCGCTGGGTGCCGATCTTTCGGTTGAAGAATAGGTCGGGACTCGGCCTGAAAATCGTGCCGCTCAACTTCAGCATGCCGGTCCACGGCAGGCGTCGCGAGCGCCACAGCGCCGGCAGCCGGGTTCGCTCTCCCTTCTCAGTTGGATGGAAGTTCCACAGTACCGGCCGGATCAGGTCCCAGCTGGATGGTTCCGGCCGCGGCTTCCAGCCGTCCGCCGGCGGCTCGGGCGTGTAGCCCTCCGGGTCGGGGTCAAGTAACAGCGCCAGGATGTCGACCGATGACACGCCATCGACCATGGCGTGGTGTGCACGGTTGACGATCACCACCCGGCCGCCGCGCAGACCCGTGACGATCGTCATCTCCCACAGCGGCCGGCGCATGTCCAGCGGCCGCGCCAGGATCCGCATCACCAGGCGCCTGAGCGACGCGCCGTTTCCCGGCGGCGGCAGCACCTCACGGCGGATGTGCGCGCCGAGGTCGAAATGCGGGTCGTCGATCCAGACGGGATGCGCGAGGTTCCACGGCACGCGGTGGATCCGCTGCCGGTAGCGCGGAACGAGGTGGATCCTCTCCTTGATCGTCTCCTCGACTCCAAGCGCGCCTCGTCCGCCCGGCACCTGCGACCCGCCCTCGAACACGTAAACCGTGCCGATGTCGAGTGGCGTTGGCGGCCGCTCGGCGTAGAGAAACCACGCGTCGCGCGCAGAGAGCGGCTGGTAGAAGGGCGCCGCCCCGCCCCCGGAAGCCACGGCGCTCATGGTAAGTGCGGACTGGGGCCGCGGGCGGCCGTGACCAAGCGCAGCCGGTGTAGGTAACCTTGTCCCGGGCGGCTGCTGTTCACGAAACCAGGAGGCATGATGGCGGTCAAGGCGTTCTCGAGCGATTGGGCGGCGCAGTTCAAGGACGAGATCAACAAGTCCAGCGTCTACAAGGCGGCGGGCAAGGGATGGAAGTGGACGGTCGGGCTGGTCGTCGAGGCCGAGCCGAACAAGCATTTCCCGGAGTCTCGCGGCGTGGTGATGGACCTCTTCGACGGGGAGGCGCGTGAAATCACCGTCGGGCCGGCGAGCGATGCGCAGAAATGCGACTTCGTGATCACGGCTCCGTACTCGCGCTGGAAGCAGGTCGCCACCAAGGAGCTGGACGCGACGAAGGGGATGCTCCAGGGCAAGCTCAAGCTGAAGGGCGACCTGCCGACGATCGTGCGCTACACAAGGGCGTCACAGGAAATGACCGAGTGCACGACCCGGGTCCCGGTCGAATGGCCAGACGAGGCGTAAAGCTCGCATTGGACCGCCCACAGCTGGTCGCATACGCCGGCGACGAGCCGAGCGCGTTCGCGCAGATGCTCGGCGGCCTGATCGAAGCCAACGTCAAGGCCAATTCGAAAAAGCGGCATGACTTCGATTCGCTGTCGGCCCGCGTCGGCGTTTGGGTCACGGACATCGACGAGGGGGTGAGCCTGGAATTCGATTCCGGACGGCTCACGGTCTACAACGGCCTCGAGCCCCGGCGCACGATCACGATCCGCGCGGAGGCCGAGACCATCATGAGCCTGAGCAACCTCAAGATCGGGCTCTTCGGCCTTCCCGTGTACTACGACGAAAACGGCCGGGGAGTTGCGCTCAAGCTCCTGCAGGGGAAGCTGAAGATCAACGGGCTGCTGCCCAACATCGCAACCCTGAACCGCGTCACGCGGATCTTTTCTGTTCAGTGACGCGCCTGGCGGTGATTGGGGCGGGGAGCATGGGCGCTCAGATCGCGCAGCAGGCCGCGCTCGCCGGAGTGGATGTATGGCTCCACGACACGAGTGCCGAGCAGCTCGAGAAGGCGCGCAGCTCCAACCGCGGCCATCTCATGCGGCGCGTCGAGAAGGGGCGGCTCGACGCTGTCGCAGCCGAAAAGGCGCTCTCAGGCGTGCGTGAGACCACTGACCTCTTGGAGGCCGTGTCGCGCGCCGACTTCGTGATCGAGGCGGTGTTCGAGGACATGCAGGTGAAGCGTTCAGTGTTCGCCGCGCTCGACCAGGCCGCGCCACCGGACGCGGTCCTCGCGAGCAACTCGTCGACGATGGGCATCAGCAAGCTTGCCGGCGCGACTTCGCGGCCGGAGCTGTGCGTCAACATGCATTTCTTCAACCCGGTACTGGTGATGGACCTCGTCGAGGTCGTGCGCGGGCCGCAAACATCTGACGAGACGGCGGAGCGCGCGATGTCGGTGGCGCGCGAGATCGGCCGCACGCCGGTCCTGATCAACAAGGAGATCGACGGCTTCATCGTCAACCGCATCCTCTACGCCGCGACCCAGGAGGCATACCGGCTCCTCGACGCCGGCGTTGCCAGTTTCGAAGATATCGACGTAGCGGTCGAGAAGGGCCTCAACTGGCCGATGGGTCCCTTCCGGCTCGGCGACTTCACCGGCCTGGACGTGACCTTCAAAGCGCGAAGCCACATGTACGAGTCGACTGGAGAAGAGCGATTCCGTCCCTCGCCTCAGCTGGAGGCGAAGGTCAGGGCCGGGAAGTTCGGCCGCAAGACCAAAGAGGGCTGGTACCGCTACTGAGCAGCTCGATGCCGAACCAGATCCACCATGTCGGAGTCGCAGTGGCCGACCTGGACGAATCCATCCGGCTCTATCGAAACGCGCTGGGAGCAGAGCTCGTCCATCGCGCCGCGAGCGAGGCGGAGGGTCTGGAGGCTGCCGTGTTGCGCGTCGGCGATGACGAGATCGAGCTCATGTCGGCGCTGCGCGAGGACTCGCCGGTCGGAAAGTTCATCGCGAAGCGAGGACCAGGCCTGCATCACGTCGCGTATCGCGTCACCGACATCGACGTCGCGCTGGCTGGAGCTCGTGAGGCGGGGCTCGAGCTTATCGACTCCGAGCCCCGCATCGGTCTTCACGGGAGGCGCATCGCGTTCGTGCACCCGAAGAGCATGGGTGGCGTACTGACGGAGTTCGTCGAAGGGTGACAGACGTGGTGAACGACAGTGGCTTGCCGCTCAAGCCGGTGTACTCGGTCGAGGACCGGCGCGCTGAAGAGGCGGCTCCCGGTGACTTCCCCTTCACGCGCGGCATTCACAAGAACATGTATCGGGGTCGCCTGTGGACCATGCGCCAGTACGCGGGGTTCGGCTCGGCGGCTGAGTCCAACGAGCGTTACAGGTTCCTGCTCGAGCAGGGCCAGACCGGACTCTCCGTCGCCTTCGATCTCCCCACTCAGATCGGCTACGACTCGGACGACCCGATGGCAAATGGGGAGGTAGGCAAGGTGGGCGTCGCGATCGACTCGCTCGAGGACATGGAGATCCTGCTCAAGGACATTCCGCTCGACAGGGTCTCGACCTCGATGACCATCAACGCCACCGCAGCAATGCTGCTACTGCTCTATCAGCTGGTGGCCGAGAAACAGGGATGCCCTCCGGAAAAGATCACGGGCACCGTGCAGAACGACATCCTGAAGGAATACGCGGCGCGAGGCACGTACATCTTTCCGCCCCAGCCATCGATGCGCCTGGTCACAGACCTGTTCGCGTACTGCGGCCGCTCGTTGCCAAACTGGAACACCATCTCGATCTCCGGCTACCACATCAGGGAAGCCGGCTCGACCGCGGCTGAGGAGATTGCCTTCACGCTGAGCCATGCGATCGCTTACGTCGAGGCGGCACAGGCGGCCGGCCTGACGGTGGACAACTTCGGCCCGCACCTCTCGTTCTTCTTCGCCGCGCACATGGACTTCTTCGAAGAGGTGGCGAAGTTTCGCGCCGCTCGGAGGATGTGGGCGCAAATCATGCGCGACCGGTTCCACGCCGCCGACCAGAGGTCGCTCGCTCTTCGCTTCCACACCCAGACCGGCGGGGTCACGCTGACTGCTCAGCAGCCGTTGAACAACGTGGTGCGGACCGCGCTCGAGGCGATGAGCGCGGTGCTGGGCGGCACGCAATCGCTGCACACCAACGGCTATGACGAGGCGCTGGGCTTGCCTTCGCAGGGCGCGGCCGAGCTTGCGCTGCGCACGCAGCAGGTGATCGGTTACGAGACGGCTGTCCCACTCGTCGCGGACCCACTCGGCGGGTCGTACTACGTCGAGAACCTCACGGACCGGGTGGAAGAGGAGGCGCGCGCGATCATGGCCGAGGTGGACGAGCTCGGCGGTGCCGTGGCATGCATCGAGAGCGGCTGGACGCAGCGGCGAATCGGCGACAGCGCATACCGGCTGCAGCGCCGCATCGAGTCCGGCGAGCGGGTCGTCGTGGGAGTGAACCGCTACGCGCAGACCGGCGCTGGCGCCGTCGAGATCGTGAAGATCAGCCCGCGCCACCAGGCCGCCCAGACGCGGGCGCTCAAACGCCTGCGCGCGCGCCGGCCGAAAGCGCTCGTCGAACGGCACCTCGCCGAGCTGGAGCGCGCCGCGCGGGGCACCGCAGACCTGATGATTCCGCTCAAGGCCGCCCTGGCCGACTACGTGACGATCGGCGAGTGCTGCTCGGTGCTGCGCGGCGTGTTCGGCGAGTACCGGCCCGGGGAGGCGGCCTGATGGGATCACCAACACCCAGGCGGCGAAAGGTCGATCCGCTCAACGAGCTGCGCCAGCGCAAGTACGAGGCGGGCCATGGAGACGCCGAAGCCTTCAACCGGCAGCACGCCAAGGGCAGGCTGACGGCGCGCGAGCGCATCAATCGCCTGGTCGACCGCAACTCGTTCGAGGAGATCGACATCTTCGCCAAGCATCGTGCCAGCGGCTTCGGCCTCGAGAGCAGAAGGGTGGCCGGCGACGGAGTTGTCACCGGCATGGCAAAGATCGACGGGAGGGACGTGGTCCTCTTCAGCCACGACGCGTCGGTTTTCGGAGGGTCGCTCGGCGAGGTGTTCGCCGAGAAGGTGATCAAGGTCATGGACCTCGCCATGCGCAACCGGATCCCGATCATCGGCATCAACGACTCGGGCGGCGCGCGAATCCAGGAGGGGGTCGTGTCGCTGGCGGGCTACGCGGAGATCTTCTGGCGCAACGTCGAAGCCAGCGGATTGATCCCACAGCTGAGCCTGATCCTCGGCCCGTCCACCGGTGGCGCGGTCTACTCTCCGGCGATCACCGACTTCACATTCATGGTCCACAAGGTCGGCTACATGTTCATCACCGGACCGGAGGTGGTTCGCGTCACGACCGGCGAGGAGGTGACGTTCGACTCGCTTGGAGGCGCCGAGGTGCACAACGTCAAATCGGGCGTCGCGCACTTCCTGGCCGAGTCGGAAGACGAGTGCTTCGCGCAGGTGCGCCGGCTCTTCAAGTACATCCCGCAGAGCTTCGAGCAGCAGCCACCCATTGTCAGGACGACCGACGATCCGGAGCGTGCGGCGCCGGGCCTGGCCACGATCATCCCCGACAACCCGAAAGAGCCCTATGACATCAAAGAAGTCGTCCGGATGGTCGTGGACAGCGGCGATTTCTTCGAGGTCCAGCCGTACTTCGCGATGAACATCGTCGTCGGGTTCGCGCACCTGGACGGCCATCCCGTGGGCGTGGTTGCGAACCAGCCGAAGGTGATGGCCGGAGCGCTGGACATCAACGCGGCGGTGAAGGCCGCGCGCTTCGTGCGCTTTTGCGACGCGTTCAACATCCCGCTCGTGACGTTCGTCGACGTGCCGGGTTTCCTGCCGGGCACCGCGCAGGAGTACGGCGGAATCATCCGCCATGGCTCGAAGCTGCTCTACGCGTACAGCGAGGCGACGGTGCCGAAGCTCACGGTCATCACGCGCAAGGCGTACGGCGGGGCTTACTGCGTGATGTGCTCGAAGCACATCAGGGCGGACTTCAACGTTGCCTGGCCGACGGCGGAGATCGCGGTGATGGGGCCGGAGGGCGCGGTCAACATCATCTTTCATCGCGAGCTGGAGGCCGCCGCCGATCCGGTGGGCCGCCGGCGCGAGCTCGTCAGCGAATACACGGAACGCTTCGCCAATCCGTACATTGCCGCGGAGCGGGGTTATATCGATGACGTGATCGAGCCGGGGCGGACGCGGTGGGAGCTCATTCGGGCGTTGAGGATCGCGCTTCGTAAGGAGCGGCGGCGGAGCCCGAAATGGCACGGAAACATTCCGCTGTGAGTGGGGCCCTCGAAGTCATGGGGGTTGTGTTGGTGGTGGTTGGGGTGTCGGCGGTTGGCCTGGGGGCGTGGGCTGCGATTCGGGAGCGCCGGCCGCCTTGGTTGAGCGCGAAGCGATTGCCGGTTGGGCGAGAGAGGGCTTGGGCGGCGGCGCTTTTGACCCTTGGTGCGGGCGCTGTGGGGCTCGGGCTGGCCGATTCGTTGAATTTTGTGGTGTTGGGTTTCGTGGGGGTGGTTCTGATTCTTGTGGGGGTGGTCTTGCTTGCCCGGGCGGTGCGGGCGGCGTAGGCGGTAGGGGGCGGTAGGGGCGCGTTTGGGAGAGCGGCGACGCTCGGATAGGGACTGCGAAGGGGGTGTCGGGGAGGGCTCGGAGGCGGGGTGATTGGCCTGAGAAATTGGTTCGTTTTTGACCTTTTTTACGATCAAATCTATAACAATCGAACGTCTGTTTGGTAGTGTGTCTTCATGCTTGCGACGCAAGACCTGCAGACTCGAACGCCCGGTGCGGAGGCCGGCGAAGAGCTCGAGCAGCTGCTCCACCAGGTCGATCTGTTGCTCATCCGCGCTTCCCGCGTGGCGGCTCGCTTTGCCGCCACCAAGGAGTACGACAGATGGGGCTACGCGAGCCCGATCGACTGGATTCGCTTCAACTGCCACCAGACCAGCACTGTTGCCGCTGACCTCATTGCAGTCGGCCAGAAGCTGGAGCGGGTTCCGGAGAGCACCCAGGCGGTTTCCAACGGCGAGATCGGCTTTGCTCACCTGAAGGCCATGGTCCGGACGGCCAATGCCGTCGGGGCCAAATTCGAGGAGTCTGTGTTGCTGGCCAAGGCGCGGGAGAATTCGCCAGGCAAGTTCTATTACCTCTGCAACCACTACCGTCACTCGGCCGACCGCAAAGGCTATGAGGGCGAGCAAGCGGACCTGGTGGAGAACCGCAAGCTCTGGATCTCAACCGGCGAGGACGGGGCGGTCTGGATCAATAGTGTTTTCGACCCCGTCGGCGGGGCTTCGATTCGGACCGCACTGGAGCCACTGGCGCGCCGGTCAGACAAGCACGACGGTCGTTGTCGAGAGAAGCGGATGG
>PNAG01000019.1:203-270451 GCA_003169845.1 Candidatus Dormiibacterota bacterium | reverse complement strand
CCAAACAAACGTTCGATAGTCAACAGTTTTGATCGTAAAAAGGCCAGAAGACGTGCCTTTCCGCCGGCGCTATTTCACCCCACCAAACCCGGCGCCCACACCCCCTTCCCAGTCCTATTTACGCGTCCCTCACGCCACCAGACCCACCCCACACCCTTTCCCGGCCGTTTCCAGCGCTCTTCCAACCACCAGGCCCACCCCCACACCCTCGTCCCAGTCGTCTCGCCGGTCCCCGGCGCCGTGCCACACTCGCCACCGATGCTCACCCGACGCTGGCACGCCGGCGAGACGGTTGTGCTCCAGGAAGTCTGGCGCGGCAAGCTGTGGGCGGCCAGGCCCCTGATCGTGGTCGACGATTCGGACAAGCGACTGGTTCTTTGGTGCCCCAAGGGTACGGTGCGCAAGGTGCCGGCGCCACCGCCCAGCCGCCAAAGACCCGCCACTCGCGCCGAGCACGTCACGACCGCCCTCACCCTTAGCGATTGGGTCTACGAGGACCACGAATGGGACATCTCCACGCTGTGGTTGATCGAACCCGACTCCTGGCACGCGACTTGGGTGTCCTTCCTGCCGGATGGCCATCACCTGGGCTGGTATGTGAATTTCCAGGAGCCGTACCGCCGCAAAGAAAACTGGATCCAGGCGATGGATCTGATGCTCGACATCGTGGTAAGCCCGGATCGCAGCTGGCGTTGGAAGGACCTGGACGAATTTGACGCAGTAGTGGCTGCCGGCCTCTACCCCGCCGACACCGTGCTGGCTGTTCGCAGTGACGCAGCGTCGGTGATCAAGCGAATCGAAGGGCAATCGGAGCCCTTCGACGAGCCGTGGCCGGAATGGCGCCCGCCTACTGGCTGGGCTATCCCTGTTCTTCCTGCCGGCTGGGACCAGGTCGACGAAACGCGGCGATCGTGAGACTCACGGTTCGTTGAAAAAGCACGACTCGGCACCCGTATGGCACGCCGGCCCGGCGGGCTTCACCCGCAGCAGCACCGCATCGAGGTCGCAGTCCAGGCGCACCTCGATCACATCCATCGTGTTGCCCGACGTCTCGCCCTTCCGCCACAGGCCCCTCTCTCGCGAGTGGAACCAGGCGTGGCCGCTCTCGCGCGTATGCTTCCACGACTCCTCGTCCATGTAGGCGAGCATCAGCACTTTGCCGGAATCCGCGTCCTGCACCACCGCCGGCACGAGGCCCCTCGAAAAGTCCGGTTTCTTATCCGGTGTCTTATCGAATTTCATGGCCTGATCTCCAAACCCCTGGCGGCCAGCTCATGTTTCACGGTGGCGATCGACAGCTCCCCGAAGTGGAAGACGGAGGCGGCCAGCATCGCCTCGGCGCCGCCCTCGGTCAGGGCCTGGTGCATGTGGTCGACTGTTCCGGCACCGCCCGACGCGATGACCGGGAGCCGCACCGACGACGAGATCACCTTGAGCAGCCCGATGTCATAGCCCTCGTGCGTGCCGTCCTTGTCCATCGACGTGAGTAGGATCTCCCCCGCCCCCAGCTGCTCACCGAGCACCGCCCATTCCACCGCGTCCCGGCCGCTCGTACGCCGCCCGCCGTGGCTGAACACCTCCCAACCGGACTGGTCCGCCCGCCGGCGCGCGTCGATCGCGAGCACCACGCATTGCGAGCCGAAGACCTCTGCGCATTCACCGATCAGGTCTGGATTCTCGAGCGCCGCAGTGTTGACGGAGACCTTGTCGGCGCCATGTGTCAGCAGCTCGGCCATGTCCCCGACGCTGCGGACTCCGCCCCCGACCGTCAGAGGGATAAAGACCTGGTCGGCGGTTCGCGCGACAACGTCGAGGAGGATCTTTCGCGCATCGGACGACGCCGTGATGTCGAGGAACACGATCTCGTCGGCCCCCTCGCGGTCGTAGGTGGCCGCGAGTTCCGCGGGGTCACCCGCATCGCGCAGGTTTCTGAACTTGACCCCCTTGACCACGCGTCCAGCGGTCACGTCGAGACACGGGATGATGCGTTTGGCCGGCATCAACTGCACAGAGCCACGAAATTCTTGTAGACGCGCAGGCCGTCCGCTCCGCTCTTCTCGGGGTGGAACTGCGTGCCCATGACGTTGCCGCGAGCGGCTGCCGCGGCCGGCGAGTGCTCCGTCGACGCGATCGTGGCGTCCGACGGTGACGGCGTGTACGAGTGGACGAAGTAGAAATAGGAATGGTCTTCGATCCCCTGCCACAACGCCGACTCCGCGCGCTGTTCGACGCGGCACCACCCGATCACAGGAAGTCGCGGGCTGTTCTGGACCTCCACAACCTTTCCCGGTAGAAGACCGAGGCCCTCGTGTCGGCCGTGCTCAACCGACTCGTCGAACAGCAGCTGGTATCCCAGACACACGCCCAGCAGCGGCTTCCCTTTGGCGGCCAGCTCGACGATCCGGCGCCCCAATCCTTGCTCGGAGAGCTTCTGCAGCGCAGGTGCGAACGCCCCCACGCCTGGCAGGACCACGCCGTCTGCTCGCTCGAGCTCGTCGGGATCCGCGGTGAGCTTCGGCTCAGCCCCCACGTGCGCCAGCGCGCGCTCGACGGAACGAACGTTGCCAACCCCGTAATCGACGATCGCGATCACCCGAGCAGTCCCTTGGACGACGGCACGCCGGCAGGGCCGCCCGGCGACATCGCGTCCCGCAGGGCAAGGCCGAAGGCTTTGAACGTCGCCTCGACGATGTGGTGCCGGTTGCGCCCGCGGATCACGTCCACGTGGATCGTGGCACCCAGGTGAAGCGACAGCGCTCGCCAGAACTCCTCGATCACCTCTGACTCGAGCGTCCCGATCCGGCCGCGCAGCGTCACGTTGTAGGAGAGGAAAGGCCGCTTGCCGAGATCGATCACAACGCGGGCAAGGGACTCGTCCAGCGGCGCGTACGCAGACGCGAAGCGCTTGATCCCGGCCCGGTCACCAAGGGCGAGCGACAGCGCCTGGCCGACCACGATGCCTGCGTCCTCGACCAGGTGGTGCGTGTCGACCTGGAGGTCGCCAGAGCCACGCAGCGTGAGATCGAAGCCACCGTAACGTGCGACCTGCTCGATCATGTGATCGAGGAACGGGAGCCCCGTCGCGACCTTGATCCGTCCGCGGCCCGCCAGAACCACCTTTGCCGCGAGCCGCGTCTCCTTGCTCTTGCGTGCGACCTCACCCCTCCTGACTTTGCTGCTCAATCCTCACCTCCTAGCGGCGCCGGGTTGGCCGGGGTACCACGGCCATGACTTTGTTCTCGTGGCTGCCAATCGCGGCGACGTCTGCACACTGCTCAGACAAGTCCCATCCGCATACCGGAATGGGAGCAGCCCGGCGCGAAGCGCCCGGCGATGCACTCAGCTAGCCCCATCCTCATCGCCGCTTTGCGCGCAGGGAAAACCATCCGGGTTTCCCTCATACCTTTACTCAAGTCGAACCTCCACCGCGTGCGCGTGGGCTCCTAGCCCTTCCATCTCCGCGAGGCGCACGCATGCGTCGCGCAGCATCTCGAGGTCGCCGCGGTTCAGACTCAGGACGCTGGTGCGCTTCAGGAAAGTGTGAACGCCGAGGGGCGACGCAAACCTGGCGGCGCCGGCGGTCGGCAGGGTGTGGTTCGGGCCGGCCACGTAGTCGCCAAGCGGCACGGTCGAGTAGGGCCCGACGAAAACAGCACCCGCGTTCTCGACCTGTTTCGCGCGGCGGTCTGCGTCGCTTGTGACGATGAGCAGGTGCTCAGGCGCGAAATCGTTGGCGAGGTGCATCGCCTGGTCGAGGTCGCCGACGACGACGATGCAGCAGTTGGCCTTACGGATGATCTCCTCGCGTTCCAGGCCGCCGACCAGGCTTGCGAGTTCCTCCTCGACGCGATCCGCCAGGCGCGGCGAATCTGTGATGAACACCGCCCAGGCGAGCGGGTCGTGCTCCAGCTGCGCAGCCAGGTCCGCGGCCACGAAGTCCGGCCTGGCCTGCGCGTCGGCGATGACCATCACCTCCGTCGGGCCCGCGATCCCATCCACTCCGACCGCGCCGAACACCTCCCGTTTCGCGAGGGTCACGTAAATGTTTCCCGGGCCGGCCACCACGTCGACGCGGGGGATCGTGGTCGTGCCGTAGGCCAGCGCGGCGATCGCCTGGGCTCCTCCGACCCGGTAAACGGCATCCACGCCCGCGATGTGCGCGGCCGCGAGGATCGCGGGTGGGACGCTCCCGTCCGGTTGCGGCGGCGTGGCCAGCACCACCTCGGGCACCTTAGCGATCCGAGCCGGGATCACGGTCATCAGCACCGTGGACGGGTAGGCGGCGCGCCCTCCCGGAGCGTATAGACCCGCGCGCCGGACCGGGCGCGTGACGAGCTCGAGGCCGGGCAGCCCGGTAGAGGCCGGCTGCAGCTGTCGTTCGTGAAAGGCGCGGATGCGCTGAGCGGCGAATTCCAGGGCGGCTCGATCTGCCGGCGGCAGCCGGTTGGCCGCCGCGGCCAGCTCGCCCTTCGGAACCTCGAAAGTCTCGCCGGGCCCCGGCGCCCAACGGTCGAACTTCTTACCCAGCTCCCGCAGCGCGCCGTCGCCTTCGGCCGCGACGCGTGCGCAGATGCCGGCCACCACCGCTCTCTCTTCGCCGAATTGCGAGAGTTCGAGCCTGCGCCGCGACATCGGCGAGTCGAGCCAGGAGCCGGCGTCGAAGCGCTTGACGGTCATGCGCCGGCCGCCTCTCGCAACCGCGCCACCGCGGCCTGCACAGCGTCGGTGCGCGTCTTGAGGCTGGCCTGGTTTGCGATCAAGCGCGCGGTCGAAGCGCCGAGCGTCGCCGTCACCCGGAGTCCGTTCTCCTTGAGGGTGCGACCCGTGGCGGTGAGGTCGACGATGGCGTCTACCAACCCGACTTGCGGCGCGAGCTCGACCGAACCGTGCAGCTGCACCACCTCGACCGCCTGGCCCCGAGCCTCAAACCACGCGCTCGCGGTTCGCGGGTATTTCGTGGCCACCCTCAGCTGCGGCGGCCACGTTTCAGCGCCGTCGAGCTTTGAGGCCAGGGGCACCGCGAGCACCATGTGGCAGCCGCCGAACTTCAGGTCCACGAGCTCGTAGTGCGCTCCGGGCGTCTCCCAGAGAATGTCTTTGCCCACGATCCCGAGGTCGGCGGCCCCGTGATCCACGTACGCGGGGACGTCCGCCGGCCGGACCAGGATCACCCTGACGCCCGCGCGATCCACGAGCAGCTGGCGTCCGAGCTCGTCCGCGCTCAACCTGGCGACTCCCGCTCGCGCCAGCAGGCGCAGCGCCCCCGGCATCAGCGCTCCGGTCGGCACGGCGATCGACACCTTGCCGCGGAGCGAAGCCTTGCGCGCTGTCACGCGAGCCCGCCGGCGAGACGTCCCGCCACCTGCTCGGGAGGAAGCCGGAGCGTGCGGTGGCCGCGGACGGTCCAGGAGACGGTCGACTCAGTCCGGCAGTGAATGAGGTTGACCGCGCCGACTGCGCGCCACCACTTTTTCGACTCCGCCTGGTCCCTCGCCTGCGTGTCGACGACCGCGCGCATCCCGAACAGCCGCAGGGTCGAGCCCAGCTTCAGCGCGGCCTTCAGTCCCGAGCCGCTCCAGGCCACCGCCGCGTCGATCCGCGGCAGCGCGGGTGGCCGGGCCGCGCGCGTCAGCATCTCCCAGACGAGGTCGAGCTGCACGACGAAACCGGTCGCCGGCGCCGGCCGTCCGAAGCGCGCCAGCAGGCCGTCGTACCGACCGCCCTGGGCGACAGGTCGCCCGACGTCGGGGCCGTAGGCCTCGAAGATGATCCCGGTGTAGTAATCGAAGTCGCGAATCGCTCCAAGGTCGAGGCTCACGACGTCGCCCAGGCCATGAGCGATCAGGAGCTCCCGCACCTCGGCGAGCTCCGCGAGGGCGCGCTCGGAGCGCCGGTTGCGAACCAGGCCGCCCGCGGCCTGGAGGATCTCGGACCCCCCGCGCAGGGCGGGAAATCGCAGCAGCAGCTCATGCTCGGCCGAGCGCAGAGGGGTCTTCTCGAGCAGCGATTCGAGCGCGACGAAGTCCCGCGCGGCCAGTGCGACCCGCACCGCGGACTTGACCTCATCGGGCAGCTTGACCGCGTCCATGATCCCGTGGAAGAACTCGGCGTGGCCAACGTCGACCTGGTAGCGCTGCACCCCGCTCGCCTGCAGGCAGCGGGCGGCAAGCGCGATCACCTCGGCATCCGCCACTGTGCCGGGAGCGCCGACCAGCTCGGCCCCCACCTGGTAGGTCTCGCGACGCTGGTGGAACCGGCCCTCGTCGGTCGAGAGCACAGGCCCCGCGTAGCAGAGCCGCAGCGGCAGCGGCGATCCCCTCAGCTTGCCGGCGACAAGTCTCGCCACCGGCACGGTGCGCTCGCCGACCACGGCGACGACCTCTCCGCGTGCGTCCGCGAACTTGAAAAGGCGCCGGCGCTGGTCGGCACCGATTCCACGCTCGAGCACCTCCGTGCTCTCGACCATCGGCGTGATGACGTGGCGGTAACCCCAGCGGCGCATCTCAGCGAGGACCGACTCCTGCGCCTCTCGCAGGACCTCGGCCTCGTCCGGGAGACGGTCGCGAAACCCGGGGACTCCGCCCAGGTGTACGACTTTGCCAGATGCGCCCTGCGCGCGCCCGGCGGCGGCTGACTCTCGACTACCGGCGGTGAAGAGACCTCCGGGCCGCGGCCGCTAGATCTTGTTCAGCTTTCATCTTCGTCATCGTCATCGCCGTCGGCATCCGCGTCGGCGCTGAAGTCGACCGGCTCGGCCTCGGCCTCGTCCTCGACTGCGTGCATGCCTTCCTCCAATTCGTCGCTGACCGCAGCCTCGACCAGCGGCTCTTCTTCGTCGTCCTCGCCGGCAAAGACCTCCACGTCATGCGAGAGAAGGCTTTCCTTTGTGTACGGACGGAACTCGACCTCGCGCTTACGCCGCATCGGGAAGCTCGGCTTGCCCGCAAACTTCGGGTCCTGGTACGTCTCGCGGACGATGAGCTTCACGGTGCTGCCATCGCACCCGGTGACCCCGCCCTGGTAGCGGTTGCCCCCGCGCATGAACTTGATGAGGCGCCGCGCGAGCTTCGACTCGAGCATTCCAAGCCGGACGCCGCGTGACGTCTCGGCCATGATGCCGTCGTCATCGATCTTTAGCTCGGCGACGTCACCGGCTGCCACCTTGGAGCAGATGTCAGCCGACCCGCCCTCGAGCGCCGTGATGATCGTCTTGCCCATCTCTTCGACGAAAAGGTTGAGGTCGACGCGTGTGCCTCCGACCTTCAGTCCTTCCTTCTGGTGAAGCAGCGTGTTGATGCGCGCCGCATTCTTCCGCGCGATCGAGTTCATCGGGTTGAGCTTGAGAGCCGCTTCGTAGGCCGCCTTCGCGTCCTTTAACTTGCCGAGCTCGGAGAGCGCCTTGCCAATTCGGTTCTGCGTCTCCTCGTCCGCACCGAAGCTTTCGACGATGAAGCGGTTCAGCTTGACCGCCTCATCCCACTTGCCGGCGATGGCAAGCTGGACGGCCTCGTCCGCAAACTGCGACCGCGGCTTCAGGTGCTCACCGGTTTCGGTCTTCAAATTGGGGGCGCTCCTAGTGACCTGCGCCGGGGCGGCATGGTGCATTGCCCGGCTGGGAATGGAATACGAGTATAAGTTCTGCCGTGGACAAGCACCCGGTGCGGTCTGTTCTAGGGGGCTCCGCGGCTGCGTGCATCACGCTCCTGCTCGCACTGCCCGCCTGCTCCGGCGGGACCACCGGCGCCTCACCGGTGCGCACCATCACGATCGGCGCGGACCTCCCGCTGACAGGCAGCGAAGGTCGCGCCGGCCAGTCGACGCTCAACGGCGTCAGCTATTTCGTGGGCAGCCACCCGACGCTGGACGGGTTCAACATCGCCGTCGACGCCAGAGACGACCCGTTCAGCCCGACACGGGACACCTCGCGCGGCGCCCAGAACCTTCAGGCATTGATTGCGCAGCCTCGAGTCATGGCTGTGATCGGGCCCTTCGATGCGAATGTCGCCCGCACCCAGATCCCGATCGCAAATCGCGCGCACCTTGCGCTGGTCAGCCCGGGCACCAGCAGCCGCTGCTTGACCAAGGAGCCGTTCCTACCCGCAGCTTTGAACCCTGCGCGGACGGAAATCACCTGCGGTGCCGCGAGCCTTCCCTCGCCCTCAGAGCTCCGGCCGACCGGGGTCAACAACTTCTTCCGGCTTTCAACCACCGACGAGCTCCAGGGCCCGGCCGCTGCTGATTTCGCGTCGAAGCAGCTGCACCTGCTGAGGGTGGCCGTGATCAGCGACGGTGAGGCCTACGGACAGGGGCTCGCCGACAGCTTCAGCGCCAGGTTCACCCGGCTCGGAGGCACGGTCGTCTCCCATCAGGACCTGGATCCCTCGAAGGCCATCGACGTCTCGGCTTTCCTGCAAGGAGCCAAGAACGACGGCGCCCAGGGCGTCTACTTCGGAGGGACGTCTTCGAATCACGCGTGTGCCATGCGCAGCCAGATGGCAAGCGTGTTCGGTACAGATGGCGCGGCGCCGCTGCTCGGTGGCGACGGCATCGCGCTCGATCCAACATGCGTCGGCGACGCCGGCGCGACGGCCTCAGGCATCTACGCGACCGTGCCCGCCGCCGACGCCGAGCACATCGACAGCGCGCGAACGATCATCGCGGCGTTTAAAACCAAATATGGGCGTCCCGAGGATTTCGGTCCGTACACGATCGCGGCGTACGACGCGACAGCGGTCGTCTACAAAGCGCTCGACCAAGCAATCAAGGCGTCAGCCGGGAACTTGCCCTCCCGCTACAGCGTCGCAGCGGTGCTGGCCGCGACGACTGCGTTCAGCGGCGCGACGGGAGTATTCGGTTTCGATCCCGCGGGAGACACCACCCTGCGGCTCCTGTCGATTTACCGTCCGTCCGGCCCGGACCCCGACGCCGTATGGACCTGGGTGGGCGCCATTGATTACAGCGCTGCACTCCCATATTGACCATGGCATGCACTCACTTGTTGGGCAATCTCGCCGAGTGCGGCGATCCCACGCTTGACTTGAAGGCTCTATCGAGTCCAAAGTTCTGACCGGAGTAGTGGTTCGGCCACCCCATGTGGCCGCATTCGTCGCCGGCGCACTCTCGCCCCGACCGCGTGTTGAGTTGGGAAGAGGGCGGCGAATGAGGGGAGGCCGTGGTCTGGATTTTGCGGGCCTCCCCACAAACACAAAGGGGAAACATATGGTTCGAGCTCGAGGACTCGCGGTCCTCATCATCGCGACGTTCGTCGCATTCGCCTGCGGCGGCAGCACCGGCGGCAGCGGCTCCAAAGGCGAGATCGACATAGCAAGCGATCTCCCGACCTCGGGCGCGGACGCTTCGAGCGGTATGCCCACTCAGCTGGGCGCGGCGTTCGCCGTAAGCCGTGCCGGCACGGTGCGCGGCTACTCCTTGAAGTTCGTACCGTATGACGACGCAACGCAGGGAGTCCACGACCCGGCCCATGGCGTGCAGAACGTCCAGGCGATGATTTCCAACAAGCTGATCCTGGGCATGGTCGGCCCCTTCAACTCCAACGTGGCCAAGGCTGAGATCCCGGTCGCCAATGCGGCGCCGCTGGCCATGATGAGCCCGTCGAACACGAACGAGTGTCTGACGGTGACCTACCCCTACTGCCAGGCGGCAGACGGTTTCACGGCGGAGAGCCTCCGCCCGAGCACGGTCAACAACTACTTCCGCGTCGCCGCGCCGGACACCTTCCAGGGTCCGGCCATGGCCGACTTCGCCCTCAAGGCGGCTCCCGCGGGCCTCGGCATCACGAAGATCGCCGTTTGGGACGATGAGGAGACATTCGGTCAGGGCGTCGCCAACAACTTCGCCAAGGAGTTCGCCGCAAAGGGCGGCACGGTCGTCGACCGCAAGAGCTACGACCCCAAGGCGAAGAGCGACTTCCACGACTTCCTGGCCTCTGCCAAAGCCAATGGGGCGCAGGGCATCTACGTCGGCGGCACCTCGGCCACCGGCGCCTGCAAGGCCCGCGGCCAGATGGCAGGGCTCTTCAACCCCGACATCTACTACCTCGGTCCTGACGGGATCGGCGACGCACAGTGCATCACCGACTCCGGCTCCATGGCCACCGCCAACATGTACGCCACCCAGGGTGTGGCCGACGCCAGCCAGAACCCGAGCGCAGCCTCCATCGTCGCCGCGTACACGTCGGCTAACCCGGGCTCCAACAACCTCGGCGCTTACACCTTCGCGGGCTACGACTGCGCCGCGATTCTCATCGACGCCATCGGCCGCGCGATCGACGCCAACGGGGGCAACACCCCGACCCGCGCGCAGGTCATCACGGCACTCGGCCAGACCAAGAACTTCCAGGGTCTGACCGGCGTCATCACGCTCAACGCGGCGGGCGACCAGACCACGCCCACGCTGCAGTTTCAGCAGGTCAAGCCCGGATCGCCGGGAACCTGGGTCTTCAAGAGCCAGTTCGCGGTTGGGGGCACTTCTTAGCCCCGGTCAGTTCTTAGCGGTTTTTAGGGAGGGGGCGGCGCCGCCCCCTCCTTATCATTGGGGAACCTTTGGGAGGGGGAAGGACTTGATTGGAGCCCTGGCCCGGATGCCGTCAACGTTAAGGACGTTCGGCGGTTCTCAGGTTTCCAACCTTGTCGGCCTGTTGATCGTCGCCGGCGCTCTCGCCCTGACCTTGCAGCACGTGCTCCAGCACAGCGCCTCGTTCTTTTTCCAGATCCTCATCATCGGCATCGCCGATGGCACCATCTATGGCCTGATCGCGCTCGGCTACACGATGGTCTACGGAATCATCGAGCTGATCAACTTCGCCCACGGCGACGTTTTCACGCTCGGAGGTTACTTTTCCCTTGCGCTGTTTCCGATTTTTGGGATTGCCGAGGGCAAGGCCGGCTTCGGATACGTGATCCCGCTGCTTGTCGTCGCGGCCATCACGATGCTGCTGTGCGGAGTGGTCAACGTCGCGATCGAGCGGGTCGCCTACCGGCCGCTGCGCCATGCCCCGAGGCTTGCTCCGCTGATCACCGCGATCGGCATGTCCTCGATTCTGGAAGGCGCCATGTACCTGTGGCGCGGCCCAAACAGCCTCCACTACCCGGATCTCCTGCCGCTGACGCGCTTCAACATCGGTCCGGTGAACATCGGCGTCAAAGACCTGATCGTGATCACGTTCGCCCTCGTACTCGTGGTCGTTTTCACGCTCTTCATCAACCTCAGCAAGCTGGGCAAGGCGATGCGGGCGACGGCCCAGGACCGAGACGCTGCACAGTTGATGGGCATCGACATCAACCGCACAATCTCGGCCACGTTCTTCATCGGGGCTGCGCTCGCCGGGGCCGGGGGGATCACCTGGGGTCTCTACATCAGCAGCGTGGATCCGTTCCTCGGCTTCATCACCGGACTGATTGCTTTCACCGCAGCGGTCTTCGGCGGCATCGGCAACATCCCAGGCGCGGCTCTCGGCGGCCTCCTCATAGGATTGATCCGCGCCTTCTCCGACTCCTACTTCGATTCGTCATGGACCGAGGTCCTCATCTTCGGAATACTGATTGCCACCCTGGTGTTCCGGCCCACAGGCCTGCTGGGCATGCGGGTTCCTGAGAAATGAAGCGGCTGCGCGTGTTCGTCCGCGAGAACTCCCGCAACCCAAACGCGATCGCATACACGGTAATGGCCATCGGCGCTCTCGCCCTTCCAGGAATCGTCCAGTTCGCCAACGGCGGCAACGGCGATTTCCTGGTCAGCCTCGCCGCGGATGGCGGCGTTTACGTCCTCCTGGCGATCGGGCTCAACGTCGTCGTCGGCTTCGCCGGCCTGCTGGACCTCGGCTACGCCGCGTTCTTCGCCATCGGCTCGTACACGTACGGCATGCTCGCCTCCGCGCAGCTGATCAGCTCGCCCATCCATCACGCGGTACACATCCCCTTCTGGATCGCGTTGTTGATTGGCATGTTCGTCGCCGCCGGAGCGGGCGCTCTTCTGGGCGCTCCCACGCTGCGACTGCGGGGCGACTACCTCGCCATCGTCACCCTTGGTTTCGGCGAGATCGTGCCGAGGTTCTTCCGCAACATGAAGGACTGGACGAGCGGGGTGAACGGGATCAGTGCTCTCGACGTCCCGACGCTTCCGTTCTGGATCACGGGTCCCTGGGCAAGCACGCAGCTGGCAATTGAGCACAACTTCCGGTTCGTGTCCTTCAACCCGACCGCGTGGTACGTCCTGGTCGTCATCCTCATTGTCATCTCGGTGATCGGGGTGAACAACCTGTACAGCTCACGGCTTGGCCGCGCCTGGATGGCAGTACGTGAAGACGAGACGGCCGCCGCGGCGATGGGCGTCAACACCGTCAACACCAAGCTGCTCGCCTTCGCGATCGGAGCCTCCTTCAGCGGCTTCGCCGGAGCCTTTTACGGCGCCAAGCTCTCACTCGTGAGCCCGGACAGCTTCAGCTTCATCGTCTCCATCACCATCCTGTCGATGGTGGTGCTGGGAGGCATGGGGAATATCCCGGGCGCGATGATCGGAGCCCTCCTCCTCTACAGCGTCCTGTATTACTTCCTGCCCGGCGCCCCCGCCCAGGCGACGGCCCTGGCCCACAACCTCGGGATGGACTGGCTCAACCAGTCGTCGCCCGACGGATGGCCCGGAATCGCCGAGTTCATCCACCGGCTCCAGTTCATCATTTTCGGCCTGATCCTGGTCGGCATCATGCTGCTGCGCCCGCAAGGCCTGCTGCCAAGCCGTCTGCGCGCCCAGGAGCTGAAACGTGGCGTGCACGACGAATCCGCCGTGGTGACCACATGAGCACCGACCAGAAGCCGATCCTTTCGCTGCAGGGCGTGATCAAGCGATTCGGCGGCCTGACCGCTGTCGATCAGGTGAGCTTCGACGTTCCGAAGGGCGAGGTGTTCGCCCTCATCGGACCAAACGGTGCCGGCAAGACGACGCTGTTCAACTGCATCACCGGGATGCATGTGCCGACGGCGGGCCGCGTCGTGTTCGAAGGTCGCGACATCGCCGGCACCAAGCCGTACCGGACTGCCCAGCTGGGCATCGCGCGAACCTTCCAGAACATCCGCCTGTTCGAGTACATGAGCGCCCTCGACAACGTCAAAGTGGGCGAGCACGTGCGCATGAAGGCAAAGCTGTGGGACGCCATCTTTCGAACGCCGTTTGCGCGTCGCGAGGAGCGGGAGGTTTCTGAGCGGGCGATGGAGCACCTCCGCTTTGTCGGCATCGAACGCCATGCGGACAACTACGCGCGCAACCTGGCTTACGGGCAGCAGCGGAGGCTCGAGATCGCGCGAGCCCTGGCCACGGAACCGCACCTCCTGCTGCTCGATGAGCCGGCCGCCGGCTTCACGCCACAGGAAAAGGTCGAGCTGATGCGGTTGGTGGACAAGATAATCTCGCGCGGCATCACGGTGTTCCTGATCGAGCACGACATGAGAGTCGTGATGGAGGTCTCACAGCGCATTGTCGTGCTCGACCACGGCGAGAAGATCGCCGAAGGGCCGCCCGCAGAGGTACGCAAGGACCAGCGAGTGATCGACGCCTACCTGGGCAAGTCGGCTTAGGCAGCAACTGATATGGCGCTGCTGGAAGTTTCGGGAATCGACGTTTTCTACGGTCGCGTGCAGGCCGTGCGAGGTGCTTCGCTGACGGTCGACGCGGGTGAGGTGGTGGCCCTGATCGGCTCCAATGGAGCCGGCAAGACCACAACGCTGCGCACGATCTCCGGACTCCTCCACCCCGCGGGCGGCAAGATCACGTTCAACGGCAAGGACATCACGCGTACCGAGCCGCAAAACATCGTGCACCTGGGTATCTGCCAGTCGCCGGAGGGACGGCGCCTCTTCGCCCGTATGAGTGTGCTCGACAACCTCAGAATGGGTGCCTACACGCGCAAGAACGCGGTGGAGATCAAGCGCGACATGGAGCGGGTGTTCGAGCTGTTTCCACGCCTGAAGGAGCGTTCGAACCAGATCGCCGGCACGCTGTCCGGCGGCGAGCAGCAGATGTGCGCGATGGGTCGAGCCCTGATGGCCAAGCCGAAGCTGCTGATGCTGGACGAGCCGTCCCTGGGCCTCGCCCCGATCCTGGTCGAGACGATCTTCAACATCGTGCGCGAGATCAACGCCCAGGGCACCCCGGTGCTGCTCGTCGAGCAGAACGCGCACAAGGCGCTAGAAGTCGCGCACCGGGGCTACGTGCTGGAGACGGGAGTGATCGTGCAAACCGGCACGGGCAAAGAACTCCTGGAATCAGAGGAAGTACAGAGGGCCTACCTGGGTATGTAGCTAGCGCGGCGGGGCAGCCGGGTTCATTCCGCGTTAGCGACCCGGCTGATAGCTCGAGACGAACAGGTACGCCAGCAGCACTGCGAAGGCGCCGTACTCCAGCACGACATTGCGGCTGAAGCTGTCTTCCACGGTGTGGCGGACCAGCCCTCGGTTGATGTACCAGGCCAGGAGCAGCATCACGGCAAAGATGCCCTCGTTGACGACCAGGTAGATCGACAGCGCGGTGATCGCCCAGGCGAGAAAGGTGACGACCTGAGCCACGAACAACGAGAAGATGAAGGCTCGCCTGGGAGCGATCGCCGAACCGTTGATCCGGAAGCTGCGATAAGACGCCAGGAAGGTGATGGTGAAGATCCAGAGGAGCTGCAGGATCGCGTTGAAATGGAGCGAGACGATGATGAGGTACGCCCCGGCGACCGCGAGGATGAGGATCGTTTCCTGGAGCACCACGTGGCCGCGCTTCTCCTCGTCGCGCAGCCGCAGGTAGTCGAGGCGCGCGGCCAGGACGAAGCCGGCGCCGAACATGGCGGTCAGCGCCAGGTACTTCCAGAGCTCCGGCACCAGCAGGGAGAGGCCGGCCAGCGTGATGGCCCCAAGCGCCACCGGGATGTAGTGCTCGATCCGGGGAAACTCCTCCATCCCGCGCAGGTAGCCGAGAATCGCCGGGGCGGCCACCACGACCATCCCGAGGCTCAGGGCCCAGACTTGTCCCTGTCCGAGCAGCTCGGACTTGAAGCCAAGTGCGATCGCGACCAGCACCACGCCTGTGAAAAACAGGAAGCTACGATCGCGCTCTGACCTCGCAGACATCGAGGCGGGAGCCAGCCTTTCAGCGGGAATCGGGGGAATCTTCATCGACGGGGTGGAAGTCTAAGTCCCAGCGCGTCCATAGCGGTCCTCGAGCCGTACCACGTCATCCAGCTCCGGCGTCGAGACCTCGAAGATGTCCGTGTCCTCCACCGCCGTCAGCCGGTGCCGTGTACCAGGAGTGATGTGCAGGGTGTCCCCGGTTTTCAGGCGGTGTCGGGTCAGCACGCCGTCCGGACCGCCGAGCTCCATGTCCACTGCGCCCTTCATCACGTACTGAAACTCGTCCTTGCGCTCGTGGTACTGCAGGGACAGGGCCTCGTCCTTGTTGATGTGCAGGACCTTCCCGGCGTAGCGGTCGGTGATCCCCCACCGCAGCTCATAGCCCCACGGTTTCTCGACCCGAGATGCTTCGACCCGCCCGAACTCAGGAATTGGCATTGGCTCGCACACCGACGATGTCCTCGAGCGCCGCCAGCCGCGCCTCTACCGCAGCGCTGTCGGCCGCCTCGGCGTAGATCCTGATCAGCGGCTCCGTGCCGCTTGCCCGAAGCAGCACCCAGCTGCCGTCCTCGAGATAGAACTTGAAACCGTCGTCGGCACGGACCCTCTGTACGCGTACGCCGGCCACCTCTTCCGGCTCGTTCTTCCCGAGCGTCTCGAGGATTCGCTTGCGGTCCACGTCATACGTCTCGCGTACGAGATGGATGTCGTGCCGCGCGTAGGCATGCGGTCCGACCCGCCGCTCGAGATCGGCAAGGATCGCGGACAGGGGCTTGCCGGCCTTGACGATCATGTCCGCGAACAGCAGTCCCACCAGGATCCCGTCGCGTTCTGGAATGTGACCGCGGATCCCAAAGCCTCCGGACTCTTCACCGCCCAGCACGGCATCCGTCTCCATCATCTTGGGCGCCACGTATTTGAACCCGACAGGCACCTCGAACACCTTGGCTCCGAAGTCGGCGCCGAGCTTGTCGACCATCGCGGTCATATTCACCGTCTTGATCACGGGGCCGCGCATGCCGCGGACCTCGAAGAGGTAGAGCATCAGCAGCGCGAAGACCTGGAGCTGGTTGATGAACGTGCCGGTCTCGTCGATGATCCCCACCCGGTCGGCATCGCCATCCGTGCAGATGCAGAGGTCCTGCCCCCCCACCTTCATCACGGCAATCGCCGAATCGATGTTGGGCCGGATGGGCTCTGGGCTGATGCCACCGAACAGAGGGTTCCTCTGGTTGTGGAGCTCGGTGACGTTGGTGCGTCCGCCGCCGATCAGCTCGGCGATGTAGCCGTAGCCCGAGCCGTACATGCACTCGTGCAGCACGCGCAGCCCTGAAGCCTTGATCGCGTCGATGTCCACCATGCGCGCGATCTGCGCGTAATAGGGTTGGCGCGGGTCGAAGGTCGATACCAGGTCGCGCGCCGCCCGATGGTCGATCGGCGGCAGATCACGCACGGCGTTGATCCGGCGCTCGAGCTCGGCGATCACCTCCGTCGGTGCGGAGCTGCCGGTCTCGGGCTTGTACTTGATCCCGTTGAACTGGTACGGGTTGTGGCTGGCCGTGATGACGGCCGCACCGGTCGCCTTCTGGTCGATCACCGTCCACGAGGCAACCTGGGTCGGCGATGGACGATCGAAGATCAAGGTCCGGACTCCGTTGGTGGCAAAGACCTCCGCGACGGTGCGGGCGAAATCTTCCGAGGCGAAGCGGCAGTCGTAACCGACGACGGCCAGCGGGTCGTTCGAGCGCGACTTCATGAACTCGGCGGTGCCCTGCGCGACTCGACGGACGTTCGCGTAGGTGAAATCGTCCGCGATCACGCCGCGCCAGCCGTCCGTGCCGAACTTGATCTCCTGGCCCTGGATCATCCTTGAAAGGTTAGCTGCCGGGGTCCCCGCGAAAACGAAGGTTTCGTGGGGTGGCTATAGGTAACGGGTCTTGCGGGCCCGTCTCAGCGCCTCGACCACCTTCCGGACGTCCTGCGCCCGGGACCGCGGAACCACCAGGAGAGCGTCTTCCGAGTCGACGATGATCATGTCCTCCAGGCCGATCGCGGCCACCAGCCGCCGGTCGCTCAAGATCAGGCTGCCCCTGGTGTCGACCAGGATGGCCTCCCCCTCCACCGAGTTGCCCCGTTCGTCCGCGCGCACGCGGTCGCCCAGCTCGGACCAGTTGCCGATGTCGGCCCAGTCGAAGTCGGCGGGAACCAGCAGCAAGCGGTCCGTCTTCTCCATCACGCTCCGGTCGATCACCTCGACCGGCAGGCGACCGTAAAGCCGTGCCGCGCCCGACTCGTCTCCGGCTTTCAGCGCAGCTACCACCCTGCGCAGGCCGGCGAGGTGCCGTGGAGCATGCCGGGCAAGCTCCTCTATGAAGATCTCGACCCGCCAGCTGAACCAGGCGAGGTTCCAGTAGTAACCGCCAGCACGCATGTATCGCTTCGCGGCGCCAAGGTCGGGTTTCTCGATGAAGCGTTTCACACGAAGCGTGCCGTCGGTCACACGACCGGGAGCGTGGATGTACCCGAGGCCGGTCGATGGAAATGTCGGTTTCAGTCCCACGGTGACGAGCGAAGCCTTGGTGTCGGCGGCACGAATGGCGGTCCTTGCGACCCTGGCGATCTTGGCCGCACCGCGGACGACGTGATCGGCGGGCAGCGTCAGCATCACCGCGGACGGGTAGCGCGCGATCAGAGTCAGCGCAGCGAGGCCGTATGCGTTCGTCGTGCCGCGAGCCTGTGGCTCGAGGATCAGATGCGCGCGATCGAGCTCGGGAAGGACCGCTTCGATGATCGGACGCTGGCGGAGCTCGGTGAGGACGAACACCTCGTCGGCCAGAGAGCTGGCCCGATCGTAGGTGGCTCTCAGCAGCGGCTCCCCATGAGCGCCGAGGGGCAGCACGTGCTTCGGTGTCGATCTGCGCGACCGCGGCCACAGGCGGGTGCCCGCGCCTCCGGCCGGTATCACCGCGAGTGTGTGTGTCAAGCGCGGTGTACGGCGAGCTCTTCGGCGAGGTCCTTGGCACGCGCCGTCGACTCCCAGGGCGCGTCGATATCCGTGCGGCCGAAATGGCCGTACACCGCCGTCGGACGGAACAACGGCCGCCGGAGGTTGAGCTCCTTGATGATGCCGAGCGGGCTGAGGTCGAACAGCTTGCTCACGCCGGTCGAAATCGCCGCGTCGGGCAGTTTGCCGGTGCCAAAGGTGTCGATGCGGATCGCGACGGGCTTGACGACTCCGATGGCGTACGAGATCTGGACCTCGCATCGTGACGCGAGCCCGGCGGCCACGACGTTCTTGGCGACGTGGCGCGCACCGTACGCGCCGGCGCGGTCCACCTTCGTCGGGTCCTTGCCCGAGAAGCACCCGCCGCCATGGCGCGCGTACCCACCATACGTGTCGACCATGATCTTGCGCCCGGTCAGGCCCGCATCCGCCACGGGGCCCCCGACAACGAAGCGACCGGTGGGATTGATGAAGGTGCGGATGCTGCCGGTTCGCAGCTCGACCGGGATGACGGCGTCGATCACGTGCTCGGCGATGTCTGCCCGCAGCTGGTCCGTGCCGATCTCGTCGTGGTGCTGCGCGGAAAGCACCACGTTGTCCACTCCGGCCGGCCGGCCATCCTCCCCATAGCGGATGGTGACCTGGACCTTGCCGTCGGGCCGTAGATAGGAGAGCGTCTTGTTGCGCCGCACCTCGGCGAGCCGCCGGGCGAGCCGGTGGGCGAGCGTGATCGGCAGCGGCATCAGCTCGGGCGTTTCGTCGCACGCGAAGCCGAACATCATCCCGGAGTCGCCGGCGCCGCCGACGTCGACACCCTGAGCGATGTCCGGGGACTGTTCGTCGATGCTGGTTACGACACCGCAGGTCTCCGCGTCGAAGCCATACTTGGCCCGGGTGTAGCCGACCTCACGAACGGTCTGCCGGATGATCCGAGGGATGTCGACGTAGCAGTCCGTGGTGATCTCGCCCACCACGATCACCAATCCGGTGGTGACGATCGCCTCGCAGGCGACGCGAGCCAGCGGGTCCTTGGCGAGGATCGCGTCGAGGATGGCATCCGAGATCTGGTCGGCGAGCTTGTCCGGATGGCCTTCAGTGACCGATTCCGACGTGAACAGGGTCGATTCCGCCATGGCAGCAAGTCCTCCGTTGAATCTCCCACGCCGGCAAGGACCGAGAAGTCCCCAAGCGCCAGGTTCATACCTCTGGGACGGTGGAATCCTATCTCACCAGCGCGGCCTGGCGGCCGGGTTCATCCCGGCCGCAACTTTGTCTCTGTCGACTCCATCACGTGGCCAGGAGCAGATATTCAGAAAATCCAATCCCGCGGAGGATAAGCAGGCCCGTCGGCGGGAACACGACCGGCCGATGAGAAGGAACCGGCCACGGTTCCTTCTCATTTGAGTTCCAGGTAGTGAATTCCCGAATGGCGGAAGAGCTTCGCGCCTCGTTGCGATAGCAGCGCCGCGGTGGCGGCCCGCGCTGACTCCATCACCTTGTCGAGGTGCTCACGCTTCATCTCCCACGTCGCCGTCGGGGAGGTAACCGGACACAGCACGACCAGGCGTGCCCGATCCCTCATCTGCTCGTAGTCCGCGAGCATCTGGTGGTGCAGCGACAGCTGCAGGGTTCGCGCGATCAGCTCTGGCAGACTGGTCGGCACCACCGCGTACTCACCTCCACCCATCAGGCTGATCGCAAGGATCTCCTTGGCGCCGTCGGCGACGGCGATGTTGATCGGCGTGTTGTTGACAACGCCGCCGTCAAGGTGCTCGCGATCGGCGATGCGAACCGACGGGAACAACCCCGGGATGGCGGTGGAAGCGAGCAGGGCCGGTGTCAGCAAACCCGAGCGAAACACCGCGGGCCTGCCCGCGTTGAGGTCGGTTGCCACCACTGCCAGCGGAACGCGCAGCTGTTCGAAGGTCGTGACGCCGGTCAGGGCCTGCGCCCGCTCGATCAGGCGGCGGATGTTCTGCTGCGGCAGCGCGCTCACCTGGTCCCGCCTCAGGCCCGACAGGATCATGCCGAGCGGGTGGGCGCGAAACACCTCCACCGCCTGTCGAGACATCCAGACCTCGCGCAGCATCATGGTGCCGGCGAGCGAGGGGTAGGCGGCTATCGCGCTGCCGTTCAGCGCGCCGACACTGGTGCCGACGACAGCCACGGGAGGATCAACGCCCGCCTCGAACAGGCCCTGCAGGACGCCGACCTGCGCGGCCCCTCGGGCGCCGCCGCCGCCCAGCACCCAGGAGCGCCGAGCGGGACCGAACGTAAGTCAGTTACCTCTCCCCGAAGGGGAGAGGGCTAGCGAGAGGGGCGTGATAGAAGAGGGCTTGAGCATGAAAAGCGTCAGGTCCCCTCTTCCCAGGACGTGAGATAGCGCTGCTGCTCTTCGGTCAGCGTGTCGATCTCGATCCGCATCGCCTTGAGCTTCAACCGCGCGACCTCAGCATCTATGTCCGCCGGCACGTCATACACCTTGTGCTCGAGCGTCTTGTAGTGCTTCGCCACGTACTCGGCGCAGAGCGCCTGGTTGGCGAAGCTCATGTCCATGACGGCCGCGGGGTGACCCTCGGCGGCGGCCAGGTTGATCAGCCGTCCCTCCGCCAGCACGTGGAGCCGCCGGCCGTCCCCCATCTTGTACTCCTGCACCGACGGCCTCACCTGGCGCACTCCAGTGGCCAGCTGGTCAAGCGCCTTCAGGTTGATCTCCGAGTTGAAATGGCCGGAGTTCGCCAGGATCGCGCCATCCTTCATCGTCTCGAAGTGCTGGCGGTCGAGCACGTTCACGTCACCCGTGACCGTGACGAAGATATCGCCATCGACCGCCGCCTCGTCCATCTTCATGACCCTGAAGCCATCCATGACCGCCTCGAGGGCCTTGACCGAGTCGACCTCGGTGATGACCACGTCCGCGCCATGGCCCTTCGCCCTCGAAGCCAGGCCGCGGCCGACCCAGCCGTAGCCGGCGATCACGAACGTCTTCCCGGCCAGGAGCACGTTGGTGGCTCGGATGATCCCGTCGATCGTCGACTGACCGGTCCCGTAGCGGTTGTCGAACATGTGCTTCGTGTCGGCCTCGTTCACGGCGACGATCGGGTAGCGCAGCACCCCCCGCTCCGCCATCGCGCGAAGCCTCACCACGCCGGTGGTCGTCTCTTCGGTGCCTCCAATGACCTCTGTCAGCTGGTCCTGGCGGGACTTGTGCAGCACCGACACCAGGTCGGCGCCGTCGTCCATCGTCAGCGCCGGGCGGTGATCCAGCGCCGCCTCGATGTGCTGGTAGTAGGTGTCGTTGTCCTCGCCCCGGATGGCATAGGTCTTGATCCCGTGCTGCGAGGCAAGCGCGGCGGCGACCGCGTCGTTCGTGGAAAGTGGGTTCGAGGCACACAGGGCCGCGTCCGCGCCGCCGGCCTTGAGCGTCAGCATCAGGTTCGCCGTCTCACTGGTAACGTGAAGGCACGCCGCGATCTTCAATCCTTTGAGCGGAAGCTCCTTCGCGAAACGCGCGCGGATCAGGGTCAGGACCGGCATCTCGCGGGCCGCCCAATCGATGAGGTCCTGCCCCTGGGCCGCCAGGTTGAGGTCCTTGACGTCGTTGCCTTTCGCGCTGACTTTCAAAGCTGTTGTTCGCTCCTTAGTAGACGATCTCACTGACGACTTCGACGTCGGAAAGGCGTTTTCTCCCGCCCAGGGCCTCGAGCTCGATCAGGACCTGGACTCCGACCACCTCGCCTCCCAGCTTGCGGATCAGGCGAACCGCGGCGGCCGCGGTGCCGCCCGTGGCCAGTACATCATCGACGATCAGCACCTTCTGGCCTGGCGCGACCGCGTCCGAGTGGACCTGGAGCTGGTCTGTTCCGTACTCGAGCTGGTACGCGTCGCTGATGGTGTTCCACGGCAGCTTTCCGATCTTGCGGATAGGGACGAAGCCGGCGTTGAGCTTGACGGCGATCGCTGCGCCAGGTATGAAACCGCGCGCCTCTATCGCAGCCACCAGGTCTGGCGCGGGCCTGGTCCACCGCTTCGACATCATGTCGACGACCTCGCGAAACAGCTCCTTGCGGGCGAGCAGAGGCGTGATGTCACGAAAGGTGATGCCGGGCTGCGGGAAGTCGGGAACGTCTCGGACGTACTGCTTCAGACCGTCGGGCGTGGTCATACCACCGAGCGGAAGTATTCCAGGGTCCGGCTCAGGCCGTCCTCGAGCGGCACTTGGGGCTCCCAGTCGAGGAGAGTCCGTGCGCGCGTGATGTCGGGACGGCGCTGCTTCGGATCGTCTACCGGCAGGTCGCGATGGACGATCTCGCTCTTGGAGTTTGCGAGCCGGATGATCGTTTCGGCCAGCTCGAGGATGGTCACCTCGCTTGGATTGCCGAGGTTGACCGGCATTTCATCGCCGCGCTCGAGCACGCGCAGGACTCCTCGCACGAGGTCGGAGACGTAGCAGAGGCTGCGCGTCTGAGAGCCGTCCCCGTAGACGGTGAGCGGTTCGCCCCTGATCGCCTGGGCCATGAAGTTGGGAACAGCGCGGCCGTCCGAGACCTGCATGCGTGGGCCGTGCGTATTGAAGATCCGGATGATCCTGGTGTCCACCTGATGGGCGCGGTGGTATGCCATGGCGAAGGCTTCGGCGCACCTTTTCGCCTCGTCGTAGCAGCCGCGCGGGCCGATCGGGTTCACGTTGCCCCAGTAGGACTCGGGCTGCGGGTGGACGAGAGGGTCGCCGTAAACCTCGGACGTCGAGGCCAGCAGGAACGTCGCGCCTTTCGCTCGCGCGAGTCCAAGCATGTTCATCGTGCCGAGGGTGCCGACCTTCAGCGTGTGTATCGGGTTCGCGTCGTACTGGGGTGGCGATGCGGGCGAGGCGAAATGCAAAACGTACTGTGCGTCACCACCGACGAAGATCCCGTGGTTCACATCGGATTGCTTGAATTCGAAGTCGGGATTCCCTTCAAGGTCGCGCAGGTTGTCACGCGAGCCGGTGAGGAGGTTGTCCAACGCCAGCACGCACATGCCGTTGTCGAGCAGGGCGTGGCAAAGATGAGAGCCGATGAATCCGGCTCCGCCCGAAACCACCGCACGTGGCTTACTCGCGGCCGATACCTCGATACGTGAACCCGTGTCCCCGCATGACCGCCGGGTCGTAGATGTTCCGCCCGTCGATCACCACCGGTCGTCTCATGGACTTCTTGACCCGCGCAAGGTCCAGATCGCGGAACTCGTTCCACTCGGTGACCACGACCACGGCGTCGGCGCCGGCCGCGACCTCGTACGCATCCTCCATGTACTCGATGTCCGGCATGATGCTGCGCGATCGCTCCATCGCCGCGGGGTCATAGGCCCGCACCACAGCGCCGGCCGCAAGCAGGACCTTGGCGATGTCGACGCTCGGCGCCTCGCGCAGGTCGTCCGTGTTGGGTTTGAACGCGAGCCCGAAAAGCCCGATCACCCGACCCGTCAGCACCTCGAGACAATCCCGCAGCTTGTCGATGACGAGCATCCGCTGGTCGCGGTTGATGTCCATCACCGCGTGCAGAAGCTCAGGGTGATAGTCGAAACGCTCAGCCAGCGCCGCAAGCGCCTTCACGTCTTTTGGAAAGCAAGAGCCCCCGTACCCGATGCCCGCGTCGAGGAAGCTCGGTCCGATGCGCTTGTCGAGCCCCATCCCCTCCGCCACCAGCTTGGCGTCGGCGCCGACGCGCTCGCAGATGCGCGCGATCTCGTTGATGAACGAGATTCGCGCGGCGAGGAAAGCGTTGGAGCCGTACTTCACCATCTCGGCCGTGTAGATGTTGGGGGTTATCAGAATGGTCGCGTCGAGCGGGGCGTACAGCCGCGCCACCTTTTCCGCGGCCTCCCGGTCATGGCTGCCGACGACCACGCGATCGGGATGCATGAAGTCCTGGATCGCCGATCCCTCACGGAGAAACTCGGGATTCGAAACGACGGCGGCCTGCTCTCCGGCCTTGGTCTTGCGCAAGACGCTCGAAACCATGTCGCCCGTGAGCGGCGGCACAGTCGACTTGTTGACGACCACCAGCGGGCCGTCCATGCAGTTCGCGATCGACGTCGCGGCCGCCTCGACGTAGGACAGGTCGGCCTCGCCGCCCTCGCCCTCGGGTGTGCTCACCGCGATGATGGCGTACTCGGCGCCGGGCACCGCGTCCTCGTAGGCGGTGGTGAATCGGAGCCGGCCGGCCCTGGCGTTTCGCTCCACGAGCTCATTCAGCCCGGGTTCGTAAAAGGGGACGTGATGGCCTTTGAGCTGGGCAATCTTCTCGCGGTTGATGTCGACGACAGTGACGTTGTTTCCGAGATCCGCGAGGCATGCCGCGGTCGTGAGCCCAACGTAGCCGGCGCCGATGACCGCAACCTTGCTCAATACAGAGGGATTATCCCAGCAGAGACCGCATTGGACTGTTGAATGCGGGTTTCGGGCGGGTTTGGGTGAGAGCATTTCGGACCTGGATTACTACGTTGTCCGGCCGGCGCAATACATCGGCCGCCGTAAACCGGAGCAGCCTGACTTCGGCCAACAGGAGTCGATTTTGGCGGCGATTGTCCTCAGCGAGGCTCGCATGATGGGTCTCGCCATCGTATTCAAGGCCCAATCGGTGATCCCGGTAATACAGGTCTGGGCGTCCGACGAAGGAACCCGCTTCCTTCCGCACATTGACTTGCACCTCCGGCCGGGGTAGCCCACGCAGCACCAGCAGCATCCGAAGGCGCGTTTCCATGGGCGATTCTGCGGCGCCTTCTGCGAATTCCAGCACGAGCCGTTCCGCAGCGATGCCCTTCCGGCCTGCGCGGCGGTCGACCCACTTGCTCAGCTCGGCGCGGTGGATCAGGCCTGCGTGGAGCGCCATGTCGGTAATAACTACTGCCTCGACCAAGCTCAGTTTCCGGCTGAGGTCAGAAAGTGTTCGCACCAGCGAGGTGGTCCTGAAGCCACGTCGAGCCACGACCTCGCAATCGTCCAGTGCGACTCGGCGCACCGTAATGCCGCCCCGTTCCCAGCCTTCGCCATCGCCGGGCAGAATGGCCTCGATCGGCTCCGCTGGGGCGACGTCAAGGCCGTGCAACCAGGCCGCGGTCTTGCCCGAAAAAGCCGCGGAAGCGGGTGACCGAATTCGGGCCGCTTCCAGCTTCAACGCAGGAGTTTCAGACAAGCCCGTCCATGCATAGATGGCCGGTCCCAGCCGGCGCCAACTTGCCCCTTCAAGATGCCAGCGAGCGAGACCCGCGCGGCGCGCCTCGGCGACCGTGAACGGTCCGCGCGTGAGCTCGCGTGGCACGACTGGCTCTCGAGGCACACTGTTCAGCATCGAGTCCTTCGAGCGCAGCCACAACCGAGCCCGTTAATGAACCTCGATTCAGGCATCTGCCCTCGGATGCTGACTACGGACGAATCTGCAGCAGCGACTCGTAGGCGGCGATCGTCTGCCGTGCCGCCTTCCGCCAGCTGAACGCCTTTGCGCGCTCCAGCCCGGCACGCCGCCACCGCTCCGGTTCCGCGCTCATCGCAGCGGCTGCGCGGCCGAGAGCTTCCGCGTCGCCGTCATCCACGAGCATCCCCGCCTCGCCGACGACCTCCGGCAGGCTCGAGTTCCGAAACGCCGCCACCGGACAGCCGCACGCCATTGCTTCGAGACACGGAAGCCCGAACCCCTCGTAGCGGCTCGGAAACACGAAACACCCTGCCGCCGTGTACAGGTCGGCAAGCTCCGCATCGTCCACCCGGCCGAGCAACCTGGCATCAGGCATGCTCGGAGGAGCCTGCCGGCCCGGGTCGCCGGCGACCACCAGCTGCACCTCTGGCCGGATCTCCCGGGCCGAAGCCCAGGCTCGAAGCAGCGACGCAGGGTCCTTCCTCGCGTCCAGAGCACCGACGAACAGCAGGTAGCCTGCCCCCAGGCTCCAGCGCTGCCGGACCCTCTCGTGCGCTCCCGGCGAGGGCTTGAACGTCTCGTCCGCCGCCTCCGGCACGACTCGAACGCGCCGCGGATCGACGCCGGCGATGCGTGCTGCATCGTCCGCCGTCGCCTGGGAAACCGCGACCACAACGTCCGCGCCCCTCAGCAGCCGCTTGCCGGGCCAGAACCGCAGGCGCTCGCCTCTCATCCGCGGGCCGCCCCATGCCCATGGGATGAGGTCGTGGACCGTGACGGCGAGCGGGCAGGGTGAGCGGCCCGGCAGGCGGAGGTCGATCGCGTGATACAGGCCAGGGCGGATGCGCTCGAGGTCCGCCCTCAGCGCGACGGCCTCCTCGTACGCGGCGAGCTGGCCGTGATAGCGCCGGCGCGAGCCGGCCAGCCGGTAGGAGCCTGGCGGCAGCGCGGGCTCGTCCAAACCGGCGTCGAGGAGGAGGGTGAGCCTCGAATCAAAACCTTCGGCGATCAGTCCCTTGAGCAGGCCCCTGGCGTACGAACCGACCCCGCGGCCCCCGCTCGGGCCTTGAAGCGGCCGCACGTCCAATAGCACCGACTGCCCGGTCGAGCTTCGGCTGCGGGATGGAATCACGAGTCGAGCCATCATAATTTGGCCGCCATGGAAGCCTTGGATATGGTCATCGTCGGCGGCTGCGGGCATGTCGGCCTGCCGCTGGCCCTTTCGCTTGCGGACTGCGGTTACAGGGTGGGCATCGACGACATCGATGCCAAAAAGGTCGCTTACGTCAAAGCCGGCAACGTCCCATTCCTGGAAAACGGCGCTGACGCATTGCTCAAGAAGCTTCTGCCCACCGGGCGGCTGGAGCTGGCATCCGACCCGAGCCTGGTCGAGAGCACCGACACGGTGATCCTCGTCATCGGCACACCGATCGACGAGTTCATGAACCCGTCGGTGCGCATCTTCGACAAGGTGCTGGACGAGCTGATGCCGCACCTGAAGAAGAGCACGATGATCGTGCTGCGGTCGACGGTTTTCCCGGGGACGACCGAGTCGGTCGAGCGCCGGCTCCGCGCGGCAGGCATCCAGGCCGATGTCGTCTTCTGCCCGGAGCGCATCGCCGAAGGGCACGCCCTGGAAGAGCTGCGCACGCTTCCGCAGCTGGTGGGGGCGACCTCCGATCGCGCGTTCAAGAAAGCCAGCGCCCTGTTCGAGCGGCTTGGCGTGACAGTGGTGCGCACAAGTCCGCTCGAAGCCGAGCTCGCCAAGCTGCTCACGAACACTTGGCGCTACATGAAGTTTGCGATCGCCAACCAGTTCTTCCAGATCGCGCATCGATCGGGCGTCGATTACAACAACGTGCTCGACGCCATCCGCCACGACTACCCGCGCGCAGCGGATCTTCCCGGCCCCGGGTTTGCTGCCGGCCCTTGCCTGCTGAAAGACACGATGCAGCTCTCGGCCTACACGCCGGACCACTTCCCGATGGGCCAGGCCGCAATGCAGATCAATGAGGGTCTACCCAACTACATCGTGGACACGCTCAACTCGCGAAAGCCTCTGCAGGGACGCACCGTGGGGATCCTTGGCATGGCGTTCAAGGGCGAGTCCGATGACCCACGTGCGTCGCTCAGCTACAAGGTGCGCAAGCTCGCCGCGTTCAAAGGCGCGCACGTGCTCTGCACCGACCCGTTCGTCGAAGACCCCTCATTCGACTCGCTCGAGAAGGTGTTGAGCGAATCAGACGTCCTCGTCATCGCCGCCCCGCACCGCGCCTATAAGAAGCTCGACCTCGCCGGTCGGGATGTCGTCGACATCTGGGGCATTACAGGACCCATCAGGTTATGAGAGGAAACCCGGATGGTTTCCTCTCATCGCGCGTGCAGCTGCGCTGCAGGCGCTGCTCTCCTTCCGGTATGCGGATGGGACTTTATTAGATTGTCTCTCCTCGCTACGAGCGGGAGACATTCAGGCACGCGGGTGAGACGGCCTGGCGATGCCAGGCCTACCTGCGACGCATGAAAGTCCTCGTCACCGGCGCCGCGGGGTTGAAGTATGAGAGGAAACCCGGATGGTTTCCTCTCATCGCGCGTGCGGCTCGCCGCAGGCGCTGCTCTCCTTCCGGTATGCGGATGGGACTTTATTAGATTGTCTCTCCTCGCCACGAGCGGAAGACATTCAGGCACGCGGGTTAGACGGCCTGGCGATGCCAGGCCTACCTGCGACGCATGAAAGTCCTCGTCACCGGCGCCGCCGGGTTGAAGTATGAGAGGAAACCCGGATGGTTTCCTCTCATCGCGCGTGCGCCTTCGCCGCAGGCGCTGCTCATCTTCCGGTATACGGATGGGACTTGATTAAGTTGTTACTCCTCACCACGAGCAGGCGACATTTAGGGGCGTGGGTGAGACGGCCTGGCGAAGCCAGGCCTACCTGGCGACATTTAGGGGCGTGGGTGAGACGGCCTGGCGAAGCCAGGCCTACCTGCGACGCATGAAAGTCCTCGTCACCGGCGCCGCCGGTTTCATTTGCGGTTACCTCGTCTCCGACCTCTTGCATGCCGGCCACGAGGTGGTCGGCGTCGACAATTACAGCAAGTACGGACCGGTGAGGCGCAGCTTCGACGGCGATCCGCGCTACCGGCTCGTCGAGGGCGACGCCAAGGATGCGGAGCTGCTGACCGAGCTCGCGGCAGATTGCGACCAGCTCGTCGCGGGAGCCGCAATGATCGGCGGCATCTCCTACTTTCACGAGTTCGCCTACGACCTGCTGGCGGAGAACGAGCGGATCTGCGCCGCCACCTTCGATGCCGCCATCAACGCCCACCGGCTCGGCCGCCTCCAGAAGATCACGGTCATCTCGAGCAGCATGGTGTTCGAGTCGGCGACGACATTCCCCACCCCCGAAGGCGCACAGGTCACGAGCCCACCGCCGCGGTCGACCTACGGCTTTCAAAAGCTGGCGACCGAGTTCTTCGCCCACGGAGCACACGAGCAGTACGGCCTGCCCTTCACGATCGTGCGGCCGTTCAACTGCGTCGGCGTCGGCGAACGCCGTGCCCTGCGCGACCACCAGGTCATGAGCGGCAACGTCAAGCTCGCGATGAGCCATGTCGTCCCGGATCTATGCCAGAAGGCGTTGAAGGGCCAGGATCCGCTGCACATCCTGGGCGACGGCAGCCAGGTGCGCCACTACACGTACGGCGGAGACCTGGCGCGAGGGATCCGCATCGCGATGGAATCGGAGAAGGCCCTGAACGAGGATTTCAACCTCTCGACCGCGCAATCGACCACGGTTCGCGAGCTGGCTGAGGTGATCTGGCGCAAGGTGCATGGGACTGCGCGTCCGCTCAACCTCGTGTCGGATCCGCCGTACGAGCACGACGTGCAGATGCGCGTGCCGGACGTGCACAAGGCGCGTGAGGTTCTCGGTTTCGAGGCCACGACGTCCCTCGACGAGATGCTCGACGAGGTCATTCCCTGGATTCGCGACGAGATCGGGGCGGGCCGGATCTAATCGACGAATCAACACCGGTTCTCAGCGTGGTGATTCCCGTCTACAACGAGGGCGAGAATGTCGTGCCGACCTTGCGCGGAGTTGTGGAGCGCACACGTTCGCGACCTCTCGAGGTGCTGGTCGTGCACGATTTCGACGAGGACACCACGGTGCCGGTCGTCAAGCGCCTCCAGGCCGAGATGCCGGAGCTCCGCCTCCACCGCAACACGCTCGGTCGCGGCGTCCTGAACGCGATGAAGTCCGGTCTGCGCGCGGCCCGAGCTCCCTACGTGCTCGTCACCATGGGCGACGGCTCGGACAACCCGGACGACATCGACCCCATGTTTGAGCTTGCGCGTGGTGGGGCGGATGTCGTTGCGGGGTCGCGATACATGCGTGGCGGGCGGCAGATTGGCGGACCTCTTCTGAAGCGATCGATGTCACGTGTCGCCGGCCTGTCGCTTCACTGGCTCGGCGGTGTGCCGGTGCACGACGCCACGAGCAACTTCCGGCTGTACTCCAAGCGATTGATCAACCAGGTGACGATCGAGTCGACCGGGGGCTTCGAGCTCGGCATCGAGCTGACCGTCAAGGCCTACCTGCTGGGCATGCGCGTGGCGGAGGTTCCTACGACGTGGCGGGACCGCACCGCGGGGCAGAGCAGGTTCCGCCTCTGGCACTGGCTCCCGCGCTACCTGCATTGGTACTGGCGCGGGATGGCCGGGAGATTCCGCACCGGCCGATAGAATGTCGCGCGTGAATCGAATGGTTTACGCACTGCCGCTCCTCGCGGGCGCCCTACTCCCGCTCTCGGCGGCGGCCGCCCCGAGCCCCTCGCCCACCCTCGATCAAATCCTGGCACCGCCGCCGAGCGGTTTCAACGCGGTCAAGGAGGGCACGCTGAACGGGCGCTTCACCGCCCACGAGCTCGGCACCACCTATTCCACTGGAGCCGCCGAAGCCGAGAACACCGCGATTCACGATGGCTTCGTCGATGGATACGCCATGACCTGGCTTCAGCCGTCGACCGGTCGCACGGGGATCGAATTTGTCGTCGCTTTCGAGGGTGGAAGGGGCGCCAGGAGCTTTCTCTCCTACGACCAGGCCTCAGCTCTGAGCGATCCGAAGTACCAGCACTCCGACTCGATCGCGGGCATCGACCCTTATTACGGAGTCCATCTGTTCGATCCATCCGGAGCCGTCCTGGATGGATTCACCTTCGTCAAGGGCAACGACATGTTTGGCGTCGCTTTCGTCTCGTCGAAGGACGACGTGCTGAACCTGGCGACCTCCCAGGCCGGCACCGAATACGCCGCCGCGCCCAGCGAGACCATCCCGCCGGCGCAGTGGCCGGAAAATGCCATCGCCAGCCCTTCCCCGAGTCCCCTGGCGAACGTTGGCAGCTTTGCCGGCGAGGCCCTCTTCGTCGTCTTGATCCTTGGCGTGGCCGGCCTGGTCGTGGGCATCGCAATGCGCTCGAGGCGCAGCACTGCTGCGCCGGCTCCATCGGGAGCGACGCCTGTCCCGGCTCATGTGGCACTGGCGCCTCTGCCGGTTCTAACGGCGGGGGCGCCTGTCCAGCTTTCGCCCGATAGGAACATGTGGTGGGACGGGCAAGCCTGGAGAGATACCTTTTTGGAAGCCCCGCCTTTCGCACAGCGCTCGGCAAACGGTCGCCTGTGGTGGGACGGGTCGAACTGGCGCCCGGTGCCTCCTCCTGCCTCGAGCGCTCCCTAGCTGACAAGCGGGCGGTAGTTCCGCTTGTAGTACTCCCAGTACTCGCCCGATTTGAGCGGCCGCCACCATTCGGGGTGCTCCCTGTACCAGCGGACGGTTCGCTCCAGTCCTTCACCCAGGCCGGTCGCCGGTTCCCAACCGAGATCTGTGATGCGAGTGATGTCCAGGGCGTACCGGTAGTCGTGGCCCGGCCGGTCGGCGACGAACTCGATGAGGCTTTTTGGCTTACCCAGGATCTCGAGCACCGCTTCGGCCACGCGCAGACCAGACGTTTCGACTCCCGTGCCGACGTTGTACACCCCGCCGATCGGCGCTTCGTGAAGGACCAGGTCGATGGCGCGGCAGTGATCCTCGACGTAGACGTAGTCCCTGATCGCGGATCCGTCCCTATAGAGCGGCAGCGGAAGATCGTCGATCGCGTTGGTGATCAGCACGGGGATCAGCTTTTCGGGGTACTGGTACGGCCCATAGTTGTTCGAGCCCCTCGTCACGAGCAGCGGCAGGCCGAAGCTCTCCGCGTAGGCGCGCGCGAGGTGCTCGCCTCCGGCTTTGCTCGCGGAGTAAGGGCTTCGAGGCTTGAAGCCGTCGTCCTCCCGCGAGCGGCCGGCCGCCACGTCGCCATAGACCTCGTCGGTGCTCACCAGCAGGAAGACCTGGTGGTGATGGTTGCGCGCCGCCTCGCAGAGCACCGCGGTGCCGCGCACATCGGTTTCGATGAAAGACAAGGGGTCCATGAGCGAGCGGTCGACGTGGGTCTCGGCGGCGAAATTGACGATCGCATCCGCATCGGCGGCGAGCGAGTTGACGAGCTCCGTGTCGCAGATGTCCCCGTGCACGAATCGGTAGCCGGGTTGTCCTTCGAACTCCACCAGGTTGGCCAGGTTGCCGGCGTAGGTCAGCTTGTCGAGCACTGTGACCTGGACCTCGGGGCGAGTCTCGCGGATCATGCGCACAAAGTTGGAGCCGATGAATCCCGCGGCCCCGGCGACGAGGAGCCTGTCGAGCGAGCGCGTCACTTGATGGGTGGTCCGGCGGTCCAGTCGTAACCGATCGCGGGATCGTCGTGCGGGATCCTGCCCTCGTCATCCGGCGCGTAGACGCTGGAGGTGATGTAGAGGACGTGGCTCAGCGCCAGGGCGCGGCATCCGTGAGCGACCCCTGGCGGGATCTTGAGGCACGTCGCGTGGTTGTCACCCATCAGGAACTCCATCAGCTTGCCCCTGGTCGGTGATGCCTCGCGCGTGTCGAAAAGGGCGACCTTGATCGCGCCCATCACGTACCACCAATCGGTCTGCCGCTGGTGGATGTGCCAGGCCTTGGCCGTTCCGGGGTACATCATCGAATGGCTCCACTGGCCGAAGTGGTCGAAGAACTCGTCAGTCTCGCGTATCACCTCGCGGAAGAACCCACGCTCGTCCGAGTGCGTGACCAGCTCCTTCAGCACAACACCCTCGATGGACGGAGACGCCTTCACAGTCACTTCTCGCGGTTCGCCCCATGCTCGCGGACGAAATCCTGCGCGGAGTAATACGCCTCCATGGACTCGCCGGCGTCGCCCCAGTAGCCTTCGAGGATGTCGTACTCCATCAGGCCGCGGTCGAGATACCAGTTGTTGACGTCGGTGATCTCCAGCTCACCGCGCCCCGACGGCTTGAGCTCCGGCAGCACGTTCCACACGGTGTCGTCGTAGAAGTACACGCCCGTGACCGCGTATTCGCTCGGGGGATGCTCCGGCTTTTCGATGATCCGCTGGATCCGCCGGCTGCCGTTGAGATGAGCCACGCCCAGGTGGCGCAGATGTTCGCGATCGGTCTCTTTTGAAAGCACGACTCTTGCGCCGCGCTTCTGCTTGCGAAAGGCATCGGCACAGTGACGGATCGAACGTCCGAAGATGTTGTCGCCCAGCAGGACCACCACACGGTCGCCACCTACGAACTTCTCCGCCAGGCCGAGGGCTTCCGCGATCCCGCCCGGTTTGTCCTGGTAGGCGTAAAACAACCGGTCGATGCCGAACTCCTGTCCGTTGCCAAGCAGGCGCAGGAACTCGCCGGCGTGCGTTCCGCCGGTGACCAGCATCATCTCGGTGACTCCGGCCATGACCAGCGCCTCGATCGCGTAGCTGATCATCGGGCGGTCGTAGACCGGCAGCAGGTGCTTGTTCGTGATGCGCGTCAAGGGGTGCAACCGGCTGCCGGTCCCCCCCGCCAGAATCACACCCTTCATCGCTGTCGGATTCTAGGCCGGGGAACCCGGGAACCCTATGCTTCAAGCGATGGGAGGAGCTCCGGGCATGCCCGCCCCAGCCTCGGCGCAGACCCGTTTCTCGGCCGATGGCTTCTGGTGGTGGGACGGCGCGCAGTGGCGGCCGGCTTACTCCCAGGACCGGCTGTGGCGCTGGACCGGACAGTCGTGGGAACCGGCGCGCGGGTCTGCAGCTTTGGCATCCGGTGCCGGAAGCGCGCTCGGGCTGATCGTGGGCATGGTGGTCGGCATCATCATCCTGGTCGCCGCCATCGCGATCGCGATCATCTCCTTCGCCGGCCCGCAGATCTCCAACACCTTCTCAAACCTCGTGGGGGCGCCCACCACCCCTTAAAGCTGCGCCCGAAGCCGGAGTAAGGCACAAGGTGTTGTGGCAGACTGGCCGCGACAAGAAAGCATGCCGAGACCCGACAACTGGCCCCGCACGATCCTCCACGTCGACCTGGATGCCTTTTACACGTCAGTCCACCAGCGTGACGATCCGAAGCTTCGCGGCATTCCCGTGGCAGTCGCCGGCCGGTCGAGGCGTGCCGTGGTCATGGGCGCTTCCTATGAGGCGCGCGCGTTCGGAGTGCGTTCGGCGATGCCACTTCACGAAGCGCTGCAGCATTGCCCACAGCTGATGGTCGTGACGCCGGACGGCGCCCGGTATCGCGAAGCAAGCCGCTCGGTGCATCAGATCTTCCGCCGCTTCACCTCGCCTGAGCTCGTCGAAGGTATCGCCCTCGACGAGGCGTACCTCGACGTCACGGCGCGAACTCGGCATGGAACGTCGAACGCGGAGGACGTGGCGCGCCGGATCAAGTTCCAGGTGCACACCGAGGTGGGCCTCACCGCTTCAGTCGGCGGCGCGACCTCCAAGCTCGTGGCGAAGGTCGCCAGCGGCACCCACAAACCTGATGGCCTCTACCTCGTACCGCCGGGGGCGGAGGCCGGCTTCCTGGCGCCCCTTCCCATAAGCGTCATCCCAGGTCTCGGACCCAAAACCGAAGAGAGGCTGAACGCGATGGGCCTTCGCACTGTCGGCGAGCTCGCCGCCTACGAGACGCAGCGCCTGGTCCAGTCGCTCGGAGTGGGCGGAGCGGTGCTACAGCGATTTGCGCAGGGTCGGGACCGCTCACCAGTTGACGGCAGCAAGCCTGCGAAGACCATCTCGGCCGAGACGACGTTCGAGCAGGACGTCAGCGACCGCGGGGAGCTGGAAAAGGCCCTGCGCGAGCTGACCGATCGCGTGGTCGAACGGCTGAAGGCAGAAGGCGTTCGCGCGAGGACAGTCTACGTGAAGCTGAAGCTGCCCGACTTCAGGCTGGTGAGCCGCCAGGTGAGCCGGACGAGCCCGACCGACGACGTCGAGACGATCTTCCGCGCGGCGCGGTCGGCGCTGGAGAAGTCGCACGTGGACTCGCGCCCGGTGCGTCTGATCGGGGTGGGGCTTTCGGGCCTCGAGCACCCTGCGCCCGACTTGCAGCTGACGCTCTTCGACTAGGAGCTGTCCGGTCGACCACGGGCCGGGGCAGCGCCGCGAGCACCTCGCCGACGGTGGTCCATCCGAACTTCTCCTGTGTGCGCGCGATCAGGGCGCGAAACACCATCGCGGTCGCGCGCGCGTCATCCAGGGCGGCGTGCGCCGGCGTGACGTCGAGCGCGAGCTCCTGAACCAGCCGCGCCAGCCCCGGAGTCTGTCCCTTGGGAAACTCCAGTACGAGCCGCGCCAGGGCCGAGGTGTCGATGATCGGATGCTCGAGGGGGCTCTCCAGACCACGGCCCACCAGCCATGTGTCAAATGCGTCATGGCTGTGCTCGACGAGCACTGCGCCGTAAGCGAAACGCAAGAAGGCCCGGCGCGCGTCGCGAAACTCCGGCGCGCCGATGAGCATGGAACGGTCGATATGGTGGCGCCGGTGCGCGTAGGGGTTGATCGGCGCCTGGCAGTCGACGAGCGTGTCGAAGAAAGAGAGAGGGCCGTCGAGGCGGAAGCGCTCAGCGCCGATTTCCAGGACGAGGAACGGCGCGTTTCCGGTGGTCTCCACGTCGAGGGCTACGAACTGGGCATCATCGAGCCTCGTTTGCGGCCCGAGCTCCGGCGCGTCGACCGCGATCTCTTCCCACGGCACCGACTGCATGGTCCCGCGAGGCTTGACAAAAAATGGCTTCGAGCTCATCGCGCCAGCGCCAGTGCGCGGCGCGCCCACTCGATCTCGTCTCTGGTGAGCGCGCGTAGGAGCAGAACCGCCGCGCCGTAGACCGCCACGCCGACCGCGATCGGAATCGCCATCGCCACGCCGCCCAGGTCACGCAGCGGGAAGACAGCGGCGCCCATGACGAGGCCGGCGAGCACGACGCGCCAGCTGAGCCGCCAGACGGGCACCCGACCGATGTGGCGCGCGGTGAGCGTCCAGCCGGCGGCACCCAGGACGATCTCTGTCATCACCGTGGCCCAGCTTGCGCCGATGTAGCCGAAAGTCGGAATGAGAGCCAGGTTGAGGGCGACGTTGGCGAGCAGGCTCCAACCCGCCGCCCACGTGAACGACGCCTGGTGATCCGAAGCGCTCAGGGCACCGATGAAGGCGTTGTTCACGAATGCGAAGCCGAGCGACAGCGCCAGGATGCGAAGCGCGGGCTCGGAGCGATCGTAAGACGACCCGAACAACGCGTGGTTCAGCGGGTGTGCGAGCACGAAGATCCCAACGCTCATCGGCCAGCCTATGAGCAGCAGGGCTTTGAAGAACCGGTTCACCGCATCGAGCAGCTCGCCCGGTCGCTCCCGGTGGTAGATGGACAGGACCGGGAACACGATCGACAGAAATGTCATCGGGATGAAGAGGAGCGCCTCAAACGGCTTGTAAGCCGCTCCGTACAACCCGGCTTCCGCATGCGGACGGAACGCGTAAACCAGTGGCTGGTCGATCCTGAAATACAGAATCGTCAGCACGAAGGTCAGCGCAAACGGCAGGCCTTTCCAGAACCACTCTCGGAGCAGTGGGAGCTCGAACCTCCACCCGATCACGGCGATCCGCTTGGCCGCCAGCACCACCACGAAGTACGCGCAGCTGAAGGCGTACTGCGCCGCATAGGCCCATACGAAGTAGGTGACGCCGTGGCCAGTTTTGATGCCGTACAGCACGAGCGCGAGAAGAACCAGGCTCTCGAGCACCACCGCGAGCGCCTCGAAACCCAACTTCTGCACGGCGTACAGGCCGTTGCGGAGAAGGTTCGAATAAGAGGTCAGCACCATCAGGACGAAGGCTGGAGCGAGCAGCGAGCCAAGCCCGTTGGAGGCAAGCGCAACCGCGAGCAGTACCAGGCTCACCACCGACATCAAGAGGCGCAGCGACATGACGTTGCGGAGATACCTCTGGATCTCGCTCGGATGCCGCGCCCCTTCGCGGACGAACAAAACGTTGAAGCCGAGGTCCAGCACGACGCTGACGATGGCCGTGTAGTTCACGAGCGTCGCAAAAGCCCCATAGGAGGCGGGCATCAGGTAGCGGACCATCGCGAGCACGGTCACGAGCGCGATCAGCCGCGCCACGACTTTGGCGGTGAGGACGAGGACCGTGTTGCGGAGCGCCCGCGACCCCAGCCCGGTGCTTGGTACCGGCAGGTCGGCCGTTGGATCGTGATCTGGCAACTCGGCCAATGATATGAGCGGGAACCTCGAAGGTTCCCGCTCATCGGCAGTTTGGCTTCGCCAAAGTGCCTGCTCACCCTCCCCGGGATCGGATCCACTCAAAAGCTACTCCCAGCCACGCAAGGTGGCCAAGGAACAAAGTCGCGGCCGGGGGAACCCCGGCCGCCCAGGCCACGCCCGCTAGACTCCAGGGCCCATGGCGGCGCGAATCAGGATTCTCAGCGGCATGCGCCCGACCGGGCGTTTCCACCTGGGCAACTACCTGGGAGCCGCGCAGAACTGGGTCGAGCTCCAGAACCAGTACGACTGTTACTACTTCGTCGCCGACTATCACGCCCTCACGACCGAGCCCGACGGTCACACCGTCGAGGGCAAGATCTTCGACCTCGCGGCGGACCTGATCGCGGTCGGATTGGACCCCAGGCGCAGCGTCATCTACCAGCAGTCGAAGGTCCCGGAGGTGGCCGAGCTTGCGCTCCTGCTGTCGATGGTGACCCCGCTGAGCTGGGTGCTCAGGACGCCCACGTTCAAGGAGATGGCGAAGAAGCATCCCGACAACGTCAACCTCGGGCTGCTTTCATACCCGGTGCTGCAGGGCGCCGACATCGCCCTCGTCAAAGGGGAGGGCGTGCCGGTCGGAAAAGACCAGCTCCCCCACCTCGAATTGATCCGCGAGGTCGTGCGCAAGTTCAACCGCACTTATGCTCCGGTCTTTCCTGAGCCGCGCGCGCTGCTCACCGAGTCGCCGCTGATCAAGGGCACCGACGGCAAGCAGCGAATGTCCAAGACCGTCGGCAACATCGTTGGCGTGACGGATGACCCCCACGTCATTCGCAAGCAGGTGAAGAGCATGGTCACCGACGTGAAGCGCACCTACATGACTCAGCCCGGCCACCCTCGCACGTGCAACGTCTGCGCCTTCTACAAGTTCTTCTTCGACGATTGGCAGCACTACTGGGACCTGTGCCGGCAGGCGAAGATCGGCTGCGGTCAGAAGAAAGAGCTGCTCGCCGAGCGGATCATCGAGGCGTTCAGGCCGTTTCGCGAGGTCCGCGTCGAGCTGGGCCCGGAGCAGGTCACCGCCATCCTCGACCAGGGCAGCGAGGCCGCCCGCGAGGTGGCGCGCCAGACGATCGCGGAGGTGCGCCAGGCCGTGGGTTTGCCTCCTTCACGTCTCCGTTAACATTTGGGCCGGATGGCAGACGCTGCGGCGCCGAAGCGGTTCACGCGACGAGCGTTCCTAGGATGGCAGATGGCCATCCTTTTGACCTCTACGGTCGTAGTCGCCCTGGCGCCACTGCTGGTTTACCTCTGGCCGGCTGCGCCCAAAGGCCAGCGCAAGCAGGTTCTGACGGTCACGCTCGACACGCCGATCGACCAGCTCAGTGATGGCCAGGCGGTCAAGTTCAACGCACCGGCGAGCCCCGACTCCGCTTTCATCATGGCGGACGGTGGGGGCGACAACGCCGCCGGCGACCTGGCCTTTGGCGGCTTCGTCGTGAAGAACCAGGGGAAGGTCGACGTGTTCGCGATCAACTGCTCGCACCTGGGCTGCTCGATCGCGCTGAATACCGATGCGAAGACATTCGACTGTCCGTGCCATGGCTCACGCTTCCACCTCGACGGCACGGTGCTCCGCGGCCCGGCTCAGGCGCCTCTGTCTCACCTAACCTGGAAACAGGGCTCCGACCCGAGTTCAATCCAGGTCGACGGCCTCACCCTGGGGTTTTAGCGCATGGCCATCCCGCACCCACGCGAGATCCAGACGGCAGTGGTGGACTGGCTCGACGACCGCTATCCGTTCACGAAATCGGTCGACGAAGCCCTTTACCAGCGCGTCCCGAACTTCGCCAACGCGTTCTACTACTGCTTCGGAGGGATGGTGTTCATCCTCATCGCCCTCCAGCTGGTGACCGGGATCTTCCTCTCCTTCTATTACGTGCCGGACGCAGGGGTTCCAGGGAATTCGCCCGCCTACAACAGCGTGCTCTTCATTCAGAACACCCAGTACCTGGGCTGGCTGATCCGCGGCGTCCACTTTTGGGGCGCCAACATCCTCATCGTGATGGTCCTCATCCACATGGCACGTGTCTACTGGACCGGCTCTTACCGCGCGCCTCGTGAGCTGAACTGGATGGTCGGCGTGATCATGCTGCTCTGCGTGATCTTTCTCTCCCTGAGCGGCTACCTGCTGCCGTGGGACACCAAGGCCTACTTCGCCACCGAGGTCACGATCAAGATCGCCGGGCTGGCACCGCCGGCACAGCTCGGCGCCTTCATCCGCGAGGTGCTGCAAGGCGGCCCGGTGGTGGGCCCCGCCACCCTCCAGCGCTTCTTCACGATCCACGTTTTCCTGCTGCCGGCCGTGATCGTCCTTCTGATGTACGTGCACTTCCGGTTCATCCGGGCGCACGGCATCTCGGAGCCGATGTGAGCAACGGCATCGACAGGGAGGGTCCGGGAGCGGCGCAGGCCGTCACAGAGATACCGATAATCGAGGTCGACGGCCACACCGGCCACACGCTCGAGCCGGAGTGGAAGCGGCTGCCGATCGGCACCGATCACATCCTGTACCCGGTGCTGGTTAGCCTCGCCCTCTTCCCCATCCTGATGGGCGCTGCGGGCCACCACCTTGCGGACGACATGCCCGACGACGAAACCCATCCGTTCTTCCCTGACCATTTCTGGCCCTACCCGATCATCGCCGTGATCATGCTCATCACCGTCGGCCTGCTGGCCGCGTTCGTGCAGAAGAACCTCCAGCTGGAGCAGCCGGCCGACCCGCGCGCGGTCACCATCCCGCGGCCCGACTGGTACTTCCTCTTTCTGTTCCAGTTCCTGAAGCTGGGTCCGGAGCTCATCACGGCGATAGTCATCCCGCCCGTCGTCGTCATCGGATTGCTGCTGTGGCCGTTTATCGACTCGTTCGCCGGGACGCGTGTGGCCAGGCGGCTGGGGTGGAAGCGGTGGCCGGTGCCGGGCCGGAACATCTACACCGGCACCGGTTGGATCGTCTTCCTCGCGATCATCGCCTTCCTGACGCTCTGGGCCCTGGCCGGGCCAGGATTCTGCTTACCCTGGTTCTCCGGCCCCGTCTGTGGGGCGTAAAAAGTATGAGAAGGAACCAAGGGTTCCTTCTCATTACTCATCTTCCTGAAGGTTGGGATCTTTCGGATTAGTTTCTCCCGGCGACGATTGGCAGGCGAGATGAACAAAGTTGCAGCCGGGTTAAACCCGGCTGCCCTCACGACGCTAGCAGTCGCGGGGCTTAGGTATGAGAAGGAACCGAGGGTTCCTTCTCATGGCTCATCTTCCTAAAGGTTGGGATCTTTCGGAATAGTTTCTCCCCGCGACGATTGGCAGACGAGTTGAACAAAGTTGCAGCCGGGTGGCACCCGGCTGCCTTGCCGCGCTAGCGAGCTAGGTTCGAGAGTCGTAGAGCTGCTTCGTCAGCTCGATCTGCGCCAGGTGCTCGCGCGCGTGCCCGTAGTTCGAGAGCAGCCATTCGAGGCCAGGTCGTGGTGGCCGGTCTCCACGCGGGCGCAGCTCGGTCAGATCCGCGGCGGTCAGCGCGCCCATTTGCTCGTCCAGCTCGCGATCAGCCTCGTCCAGCAGTGCCAGGAGCTCGGCCTGGTCCGCCTCCGCCTTGAACTCTGCCGGCCGGTCGCGTTCGGTCGTCAGCGAACGCAGCGCGCGGATCATCTCCCGCTCCGATCCGACCGTGTGGGCGATGAGCACGGCGACCGAGTTGGCCAGCGGGAGAGGCTTCCAGTTGAGGCTTCCGTGGTCCATGCCGCGGACGTGCTCGCGCATGTGGTCGTGAACGGCGTGAAAGAGCGCGCCGGCGGTCTCCGCGACGGTCCTCGCGCCATCCTCATCCACCAGCGTCAGACCTTCTCCGTAACGCGATACTCGAGGTAGCGGCCCAACAGCAAGCGTGTGTGCGCCTCCAGCGCGGGAAGCACGCTCAGCACCAGGCCCACGACCGGATAGGCGAAGTACTGCAGGTGCACAGCACCCTTCTTCCAGAGCGGCCAGTTCGCCGGCTTGGGCGGCAACATCCGGATCTCGAAGTAAAGAAAGAACACCACCGTGGAGAGCGTCGTCGACAGCAGGATGCCGGAGTACGACCACAGCGTCTGACCGAGGTCCGTCAGCGAGAAGTCGGTGCTGACCCAGATCGGGACCGAGGCTCCGAACATGAGGAGCAGCGGCAGGAAGATCCAGTTGAGGTGATTCAGGAAGAGGTTCATGAAGCGGCGGATCCGCAGCAAGAGCGGGATCTCCGGGTGCTTGAAGAGCCTGGCGAGCACATAAGGCACGTCCGTGATGCCCCAGGCCCACCGCTTGATCTGGTTGTACTGGCTCATGTGCGTGGACGCGTAGTCGCGAGAGTTCGGGGAGTCCCCGTAAAGCGGTAGGTACACCGATTTGACCGAAAAACGCTCGCCGAACGTGAAGAACGCCTTCCAGTAGAAACGCGAGTCCTCCGGGATCACGTCCTTGTCCCAGTAGCCGACCTTGTGCACGAACTGCAGGCTGCACGTGTAGCTGCTGAACGCAACCAGACGATGCGGGCGCGAGTGCAGGAACATCTGCCACTGCGACGTGCTCGCCGACATGATCCGCACGGCCATCGGGACCTGCCAGATGTTGTTGTGGAAGAGCGGCACCGGCTGCCAGATGACAAAGTCGCGCAGCACCGTGCGCGCGTGGTGCCAGCTGATCCAGGCGAAGTATTGGGGGTGGACGCGATAGTCGGAATCGAGGTCGGTGATGAGCACCTGGTCGAGGTTGTACCCCTCCTCGGTCAGGACACGGACCATCCAGCGCCCGCCCCAGTTCATCGCCGCAGACTTGCCGATGACGATGCCAGGCTCGAGGGGATCCTTGATGTGGTAGAAGCCTTTGAGCCGGCTGCCGAACTTCTCTCTCAGCCGAGCCACGTTCTCCCAGCCCGGCTTGTCGGTTTCGCGGGTGATGATGCCGACCATCGTCAGCTCTGCTGGATAGTTCGAATCGACGATCGCCTGGACCGTTCGCTCCAGGACGTGATACGGCTCCGTGTACGTGGGGATAACGCATAGGTGGTAGTACTGGAGGGCGTCGGGGATGTCTTGCGTCTGGTCCTCGCGGCATAGCGCCAGCCAGTCCTTGGCCATGTCGCGGCGCATCCGCCACATCGTGCTGTACACGCCGGTCACCACCGTGACGGCCCGAAACAGCCAGTACACGTCGAAGACGAGGACCACGCTTGCGACCAGCAGCGCCCCGGGGGTGTGGAAGAGGATCGGAATCCACGCCGGCGCCAGCAGCAGAATCCACGTGATCAGTCCCGGCGCCGCCTCGAAAAGGCGCGCGCCGAACTGCCGCATGGCGTGCTGCAGCGCCGAGGCCGGAGGTGAAGCCGATGCGGTCGCCATAAGCCGATTATGGCGCCCACCCGCGACGGAATACCGATCGCGCCGGCGGCCTTGTAGTAGATATGGAATACATGAAGCACTTCGACGGCCCGAATTTCGAGGCTGACGTGCTCAAAGCCGCTGAACCGGTGGTCGTGGACTTCTACGCCGACTGGTGCGGTCCCTGCCGCATGATGACTCCCGTCGTGGAGCAGCTGGCGGGTGAGTACGCCGGCAAGGTGTCGATCGGCAAGCTGGACGTTGACGTCAACCAGGACATCGCCATCCGCTACGGCGTGGTAGGCATCCCGACCCTGGGCCTTTTCCGGGACGGGAAGATGGTCGACCGCCTGGTCGGATACCCGGGGGGGCCCGCGCCGATCAAGGCCTGGATCGAGAAGAACACGAGCCTGGCCGGATCAATCGCGACCGAAAAAACCGCCGCCGGCTGAGCCCGGTCCGCCGGCAGGCGGGTGGGCGGGTCACACGTGTGGTGGCCACGGGCACCTGAGCTTGCTGTCTAGTGTTCAGTACACGAAAACGAGGCGACGCTTTCCCGCTGACCTCGTGCAAACCACACATACAAATTGCCCCGGGAATCGTAGGGGTACCACCATGATCCAGGTCGATCTCGGCACCTACGATGACCTCAGGCCAAATCCAACGAGGTAGAGGGTTCAGGAGGGTGTTCATGGCGATACAGACGAAATCAGGGAGCAAGGCGAGCCCCCACGAGGTAATCGAGCGCGCGAAGAAGGAAGGCGTCGAGGTCGTCGACGTCCGCTTCATCGATCTCCCGGGTACGTGGCAGCACTTCAGTCTGCCGCTCGGAGAGCTCGAGGTGGATAGCTTCACCGAGGGCCTCGGGTTCGACGGCTCCAGCATTCGCGGGTTCCAGGCGATCGACGAGAGCGACATGCTCCTCATGCCGGACCCGGACTCGGCGACGATCGACCCGTGTCTCACACATAAGACGCTGTTCCTCATCTGTGACGTGGTCGACCCGATCAGCCGAAAACCTTACTCGCGAGACGCGCGCTTCATCGCCAAGAAGGCCGAGGAGCACCTTCAGAAAACCGGTATCGCCGACGTGAGCTATTGGGGCCCAGAGGCGGAGTTCTACCTCTTCAACTCACTCCGTTTCGACCAGAACGCCCACAGCGGCTACTACTACATCGATTCCGAGGAGGGCATCTGGAACTCGGGCAAGAACACCGAGCCCAACCTGGCCTTCCGGCCGCGGCACAAAGAGGGCTATTTCCCGGTGCCGCCCACGGACAAGTTCCAGAACCTGCGGTCCGAGATCATGCTCAAGCTGCTCGAGGCGGGGGTGCGCGTCGAGGTGCAGCATCACGAGGTCGGCACCGCCGGCCAGGCCGAGATCGACATGCGCTTCGACTCGCTCACCAAGATGGGCGACAAGATGATGGTGTTCAAATACGTGATCAAGAACATCGCGGCGCAGCACGGCTACGTCGCAACGTTCATGCCGAAGCCGCTCTTCCAGGACAACGGGTCTGGCATGCACGTGCACCAGAGCCTCTGGAAGGATGGGCAGAACCTTTTCGCCGACAAGGCCGGGTACGCCGGGTTGAGCGAGATGGCCGTCCACTACATCGGTGGCCTGCTCAAGCACGCACCGGCCCTGCTTGCGATCTGCGCGCCAACGACCAACTCATACCGCCGCCTCGTTCCCGGCTACGAGGCTCCGATCAACCTCGTCTACTCCAAGCGCAACCGGTCTGCCTGTGTCCGCATCCCGATGTACTCGACGGACCCGAAGAGCAAGCGCATCGAGTTTCGCTCGCCGGATCCGGCCGCCAACCCCTACCTGGCGTTTGCGGCCTGCCTGATGGCGGGCCTTGACGGCATCAAGCACAAGATCGTTCCACCCGAGCCGGTCGACAAGGACATCTACGAGCTCGAGGGCGAGGACAAGGCCAAGATCAAGTCGGTGCCGGGCTCGCTCGCGGAGGCGCTCGACGCCCTGGAGAAGGACCACGTGTTCTTGCTCGAAGGCGGAGTTTTCACCAAGGACGTGATCGACACCTGGATCGAGTACAAGCGCAAGCGGGAGGTCGACGCGGTCGCGCTCCGGCCGCACCCGTGGGAGTTCATGCTCTACAGCGACGTGTGATATGAGAGGAAACCTAGGTTTCCTCTCATGACTCTTTTTCCTGCAGGTTGGGATTTATTCCGGAATAGATTCTCCCCGCGACGCTTGGCGACATCCAGGCAGGGCTGTGGGACGGCCGGAGTAAATCCGGCCTGCCGGCGACGCGGGTTGACTTAAACTCCGCGCTCAATAGTGGTGCGGCTACTTTCGATGGCCGGCTGGAGGCGCCTGTTGGTGACCGGACTGTGCCTCGCCGCCTGGCGCTCCATGGAGCAGATCGCAGTCCCGGGCTTCAACCCGGCCGTGATCGGCTTTCTGTTTCAGATCCCTTCTTCTACACCCCTCCAGGCAATCGGCGCGAGCATCCCGGTCGCGTCGAACAGCATCGTCGCCATGGGAATCGGGCCGTACGTGAACGCCGTGATCATCATGACCCTGGTGCGGCTCATCTCCCGGAGCGTTCGCGCCGTGGAGAGCGCCCCCAATGGGCCGCGGCGCCTTATGCGGTGGACCCGGGCCCTGGCGATCGTCCTGGCGCTGGGCCAGTCGTACGGCTACACGGTGTTGATGCAGAATACCTATCCCCCCGGCCTTCCAGGCCTGGACTGGTTCGCCCGGCTGGTCGTCATGCTGGCGATGACCGCCGGCACTGTCACCCTCATCTTTCTCGCCGACGGGCTGGACGAGTTCGGCCTTGGGTTCGGCAACGGCGCGTTCCTCATCTATGCCGTGACCCCGGTTGGGATCCAGGTGCACAGGCTCGCGGAAATTTTTGGTACTGCACCCTCGATCGATGCTCTCTACCTACCGTTCGCGGTCTGGACGGGGTTCTCGATCGCCGCCGTTGCGGTCATCGTCGCCGCCCTGCTGGCCGGCCGGCGGGTTCCGGCACGCGGCGAGGAAGACCCGTCGGAGTGGAAGCCGCTTGAGCTGCGGCTGCTCATGTCAGGAGTCCTGCGCCCGCCGGCGTTCGCGACCGCGCTCTTGTTCTTTCCGGTGATCGTTAACAACTACTACGCGGGGGGAAACCCCGGCCTCGGACGCTGGGTGACTGATGTCTTGACGCCGTACGGACCTAACCCGTGGACCGATGCCGCCTACGTCTTGCTCAACGCCGGCCTGGTCATTGCGTTCGTGTACCTCGTCGTCCGGGCCGATGCCGCCTCCCGGCCCATTCGCCCTGACCTCGTCGCGCACGTCAACCGTCTCATCTTTATTGGTGGAAGCCTGCTGGCGATCGCCGTGGTCGTGCTGCCAGTCCTGGAATGGAACGCATCGCGGTTGGCCGGAAGAGGCTTCGCGATGAGCGGCCTGGACGCAGCTCTTGCCGCCACCATCCTCCTGGCGATCGTGATCGGGCTCGAGCGGTCTGGCGGCCGGGACGCCGGCGCGTCCCTGCTGGCGAGCCCCGTGCCCTAGGCCCCGGCCTACATCCCGAGCATGGAGCGGGCGCGAAGGGCGATGGAGATCGCCACCCGGGTCTCAGGCTCGTCCAGCTGCAGGCCGGTGAGGGTCTGGATGCGCTCCACCCGGTAGGACATCGAGTTGATGTGAATACCGAGCTGGCGCGCCGCCGCGCGCCGGACCCAACGTGCGGCGGCCAGAGCCTCGAGCGTCTCGAGCAAGGGCGTGTCCCTCGACTGCGCGTACTCCAGCAGCGTGCCGAGAAGCTCGTTGACAAAACGGCGCAGGGCGTCCGGGCTCTGGACCTCCAGCAGCAGCCGGAACGCCCCGAGAGACCGGTACGAGGCGACGCGCCCCCGCCCGCCGGCGCGGCGGGTCAGCCGCAGGGCCTGGCGGGCCTCCTGGTGCGATCGCGCCAGCTCGCCCACCCCGTTGGCCAGGTTGCCGATTCCCACGGACGCCATGCCCGGTTTCATCACGGGAGCGGCCGCCGCCAGGATCTGGCCCGCCAGCTTCTCGACCGTGGCCAGGTCGGCGGCAACCTCGTCCGGGACGAGGAACACCGCGGATGCCGATCGCACGAGCGTCAATGTGCCGGGCAGCCTGGAGCGAATCAAACCGCTGAGAGCTGCGTCCAGACGGTCCAGCTCGCCGCGCGCGCCGAGCGCCGCCTCGGTTTCAGCGTCATCCGGTTCGAGCACGATCACCCAGGCTCTTTGCGGCAGCCGGTGGCCCAACCGTTCCGCCTGGCCCGCGACCCGTTCCGCCTCGTCGGCCTCGAGCCCGCCCGCGAGCACCTCCTCGACCAGGTCACCCCGCAAGCGGCGCTCGACCTCGGCCGCGGCCCGCTCTTTGGAGAGCTCCAGCGCCAGCACGGTCGAACCGTGCTCGAGGGCCCGGCGGCGGCCGGCCGAATCCACCGTCTTCTCGTCGACGCTGACGGCCAGCATTCCGAGCACGTCGGAACCGGCGCGCACCGGCACCACGTCCAGCGCGCGCGCCGGCCGGCCCGAGTTGATCCGGACCTCGCGCGCCCCCGCCTGGCCGAGCGGGGTCGGCAGGTGAATGCGCGGAGGCATACCGTCGGACGATTCCCCCGCCCCCCGGACGCGGTAACCGTCCCCCGAGTACAGGGCCGCGCGGCCGCCGGCCAGCGAGCTGACGACCTCCAGGATCGAGCTGATTCCCGCGCCGTCGAGGGAAAGCTTGGTGAAGCGTTCATGGATGTCGTGTGAGAGCTGGATCTCCGCGAGCTGAACCTCGGTCCGCCGCTGCAGCTCACTTCGCTCGAGGATCCCGGCCACCTGCCCGGCGATGGCGCGGAGGAAATCGATGTCGGCCGAGTTGAAGTCGCGCTTCTCCGCGCTCTGCACGTTGAGGACGCCGACCAGGCGCGGCCCAGATTCGATGGGCACCGAGAGCATGGAATGGAATCGATCCTCGTCGAGGCCCGCAACCCACTTCCAATGCGGTTCCTTGCTCACGTCCGGGACCACCGCGGGCCGGCGGCTCTCGGCCACCCAACCGGTGATTCCCTCACCGACAGGCATCGTGACCTTGCCGACCATGCGCTCATTGAGCCCGTTGGTGGCCGTCAGCCGAAGTTCGCGGCCGCGCGACGTCAGCAGGTAAAGCGAGCAGACGTCGGTCCCCATCGCCGACGTGGACTCGCGGATGATCAGGTCCAGCAGCTCATCGGAGCGCTGTGCGGCCGCCGCCGCCTGGGCGAGGCGGACCAGGAAGCTGAGCTCGCGAGCGGCAAGACTCGTGTCGCCGTTTGCGATTGCCACCCCAACATGGTTCACCCTGCGACGGCCCTTCAACCTCGTGTCACCCACACAATCAATGTACTCCGCGCTAGTGTGCCTGATACAGGCGGCGAGCGTACGGCCGCCGAAGATCCGTCGAGGGCCTCCTGACGGGACTCCCGAGTTAGGCTAGGCGGGACGCGTGCCTTCTCCACACTTCGGCCACTGGCGGGAACACTTCGCGGGCGTTGACCTGCCTGTGCCGGTCGCCGGCGGCGGCACCGTCACTGGCATCAACTTCGACAACGCCGCCAGCACGCCGCCCCTGAAGCGGGTGCGCGAAGCGGTCAACGATTTCTCGGACGTCTATTCGAGCGTCCATCGCGGCACCGGTTACAAATCACGCCTCGCGACCGAGGCCTACGAGCAAGCCCGCGAGCTGACCGCCGGCTTCCTGGGCGTTGACGCGCGCTCGCAGGTCGTCATCTTCGTCAAGGGCACCACGGACGCTCTCAACCGGATCGCCGCCGAGCAGGCGCGGCTCGACGGCAGGCAGGTGCTGGTCACGGAGATGGAGCATCACGCCGACCTGCTGCCCTGGCGGCATCGCAGCGGCCACGTGATGGTTGGCCTATCGAGGGACGGACACATCGACCTCGAAGCGATCGAGTACGCCCTGAAGGAAGGCGCGGGGTCGATCGGTCTCGTCGCGGTGTGCGGGGCGTCCAACGTCACGGGCTTCGTCTCACCCATCCACGAGATCGCCGAGCTGGCCCACCGTCATGGCGCCCTCATCTCGATCGACGCGGCGCAGCTCGCGCCTCATCACCGCATCGACATCCGACCGGCGAGCGATCCAGGGCACCTGGACTTCGTCTCCCTGTCGGGCCACAAGATGTACGCGCCGTATGGCGCCGGCGTCCTGGTCGCCCCTCGAGATTTCTTCGCGGGAGCGCCCGAGGTCATGGGCGGAGGGGCGATCAGCATCGTGACCTGGGACGACACGGTCTGGGCCGATCTGCCCGACCGCGAGGAGGCCGGTTCACCGAACGTAATCGGCGCCGTGGCTCTCGGCGTCGCGATCGAGACCCTTCTCGAGCTGGGTTTCGACGAAATGCTGCGTCACGAGGTCGAGCTGGGTGCGGCGCTGCACACGCGCCTGGCCGGCATCCCAGGAGTCGGAGTGCTGGGCGGAGTCGAAGCACCGGATTCAGGGCCGAGGCTGGGCCTGGCCACGTTCGTCATCGACGGGCTCCACCACGGATTGGTCGCGGCCGCGCTGAGCCATGAGTGGGGAATCGCTGTCCGCAACGGCTGCTTCTGCGCCAACCCGTACGTCTTTCACCTGCTCCACATGGACAGGCACGCCGTCGAGGCCGTGGAGGGCGAAGTCACGTCAGGCCATCGCAAGGCGCTCCCCGGCGCCGTGAGGGCCAGCCTCGCGCCTTATAACTCCGCGGGGGAGCTGGACCGTTTCGTCGAGGCGGTCACCCATATCGCGCGAGGCAGGCTCAAGGCCACCTACGAGCAGGCAGCCGATGGGACCTTCGCGCCGGCGGGCGGCTGGCCGCGGATCGCGAGCCCTATGAAGACGTTGGCCAAGAAGATGTTGGTTAAGCCAGGAGGACACGCGTGATCAAAGTCGTCGTCGAGGTGCTGCTGGCGATCTTCCTGCACCCGATCGCCTTCGTCCTGTGCGTGATCGACATCGTCAACCGCACCGACCTGAGCGGGGCGTGGAAGGTGTTGTGGATCATCATCAGCTTCTTCTGGGGCATCGGCCCCATCCTCTACGTCCTGCTCGGACGCGGGAAATTCTGGTAGCCGCGCCGGCAATGCCGGGGGGTACGGCGACACTTGGTAAGTAACCCATCCGACTGTCAGCCCCGTAACAGAGTTTCCTGAGCCGGGCTTGGGCTAATCTGAACATGGATAGGGTGGGTAGCCGACCAGTTACTCGGGTGCGGACGCGCGTCTTGACCAATGGAGCCGTGAACGGCGCCGCCAATGGCGCCGCGAACGGAGCCGCCGCGAACGGGTTGCACGCAAACAAGAATGGGGCGAGTCATCGCCCGCTGACCAACGGTGCCGCGACGGTGCAGCCGGTGGTCAAGCTGGCCCACGTCACCAAGTCTTTCGGCAAGACCAAAGTCCTCAGCGAGATCAACCTGTCGGTCGCACCGGGAGAGCTGGTCGAGATCACCGGACCGAGCGGTTCAGGCAAGACAACCCTGCTGCGGCTGGTCCATGGGCAGCTGCGGCCCAACGCAGGAGAGGTCTGGGTCCGGGGGCGGGGCCTGCACAGCTGGTGGCGCCGGGGGCTGGGACGGATCCGCCGCGATGTGGCCTTCGTGTTCCAGGAACACCACCTCCTACCACGCCTGACGGCGCTCGAGAACCTGACCCTGGCGCTGCAGGTCACCGAACCGCACGTGCCGTTCAAAACGATGAAGCGGCGAGCTCTCGAGACCCTCGAATCGATGGGACTGGCCCACAAGCGGAATTCCTATCCCCGCCAGATGTCGGCGGGTGAGCGCCAGCGCATCGCGGTCGGGCGGGCTCTCGCGGCAAAACCTCGGGTCATCCTTGCCGACGAGCCGATGGCCTCGATCGACGACGACAACGCCCGCATCGTGATGCGGCTGCTCGAGGACGCCGCCGCGGGAGGCGCCGCGGTCATCGTCGCGAGCCACAAGCACACCTTTCCAACGAGCCGCGTGCTGCGGCTGCCGAGCGGCACGATCCATCTGAACGGGTCGCAGAAGGCAGCTTCGAACGGGAACGGCACGCACGGCGCGCCGCCACTGTGGCGCCTGCTGCTTCCCATCAACGAGCGACCTCGCAAGCACGTCCCCAAGCCGAAGCCGCTTCCCCTGTGGCGACGCACCGTCGCACTGGTCGCCAACAGCTACCGGCTGGTGGTGTTGAGCGGTTTGCGCAGCTGGAGTCGCGATGTCCGCCTGAGCGCGCCGGCCCTGGGGACGATGGCCCTGCTCCTTCTGCTCTGGGGGACCCTCGCCATGGTTGGGATCGCCGTCGACCGTGTGGTGGTCCAGCAGGCTTCGCAGGCTTCCCTCGTGCGCGTCTACCTGGCGCCGAACTCGACCCCGCAGTCGGTCGCGGCGCTCAAAGCGCGCTTGATCGCCGACCCTCGAGTCTCCTCGGTCACCTCGGTGACTCCCGAGCAGGCGCTGCGGGAGGCAAGCAGCCGGCCCGGCCTCGACAACCTCGCGAGCCTCAGCACGACGAATCCCTTCCCGGCCAGCCTCGACGTGCAGGTGCGAATGGTGACGCAGGTCGGAGGGGTGGCCGCGTCGGTGAAGGGCGACCCGGCGGTCGACTCCTCGTATCCGACGTCCTACGACCCCGACACGTACTCGCGGCTGAAGCACTTCGCGCTGGTGGTGGGAGGCATAGGCGCGGGCCTGGTCCTCCTGTTCGGCCTGGTCGCTTACGCGGTGATCGCGAACTCGATGCGGGGGATCGCGACCGCCCGCCGGCAGGAGGTCGCCGTGATCCGCCTCCTGGGCGCTCGCGGCTGGATGCTACGAGGGCCGTTTGTCGTTGAGGGCCTGATGATCGGCGCTCTTGCCGGGGCGCTCGCGGCCGGCGCCGTGGCGGGCGCCTGGCTGCTCGCGATGAGATTTGAGTCGGCGACGTATGCGCAGCTGCTTCCGGGCGTCGACGCAACCGCCGTCCGGTACATCCTCGCCGGTGTCATGGTCGCCGGTCTCCTCCTCGGGTCTCTGACGGCGCTGCTCGGCTTCCGCAAGGTCCACGCGTGAGACGAGCCTTGATCGGGGTGATTGGGGCCGCCGTGCTGGCGGCAATCCAGGTTTCGACCGTGGGCGCAACCAACCCGTCCCCGTCCCCTTGCCCGTCGTCGTCAGCGGCATCCGCGGCGCGAGTGATCTGTCCGGCCGCCGCAACCAATCCGTACCAGGCCGCGTATGACCTGCTCCGCAGCCGCCTGGGAGGAGACCTGGCCAGCGGGCTGACGACCCAGCAGCGGCTCAACTCGGCGCTGAACCAAACCTCGGCCAGCGTGCTGATCCTGACCGACCAGATCACGCAGGAGGAGACGGTGATCGCAAAGCTGGAGGACCAGATCGCGCAGCTCGACGCGCAGATCCTGGATACCCAGGCTCGAATCGACGTCGAGAAAGAGCAGGTCGCGGCGATGTCCGTGGCGATCTACCGCCAGCCGGATTCCCTCTGGATGCTCGTCGCGCGAACCGGAAATCTTCGCGAGGCACTGCAGGCGACCTCCGACATGGTCGTTGCCGGCCAGCGCGCGCATGCCCTCCAGGCAAGACTCGAAGCGGACCTGGTCAAGCTCCAGGCAGACCGCGACGCCCGGCAGGCGGACCTCGACCGTGAGAATGCGACCAGGGATCGCCTGGTCTCGAGCCTGAGCACGCTGAATGACCTGCTCAGCACCCAGACCGACATCACCAACCAGATGGCTGACGTCATCACGCAGATTCAGACGGCACAGAACTCCCTGCTGGACCAGCCGCCGGACGTGACCACCGCCCTCGCCATCGTCCTCGAGTCGGAGGAGCAGGACCTGCTCCAGCAATCGAACCAGGCGGCGTGGAACCAGGCGCACGTCGGCGAGGGCCAAGCGCTGGTCACGCACATGCTCCCGACGGGCGCGACCATCGCGGGCCTGACACTCTCGTGGCCGATGGTCGGAGGCCGCGTCACCCAGCCTTTCGGACCGAGCACTCTTTTGCTCGAGCCTCCGTTCGGCCCCTACGCGCACTTCCACACCGGAATCGACATCGCCGCGCCGTTCGGAACCACCGTGATGGCTGCTGCGGCGGGCGTCGTCGTCGCGGTCGGCCACTCTAACGTTGGCTACGGCAACTACGTCGTGATCGGGCACGGCGGCGGCATCATGACGCTCTACGGACACCTGCTCGAGACCGATGTCGTCGTTGGGAATCTGGTCGCACGTGGGCAGCGCATCGGGCTCGAGGGATCGACCGGGTGGTCGACGGGCCCGCACGTGCACTTCGAGCTGCGCGTGAACGACTCGGTGGTCGACCCGATGCCCTACCTGCTCAGGCTCGCGAGCTAGTCTTCGCGAACGTGTCGATGAGGGCAACCGTGGCGGCGGGCTGTTCGATCTGAGGTAGGTGCCCGGCGTCCTTGATGACCTCGAGGCGACCGTTCTGGAACGCGTCCGCGTAAGCGGCTCCGTAGGCCGGGGTCACGATGCCGTCGCTGTCGCCCCAGATGGCAAGGGTGGGGATTCGGACACTCCCGAGGCGGCGCATGAGCTTGGGGTCGTGCATGTCGCCGGCGATGACGCACATCGTTGCCATGTTGGCCTTCGTGCGAGCGGCCTGCTCGGCGGGCACAGTCGCCGGGTCGATGTAGAAACGATCGGCGTCGTGCCAGGCGTATTTGGCCACGCCTCGTGCGTCGAGGGCGAAGAAGTCGCGGATGGGGTGAGCCTCGACGTTGATGCCGGCGGCGTCTATGAGGATGAGGCCGGTGATCAGGCCGGCGCCGTCGCGCACGGCCATTTCTGAGCCGATCCAGCCGCCCATGGAGGAACCGATGACGAGGACATCGTGTAGGTCTTTGTCTTCGAGGTACTGGAGGTAGGCCAGGGCGAGGTCATCGATTCCGGAGAACCACTCGGGACGATCCGTCCCATTCCACCCAGGGTGGGTCGGGACGATCGTGTGCATCGTTTCCGCCAGGTGGTTGGCGATGCCGGCGACCGTGAAGGGGCCGCCGCCGCCGTGGAGGATCAGGACCGGCCTTCCCGTGCCGGATTCGATGAACGCGATCTCGAGGTCGGGAGTGATGGCAACTGCACGAGTTATAGGCGTGGGCACGTGTGGGCTCCTTTCAATGCGATCATCGGGTTCAACGTGGCGATTCTATATCAATATCTTTATATATGCAAGCTTACTCAGCCTGTTATGATGCTGGTGTGCCAGCAGACCTGGATACGCTGGGGCGAGCCGTCAAGCAGGTCCAGTACCGGCACCATCGCGCGCTCGACGCGCAACTTGCCGCTGTTGGGACGACGCTTGCCCAATGGGACGCTCTGCGGGCAATCGGCCGGACTCCTGGCGCCTCCGCCCACACCCTGGCGGTGGAGACGTTTCAAAGCGATCAGTCGTTTGGAACGCTGGCCAACCGGCTCGCCGCCCAGGACCTGATCACGCGCCGCGCCGGCCGCGGCCGCCGGATCGAACACCGACTGACGCCTGCCGGCAGGAAGATCCTCCGGGCCGGCCACCCGATCGCCAATGACGTTTTCGCCGCCTCGTTCGCGGGCCTCTCCGAGACGGAGCGATCACGGCTGCTGGGCCTCCTCCTCCGCATCTTGAGAGGCCACGAAGCTGGACCCGTTCCTGGCACGAAACCCTAAAAACATCTGTTGGTGCCCCCGGAGGGAATCGAACCCCCGACCTTGACGTTAGGACCGTCCTGCTCTATCCCCTGAGCTACGGGGGCGGCACGTTGGAAGTCTATTAGTGCGCTGCGCGCGGCGCCCCTGAGCTACGGGGGCGGCACGCGCGTGGAAGAGTCTATGAGTGCGCCGTAACCCGCGTCCAACCGCGGATGTGGAATCAGAAACCATTTGAGCCTCTCAGCCGTTTCCCAGGAAGCTCACATTTGGCGTTCAGAGGCGGAGGCAACACTTACACCGTGGAAATCAAAGACAGGACCCAGGACAGGGTGCGGGCCCGCGACGCGGCCATGCGCCTCCTCAACCGGCTGACCACCGGCGCCGCCGTGAGCGCGCTCGTCGGGGTCGGCCTGTTCGGAGTGATCAGTGCACAAACCGTCCCGGGGACCACGAGCAGCTCGACCGCCAGCACCTCGACGGCCTCCTCTTCTTCCTCGTCGTCGACGAGCACCTCCTCAGGCCTGCAGACGTCAACCACTCCGGTCACCAGGTCGTCCAGCTCCGGGGTGGCTGTCTCGGGCGGATCCTGACCCCACTTGAGCAACACCCTTCTCTGGTACACGACGCGCGGCGCTGGGGCAGTGAGCCTCGTCCTCCTCAGCGCCGTGGTCGTGCTGGGAATCCTGTCCGTCCTGCGGGTCCAATCGGCCGGCTGGCCGCGCTTCCTCACCGTCGGCCTTCACCGGAACCTGGCGCTCATGACCCTGGTGTTCCTCGCCCTGCACATCCTCACCGCGGTCGTCGACCCCTTTACGCATCTCGGATGGCTGGCCGCCGTGGTGCCCTTCTCCTCTTACTACCGGACTTTCTGGCTCGGCCTGGGAACGATTGCGTTCGAGCTGCTCCTGGCAATCGTCCTGACCAGCCTCGTGCGCGGGTTCATCGGCCAGGCTGCGTGGCGACTGGTGCACTGGCTCACGTACGCGGCCTGGCCTTTCGCTGTCCTCCACGGGGTCGGCACTGGGACCGACGCATGGTCGGCGTGGTTGTTCACCCTCCAGGCGTTCTGCGTGATCGCGGTGCTCGCCGCGGTCGGATATCGATTCATGACCGGCTCGCGTGACCCTCTGGCAGACGCGAGGTCGTCGTTCCAGGACGCAGTAGATCGACGGGAGCCGCGTTGAGCGCGCCGCGGCTGCTCGCCGGCCCCGACCCCTCGAGAGGGAGCGAGCGACGGGCTGAGCACGTGGCCCGGCTGGGCCCTCTGCCGAAGGGCGGCCACGCCCTGGTTGAGCTGTTGGTGCACACAGGTCTCACCGGGCGCGGCGGCGCGGGCTTTCCAGTCGGACTCAAGTGGCGCGCGGTGGCCGCCTCATCGCATGGATCCGCGGTGGTCATCGCCAACGGCGCCGAGGGCGAACCTCACAGCAGGAAGGATCGCCTGCTGATGACATCACGCCCGCACCTGATCCTCGACGGGGCCATGCTTGCCGCAGCTTCGGTACACGCCAAGCAGGTCGTCCTTTACATCGGAGAGGATCACCGCGCCGCGCTTCGGTCGATGTCCGAGGCGCTCGCCGAACGGACCGACCACGAGCGCCGCTTGATGCGGATCGTCCCTGCTCCGGCCCGCTACGTGGCCGGCGACTCGAGCGCGACCGTGCACCTGGTCGACGCAGGCATCGCGACGCCAACCACGACGCCGCCCTCGCCCCGCGACCGCGGGGTTGGTGGAGCGGCGACCCTGGTGCAAAACGTAGAGACGCTCGCCCATGTCGCCCTCATCGCCCGGACGGGGACCGCAACCGGAACGGTCTTGATCACGGTCGCCGGCAGCGTGAACGCCCCCGGGGTCCTGGAAGTCAACGCCGGCACCCCGTTGGGTGACGCCGTGCAGCTTGCAGGCGGCGCGTCGGAACCGGCGAGGGCGGTGCTGCTTGGCGGCTACTTCGGCCAGTGGGTCCCAGCCGCCGACGCGTGGACACTGCCCATCGATCCCCAAGCTCTGCACGCACGCGGGCTGTCGCTCGGATGCGGAGTCATCGGCTTGCTCCCCACCAGCCGCTGTCCGGTTTGTGAGGTGGCGGGCATCATGCGCTACCTCGCGAGCGAGAGCTCGGCTCAATGCGGACCTTGCTTTTTCGGCCTGCGAGCGCTCGCCGATGCATGTACGAGGATCGCAGATCGAGGAACAGATCCCGGCGACCTGCAGCGCCTGCAGCGCTGGTCGGCCGAGGTATATGGCCGTGGCGCGTGCAAGCATCCCGACGGGGCGGTGATGTTCCTGCTATCAGCAATGAAAACGTTCGGAGATGATTTCGCCCAGCACCCGGCCCACCTGAGGCGCACGGCATGAGCAAGGAATTCGAGCTCGTGGTCGACCGCATCAAATGCGATGGGCGCGGACTGTGCGCCGAGATCCTGCCGGAGCGAATTCACCTCGACTCCTGGGGCTACCCGATCATGACGAAGGGCCCGATCCCGGATCACCTGATGGGCCTGGCTCAGCGCACGGTCGACGACTGCCCGGTCCTGGCGCTCACCCTCCGAAGGGTGGCGGCGCAGAAGCATCGCGGCCGGTGAGCAGCACCGTTTTGGGGATCGCCGACGACCGGGCTCTAGGCGGCTCCCTGCGGGTGATCGTCACGAGGCCGGGCTCACTTCGCGCGGCCAAAGCAGCCGTCGACGGCGTCGTGGCAGCCATGGACCAGGCCGCCAGCCGTTTTCGAGAAGACAGCGAGCTGAGCCGGTTGAACGCTTCGCCCGAGCGCGATGTCATCGTCAGCCCGCTTCTTGCCCAGTCGATCGCGGCTGCGCTTCGTGGCGCCGAGCTGAGCGGAGGCGCGCTCGATCCGACCATCGGCTCGGCGATCCGGCTCGCCGGCTACGACGCAGATTTCGCCCAGGTTCCGGTGGACGGTGATCGCATCCACCTGGTCGCTGAGCGGATTCCCGGTTGGCGGGCTGTGCACCTCGAGCCCGGCTCGCGCACGGTGCGACTCCCGCGCGGAGTCGAGATCGACCTCGGCGCGACGGCCAAGGCGCTTGCTTCCGACCTCGCCGCGGCCGCCGCCTGCCGAGCCATCGATGGAGGAGGCGTGCTCGTGAGCCTGGGCGGCGATATCGCGGTCGCGGGCGAGGCGCCGGTCCAGGGCTGGTCGATCCAGACGAGCGACGACAGCGCGGCCCCGATTGACGACACGGAGGAGGCCATCACCATCACGTCGGGCGGAATCGCCACCTCCAGCACCACGGTCAGGCGCTGGACGCGCGGCGGCGTCGTGCTCCACCACATCATCGACCCGGCCACCGGCCTCCCGGCGGAAAGCTGTTGGCGCACAGTGAGCGTCGTGGCGGCCACGTGCGTCGACGCCAACATCGCGTCCACGGCCGCGATCGTCATGAGCCGGAACGCGATCTCGTGGCTGGAAAGCAACCGGCTCCCGGCCCGCCTGGTCGATCTCGCGGGCAACGTCCACCGCGTCGCCGGGTGGCCGGAGCGCAGTGGATTCGGACCGGTTTCCCAATGATCTCCGAGCAAACTCCCAGGAAACTGGCTCAGCATGGAGTCGTGAGCACAGACGGTCCCCGCGTCCTGGTCGTCGACGACGAGCCCAACATCACCGAGCTCGTCTCCATGGCGCTGCGGTACGAGGGCTTCACCGTCAAGACCGCTGCCACAGGGCGAGGCGCGCTCACGGCCGTCACCCAGTTCTCCCCCGCTCTCGTGATCCTCGACGTGATGCTGCCCGACATCGACGGCATCGAGGTGCTGCGCCGGCTCAACAGCTCGGGCGCCAAGGTCCCGATCATCTTTCTGACCGCCAAGGACGCGACCGACGACAAGGTGCACGGCCTGACGATCGGCGGCGACGACTACGTCACCAAGCCGTTCAGCATCGAAGAGCTGGTGGCGCGAGTCCGCGTGGTCCTGCGCCGGCACGGTAGCGACAGTGACAGCGGCAAACTGTCCCTCGCCGACCTGGAGCTGGACGACGAGGCGCACGAGGTCCGCCGCCACGGCCATGTCGTGGAACTGACCAACACCGAGTACAGGCTGCTCCGCTACCTGCTCATCAACGCCGGACGCGTGCTGACTCGAAGCCAGATCCTGGACCACGTTTGGCACTACGACTTCGGCGGCGATGCCAGCGTGCTCGAAACCTACGTCAGCTACCTGCGTCGCAAGGTCGACCGCTATGACCCTCCGCTCATCCAGACCGTGCGCGGGGTTGGTTACGTCCTAAGAACGCCACGAAAATGACCCTGTCCCTGCGGGGGCGGCTGCTCATCGGAGTCATCTCACTTGTCGTCATCGGCCTTTTGATCTCTAACGTCGCCACATACGCCCTGCTCCAGTCGTCACTCATCAGTCGTATCGATTCTCAGCTCGTAAGCGGCCACAACGAAGCCGTTGGCGCTCTGGGCGGATCGGGTCGTGGGCCGGCACAGCAGTCGCAATTCCCGAGCGGTACCGTTGTCGAGCTTCTCGGACTCGACGGTTCGGTCGTCACCGCGAAGGTCACGACGACCTTTGGTGCGACGCCGTCATCGGCTCGACCGACCTTGCCGAAAACACTCGCCAACGCGGGCCTGGACACAGCCTCGGCGCCGATCACGGTCGAGGGCACTAACGGGGTCGCGCACTTTCGGATGACCGACTGGCCCGAAAACTCGTTTGGCGGGCAATTCGTGGTCCTCGCGATCCCGTTGACAGACGTCGAGTCGACCGTCGGCCAGCTCCTCCAGCTCGAGGCTCTCATCGCCGTCGGCGTCATCGCTGCGACCGCCCTGCTCGCCATGCTCATCATCCAGCTCGGGCTGAGGCCGCTGCAGAGGATGGGCGGTGTCGCTGCAGACATCGCTGCCGGCGACCTGAGCCGCCGCGTTGAGCCCGCCACGCCAAAGACCGAGATCGGCCGGCTTGGCCTCGCGCTCAACGGGATGCTCAGCCAGATCGAAGCCGCGTTCGCCGAACGCACGGAATCGAACGCGCGGCTCCGTCGCTTCATCGCCGACGCATCGCACGAGCTGCGCACTCCGCTGACGTCGATTCGAGGCTATTCGGAGATGCTTCGTCGCGGCGCCGGCGAGTCACCCACCGATGCCGGCCTCGCCCGCCGGCGAATCGAGGAAGAGTCGGTTCGGATGTCGACCCTCGTCGACGACATGCTGCTCATCGCCCGCCTCGACCAGGGCCGCCCGCTCGAGAGAAAGCCGGTCGACCTGCAGGCGATCGCCGCCGACGCCGCCGACGACGCTCGTGCGGTAGCGCCTCAGCGGCAGGTCACTCTGACGGCGCCGGGTTCGGTCGTGGTCGAAGGTGACGACCTACGCCTTCGCCAGGTGGTCGGCAACCTGGTGCGCAACGCGCTCGTCCACACACCCCAGCAGACGGCGATCGAGATCGGTGTCTCGACGGAGAACGACACAGGGCGGATGTCGGTGATCGACCATGGGCCCGGGCTCCAGGCCAAAGAGATGGAGCGCATCTTCGAGCCGTTCTATCGGGCCGACCCGAGCCGCAGCCGCGACAGCGGCGGCGCCGGTCTCGGACTTTCGATCGTGAGCGCCGTGGTCAGCGCGCATGGCGGAAAGGTGAACGTGAAGGAGACCAGCGGCGGCGGTGTGACCTTCGAGGTCGACCTGCCGCTGGCCGTTAATTAGCAGCGGCCCGGCCCCATCAGGAGCCGGGCCGCGTTGCACTCTCGGTCAGCTATGCGCGACGGCGTTTACCACTGCAGTCGCAAGCAGGTCGCGGCCGAGCGGCGTTGGGTGCACGTCGCAGACACCAGGCGCCAGGACGATCAGCAGACCCGCAGCGCAACTGCTGCCACCGGCGGCCAGGGCCGGTCCTTTGAAGGCGTCGAAACCGCTGGCCACCTTGCCACCGAATGCCAGGGTCGCATCGATAATCGGGGCATTGAGCGACTCCGTCGAAGCGGCGGTCGCGGGATCATAACTCAGGGAGTAGTAGGTCAGCGTCACCAGGGCATGTTGATAGTGGGCGACGTTTCGGATTTGGCCGTAGATGAAACGAAGATTGGCGTCGATTCCGGCCAGCACCGCACTGATACATGCAACCGTCGTGCATCCCGCTTTGAAGACGTCGTTGGCGCCGATGTCCATCGTGATCAAACGGACGTCGTGGTGGCTGCGAAGGTACGAGATGGCGTAATCCAACTGCGACGTCGAGTAGTCAACGTGGAGAGGGAAGTTGGCGCGGTAGCCCAGACATTTGTAGTCCGCCCCGTTCGTCAGTGAGATAAAGCCGCCGGACGTCTCGCCTGGACAGGATGCATTTACGTCCTGCATGCCGAGTGTGTTGGCCGCGATTTCTGGATAACCAACAAAAACATGCGGGTTCCCCGCGAGACCAGCCGCCACAAGCAGGGGGCTGTACCCAAATGCCACCGAATCGCCGAGCGCCAAATATGTGTGACCTTCGACAGATGCCGAAGACGGAACCGCGGTGAGAACGAACAGGACAGCCGCTGAAAGAACCGCGATCAGTCGCCCCTTCATGAGCGCACCTCCCCACACTTACGGCCGGCCGCCCAGCCAGAGGCCCAAATCTAAGCACCTACAGGCCGAGCGCGCCACTACGAAGTTGGATCGAAGGCAAACAGGGCGCCGGCGGCGTCCCCGACGACGACCAGGCTTCCTGCGATGGCGGGCGAGCTTCGCACCGACGATCGCGCGTCATAGCTCCAGAGGACCTTGCCGTCATCGCGCGACAGGGCAAGGATCAACCCGGCGTTCAGGTCGCCGAACACCGCGCCCGTGCCGAACACCAACAGACCGTTGCCGGCCGATGGCGCCGAGTACACGGGCTGAAATGTCCCCAAGGTCCACGCGTCAGAGCCGTCGAGCTTTCGAGCGTACAGGCCTGTCGGCGGGCTCGCGGACGCGACGTAGAGATTGACGCCGTCGTAAGCGGCGGTCGCGATAAGGCCGTGCACAGCGCTTCCCTGGACGAGGTCGACCGACCAGATCATCGCTCCAGTGCGTACATCCAGCATCTCGAAGCGGCCGGCGACGGAGCCGACGGCCACGGCATCTCGGCCGCGCAGGTCAACCAGCACTGGGCTGGCGCCGACGTCCAGATCAAGCCCAGCGTCAGGGTAAAAGCTGGTTTCCCACAATCGACCGCCCGTGCGCGCGTCGAAGGCCAGTACGCCGTCGACGGGATTCCCCACGCCCACATAGGCATGGCCTCCTGAATCGATGGAGGGCGTCGACCAGATACCTCCTCCAGGCTGACAGCCGGCCATGGCGCAGGTCGACCAGCGCTCCTGCCCACTCCTAACGTCAAGGGCAACCGTCCTTCCGGACTCGAGCGGTGTGTCACCGGCTTGTGACCCGACCCCGATCAGCAGCAGCCCGTCATAGATCGTCGGTGACGACCAGAGCGCAGGTTGCTGCCCTTCCGCCTTCCAGTCCCATACGTCGCGGCCGCTCGCAAGGTCGAAGGCCCGTACATGCCCGCTCAATGTGGCGGCGAACACGCGATTCCCGGCGATGGCGGGCGAGCCTGAGATCGGTCCCAGGCCAGGCCGTATCCACAGCTGGGTTCCTGCCTTCTCATCAAAAGCGGCGAGCTCGCCGTTCTCGCTGCCGGCGACAACCTTGCCGCTCGATACGACCGGCGAGCCGTCGATCGCGCCGGCCAGGTGCGCCCGCCATGCCAGCCTCAATCGCGCCGCCCCTGCTGCGTTGAGGGTCGCGGCCCGCGGATGGCCGTCTCGCGCGAGATCGCCGCGGTACATCGGCCATGCATCACCTGCCGGCGGATTTGATCGTGGTGTAAGTGCTGTACAAGAGACGGCCAGCACGGCGGCGGATACCAGAGCCGCAGCCAGCCTAACTCCAAGCATCTTCCAAGGTTTCTTACAGCCTGGGTTCAGGAAGCAACGTCAATCTGAAAGCAACCGATTGACCCTACCGCTTCCCCCATGCAGTAGGGGGCGCCCTAGCGCCCCTTACTTGCGGGGAAGCTCAACCCCTTGCCGGCGCCGGAACCACCGGTCGCGAGTCCCCAGCCCCGATGCGGCGATGCAGCCAGGTCAGCGGCCGCGGCGCCCACCAGTTGGCCCGGCCCAGGATGCGCATGATCGCTGGCACGATCAGGATGCGCACGATGGTCGCGTCGATCGCGATCGCCACCGCCAGCCCGATGCCGATCGCCTTGATGATCACGAAGTTCGAGAGGCCGAACGCGAGGAAGACGGCAACCATGATCGCGGCGGCGCCCGTGATCAGGCGGCCGCTCTTTTCGAGACCCATCGCGACGCCCGCCTGGTTGTCGCCGGTACGCCGGTACTCCTCCTGGATACGGCTGATCAGCAGCACCTCATAGTCCATCGACATGCCGAACACGATGCTGAACAGGATGACCGGCACGCTGGGGTCGATCGATTGGGCGGTAAAACCCAGCTGCTGGCTGAGATGACCCTGCTGGAAGATCCATACCATCGCGCCGAATGAGGCGGAGATGGAGAAGAGGTTGGTCAGCACAGCCTTCAACGGCAGAACGACCGAGCCGGTCAGAAGGAAGAGGACGATGTACGTCACAAGGATCACCGAACCGACCGCGATCGGCGTCCTGCCCAGGATGAAGTTGACGACATCGAGGTCGAAGGCCGTGTTGCCCGTGGCGAGGACCTGGCCACCTGTCACGTGCTCGGCACGCACGGCCTTGACGATGGCGCGCGCCTCGTCGCTGGTGTACTGCGTGTTGCTGACAACGTTCAGCAGCACGATGTGGCTTCCGCTTCCAATGGCCACCGCTTGCTGCAGGGCCGCCGGAAGCGAAGACTGCGGCCCGGAGAGCAGCCGCTGGTAGTCGGCCTTGCTGAGGCTCGGGACGACATCGACGATGCTCTCCACGCGCAGCACGTTGGGCAGCGCCGCCAGGCGGCGGCTGAGGTCGTAGACCTCGCCGATGCGGTCAGAGGTCAGTGGACTCGAATCGGGGTAGTAGACCACCGCGTCGATCGAGGTCTGATCCTGGCCGGGGAAGTCGGCAACCAGCGTGTCGTAGCCCTGGCGGGCAGTGTTGTTCGGTGGGAGCTGGTCCACACCGCCCTGGGCCATCCGCAATTGCAGGAATGGGCTCCCCGCCAAGACGAGGACGGCCAGCGCCGGGACGAGCACGAACCATGGCCGCCGCATCACCCAGACCGCCATCGAATGCCAGGCGCCCGTGCCGTCCGGCTTGCGCGCTCCGAGCCGCTGTCGCAGCCACATAGGCCAGTCGACCCGCTCGCCGAGCACGGAGAGCGCTGCGGGCAGGAACGTCAGCCCATACAAAACCGCGATCCCCACGACGATCGCGCCCGCGGCTCCCATCGAGGCGAGAAACGTGCCCTGGAAGAAGATCATCGCCGAAAGACCGATCGCGACCGTGACGCCCGAGAACGTGATCGCGCGTCCCGCTGTCGACATCGAGGTGGCGATTGCCTGTTCCCGGGTAGCCCCGGCGAAAAGCTCGTCGCGGAAACGGTTCACGATGAAGAGCGAGTAGTCGATCGCGACGCCCAGGCCGATGAGCGTGACGACGTTCGTCGCGTATTGAGAAACGTCTGTGAAATGCGCGAGGAAAACTGTGCCGCCGAATCCGCCGACGATCGCAAGCACGCCGACGCCGAGCGGCAGCAGAGCGGCGACGATGGCGGCAAAAATCAAGACCAGTAGCAGAAGGGTGATGGGAAGCGCGACGTACTCGGCGCGCTGGAGGTCCTGTTCGAGGGTCGTATTGAAGCCGGCGTCGATCGGCACTTCGCCGGTCAACACGACACTGAGAGGTCCGGGGCGCACCTCGCCGGTCACCTGGGCGATGTAGCTCTCCGCCTTCAGGGAGCCGTCCTTCAGCTCCACGACCACGAGCGCCTGATGCGAATCCTTCGAGATGAAGGCGGCTTGCTGCGCGGCCGCCACGTTGTAAGGCGTGCGAACGGCGGTCACACGCGAATCCAGGCTCAGCGATGCCACCGCATCTTCCAGCGCCTTCTGGAAGGCCGGGTCTGTGGCGGTGAGGCTGCCGCTGCTGAAGATGAGCGAGAAGCTCGATCCGGTGGTCGTGCCCTGCGCGGCGATCTCGGTGGTGATCAGCTTGGCGGCCTGGCCGGCCGGCAAGTTCGCGCCGAAGCTTCCGCTGCTCGTGAGGGGGCCGCCGGTCAGGATGGCGACGACCGACAGGCCAAGCAGCAACGCCGAAGCGATGAGCGTGGCCCAACGGAAACGATAGACAAAACGACCCCAGCGGGCAAACATGGGCATCCAAGATACCCGGTGAGGTAACTGCCGATTCCGTCAGGTCGACGTCGTTGCTAGGCCGGATTCACTCCGGCCGTCTCCATGTGCGCATGTAGGTCTGCATGCGTCGCAAGGAGGAACTACTTAGATAAATCCGATCCCGGGAAGATGAGCAGGCCCGTCGCCGAAGGCGACCGGCCGATGAGAAGGAACCGGCCACGGTTCCTTCTCATATCTACTTCAGCTTCCACTGAATCGCCTTCACGATCGGCGCGGACTCGTTGATGAAGTTCTGCAGGTTGTCCTGACGCGACACGAGGATGAGGCCGTAAAAGACGCTGCCGTCAGAGTTGGCGCCGGCGAATATCGATGCGGCGGCGGGGAAAGAGTTGGCGCCTGACACCAGCGTGAAGCAGAGGGTCCAGAAGATTCCCTGCGCACCGTTGAGAGAGCCGGTCGTCGTCTTGCTGTTCGGACAGTTCTTCGTGTCGGGATACTTGCTCGTCAAACCCTGGTCGACAGAGTCCTTCTGCCGCTGAGCTGTCCCATGGGGGTTGGATGGAGCACTGGCGACGGTCAGCGCTCCCGATGTGCTGGCGTCCGTGAGCGTGATCTGCTCGGAGTCCTGCGAGTCCACGACCCACCCGGCCGGCACCGGAATGGTGACTCCGTTGTTCGACGCGATCGGCCCGCCGATTGCGGTCGGCGACGCGATCGGGCTCGGCGACCCGGCGGGACTGGGGCTCGGAAGGTCAGCGGTGATCCCTGCGCTGACGCTGGCCTTGCCGTTGTGGAACAGCGCGATTGCAGTTCCACAGCCGGCCATCACGACGAGCAAGACGGCGATCGCGCTCACGATCAGAATCCACGGGGTGCGGTGAACGGGGGCCTGCGGGAACGCCACGGCGGGCGAGTAGTAAGGGCTCGCGTAGGCGGCCGGGACCGGAGGTGGTGAGGCGTAGGCAACAGGCGGCGCGGTCGATGACGTACCCGGCGGGGGCGCTTGCGGCGGTGCGGCTGTCCACTGCGGCGGCGCGGGCGGCTGGGCCGCAGCCTGCGGTTGCGGGGGGGCTGCAATCCACGAAGGCGCGGCCGGCGGTGGTGCGGCTGGAGGTCCCGCAGCGACGGCTGCCTGCAGCGGCGTGCCGCATGCCTGGCAGAACTGGTTCCCATCGGGGTTCTGGGCGCCGCACCTGGCGCACGTGAGCGCCATCTATCGCTTCTCCGAGGAGGTCGCCGGCGCCTCCACGCGCGGGCGGCGGCCGCGCTTGATCGAGTTCGGCGCCGCGGTGAGCGCCATGCCGCAGTTGGGACAGAAACCTGACGCGACGATGTGCACGTGGCAGCTCGGGCAAACGGTTTCCGCATAGCCCATGTGCGCGGCCTCCTCGAGCAGAGCGTGGTGGAGCAGGTAGCGTATGTAGATCAAGAGGGCGCCGACGATGGCCGCCTGCCAGATGAGGATGAAGAGCGCGTTGACCGACGTCTCTTTCATCACTTGAGTGCCGGCAGAAAACGCGATGTGCGCGAGCAGCGCCATCGCCACGCCGCCGATCTCGCGTCCACCCAAACGACCTCGCCGATAGCGCCAGATCGTGGCCGCGATCATGCCGGTGGCGCTTCCCTGGAGCAGCGGAAGGAAGACGGCGAGCGTCGTGAGGTCGTAAATCCAGTTGCCGGGCGCGACGTGCGCCGGCAGGCTCGTCAGCACGCTGCTGAACCCGATCAGCGCCTCCGCCAGGCTGAAGCCCAGCCCCGCGGCAACACCAAAGACCAGGCCATCGACGGTTTCCGGAAAATCGGCGCGTTTGGGGAGGAATAGCGCGGGCAGCGGCTTCAACGCTTCTTGCACGACGGGCATCAGCAAGCCAACGATCAGCAGCCCACCGATGCTCACGCCAGCATTGCCGAAGGGATTGCCCGTGTACTGCAGCGGGTTGTAGACGATCCGCTCGAGGACCGTCACCACGATGCCGACGACGATTCCGCCACCGAGCGTGAAACCCAGCACGATGGCCGGCTCGTCGCGATACACCTGCGCTTCGTAGAGGTAGATCAGGTAGAGGACGGGCACCAGGAAGGCCGCAACCAGGATCGCGGCTGAGATCAGGCCGGCTACGTAGAGCACCAGGATGCCCGCGATCCCTGCGGTGAAGGCCCAGCGAAACTCGTGGATCTTGTGGTGCCCGAGGTGTGGGAACAGCGTCGTGAACACAGAGGGATGCGCGACGTGTTCGCCAGGATGTGCCGCGTAGCGGTGCTCACGTGTCTTGGCGTCACCGAACTCTTTGGTCGTGCCCTGGTGAGCTCCGCAGCGTGTGCAGAAGACGCCGTCGGGCACGTCATTCGAACAGTGGTCACACCGCACGGTTGATCCCTCCCGCCGGGCTGGGGGGTCAAATACCCCATAGCCGGGCGGTAAGGATAGGCTCCGCCGCCGCCGTTTAGTACCCGGTTAGCGGCGACCGTTGATCAGCGGGCGGGTTCTTTCTCGGCGGGCTGCTCGGGTACCCAGCCACGGATGAAGTGGCAGGAATAGTGGCCCGAGTGCTTGTCGAAGTAGCGCTGGTGGTATTCCTCGGCCGGCCAGAAATGCGGCGCTGGAATGATCTCGGTGACGATCGGCCGCTTGAAATACCGCTGCGCGTCCTCTTTCGATTTGCGCGCCGCCTTCTCCTGCTCCGGGTTGTGAAAGAAGATCACCGACCGGTACTGATGGCCGTGGTCAGGTCCCTGGCTGTTGAGCGTCGTTGGATCGTGCATGTTCCAGAACGTGTTCAGGAGTTCCTCGTAGGTGACCCTGGCGGGATCGTAGGTGACCTCGACCGCCTCGGCGTGACCTGTCCTGCCGGAGCACACCTGCTCGTACGTCGGGTTGTCGCGCGTGCCGCCCGCGTATCCGGAGATCGCATCGGTCACGCCCGGCACCTCGTTGAACAGGTGCTCGACACCCCAGAAGCATCCGCCCGCAAAAGTAGCTTTTTCCATCTCACCTCCAGGATAGTCCTCGGATTGCACGCATCCCACACGTCGCCGGTACTGAGGCACGCAGCCGGCACGGCGTTACCATCTGGCGCCTCACGATGAACGCGCCAGGCTCTCCCCCGCGCAAACGTCGATGGCTGCAGATGGCGACGATCGACATCACGCCCCTGCGCCGTCATCGCGATTTCCGGCTCCTGTTCATCGGGCGGCTCGTGTCGTTCTTCGGCACGATGATCACGGTCGTCGCGTTCCCCTTCCAGGTGTACCAACTGTCGCACAGCGTGCTGCTGGTCGGTGTGCTGGGCGTCCTGGAGTTCGCGGCGATTCTCGCGTTTGCCATGGTGGGCGGCGCCCTCGCAGATGCCGTCGACCGTCGCTCCCTGGTCCTCCTGACGGAGGCCGGCCTGATGGTCTGCAGCCTCATCCTCGCCGGCAACGCTGCGCTGCCGAATCCGCAGCTGTGGGTCCTGTTCGCGATCTCGGTCGTGTGGGGCCTGCTCGACGCGATCCAGAGACCGTCCCTGAGTGCCCTGCTGCCGCGCCTGGTCGATCGCGAAGAGCTGGCGGCGGCAGCCGCGCTCGACAACGTGCGCTCCACGCTTGGCCAGATCCTGGGACCGGCGCTCGGCGGAGTCCTGCTGGCCGCCATCGGCGTCCCGCTGACCTACATGGTCGACGTCGCCACGTTTGTCGTCGGTCTCGCGTGCCTGTGGTTGATGCGCGAAGTCCCGCCGCCGGTGGATGCAGAGCGGCCGAGCCTTCGCCGAGTGGTCGAAGGTTTGCGCTACGCCCGCAGCCGGCCCGAGCTGATCGGGACGTACGCGGTCGACATGATCGCGATGTTCTTCGGCATGCCGATGGCCCTGTTCCCCGCCATCGCACAGAGTCTCGGCGGCCCAGGAGTTCTGGGGCTGTTGTACGCGGCCCCCGCGGTTGGCTCTTTCCTCTTCTCCGCCACCAGTGGCTGGACCAGCCGCGTACATCGTCACGGAAGGGCGGTGATCGTCGCCGCCGTGATCTGGGGCGTCGCGATCATCGGGTTTGGCCTCGCGCCCGGGCTCTTTGCGGCGCTGGCGTTCCTGGCGCTTGCCGGAGCGGCCGACATGATGAGCGGGCTCTTTCGGAACGTGATCTGGAACCAGACGATCCCCGACACATTGCGCGGGCGTCTTGCGTCGATCGAGATGCTGAGCTACACGTCAGGACCGGCCCTGGGCAACTTCGAGGCCGGGCTGGTGGCATCGCTGTTCTCCGTGCGCATATCCGTCGTCTCGGGCGGAGTGCTGTGCGTCCTGGGCTGCCTCGTGTGCGCGCTGGCCTTGCCGGCCTTCCGCCACTACGACGCTCAGCGCTACCATCTGGCGCCAGATCCACACCCTGGCGGCGTCAAGCGGGAGTAGCTATGAGCTCTGGACAGATCGTGGTCGCGCTCGCGGTGGTCACAGTGCTGTTCGCCCTCTGGGCCGCGGTGTTCGCGACTCGGGCGGACCGCGCATCCCGCCGCGCGATCAAGCTTGCCGACGCCCGGTGGGAGGCGACGACCAGGCCCGTTCCTCATCTCACTTTCATCGGATCGCCCGCCGCGGGACATCCGATCGAGCTGGAGGTGGAGAACCTGGGCGGAACCCTGACTGCCGGCGCCGTGATCGTGCAGGCGTCGGATGACCTCTATGCCGGGGAGCTGACCTTGCCCGAGAAGGCGGCGCCGCGCAGGATCGTGCTCCAGCCCGCAATGAAGGCATGGCAGCGCAGCCTCGAGCCGCGCTGCCTGCTCCTGGTCGCCCGCGATGTCAGCGGCAAGTGCTGGGACTGCGTGGACGGGAACAAGCCGGTCAAGGATCCGCGCAAATGGCTCACCGCCCAGCTCAAGGAGCTGCGCCTGCAGGGCGTCGTGGACTTTCCTGGACTGACCGGTCCGGCGAAGAGCTAGGCCTACTCCTCCAGTCGCGCGTTCAGCTTCAGCGTGACGTTGCCGTGGAGCGCCTTGGAGATCGGGCACCCATCCTTGGCCGCCTCGGCTTCCTTCTGAAACCCGGCGGCGTCGATGCCACCGACGCGCCCGACCGTCGTGAGGGTCACCGTCGTGATGCCCGTGCCCGGCACGAACTCGACCTCGGCGGTCGTGCTGAGCCGTTCGACCTTGTGACCGGCTTTGCTGAGGCCGTTGGAGAAGGCCATCGAGTAGCAGGCCGCGTGAGCTGCGGCGAGGAGCTCCTCCGGGCTGGTCCCGCCGTGGTGCCGCTCCGCGCGGCTCGCCCAGGTGACCGGGAACTCGTCGAACGTACCGCTCGCGACCTTGACACGCCCCTTACCTGTAGGCAGATCCCCTTCCCAAACCGCATCCGCGCGACTGACTGCCGCCATCGACTCACCTCCAGCTGAATGGACGGCCAATCTGCCGCCCGCAAAACGTACTACTTCCCACGCTTGAACCTGGTTCGAACCCCGTTCATGCCTGGCTCGCGCTTTACAACTCTTAACTCGTTAAGTCGGGCCTCGGCGTTTCCGCACCCTAGGCTGACAATCTCATGAGCATCGGCCTCGGACCTCCGCAGATCTCGCCAGACGGGAAGTTTGTCTGGGACGGGCAGCAATGGGTGCCGATCCCGACGATGGAGGCTGTCGCGACCGAGGCGAGCACCCCTCTGTGGGAACGGCCCGCACGGGCAGGACCGGGCGTGTTTCAGTACAGCGCGATCGGTGCGGTGCTGCTGGTTCTGCTGCTGGTCGTGTTGAACGCGACGAGCATCATCTCGATCCCCTGGCCGTTCACCGGCGGAAGCCCAACCGTGACCATGGTCCACGGGTCACCGAAACCCACGGTCTCCGATTACGACCAGGCCAACAAATTCCTCAACGACTCACTCGCGCCTGAGCTCGTGAAGCTCGGCAACACCCTGCCGGCCTTGCAAGCGGGTTGCGCCGGGACGCTGACCAACGGCTGCCTGGCCGCGATCAACGCTTCCAACGACCAGATGACCATCGTCCTGGCGGTGATCGATAAAGACCCCATCCCGGCCTGCATTGCGATCGGAATGAAGGCAATCCGAGGAGACCTTCAGAGTATGGGGAACGGGCTCGGAGTAGCCCTTCACGGCTACCGCGACGGCAGCGGCGACGAGGTCCACACCGGCATCCAGGAGTTCGCTGCCATCGGCCCTTCGCTGACGCCAGACGCCAACACGGTCGACACCGAGCTGCCGCAGTGCTCCAAGGTGATCGCCCCCTAAAACTGGCTCAAGCGTGGGCTTGGGGGCGCAGCCGCTGGCCGCGCCCCCGCCTTGCGGGTAAGTTATGAATCTTTGCGCGCCGGGGGCTCCGGCTCCGCCGCCTTCGCCCCATTCGACCCATGGTCACTGTTCAATGCACGCATGAACGTGGCCGCCAGACCCTCGATGGCGCCGCCACCTCCGGTCACCAGCACCTCCGGCACGACCGTGACCTTGCCCTCCGAGACCGCGTTGGCGATTGCGACCGCGGCCGTCGGGCCCGCCCCCAGACTGCGGATCTGGGCCTCGTAGCCCTTCGCCCTGGCCAGCCCAAGCGCCTGCGTCGCCGCGGCATCGCCGAGACCGATGGACCGCCTGCGCGATCCCTCGGCCGCGCCCGTCAGCTCGACGAACGCCGCTTCACCGTCTGCCTCCGCCTTGCGGGCATCGGCGCGAGCACGATTGATGTCGACCGACACCTGCGCCTGCGCGAGGGCGGCCTGCATGTCGGCTGTCCCGCGCGCCTTCTCCAGGTCGACGCGGATCCTCTGAGCATCCTTTTGCTGCTCGTAGGTCGCCTTCTCCTGGTTGGCTATCTCGCGGCGCGTGAGCACTCCGACCAGCTCCTCGGGGAAGGTCACGTCCTGGATGTAGACACCACGCGTCTCCACCTCGTAGGCCGCCAGGTAGCGCGAGATCGCATCCATCGCCGCGGCTTGAACCGCGTCGCGAGTCTCGATGAACCGCACCGCTTCGAGACCTTGAAGCGTGTTCCGGAAGTGGTTGCCCACGGCGGCCTGCAGGACCTCGTTCACCAGGTTCTGCATCGATCCCACCATGGAGATGACCTTCGGCGCCTTGGTGTCGGGCACGTGGATCTGGACCTGCAGGTCGATCGTGAAGACGAAGCCTCACGGCTCTTGCCCTCGATCGGGCTCAGCTGCGCGTCGAGGTTGTGCGCGACCGAGCTCGCTTCGGCCCAGTTCAAAGTCAGGATGAACGTCGGGACCTTCTCAGCCGCATAGATGCGCGGATTCAACGGGTACTTGCCCGTTCTCAGCGCCTCGCGCCAGATGCCCCGGTGGCCGGGTTGAACGATCGAGCCGAACTTGAACTCGGGCCCCGAGGTGTCCAGAGTGGGCAGCCCGACATAGCTCTTGATCACCGCCACCTCGCCCTGGTTGACGACCAGCATCCTCGCCGGTTCGACCCGAACGAGGAAAGGATTGAGCAGGTACGCCCCGTACAGAAGCGGGTCGTGCTGGAGCCCGATCCGGCCGCCGCTGTCCAGGAAAGCCTGGAAGTCCTGGTAGTTGTTGTGGAGGCCGTTCTTGGCGCCGAGCAGCCTCTCGATCAGCTCCGAGTCCCCGACCGCGGGTTCCTTCTCGAGCGCCTCGATGTCCGCGAAGCCACCGATGCGACCGGCGATGTCGGCCGGAGGCAGCGGGGCACCGTCGAGCGTGGTCACGATGCCGACGAGATCATGATCTCCCTCGGGCGCGATCACAGTGACCCGCAGCTGCTTCGGCAGCAGTCCGAAGGACTCAGCGCTCAGCGGAGCGCGCACGAGCTGCTGCTTGTCGACGGGCAGCCCGTAGGCCTTGCTCGCGGTGATCACGAGAAACGCGACCGGATGAACCGGGATCAGCGTGCCCGGAGGCAGCACCGGCCGCTGCACGCCCTTCTGGCCGCCGTTTTCCAGGAAGGCGCGCAGGTTCGTGAAATTGCCGAACTCAGGCCGGTAGGCGGCGGACTTGGCACCGGTCGCCAGGGGCGCACCGATCTGCGAGATCACGACGCCGATCTCGCCCGCCGGCACCTGCACCCACGGGTACTTTGCGACCGAGTAGGTCGGCCAGAGCTTGAACCGGACACCCGACATCAACAGCTCGGACTGGTAGCCGGCCTCGCCGGCGAACGTTATCGGATCGTCTGTCGTGTTATGTCGAGACGAGACCCGCCTGGTGACCAGGCCGACCTGCGCAGGCCCGATCACGAGGAACGACTTGGCGATCACGACCAGCACTGCAATGGCCAGAATCGCCGCGACCACAACTCCGAACACCAACGCTAGGAAGGCGCTCATCGCCGTGCCTCACTTGGGCAGTATTTGCCCTCTGAAAGGCCGGGTCGGATAGATCCGGTCGATCGAATCTCTATTCCCAGAAACGGCTGCGCTCAAGCAAGAACCGTGCCGAAATCGACCGTCGTTGTCATCAAGTTGCCATGAATCTGTCGCATCCTGTCCTGGTGCGCCTTACCGAAAATGCCCGCCGCGACGTTATTGCCTTCATGGAGCGGGCCCGAGAGGAATGAGCATCAACGCCTCAGGCATCCTCACGTGGGCTTCGCGCACGTCGGGAATGCGCAACGTCAGGATCGCGGGCGTCGTGGTCCTGATCGTCGCCGCGATCGTCGTGTCGGCGATCCTGCAGGGCGACGTGCCGGAGGTGCTGGAAGCCGGCACGCTGTGGATCAGGCACATCCTGCATCGCTACACGTACCTGGCCAGCTATGGCCTTCTCTACATCGAGGAGTCCGGAATCCCACTGCCGGCTCCCGGGGACGTGTTCGTGATGTACGTCGGCGCGCATGTTCCCCGGAATCTCGCGTCCTGGGTTGTCGCCTGGCTTGGACTGATCGGCGTGGTCGTGCTTGGAGCGACCAACCTGTTCTTCATCTCCAGGAAGTTCGGGCGGCGACTCGCCGAAAGCCGCTACGCGGAAGCCGTCCACCTGAGCCCGGAGCGCCTGCTGCAAGCGGAAAGGTGGTTCAAGCGCTATGGCGTGGTTGCCATCATCTTCGGCCGCCACATCCCTGGATTCAGGGTTCCGATCACGGTGGCAGCCGGCGCCCTGAAGGTCCCCTATCCGGTGTTCGCGGCCAGCGTGGCCGTGTCGACCGCGATCTGGGCCGGCGTCGTCATGGTCATCGGCGTCACCCTCGGTCCGCGCATGGAAGCGTTCCTGAACGTGCACCGCGTGACCTACTGGATATGGGGCGGCGTCGTGCTCGTGATGATCGCGGTGATCGCGTACCGCATCCAGAAGGCCGCTCCGGCCAGAGTGCGCGCTTCTAGTCGTTGACCGGAACCCGCTGGGCAAACTCGCTCAGCTCGTCCAGCCGTTCGGCCACCAGTGCAAAGCCACGCTGCAGTCGTCGATAGAAGGTCGGACGCGACAGGTGCAGGCGTTCCATGATCACCTCGTGGCTTCCCACCCGTTTGACGTAGTAGTCGAGCAGAAGCTTTCCCGCCTCGGCGTCGCGCGGTCCTGTGGAGGAGGCCAGCTCACCGATGACGTCCACCAGGACCGATCTCAGGTCAGCCGCGGCTGATCCGCCGCGGGAAACGCCCGGAAGCTGCCCAAGCGGGCTGCGGCCAAGGGCCTCCGGCGTGCCCAGGTCATCGAGCGCCGCCCTCACCAGCTGTGGGCGGATCGTGCTCTGTGGATCGCGCGTCCAACGAAGCTCGCCGGGCACCACCTCCAGCTGCGCCGGCGTCGCCGCCGCTGAGTCCGGCATTCCCGCTCGCAGCAGCCGGCCCATCGACCAGCCCACGATCGTGGCGGCCAGGACCACGCCCACCCACAACGACCCGCTCCAGATGGTCCCGACAATTTCCATTTCGATCATGTAGGTCAAGGTGAACGCGCCTGCGATCACCCCGCACAACGACGCCGTCGGACGCCCTGCCCGGCGCGCCGACCATGCCAGCCAGGCGTCTGCCACCAGCCCGGTGAGGACGGCCACCGGCACCAGGTAGAAATGGGTCTTGGTCACGGCCACGAGAAGGCCGTTGACGGTGAAGACGAGGGTCAACGATCCGGGGCGCAGGCGGAAAGCGCTCTTCAGCAGCAGGCCGGTGACCGCGAGGATCGCGGACTGAACGAGGAGGGCCGACACCCCCAGGTCTTGCGCCACCCATATGTCAACTCGCGCCGGCACCTGCGCCGGGTCACTTGACGACCAGGGGTCGATGAGCGGGTGAACGAACTGGGTGGCAAAGGTGAAGACGGACAGCAGCAGGGCTGCTGACAGAAGGGTGATTACGTTCGCGGTGACCTCTCCGCGCCGCGCCGCGGCGCGCAGCGGCCCGCTCACCATGACGGCCGCGGCAGCGATCTTGATGACGTTGGGTGGGGTGAAAAGGATGTCGAGCCCCAGCGCGTTGTTGGGGACGGCCAAGGACCAGTAGTTGTCCGTGATGAGAGCCGCACCGAACACGAGCGCCGCCGCGAGGGAGCCGGTGTAGCCGTCAGGCAGCGCTCGATTCCAGGTCCGGCCCTCCCGAAGGCCCCTTCCAAATAGGAAAAAGAGGAACCCTGTGGCAACGAACCAGGATGCCGTGAGCCCAGCCTGGCCCGTATGGGCGGCGTCCTGGATCACAGTGCCGGGGACCTTCACGGTCGCGTACGCGTCGAGATATGCGCTGAATACGAAGCACGCCATCACGACGACCATCACCGCGTCAACGGCGCGTGGATCGGCGAACAGACCGCGGACCGGTTTCACGGCTCGGCCAAAGATACTGCCCGCGTGGCCGTTTGAGAGCGGGACGAGCTCGGTGGCGCGGACCGGCGAAGTTTGATACCCACTTCGATACCCGGTGAGACTGCCTCTGAGATGGCCGTGGCCGCACGCTGCGGCCTGCAATGCGAAAAACCTCGACAGGCTGGTTCGAAAACGCGAGGTCCGTTCGGCTGGTCGACGTGGTAACCGTCAGCTGCTTCACCGCGACGGTTCTGGTTTGGGCTTTCATCGACGTCCAGACCGAGACTCAGCTGCCGTGGCCAGGCGACACGGTCTTCCTTCCGATGCTGGGACTGCTCGCGCCCATCGCCGGGCTGATCACCGGCGTCGTCGCGATCGTCAGCGGCAAGCGCAAACTCTCGGCGTGGCCGGCGTTCCTGGCGGTGGCGTCCTCGCCCCTGGTCGCCACTGGGGGATTTGTCATCGGCCTTGCGATCGCCATGAGCCGCTTCGAAGCCCTCATCTACGCGGGGCCCTAGATGGCATCTGACGACGAGCCTCGCGACCGCGCCGAGACGCGCCGCCTCTGGCTCGAATGGGCGAGCTCCATAGGCCCGGCTCACCTGGCGGAGATGGCGGCACGGGCGGCGATCGAGCTGCTGCAAGCCGGCGCCTCCGTGCCGGCGGCCGTCGCGGCGGCCCACATCACGTCTTCACGCGGTACCGAGGCGCACGCTGCGCAGCTTCAAGCCGAGCTGGCGTGGATCCAGTCCGTGATCGACGATCTCAAACACCAGGATGCGCCCGAGGCACTTGTCGATCGGTACCGGACGCGGCACGCGGCGGTCAACGCCGCCCTGTATCTCTACCACCACCCCGAAGCCCAGGCCGCCGCACGGCACAACGAACAGGTGGCGTACGAGGCAGCCGAGCTCCAGAGGCGCAACGCCGAAGCGCGAGCTCGCGCGGAGACGGAAGCGCGCGAGCACGCGGCGCAGGCACAAAGAGAGCTGGAGGAGCGGGAGCGATGGAAGTCGCGCGTGGCCGCCGCGGCCAGAACCGATCAGCCCGCGCCGGCGCCACCCGCCGTGGTCTCAAGGACGCTGTCTCCAGTGCAGCCGGCGGCCCAGGTCTCAGCCGCCCCCGCGGCGCCGCCCGAGGGCCCGCGGCCCCCCGCCCCGCCCCGCCCTTCGCTCCAGGAGTTCCTCAGCGAGCACAGCATCCTGATCGTTTCCTACACCGGCGCCTTCCTGCTCTTCATCGCCACACTGCTGTTCGAGCTCTACACGATCAAGTTCAGCGGAGAGCTGCGGTTCGCAGGCGTGGCGAGCCTGGACGCGATCTTCGCGGTCGCGGGAGTGGCCTGTTTGCGCTCCAAAGGCCTCCGCCTCGTGGGCCAGACCTACGTCGCGATCTTCGCGCTGCTCGCACCACTGGTCTTCGTCGCCGCCTACGTATTCCTCGACCTGCACGGCAGGGGAATCTCCACCGATCTCGCATTCACTGTCGCGGGCGCGGCCTGCTGCCTCCTGTACGTCGTGCTGACGCTGCGCCTGCGCCTGCACGCGTATGGAGTGCTCGCTCTGCTCGCGCTGCCGGTCGCGTGGCTGGGCGCGCTGGATCTGTTCGACCTCGGCGACTGGCGCGGGCCGGCGCTCTCCCTGCTGCCGCTGGTCTACACGCTCGTGCTGTTCGAATCGCCCAGGTCGAGACTGGCCGCCGATCGATTCGCGCGGTTCGCCCTGCCGTTCGTGCACGCGGCCGCGCTCCTGTCCCTCGGTTTCACGCTGTACTCCCTCGTCGCCGCCGATCGCGGATGGCTGCCCTGGATCGGCACGTCGACTGCGGCCGGCCTGGCCGTTTCATACATCGCGTTCCGAGCGCTTGGCGGCCCGCAGTACGGATCGCTGGTCGCCCTCGCAGCGTTGGGCCTCACCGCAGCGGCCGCGGCGTACGACAGCGGGTTGGGCGTCTGGCGAGCGGCCGCCCTGTCGCCGATGGTGGCGTTCTACACGGTGATCCAGCTGCGACCAGGATGGCTGGGTAGGCGTGGAGCGCTGTTCTCGACCGGTGCGCGGCCTTTCGTCCACACGGCCTCTCTCGCTGTGCTTGCCGCCGCTGGAGCGGAGCTCCTGCAAACCGATGGTTGGATTCACTGGGCGGTCGCGACAGCGCTGGCCGGCATCGCGAGCGGCTACGTGCTCAACCGATTGCTCGGCGGGCGGGAGATCGAGGCGTTTGCGGCGCAGGCCGCGTTCGGCCTGGCCTGGATCGCGGCCGTCCACGACACGGGGCTCGGCGCCTGGGGCGGCGTCGCCGTCACGCCTCTCCTCGCCGTCTATGCGATGGCGGGACGCCGACCGGCGATGGCGGGACGCCAGCCGGCAGTCGCGGGGCGGCGGTCGTTCTCGCGCAACAGCGACCTCTTCGTCCACACCGCTGCGCTCGCGGCTGCCATCTTCGTGCTGAACGCCGGCTCGCTGCGTGCAGCCGAGTGGCCGCTCGCGGCCGCGTTTGCCGGGCTCAGCGCTGGCTACGTGGTGGACCGTGTGCTGGGAGGCCGGGAACCGTCCGGCACCCTGGCCCTGGCCGCCTTTGGCATCGCGTGGGTTTCGGCCGCAGAGGCGCTCGGCCTCGGCTCGTGGACCGCCGCCGCCCTCGCGCCGCTGGCTGCGATCTATGCGGTGATGGCGGCGCGGCGCCATGCGATCGTCCCTCCGACCGCGCCCTATTTCATTCACGCGGCGATGGTCGTTGCTGCCGCGTTGCTGGCCGGCGACATGGTGCGACACGAGCAGTGGATGCCGCTGGTGGCAGCAGGGACCGCGGCGGCTTTCATGGCCGCGTACGCGGTGGACGTGGTGCTCAACCGCCGGGAGGAATCCGCCGTTGTGGCGATGGCCCTGTTCGGCATCGCCTGGGCGGCGACCGCCGATGCCGTGCAGCTTGGCTCGTGGCGCGGCGCCGCGGTCTCCCCTCTCGTCGCGGTTTACGCAGCGATCGCGTTTCGCGGGAACCGCCTGGGAATCGTGGGCGAGCTCCTATCGAGGCATGCGCGCTGGCTTGCGCACCTGGCCGCGGCGGCCGCCCTGGTGCTGGCCTTCGGCGACATGCTGCTGGTCGATCGCTGGGTGCCCTGGACGGGAACCCTGACCGTGGCCGGCATCACTGCCGGCTACCTCCTTTTCGCACTGCTCGGCGCAACAGTCGAGGGCGCGCTCCTGTGCCAGCTGGCATTCGGCGTCACGTGGACGCTAGCTTCGACCGACCTGCACCTTGGTGTCTGGCGCGGGCCGTCGGTGACCCTGCTCGTAGCCCTCTACGGTCTGGTCGCCTACCGAGGCGCTCGCGCGGGGCGTGCGGGCGAGCTGTTCGCGCGGCATGCAGCTCACCGGATCCACGGCGCCGCGCTGGTCGCGCTCGGGCTCACGATCTACTCGCTTGCGGCGGCCGGCATGTGGCTCCCATGGTCGGTGACCGCAACCCTCGCCGGTCTCGCCGCCGCCTACCTCCTCATCTGCGCGCTCGGCGGTCCAGTGGAGGCCACGTTGATCAGCCTGGCCGCGCTCGGACTCGCGTGGACCGCGGCGGCTCACGACCTCGGTCTCGGTCAGTGGCGGTCGAGCGCGGTTGCGCTGCTGCCAGGCGTGTACGCGCTCGTCGCGTTCCGCGGGTCTCGCTTCGGAACCGCGGGCGAGAAGTTCGCGAAGCACGCGATGGTCTTCGCGCACGCCGGCGGCGTCGGAGCCGTGCTCGTACTCATCTATGAGTTGGCGCTGGCGGGAGCGTGGATCCCATGGGTCGTCGCGGGCACGTTCGCCATCCTTGCCGTCGCGTACCTGCTCGCCTGCGCCCTGGGTGGAGAGGTCGAGACCGCGGTCCTGTTCAAGGTCGCGTTCGGCATCGCCTGGGTGGCGGGAGCGCACGACCTGGTGCCGGGCGCCTGGTGGCCGGCCGCCGTTGCGCCGCTCGTGGCCCTGTATTCGATCGCCGCATTTCGAGGTCGCAAGCTTGGCCAGGCCGGCGAAAAGCTCGGCCGCTTTGCAGCCACGTTCGTGGACATTTCAGCCGTAGCGGTCGTAGCCCTCGCGTTGATCGAGATCGGGCTGGCGCGGGAGTGGCTGCCCTGGGCGCTGACTGTCGCCGCGGCCGGCGTGGGTGCGGGTTACGTCCTGTACCGCTGGCTGGGCGGCGATTGGGAGGGCGCCGTGCTCGCCCTCAGCTTTCTCCTGGTCGGCTGGGGCGGCCTTTCCCAGGACCTGCACCTCGGCAGCTGGCGCGGCTCCGCACTGGCCGCGGCGGGCTTTGTCCTGGCCGTGATCGCCTTCCGCGCCAACCGCCTGGGGCGTGCCGGCTCCCTGTTCGGCAAGTGGTCCGAACCTTTCGTCCACGTCGCGGCCGGACTCGGCATCGCCTGGGTGGTATTCGATCCGTCCGGTTTCCTCGCGGAAACCCCGATGGCGGCCGCGCTCGTCGTGACCGCCACCGTCTACGGGGTGTACGGGTGGCTTTCACGGCGGCAGCCGGCTCTGCTCGTGACCGCCGTCACGGTGACGCTTGCGGCCTTGTTCGAGAGCCAGGCGCTCGGCCTCGGCTCGGCCTACGTGGCGGTCGAGCTCACTTTGCTCGCCGCGGCAGCAGCCGCCGGCGCGCACCTGGCCGGCGATCGAATCCTCCGCTACGGGTTGCGCGCCTGGATGACGATCCAGCTGGCCGGCGTCGCCGGCCTCGATCCCAACCAGCGCTGGATCGAGGCGGCGGCCCTCGTGGTCGCCACCGGGCTCGTCGTCTGGGTGGCGCTCGACTCGAAAACGCCGACCTGGCTGGTGTTCGCCATCGGCCTGTTTGCCGTGGGCTGGTACCGCATCGCCCAGGTGGCGCTGCCCGCTCCCTCAGAGGTCACGGTCGACACCGTGGCCCGGGTCTACAGTGGCCTGCCTGTGATCCTGGGCCTGGTGGGGCTCGGCGTTCGCTCCACGTCCGGGCGAAGCTGGGCCTGGCCGCTGTACCTGTACACGGGCGTCGTAGCGGTCGCGGTCTTCCTGGGAGCCGTGGGATACGCCGACTACGAGCTGGCCGGCGTGGCGCTGCTCGCTTATTCGGTCATCCTCTACTCGACGGGGGCGATCGAACGGTTCTGGCCGGCGGCGGTCGGCGCCGGTTTGACGACCACTGTGGGCATCGGGCTTCTCCTCCATACGGCCGCCGCCGCCCCACCCTGGTATCCGGCCGCGGGATTCGCCGTCTCAGCGCTCCTGTACTCGCTCCAGATGCCGTGGGAGGCGCGGTTCGCGCGTGCTTCCGACTGGATCCAGGCTCACCGGCTCACCGGACTTGCGGGCGCGGCCGTCTCATCGCTCTCGAGCTTTGCGTTCACCTCGCTCGTCACGGCCCATTCTTTTGGAGCGCTTGCGGCGACCGCCGGGCTCGTCGGCTTTGGCGCCCTTGTGGTGATCGACGGCAGGCGCTACGCCAAGCCCGAGTTCGACTACCCCGGCGCCGTACTGATGAGCCTTGCCGGCCTGTGGATCGCGTATTACTTCGGCGCCACCAACCTGGAGTGGTACGTGATCCTTCCGGGAGCTGTGGTCGTCGCTTCAGGTGTTCGCCTGCCCTACGACAATCGCATCCAGCGCGACCACATCCGCCTGATCGCGCAGATCCTGACCGGCGTGGGAATGCTCCTCATCCTCGGCACGAGCGCCGTGTTGACGGTGCTCGAGCCGCCGAGTGCGTGGCTTTACACGTCGGCCCTGGTCGTCGAAGGTGTTGCGGCCCTGCTCGCCGGCATCGGTTTCAAGAATCGTGTGCTCGTGATCGGTGGGAGCGCCGGCATTGCGGTGAGCGCGCTCCGCGCGATTTTCGTGGGAATCACGCAGGGATGGCTGCCGGTGTGGGCGGTCTTCTTCGTGGTCTCGCTGCTGCTGCTCGGCCTCGGCGCCTGCCTCGCGCTGCTTCGCGACCGGCTGCCGGAGGCTCGGCTGCGATTCGGCGACACCTGGCGCAACTGGAACTGACCCGGACGATGGGTTTCGACAGGGGTATCGTTTCCAGCACGTGACCACTGAAGCGAAAAAACCGCTAGCCCCCCGCGCACCGCGACCGCTCGTTTACTCGTTCCCGCACACGACTCGCCGGTACTCGGGCGGGTCGCCGCTGGCGTTTTCGCCCGATGGAACCACGCTTGCCTTCGCCTCTCCGAAAGACGGTCCCGCAGTGGTGTGTGAGATTCCTGTCGCCGGTGGCACGGCCAGAACCTCGATCGCGATGGACGGGTATGCCGTGCACGGGATCGCGTGGTCGAGCACCGGCGATCTCTTCGTCAGCGCGGACCGCGGCGGCACCGAGAGATGGCAGGTCTTTGTGCGCCATCCGGATGGAATCGTCGAGGACTTCGCGGTGAGCGACGGCGAGCGGGTGCAGCACCACATGTCGCGCAACGCCGTATCGCCGGATGGTTCGTCCGTCGCGATCAGCACCAATGGCCGGCAGGACACCGACGTGGACGTCGCTGTCGTAGACACGCACAGCAAGGAGCAGCGTCTCGTGCTGGCCATTCCAGCGTGGCATGTCGCCGGAGGCTGGTCGCCTGACGGTCGCTGGCTCTGCGCGATGCGCGTGGCGCAAAACACCGACCAGGACCTCTTCGCGATCGAGGTCGAGTCCGGCGAGCTGACCGACCTGACCGCCCACGAGGGCGAGATGCAAAACGTCCCGGCCGGATGGCTTGCCGACGGACGGGTGCTCGCGATCACCGACTTCGGAAGCGAGTTCCTCCACCTGGAGGCGATCGACGTCCACAGCGGTGAGCGCGAGATGTTCGACGACCCTGAATGGGATGTCGAGCTGGCCGCGACGTCATCCGACGGCCGAGGCGTGGCGTGGAGCGTGAACGAGGACGGTTACTCGCGGCTGCGCTGGCGGATCGGCGCCGGCCCGATCGCCGAGCGCGAGACCCGTGGCATGGTCGGCGACCTCGTCGTCTCGAGCGAGGGCGCCCGCGCCGCCTACACCTTCTTGCCGGTGGACGGACCGCAGGAGATCCACGTCCTCGACCTTGCCTCAGGAGAGGACAGGATCCTGCTCAAGGCCGAGCCGGCCCCCGAATATGCGCTGCGCCCGGAGTCGATCCGGATCCCTGGAACCGAAGGCGCGATCCCAGCCTACGTCTGGAGGCCGGCCGGCGTAGCGGGCCGCCGGCCGGCTCTGCTCGTCATCCACGGCGGCCCCGAGGGCCAATCGCGACCGGTGCTCGGATTCCCGGTCTTGCTCGAGCTCCTCAACAGGGGGGTGACGATCGTCGTCCCGAACGTTCACGGCAGCACCGGATACGGCAAGTCATGGCAGACGAGGATTCACCGTGACTGGGGCGGTATCGACCTCGCCGACTTCCGGTCGATCGCCGAGTGGATGCGTGAACAGCTCGATTTCGACCCAGATCGTCTGGGGGTTTGGGGCGGTTCGTATGGCGGCTTCGCCACTCTCACATGCGTCACGCGCCTGCCCGAGTACTGGCGCTGCGCGGTCGAGCTGTTCGGCCCATGCAACCTGGTGACGATGCTCGAGAACGATCCGCCCAACTGGCGGCGCTGGAACCGGCTGTGGATCGGAGACCTCGAGACCGATCGCCAGAAGCTCATAGAGCGCTCGCCGATCACCTATGTCGAAAATGTGCGGTGCCCGCTGCTGATCTTCCAGGGCGACAACGATCCCCGCATCCCGCGCGAAGAGTCCGATCAGATGGTCGACGGACTGCGTGCCTTGGGCCGCACCGTCGAGTACGTGACCTTCGCGGGTGAGGGACATGGGTTTGCAGGCCGCGAAGCGGCGCAGCTCGTCCACGAGCGGACGATCGACTTCTTCGAGCGAAACCTGCTGGGCTAGCTTTCCTTGACCTTCAGCCCATGCATTCGGCTGGGGTGGGACCGGCGCATTTGCCGAAGACATGCGACTCGGACCCGCGTATACCTTGAACATGACTGTAGCGAGGGCGGCGGAACCCGCCGGGCGCCCCTGGGACGACGAGACGTACCTGGACGAGAAGTACCTTTCGATCCGCTGGCGCAGCGTCCCGCAGATCCTGTACGCGGAATGGAAGGGATTTGCCACGAGCTCAGAGTTTCGAGCTGCGCTGTTGACCGGCGTGCGCGCGATCCGGGAGCGCCACGTGGTCGGCTACGTCAGCGACGCCCGCAAGGCGAAAGTGGTACTGCCAGAGGATGAACGGTGGAGCAGGGAGGTGTGGCTCCCCCAAGCTGTGGCGGCGGGCCTGAAACGGATGGCGATCGTGACCGCGGCGGCCGGGCTTGGGAAAATGGCGTATGAGGACGCAGCCACCGCCATGGACAGCCATGGGCTCTCGATGAGGACTTTCAACTCGGTCGCTGCGGCGACAACCTGGGCGCTGACCGGCCTTAACTAGGTCGGGCTAGGGGAGCCCGAGCCGTAGCGGCGCATCACGCCGCGGACCCCTGGTCTGCCCGGTCTGTTGAGCCAGCCGGTCCAGCCCCCAACCCCGCGCCCGGCGCGCGACGAAGTAGTCGGCGAAGCACGCGAAGCCGTGCCGTCTGGCGATGCTGCGCTCTAGGAACAGGCGCTCCCTGACCTGTTTTCCGACTCCGAGATCGAACAGATAGCCCGCGAGGTCCTGGTCGCTCTGGTCGTCGATGGGCCACCGCATGTCGCGTAAGAGAAATGCCGCAGATCTGGCATTCGAGGCTACGTGCGGAGAGCACGTGGCTCGAGCTTGATTCGACGTGCGGGGAGTACGCGCGCCCGAAGAGACCGGGAGCCGCGTCAGCGCCCGCCGGGGCGCTGACGCGATCCGGTGAGGAGATCCGGCTAGATCGCCTCGGTGGCGACGGCGGTCAGCCGCCTCGGGTGATAGGCGTTGAGGACGTTTTCGTACTCGACCATGAGCTCGTCGCTGGCATCGATGGCGTCACGCCTCGAGCCTGCCTCGACCTCGAAGGTCAGCGTGTAGCGGCCCGCGTGCCCGGCGACGGGCTCGAGGGCTTTGAAGCCCGGGAGGCGCGATACCGAACGAACGTCTGGGTCTGAGGCGGACAGGGGTTTGTCGATCTCGAGTGGAACGGAAGCCAGATATTTCATGTGGCGCACGATAGCACGAAGTTACGCGTCTGAAAATTGTGTGAACCACACGTTGTTTTTCGGTAAATGACGGTCGAGGCAAACAGCCCCTCCCCCCGTTCAGGGGGGCAATCAGTAAGCCCCATCCTCATCGCCGCTTGCGCGCAGGGATGTGGGGAGAGGGGCGGGAAAGAAGCTAAGCAGGGCGAGGAAGAAGGTCAGCTCGAGCTGACGAACATCACCATCTCTCCGCGGGCCTCGTCGAAGGCCATCGGGATGGGGAAAGCGCCGGAGCGCGTCAGCGGGAGGAGCGGCCCGCCGCCGACCGGAACCTGGGTCCAGGTCCTCGCGTTCCAGGTCCAGGTGGTGGTCCGGCAGGAAGTGCGGTCGCAAACGGTGGTGTCCGGCTGGATCAGCATCGTGGTGGCCCGGGCACCGTCATATGCCGCCGTTCCGGCGGCGATCGCCGGCTGATCGTGGCGCTGCCAGCGGGAGCCGTCCCATGTCCAGGTGGCACTGCTGCCGACGTAGACCAGCTGGCGGTTGGCCCTGTCGTACACGAGGTGGGCATCTTCGCGCGCGTTGCCGACGGCGATTCCGCCCGGCACTTCGGTCCAGCGGCTGCCGTCCCACGACCACGTGCCGCCTGAAACCACCAGGACCAGCAGATCGCGCCCTTCGTCGTAACCGGCGGCGAAGGCCGAAGACGCAATCCCTGAACCTGGTTCCGGGACGTTCGGGCCCCCGGGCATCGACAGCGAGAGCCAACCGGAGCCGGTCCAGTGCCAGGCCCGACCCGTCCCGTTGACATACACGACCTGCCCCAGCCTGCTGTCGAAGACCATCGCCCCCGGCCCAACGGCCGTCGGGTTGGATTGCCCCGGATACGCCGTCCAGCTCGTGCCATCCCACGTCCATGTGCGATCGACCTGCGTAAGGCACCCACCCTGGAAGCCCATCACCAGGCTGGCGCACCCGTGGTCCCAGAGCACGGTCACGCCGCGTGACCTGTCGTACGCCATGTCGGCGTTGTTGCTCGACGGGCCCGCCGCGGCGGCCGAGCTCAGCGTGTAGCGCGTTCCATCCCAGGTCCAGACCGCGCCGGGCGACGACCGAGCGGCGCCGTAGAGGGGTGGTGTGGCCGGCTGCCCGCCGTGAATCGACAGCCACGTACCGATTCCCGCAGCGATCAGCAGCACGGCAATCCCGAGAATCGCGAGGACCCGGGAGCGCAGGCGGCGCTCAGACCATCGCTTCGGCGTGGGCGTTCCCGCTACCCCTTGCGTGGGCCACATTCAACGCACTGTAGAGCCGCCCCGTCTCAGGCGTCGGCGTGGTGACACAACGGTGAAAAGGGGTCCTCGTTTGTGTCAAACACCCGATAAACATCCGGGTGTTTCCGGTGTGAAGCACCGTAGGAGGAGGACCTCGGCCAAAACTAGGCTGACTTCTCAAGCGAACCGCAAGGCGCGAGCGAAATCTTGACCAATCGGGGAGGAGAAGCCTTTGAGTCTTTCTATTTATCTCGATATCGTGCCCACGCCAACCTGGCTGGACCCAGGCCACACTGCCTGGCAGCTGGTCGCCGCGACGCTCGTCGGGCTGATGAGCGTTCCGGGTCTGGCGATCCTCTACTCCGGGTTGATGAAGCGCAAGTGGGCGCTCAACTCCGCACTCATGGTCCTGTATGCATTCGGCGCGACGCTCATCGTGTGGACCTTCTGGGCTTACAAGATGTCGTTCGGGACACAGCTCACCGACGTGCTCCACTTCGTCGGCACGCCGGGGACGATCCTGTCTCCGACGGATCTGCAGGGCCAGGCAGTGATTCCGCTCCTCGTGGGCGCGATCCCAGCACTCAAGTTCCCACTCTCCGCCCTTGCTTACTTCCAGTTCGTTTTCGCGGCCATCACGGTCATCCTGCTCGCCGGCTCGATCCTCGGCCGGACCAGCTTCAAAGCGTGGATGCTCTTCGTCCCCATCTGGATCACCGTCGTCTACTCGGTCAACGCCTTCAGCATCTGGGGCGGCGGTTGGATCGGCGCCTTTCCCTCTTGGTTGAGCGGGGTCGGTGGCGCAGGCGCCCTCGACTTCTCAGGGGGATATGTCATCCATGTGGCAGCCGGCATCTCCGGCCTGGTGGCGGCCTCCGTCATCGGTCCGCGCCTTCTGACCGATCGTGAGAACAACCGGCCCAGCAACCTGATCGCCGTGATCACGGGCGCCGGCCTGCTCTGGCTCGGCTGGAACGGCTTCAACGGCGGCGACCCGTACTTTGCGGGCGCAGACGCCTCGGCCGCGATCCTGAACACCAACCTCGCCGCGGCGACGGCGATGATCGCCTGGATGTTCCTCGACGTCTTCATCGTCGGCCGCGTCACGGTCGGCGGTCTCGTCAACGGCATGGTTGCCGGCCTCGTGGGCATCACGCCGGCCGCCGGGTACGTGGACGGCTACGGCGCCTTCGCGATCGGCCTCGCGGCCGGCGTCATTCCCTTCTTCACCTTCAACTACCTGGTCAAGCTGCCTCCCTTCAACCGCATCGACGACACCCTCGGCGTGATGCACACTCACCTGATCGCCGGCGCGGTCGGCGGACTCATGGTCGGACTTCTGGCCAACCCCAACGTCGTTGTCTATCCCGGCACTGGCAGCACCGCTTCAATCGCCGCCACCGGGTTGCTCTTCGGCAACCCGAAGCAGTTCGTCGCTCAGATCATCGGGCTGGTCTTCATCCTGGTCTGGGACGGGGTTATGACCTTCGCGATCCTGAAGCTGATCTCGATCTTCATCCCGCTCCGGCTCACAGACAAGCAACTCGAAATCGGTGACGAGGCCGTCCATGGCGACGCCGCCTACGAGCTGATGCCGGTCCCGCCGGCGGCCCCGGCGATCCCCGGAGTCCACGCTCCCGTACCGGTGCACACGACCGCCTGACCAACCGCGGCAGTCGACCCGGCCGGGACTCCACGTGGGGTCCCGGCCTCTTTCTTTTAGAGCGCGATCGCGTAAGGCACGCCGCCCAGGACCCGCTCGACAGCAACGACATCCCCGACGACCAGCGTCGCCGGAGCTTCGATCGCCGCCTCCGCAGCCAGGCGAGCGATGGAGTCGAGAGTTCCGGTCACGGTGCGCTGTGATGGGAGCGTGGCGTTGCCGACCACGGCGGCCGCACGCGAACCGCCGACTGCCCGACCGATGACCGCCGCCGTCTCGGAGAGCTCCCCAAGCGCCATCAGCACCACGAGGGTGTCCGCCGCTCGCGCGAGGTCCGCCAGCCGGTCCAGCGAGCCCGGCCCCTGCGCGGTGGTGATCGCCACCGATGAGGCGACCCCCCGCTTGGTGACTGGAATCCCCGCCGCGGCAGGCGCTGCGAACGCGGAGGTGATGCCGGGCACGACCACGACGTCGATCCCCGCCTGCTGGAGGCCGTCGAGCTCCTCACCGCCGCGACCGAACACGAATGGATCGCCGCCCTTGAGGCGCGCGACGAAGTGCCCTTCGCGCGCGAGCTCGATCAGCCGGGCGGTGATGCTCGCCTGCCTGCCACTCTCGTGACGGCCGCCCCGCTTACCTACGTTTTCGAGGCGCGTGTCTGGGCCGCACAGCGCCAGGGTCTCAGGCGCGATCAATGCGTCGTGCAGCACGTAGTCCGCGTCGGCGATCAGCTCGCGCGCCTTAACGGTCATGAGCTCCGGGTCTCCCGGCCCGGCGCCGACGAGAGCGACGCGGCCGGCGCCGCACGCGCGTCCGGCGGCAATGCCGTTGGCGAGCTGGTTCGCGTCCGCCGAATGGCGGGCACGTAAGAGGCTTCGCACGTTCGAGTTGAGGAGCCGCCGGTAGACGCGCGTCTGCGCAGCGATGGGGACGCCCTGCTCGCGTAGCCGGCGCCGGATGTCGCCGACCAGCCCGACGAAAGGGCCCCACTCATGGCCGAGCCAGCGCTCGATGCGCGCCCGGAGCATCGAAGCAAGAAACGGGCTTTCACCGGAGGTCGAGATCGCGACTAGCAGCGGGTCGCGGCGCACGATCGCCGGCGCGATGAAGCGGCATTGCGCCGGTCGGTCGACCACGTTGATCAGGATCCCCGCGGCCTCGGCTTCTTGCCAGCTCAGGCGGTTGATGTCTTCATCCTCGCTGGCGTCAATCACGAGTCGCGCGCCCGCGAGGGCGCCCGGCCTGTAGTCGCAGGAAGCGATCACCCGCACATTCGCTCCAGCTTCCCCCAGCGCGGCGGCCTTTTCGACGGCGAACTTCCCGTCACCCAGAACGATGCACAGCTGGCCGGCGAGGTCGATGAAGACCGGGTAGTACCTCACGCGGTGGCTTCCGCTTTCGACGCTTGGAGCAACACGCGTGCGACCTCGGGCCGAGTGAACTCCGGAGGCAGGTCTTTGCCCTCGGCCAGCAGCTTGCGCACGGCGGTTCCGCTCAGCGTGCTGTGCACGGCGGCCGGGTGCGGGCATGTGCGGGTCGATGCCATGCCGCCGCACACCGAACAGTAGAAGGTGTGCTCGAAGCGGAGGATCTCGATGCCCAGCTCACCCGGCGTGTACTCGTCGAAGATGCGATGGGCGGCGTACGTGTCGTAGAAGCTCCCGACGCCCGCGTGGTCGCGGCCGACGATGAAATGCGTGCAGCCGTAGTTGCGGCGCACGATGGCATGGAAGACCGCCTCCTTCGGACCCGCGTATCGCATCCACGCGGGGTTGGTCGCGAGCAGGACGCGGTCAGGTGGGTAGTAGCCACGCAGGAGCTCCTCGTAGCAGCTCATCCGCACCGAGGCGGGGATGTCGTCGCTCTTGGTCTCGCCCACCAGGGGATGGAGGAGCAGCCCGTCCACGATCTCGAGCGCGACCTTCTGCAGGTACTCGTGCGCGCGGTGGACCGGGTTGCGAGTCTGGAAGCCGACCATCGTCTTCCACCCTCGTTCGCGCTTCACGGCCTTCACCTGGGCTGGAGTGAGGTCGTACTCAGGAAATCCGGAAGAGGGCCGAGACAGCGCGGTCACTCGACCGCCGAGGGCCCAACGCCCCGAGTCCTTGAGCACGCGCACGCCCGGGTGCGCATCGTCGGTGGTCCCGTACACGCTTTGCGCTTCGATTTCGGGCGAGGTCGTGAAGGCCGATGCGACCTCGAGGATGCCAACCGGCTGATCACCGATGAACAGGGCGATCCGGCCGGCGGTCGGCGCCGCCTCGGCCCGCAGGACGATGGGGATCGTGAACGGATGACCGCCGGCGAGCCGGCCCGTCTCGATCACCGACTCGTAGTCCCGCTCGTCCATGAACGCGGCCAGAGGAGAGAGGCCGCCGGTCGCGAGCATGAAGAGGTCGGACAGCTCCAGCGGGCCGACCTCTAGGCGGGGCAGCGTCCTGGCCTCGGCACGAAGGGCGCTCAGCTCCTCGCCCTGAGGAAGGCTCTCCCCCACCTCGCGATCGAGATGGCCGAGTCGCCCGAGGGCATCGATCACTTTCGATACCGACTGCTGAAGAGTCTCGCGTGATGTATCGCACACGACCTCCGGGTGAAGCGGCTCCTCGTATGGGTCGCTCACACCGGTGAAGTTGGCGATCTCGCCCGCGATCGCCTTTTTGTATAGGCCCTTGACATCGCGTTCTACGAGCGTGTCGAGGGGCGCCCGCGCGAACACCTCGACGAATCCCGGCGTCTGAGAGCGGATCTCGTCGCGCACCTCTCGATACGGTGAGATCGCCGCCGTGACGGCCACGCCACCGCTGCGTGCGACCAGGCGCGCGACGTAGCCGATGCGCCGGATGTTGGTGTCGCGGTCTTCCTTCGAGAACCCGAGTCCCTTGGACAGGTGCGTCCGCACCTCATCGCCGTCGAGCAGCTCAATATGCCGCCCGCGCAACTCGAGCTCTGCCTTCAGCGCGTTGGCGATCGTCGACTTGCCTGCGCCGGAGAGGCCCGTGAACCAGACGACGAATCCTTTCTGTGTCATGCCTCAACCCCCAAAAGACCCCATCGCCGGCGGATCTCGCGATCGAGCATTCCGAACAGCGAATCGATCGCCACTCCAATGACGAAAATCACGACGATGATCGCGACCAGCTGCTCGGCGTCCGCAAAGTCTCGGGCGAACTGGATCTGCTGGCCGAGACCGACCTGGTGGCTGACAATGCCGATGATCTCGCCTGCCATCAGGCTGCGCCACGCGAAGGCCCAGCCCTGCTTGAGGCCACCCACGAACGAGGGCAGCGCCGCGGGCAGGATGACGTACCGGTAAAGGCTCATGCCCCGCGCTCCCATCACGCGCCCGACGCGGATCAGGAGGGGCTGCACGTGGTCGACCCCGCTCAGGAGGCCGCCGGCGATCGACGGCGCGGCGCCGAGAATCACCACGAAGAAGATCGCCGTCTCGTTGAGCCCGAAGAGAAGGATCGCGAGTGGAAACCACACGATCGACGGCATCGATTGGAGCCCAAGGATCGCCGAGCCGATGGCCCTGCGAAGCACCGCGATGCGCGCGATGAGAATGCCGGCCACGCTGCCGATTGCGACCGCGATCGCGTAGCCCATCAGCGCCCGTCGCATGGTGATCGCGATGCCCAGGTCGAAGTTAGCGTTGCCCAGGTCCTGTGCGACGCGTCGGAAGACCGGCCCAGGTCCTGGCAGCACGTAGTCCGGCTTCCATCCGGACCACACCACGGCCTGCCACGCGGCCAAGACCAGGGCGACCGCGGCCAACTTCGGCCACAACCACGACCAGACGCGCAGCAGGGGCATGCGGCGCGGCGGTCGCGCCGTGGTCTCAACCACGTCCCTTGTCAGGTGTCCTGCAGCCAGCTCAGTTGCCGACATGTCAGATGGCCGACCCCAGCGGGGCGGTCAATCCACCATCTCCTGTTTCAGGCGGTCGGTGATGCGGCCGGCGATGACCGCCAGCTCGGGCGAGTCGAGGCTCCGCGGCCGAGGCAGGTCGACCTTCACCTCGTGGCCCACCCGGCCCGGGCGGCTGGTGAAGACGAGCACGCGGTCACCGAGGCGCACGGCTTCGCGCGCGTTGTGGGTGACGAAGAGGATGGTCAGGCCGCTCTCTGTCCAGATGCGCTCGAGCTCCTCGTGCAAGCGGTCGCGCGTGATCGCGTCGAGCGCCCCGAAGGGTTCGTCCATGAGGAGGACGTCGGCGTCCTGGGCCAACGCGCGCGCCAACGCCACCCGCTGCTTCATGCCTCCGGACAGCTCGTGCGGCAGGCGCTTCTCGAAGCCGTCGAGGTGCACGCGGTGCAGAAGCTCGCGCGCAACCTCCGTGCGTTCGGATCGCTTCACGCCTCGCAGCTCGAGCGCGAGCTCCACGTTGCCGGCTGCCGTCAGCCATGGCAGCAGCGCGGCTTCCTGGAACATGAGCGCCACCCGCCCGTGAACGTGCGCGCGCCCGGCGGTCGGCTCGTCGAGCCCGGCGAGGATGTTGAGCAGGGTGCTCTTACCCGAACCGGAGGCGCCGACGATGCACACCAGCTCACCCCGCTCGACCTCGAGCGTCACTCCCTGCAGCGCGACCAGGAGCCGGTCGTTGTGCGGGAACGCCATGGTCAGGCGTTCCACGCTCAGCGAGTGTTTGTCGGAGAGCTGAAGGATGTTGCTCACAGTCCGCTCACCGATGGCTGGTTGTGCTCAGCGAGCACCTGGTTGAGCAGGCTGAGGTCGTAGAGGCCTTTGAGGTCGACGCTGGCGAGCAGGCCGACGCCATGGGCGTGATCGGCTGATGTCTTCAGGGTTGCAGCCAGCGGGTCGAGGGTGAACGCGAGGTGCGGCCACGCGGCTGAGACGACGCCGCTCGCGAGGGCCTTGCCGGTGATCGCGGCCACGGCATCGTTGGTGAGGGTCTGCGCCTCGGTGGGGTTGGAGTTCAGATACGAGACCGCCTGGTAGAGACCCTCGAGCAGGGCCTTGATCCGCTTCGGGTGAGCCTGCAGGAAATCGGTTCTCACGACCAGGTTCGTGGTGACGAACTTGCCCTGCGGCCACAGGTCGCGCTCGTCGACCAGGACCTTGCCCTTTCCTTCGACCACGAGCCGGCTCGCCCAGGGTTCTGGGACCCACGCGCCGTCGATCTGGCCCTGCTTGAACGCGGTCAGCGTCTGGGCGTTGTCCTGCGGAAGGATGCTGACGTCTCCGCCTCCCGCGGTGTCGGTCGCGAATCCGTTGCTCTTGAGGAACCAGCGAAGCGCCACGTCCTGCGTCGCACCCAGCTGAGGATCAGCGATCTTCTTGCCCTTCAGGCCTGCAACCGAAGTGATGCCTGGCCTGACCACCAGAAGCGCCCCGCCAGACGTCGAGCCGGCGATGACGCGAATGGCCTGGCCGTGGGACTGAACGAACGCGTTGGTGGTCGGGCTGGGGCCGACGAACGAGGCGTCGATCGAGTTGGAGAGGAGCGCGGTCACGGCGTCGCCGCCGGCATTGAATGTGTGGGTCTCGATGGTGACGTTGCTTCCAAGCGCGCTCGAAAAGAAGCCCTTCTTGATGCCCGCCAGGGCAGGCGCGTGCGTCAGGTTCGGAAAGTAGCCGAGCCGGAGTGTGAGGGGTTGGTCATCGCTGGGCGCGGCCGAGCTGACGTTCTGGCCGCAACCGGCCAGCACAATCGTGACGGCGGCGATCGCCAGCACTCTGAGGGTCTTCATTCGTTTTTGCTTCCTTTGGTGGTTTGTAGCGGTCGGTTGTCGGGCGTCCAGTGGAGACCGCACTCCTTGACTTCGTTCTGTTCCCACCACCAACGGCCCGCCCGCTCTTCCTCGCCTGCCGTCGTGGCGCGTGTACACGGCGCACAGCCGATCGACGTGTAGCCGAGGTCGTAGAGCGAGTGGTAAGGAAGCTCGTGATCGCGGATGTACGCCCACACCTGGTCCTTGGACCATCCGGCAAGGGGCGCAACTTTCGTGAGGCCCTCGTGTTCGGGGTCCGCCGACACCGCGGCGGTCTGCGAGCGCGTCTCGGCCTGCTGTCTGCGCAGGCCGGTCACCCATGCGTCGTAACCGTGCAGCGCTCGCGCCAGCGGCCGCGACTTGCGCACGTCGCAGCAAAGGCGCCGCAAGTCAGCTGATTTATAGAAAAGATTGGCGCCATGGGTCCCAACCATTTCCTGCAGGTCAGTTGCGTCGGGCGAGACCACCTGGACCTCGATCCCGTAGCGGTCGCGGACGCGGTCGATCATGTCGTAGGTCTGCTGGGGCAGGCGGCCGGTGTCGAGCGTCAGCACGCTCACGTCCTTCCTGGTCCTGGAGGCCATGTCGATCAGCACCGAGGACTCGGCCTGGAAGCTGGCCACGATGACCACACGCGAGAACGTCTCGTAGGTCCATCTCAAAACGATTTCAGGGGTGGCCCCGGCGTCTAGCTCGGCGGGCGCGAGCGGGCTCATGAGGTCCTCTCGGTCGCCACGCGCTCGCGTAGGGCTGCGAAACCGATGCGCTCGACCCAGTTGCCGAAACCCTCGCCCGCCTCTCGATCTGATCGAAACGTAGCGAACATCGGGCGCAGCAGGCCGGGGATTTCGGCGAAGGGAACGTTGGGGGCGTAGACGCGGTTGAGGCGTGTGCCGTTGAAGTCGCCGGCGAGCATCACGTCGTATTTGCCGAGTGTCGTGCCGACGAACCCGACGTCGCCGAGGTACGGGCGCGAGCATCCGTTGGGGCAGCCGCTCATGCGGAAGCTGATTCGCTCGTCCGCGAGACCTAGCTCGTCGAGCAGGCTCGCAAGCGTGCGGATCAGGCCCGGCAGCGCGCGCTCCGCTTCGGCCACGGCCAGCCCGCACGTCGGGGTGGCCGGGCACGCCATGGAGTTACGGATTGCGTGCGGAATGGACTCGACCGCGGCGATCCCATGCTCAGCCAGCAGCTCGTCGACGCGAGCCCGGTCGGCGGGGTCGATGTCCGCGAGGATGACGTTTTGCTGTGCCGTGAGGCGCACCTGCGGGCGCAGCTCGTCGACGATCTTGCGCAGCCCGGTACGCGAACGCACACCGTCGACGTCGGCGATTCGACCGTTCTCGATGAAGATGCCTATGTAGAGCCGGCCGTCGCCCTGCTCGTGCCAGCCGAGGTGGTCGTCGACCGGCTTCCAGGAGAGTGGCTCGGGCGCTTGGAGCTTGAACTTCACGCGGTTCTGCACCTCGCCGCGAAACCAGTCGAGCCCCCGATCCGCGATCGTGTATTTGAGGCGCGCGTGCCGGCGATTGGTCCGATCGCCGTAGTCGCGCTGGACGGCGACGACCTCGCGGGCGAGGTCGACGACCTGGGCCGGCTCCACGAAGCAGAGCGGCACCGCCGCAGCAACGAACGTCTCGGGCTTGTTGTGCGTGCGCCCCAGGCCGCCGCCGACCAGCACGTTGAACCCCCGCAGCGTTCCATCGGCGGAGCGCATCGCGACCAGGGAGAGGTCGTGGGCGTACACGTCGACGCAGTTGTCGCCCTCGAGCGCGACCGTGGTCTTGAACTTGCGCGGCAGATACTGCTCGCGGTACAGAGGCTCGACCTCAGGCTCAGAGGTCTCGACCACCTCGCCGTCGAGCCAGATCTCGTGATAAGCGCGGGTCTTGGGCGTGAGCTCGGCCACCATCGCGCCGATGGCGCGGTTCACCTCGTCGTGAAACCGATCGGCCAGCGGTTCCGGGCAGCACATGATGTTGCGCTCGACGTCGCCGCAGCCGCCAAGCGTCGTCAGCAGGGCATCGTTGATGCCGCGGATCGCTTTCTTGATGTCGCCCTTGATGACACCGTGGAGCTGGAAGTCCTGGCGCGTGGTGACCCGCAGGGTTCCGTTCGCCCACTTGCTGCTGATCTCGTCGTGGGCGACGTAAGCGTCCGGTGATACGACGCCGCCCGGGATTCTGGTCCGGATCATCAACTGGTGATGCTTGTCCAGGCCCTTCGCCCGCGCCTCCTTGCGACGATCCCGGTCGTCCTGTTGATAGATGCCGTGGAATTTGAGCAACGTCTCCGACGCGTCGCCGAAGGCAGGCGTCTCTTCGAGCAGCTCTTCCTTGATGAGCCCTCGCAGGTGGTTGCTGGTGGCCTTGACCGTCTCATTCCCGGACAGGCCGTCCAGGGATGAGACGTCTGTGAGATCCGACAAATAGATATGCCTCCGGAGAAATAGTTGATGCCGACACGAGCGCGCCCAAAGGCGCGGAGGGAGCCCGAGGCCCCGTCAGAAGGGTCGGCTAGCTACAGAAGCAGCTGGCGCAGAGAACGTAGTCGATCGCTCGCCGTCGAGTGAGGCACATGCCGCAAGCCATCGATCTACGCATCGTCAAGGTAGCTTAGCCGATCAGAACTGAGATCAGTCTGTCGCCATTCCACTACCAGGAGGGACCCGGTCTTGGTCCTGAGGTCCAAGAGCCACGTCTGCGCAAAGAGCTGCGCCGAGGCTCGATGGAACCTCGGCGCATGAAACGCTACGAGTTGAAGAAGTCGGTTACTTCTTCTTCTTGGTGGCCTTCTTGACGGCCTTCTTAACGGCCTTCTTGACGGCTTTCTTCTTCGCGGCCATGTGCGTGGCACCTCCTCGCGTCTTGATAACGACCCGACCGGTTCAATGATCGGGCGCGTTCGGCCTCAGGATGAGACTCACCGATGATTGTGCCTCACTGCGCAGCGACGTGCAACGACACCAGGTGAGGTCATGCGGACCCTGCTCGGCATTTCCGCCTTGCAGCTCAAAGTTGTAACGGGCTGGGGAGCGGGTCCGCTGTGTCCCACCATACACCTCAAAAATCGAGGCGTACGACCCACCATACGTAGCCTGGTGGTGGGTCGTGGATCAGAGGATCTGGCGGAAAAAGAAATGACCCCAACGGATCGCCTCTCCGACTTCGGATCCAGTCTTGCGACCAGTTCCGACTCCGTCGAACGTGTCCCTCGGGGCCAAAACGAACAGTAACCGAAATCGAAAGTTGTGCCTATCGGTCTTTTTCCGGTAGCCAGGCTACTAAGCGGGCGTGGCTGGGAAAAGAGAGACCCCCCGGCCGCTCGCCGGGGGGTCAGTGTTGAGAGCTCGTTCGTTATCCGAGCAAGTTGCCGCGAACGACGATCTGCCCGCTGAGAAGAATCTCGATGCAGAACGGTGCTTGCGGATTACCGAGAGTCCACTTGCCGACGCCCGCACCGCCGGCGGCCTGGATCGTCACTGGGAACTTCATGTCGACGGGCGGCCCACCCCCGAACGTCACCAATGTACCGGTGACGTGCAGCAGGATGCCGTCGTCGATATCGCCGTCTTTGGGTACCAGCGACCAGCTCGTGACGTCGCCAAAGATGTTCCCCGCAGATACGTCCCCGTGTTGGTCAACGCAATCGACATGCCCTGTCGCCGTGCCATCGGAATAGAGCGTGGCGTGAATTCCGAACGAGCTGACATTCTTGGTGCCGGGCGCAAACCCCGGCCCCGCGTACATCAAGGACGTGCCGCCGCCGTTGATGGTCGCCACCACCGTCACCGCATTGGCTGCAGCCGCGGCGGGATGCGAGGCGAGCATCGCCACGGCTAGCGAGATCGCCGGTAGCAGATTCAAAAGTTTCTTCATTTGATTCTCCTTCCCCGAACTTAAGTCCCTAACCGCCGCAGGCTAGTCCTCGGCGAGGTTGCTGCCCCTGGGGTCGGTACCGGTTTAAGTACCGGCTTTAGTACTGGGTTTTGGCACGACTTAAGTTAACCTTGCACGGTGGGCGAAGGGAGGGCCGGGCCCCAGCTGAGCCGGCGCGAGCGCCAGGTCGTCAAGCTGGTCGCCGACGGTCTGACCAACCGCGAGATCGCCGAGCGGCTCGTCGTCTCCGAGCGGACTGCCGAGTATCACGTCGAGCAGATTCGGAACAAGCTTGGTTTCCACTCCCGCCGTGATGTTGCGGCCTGGTTCCAGGCGCTCGAGGGGGCGCCCGGCTCCACTAGGGCCCAGACTCCAAAGGCCGCGCACCACCCGCCCACCATGTACGCACGCAGCCACGGCATCAACATCGCCTTTCAGGTCTTCGGCGCCGGACCGTTCGACCTGATTCTGGTGCCGGGATGGGTCAGCCATCTCGAGCACATGTGGCGGCACCCGTTCTATGCCGCCTACCTGCAGAGGCTGGCACGCTTTGCGCGCCTCATCCTCTTCGACAAGCGAGGCACGGGCCTGTCCGATCGCGTTTCGGTAGGTTCGCTCGAAGATCGGGTCGACGACATCGGAGCGGTCATGGATGCGCTGGGCATCCGGCGCGCAGCGGTCTACGGCGTTTCCGAAGGTGGGCCGCTCGCATTGCTGTTCGCGGCCACTCACCCGGACCGGGTTTCGGCCCTGGTCGTGTATGGGTCGTTCGCCCGCAGGACCGTGGCGCCCGACTACCCGATCGGCGTTTCGCCGGAGGCATGGTCGCAGCAGACCGAGTTCACTGAGCGCAACTGGCCCGTCATCGACCTCGAGCGCTGGGCGCCCAGCGTCGCGCACGATGACGAGTTCCGTGAATGGCTCGGAGAGGTGAGGCGGTACGGCGCAAGCCCCGGAGCGGCGCGGGAGCTGATGGAAGTGATCGGCGAGATCGACGTCCGCTCCGCGCTGCCCGCAATCCGCGTCCCGACCCTGGTCCTGCACCGCGCCGCCGACGCGACGATCTCGACTGCGATGGATCGGGTCATCGCGGACGGGATCCCGGGCGCGACCTTTGTCGAGCTGCCCGGTGCCGACCACCTGCCTTGGACCGGGGACACCGACGCCCTGGTCGGCGAGATCGAGCACTTCCTTACTGGACACCGTCCGACCGAAGGTGCCGACCGCGTGATGTTGACGATTCTCGCGTGCGATCTCGTGATTTCGGAAAGGGCCTCGTCGAGGGTCGGCGCTTCACGTCTCGAAAACGCTCAAAGCGAATTCGCGAAGGCTGTGGTGATGGAGTAACACTGCGACTTGCGCCACTCTGGAGGCCGGAGGAGACCGGCTTGAAGGGCTACGCCAGCTCGATCAGGCCGAGACGAGCCGCGGCGATCACCGCCTGCAGCTTGGAATGCACCCGAAGCTTCTCGATCACGTGAGTCACGTGCCATTCGACCGTGTGAGGGGCGATGCCAAGACGTCTCGCCAGCGTCTGGGTGTCGTGGCCTTCGGCGAGCAGCCGCAGCACGTCGAGCTCCCGCGGAGTGAACTCGGCGATCAGCTTCTCCCGAGCCTCCTGCTGGTTCGCGACCATTCGCTGGCGGGCGATCGCCTTGGCGAAGAGCCCGACGGGGATCAGGACCTCTCCGACCGACGCCTTGCGCACCGCTTCGATGATCTCGTCAGCGGTAGCCGACTTGGTCAGGTAGGCGATGGCCCCCGCGTCGATGGCGTCCAGCAGCGCTTCCTCGGACTCCTCCGCGCTGTGGAACACGATCGCGGCGCCGGGGACCACGGACCGTATCCTGGCGGCGGCGGCCGGCCCGCTCAGGTCAGGAAGCCTGAAGTCCATCAGCACCACCGCCGGCTTCTCCTGGGCGGCGAGGGTCGCCGCCTCGTCGCCGCGCCGGGCGATGCCGCAAACGGTCAGGTCGTCCTCACTGTCCAGCACGCGCGCGATCGCCGATGCAAGAAGTGGATGATCCTGGACCACCAGGACCCGCACGGGAGCAGGTGGGGGTTGGCTCAAGGCTGACAACTCATGGCTCCGCGAACGGATGCAAGCGGCACGACGTGAAGCTAATGAAATAGCTTCCTATTAACCGTGACTTGGGTCGCAAGCGTGACTTAAATCACGAATGCCCGCACGATCGCGGCGAGACGTGCCGGGTCCAGAACCCGGATCAACCCGGGCGCGGTTTCCACTATCCCCTCGGCGCGGAGGTCTCTCAAAGCCCTGCTCATCACCTCGCGCGATGAGCCGATGGAATCGGCAAGGTCACCCTGGGTGGCCATGACCTCGAGCCGCCCGACGACCAGCTGCGAGTTGGCGGCTCGATCGAGCAGGTCATAAGCCATACGCTCCCTGATGTTGCCCAGCGAGCGGACTGCAATGAGTTTGTATGCGTCACGAACTCGCACCGCGAGTTGCTTGGAGATGGCCGCAGCGACCTCCAGCTCGGTGGCCGCGAGCGCGTGCAGCACCTCAGACTCGAGAGCCATCAGCGTGGACTCGGTGATGAGCTGCATGAAGAGCCCCGAGGCGTAGCCAATGGTCGCGGTTGCGCCGACGAGCTCCTTGGGGCGAATGATGGCGAGAGTCGTCTGTCTTCCGTTTGGGAGACTCCAGAACGCTCTCGCCAAGCCGCTTTCGACCACGTAGGTCATCGAGGGCCCGCTGGGGCGGACGGCGATCGTGCCCGCCGGATGCACGACTCGCGTTGACCGCTGAAGCAAACGACTGCGATTGGCGGCGCTCAAAAGCGACAGGAAGTCGATAGTTGTAGGAGCCGGGACCTGCTCGGAGGTCGAGTCGCTCGGGCCGAGCTCCCAGCGATTCACCATGTCAGCCTCGCTTTCGACCGCACACCGCGCTGGTCGATCAGACTCAGAAGGTAAGTAGTCATGACTCTCTCTAGTGGAGAAAACCTCCGATGTTCTGCTGGAACATGTCCGGGTGGGACTTGAGCACCCGAAGGACGATTTGGCCATCGAACTCGCGCGCGTCGTACTGACATAGCGTGACCAAAGGGAACCGCCTGGCCATGAGCTCGTAGGCTTCCTCGTAGTCCATCATTTCGGCTTCTGACGCGAACATCGAGCGCTCGCTGGCCATCTCGCCGACGACGCGCAGCACAGTGGGGCCTCCCGCAAGTGCTTTGGCGAAAAGCAGCTCCCACTTGGCGATCACATCCGCGACCCTCGCTCCCGGCCAGGCGACGACGGTCAACGGTCCGCCGTCCACGACGGCGTCGAAATCGATGTCCTGCTCCTCGGCCAGGGCTTGCGTGTAGCGATCCAGGACAGCACCGGACGCGACGAGGAAACAGGGCTGCCCCGCACGCAGCCCAGCGGCAAGGAAAGGCAGCGAAAGCCGCAGGCGGCCGAGATCCGTGCTGTACAGAGGCGCGAGATGGCTTCTCAAAGGAACCGCTGTTCCTCCCACGTTCACGGTCGTGACCTGCGTGGGGGCCGGCCGCGAGTCGCCGGTGGGTTGGCCCAGGAACAGGACGAGGTCGGCCTGCACAAAGCGACGTTCGCGACGGCGCCCCACCCGCTGGGCCGGCAGCAATCCGGCGTCGCTCCAGCGGCGGATCGACGCTTCGCTCACCCTCAAGAACTGGGCGGCTTCCCTTGTGTTCAGCAGAGTTTGACTTACCATCACTTAAGCTGCTCGGCGAGCATAGCATTGTGCATCACTGTGTATCACAGCCTCCCTGTAAGTTGGCCTCCGCCTCCGCCAATCGGGTCTGCCTAACTAAAACTCACAGCGCTTAACACGCTGCGCTCAGGAAACCGGGCGGATTCCCGTTACCTGTTTTGTTATGCGCCCGATCCTTGAGTTCGCCGCGGTGACTCGAGCGTATGGACCGCGTCTTGCGCTCGATGACGTCAACCTGGTGATGGAGCCGGGTGAGCTGGCGTTTCTCGTGGGCCCGAGCGGGGCGGGCAAAACCACCCTCTTGAAGCTGATCAACCGGGAGATCCGGCCCACCACCGGCCAGGTCTGGGTCGACGGGATCGCCGCGCACACTTTGAAAACGTCACACGTCTCCGAGCTGCGCCGCCACGTGGGCGTTGTCTTCCAGGACTTCAAGCTCCTGCCTCGCCTCACCGCAAAGGAGAACGTCGCCCTCGCTCTCCAGGTCGGCGACCTGCGCATCTCGGACGAGGAGGCTTCGGAGCGCGCCATGGACGCGCTGGAGGCGGTGGGACTCGGCGACCGTGGTGGTGCTTTCCCTCAGCAGCTTTCTGGCGGGCAACAGCAGCGCGTGGCGGTGGCGCGGGCCGTGGTAGGTCAGCCGCGCCTTCTGATCGCGGATGAGCCGACGGGCAACCTGGACCTCGAGACCTCCTGGCAGATGATGGATCTGTTCGCGGACATCGCGACCTTCGGCACCGCTGTGCTCATCGCCACCCATAACGTCGAGATCGTGACTCGCCTTCAGCGACGCGTGATGACGCTGGTGCAGGGCCGCATGGTGCGCGACCAACCGGCCGGCCGGACCGGGAGGATGGCATGGCTGGCCTCGTCGTAAAGCCACGCTTCCCGCGCCGGCGAATTGTCCAGATCGTCGTCGCCAACGTGTTCCGCTACCTGTTTCGCGGCGCGGCGCGCAACTGGTTCCGAAACATAGGCAGCACCGCGCCGGCCCTCAGCTCGATGACACTCCTGCTGCTGCTGTCCGGCCTGGTCGGCCTGGTTGGGTTTGCGCTCCACAACCTCGAGCAAGTACAGGCTGGCCAGGCCTCGCTGCTGCACGTATACATGCGCGACGGCGTTCCCGCGACGGACGTCGACTCGCTGTGGGATCGACTCGCGAAGGACCCGCGCGTCGCGAACGTGACCTACGTGACCAAGGCCGAGGCGCTCGCGCGCGCTCAGACCATCCCAGGACTGCCGCAGCTTGCCGCGGCCAGCGACGGAAACCCGTTTCCGGCCAGCCTCGACGTGCGTGTGAAGAGCATCGACGATGCGGCGGCGATCGACCAGCTGGTTCGCACCGATATCGCGGTCGACCCTCTCGACCCCACTTCGTATGACCGCGGCGCCTACCAACGCATCCAGGCGGTCCTGCTCGGCCTTGCCGTGGCCGGCACCGCCTTCCTGCTGCTGCTTGGGTTCGTCGCGGTCACCGTGACCATCAACAGCATCCGCGCCGCGATCCACTCGAGGCGCGACGAGGTCTCAATCATGCAGCTGGTTGGCGCACCGCGCTGGATGGTGCGCGGTCCGTTCGTGGTCGAAGGAGCCATCACCGGCGCCCTGTCCGGTGCGCTGGCCGGCCTGATCACCTTCGGGCTGGCGGTGGCCGGGATGCAGGCGGGATCAGCCACGTTCGCGCAGTTCGCGCCGGGAGTCACCGTCACCGTGGCGGCGGTCGCTGCGGCACTCGTTTTCGCGACCGGGCTGGGCCTGGGTTCGGGGTCATCGCTGATCGGCGTGCGGCGGCACCTCGAATCATGAAGATGTTGGTGACCGCGGTTGGCGTCGCGCTGCTGGTGCTGTGCGCCGCGGCCTCCGATGCGAGCGCGGACGCTTCCGCGCCGGACCCGCAGCAGCAGCAAGCACTGATCGACCAGATCCGCGCACAGCTGGGGAGCAACCTCGCGGACGCGCTGGCCGCTCAGCAGCAGCTGAAGCAGTCGCTCGTGGACAACGCCGCGCAGCAGCAGGCCCTTCAAGGACAGATCGCAGATGTGGAGGCAAAGATCGCCGACCTGGACGTGCAGATCGCCGACGCTCAGCGGCTGGAGGCTTTGCTCGCTCAGCGCATCGCCGCGGAACGCGCACAGCTCAGCCAGCTCGCGCGCGCCATCTACCAGCAGCCCGGCTCGGTGCTGGTGGTCATCGCCGAGGCGCAGAGCTTGAGCGACCTGCTGACCCGTGTGGCTGACCTCAACGTGGCCGGCACCCGCGCGTCAGAGCTCAAAGCGTCGCTGGCTCGCAACCTCACCGAGCTCGAGGTGCAGCGCCAGAAGGAGCAGGCCGCCCGCGACGAGCAGGTCAAACAACGCGACCAGCTCGACGCCGAGCTGGCGCAGCTGAAGGTCCTGCAGGCGCAGCAGGAGAGCTCGGTGGCCCAGCTGCAGGTCAAGATCGCCGAGACGCAGGGCGAGCTCTACCTGCTCAGCCGGCAGTCGACGCAATTGGCGCAGCAGATCACCGACATGCTGCAGCAGCAGGAGGACGCGATCATCTCGGCGGCCATGCAGGCGGTGTGGACGCAGGTGCAACTTTGGAGCCAGTCGAACAACGTCGGCCAGATCCAGGCCAGCGCCGGTCATTCGACCAAGTACCGATTCATCTGGCCCGAGCCGCAGGCGCAGATTTCTCAGAGCTTCGGACCGAGCACCTTCTGGTTCGAGCCCGCCTACGGCCAATACCCTCATTTCCACACCGGCATTGACATGGTTGAGCCGTTCGGCTCGCCGATCTATGCGGCCGACGACGGCGTGGTGGCGCTGGTCGGAAGCTCGAGCAGCGGTTACGGAAACTACGTCGTCATCGCACACTCGGGTGGGCTTGACACGCTTTACGGCCACCTGTCGACGGCCCTGGTCAAGGTCGGCCAGTCGGTGACCCAGGGCCAGCCTGTCGGGCTCGAGGGTTCGACCGGAAACTCAACCGGCGCGCATCTGCACTTCGAGCTGCGGATCAACCAGAGGCCCGTCGACCCGATGCTCTACCTGCCGCCAGGCCCGCCCTCCGCATTCAAGGGCTAGGCGGGCGTAGACAGGGCCCCTTTATCGGCGCAAGATCTCGATCTCCCACCCAGGCGCCCGGCCTGGGGCGTGCCCACCACCCGGGATTGAGAGGAGGTCCGCAATGGCCACCACGGCGACCAACGTCAACCTCGAGAACCTGCGTCGCTCCTACAAAGCTTTCGGCGCCAGCGACATGCCGGCTTTGAGCGAGCTCTTGAGCAACGACACCGTCTGGCACATCCTTGGACGCAACCCGCTATCGGGCGACTACAAGGGCAAGGATGCCGTCTTCGGCTTCTTTGGAAAGCTGATGGAGCGCAGCGGCGGCACCTTCAAGTTGGAGGTGCATGACACCCTCGCCAACGGCGAGCATTCGATCGGCCTGGTCACCGAGAGCGCGGAAAGGAACGGCAAGAAGTGGGAGAGCCGCGCGGTCCACGTCGTGCACTCAGACTCGGACGGCCGCAACATCGAGTTCTGGGCGTTCCACGAAAACCAGGCGGCCACCGACGCCTTCTGGGCTTAAGCGCTCACCGGCCGCATCTCAAAACGCCCGCCGGTCCGGCGGGCGTTTTTCTTTGCTTCTAGCAAACCAGGTCGTGGTCGTAGGTCGCCACGTACTGAACGAGCCACACCTTCGCCCCGGTGAAGCCGGCCTGACTGCAGGATTGCTGTGCGCGTCTTGCGGTGCGCTGGCCAGTGGCCACCCAGTTGGCGTCCACCTGCGCCTTGTAGCCACCCGTGATCGTTGTCCACTGCGATGGCGTGGAGTACACGCCCACCGGAACTGACGTGGCCTGTCGAAGCGTCGCAACGAGCCCCTGGATCGTGTAGGTGTTGAGCGTCAGGTCGCTTGAGGACCAGCTGTTGGCGATCTCCACGTCCAGCCACCACGCAGTCGGAGTTGTCGCCGATTGAGCTGCCGCGTAAGCCACATCGCGCTGAGCTTCGCTGCACCCCACTGCCCAGGCAGCCTGCTGTGCCTGCGTGCCGGCGACGGCCGCCGACGTGTTCGCGCAAGACTGGGTCGTGTGACGACCATCGATCGCCGTAAAGGTCGGGTCATAGCCGGTGTTGACGTAGACAGCCGCGTTGCCGGTCCTGGCCGCCGCCGCGTACTCGGCCGCCAAGCAGCTGTTGTAGTACGTGAACGGATACCCCGCGTTGACCCCGACCACGCCGAAGCTGGCCGAGGGTGCCGCGGTTCCGCACTGGGGATATGAGTAGTCGTAGCCGGTGGTTCCACTCACGTAGGCACTGAATCCCGCCGACGCGCTCGCATTCAGGGCCACGACGATGGCGGCGCCGATCGGAGCGCTGAAAACGAGCCGGCGAATCACTTTCAGACAGGTTGCCCGCTTGTGCATGTGTTTGCCCCCAATCCTGCTCACACCTTTGCGGGGCGAGCGGGAGGCCCCAATGGTGCGCGCAAGGACCCTGTCCGTCAACCCTAGCGCGGGTCCCGAAGATCAAGCCCGCGATGTCAATTTGGGAAATTGCTCCCGATCAATGGGAATCACGCACTTGATCCGGCCAGATTCAGGTATTTTTCCCTTCTCTGCAACTGCGCCTCCTCCTGCGGTGTTCATGGGTACACAACACTGAAATAGGCGAATAGGAGGACGGCGCAAGTGAGCATTAACTACGGGTTATACGCGGTGAAGTTGGCGGAGCTGCGGATGTAGCGCGTCATCAACCGACCCCTGCACAGCCAGCTTCAAGAGCTTCTGCTCTTCGTCACGAAGTGCGAAGCGCGGTGGGGCGCCACTCGAGCTGAAATAGGAGCCGTCAGAGCGGCGAGGTCAACTCGAGCTGAATGTTGTCGGGGTCGCGGAACGAAACCACACAGATCCCGAATGACGTCAGTTCTCTGACCTCTCCCCGCGGCACGCCGCGCTCGTCCAGCACGCGGATCGCCTCATCGAGCGCCGCCCTGCTCTCCACGCCGAAGCTGAGGTGGTCGAGGCCGACCCGGTTCTCGTCGAACTGGTCGCCCTTGGCGGCCACCGGCCGGAGCCCGAGCAGGTAGTTGCCCTTTGCCATCACCACGCCGCCCCAGAGCACCGGGTAGGTCGGGTCTGACTTGGGGTCCTCCGACTCGGGCGCCGCGACCGCCACGTTGAACCCCAGGAGCCCCGTGTAGAACTCGCGACTTCGCCCTATGTCCGTAACCGTCAGACGGATGTGGTGGATGTTGCCCAGCTCGATCTGTCCAGCGATGGCGCCCCCCCTTGAAGCTCGACGACGGCGCGGACCTCTAAGCGGGTGCCGCGGAGCCTTGGCTCTTGCTCATTATCGAAGGCTAGGGGGCAGATTTCAGATCGGGTTTCAGATGCTGCCCCGGCGCCTGGCCGAGGGCTCGCGCAAGCAGCGGAAGCGCAAGGGTCAGGAGCGCTGCGCTGCTCACCAGCGCGGCGCGAATCGAGATTCCTGACGCGATGACGCCGATGATCGGTCCTCCGACGATCTGCCCCAATGCGTCAGCCTGGCCATCCACCGAAAACAGTGTCGCCCGGTTGGCAGAATCGAGCGACCGATTGAGCCAGGCGCGCTGAACCGGCGAAAACGCCTGACGCATCACGTTCGCCACCCAAAACAACGCGATTGCAGCGTAGAGATTGGCCGCCAAGGCGAAACCGGCCAACGTCAACGCTCGAGCTGCCGTAAACACGAAGAGCAATCGGGCGACGTGCGAATGGTTCTCGAGGTCGAGCCTCCGCCTGATGACCGAGGTGGTCGCGATGCCGATCAGCGACGAACCTCCGCTGATCAGGCCAAACCAGAACACGGGCGAAAGCCCGGCGAAGCTCGGCAGCCCAACGTCCCTGAGAAAGTGGACCTGGTAGAGCCGATCGACGCCCTCGCTCGACAGGCCTACCACCACGGTGATCGCAAGGATCGTCAGTATCAGCGGCCGGGTGCGCAGTGCAGCGATCGACGAGCGAGCGCCGGCGGCCATGCCCGCCAGGCTGCCTCTTGCCTCACGCGGAATTGCGTGGTAACCCGCCTCGGTCATCGCAAAGAACAGGTAGACGCCGAGCACCACGAGGAGCGCGCCTCCAACGAGGATCGGAAGGTTCAGACGGATCGACGCCAGGCCGACTCCGACAAAGATTCCAATCAAGCCCGCCACCTGCGCGATCTGTGACCCTCGGAGGAACAGGCGGCCGGCCGCCTCTTCGCCAACCTCATCAGTGATCCATGCATCCTCCGCCCCGTCTGAGAGCGTCGCGCCGATTCCCCATACGAGCTGGGACACGAGGATAGAGGTGAACTGCGGGATCGAGCCCTCGAGGATGAAGCCGGCTCCCACGAGGCCGCAACCGGCGGCCACTGCCCAGCGGCGGCTGAAAGCGTCGGCGAAAAGGCCGGTCGGGACCTGAAAGACCAGGCAGGTGAGCTCCAGGACGCTGCCCACCAGGAGCAGCCGAAGTGGATCGAGGTGAGCCACCTGGACCTGATACACGAGGTTCGTGACCGCAAGCATGCTGAAGAAAAGCGGCCAGCCCGCGCACAAGACGAGATAGACGAATGTCGGGTCTTTGGAACGAATAGACAACTTGTTGGTTTCCTCCCGCCGGCCAGCGGGCGCGGCGAATCAATCCGAAAATCGGGAGGAAACTCCAGCGGTAGGCCGGTGGGCCGGGAGGCTAGAGGTCTCCCGCGACGTCGAGGACGTTCGCGGGTGCCTTCATGAATCGGATCCTATCCGGGATTCGTGCGAATTGACTGAGAAAATTGATCTCTTGGTGCAAAAACGGGCGTTACGCGTTCTCGGCGGCCGGCGCGATCGCGACCACCGTCCAGCCCGTCTGCTGCTTCGGGGGTGGCAGCAGCGTCTTGCAGTAGCGGCAGATCCGCCCGGTGTCGATGTCGATCGGCGCTCCGCAGATCGGACACTCAGGCGGGCTTTGGGCAAGAGCCGAGCCTGTCGCGATCGGCGGAGTCTAAACACGGTTCCGCGTAACCATTCGCCCCGTTTGGCGTGTTGAACGTCCTGATGTCGGGGGAGGCCTACTCACACATCGGACAGCTGTCCGCGGATGGCAACTGGCGGTGGGACGGGGCATCCTGGCGCCCGGTCGTTCCTCGCCCCGTTCCCCGTTGGCTCAATCGAGAGCTGAAAGGCAAGGCGACGTGGTTCACGGTAGTCGCCGCGCTGGCCGTCGGCCTGGTGTCCGATCAGGCTCTGCGCGTGGGAACGTTTGGGCTGGCTGCAAGCCTAACCCTGGCGCTCATCGCTCTCGCTCTTGTGTTTGCGGGACGGATTTCTTCATTCGAGGCGCGCGCGCTCGTCGGAGCTTCCGTTTTGTTCGCAGCCTGGCTGACGGTGCGGGCGAGCCGATGGCTGCTCTGGCCGGACCTTGCGATGTCATTCGCGCTCGCCGGGTTGGCCGCGTCGGTGACAAGCAGGGGGTTGCTCTTCGACATCGGGATAGCGGGAGCGGCCGCTCGCTCGGTGCACGCGTTGATGCACGTCGGGTCGGGTGCGGGCTTCGTCGCGCAGCCACTGGTTCAAGCGCGGAGCCGGATGGGGCTCGTAGCCCCGATCGCCCGCGGTGCGCTCATTGCTGCGCCGATCGCAATACTGCTGGCCGTGCTGCTCGCGACGGCCGATCCGGTGTTCGCGTCGTTCTTCAACCTCAACCTCGATGCCGGCCGGCTCGCGCTGGACGTCGCGTTCGTGGCGGGCGGGGCGTTGCTTGCAGCGGGCTTGCTCCGGTTGGCAGCGGCCGAGCCGCTTTCTCGGGTGGACGGGCCGGCGTGGCGCCTGGGTTCGATCGAGGGCCTGGTCGTGCTCGCGGTGCTCGATGCCATCTTTGCGGCGTTCGCGGTGGCCCAGGCTATTGCAGCGACCGGTGCCGCGGGCGACGCGCTGCGCGCCGCCGGCGTCACGTACGCCGATTACGCGCGATCTGGATTCTTTCAACTGCTGTGGGTCGCGGGAATCACCGCGGTCGTGCTCGTCCTGTTCAGCCGGATCACGAGCTTGACGGAGCGAACCACGAAAAGGGCGTTTCAAGTCCTCTCGCTGATTGCGATCGGACTCACGCTCCTCATCGTATTCGTCGCCTTCGAGCGCCTGCGAATCTATGAGGACGCATACGGCTTCACGATGCTGCGGCTCTACAGCCACATCTTCGCGGTCTGGATCGCGCTGGTCTTCCTGCTGCTGTCCGCGGACTTCGCGGGTTTGTTCAATCGGCGGAGATGGTTAGTTGGAGCAATCTCGGTCTCCGCCATGGCGGTGCTCCTGGCTCTTAACGTGCTCAACCCCGAAGCAATCGTCGTGTCGCTCAACATCGACCGCGCCCAGGCGACTCACACGATCGACACCCAGTACCTCGCCACGCTCTCGAGCGACGCAACGCCGGCCTTGCTCGACTCCCAGTCGCCAGACATCACGCGGATCGGATGTGCGGGCCCGCATACGAATTCCGCAGGCCCGGCCGCGTTCAACTGGTCAGATGTCACCGCCGCGATGTCGCGCCGCGCTCGCTGCTGAAACTGTCAAGATCGCGACGTGACCAGGGTGAGCATCACCGTCGGGGGCCTGCGGTTCGAGGCGCGGCTCGAGACTGAGCTCGCACCCAAGACCTGCGCGAAGTTCACCGCGATGCTGCCGCTCAAGAAACGCATCATCCAGGCGCGCTGGAGCGGGGAGGCGGCCTGGATCCCGTTTGGAGACCTCGAGCTGGACCTTGGCTACGAGAACCACACCAGCTATCCGGCGCCTGGGCAGCTGCTCCTCTATCCGGGCGGCATCAGCGAAACGGAGATCTTGTTTCCCTATGGCGGAACGGTTTTCGCGAGCAAGATGGGCCAGCTGGCGGGAAACCATTTCGCCACCATCGAGGACGGCGTCGAGCACCTTCCGGCGTTGGGAAAGCTCGTCCTGTGGGAAGGCGCGCAGGACATCGCTTTCGAAGCCATCTGACCGTGGGTCGAGACGCTGCGGCGGTCATGCAGCGATGCGACGTGCTCGGCTCGATCAGCGAGGAACCTGACCGGCTGACGAGGCCTTTCGCCTCGGACTCCATGCGTCGAGCCAACGAGCGCGTCGCCTCCTGGATGCGCGAGGCCGGCATGGACGTGCGAACTGACAACATCGGCAACCTGCGCGGGCGCTATGAGGGTGCGCCGGGTGGACCGGCGACCCTTCTTCTCGGCTCGCACCTCGACTCCGTTCGAAATGCGGGCAAATACGACGGGCCGCTCGGGGTGCTGGTGGCGATCGCAGCCGTGCAGGCTCTCCGCGACCGCGATGTGGAGCTGCCTTTCGCGATCGAGGTGGTGGGGTTCGCGGACGAGGAAGGGCTCCGCTACGGCACCACCTATTTAGGCAGCAAGGCGCTGGTAGGCGCGTTCGAGGCAGGGGACCTCGACCGCACCGACGCCACGGAAATGACGATGGCTGAAGCGGTCAAAGCGTTCGGCGGGGATCCGCATCGCATCGCCGAGGATCGCTGGAGCGGAGGCGGGCTGCTCGGTTACTGCGAGGTTCATATCGAGCAAGGCCCCGTGCTCGAGGCCCGAGGCCTGCCGTTGGCCGTCGTTTCCGCGATCGCGGGCCAGTCGCGATTTCAGCTGACGTTCACGGGCGAGGCCGCCCACGCGGGCACCACGCCGATGGACCACCGGAAGGACGCCCTCGTCGCAGCGTCTGTGTTCGTGCAGGCCGTCGAGAAGTTCGCCGAAAGCCACGAACGATTGGTCGCCACGGTCGGGCAGCTCACCGTGCAGCCAGGCGCGGCAAACGTGGTGCCTGGCGAGGTAAGGCTCAGCCTGGACGTCCGGCACGCTGACGACGCCGAGCGCATCCGCGCTGTGCAGCGCTTGCTGGATATCGCGGGTGAGATTGCAAAGGACAGGAGCATCGCTCTGACCACGACGCGGATCAGCGAAAACGCAAGTGTTCAGTGCTCACCACGATTGACGTCGCTGCTCGCGCAAGGCGCCCAGGACGCCGGCCACCCCGCTATCCAGCTCGCGAGCGGCGCGGGTCACGACGCAGTCGTGATGGCGGGGCTCACCGACATCGCGATGCTCTTCGTACGCTGCAAGGGCGGAATCAGCCATAACCCAGCCGAGTCGGTGACCGAGGCCGACGTGGCCGTCGCGATCGACGTGCTGAGCAGGTTCCTGGAGCTGCTGGCCGCCGGACGGTGAGCGATTTACTCATCCGGGGTGGGACTGTCGTCACGAGCGCGTCCCTCGGCCTCGCGGACATCGCGGTGACGGACGGACGCATCAGCGCGGTCGGAACCAATCTTCGGGTCAACGCCACGCAAGAGATCGACGCCTCCGGCCTGCACATCTTTCCCGGCGGGATCGACTCGCACGTCCACTTCAACGAGCCTGGGCGCACGGAGTGGGAGACGATCGCCAGCGGCTCGGCGGCACTCGCCGCGGGCGGCTACACGACCTTTGTCGACATGCCGCTGAACAACCTGCCGGTCACCACCGACGGCACTGCTTTCGATCGCAAGCTCGAGGCTGCTAAGAGCTCCTCGGTCGTCGACTTCGGTTTCTGGGGCGGGCTCGTGCCGGGCAACCTGGATCAGCTTGCCGAGCTCGCGAATCGCGGCGTTCTCGGCTTCAAGGCGTTCATGTGCCCAAGCGGCATCGAGGAGTTCCCCGCGTGCGATGAGGGGACGCTGCGCGAAGGCATGAAGCGGATCGCCCAGCTCGACTCGATCCTGCTGGTCCACGCCGAAGACCCGGCCAAGCTCACCACTCCAAAGGGCGCCACCGCCCGTGATTTCCTGGAGTCCAGGCCCAGGGAAGCGGAGCTGTCCGCGGTTCATGACGCGATCACATGGGCGCGCGAAGCGGGCTGCCGGCTTCACATCGTGCACGTCAGCACGGCCGAGGGCATGGGCCTGATTCAAGAAGCTGACGGAGTGGACGTTAGCGGCGAGACCTGCCCTCACTACCTTCTATATGCGGAGGACGACCTCGAGCGCCTCGGTGGCCTCGGCAAGTGCACGCCGCCTTTCCGGACTCGCGCCGATCGCGAGGGGCTCTGGGCGATGATCGCTGACGGCAGCCTCCCGATGGTGGTTTCGGACCATTCGCCCAGCAGTCTCGACCTCAAGAGCGGGGACGATTTCAGCAAGATCTGGGGCGGCATCTCGGGCTGCCAATCAACGCGGCAGCTGCTCCTCGCGCAGGACCGTCTCGACCTCTCGGTCGTCGCCGCGATCACCGCAACCAACGTTGCCAGGCGATTCGGCCTGTCGCAGAAGGGCGATGTTGCGGTCGGCTTCGACGCCGACCTGTGGCTCGTCGACCTCAGCCATGGCGACATCGTCAGGAGGGAAGACCTGCTCTGCCGCAACCCCTTCAGCGCGCACGAAGGACAGCCGATCCGCGGCCGCACGGTCCGGACGATGGTTCGAGGCAGGACCGTGGTTGAGGAGGGGCGACCAGCGCCCGGATCGGCTGGCCGGCTGCTCACGCGCAAGATCTAAGACTGCTCAATAGGTCTGCACGTTTTCGCCGCGCGCGTTTCGAATACGAGTTTTTGGCGCCATCCGACTCGCCAATGATGAGCCCGAGCTTTGCGAAGCTGACTTCGACGACACCATCACCTGGACCAGATATCTCAACATCGAATAGGTCCCAGGCCGGCAACTGCGCCTGATCGCCCAGGGGCTCGAAGGCCACCTTGCATGGAAGCTCGGTCAGGTTGGACACCTTAAGACGGACCGTCCGATGTCGTCGGATCATTTTCATTTGGCGTTCACGTCGAAGTTATGTCGCGTCAACTATGTGTCCGTTCCCGTAAGCGCTTGCTCTCGGCAGCGATGTCCCGTGCAATTTGATCTTCGTCTCCCGTGAGCAAGCGTCCGTCCCGCACCACGACCTTGCCGTTGACCACGACGGCCTGGGCCCGAGCCGGCGGTGCAAGGGCAAGGGCGGCCAGCGGATCTTCGATGCCCGCGTGCGCTAGATCGTCCAGCCGGAAGAACGCAACATCGGCGCACTTGCCGGGCTCCAGCGTGCCGCAGTCGTCGCGGCCGAGACACGCGGCGCCTCCTGCGGTCGCCAGCCGCCACGCACCCCGGGCATCCAGCGCCGTGGCCGCGTTGGGATCGCCTTCCATCGCCGCTCGGCCTCGCGCCATGAGCAGCGACTGATGCAGCTCGATCGCAATGTTCGAATCCTCATTGCTCGCCGCGCCATCAACGCCAAGCCCGAGTTTCGCGCCGGCGCGCACCAGGTCCGCCACCCGGCACACGCCCGCCCCAAGGCGCAGATTGCTCGACGGGCAGTGCGCCACGCCCGTTCCGGTCGCCGCAATGTCGGCGACTTCCTGGTCGTTGAGGTGAACGCCGTGCGCGTACCAAACGTCATTGCCGGTCCAACCGAGGTCCTGCATCAGCTCGAGCGGCCGCTTTCCGAACAGCTCGAGGCAGAAGCGTTCCTCGTCCAGAGTCTCGGCGAGGTGGGTGTGCAGCCTGACCCCGTGCCTGCGCGCCAGCGCGGCCGATTCGCGCATCAGCTCCGGTGTCACCGAGAACGGCGAGCACGGCGCCACCACCACGCGGCACATCGAGCCAGGTTTCGGATCGTGGAAGTGGTGGATCTTCTCTTCGGTGTCGGCGAGGATCGTGTCCTCGTCTTCGACCACGCTGTCCGGCGGGAGGCCGCCTTTCGATTCTCCGAGCGACATCGAGCCGCGGCACGGATGGAACCGCAGGCCTAGCTCTTGCGCTGTTTCGACCAGCGCCTCGAAGATGCCCGCGCGTCCTCGAGGGAAGACGTAGTGATGGTCCGTCGACAGCGTGCATCCGCTCAGGAGCAGCCTCGCCATTGCAGCCCGGGCGGCTAGGCGAACGGTGTCGGCGTCGATCTGGGCCCAGACCGGGTAGAGCGCGCGCAGCCACTCGAACAGGCCCCCGTCGGCGACGTACCCGCGCGTGGCCCACTGATACATGTGGTCGTGAGCGTTCACAAGGCCGGGAACCGCGATGCAGTTCGGCAGATTGAGCACGTCGTCTGCGGCGGGAGGCGTCCCGGAGCCGAGCTCAGCGATGAATCCGTCGCGGGCGAGCAGCCATCCGCCTTCGATCACCTGCCCAGCCCCGCTGAAGAGCGAGCCGGGACGCAATAGAAGGGCGGGCACTATGCGCCGACTATGTCTTGGGGCCGGACTGGCACGCGCGTGATCGGCCGTCCCGTGGCGGCTCGGATCGCGGCCACGATCGCGGGGCCGGAGGAGATCGTCGGGGGCTCCCCCACACCCTTCAACCCGTACGGCGAATGCGGGTCGCCGAGCTCCAGGATGTCCATCAGGAGCGGTGGCATGTCCAGGATCGTCGGGAGCAGGTAATCCGTGAAGGATGCGTTGCGGATCACACCGTCCTTGACCTGGATCTCCTCCATGACCGCCAGGCCAAGTCCTTGCGCCGCCCCGCCTTCGAGCTGTCCCTCGACCGCCTGGGGGTTGATCGCCTTCCCGACGTCTTGCGCGGTCGCGAGCTCGACCACCTTGACCAGGCCAAGCTCCGTGTCGACGTCGACCACCGCGCGGTGGGCGGCGAATGCGTACTGCAGATGGGCGTTCGCCTGGCCAGTCGCGGCATCCAGGCGGTGCGTGCGCCTGGGACGGAACTCGCGCGTCTCCTCTACGACTGCGTCGCCCAGCAATGTCGCCAGTGTGACGATCAGCCCGCCATCCGCTGACACGACGGCGTCGCGTTCGAGACGCGCTCCGGCGCTCCGGCCAATTTCTGACTGAGCTAGTGCCAGGACCCGTTCGCGCACCGCTTCGCACGCGGCTTTGACCGCGCCGCCGGTGATGTAGGTCTGCCGCGAAGCGGAGGACGAACCTGCTGAGCCCACCTGCGTGTCAGCGTCGAGCACGACGACGTCCGTGACGCCCAGCTCGGTGGCCGCGATCTGCGCCTGGATGGTGATCAGGCCCTGCCCCACCTCGGCCGCGGCCGTGTGAACCTCCGCGCGCGGCCGGCCGTTCGCAACCGAGAGCCGGATCCTCGCCGTCGAGTAGTCGTCGAATCCCTCCGAGTAGCCGACGTTCTTGAACCCCACCGCGTAGCCCACGCCGCGACGCACTCCTTCCCCGTGAGTGGTGTTGGATACGCCACCGGGCATCTGGGTCAGGTCTACCTTCCCCCCCCCTCTCCCTGACCCGCTCCCCTCAACGGGGAGAGGGAACGCCTTGATCCGGTCCAGTAGCTCCGCCACTGGCGCTGGTCCTTCGACCACCTGTCCTGTAATGAGCCTGCTGCCTGTTTTCATCGCGTTGCGTTGGCGCAGCTCGACCGGGTCCATCCCGATGGCCGCGGCCAGCTTGTCCATCTGAGCCTCGTGCGCGTAGCAGTTCTGAACCGAGCCGAAGCCCCGCATGGCCCCGCACGGTGGGTTGTTCGTGTAGACGACCCAGCCGTCGACCGTGGCGCTCGGGCATTCGTACGGGCCCAACGCGAAACAGCATGCGTTGGCGATCACCGCGGTCGAGCTGGACGCGTACGCACCGCCGTCGAGCAGAACCCGAGCCTTGACGTAAACGAGCTTTCCATCGCGCGTCGCGCCGTGCTCGTACCTGAGCTTTCCCGGGTGGCGGTGGACGTGGCCGACGAACGATTCCGGTCGCGAGTAGCTCATCTTCACAGGGCGGCCGGTGCGCAGCGCGAGCAGGCACGCGTGCGCCTGCATCGACAAGTCCTCGCGCGCTCCGAATGCACCGCCCACGCCGGCCAGCGTCAGCCGGACCTTCTCGGGTGGAAGCGCCAGGATGCCGGCGAGCTGGTCGCGATCCACGTGCAGCCATTGCGTCGCGAGGTGCAGGTCGATTCCGCCACGGCCGTCGGGTATCGCCAGGCCGGACTCCGGGCCGAGCGGGGCCTGGTCCTGCATGCCGACCTCGTACTCGCCGCTCACCACGACCTCGGCCTGCGCGCTCTGATCGCCATGCCGGATCTTCACCTGGCGCGTGACGTTACCGCCCGGGTGCAGGCGCGGCGCGTCATCAGTGAGCGCGAGCTCGGGATCGGTCAGCGGCTTGAGCACCTCATAAGTGACCCGGACCGCCTGAGCCGCGCGTCGAGCGTGTTCCGGGTGGTCGGCGGCGACCAGCGCCACCGCCTCGCCCCAGTAACGCACGACGTCGATCGCGAGCACCGGCTGATCCTGAATCTCGAGGCCGTAGACCTTGGTTCCAGGCACGTCCAGGTGGGTCAGAACCGCGTGCACGCCCGGCAAGGCGAGGGCTTCCGCCGCGTCGATGGCGACGATGCGCGCGTACGGGTGAGGGCTGCGCACGGTCGCGCCCCACAGCATTCCCGCGGCTTTCAGGTCCGAGGAGTACTCAAAATCGCCACGCACCTTTTGGGGTCCGTCGGCGCGGCGTGGCGAGTCGCCGATCTGGCCGCTGACGGGCGTTGGCTTCATAGCCTCGGCCCCCCACCCTTACCGTCCCCCTCGCGGGGGAGGGTAAGACGCTTGGCCGCCAGGTGCACGGCGTCGATGATCTTCACGTAGCCGGTGCACCGGCAGATGTTGCCGGCCAGGGCCTCGCGGATCTCTACGGTGGTCGGCTGCGGCGTGCGCGTGAGGAGGTCATGTGTCGCCACCACCAGGCCCGGGGTACAGAAGCCGCACTGGACAGCCCCCGCTTCGAGGAAGGCCTCCTGAACCGGGTGCAGCACCTCGCCTGAGGCAAGGCCTTCGACCGTGATCACCTCACGACCCTGCGCCTGTCCCCCGAGGACCAGGCACGCGCAAACGAGACGTCCGTCCAGGTAAACGGAGCAAGAACCACACTCGCCCTGCTCGCAAGCATTCTTCGAGCCGGGGAGGTCCATGTGCTCGCGCAGCACGCCCAGCAGGCTCGTGCCTTCCCACACGTCTTCGGCCACGCGCGGCGTGCCGTTCACCGTGCAGGCGATCCTCATGCGGCCGCCCGGTATTCGTTCCAGGCCCAGACGAAGCTGCGGCGGGCCATCACGGCGAGCGCGTGCCGGCGGTAGGCCGCGGTGCCCCGGACGTCGTCGATGGGGCGCGCCGCGGCGGCCACCAGCTCGCCGAACCGAAGGAGCGCGGACTCGGCCACCGGCGCGCGCGTCTGCCACAGGTCGTGCTCTCCGAGCACCCCCTCGAGGAAGCGCTCCGCCTCGGGCGCCGTGACTGGCGTCGGCGCGGCCGACCCGATGCCCGTGCCTACGCGCCGCCGGTCTGGCTCGATCGCGAGCGCGAAGGAGCAGACGGCGATGACCATCGCGTTGCGCGTGCCCACCTTCGAGAACTGCTGAGGTCCCTGGGCCGGTGCGACCAGAAAAGCGCGGATCAGCTCGTCCTTTCGCATCGCGCTGCGCTTGGGTCCGACGAAGAACTCGTGCATTGGAAGGCGGCGGGTACCCGCGCTCGAGGCCAGCTCGACGATCGCTCGCGACGCGAGCAGCGGTGGGTGCGCGTCGCCGGCCGGTGAAGCCGACCCCAGGTTGCCGCCGACCGTGCCACGATTGCGGATCTGCGGCGATCCGACGGTGCGCGAGGCCTTGGCGAGCCCGGGAAGCCGGTCGCCCAGCTCGTCGATGAGCTGCGTGTAGGTCACTCCGGCCCCGACTCGCAGCACGCCGTTGTCCAGTCCCCATTCCGAAAGCTCCGCGATCCGAGTGAGGTCGAGGAAGGCGGGAGGCCTGTGCCGGTCGAAGTTGATCTCGACCATCACATCGGTCCCGCCGGCGATCGGTATCGCGTCCGGGTGGGCCGCCTTCATAGCGAGCGCCTCAGTCCACGTGGTCGGCTGCAGGAATTCCACGTGCGATCACCATGCTTCGTCGGCGGGGGCGACGTCGTCGCGCGCGACGGTCCCTTCGATGAGGCCGTAGGGACGGTCCGCCGCGTAGAAGACTTCGTTCGCGTTGTCCAGGCCGAATGGCGTGAGGTCGACTGCGAAATGGTGCCTGTTCGGCATCGAGAGACGGATCTCGGCCACCTCGGGGCGTGACTCGAGCACCGCCTCACCCATCGCGTACAGAGTCTGCTGGAGCGAGCGGCTGTGCGTGATCGCGAAGGTTTCAATGAGGAGGCGCCTCGCTTCGGCGTGTGCCTCGGCCCAATCGATTCCGAGGCCGGCGTATCGCCAGCGCGCATCGACCGCCGTCGCCAGGACGCGGTCACGGGTCTCGGGCAGCGTGGTGAAGTGATCCTTCCCGTAGCCCCAGAACTCCGAGCCGGTCGACTTGAGAAGTGTTAGACCGGTGATGCCGGACACGACCCACTCTGAGTTTTGCGTGCAGGTCACAGCCGTCAGGCGCTGCTCCGACCCGTCTTTTTGAAACGCGTGCGGGTGTGGCCGCCCGCCGACGGTGATCCGCGCCCATGGCTGCTCAGCGATCGAGACTCGCGCCCGCCGCACCGCCCGGTGGTCGCTCACGAAATGCCGGCCGAGGCGAAGCGCAAAATCCTCGATCTCGGCGACCGCATCGTTGGCAAAAGCGAACACGGTGTTCTTCTGCGTGTCGGTGGGGACGACGTGGGCGTTGTCGCCGGTGATATGAGTTGCGGCGAAGTCGCCGGCGAGCGCGATGCTCACAGTCATGTCCTTGAGCTCGTGCATGGCGCCCCTGGTCACGCGCACGACGTGCGTCTCCGCCTTTCCGTACTGGTTGTCGCCGAGGCGGATCGTCACTGGCCCTTGTAGGTGGAGTAGCCGAACGGGCTCAGCAGCAGTGGCACGTGTAGGTGCGCGTCGCCGTCGACGGCCGCGACCGTGACAAATACCTCCGGGTAGAACACCGCGGCTCCGGAGGCCTTGAAGTATTCGCCGGTGGCAAATTCCAGGCGGTAGTCGCCGGTGGGCAGTGGTCCGGCCGATACGTCCCTGACACGGCCGTCGGCGTCCGTGACCGCGCGCCCGACGACCGACCAATCGCCATCCGGCGCACGCCTGCGCAGGGTCACGGCCAGGCCTGCAGCAGGGCGCCCGCGTGTCGTATCGAGCACGTGGGTGGAGATGATCACTCGCCCATCATCCGTTCCAGGCGCATGCGCGCGATCTTGCGGTGCTCGGCGGCCGCGACCTGCGCCTCGGCCACCGGATCGTTGCCCATGCGCCGGTGCAGCGCAGCGAGAATCTCGTCGGGGCCTTTGCCGGCTGCGCTGATGAGGAAGACGTGCCCGAACCGGGCTTCGTAGCGGCGATTCGCTTCGGCCACCTGGCCGAGCACGGCGGCGTCCGCCCCCCGAACGCCACGCTGCTCGTCCTCGGAGGAGGCCGGAGAGCCTCCGCCTTGCTCCCCGATGCGCGGGTGGCCCTGCAGCGCTTCGGCCCAGTCGGAGGGTGCGAGGTCCGCCCACGCTCGCTGGGCGCCGCCGAGCAATCCGGGAAGGTCGGCGTAAGGCCGCCCGTCCGCGACCTGCCGCGCCCATCTCTCCGAGGCGAAGCAGGTATGGAGCAGCCGTTGCGCTTCCTCGCGTGGGACGCGGTTGAATCGAAGAAGGCCGTCATTCGACACCCAGCGGCACCAGCTCGAACCGAGCCACGTCGACCAGGCCTCGATCGGTGATCTTCAGCTCTGGGATGACCGAGAGGGCCAGGAAGCTCAGCGTCATGAAGGGCGCGGTCATCGTCACGCCCATCGCGGCGAGGCGCCGCTCCATCGAACGCAGCCGCTCGTGCACGACCGCAAGCGGCTGATCGCTCATCAAGCCTGCGACCGGCAGCGCCAGCTCCTCCACCACGCGGCCGCCCTCGGCGATCACGATGCCTCCTCCGATCTCAGCGAGGCGACTGGCACAGGCGGCCATGTCGGCATCGTCTACGCCCAGCACGACGACGTTGTGGGCGTCGTGTGCGACCGTCGACGCGAAGGCACCACGCACGAGCCCGACGTTGGTCGCAAAACCCAGACCGACACGGCCGCTCGCATGGTGCCGCTCCAGCACGGCGATCTTGACCAGGTCTCGCGCCGGGTCGGCGACGATGCACCCGTCGCGCGTGGCTGGTTCCACGAGCTCGATCCCGGTGAGGAGCTGGGTAGGGATGACACGGATGACGCGGATCCGCCGCGGGCCGGCGGCGACATTAAATGTCGAGGCATCCACCTCGGCCAGGTGCATTGTCTGGCGCACCCACTCCGGCACGTCGAGCTTGACGAATCGAGGCGCGGCGCCTCGCTTCAGCACCTGCCTTGGTTTGAACGAGGTCAGGTCGTCAAGGACCAGGATGTCTGCTTGATACCCCGGCGCGATGGCCCCGAGGTGCCACAGCCGGTGATACGTGGCGGGGTTGATGGTGGCCATGACCACCGCATCCTCCGGCGCGATTCCCTCCGCCACCGCCACGCGCACCATCTGGTTGACGTGGCCCTCCTCGACGATGAAGCTGGGCTCGCGATCGTCGGTGCAGAACATGCAGCGCTCGCTGCCGTAGCGCTTGACGAGCGGCAGCAGGTCGCGCAGGTTGCGGGCGATGGACGCTTCGCGCAGCATGACCCACATGCCCAGGCGGCGCTTCTCCAGCGCTTCCTCGTAGGTGGTGGCCTCGTGGTCGGAGCGGATGCCGGCGGCGATGTAGGCGTTGAGCTGGTGCCCGCGGACGCCGGGGGCGTGGCCGTCGACGTGGTCGGTGAGACCCGTCTGGAGCTTCGCCACCTCGCGCGGGTCGCCGGCAATGACCCCTGGGAAGTTCATCATCTCGGCCACGCCGATGACCCGGTGCCGCCTCAGCAGGCTCTCGATGTCGCCGGGCGTGAACGAGCGGTGCGGCGACTCGAAAGCGGACGCCGGCACCGACGACGACGCCATGACGAAGACGTCGAGCGGCAGGTCCGCGCAGGAGTCCAGAAGCCAGTGAATGCCGTCGGTGCCGAGCACGTTGGCGATCTCGTGCGGATCCGCGACGACGGCGGTCGTGCCCTGAGGGAGGACCGCCCGCGCGAACTCGTCCACGGTCAGCTTCGACGACTCGATGTGCATGTGGGCGTCGATGAACCCCGGGACCAGGTACGCCCCGTTGACTTCCATCCGCTTCTGGCCGTCGTAGCGTCCCAGCCCGACCACGTGGCCGTCCGCGATCGCCACGTCCACCTCGAGCCACTCTTTCGTGAAGACCGACAGCACCCGGCCGCCCCCCAGGACGAGGTCGGCGGGCTCGTCCCCGCGCGCGACCGCCATCCAATGCGGGTTCATTGGAGTGTCCCGCCCCCGAGGTTCCGGGCATCTTCGCGCCCTAGGCGGCCGGGCGCATGCCCACCCCACGAAATCTGCGATTTCGCGGGGACCCCGGACGGCGCTGAAGGCTGCGTCAAGGGGCCCGGCGCCGCGTCGTCACGCATCTACGATGCGCTCCTGGCGGCGCCACCCTTTCCTTGCCTCCGGCCGCCGATTGCGCGAATCTGCTCCGGACCTCGGGGTCGAGACACTCCGTCAGCTTAGTTCGGGTTTCAGGAAGTCCACCGCCTCTTCGCGCCCGTCCCAGACCACCGTCGTCTGGGCGGGCTCGGTCCGCGCCACGACCTTGCCGCCGCGCAGCACGAGCTTGCGCGGAGCGACGAGGCGGATGGCGTCCATCTCGGTCGGCGCAGCAAATGCGCATAGGTCGGCCCTGCAGCCAGGCGCCAGGCCGTAACCCTCGAGGCCGAGGGCGCGGGCCGGGTTGACGGTGATCATGTCAATCAGCGTGCGCAGCTCGTCGTGCCCCGACATCTGGCCGTAATGCGCGAGCACGAACGCCGCCTGGAGCGGATCGCCGTAGCCGAGCGGGTACCAGGGATCCATCACGGAGTCGTGGCCGACGCAGACGTTAACGCCGGCCGCCAGCAGCTCCTTGACGCGTGTGTGGCCGCGACGGATCGGATAGGTGTCGAAGCGGCCCTGCAGCGTGGAGTTGTCCAGCGGGTTGGTGACCATGTGCATCTGCGCACGCTTCAGGTTGTTGATGAGCCGGTAGGCGTACGCGTTGTTGTACGAATGCATGGCCGTCGTGTGGCTGGCCGTGACGCGGCCGCCCATGCCGAGCCGGATCGTCTCCGCGGCCATCACCTCGGTAAAGCGCGAGTGGTCGTCATCGGTCTCGTCGCAGTGCACGTCGACCCGCAGTCCCTTGTCCGCGGCGAGCGACATCGCGAACTTGACTGAGCGCTCGCCGTACTCGCGCGTCAGCTCGAAGTGCGGGATGGCACCCACGACGTCGACGCCCATGTCGATGGCGCGCCGCATCAGGTCCTCGCCTCCGTCGAACGACATGATCCCCTGCTGGGGAAACGCGACCAGCTGGAGCACCATCTGGTCGCCGATCTCCTCTCGCAGCTCGAGCAGGGCGCGGACCGCGCGCAGCTCGGGGTCGCAGACGTCCACATGGCTGCGGACGAACTGGACCCCGTTCGCGAGCTGCCAGCGCAGCACGGTGCGCACCCGGCGCTTCACGTCTTCGACGGTCAGCTGCTTGACCCGCTCCGCCCAGATCGCGATGCCCTCGAACAACGAACCGCTCTGGTTGTGCCTCGGCTCGCCCACCGTCAGCACGGCGTCGAGGTGAATATGGGGTTCGACCAGGGCAGGCGTGACGAGGGCGCCGCCGAGGTCCATTACCGCCCGCGCCTCAGGCTCGGGGTCTGCGATCAGGCCGTCGCGAATTCCAATCTCGCGATTTTCGGGCTGCCCCGGAAGGCGCACGCCTTTGAGGAGCAGATCCAACATTCACGCGAGGCTAGCAGAGACCTAAACTCTGCGGAACGGAGGAGGCCGGTTTCTGGAGGGGAGCCCATGCAAACAGCCGAGCAAGTAGGGAAGGACGTCCCGATTCGTGAAGGCGACTACGGGGAAAAGGTCGCCACGATCGAACCGGGCGGCGTGGAGTACATCGCGCTGCGGGAGCGCCACGGCAAGCCGATCGATCTGTTCTCGACCTGGCTCTCGCCGAACCTGGAATTCGCCACTGTCTTTATCGGTGTCATCGCCGTCGCGTTTCTCGGTTTGAACCTGTGGCAGGCGGCGACCGCGATCATCGTCGGCACGGCGCTCGGCTCTGTCACCCATGCAGTGCTCTCGTCGTGGGGTCCCAAGTTCGGCGTCCCGATGATGGTCGAGAGCCGCGGCGCGTTCGGCTTCCTGGGCAACATCCTGCCGGCGGCGCTGAACGGGCTCACAGCCTCGTTTGGCTGGTTCATTGTCAACAGCGTGAGCGGGGCCTTCGCCCTGCAGGCGCTTCTGCCCTCGTTCAACCTGCCTTTCTGGCTCGCGTTTCTCGTGATCGTCGTGGTCGAGGTCCTCATCGCCACCTTGGGGCACAACCTGATCCACGCCTTCGAGCGCTGGGCCCTGCCGGTGCTGGGCATCGTTTTCATACTCGCGTGCTTCTTCATCTTCAGAAAGGGCAACTACGGGTACTCCTCGCAATCCGCTCCGGGCGGCTGGCTGCTCGCGTTCACGGCCGCGTTCAGCTACGCGGTCGGCTGGAATCCGTTTGCGGCCGATTACACGCGCTATCTGCCCCCGAACGTGAACCGCAAAATGGTCGGGTTCTGGGCGGGCTTCGGCGTTTTGCTCTCCTGTGTAGTCCTCGAGATGGCCGGAGCTGTGCTCGCGACTATCGCAGGCACGAAGTGGGGCGCCACCGACATTCCGACGGCGCAGCTTCAACGAGCCATGCCGGATCCGATCTACTACCTGACGCTGCTCTGCATCGCCATCGGGGCCGTGGCCGCGAACGCGATCAACATCTACAGCGGCACGATGTCGCTCGTAGCTTTGGGAATCCGGGAGATGGGGCTCACGATGCGCCAGCGGCGTGCGGCCCTGGCGATCATCGTCGGGGTGATCGGTTTCCTGCTGGGCGTCATATTCCAGGCGCAGGTCGCGCCCGGAAGCAAGTACGAGACCTTCCTACTCTTGATCAGCTACTGGATCGCCCCCTGGCTGGCGGTCGTGTTCGTCGATTACTGGCTGCGCCGCGGCGACTATGGGGACGAGAGCATGTTCTACAGGTCGACCTACAATCGCTGGCAGGGAGTGGTCGCGATGGCTGTCGGCCTGGTCGTGTCCGTCTACCTGTTCGCCAATGACTTCGGCCTTTACGTCGGGCCGATTCCAACCAACAACCCGAACATCGGAGACATCACCTTCATCGTCGGCTTCGTGATCACGGCCGTCCTCTACTACGTGTTCAACCTCAACCTTCGCAAGCAGACGGCCGACCAGAGAGCGGCCATGGGCTCTCGCGCGGCCTGAGGTCAGATTCAGAGGAGGCGCCGCTGCGACGGTGGTGGCGCCTCGCTGTTTCAGGATGAGAGTGGAAGATATCGAGTGGTCGTCGGTCGTTGCCGCCCACCTGGACGCGATCGACCGCTTCGACCAGCAGATTCATGCATACGTCTACGTGGACAGAGGCGCCCGCGGATCAGCCGGCCCGTTGATCGGAGTCACGCTGGCGGTCAAGGACAACCTGCCCGTGGCAGGCATGCCGTGGACCGACGGCAGCGCGGTCTGGCGCGACCGCGTCCCCGGCGAGGACACAGTCGCCGTGGCTCGAGCCCGGGCGGCCGGAGCGGCTATTCTCGGGAAGACCAACCTGCCGGAGCTGGCGGCGGCGGTCGGGACGACCAACGCAATCTTTCCCGCCACCAACAACCCATGGCGAGCCGGCATCACCCCGGGTGGCTCCAGCGGAGGGAGCGCCGCTGCCGTGGCCGCGGGAATGGCCACCGTCGCGATGGGCACCGACATGGGCGGCTCGATTCGCATCCCCGCCTCTTGCTGCGGAGTCGTCGGACTTCGTCCGTCGCCCGACCGGGTGCCGAGCGAGATCGTTGACGCGGCCGGACTGTCGGTGGTCGCCCCGCTCGGACGGACCGTGGCCGACGTGCGCACGCTGTTCTCAGTGATGGCGCAGGCACCGGCACCCGAGTCACAGAGCGGCGCTCGAAGCTTCCGGATCGGCGTGGCCGGCACCACCCGGCTCGGGATGGACGCGGCCTGCGCTGAAGCGTGCCGGCGGGCTGGAGATGCGCTCACATCCGCGGGCCATCGGGTTGGGCGGATCGCCTGGCAATCCGAGGCGGTGGCGGCGGGCTACGGAGTGGTGCGCCGCGCCAGCATGGCCTCGTTTCCGGCCGACCCTCAGCTGTTCGCGCCCGGCATTCGCAAGCTGGTCGAGCAGGGCCGTGCATTGTCGGCGCTCGACTACTTCCAGGCTTTCGAAAGCGCCACGGCCGCCGCATATGAGGTTGTGGTGAAGCCGCTCCTGACCGAATTCGACTTCCTGCTCACCCCGACCCTGGGGCTGGTCCCGATGCCAATCGAGGCTGTGCCGCCATTCCTCAGCGAGCCCTACGGGCGCTACATCCAGTTCGTGCTGCCGGTCAGCTTCGCCCACACCCCCGCGATCTCCGTCCCCGCCGGCCAGCACGATGGGCTGCCGGTTGGCGTGCAGCTGGTGGGGAGGTCTGGCCAGGAGTGGGAGCTGCTGGCCCTGGCGGAGCAGCTCGAGGCAGTGCCCGGCTTCGGTTTTCAGGCGCCACCCGGCTTCGACTGACAATGTGCGGGTGATGAAAGTTCAGAAGGTAGAGATGTTCGTCTGTCCCATGGCCACGCCGTCGGACACATCCGGTCTGCAGCAGCTGGCGAACTCGGGAAAGATCAAACCCGACACTCTCGTCGCGCTGGCCGGGAAAACCGAGGGGACCGGGCAGCACGACGACTGGGGCCGCGTGTGGGCCGACGTGGTGCTTCGCGAGTGGACCGCGAAGTTCCTCGGCATTCCTGTGAGCGAGGTTGCCAAGCAAGTGATCTTCGTCCTCTCCGGTGGGTGCCCTGGGGTGATCACGCCGCACATCGCCGTCGTGACCCGGGAGTGGGTCGAGGTCCCTGACGGGGCCGGCGACGCCGGTGGAGACAAGCGGCTGGTCGTCGGCAGAGCCGGCTCCGATCCGATGGCGCCCGAGGAGGTCGGCCGGATGGGCCAGATCCGGAAGGTGGCGGAGGCAACGCACCGGGCCATGGCCGATGCGGGCCTGACCGATCCCAAGGACGTGCACCTGGTGATGGTCAAGGTGCCGGGCCTGACGACCGCCAGCATCAGGGATGCAGAGTCGCGTGGGAAGACCGTGGTCTCGCACGACCTCACGTTCGGTGCCGAAGGGGCGGGCGTGTACGCGAACGACGCGGCGGCGCTGGGGGTCGCGATGGCACTCGGCGAGCTCCCGGAGTCGGCGCTGTCCGACGACGTGGTGCGCCGTGACTGGAACCTCTACTCGGAGGTGGCCATGACCTCCTCCGGCGGCGAGAAGCGCCACGGCGAGGTCCTCGTGTTCGGGAACTCAAGCGCATCTCGAAGCTCGTTGCGGATCGGCCATGCCGTCACCAAGGACTTCATCGATGCCGAAGGCGTCAGGAACGCCCTTCGCTCGGCCGGGCTCCGCTTCACCGGTGGGCTGCCTGATGAAACCGACCTGTCACGCCTCGTTCACGTCTTCGCCAAGTCGGTCATACCGGGCAGCGACCAGGTCCGCGGGCAGAGGATCACCCTGCTCGATGACGTCGACGCCTACCAGATCGGGAAGGCGCTGGGCGGCATGCTCGTCGCCTCAGTGACCGGGCGGACCACCAACTACGTGAGCGGGGGCGAGCGGAACTCCCACCAGGGCCCGCCCGGGGGCAACATCATGGCCGCCGTCGTCAGGACGGAGACTTAACCAGCTCAAAGAGCTTCAGCGGTGACAAGGGCATCTCGGTGATCGGCACGCCGAGCGCCTCCTCGATGGCCGAGGCGAGGACCGCGCCCACCGGGATCACTCCCGCCTCCCCCGCGCCCTTCACGCCCAGCGGGTTGAGTGGCGACGGAGTCTCGATGTGGTCGATCTCGATCTCGGGGATCTCGGTCGCATAAGGCATCAGGAACTCCATCAAGGACGCGTTGCGCAGCTGACCTTCGCCGTCATACGCGAGGCGCTCGTAAAAAGCGCCACCGATGCCCTGAGCCACCCCACCCTCGATCTGGCCCTGCACCACGAGCGGGTTGATCACTCGACCGCAATCGTGGACCACCACGTACTTGAGGATCTCCAACCGGAAGGTCTGCGGATCGACCCGCACGTAGGCGGCATGGCAGCCGGCGGCCCACGTGGACCCAGGCGGGCTGTAGTAGCCAGTCGCCTCGAGGCCTGGCTGCTCGCCCTCGTGAAGAGGAGGTCCTGGACGCGGCCTCGCCGTGAATTGGGTCGCCGCCTCGGTGCCGCCGCCGAACGCGTAGCGGACCGGGTTGGCCAGCACGGCAAGGGCTGCCAGGGCCATGCCGCGATCGGGCGAACCCTTCACCTGGACATTGCCGCCGACGAGCTCGAGGTCGGCAGGATCGACCTCGAGATGATCTGCAGCGATGTGCTTCGCCTTCTCGGCCACCATGCCGGCCGCCACCGCCATCGCATTGCCCGCCGTGACCGCGCCTCGCGAGGCAAAAGTCCCCACGCCCCAGGGAAACCGGCGCGTGTCGCCGCCCGTGACCTCGACGTCGGCGACATCTACCCCGAGCTCGTCGGCGACGATCTGCGCCCACACCGTCGCGTGAGCCTGTCCCTGGCTCGGGATTCCGGTCGCCGCGACCACCTTCCCCGAGACGAGCACCTGGACGTGGGCGCCCTCGTACGGCCCAACCCCGGTGCCCTCCACGTACATTCCGACGCCCATCCCGATGTGGTCGCCGCCGGGCCTGGGGCCGAGATTCGCAATCGCCTTCTCCAGCAGGGTCGGGTAGTCGCCGCTGTCGTAGACGACCCTGTTGCCGTCCTGCCATGCCACCCCGACCTCGTACGGAAACTGGTCCGGCTGGATCAGGTTGCGCCGTCGCACCTCGGCTCGCTCGAGGCCTAGCTCAGCGGCGATCGCGTCGAGGGTTCGCTCCATGACGAAGCACGCGTGCGGGCGCCCGGCGCCTCGGTAGGGCGACGTGGGCGTGGCGTTGGTGTACACGTCCCGGAATCGCACCCGGTAGCTCGGCACCCGGTACGGCCCGGGAACCTGGGCCGCGGTGATGATCGGCAGGATGATTCCGTAGGGCGTGTAGGCGCCGGCGTCATGGATGAAATCCACGTCCAGCGCCAGGAGCCTGCCTTCCTCGTCGAAGCCGACCTCGACCTCGTGGACCTGGCCGCGCTCCTGGTTCACCGCCGTGAAATGCTCCTGCCGGTCCTCGGTCCACTTCACCGGCCGGCCGAGCTGCATCGCCGCGAACGGAACCAGGAGCTCGTCGGGGTAGAAGAGCATGATCTTCGGCCCGAAGCCGCCCCCCACATCGGGTGCGATCACCTCGACGCTCGATTCGGGCAGTCCAAACAGCACGGCCAGCCCGCCGCGGATCGAGGTCGGCGACTGAGTCGAGTCGTACACCGTCAGCTTGCGCTCGGAGGTTGACCAGCGAGCCCACACCGCCCGCCCCTCGATCGGACAGGCCGCGGCGCGCTCAAAGCGAAAGTGGTGCCGCCTGCGGTGCGGCGAGGCCGCCAGCGACGCCTCGACCGCCCCCACCTCCTGGACCATCTCGGCCGCGACGTTCCCCGGCACGTCGTCGTGGACGAGGTGCTCGGCTCGGGCCGCGGCCTCCGGCGTGATCACCACAGGCAGCGGCTCGTAGTCGACCTGCACCATGTCGGCCGCGTCCTCGGCGACGCTGCGGCTTTCGGCCACGATGAACGCGACCGCCTCGCCCACGTACCTCACGACCTCCGAGGCCAGGCAGCGCTGCGTGCGGCCGTGAGTCAGGTTGGGATGAGGGATGAGGATGGGTAGATCGGTCTGCCCGAATGGAAGGTCGGCGGCCGTGTAGACCGCGACCACGCCCGGCATTCCGCGCGCGGCGCTGACGTCGATCGACCGGATCAGAGCATGTGCGTAAGGCGACCGCACGATGCAGGACTCCAATGCGCCTTCGTCGATGTCGTCGGTGAAGCGGCCGTGGCCGCGCAGGAGCCGATCGTCCTCGACGCGCTGAACCCGTGCCCCGAACCACTTGGTGGTCATGCAGGCTTAAGCCCCTAACCCTGACCCTCTCCCCGAAGGGGAGAGGGGACTTTTGAGAGCTCCGCTGCGCGGTGCACCGATCGCCGGATCGAGGCGTAGCCCGTGCACCGGCATAGGTTCCCGGCGATCCCTTCGTCGACCTGCTCGGGGGTCGGGTCGGGATGCTGCCCCAGGAGTCCCACCACCGACATCACAAAACCCGGTGTGCAAAAGCCGCACTGGAGGCCGTGACACTCGTGAAACGCCTGCTGCACCGGGTGCAGAGGAGCGCCGTTCGCAGCAAGGCCTTCGATGGTGGTCACTTCGTGGCCTTCGGCCTGTACGGCCAGCATCAGGCAAGAACGCACCGGCGCGCCGTCGAGCAACACCGTGCAGCATCCGCACACGCCGTGCTCGCAGCCGACGTGCGTGCCGGTCAGGCCGAGGTCGTGGCGGAGGTGGTCTGACAGCAGGCGGCGCGGATCGACGGGCGCGGGATGGGCCACTCCATTCACTTTCATGCGGCGAATGCCTTCTCGGTCAGGACACGAACCAGGTGCAGGCGGAACTCAGCCGTGGCTTCCAGGTCGCCGCTGGGCTGAAGCCCCTGCAATGGATCGCGCGGATCGGCCAGGACCGGGGTGGGCGCCACGCCGAACAAGGCCAGCCGGCCAGCGGCCCGCACCACGCCCGCCAGCGCAAAGTCGCCATGACGCCGCGACTCCTCGATCACTGCGAAGGGTTGGGGCGAGGACGGAAACCAGGCTTCGACGAGCAGCTCGTCCGGCGCCAGCGCCGTCTCCATCACGCCCTGAAACAGCTGACCGGCCTCGATCAGGCGCTCACCGCGCGAGGAGCGCGCGATCACGTGGCCGCCGAGCACGAGCACGACCGCCGGCAGCTCCGAAGCGGGATCCGCGTGGGCAAGGCTGCCGCACAGCGTCCCGCGGTTCCGGATCACGCGATGGGCGACCAGGCGCACCGCCGCGGTCAGCAGCGGGCACACCCGGGCGACGGGTTCCGAGTCCTCGACTGCGGCCTGGCGGGCGAGCGCCTGAATCGCAACGCCGCCATCTCGCTCATAGATCCGATCCAGGGCAGTGATGCGATTGATGTCGACGATGTGGGCGGGGCGGGCGAGGCGAAAGTTGAGGAGCGGAACCAGCGACTGGCCGCCCGCGAGCACCTTCGCGTCCTCCAATGAGGCGAGGAGCGCGCACGCCTCATCGACGGTGGCCGGCGCGTGGTACTCGAACGGCGGCGGCTTCACTCGTCTGAGTAGTGTGTCTGGGAACCGGCTTGCCAAGGCGCGGCATCGGCGGCCGGAGCCAAGGAGCCGACGAGCACGTGAGGGAGTGCATTGCGTAAATGCACGACCGAGCGCGCGCAGGAGGCGACGCCGGCTTTCGCGCCGCAGGCGCCCGGCCGTCTAGGCCGATGCATTGGCGAGCGCGTTTCCAGACGCACTACTCCACCATCGCCACGGCGCGGCAGAGGGCGGCCTCGCCGCCCTGGAAACGCCACGGGAAGCAGCCGAACTGGATCTTCTGGTCCAGCACCTCGTCGATCTGTCCGCCCAGGTTCTCGATGTGAATGATGTCGTGGGGGAAGAGCAGCGTGTGCATGACCTGGTAGTCGGCTTTCGGAAAGACCTCATCCAGGCTGCGGCCCAGCTTCTTCTCCGCCTCCTCGGCCTCGTCCGCGCGGATGCGCCGGATGACGGTGTTCATGGGATGGTCCGCGCTGCCGGCGTCGACGGCGATCCAGCGGACGCCGCGGTTCAAGACCCATTCGGCGAAAGCGCGGGTCGGTCCCGGGTGGCGGATGAAGTACCTGGTCTCGTCCGCCTGCAAACGGTCCGTCCAGTTCTCCGGGTAGTACCTGTGATAGCCGGTGTGGATGACGAGGATGTCGCCTCGCTCGATCCGGTGCCCGGTGTCCTTCTCCCAGCGCTCGAAATGTTCAGGGCCGTACAGGTCGTAATCTCCGACGCCCATCCGCTCCAGGTCGACCACGCACGCCGGACCGACCAGGAAGTTGAGGGTCAGGTCCCCGATGAACTTGCCGCGCGTCATGAAGTGCGCGGGCGCGTCCAGGTGAGTGCTGACGTGCAGCGTCATCGTGATCTCCTGGCCGCCTGCCCTGTCAAAAGCGAGGTGCTTGATCCACCGGATGGCCGGACCCGGGTAGCCCGCGAACGCCGGCGTGTGTAGCGAGAAGTCCTGCGTGAGGTCGAGGAATCTCATAGCACCGGGAGCTTAATCTTCTCCGAATGCCAGACGACGAGGTCCTTGGGCTGCTGGTGTCGACACGCGACGAACCGGGCATGCTGTACCGGATCTCGGAGGCGATCTTCAAGCACGGCGCGAACATCACGTATATCGCCGGTGGATCTTCGGCAGACTCGGCCGAGCTTCAGCTCGAGGTCACAGGCGTCGGGGACGAGGCGAGGCTGGTGGAGGACCTGGTGGGCCTGCAGGGGATAACGAAGGTGAGCCGCGTGCCGACGTTTCAGCGCATCTACGGCAAGCGCGTGATCGTGATCGGTGGCGGCGCGCAGGTCGGCATGGTCGCCCAGGGCGCGGTCTCGGAAGCGGACCGGCACAACATCCGCGGCGAGCGGATCTCGGTCGACACGATCCCGCTGGTCGGAGAGGACCAGCTGGCCCAGGCGGTGCGGGCAGTCGCACGCCTGCATCGCGCGCGAGCGCTCGTGCTGGCGGGAGCGCTGATGGGCGGCGACATCACCACCGCCGTGCGCGAGATCAAAGAGGCGGGGATCCTCGTGGTGTGCACCAGCATGGCCGGGTCCGTGCCAGATGCAGCCGACGTGGTCGTCAGCGACCCGGTCGAAGCCGGCGTGATGGCGGTGATGCTGATCGCCGACACGGCGAGCTTTTCGATCGAACACGTCCGGGGTCGCCGCTTCTAGCGCGGCTCAACCGGGCCGTTGGCCAGCGAGCTGAGATCCAGCGCGTGCCAGGTCGTCCCGCCGTCGTCGCTCGTATAGAGAGTGGTGGCGTCGGTGCCTCGCTGATTGCTAGGACATCGCCGGGACTCGGGGAAGCTCTTCGATCGCCGCGTCAATCCTCGACTGGGACAGCTCGACGTCCTCCAGCTTGCCGGCGAAGTAGGCGTCGTACGCCGACATGTCGAAGTGGCCGTGTCCCGACAACCCGAAAAGGATGGTCCTGGCTTCGCCGGCTTCACGCGCGGCGGCGGCTTCCTGGGCCACCGCTCGCAGGGCGTGCGCGGATTCGGGAGCGGGCAGGAAGCCCTCGGACCGTGCAAACCGCACCGCCTCCGCGAAGCATTCATTCTGCTTGTAGGCGCGAGCCTCGACCACCTTCTTGTCGACGAGAAGGCAGAGGGACGGCGCGTCGCCGTGGTAGCGGAGGCCGCCTGAGTGGATCCGGTCGGGCACAAAGCTGTGGCCGAGCGTGAACATCTTCACGACCGGGCCGAGGCCCACGGCATCGCCGAAGTCGTACGCGTAAACGCCTCGCGTGAGGGTTGGGCATGCGGCCGGTTCCGCGGCGATGAAACGGGTTGCGGGGTGGCGACCCTTCAGCTTGTCGCCGATGAAGGGATACGTCAGGCCGGCAAAGTTCGAGCCCCCGCCGACGCAGGCGATCACCACATCCGGATACTCCCCGGCCATCTCCATCTGCTTTTTGGCCTCTAGACCGATCACCGTCTGGTGGAGGAGGACATGGTTGACGACAGAGCCCAACGAGTACTTCGCATCGTCGTGCGTGGCCGCGTCCTCAACCGCTTCCGAGATGGCGATTCCGAGGCTGCCCGGCGAGTCGGGATCGTCCGCGAGGATCCCGCGTCCGGCGTTGGTGAGGTTGGTCGGCGAGGCGTGCACCGTGGCGCCCCAGGTTTCCATCATCGCCCTGCGATATGGCTTCTGCTCGTACGACACCTTGACCATGTACACGGTCACCTCGAGACCGAACAGGGCTCCCGCGAACGACAGCGCCGATCCCCACTGCCCGGCACCGGTCTCGGTCGTCAGGCGTTTGACGCCTTCCTTGGAGTTGTAGTAGGCCTGCGGGACGGCCGTGTTCGGCTTGTGCGAGCCGGCCGGCGAAACCCCCTCGTACTTGAAGTAGATGTGCGCCGGCGTGTCCAGCGCCTTCTCGAGCCGGTCGGCCCGGTACAGCGGGCTCGGGCGCCAGATGCGATAGATGTCTCGGACCTCTTCCGGGATCTCAATCCAGGGCTCGGCAGAGACCTCCTGGGCGATGATCGCCTGGGGGAAGATCGGGGCCAGGTCGGCCGGGCCCATGGGCTGAAGCGTGCCCGGGTGGAGGTAAGGAAACGGGGGTGCCGGAAGGTCCGGCAGGATGTTGTACCAACGCTCAGGTATGTCGCTCTCGCTGAGCAGGAACTTTTTCGCCATTCCACCCCTCCTGAACCCTCTCGTCGGCAGCGGCCGCCTTTGGGCGGCCGACTTAGGTCTAGACGCAAAGGGTAACTGCGAACTAAGTCTTCGGCGAAGGGAAACGCGGCTCGAGGCTCGGGTCCCTGCGACCGCCAAAAGATCGTGAACCCCAGATCCCCATCACGAGTACCGCGACCACGAACGTGCCGGCGGCCGCCAGCACCACGCCCAGGGACGGAATGCCGGTCGTGAGAGCGGCCAGAGCTCCAATCGCGCCGGCGACTGCCGCGACGATCACCGAGAGCATGCCCGGCAAGGTCTGGAAAACGTGAAAAGCCGAGCCCAACCCTCGACTCGCGGTGATGTCGATTCCCAATGTCCGCAGCGCGCCCGGCACGTCGTCATGAGGGCTGGTGATGAAATTCGGTTCCAGCTTGGGATGCAGCTCCAGGTACCCGTGTCGAAGCCTGTTCATGCCGACCACCCACCGGTAGTCGTCGCGATTGAGTTGCATGAGGCGGGCGATGGTGGCGATGCCCGCGAACAGGACCACCAGGAGGGTGAGAACGGCGATCGCGATGAAGGTCGTGCCAAAGCGGTCGGCCTGCGCTACGAGCGCCAGGGCGATGACCCCACCGGACAGGATGGCAAGGAACACGTTCACGCGGCCCAGGGATTCCCTGTAGGTCAGCGAACGGGTCGCGAGCAGGCTCCAGTGCTCGGTGGCGAGGATCTGCAGCTTGCCCGCCTTCGGATCGGGGGTCACCGCGGTTTCAGCCGGTATTTTTGTGGGCTGGAGGAGGTCCTTTCGATGACCTTTCTAGCTTCTAGGTCGAGCTTCACGACCATTACATGCCAGCCAACGTTGCCCGAAAACTTGCCTTTCAAGCTCCTGCTGAGCTCGTTCAGCAGCTCTGCGTGAGTGAGCTCCTGGCGCCGGAGAGCAGAGAGGATGGCGGCCTTGAACGTCTCGTAATCGCGCCTGTCGATGGGCTTGTTGCTCTTGCCCAGCGGGTGTTTCGTCTGTACCTTTCCTTGTGCCATTCGCTCGCCTCCAGAGGTTTCAAGCCTTGATCGGCCTTTCATGAAGACGACGAATGGCCGGCTTCGGAATCGACGCCGGTTGAATCAGCGTCGCTAAAGCGCGATCCCGCCGACCAGGTGACCTACCGCCGCGGTGACCGACATTGCCAATCCGCCTCCCACGCCAACCCGGAGCGCTGCGCGCAGCATCGGCGCGCCGCCTGCACGGGCCCCCGCAATCCCAAGCGCAACCAGGGCCAGGAGAGCACTCACGACTACCGCCGGCGTCCGAACCCCACCAGGCACGACGATGCAAGCGAAAATCGGCAGAAGCGCTCCTGCTGTGAAACTCAGGGCCGAGTAGACGGCCGCCTGAACGGGACGGGCCAGGATGGCAGCCAGTCCAAGCTCGTCGCGGGCATGGGCGCCGAGTGCGTCAGAAGCGGTGAGCGCATCGGCGACTTCGCCGGCGAGGTCCGTCGAAAGCCCGCGGCTGATGTAGATGGCCGCCAATTCCTGCCTTTCAACGTCCGGATGCGCCTGGAGCTCGACACGCTCCTGCTTGAGATCGGCTCGCTCGGTGTCTCGCTGCGAGCTGACGGAGACGTACTCGCCGGCGGCCATCGCCATCGCTCCCGCAACGAGCGCGGCGATGGCAGCCGTCAGCACGAAACGGGTCGATGCCCCCGATGCAATCACCCCGATCGCAACGCTGGCCACCGAAACGACTCCGTCATTGGCGCCCAGGACAGCAGCTCGCAACCATCCGGCGCGCTGGCTCCGGTGGCGGACCTTGGTGACCACCGCACGCGGGCCGCTCATGGGTACCAGCGTAATGGCTGACGCCAGGGTCTCAATCGTCACTGTCGCCTTCATCAGTGTTGGCGCCAGCTGATGCGCACATTAGTGCCGTTAGGCCTTGAAGCCCAGGGGACGCATGGACCGATCCGGAAACAAAGAACCGGACGGGGCCGCGGCCCCGTCCGGCGTCGATTTAAGCCGAGGCTGTTGCCGCAACCTTCGACTTCGTGTTGCCAGAGACCGGAGTGCCGGTGAGAACGACCTTCAGCGCGTGCGTCTTCGCCGCGTTGCTGAACACGTCATACGCCTCCATTGCCGAGTCCATCGAGAAGCGATGGGTGGCCAGCACTGTGGGGTCGAGCCTGCCACCCTCGATCAGCGAGAGCAGCTGTGGGATCGTGCGCGTGTCGACCAGCCCGGTGGTGATGGTGACGTCCTTGATCCAGAGCTTCTCCAGGTGAAGGGTTGCGGGCTTGCCATGCACGCCCACGTTGGCGAGCGTTCCGCCAGCGCGGATCAGCTCCGCGGCGAGCTCGAAGGTGGCCGGGATCCCGACCGCCTCGACGGCGACGTCGGCGCCCAGACCAGCCGTCAGCTCGAAAACCCGCTTGACCGCATCTTCGCGGCCGTTGTTGATCGTGACGTCAGCGCCGAACTCCTTCGCTTTCGCGAGCCGGCCGTCGTCAAGGTCGATCACGATGATCCGAGCTGGGGTGTAGAGCTTCGCTGTCATGACCGCCGACAATCCGATCGGACCCGCGCCGACGATGGCAACCGTGTCGCCTGGTCGCACGCGCCCGTTCTGGACGCCGACCTCGAAGGAAGTCGGAAGGATGTCGGACAGGAACAGGACCTGATCATCGGTGAGCCCGGAGGGAACCTTGTACAGCGAGTTGTCCGCGAACGGGACGCGAGCGTAATCCGCCTGCAGCCCATTGATCAGGTGGCCGAAGATCCAGCCACCCCCGCCGGTGCACTGGCCGTAGCGAGCCTCCTTGCAGAATCGGCAGCTGCCACACGAGGTGATACACGAAACAAGGACATGGTCGCCAATCTGGAACTTGGTGACGGCTGCGCCTGTCTCGACGATCGTTCCAACCGCCTCGTGGCCGAGGATGGTGCCTGGCTTCACGGCCGGCACATCGCCTTTGAGGATGTGCAGGTCGGATCCGCAAATGGTGGCGGTGTCGATCTTGACGATGGCGTCGGTCGGCGCCTGGATGGTCGGGTTGGGTACGTCGTCCCAGGACCGCAGTCCGGGGCCGTGATATACGAGTGCTCTCATGGTTGATACCTCTTTTGATCTGCAAACGGACTGAGCTGGCGCCGGTGTGTCGCCGACATCCAGGGTGTTCCTGATAGGAGAGTCATTCGAGGGCCGAAGGTCCCATTGGTTTCGGGACAGAACGCAGCTCGGAGCGGGCTCTCGACCTAGATGGATCTGAAGGAGCGCTCGAGTGAGACCGGCCGAATCGGTGCGCTGTCGGTGTCGTCCCAGCGATAGCTGAGTCGATCGACCACCGCAACGACACCGTCGAGCTCCTTCGTCATGCGAGTCAAGATGTCCGCATCGCTTTTCCGGTCGACCTGACCAGAAAGAGTGGCAACGTTCCAGCTGACTTCGACGTCAACCGCGTCGTCCGGCGGCATCAGAACCGCGGGGATCAACTTGCCCGCTATTTCCTCACGCAGCTCCTCGTCGGAGCGAAGGTAAACCTGCAGCAGGTCGCTGCGGCTCACGATGCCGGCGATCCGGCCGCGTTGGTCGACCACCACAAGCCGGCGGACATTCCTCTCTTGCATCAGGCGTGCTGCCTCGCCAAGGCCGGTATCGGACGGGACTGTGATCGCGGGGCACGTCATCAAATCCGATGCAACAGTGCCTGCGGCCTTGGCCCGCTCGAGGCGGCGCTTGTGAACGTGCAGCAAGTCGCGCGAAGATTCGAGCTCGGCGCGCCGCTCCTTGAGCAGCAGATCAGACTCTGAAACGATTCCGACCGGAACGCCCCGCTGGTCGACGATTGGAATCGCGCTGACCCGGTTTTCCTCGATCAATCGCACGAGAAGCTTGAACGGGGCGAGCGGGCCGGCCACGTGCACGCGACTTGTCATCACATCCGCAACGGTCCGGTGGCGAGGAAGGCTGTTCATGCCCGCACTCGTTCGGCGGTGAGAACCGGCCGATCGGTGCCGTGAAGAAGGTCGTGCGACACCGGACCTAGGAACAGGCTCCCGATGTCGCCCATGCGGCTCGATCCGACCAGGATCAGGTCGGCATTCCAGTCCGTGGCGATCTTGGCCACGGTTGGCGCGACCGGTCCCTCGTGGGCGACAATGCCGTGTACCGGGACGCCCCCATCTGCCAGCAGCCGGCACGCTCGCGAGATTGTTTCGCGGATCTCATCACTCGACTCCACGTGTGCGAAGCCCTGGAGGCTGAAGACCGCCCGTGCGATATGCACGACCATCACCGACGTCTCCGACGGCGCAATCGCGACCGCTGCCCGCACATTTTTGCCCAGGTCGTCACCACTCGCGATCGCAAACACAATCCTCGGTGTCCTGACGGCAGCTCCGATCGGTCGGGCCCGCACGATCAGCACCGGGCAGTCAAGGCCGCACAACAGCTCTTGGCTGGTGCTGTGGATGCTCAACGACTGCCAGTCCGAGAGGCCCCGCGAGCCGATGACCACCAGGTCGGCCTCGAAAGCTTTGGCCGCGCAGGCGATGGCCGCGCCGACATGCTCGCCGTCCGCCCGGCAGATCTCGCGCTCTGCCAAAACGCCCGCACGGAACAGTCGCTCAACGGTCGCGTCGACGAGCTTCCCTGCCTCGCCTCGGACCTCGACATCCCAATGGCCATGACGATGGCGCACTTCGAGGTTCCAGACCTGCGCGACCCTTACCTTCGCGGTCAGTGATTTGGCGATCGCGATCGTCGTTTCGACAGCAGCCTGCGACGCGTCGCTGCCGTCGGTGGCGAGAAGGATCCTCTCGAATCTTTGCGCAGGTTCCACGGCACCAGCTTTCCATGGCGTCCGCGCCCCCAATAGGGTCGAACGGCCCGGTTGCTGACAGGACCCCGGCCCCCTGGACGCAGAGGTACGCACATCGATCCCGGGCATGGCGTAGATTCGCCACGGATGAGACGCCGGCCGGATCGGAAGGACGCGCTGATCGAGGCGGGCCTGACCCTTGCATCGGAGCTGTCGCTGCCGATGGTGCTCCAGCGCATCGTGGATCTTGCGGCCCAGGTCGCGGATGCCCGTTACGGTGCGCTTGGCGTGATCGGTGAGGGAGGCGAGCTGGTGGAGTTCATCACCACCGGGCTCCCGGCGAAGCAACGCCGCGCCATCGGACCGCTGCCGCGTGGCCGAGGAATCCTCGGGATGCTCATTCGCGAGCCGCGATCGATCCGGATCGAGAACATCGGGGAGCATCCGAAGTCAGTCGGGTTTCCCCCGCATCACCCTCCGATGAGGTCCTTCTTGGGGGCACCGGTGAAGGCCATGGGGAAGGTGTACGGCAACATCTATCTCACCGAGAAGCGCAGCGCGCCGAAGTTCAGCCAGGAAGACGAGGAATCCCTGGTCATCCTGGCCACGCAGGCGGGGGTGGCGATCGCCAACGCGATGCTCTACGCGCAGACCCACCAGCGCGAGCGATGGCTGGATGCCCTCCGAGGCATCACCGGCAACATCCTGGCCGGCTCCGACGCCAACTCACTGCTCGCAGCAATCGCCGAGCACGCACGAGACCTGGCGGGCGCCGATTCGGCGACCATCCTCACGACCAGCGCGAACCCAGGCATGCTGGTGGTGGCCGCAGCGGTGGGGGCGCAAGCTGAACAAGTTCTAGGGCAATCTGTGCCGGCCGGGAAGTCGATCTCGGGCGAGGTGATGGAGTCGGGCCAGCCCCTTGTCACAGAGGCGGCCGCAGCCCATCGCGCCGGTTACCAGCCGATCCTCCGTTTGGGGCGGGTGGGACCGGCCATCTTCGTCCCCCTGCGAGTCAGCGGCCGCGCCACGGGCACCCTGATGGTGGCCAATCTGACGGGCGGGCGCCTGTTCAACCGGGAGACCGTCCGCCTCGTGGAGACGTTTGCGGACCAGGCTTCGGTCGCGATCCAGTATGCCCGTGCCCAGACCGACCTCCGGCGCCTCGAACTCATGGAGGAACGAGAGCGCATCGCCAAAGAGCTCCATGACGGGATCATCCAATCGTTGTTTGCCGTTGGAATGAACCTCCAGAGCACAGCGCTGATGTCAGGCTCGCCCGAGACCTCGGCCCGTGTCGAAAGGGCGGTGGAGGAGCTCGACCGCGTCATCGGGGACCTGCGCAACTACATCTTTGGCCTGAGGCCGGGGATTCTGGCCGACCGGCAGCTCAACCAGGCCCTCGAAGCGCTCGGGGAGGAGATCAGCTCGACATCGCACATTCCAATCGCGGTCGAGGTGGATGGTGCGCTTTCGGCCATTCTATCGTCCCAATCACACGAAATCGTCCAGGTGACACGCGAGGCTCTGTCGAACATCACCCGCCACTCGCGAGCCAAGCACGCCGCGGTTCGCCTGAGCCGCCGAGGCACCGAAGCGATCCTCACGATCGAAGACGACGGAGTTGGCTTCGATACCTCCGGGCCATCGTCGGGCAATGGCTTGCGCAACATGCGCGAACGCGCTGTGGCCATGGGAGGCACGCTCCGCACCACCAGCGCGAAGGACAAGGGGACGAAGCTGAGCCTAAAGTTTCCGGTCAGGCGGTAGAGTCGCTCAGCACCCCATTCAAGGGCTCGCAAACCATGGGAAGCCCCACTCGCGGCATGAGACTATAGAGCGCATGCCAAAAGACCGGCTCCGCATTCTTCTGGTGGATGACCACGAGGTCGTCCGTGACGGCGTCAAATCGCTGATCAACGCGAACGACGACCTCACTGTCGTAGCCGAGGCCGGGTCGGTACAAGAGGCGATCGACCAGGCGATGCGGACCAGACCCGATGTGGTCGTGATGGACGTGAGGCTGGCTGACGGCAGCGGGATCGTGGCGACCCGCGAGATCCGCGCCAAGCTCGAAAAGACCCAGGTGCTGATGCTCACCTCGTTCGCCGACGACGAGGCGCTTTTCGCCTCGATCATGGCGGGCGCCGCCGGCTACGTGCTCAAGCAGATCCGGGGCGGCGAGCTGATCCGTGCGATCCGCGAAATCGGCGCCGGCAGGAGCCTCCTCGATCCCGAGGTCACCCGTTCCGTGCTCGAGCGCCTTCGCAAGGGCAAGACGATGCGCGATGAGAAGCTCGCGCGCCTATCGGCGCAAGAAGAACGCATCCTGACCTTGATCGCGAAGGGAATGACCAACGGGCAGATTGGCAAGGAGCTCAAGCTGGCTGAGAAGACCGTCAAGAACTATGTCTCGACCATCCTGTCGAAGCTGGAGGTCGCTCGCCGTGCTGAGGCGGCCGCCTACCTGGCCCGGCACACCACGACACCCGGGTCGAACTAACAAAGCAAGCGAAAGACCCGCGTCAGACTGGCCTAACTGTCGCGTTGGCAGCGTCCGCAGCCAGCGCCTCGAGCCTGATCGCGATCGACTCGGCAAGGTCCTTGACGGTTGCCTCTGCCACTCTGTGCATGACGGCTTCGTCAAGCTGCTCGCCCAGATGGCCGAGCGGGGGCTGGTACATGCCGCAGACCGTCAGCCTGGTGATTTGAGCATCCACCGGCGCAAGCTCGACCTTTCCAGTCATCACGGGAAACAACCGCTTTATGAACGTGGCTTCCCAGGTGATGGGAACCTCCGTCCAATCGCCGGCGGTCAGCGGCGCGCCGACGTCGATGACGACATTCTTCCGGAGCCCAAGACCGGAGACCCGTGAAGCAATCTGGGCGTGGATTGGACCATCGAAGCGTGGGAACCACTGGCGAGGGCCCGCGGCGACGGCAGCTGTGACGGTCGCGATTGGTTGGTTGATGTGAACCGAATGCTGGACGAACACACTGCGGAGTATCGACCTCAAGTTGCGGCGCCACAGGTGCCAACAGTCCCGTTTTGCCAGGGCCGAATGGCCCTACCTCAAGGAGATAGTCAGTCAGCCGGACGCTTTCGGGACCGGCCTCCAAGCCGGTTGACCAATGACCGCACCGGGTCGAAATAGACGTCGTCCATTCGCTCTTTGAGCGGGATGATCGCGTTGTCGGTGATGTGGATGTGCTCCGGACAAACCTCGGTGCAGCATTTCGACACGTTGCAGTAGCCGATCCCGGCCTTGCCCTTCAGGAGTGGACGCCGGTCGAGGACGTCCTTCGGATGCATCTCGAGGCTCGCGATCCTGACCATGGCTCGCGGACCCTGGAACGCCCCTTTCAGATCGTGGGCGCGCAAGACGTGGCAGACGTCCTGGCACAGGAAGCACTCGATGCACTTGCGGAACTCCATCACGCGCTCGACGTCCTTCTGCTGCATCCGCCATGGCTCGCTGCTGGAGAGGTCCTTGTCGCTCGGCGTGAACGGCGGGATCTCCTTGTTGACCTGGTAGTTCCAGCTGACGTCGGTCACAAGGTCCTTGATGACCGGGAACGCTTTCATCGGCCCGACGCTCAAGCGCCCTCCGTACTCGTCGATCGGCGTTTTGCACATGAGGCGCGGAAAACCGTCGATCTCGGCCGAGCACGACCCGCACTTGGCCGCCTTGCAGTTCCACCGTACGGCGAGGTCGGAGGCCATGTTGGCCTGCACCCACAGCACGGCATCGAGGACGACCATCCCTTCGCGGACCGGGACGCGATATGAAACCAGGTCCCCACCTTTGGCATCCCCGCGCCAGATCTTGAGGTCGAGGCTTGTCAGCTCCATTTACTCCATCTCCTCCGGCGTGTAGGTCGCATAGGACCGCTGCAAGATCTCGGCGAGATGGCTGGGCATGGTCGGGATGGATACAGCCTCCACGCTCATGCCATGCGGCGTTTCCTTTGTGATGTAGTTGACCGAAGCAAGCTGATCGTCGGTCTTCGGATAGTCCGAGCGAGCGTGGGCGCCACGGCTTTCCTTGCGCTCGAGCGCCGACCGCAGCAGCGCCTCGGCGTTGACCAGCATCGACCGCAGGTCACGCGCGGTATGCCAGCCGGGGTTGAAAGCCAGCGAGCTGGAGCCTCCCGCGCCGCATTGCGCCGCGCGCGCCTGGAGCTCGAGGATCTTTTCGAGCCCCGCTTGCAGCCCGGCCGCATCGCGAACGATTGGAGCGTGAGCCGTCATCACATCCTGAATCTCCGCCTGGAGCTTGTACGGATTCTCGCCCGCGGGCCGGTCGAGTGGCGCCATCAGCTCGGCGATCGCCTGCTCGACCTGGGCCTGATCGAGCTTGGCAGCGGCAGCTTTTGGATTGCCTTTGGACGCGGCGGCCGCCGCTTCTCCGGCCCGTTTGCCGAAGACCAGCAGGTCACTCAGGGAGTTGCCGCCCAGGCGATTGGCCCCGTGCAGCCCTGCCGCGAGCTCGCCCGCGGCGTAGAGTCCGGGGACGTTCGTCGCGCCGGTCTCGGGCTCAACCCGCACGCCGGCCATCATGTAGTGAAGAGTTGGCGCCACCTCCATCGGCTGCTTGGTGATGTCGACTTTTGAGAGCTTCAGGAACTGCTCGTACATCGATGGGAGCTTGCTCTTGATGAACTCAGGCTTCCTGTGGCTGATGTCAAGGTAAACGCCGCCGTGCGGTGTCCCGCGGCCGGCAATGACCTCCGAGTTGATGGCGCGGGCCACGACGTCTCGCGACGACAGCTCCATTCGCTCGTGGTCGTATCTCTCCATGAAGCGCTCGCCGTCTTTGTTCTTCAACACGCCACCTTCGCCGCGCACCCCTTCGGTGACCAGTAGGCCGCGCACGCCCGCGGGCCAGACCATGCCCGTGGGGTGGAACTGGACCATCTCCATGTCACGGAGCTGCGCGCCGGCGTCGTACGCGAGCGCGATCCCGTCGCCCGTGCTCTCCCACGAGTTCGAGGTGACGCGGTACATCTTCCCGGCGCCCCCCGAGGCGAGCACGAGCGCAGAGCAGCGATAAAGGATCAGCGAGCCATCCGAGCGCCGGTAGGCGAGCGCGCCGACCACTCGGCCGTCTGCCGTCAGCAGCTTGAACGCCGTCGTCTCCATGTGGACGTCTACACCGGCGGTATGCACGGCGCGGTCCTGGAGGGTCCTGATAAGCTCGAGCCCGGTGCGATCCCCGATGTGGGCCAAGCGCGGGTACGTGTGCGCTCCAAAGGGCCGCTGGTGGATTCGCCCCTGCCAGGTGCGGTCGAAAATGGCGCCCCAGCGCTCGAGCTCCAGGACGCGGTCCGGCGATTCCTTGGCGTGAATCTCGGCCATCCGCCAGTTGTTGATGAGCTTGCCGCCTTTCATCGTGTCGGCGAAATGCACCTCCCACGAGTCCTGGTAGGCGACGTTGTGCATGGCAGCGGCCACGCCGCCCTCGGCCATGACCGTGTGCGCCTTGCCCAGGAGCGACTTGCAGACGACCATCACGCGCGTGCCGGCCTCAGCCGCCGCGATGGCAGCGCGCAGCCCCGCTCCTCCCGCTCCGAGGACGAGGACGTCGGTCTCGACCGTCTCGTAGGAGGCGGTCGTCACAGGACCCACCGCGGGTCGTGCAGCACTCCGGCCAGCAGGAGGCGGATGTAGATGTCCGTTCCGGCCACTGTGAGCAGGCTCGCCCACGCCCAACGGTCGTGTCTGATGTTCAGCACGGTTACGCCCCTCCACAGCTTGTGCCGCGCCCGAGCCGCGAGCGAGCACGAGAAGCAGTCGAGGTCTCCGCCGGCCAGGTGCCTGAAGGCGTGGCAGCCGAACGTGTACCCGGAGAGCAGAACAACGTTGGCAAGCATCAGCACGCTGCCCAGTCCGATGCCGAACCGCCCGCCGAAGTCAAACGCGATGATGGCGTCGAACCAGAGGAAGACGACCTGGACCACCGTGGCGTAGAAGGCGAACCGGTGGAAGTTGTTGAAGACCCACGGGAACACGGTCTCGCCGCGATACCGCCGGCCGGCGCGCTCAGGCACTGCGCACGAGCGCGGATGCCCGAAGAAGCTTCGGAAGTAGGCCTTGCGGTAGTAGTAGCAGGTGAGGCGGAAAACCAGCGGCGCCCAGGCGACCCAGACGCCGGGGGGGATCGGACCGACCTTGATCAGCGGCGAGTAGAACGGGCTGAGGTAGGGGGCGTAATAGCCCTCGTGCTGGAAGAACACGACCCAGATGGCGAAGATGCCGAACAGGCTGAGCGCGACGACCACGAAGGCCGGGTACAGCCAGTTGGGTAGACGGCTGTATGGATTGCGAACTCGGGGGCGGCGGGGCGAGCTTACCTCGCTGTCTACGGGCTGCGAAAGTGCCACGTGTGTCAGTGTCTCCTATTCACCACTACAAAAAAAGGTCCGGCGGGCCAAAGCCCGCCGGAGTTTGCCGTCCCGAAGTGCCGTCAGGCGATGATTTTCTGCCCGACCTTGACTTTGACTGATTCGGGCTTGCGGACAGCCACGAGGACCTCGAAGAGGGCGGCTCCGAGAACCCCGAGGGCCGCGATCAAAAGTCCGATGCCGGCGTAGGTTGTGTAAAGGCCGAGCGTCCACCAGCCCCACGAGTTGAGGAGCGTGGCGCGCAGCATCTCACCGGTGAACAGGGTGGTCTTCTGGCCGTTGAGTGTCGCGACGTTGGCCTGAAGTGTTGCGTAGTTCGGGTCCGTCTTCGACGCGGCGGCTAGCGCGGTGTTCGCGGCCGTGATCTTGGTGCCGATCGAGGCGTAGGTCGAGCCGCCTGCGACATCCTGCAAGTGCTTGCCGAGGAAGTCGTTGGCATAGATCCTCGCCTGGTTACCGTCGGTGACCTGGTTGCCGGCCTGGTCCCGAATCTCCTGCGGGAACACCGCCGGGTCGAGCGCGCCGCCGGTCTTGATCTGGTCGGCGGTCGGGAAGTAGACCTGCTGAGCGGTCAGCTCGTCCTTGACCATTCCGGTCACGAAGCTGCCCTCGTAGAAAAGGAAGGCTGAAGCTCCCATGAGAATGATGACGAGCATCGCCTGAAGACTGATGATCCGCCACCGAATTTCCTTGTTCACGACGTTTCCTCCTGAAATTTGGCCTCTTGCGAGGTTTTTGATTGAGCTCTTGGACGGCTCTGAAGCCAAGTCAACAGGCCGGCGAGCCGCCTGACGTCTGCCATATAGCAGGAGAGCCTTAGAGCCTGGTCCCGCGCGAGAGGGGTCTTTCGGCCGTAAGCAGAGGAGCCCCCATGCGGCAGCATCACACTTGTGAGTACAGCGGCGGATCGCTCAAGCATTGCCCCACCAACCATCGCGCCGACCTCTCGGCGGTTGTCAGCGCTCGCCCTCCACGTTTAAATTGACACCTCGGATTCGACAGCGGTTGACACGATCATCCGGCAGGTCCAGATTGACGCCTTAGGGCGACGAAGGAGAGACTCGTGGATACACCGGCGGCGTACTTTCACTGGGGCTTCATCCTCATCTCGGTTCCGAACTTGATCGTGATCGGCGGAATGATCGTTCTTTTTGCGATCGCGCTCATCGCGCCGTTCCCGCATGGCGGCGAGGAGGGTGACGATGTCGGCAACAAGTAGCTCGGAGGGGGCCAGTCCCGGAGCGACCGCTCCCGAGTCCAGGAGCTGGACTCTGCGCCTGCGCCAGGCGATCGACCGTCACCTGCCGATGGACCACCTGCTCCCCGACCGGCAGCCTTACTACGTCGGGTCATGGGTCTACGTCTTCGGCGTGGTCACCATCGCGGCACTGGCCTGGGTGATCGCGAGCGGCGTCGTCCTCTCCTTCATGGGACCGCAGTGGTGGCATGACTCGCGGGTCGGAAGGTTCTTCAACAGCCTCCACTTCTGGTCCGTCCAGCTGTTCTTCATCTTTATGGTCCTGCACCTCTGGGGCCAGTACTTCATGGCCGGCTGGCGCAGTGGTCGCGCGGCGACGTGGATGATCGGAGTAATCATCTTTGGCATCAGCATCCTCACTGCCTTCACCGGCTACCTGTCTCAGCAAAACTTCGCGTCGCAGTTCGTCGCCATCAACGCCAAGGACGCGATGAACGGCGCAGGCATCGGAGCCTTCTTCAGCGTTTTGAACTTCGGCCAGATGTATGGGCTGCACGTGATGCTGCTGCCAATCGGGATCACGATCCTGGTGGTGGCTCACATCGTGATGGTGCGCACGCGCGGTGTTGTGAAACCGATCGATCCCGAAGGAGGCGCGCGGCCATGAAATCGATGGGCGCGACTCAAGAGGAGTACTACCGCGGCGTGCGCATGGTGCGCTATGACCTGGTCAAAGAGCTCGTCCTGGCGATGGTGGGCGTCGGCGTGCTGGCTCTGCTCATTGCGGCCGTGCTGTCTTCGCCCGACGTGCCGCCGGTGACGATCGCCACCTGGGCGCAGCAGAACCCCGTGGACCTGGTGACCACAGCGACCAATGAGCTCGCAGGCGCGACAACCAGTGCCGTGTACGGGCCTCCTTACAACTCAGTCGGACCCGGCCAGAGCTTTGGGCCGATCGCGCCCCAGAAGTGGTTCGGAGTGCGTATCCCGATCGATTCGGCCAACACCTTCGTCATCCAACCGCTTCAGAAGGCCAGCTTCAGCAACACCGCCCTCGGCGCCGCGCTCAGCACGTGGCAGAACGCCACAGCTGATCAGCAGACGAAATGGCTCGACGCCTATTCGAAGGCACTCGCCAATGCAACGGTGACCGACGGCGGCGTGGCCGTGGCGACCGGCGACTACGGCCCTCTCCCGGTGATGATGTCGAACCTCGTCGGGATCGCCCAGGCCGGCGGCCTCGACGGTCTGCTGGCGATCAATGGTCGCTTCTACCAGACGGACTACACGCAGCCGCTGCTGTTCATGGGCGATGGCACTTACCTCGCCGGCCTGGCGCAGCAAGCGCACCTCACCGGGAGCCAGTGGGGAATGATGAATGAGACGGGCCAGTACCCGGGCCAAACCTGGCTCTGGCTTTACACGATGTGGTACCAGGTGACTCCATTCAACAGCCCGACCGGCTTTTTGGGCTTCAACTCGTCCAACGCCGATCTCGGGGTCATCATCCTCATGACGGCCCTGACCGCCGCCCTGGCGCTCGTGCCGTTTATCCCAATCCTGCGCGACATACCACGCTGGATCCCCATCCACCGTCTGATCTGGCGCCAGTACTACGCCCCACGCAAGGGAGCGGCACGCGCCTAGCCGGCTTCAACCACAGACAGCCGAAGGGCCGCATCGAAGCGGCCCTTCCTTTTTTCAGCCTGCCGCGCGAACCGCCATCGTGTCGGTAGCCGAGTAGCGTCCCAGACCTGAACCGCCGCGCGAAGCGCTACTTGGGAGTGGTCTTCTGCCGGAGAGCTTTATCCAGCTCTTCCCCGACCTCCCTGAACGTCCCGGCCAGCGCAACACCAAGCGATCGAGCCGCCTGCTTCGTGCGGGCCCGTACCTCCGGATCGCTCGTGGCCTTATCCAGGGATTCAAAGACCTTCTCGGCGGCCTGGCCGAGCTGCCGTAGCGCGCTGTCGACCTCCGCGGTTCGCTTCCGGTCATCCGCGTCCTTGTAATGGCGGTGAAGCTCGCTCGCGAGCGATTTCATATCCGCCTGGAAACGGTTCCAGGCCTCTTTCGTGTTGGTGTCTGTCATCGGTTTGACCTCCTGGGAATCTGTGAGTCCAGGTTACATACGCGGGCGGTACCTCACATCGGGGGCTCGGCCCTGGCGCGGCTACCGGTGTGGACTGAGTAGGCTTTCGGTGATGGGCGAGGAGTCGACCGGCCGGCCAGCCGGCGGCCGCAGCCGTTACCGCAACCGGGGTTGCGGATGTGGAGGCGGCGGGTTCTTTTTCGTGCTTACGGTAGGCATCATCCTGAGCCTGATCAACGTTGGCATCGGAATCGGAGTGTCGGTAAGGATTCCGTTCACGGAAAGCAACCTGACGATCGCCGGCGTGGTGGGCGCGAAGAGCAAGGCCGCCGGCGCCCTGCCGAGCTATACCGACGGGCGGCTTGGCGGGAACCAGAACTTCTTCAACAACTCCACGACCATGACCATCGGCCCGGCAGAAGGCGCAGCCCTGGTCATCATCGGCAGGCAGGACGATGCGCCCGCCCTCGACCTGCACCTCGATATTCGATGAAGGGGCCGTTTTAGGAGGCAGACATGGCGACAAAGCGTTCAGGCATCAGGCGGATCGTCGTGGGCGTAGACGGCTCAGAGCACTCCGAGGCCGCCGTCGAGTGGGCTGCTCGGATGGCGAAGGGGATGGGCTCCGAGGTGGTCGCCGTGTTTGCGATCGCACCGCCCGTCTACTTCGATACCGCCTATAGCGCTCCGGTCCCGCTCCCGCAGTTCGATCCGGAATGGCGGGCCGAGATGAAGAAGGAATTCGAACGCGACTGGTGCAAGCGGCTGCGGACCGCCAGAGTCAAATACCGCACTTTGATGGAGGATGGGCGGCCCGCCTCGGTGCTGGCCGCTGTCGGTGACAAGGTTGACGCGGACCTGATCGTCGTCGGTCGCAGAGGACGCGGCGGGATCGCAGAGCTCGTGCTCGGAAGCGTGAGCCACGAGCTGGTCATGCATTCCAAGCGGCCGGTCCTTGTGATTTCAGGGCTGGCGCAAGGCGAGCGAACGGGTGGATCGAAGCGCCGAGCGGCCTAGATGAAGCACCGCCATCACGGTGCTGCCAGCGTCGTGGCTGCAAGCGAGCGTGGATACCTCACGCGACCATCCCCGCGATCGCGACCTCGGTCACGAGCTCGTGCGCGCTCACCGATTTTGCCGCGGGAAGCGTGAAACGGGAGATCGATCCGATTCCTTCGAGGTGGTCGACGCCGATCTGGCCACCGTGCATCTCCACGATCTGGCGGGCGATGCCGAGACCGAGCCCGGTGCCGACCACCTTCCGGATGGGGTTGTTCGTGTACAGGTCGCCGTCACCGAAGAGGCGGTTGTCGAAGTCGGCGCGGACGGCCAGACCCTCGTCCTTCACGCTCACCTCGACCTGGCCGTGGCGCAATGCGCTGGCGATCACGATCAATCCTCCGTCTGGCGAGTATTTGATCGCGTTGCGCAAGAGCGTCCGCACGACCTCGGACAGCTTGATCGCATCACCGGCCACGGCCGGTAACGACGCCTTGAGGTTCACACTGAGCACGGCCCCCTCCAGGTTCGCTCTCACCAGTTCGACTTCCCGAGCGATGATCGCGTTCAAGTCGACAGGTCCGACCGAAAGGCTCCCGCGGCCCGTCTCGATCCGGTCGAGGTCGAGCATCTCGGTGATCATGGTGTCGAGCCGGGCTCCGTTCTTGTAGATGTCTCCGGCGAGAGCTTTCACCTCGGCCGCATCGAGGTCGACGCCGTCCCGTAGGAGCTCGCTGCTGCCGTTGATCTCCATCAAGGCGGTCTTGAACTCAAAGCTGACACCCTGGAGGAACTCGCTCTTGAGCTCGTTCAACCTTTCGAGCATCAGGAGGTTCGCCTCGGACGACTCTTCCGCCTCATGCGTGGCGGTGACATCTTCAAGCGTGGTCAGGAAGTACTCGAGTTCGCCTTCCGCATCCTTCACCGCGGCCGATGTCCAGTGCACCCAGACCTCGGTTGCGTCGGCGCGGATCATCAGGTTGTCTCCCTGGATGCTGTCGACCGCCTCGCTCATCAAGGCACCGATCTTTTCGTAGACGAGTGCCCGGTCGTCGGTCCGCAGGTACTTGGCAATCGTGGATCCGACCATCACCTCAGGTGGGTCGCGCAGCAACTGCGCCATGCCCGGGTTGGCGTCGATGATCTTGAAAGTCTTATCGGCGCGCGCGATTCCGATCGGGGCCTGGGCGATGACCTCGGCCAGCATGGCTTCCGATCTCCGGCTGGTCACCACCATGGAAAGCGAGTCGATGTGGGTCAAGACCTCGCTCACGATCAGAAGTGCCGCCATCGCCACCGCGAGCTCCGTCTGGAACTGATCGGTCCGTCCACCCCGCAGGACGACGATAAGCGCGGTGGTGGCGGCAGCCACGACCACCGTCCAGGGCAGCGCGATCTGCCAGAGGTCGATGGGCAGCCTGTCGGCGACTCTGTCATTGGGGCGCGCGGGCCAGAGCGCCGCCAGGGCGATCACCAGGTAGCCGACCACCCATCCCGTGTCGAAGACATTCAGATAGGTGCCGCTCGTGGTCATGTAGGCGAAGGCGCTGTCTGACATCGAGATCGCAGCCAGGCCTCCGAGCAGGAGAAGCATTCGCGCGTGCTGGTAGCGGGTTGCCCGGCGGATGCCCAGGATGAGGACGGTGGCGATCAGGATGTCGCCGACCGGGTAGGCCAGCCCGATCGCCCGCTCGGCGAAGCTTCCTCCACTGAGCCAAACCTGCTGGAGCCCCAGCGCCCACCCCGTGAACGTCAGCGCGAGGACGATGTTGAGGCCGTCCAGCCACAGGTGCCAGCGCTGGGCCGTTCCGCGCGGGGCGGTCCAGAAGGAAAGCAAGCCGCCGATTGCGAGCGGTACCGCCGCCAGGAACCCGAGATCGGCCATCGACGGGAATGGCGCCACGCCGAGGACAACCTCATCCACTGTCCAGACGACCTGGCCGAGGCACCAGGCCGCCGCGGACGCGCCCAGAAGCATCCAGCCGCGCTTGAACTGGCTGTCCGATCGACTCGCCGTCCAGGCACAAGCCCCAGCCGCGATCAGTGCCGCAAGCGCCTCACCGATGTCGTCCAGGGCGGTGACAAAGCGCGGGCTGCCCACGGGGAGGCCGACGATGAGCGCAAAAACAACGGTGGTTGCCGCGACCGCGACTGCCGCAGCCCCGAACGCCATCCATCCAGAGGGGCGGATGGAGGGCGAAGGCATGATATGGAGTCATGCTAGGGAGGCATATCCGATGCCGCGCCCTGCAATCGGCTGGTGCGTGCACCGGGCAATCGGCGTGCTGCCGTTCGGGGCTAAACCTGGATCGCGAGCCGGCCGATGGGCTCGAGCAGCTGGTCTTCCTCGTACTTGAGATGAGCCAGCAGCGCGTCGCTCAAGTGCTCGACCGCTGACTGCGCGTCGTTCAGATGCTCCTCGTCCTCGACCATCGCCACGAGCGCGGCGTCAACCTCAACCAGCACCTTCGCAATGCCCTCATGCTCGTGCTGCAGGCGCGCGATGACCGGCGCGAGTGACTGATCAGCGGCCTTGAGGTCGGGGAACAGCGACTGATCTTCAATGGCGTGGTGCACGCTGACCACCCTGCAGTACGCCGCGCAGAAAGCGCCAAGCGTCCAGTAGTTCTGGCGCATCGTCATCGTGTTGAGATAGGAGCGCGCCTGGACCGCGCTGGACCGGCCCTCGCGCACCTCATCGATCACCTCGCGCAGCCTCGCGAGCTCCTGCCTCAGGTGCTGGTGGATCGCGAGCAGCGTCTGCTGGCCGGCCTGGCCCACAGGGGGAGTCCCCTGCTCCTCACCCACCAGGCGCTGGGCCTCACGTGCGGCCAATGCGGCGGCCTCAGCGGCATGGTTCGGCGGTGGCTGAGGGGTCGTGCCGGCTGCTCGGCGGCCATGCCTTTCGCTCGCAACCGCGTCACGAACCGCGGGCGCCACCTCATCGGCCCACGTCCTGACGTCAGCATCGGCGCCGGGCGCCACACCCAGGTTGAAGGCGCTGATGCCGTGGTCGAGCGCCAGCCGGGTCAGCTGCTCGACCCAAACGCGCGAAGGTCCCTGCAGAAACCCCGAGGCGGAAGGGGCGAAGGAGCCGCTGACGTTGAACCCCCGCCGGATATCGGATCGTTTTCTGCCCGCCGCCTCGGCTGCCGCGTCGATGATCGCGTTCATCCTGCCGAGGTCGTCGGGAGAGGCGTACCCGAGTGAGGGAATCCAACCGTCGGCCGCCCGCCCGGTGAGCTCCAGCATCCGCTTCTTATAGGCGCCAAGCCAGATCGCGATGTGGTGCGGCGGCGGCGGGCCAGGGTGAGCGGCCGTCAAGGAGTAGTACTTCCCGCGGAAATTGACCGGCGGTCCAGGCTTGAGCAAGGCGCGAATCACGACGATGGCCTCCTCGAGCGCATCCACGAGCTCTCCCATCGTTCGCCGTGGGCCACCCATCGACGCGATCGGGGCCAGGAAGGCACCCGCCCCGAGTCCGAGCTCGACGCGCCCGCCGCTCAGGATGTCGAGGGCGGCCGCGCTCCGGGCGAGCACCGCGGGCGGGCGCAGCGGAATGTTGGCCACGTTGGGGAACAGCCGGATGTGCTGAGTTCTCCCGGCGACATAAGAAAGAAGAGTCCACGCGTCGAGGAACTCAGACTGGTAGGGGTGATCCTGGAAACCGATGATGTCCAGCCCGAGATCGTCGGCCAGCTCCGCGGTGCCCAGCAACGCCGCATGGTCGCGTGCGCTCGGCGGCACGCTGATTCCAAACAGAAGGTCGTGCTGGTAGTCAGGCATAGCTGAATCCCCGGATTCTGAACCCGGGTCTCATCGCCCCGCATTCCACGAAGGCTTTCTAGGTGTTGACCGGCAGCACCAGCTGAGGCTCCGGGATCGGCTTCTCGGCGTCAATCCGCCGGACCGCCGTGCCGACCGTGAAATACTCGATCACGTGGGAACCCCAGTAGTACTGGACCTCCTCCACCCGCACGCCGACGACACCTTCGGCCTGGAGCTGAATGGCCTCGTACTGCATGCGGTCCATCGCAATCTCGCGGGCTTCGTAGATCGCCTGGGTGTAGTTGGGCATCTCGGCGTTCTTGCCGAGCTGGCTCAGCGCCTGGCGGAACCCCTGGTGCGCGACGTGGTAGACGCACGTACCCATGACCAGTCCAAGCGGCGCGTGGCCGGCCTTGATCAGCTTCCAGAAGTCCTGCCCGTTGAGGTCGGACGTGAACGGCTTTCCGGCCGGCGTCCTGTAAGAGCCTGAATCAGCCTTTATAGCTGTTCCAATCGCCATGAACTCCGCCAGTCCGGGTCCCCATTCGTAAGCCTTGAAGACCAGGCGCACCCCTGCCACGCCGTCGGCGCCGAGGGCGTCGGCCTCTGCCTCCATGCGCGACATCGCCAGGAAACGCGCCTCGTACATCGCCTGGCTCAAATAGCCCAGCTCCTGGTTCTGGTTGAAATTGCCGATCTGGGCGCCGATGTGATAGATCGACGAGCCCACCACGAGGCCGCGCGGATGGAAGCCTGCCGCCTTGATGAGCAGGTACTCGTCGACCGAGAGGTCCGACGTGAAAAAGCCTGACTGGCCGCGGTTGAGGCGGTCGAGGGCAAGCTTTGGAAGCTGAGGCGGGGCGCTTGGGGTTTGCGAGCCGGGGGGTTGACTGCTCATTCGGCGTGGTGATCCCTCCATAACATCGACTTTGGCCGGCGGAAATGTGCGGTGTGCGTGGGCGCTTGCGTCAACAGCTCACCGCACGAGCTGGTCGAGCGCGTTGCGGGCGCTGGCGCTGGTTTCGGCGTGCCTGGTCAGGTGCTCGGACAGCGCCTCGATCCACTGGTCCAGGCGCATCACCTCGTTCTTGAGGATGATGCCGCGAACCTGGTGGTTCAGGCGCGCCTCGATGCCGCTCGCGGCGCGTCGAATCTCATAGCCGTGCTCCTCGATCTCGATGCGAATGGACTGGACGGGGTGGTCCTTCTTGAACAGGCCTCCTTGCCGTTCCACGCGGACCATGTTCGGCAGGGCTTCCGACAGCTTTGTGGCCAGGACCTCGAGAAAGGTCTTGAGGTCCGCGGCATCCGCTCGGAGAGACGCAGCCAGCAGGTCGAAATCGGACGCTGGCCCGCCGGGTCCCGGGTCCCCCATTCGGTGCCAGTATAGGCAGCGTCAACCACTTAGAATCTGTGAGCTTCAAATACGGATCAAGTTCGCCTTCTGGAGGTGCGCCATGAGCATCCTGCGCCGAATGTCAGACGTCTTCCAGCAGAAGGTGAGCGCGGCCGTCGACAAGGCCGAGGACCCATCGCAGGCTCTCGACCTCTCCTACCAGAAGCAGCTCGAGGCCCTGCAGCAGGCCCGTCGAAGCGTCGCCGACGTCCTGACCTCGGAGAAGCGGCTCGAGCTCCAGGCGGACCAGCTCACGCAGAGCATGGCAAAGCTCCAGGACCAGGCCCGCGCCGCGCTGGGCCAGGGCAAAGAGGACCTGGCCAGGGAGGCGCTGACGCGCGCGCAGCTCGCGCGGACGCAGCTGGACGGGCTCACCCAGCAGATCGCGACGGTGAAGCAGCAGGAGCAGAAGCTGGAGATCACGGTGCAGAAGCTTCAGGCACGGATCGAGACATTCCGGATGCAGCGGGACACCATGAAGGCCCAATACCAGGCCGCCAAAGCGAGCACCAACGTGGCCGAAACCGCCACCGGCCTGTCCGAGCAGATGGCGGACGTCAGCATGATGGTCGATCGATCGCGGGACAAGATCGCTCAGATGCAGGCGCGCTCAGCCGCGGTGGGCCAGCTGCTCGACTCGGGTGTGCTGGACGACGCGGGCTCGAGCGGAGGGGACGACATCGACCGCCAGCTCGGAGCTAGCAGCAGCGACGCGGCCGTGCAGGCCCAGCTCGAGGCGATGAAGCAGCAGATCGCCCTTCCCGCCTCGAATATCGTCGTCCGCGTGCAGGGCGAGGGCCAGTTCCGCCTTGCCAGCTCGTACAAGGGCGAGCTGGACGGCTATGACCAGAAGGTCGTCGCCGCGATCGACGCCGGCCAGCCTGCTGCTTTGAAACAGTCTGTCCACGACGTGATCGCGTTTGTGAAGAGCCACGGCGTCGCAGTGGCTGACACGGAGAATGCGGCGTCGCAAGTCGTTCTTCCTTCCGAGGACCTGACCCTGGACGAAGCCAAGAAGATCATGGCTGGGGGCTGATCCTCACTCCCAGAGCGTTCGCATCTGGGTCGTCACCGCGAAGAGGTCCTCGCCGCGCTGCAGCTGGATGATCGCCTGCGCTCGGGGATCGTCCTGGAAGAGCGCCTTGCCCGCGCTGACGCGCCGGTTCCAGGCGGCCTCGAAGGCCTGAACACGCGCCTTGTTGGCGCCGAGCAGGGCAGGCAGCGCGTGATACACGACAGTGGAACCGAGGCGCGGGCTGACGAGCCGGCCGGCCAGCAGCCGCAGCCCGCCGAAGAAACTTTGCGAGGGCGCCGACACGTAGCGCGGGATGATCCAGCGCGGCGACTGGATGGGGGCAACCAACTCGTCGAGAGCGGTCGCGAAGACGCTGGAGTCTTGCAGGCTCGCACCCTGCAGGTAGCAGCGGTAGTAGCCGTCGGGTTGTGTCACCACGCGGACGGCTGACGCCGTCAGCCTGCTGTCGATGAGCCCGGTGGTCGCCAGCGCCTCCGCCACCGCGGCGGCAAGGTCTTCGAGGGCGCTCGAAGGCCCCAACCTGCTGGCCTGGGCTCGGATCGACTGCGCCGCCCAACCGAGGCCCCCCGCTGCGAGCAGCCCGCCGAACCCGATCGCCAGCAGGTCCTGACCGGCGACCAGGAAGATCAACGAAGCCGCCGCGCCCACGCCCACGCCGCCGAGCGCGCGGGTCCGAACCAGGCGTGGCGCGGGCTCACCCGGCGCACCGGCGGTCAATCCCCGCGCGGATACCCCGAGCGGCCGCTGCGCGCGAACGCGAACGGTCTCGGTGGGGAGGTTCCGGTATGGCTCGCCGATGCGCCACAGGGCGTGGATCCGGTCTCGTTGTAGCGACCGCTCGATGACATCGCGATTGACCGTGGCGACAACGTCGGCCGCCGGCGGGCCGAAAGGAGAGAGACGTTGATCGACGTGCCCGACACCTGACTCGATCTCCCCAGCGGCCGTGATCGCGAAATAGTTTCGATGCTTGCGCACCAGGCGCTCGTAATCGGCAGACCCTTTGGGGTGGTCGCGAGCGACGCAGATGACATCCCAGTTGTTGGCGACCTTCTGCGCGTCCGTGGGATCGAGCCGCAGCGAACGTCCTCGCATCTGGTGCACCGAGGTCGTGGTCGTGACCCCGGTCAGGTCGATCAGGACGTTGATCGACTTCGCATCCCAACCTTCGCCGAGCAGGCCGCGCGTTCCCAGCAGGCAGCGGGTCGCTCCGTCCTCGAAGTAGCGCGTGATCAGCGGCAGGTAGAGCGACGCGGACCAGGAGCCGGTGGCGGGTTTGATCTGCTGCACGGACGTCCAATCGTCGGTGCCGGCGACCGAGCTGAAGAGAGAGGCCACGTCCAGGCGACCTTTCAGGTCCGGGCTCTCCCTCTCCAGCCAGGGCACCAATGCCGTGGCCGTCGCCGTCGAGCACGCCACGGTCTGGCCGGTCACCAGGATCGGGTCGAGGCCGGCGGTCACCTGGTCACTGAGCAGCGTCCGGAGGAGCAACGCGGCGGATCCGGCCTGGGCGTCGAGAACACCGTGGAGCTTGCCGACCACGTCGCTGCCAGCGACCTCGTAATCACACAAGAGCAGGGCCCGGAGCCTTGAACCGAGCGCGCGAGATTCCGCACTCAGGATGTCGATCGCGGCCACGCCTTTGCTCGCGGAGAGAAGGAGCACCCGATCGACCGGCGACACGTATGAGCGAATGCCCTGGAGGCTGAGGACATACCCGAGCGAAGGCAGCGACTTGCGGATCATTTCCCAGGCTTCGATGTCCTTGGGATCGGCGCTCTCTCGAAGGTGTCCGATGCAGTAGTCGCCGATCAAGGTCACCCAGTCGTCCGCGTCCGGGGGCCGGCGTTGAGCCTCTCCTGGACGCGCACCTTCCGGGAGCTCGACCTGGTTGGCGTAGCAGTACCGAAGTCCGGCAAGTGCTAGCTCAGGGTGGTCGGCCTCGAATCGCTGCCATGCGACCTGGACTCCTTCCCTTGTCTTGCGCTCGAAGATCCGGGTGCGCAGCCAATCGGTGAAAGACATGGTCCCGAGGTCGGGGCGCGTCATCTCTGTGAGCAGCTCCTCGAAGCGTGTCTTCTCATCAGCGATATACGCGGTCTCGTGCTGCAGCGGCGAGGTGATGTAGGCGAGCTCCTGGTAGGGGGCCAGGTTTCCTTCCTTCACGACCGCCGGCGTCGGCACCTCGAAATCCGCCCGCCCAAAGAGCTCCTGGTAGAGCAATGCCTCGCGCACTCCCATCTCTGAAGGTGGGGTCGCCGTCAGCCCGACCAGAAAAACGTTGGTCCCGAGCTCGCTCGCCAGCGCACGAAGCAAATAGCCCCACATCTCGAGGAGGTGGTGGCACTCGTCGAGGACGATCGTGAACTGGCCCGCGGCTTTGATGCGCTCGATCAGGGCCCGGCCGTTGGGGTGCAGGATCGAGAGCAGCTTCTCGTGGTCGCCGGAGCCGGCGATCAGCAGGCGGGCGTGGCTGCGCAGCCGCGCGGCCTCCGCCCGGTGATGAGGATTGGCGTCAGCTGCGCTCGGATGCTCGCCCTCCACGGCGGCCTGCCATTCGGCCACCTGCTCCTCGAGCAGCGGATTGTGGGAGTCGAGGTCGCAGATCGCCTGGTACGTGAGTGCGGTGATCGGCGCCGCCAGGTCGGGACTGTCCCCAGCCTCGACGAGCGCGGGTTGATAGGTCCGCCACTGCTTCACCCACTGCTCCTGGATCGCCGTATTCGGGCCGAGCACGAGACACCGGTTGCCGAGCCGGCGGGCGATCTCGAGGCCGACCAGGGTCTTGCCCGCACCCGGCGGCAGCACCAGGTAAGCGCAACGGCGACCGCTCGCTCGCGCCTTCTCGAATGCATCGAGCGCCATCGACTGATAGCGGCGCAATTTGCCGGGGAAGGCAACCTTGGAGAAGACGTCCGTGAGCACGCCCGGCCGCATCGGCGGGCCGGCTGGCTCGGGCTGGGCGGCGGCCTGGGGTGCAGCCGGCGTGCCGGGTGGCGAAGCAGCAGCGCCAGTCCGGTGTGCGCCGGCCAGCGCGGATCGAGGTGCGGCGGCCAGCGCGGGGGGAGGCGGCAGGCCCATCTTCTCCAGGAGCGCGCTGGCCGCTTCCGCGGGCACCGGCCAGAGTTCGTCGGCCCCGAATCGCGTGCGCGTTTCGGACCAGCGGTGGCCCTCGAGAAGCGTTCGCACCAGGTACTCGGGCTCCTGACGCCCCGCCACGAGCCCGACGCTCTCGATGTGCCCGAGCCTCACGGTTCCCAGTCTTTCGAGGATCACGAAGTCGCCCGGGCCGGTTCGGTGGTGGACCGCCGCGACCGTGTCCACTCTGGTTCGTGAGGGTTTCCGCTGTCCCGCGTCGAGGTCGGGCCGGGCGAAAAGGTCGCCCCGGCGGCCGAACAGGAACTGATAGCCGGGGCGGTCGTTGATCGTCACGAGGTCGCCTGCAGTGGCCTCGTTTGGCGGGATGCCGATCGCGGGCAGCTGCACAGCCAGGAGGCCTCGCAGCTCCCGGACGGTGATTCGGCCTGAAGCTGCCTTGTCTTCGATTCGAGCTACTTCCTGGCCACGAAGGCGACTGTGCCGTCGTCGGCGGTCGCTGGACGGCCGGTGTACCCTGCCTCGACGGCGACGTCCCGAAAGCCGGCCTCGTCGAGCATCAGCAGGAGCTCCTGGACGAAGTAGATGCTGATCCTCAGGCTGTGCTCCTCTTCCTTGACGAGCTTTCCGTCGTGCCAGAGGCGGGCGCGCATCTCGTAGGTCGTGCGCTGCTCGAAGGGATCAAGCTCCCCAACGCGAAACAGCAGCTCGATCTCGTCACCGTCGGAGGCCGTTTTTCGATTGCCCTGAGCCGGCCACTCGCCCGGGATGCCGCCCCGATGTCCGGGAATCCAGAGGCCCCATCCCTCCTCATCATCGTCTTAAGGAAGGTTTTGGTGGGTGATCAACAGAACGCCGCCCGGCTCGAGGTGCCGGTAGGCACGCTTGAGCGCCTCTCGAACGTCGAGGCCCTCGGCGAGCAGCGGAAAGAGGATTCGCCCGGTGCCACATCCAATATCGAGAGCAGGCTCACCGAACTTCCGGATCGCAGCCCCGAAGTAGGTCAGCTCCTCGGGCTCCGCCACGTTGAACTCTGCCCACCACCGTGCGATCAAACCGTGATGCCAGGTCCCGAACTCGGTGTTCACGGCCGCACCATACCGCCTCACTGCGGACGGTGCGCGTTTGCTTCAGATCAGTCCTGGAACGGTCGTACCTCGATCGGGAGCGTGGTCGCGCGGGCGGCCCTGCGCGCCCACTCGAGCGCGGAGTCGAGATCCGGCGCGCTGATGATGAAGAAGCCGCCGATGTGCTCCTTGCTCTCGGCGAACGGGCCATCTGTCGAGAGCACATCGCCGTCCTGAAGCCGCAGCACGGTCGCCCTGCTTGGCGGGTACAGCCCTCCGTTGAAAACCCACGCGCCGGCGGCCTTGACCTCGCCGATCAGGGCGTCGATGTCGCGCATCACGTTCTGCAGCACCTCGGGCGGCGGGGGATCTCCGTCGGGCTGATAGATGCTGAGCATGTACCGCTTCATTTTTTCTTGGTCGGCGTTGCCTCCGGCTGGTAGGTCGCGATCATGACGCCCTTGGTCGTCGTCTTGCTGGAGACGAGCCGGAGACATGCAATTTGACCGCTGTCAGCGAAGAGACGCTGCCCCGATCCCAGGATCAGCGGGTGGATCAGGAGCGTGTACTCGTCGATCAGGTTGTCCCGCATCAACGACCTCACCAGCTCTCCGCTGCCCAGCACCACGAGGTCGTTGCCCTCCTCTTTCTTGAGCCTGGCGACGGTTTTGGCGGCTTCACCCTTGAGAAGCGTGGAGTTCATCCACGGTAGCGGCTCCTCCAGCGTCTTCGAGGCGACGTACTTGGGAGAGTTGTTCAGCACCTCAGTGAATGGATTGTCGGTCCGGTTGGGCCAGACCGAGTAGAAGTCCTCGTAGGTCCGCCGCCCGAACAGCAGGCCGCCGGTGGTGGCCATGCTTTCTCCCGCCGCACGGCCCATGTCCGGGTCGGCGTACGGGTTCGCCCAGCCGCCGTGCTCGAAACCGCCGCGCCGGTCCTCGTCCGGGCGGCCCGGCGCCTGCATGACACCGTCGAGCGTAAGGCTCTCGAACACAACAATCCTTCTCATCTGCAGATCTCCTTTCTTTGCGCCGGCCGCGCGGTATCGCGACGGCTTGTCATCTCCTATACGAAAGGCCTGCCTCGGAATCGACATCGAATCGGGAAACTAAGATTGGCGCTGTGCGAGTGGCGGTGCTGGGTCCGGGAGGAGTCGGCGGCCTGCTCGCCGCGCTGCTGGCGAGGGCCGGCACCTCGGTGGTGGTGCTCGCCGGCGAAAGCACAGCACAGGCGATCGCGGAACGAGGGCTCCGGCTCGAGAGCCGCCTCTTCGGAAACTTTGGTGTGATGGTCGAGACTGCCCCGCGGCTTCAGAGCCAGGTGGACGCCATCTTGATCACGGTCAAGGCAACACAGCTCGAGCGTGCCCTGGAGCGTATCCCTCCAGAGGTCGCCGGCCGAGCCCTCGTGATCCCGTTTCTCAACGGCATCGATCACGTGAACTTCTTGCGCACGCGGTATCCGGAGAACGTGGTCGCGGCGACCATCCGGGTCGAGGTGGCTCGGGTCGAGCCGGGGCTCATCCGCCAGACCAGCCCGTTCGCCTCGGCTTCGATCGCAACTTCGGCCGGCGTTCAGGACCGGGTCGAGCAGCTCGCTGCTCAGCTGCGATCCAGCGGCCTCGAGGTCAGCCTGCGTGAGGACGAGACGGCGATGCTTTGGGACAAGCTCGCCCTGCTGGGTCCTCTGGCGCTGCTGACGACGCACGAACGCGGGAACGTCGGCGTCATCCGGGCACGCCGGCGTGACGACGCGATCGCCCTCATCTCAGAGGTGGCTGCCGTGGCGAAGGCGGAGGGCGCCTCGCCTGATCCGGAGGCCACGGTCCGCCTCTTTGACGCGGCCCCGGAATCTTTCGAGACCTCGATGCAGCGAGACCAGGCCACGGGTCGGCCGCTCGAGCTGGACGCCATCGGGGGAGCCGTGCTGCGGCACGCCGCCAGGGCCGGTATACCCGTGCCGGTCACCGCCCGGCTCGTAGAGGACCTTCGCGAGAGGGAATCAAAACGCGCCTAGCGCCACCACGGCTTGCGCGCTGCCTCGAACGCGCTCGTGACGGGTTCCTCGAGGTCGTCTTCGAGGCGCGCGAGGTTCTGCACCCACTCGCCGGCCATGACCACCGCCATCGCCCCCCTCCCCACCTCGGCGTCGGTCTGCCAGCGGCGCAGACAATCAAGCTCCGCCTGACGCAAGGCGGATAAGGAAACGCGAGAGTCAGGTCCCGCGGCCGGCGAGAGATCCAGGCGGTCCGCGAGGCGAAGGTAGGCGCCCAGCAGCGCGTGCACCTGCTCTCCCACGTCGCGCGCACCGCCGGCGCAGCTGCCGGCCTGATAGCCCATGCCGGCGATCACCTCGAGGAGGTCGCCCGCCAGGATCGCGTGGTTGGCCGAAGAAAGCAGGAAAGCCGCCGTCTCCCGGTCGAACGCGCCGTCACCCCGCTCGGTCAGGAACGTGTCGAATGCCGCATCGGCACGGTCGCGCGCACGCACCACGACCTTCCGAGCCAGGTCCGGCGCACCCACCGGCTCAACTCCTAAAACGCGATCGAAACCCTGGCCCAGGTAGGCAACGAGGCTTCGATAAACGCTCCCCAGGGCGCGGGCAAGCTCGCGACGGGCCCCATGCGGCCAGAGCAGCACACCGACCAGCAAGCTGATGAAGGCGCCCACCATCAGGTCTTCGATGCGCACCAGGCCGACCTGCCAACCCGCCGGAGAGATCAGGTTGAAAACGATGATCAGGTTGACGGTGAACGCAGCCTGGCTCAGCATGAAACCGATCGTCGTCGCCGCGTACGCAGCCACGAAAACCGTGAGCGGAAACGCGATCCACATCACTGCGGGCTGGCTGCCGGCGATCACCGCGAACAGCCCGCCGAGGACGACACCGATCGCGTTGCCGGCCACGGCCAGGACGATCGTGCGTCCAGTGCCAAGCGCATTGCTGCGCAAGACCTGGATCGTTCCGAGCACGACCCAGAAGGCATGCGAGAGATCGAGCGTACGCGCGACGAAGACGGCAATCGCCAGTCCGATCGCCACCCGAAGGCTGCCCTGCAGCACAGTCGAAGGCGACTCGAGATGCGTTCGGATCGCAGTTAGAACATCTATCGCGGCATCGCCGGCATCCGGTTTGGCGCCCGCGGCAATCACCGCATGCCGGCCAAGCGTGAAGGTCACGTACGAAACGACGCGAAGGGTGTCGTCGACGTCGAGCCCATCCAGCACCTGCTCGATCGGACGGCCGGCACGCAGGTGCTCGGCCGCCCACCGGTCCAGGGCCGCGCGATGCTGCAATCGCGCGACTTCGATGGCGTGAAGGTCCGGTTTGGCGCCTCCTTTGAGGACGTCCGCGCCGGCACGCAACGCAGAGACCACGGAGGCGACGAGCTGGTCCCCCTCGGGCAAGGCCGGACGCACCGTCACCCGATCTTCGTTGAACGGGCGCTCGATGATGTCGACGATCGGCTCACACTCGATGAGCAGCTGGACAAAGGCCCGGTCGCGACGCGCCGGCGCGATTGGACGTTTGCCCATCGCGGCATATCCCTGTCGAGCCTCCTCCACCGCCTTGTCCGCAATCGCTTTGAGGCGCGTCAAATCGCCGTCGACCGCACCAGGCCTCATGCCTTCGACGAGGTCGGCTACGGCGAGCAATGCTCTCGTCGCCTGCTGGTACATGGTCACGCGCTCGAAGCGCGGCCACAACGCAACGGCGGCCAGAGTGGACACCAACCCTGCCATCGCCCAACCGCCGACGCGCGCCGGAATCACGTCCGGCGAGGCCGGGATGGTGACGGCAATCACGAAGGAAAGCAGCATGCCGAGGTTCGCGGCTGCGACGTAGCCGCCAAAGATGCGGCTGAACGAGATCGCGAAACCGGCGAGCAACATCACGACCGCCGGAAGCCAGGGCGAGGTGGAGACCAGCGTGCCCAGCGCCACCAGCGCGGCTCCCACCAAGGTCGCTGTCAGGTACGCGAGCGCGCGCGGCCGCCGCAGGCCTCCGAAGTCGGACATCACGAGCAGGGAGAAGCAGCCGAACATGACGAAGACCAGGCTTTGCGGTGCGCCCAGAAGCAGATCGGCGAACGCGAAGGCAAGCGGGATGACGATGGCGGCGCGGGCGGCGCGCCGGAGGGCGCCGTAGCCAGGATCGCGCGGCAGTTTGACAGTGGTGCGCAGCCGGCGACTCAGAGCCTGTGTCGGTATCAAGAATTGCCTTTTCGCTTAGCCAGGACGGTCGACGAAGAGGCGCGCATCCCACTCGGCCAAACGCGCGCCCACGGCATATGTGCTCTCGACAAACTGGAGGATGGCGTCTTCCGGCGACGCGCTCGTACGGACGTCTTCGTAGAGGAGGGCAAACTCGCCCAGCTCTGGGCTCCAGCCGGCCGCGGGCGGTTCGATCGCCTCCTGTTCGATTCCATCGGGCTTCGGATAGGTGTACGAGAAGAAGGCGGCTTGCGGAAAACGCGAGTGGCCTGGCCAGAAGCCGGCACAGACCTGCTCGGCGTCGCCGCCCAGCCGCTCGATTAGACCGGCCCCCGGTGGCGGCGTGGCCGAGCGGCCCGAGAATCTCGAGTAGGCGAGGTCGAAGCTGCCCCAGAAGAAATGCACCGGCGAATGCCTGCCCCGATACCTGGAGCGATGGTCCTTGAGCACCAGGTCGACCCGGGACAGCACCCTCCAGAAACGATTCGCCCATTCCGGCTCGTAGGTCGCGTGGACGATGTCCTCTGCAAAAGGAATCGGATCACTGACTTCGGAGGGAATGGGCTTGAAGCCGGCATCGATGCCGAGCGCGCCCAGGTTTGACATGAAGTCGGCATAGAAGTCCGCCACCGGGCGGGCAATCAGCGGCACGCGGCGGTTCTCGCCCCGGACGGTCTTGATCTCGACGTGGTGGTCGATGAGGTCGACGTCGACCTGGAAGATCAGTCCGGCAGATTTCATCGGTGTCGTGGTCAGTCCGCGCGACGTCAGATATAGCGGCACGTTGGCCCATTGCGGCTCGAAGGGGGTTAGCGAGAGCCGCACCTTGCCGACGATCTGAAGCTTCATGTGCAGCGTTTCGAGCGTGTCTTTCCAGGCGGGGTAGGGCAGCTCGGGCCAGGCTTCCTGAGTGGTCATAGATCTCAGTCTGCCACCACACGGGAACAACGCCGAGCGAGACGAGCTTTAATTGGTGAGTTGACAGGAGCCGGCGTTGTCCTGCTGACCACCTTCTTGGCCTCGTCGGTCGAAGCGATCGAGATGGTCATTGTGGTGCTGGGCGTTGGCGCGACGCGCGGCTGGCGCTCAACCGTGCTTGGCGCCGCAGCCGGCTTCGCGGTGCTCGCCGTGATCGTCGCGGTACTGGGCGTAGCGCTCGGTTCGATTCCGATCGGACCGCTTCGCGTAGTAGTGGGTGCCTTGCTTCTGTTGTTCGGCCTGCAGTGGTACCGCAAAGGCATCGCGCGCGTGGCGGCCCGAGGCCTCGCCGGAATGAGTGAGCCGGGCGTGCAGGACGATGACGTTCCCGCCAGCGGCATAGATTGGGTCGCCTTCGTTCTCTCATTCAAGGGAGTGCTGCTCGAGGGGCTCGAGATCGCGTTGATCGTCGTGTCGTTCGGGCTCGCGGCAGGGCAGCTGGGCCTTTCCGTCGTCGGGGCGGCGGCCGCAGTCGTCGTGATCGGAGCTGCCGGATTTGCGCTGAAAGGCTTCGTCACCCGAATTCCGCGAAGCCTGCTGCAGCTGATCGTGGGAACGCTGCTGACGTCCTTCGGAACTTTCTGGTCCCTCGAGGGTCTTGGCGTCAGCTGGCCTCAAAGCGACCTGGACATCGTCGGCCTCTTAGTTGTGTACGGCCTCGCCGCGGCCGCCTACATCGGTCTCGAACGCCGCCGCATCCATCAAGCGCGGCTCGAGATGGCGTAGATGCGAATGGTTGTCGCCGCGGCGATCGGCATCGCACGCTTCATCTACCGGTTCATCGTCGGCGACGACTGGACGGTGGCCCTGGTTCTGCTGCTCGCGCTGGCGGCGACCGGCGTGCTGGTGACGCACGGGATTTCAGCCTGGTGGCTGGTGCCTCTTCTCGCGATCGTCATGACCGGCATCAGCCTGCGGCGCTCGGCGCTACACGACCCGCCACGCCCGACCTCAGGGACGAACTAAACTCGAACCGTGGCCGGCGAAACGTCCCTCAGCTCACTGCAGGCCGGCTACATCGAGCTGGCCGGCATCGTGCGCGCGCTGCATGGAGACTGGACCGCGGCCGCGCCGGGCTATGAAGGGTGGACGTGCCGGGACCTCCTCGCGCACCTTTCGAGCTCAGCCGCATCGCTGCCCGCGGTCGTCAGCTCGGCGACCGAGCCCAGAGACCCGAACGCACCGCCCTTCGACCCCGACCGCTGGAACGCGTCTCAGGTCCGCCGGCGCGCTGACAAGCAGCCCCAGGAGCTGGTCGACGAATATGACGCGGGCACCACGCGCCTCGTGATGGTGTTGACAGAGGCGGCGCTGGATACACCCGTCACGATCGGTCCCTATGCCGGCGTGTCTCTCGGCGAGACGATGGCAGGGATGCTGGAGCACCAGCGCCACCACCTGTCCGACCTCGAGCAGGCCCTTACCGGCTGAAGTCCCCTCCGCTGCAGGTCCTCAAGCGGGCCTCTGGATCGCGGCCTTGATCGCCTTGGCGGTGGCGCCCGGATCGTCGACTCCGATGACCAGCTTGGCGTAGCCCTCGGCACGCAAACGGATAGCGATCGCCTGGTCCGGGTCGTGGACGTCCCAGAACGCCCACTCACCGTGGTCGATGAAGCGTCCAGCGGTGATCACGCCGGGGAGGTTGGTGCCCACCACCCGAAGCCCGTGCCAGATCCGTCGGGCCTCGGGCGGACTTACGTCGACCGAAGCAACGTGTTCAAGAGGCACTTCGAGCCGGCTCTTGAAGGCGAAGAACTGATCAACGCCACGGATGTGAACGATGAGAGCGGTCGGAGTGAGCTCGATCTCTGCCATGCATCAAGTCAACAGGAAAGCGGCAGAGCCTGCGCGCCGTGGTCAGGCGCCGGGACGCCCGCACCGAGCATGACGATGACTTTCCCCATTCCTGGAAAAGGCCGCCCCATTCCTGGAAAGGGCCGGGCCGGAAGTGCCCTCAGGCCATCGGCTCGATCATCCGTCTGCCGGAACATTCTGCGAAGCGTCCCTGCGCACGGTCATCGTCGGAGTCGGTCCTGAAAGCCCGCTCAGAGGAGCCTCAGAGTGCGCTGGGAGATTCGGCGGATCCGGCGCAGTCGGGGCAAAGCCCGGTGAACACGAGGTGATGACTGGTGACTTTGAAGCCGGTGCTGTTCTGAACCCCCGCCGCGACATCCTCGAGAACGCATCCCGGCACCTCGGCGATCTGACCGCAGGAGTCGCAGCGGACGTGCTCGTGGTGGTCGTCCCCCACCTCGTAGTGAGCCTTGCCATCCCCCAGGTCGATCCTTCGGATCGCCCCCTCCTTTTCCATTGCGGCTACGGCGCGGAAGACGGTGGAATAGTCGGCGCCGCCGAGTGCAACTCGCGCCGCGTCGTGCAGCTCGTCGAGCGACCAGGCGTGCCGGGCATCCCCGCCGAACAGGCTCTTGACCACGTCGGTGACAGGACTTGGCCGAGGCATCCTTGAGATCATACAGGGAGCGCACATTACTTGCCCAACTGAGTTGTGCAATACTCTTGCGCGACTGGGTCCGCATCGGAGGCCCGGCGTTGGGAGATTGGGTTGTTGGGCTGTAAGCGAGCGGGTGCGTGGGTGGTCGTGGCGCTGGCCATGAGCGCCTGCGGAGGCTCGGCTCCGGTCGCCACGACCGGTTCGATCAAGGTCGTCGCGGGCCAGAATTTTTGGGGCAGCATCGCCGCCCAGCTGGGCGGATCGAAAGCCGGCGTCCAGAGCGTGGTGTCAGACCCCAACGCCGATCCCCACGAATATGAGACCAACACCAATGACGCCCGCGCCTTCGCCGAGGCCCAGCTTGTGATTCTCAACGGAGCCGGCTACGACACCTGGGGCACCAAGCTGCTGTCCGCGAACCCCAATAGCCACCGCACCGTGCTGGTCGCCGCCGACCTGCTCGGCAAGAAAGCCGGCGACAACCCCCACTTCTGGTACAACCCCGACTACGTCACGCGGGTGGCGGACCAGATCACCGCGGACTACAAGTCCATCGACTCCGCCGACGCCGCCTATTTCGATCAACAGCGCGCCGCGTTCACCGCCTCGCTCGAGCCGTACACACAGCGCATCGCCGAGATCAAAGCGAAGTTCAGCGCCGTGCCGGTCGCCGCGACCGAGAGCATCTTCGTCTACATGGCGGCCGCTCTCGGCCTGAACCTCATCTCTCCGCCCGCGTTCATGGACGCCGTCGCCGAGGGCAATGACCCGCCGGCGGCGGCCGTGATCGCGTTCCAGGACCAGATCACCAGCAAGCAGGCCAGGGTGCTGGTCTACAACGTCCAGACGGCAACCGCCGTCACGACCAACATCAAGCATCTCGCGGCGCTCGCGACCGTCCCGCTGGTGGGTGTGTCGGAAACGCTGCAGCCGGAATCCGCGACGTTCCAGGACTGGCAGCTGAAGCAGCTCATCGATCTGCAGAATGCGCTGAGCGCCGGAGCGGGAGCGTGATGAAAACGCAACCACCGGCGATCGATGCGCGGGACCTGGCGGCCGGCTATGGCGCTCGTGACGTGTGGACGCATGCGAACTTTTCCATTCCACCCGGATCGTTCACAGCCATCCTCGGGCCCAACGGTGGCGGCAAGTCAACACTGATCCGGACGATCCTGGGGCTCCTGCCGCCTTCCCATGGACAGCTCGAAGTGATGGGCGACAGGCCCCACCGCGGCAATCCGCTCATCGGTTACATCCCGCAGCGGTCCACCTTCGATTCCGAGCTGTCCATCCGCGGGCGGGACTTCGTCAACCTCGGCATCGACGGCCACCGCTGGGGTGTGCGGCTCCCGGGTGCCGGAACCGCCGGGGCTGCAGACGCGGCGATTCGATCGGTGGGCGCCGAGTCGTACGCGGACCGCCCGATCGGGCAGCTGTCCGGCGGCGAACAGCAGCGGCTCCTGCTTGCGCAGGCGCTGGTCGGCAACCCGCAGCTGTTGCTCATGGACGAGCCGCTCTCGCAGCTCGACGTGCGCAACCAGGGCCTGATCGTCCAGCTCATCGGAGATCTCAAGCGAGCGCGGGAGCTGACCGTCCTGCTCATCGCGCACGACGTCAACCCCCTGCTTCCCCACATCGACCATGTCCTCTACGTCGCGCAGGGCAACGTCGCCATGGGCAAGCCCGCGGAGATCATCACCTCCGAATCGCTCACCCGGATCTACTCGACACCCGTTGAGGTGCTCACAGACAGCCGCGGGCGGGTCTTCGTCGTCGGCCTGGAGGAGGAGGTCAGCCACCCGCATGGTTGAGCTCTCGATCTTCGCCACCATCACCAACACCTCACCGCAATTCAGCTGGAACCTGCTCGACGACATCGCCGTGCTCTTCCACTACGACTTCATGGTTCACGCCTTCGAAGCGGGCACGATCGTGGCCATCGTGGCGGGCGCGATCGGCTACTTCGTCGTGCTGCGCAGCTCAGCCTTTGCGGCGCACGCGCTTTCGCACATCGGTTTCGCAGGCGCCACCGGCGCGGTGGTGCTGGCGCTGAACCCGATCTTCGGCCTCCTCGCATTCACCGTCTGCAGCGGTGTCGCCATCGGCGCGCTCGGCAACCGCCTGCGCGGACGCGACGTGACGATCGGGATCGTGCTGGCCTGGACGCTCGGACTCGGCGTCCTGTTCATATCGCTGTACAACGGCGGATACGCCACCGAGGCTTACGCTCTGCTCTTCGGCGAGATTCTCGGCATCAGCACCGGCGACGTGGTCGTGACGATCGCCGCGGGCGCGATCACGATCGCGGCTTTGATCGCGGTCTACCGGCCTCTGCTGTTCGCCTCGGTCGACGAGGAGCTGGCAGGCGCCAAGGGCGTCCCCGTAACCGCATTGTCCATTGGTTTCATGGCCATCCTCGCCGTCGCCGTCACCGAGGCCGTGCAGGTGGTGGGCGTCCTGCTGATCTTCGCGCTGATCGTCACGCCCGCCGCCATCGCGGTTCGTTTCACGAGCCGGCCGTTCGCCGCGATCCTCACCGGCGTCTTGCTCGCGCTCGCGTTCACCTGGTCCGGGCTGGCCATCGCGTACTACTCCCCGCATCCGGTGAGCTTCTTCATCACGTCAATGGCCTTCGCCACCTATGTGGTCGTGCGGCTGGCCGAACCTCTCAGGCGGCGCCTGCAGAGGAGGGAATCCGCCACCGCCGCGGGAGGCTGAGGTGTACCGCTCCCGCGGTTCTATCGCATTCGAGTGGCTTCGAAATAGGACCCCACGAATGCTCGGACGAAGAGCCACATCCGCCCGCCCAAAGGCGGATGCGACCCGACCCTAAGCCACCGGCTTCCGTTCCAGGCCCACCGCCCATCGCCGGACAGCCACTGCGTGCCATCCCATCGAACGACGGGATCGCTCGGTGCCAGATCGTTGGACGGCGCGGGTTTTGGTCTCGGGTCTAAAGCACTCGCCATCAATGTGAGGTATGGCAGCAGCAGAGCCGCGGTGGCGGCCGCGAACAGATTCATGAAGGTGGCCGCGCCGCCCATGCACGCACCCTGGCTGGTCCCCACATCGCACGCGGAAAGACCGAAGAAAATCCCGACGGGCAACGTCGCGAAGGCGACCGCAATGAAAATCACCGACGACCAGACGCCGGCTTGCGCTGCACGCAACGCTGGCCGTCCTCGGCGGCGGCTCGCGAGCACCTGCGCTGTGGTGGCCAGGGCCGCCGTCAGCGCGACCACAAGAAGGAGCGGGAGCACGGTGGTCGCGCTCAGTTTGAAGAAATTAGAGGCATCGTCCATCGGACCGCTCACCGGGATCTGGCCGTTGGTAAGCGAGCCGGAGCAGTTCGCAAACAAGAGCACGATGAGACCGGCGGCGGCCAGCGCGCTCCACCTTGCGCCGCGCGCGGCTGGACCGACGGCGTCCACGGACGTGTGCGCGCTGGCTCTGATCTGGCGCCTCTCGCCCGCGCCTACGATGACAAGGGCGATGAACAGGCCGACGCCCACGCCGAACAGGCCGATAACGAGCGCCAGGTTCAGCCAGTTGATTTGAAGCGCCCACGCGGTGACCAGGTTGAAAACAGCGACTGCCGCCGCGATCACCACGCCGATTGTCCAGACGGCGGAGCGGTTCATGGCGGGATGATGCACCGCCCTGAGTATCAAGAGCAGTCTCATCAGGTCTCAGATTGTCAACCTAAGGGGGACTCCATTCCGGATCGCGAAAGGCGCGCATGGCTGCGTGCATCCCTAGGGCCGCCGACCGGCTGAACCTCCCGTGAGGACGTGCGAAGACTGGCGGAAGCTAGGGCGTGGCCCGGCCGGCCGAGGGCAACCTCGTGGTCAGCAGCCCCGCAATCAGCGAGATCGCGGCGCCGGTCCACAGCACCGTGTTGAGTCCTTCGTGCACCAGCAACCCTCCCACAACACCGCCGGCCACCGAGGCGAAATAGATCGGCAGCAAGACCAGGTTGAGCGTGGTGGCGCGACGCTCCTCCGGGACCGCCGTGGCCAGAAGCGCGAAGACCATCGAAATCGCGGTTGCGGTCGCGGCGCCGAGTCCGACTGCCCCCACCGTCAACCACACCAGGTCCGGTGCCACCGCCAGGCCCGCCAGGCTGGCTGCCGCCAGCACGCAGGCTCCCGCGAGGAGCGGCCGGAAGCCATAGCGATCGCCGGCGGCCCCCGCCAGCGGCGAGAGCAGGGCGCCCAACAGGGCGGAAGCGCCGAAAACGATCCCGATTTGCCCGGCAACGCCGGCTGTGCCGCCGTGCAGCCTGATCACCAAAAGCGGAAGGAATGGGTTTGCGATCTGCTGGGCGAAGTACGCCAGGCCGAAAACACCGAAGACGATCAGAGTCACACGCCCCGTCAGTGCAAGCCGTAAAGCGTTGAACGCAAGCCGCGTCGCAGATCCGGGAGGAGCGGGCGGGCGTGTCCCCTCTCGGGCGAATGCCAGCAGGACGATCCCGGCCGCCAGCGACAGCGCGGCGTCGACGGCGAACAGGGTGTGCAGGTTCAGGATGCCGTGGTCGACGAGCCAGCCCCCGACGGTAGGACCGAGCGCGAATCCGAGCGAGGGCGTAACACCGAAGAGTGAGATGGCGAACCCGACCCGGCCCGGCGGGGTGACCGCACGCAGGGCGGTGAGCATCACGCCGGTGTTTCCGAGCTGGAAGCCGACCAGGAGCAACGCGAACGCCGCTTCCCATCGGTTCTGCGCGAGCCAGAGGCCGCTGAAGACCACGGCTTCGACGAAGGCGCTGCGCGCGATGATCGGTATGCGCCCGTAACGCTCGGCCCAGACCCCCCAGAACGGGACCAATGGCAGTCCGAAGAGGAAGAACGCCGCATTCAGGTAACCGGTCCACGCCGGCACCTCGGCCGGCGCCACGTGCACGGTCGGGAGGTACAGGGGCAGGAAGCGGAAGACGTGGGAGACGGTGGACGCTTCAATAGTCGAAGCGATCCCGAAGAGCACCAGCAGCCCGATCCACCCGGATGCCTTTCGGGGCGTTGTTGCCGTGACCGCGCCCGCCGACATGTCAGCCGACTATAGAGGGGCTCGAGCCGGCTGGTGAGCGCGTCGCTAGTGTCGAGTGATCATCTGGAAGATCGACATCAACAGGGCACCGAACAGGAGCGCAAAAACCACCATGAGAACGCCGGCAACCGCCACATAGACAAGAATTGTCGAGCGCCTCTGGCGACCTGGATCCTTGAGCTGTGCGGCGGCGGCCCGCCGTCGCGAAGCGTCGGCCGCCAGGTCGGTCAGGGATACGCCGACCAGCCCCGCGAGCGTGCTCGCCTGGCCGGCAAACGCATCCCAACCCAACTCCAGCTTCGACCCGTCAACCAGGTGAACGAGGACTCGGCCTTCGCCCATGTAGCCTTCGGTCAGCGCAAACACGGCCATCGATCCGCGCGCGAGCTCGACGGAGCTGACCGACTGTACCCGGATCGATTGACCTCCCCGGTCCAGGAGGCGGCCGACGCTCATCTTGCCCCGCGCCACGGTTACGCGCGGGGTCTGGCGAACCACCAGGTAGCCATCAACGCCTCGGCGGCGACCAGGACGATGACGATGCCGCCGACCGTCACGACGGTGTTGATCTTCGCAAGCAAAAGGCCAATGGGCAGGGCGACGAGCGCGCCCAAAGGCAGCGCGCCCACGATCGTCCACGCAAGGATGCGAGGAATGACGGAGCCGGTGATGGTCGCATGGCGCGCTGACCAGCGCGAGCCGTCCCAGAACCATTTCCCGTCTTCGCTGACAGTGGCAGCTTGGGCGGCGACGCCAGACGAGGGGGCCGTCACGCCGTCGTGCCTGCGGCCCGAGCTTCCGAGACGGGCGCGGCCGCGAACAGAGTGAGCGCCGGCGCGATTCCGGCCGCGAACAGGAGGGCGCCCGCGACCATTCCGACCACACCGCCAGGGCCAAGCTGAGCGGATGGGCTGCGCACCGCCAGGACAACGTATCCGAGAAAGAGAAGAAATGTCTGCGCGCCATAGGCCAGGACGACGGCCGCCGCGATCGCTCGTGGGATCCGGCTCATCCACGTCATGAGCGCAACGCCGGCCGCGATCGCGAGCAGCGCGACCCCAACCGGCTCGGCGGCGAACCAGTTGCTCGGGCCAAATCCCGGGTTGAAAATCGAGGCCGTGGCCGGCTGTATCGCCGGGTCGGTGTAGTGAATGTAGGAGAGCTGGCAGGCGGCGAGGATCATTAGCGCGGCCACCACAGCCACCGCGCCGCTGACGATCACAGTCCAGGAGCGCGCGGCCGTCCCTCCAGGCAGAAAAGTCGGAAACCTGGGTAAACCGGGCGAATCGGCAGAACCCCACGACACGCGCGTGCCGTAGAGCTCCAGCGCAGCCAGGACTGCGCTGACGCCCATGGCGGCCAGTGCCAGCCAGAAGCCGGCTTCCCACCTCACGGTCACGACCGCCTGCCCGGGAATGTCGGAGAGCTCGGCGTTCACGTGCGCCTGCCCGACCAGGAGCATGACAACACTCCAGAGGCTCGCGACACCGCTTGCGACCACCCGCGTTCGAAGTCGAAGACGCAAGAACTGAAACGCCAGGGCGATCAGGCCGCCAAGCACGGCAAGAAAGAAAGACAGGTCGCCGGAGTAATGCTGGACTGGGCTCCCAACGCTGTACTGCCCGCCCACGACGGCGTTCAGGCCGCTGGCGGTGAGAACGTGCTGGCCGTTGCACGAGACTCCCGCAAACGGCAGCAGGAATGCCAGCAAACCAATGCCGAGGGTGGCGCGGGTGAGGCCGCGATAAGGAAACTGCCCGCCGAAAATGGACTTCAAAGCCACGATCACTTCTCCAATTGGTGTGATCCGACGCGATGGCGTCCATTCTCGGCGGAGCCGGTCTCACGGACAGTCTCATGCAGTCTCAAAATGCAGCGCGGGAAACGACCTGGAACTCCAGTTGTGGAAAGGGACTGGGCCGGGCGAACCCGGCCCAGCTGACTGTGGCTACGCGCAGGCCGGCGGGGCGGTCTCGATCCTGAACGGGCTTCCGGCCGGGACGACGAGAGTCGCATACACGACTGCTTTGTCCGTTGAGCTTTCATTGCTGACCATGAATGGTTCGGTCCCGCTCTCGACGAAAGACTGGTGCGGGCCGTACGTTGCGGTCTGGCAGCTGGCGTCGTGCGTGGTGACCTGTCCCGATTCGACGACCACGATCACGACTCCCGGGTGAAAGTGCCAGCCCGAGGTGCCCTGCGGCTGGAAAGTGATCGTCTGGACCAGGACATCCGTCGGATCCTTGGTCTGGAACTTGACCCGGTCCTGGTTCACCTGGACGCTGTCGGAGAGGGTCGCACGGTGGCCCAGGATCGTCGTCGTGCTCAAGGTTCCCGTGTTGGCGACCGCGATCGTCGCTCCCGCTGCTGCTATGACCGTGATCGTGCCGAGACCGATGACGAGCTTTCGATAGAAATTCATTTGACTTTCTCCTATTTGGTTAAACGTTGATCGTCAGCGTCGCGCCGTCGGCCAGGATGAAGGTGGCGACGACGATCAGCTCTGTGCTTCCGCGGTTGAATGCCTGCAGGTTGTGGCCCGGGGTCTCGCTGAAGCTGTCCCCCGCGCCGTAGGTCTTCTCCACCCCATCTGTGCTCAGCGCTATCTGACCCTGGATCACGGTGATCACGCCCGGGCCACCGTGCTGGTGCTTGAGGGTCTGGGCGCCGGGGGCAAAGTCGAGCACCTGCTGGATCAGGCTGTAGCCGCCGCTGATGCCGGGCGAGGCCAGCGTGTAGCTGTAGAGCGTCTTGTTGGGCGTGGCCGGAGCAGGCTGCCCGGCGATCGTCGCTGTCGGCTTGGCGCCGTGCAGCACGGGGAAGGCGACGGCGACCATCGCTTCTCCCGAACCCATGTTGACCGCCTGAACGGGTTGGTTGAGCGGCTCGACCAGCATCTCCCCAGCCGATGCTTGCTTGTCGCCGGAGGCCATCTTGATCGTGATCTGGCCCTGCAGCACCGTGCCCAGGTTGGGCGACGTGTGCTTGTGGACCGCGCTCGCCGCGCCCGGGGTGAAGTCGAGGATCGACTGGATGAGGTCGATCGGCGCTACGGCGGTCTGCCCGGGCAGCACGTTCCGGTACTTGGTCACCGGCCCTGGCGGTGTTGACGGCTTCGCCGCGACGTTGGCGGTCGCTCCACCGCACGCAGCGACCAGGGCGACCGCGACGAGCAGTACTGACAGCTGGACTCTCTTCATTCGACGATGCCTCCTCGATTTCCGTCGCCGTGCCGATGGCCCGGCTGTGGTCTCGAGGCTGAGGCAGGGCGAGGCCCGCGTCATTCGTAGAAGTACCGGGATCGGTACCGGACTTCGGTACCGGTTTCTCGGTCCGCCGATCAGATCGCGTTGTTATGCTCCCTCGCGAATCAATTGGTGGCGCCGAATCTCACCCGCCGCGAGCGAGAGGTGGCAACTCTTGTCGCTCAGGGGTTGACGAACCGGGAAATCGCTGCCCGGCTGTTCATCTCCGAGCGCACTGCGGAGAGTCACGTCGAACAGATCCGGGGCAAGCTCGGGTTCCGTTCGCGCACACAGATCGCCACCTGGGTGGCGGCGGGCTTGCCCGACGACGGCAGTCCTGCATCGCCCGTGCCGGCCGCCGGCCCGGCAGAGTCGCACGGTCGCAGCGCCGCTCTGCCTCGGCTCCCGGTGCGTCCGGCGGTCGCGATCATCGCCGTGGTGGCCGGCCTGGCACTCCTGGCGGCACTGGCATTCGCAAATCACTGGCTGCGGGCGCCGACGCCGGCGGGGCCGCCCACCGTAACCGTGGCGGGCACGGGCGAGCGCGCCTTCTCAGGCGACGGGGGCCAGGCGTCTGCATCGGCGCTCGTGCGTCCGGTGGCACTCGCCATCGGGCGGGCCGGCGAGGTCTACATCGCGGAGGGGAACCGGGTTCGTGAGGTCAAGAAGGACGGGCGGATCACCACGGTCGCGGGCACCGGCACTGCCGGCAGCGCCGGTGATGGGGCTCCGGCCGCGCAGGCTCAGCTGAACACCCCTCAGGGCCTGGCTGTGGACAGCGCGGGCAACGTCTACATCGCCGACACGCTGAACAACCGGGTCCGGCGGGTCGATGCGGATGGCACTATCACGACCGTCGCGGGCACCGGCGAAGCCGGGTACGCCGGCGACGGACGACCCGGGCGGGAGGCCAACCTCAATCTGCCCACGGGCCTCGCCATCGGCTTCAACGACACGCTCTTCATCGCCGATACCGGCAACAACGTGATCCGTCAGCTGGGCCCGGACGGCACGATCCACACGGTGGCCGGGACCGGTGAAGCCGGGTACCGCGGCGAGGCCGGTTCCGCCGTCGATGCGGTTCTCCACGCCCCGGGCGGCCTTGCATTTGACGGCGAAGGCAACCTCTACATCGCCGACACCTTGAACCAGCGCGTCCGCCGCATTGACGTCAACGGACAGATCCAGACTGTTGCGGGCACGGGGGTGGCCGGCTACCTGGGAGATGGGCATCCTGCCATCTACGCAGAGTTGAACCTGGCGACCAATCCGCTCGAGGGAATCGGCCAGGGGCTGGCGGTGGATTCGCAGGGAGATGTGTTCATCGCCGACGCGCTGAACCGCAGGGTCAGGCGTCTCGACCTGAAGGGCGTGATCAGCACCGTCACGCAGGTGAAAACACCGCTTGGTGTCGCAGTCGACGCGCAGGGCGCCGTCTACGTCGCCGATGCCGACGACAACCGGGTCAGCCGCATCGGGTGATCAGGCTGCCGGCGGTTGCTGGAGCGGCACCTCGAAATCTTTTCCAACGGCGGTGGTGATGAATTCGAGATACACCGCCTGACCCGGTCCCGCATTTATCTCCTGGAGCGCGACATCCGGCAGAACGGCGAGGCCATCGCCAAGGCTCAGCGTGACAGATGGCCGGTGAGCGATCTTGATCGTCACCGAACCGCTGAGCACGTAGAACGCGGAGAGGCCACCGAATCGATGCGCTCCAGGCGTCCCAGCCTTGGCGAGCGTGACCTGACGCAGGACCTGTGAGTAGGCCACCTGCGGCAGGCCGTCGCGGACGATGTCCTCGCTTTCAAACGCGGCCTGTGCGATTGGGTCGACAAGAGGTTGACCGCGAGCGGAGCTTGGCCAGAGAGCGATGGAGTACCAAACGCTCGGGTCGGGCCCTGGGTTGAGATGCGTGTGCGCCACGCTCTGGTGAAATGTCGCTTGCCCCGCCGTCAGGTCGATGGGCGGCTGGCCGTTGAGCGTCAGCCGGTGTACGCCGGTCTCGACATAGACGACGCTCGGGACGTGCTGCTTCGAGTGGATGACGTAGCCGGCCGGTTGTGCGAAGCGGATCATCCGGATGTAGACAGGACCAGTCGGCAGACTGTCGAGCTTGCCGCCGTCGAGCGTCTTGACGGCGGCGCCGCGCGCAAACGCATCGGGGTTCGAAGCGGCCGTGGGCGCGGCCCCGCACGCGGAAAGGGCAAGGGCGATCGGCACCAGCGCGGTCAGCTTCGTCTTCAAGGCATCAGTGCCGTTAACCCTAACGCGTCAACATCGCATCGCCGGCACCGGTGCGTTCAGGCACTCGCGGCCAACTCCGACGCGACGGGGATCACCTCGCGTCCCATGACCTCGAGCGGCTTGATCTGGTCGACGCCGACCACCCAGCCGAAGACCGACTGGATGCCCATGCCGGCCAGCCACCGAAGCTTGTCGATCACGTCGCCGACCTTCGACCCGTTCACGCCCACATCGAAGCCGAAGGGGACCGTTTTCTCGATCGCGTCGTAATCACGGCCCTCCTGCTCGCAGAGCCGGCGCAGCAAGTCCAGCTGCCGCGGGATCTCAGGAGAAGGGCGAAGATTGCACGCGTCCGCGTAGCGGGCCACCAGGGGCAGCGTGCGGCGCTCGCCGCTGCCGGCGATCAGGATCGGCGGATGCGGCCGGCTGAGGCTCTGGGGAACATTCAAGGGACGTTCGATCCGCATGTGCTCGCCCAGGAAGGGCTGCTCTCCGCCGTGCTCGCCCTCCCACATCCGCAGGCAGGCCTGGACCGTCTCCTCGAGGAGATCGAACCGCTCGCTCAGCGAAGGAAACGGCAGCCCGAGGCCCTGCGCCTCTTCGGGATAGTCGCCCGCCCCGATTCCGAGCATCGCGCGACCTCCCGAAAGCACATCGAGGGTCGTGACCATCTTGGCCAGCAAGCCCGCGGGCCGGTACGAAACCGCCGTGGCCAGAGCGAAAAGCCGGACCCGCCGCGTGTGGGCGGCGATGAAGCCAAGCGTGGTGTACGCCTCGATCTGGCTGACCTCGGGGCCCCCCATGATCGGGTGCTGCCACAGGTGATCGGCCACGTCGATCGTTTCGAAGCCCGCAGACTCGGCGGCTTCGACAACCTCGGCAAGCTTCGAACCGAGTCGAGGCGCACCTCCTTCCCAGGTTGTCGCAGGGATGTGCAGGCCAAGCTTCATGGGGTCTTCCTTGTGCACCAGCCTTGCCGCATGATTGATATCTCCAGTCGACCGAGTGCAGGGGGATAAGCAATGCGCAGATTCGACAGCACCAACCGTACTCGCGTTCTTGCGCCAAGCGTCATCGGGGCCTGCCTGGCCCTCGCTGCGCTGGTCCCGGTCCCCGGCCACGCTGCCTTCGCGCAGAGTTTCGCGCCGGGCGGCCCCGGGGCGGTCTCCCATTTCGACCTCGCGCGCAAAGACTGCTTGGGCACCGCACGCAACAGCACATCGAAGGTCTGGTACACGGTCGCGGGCGGAGTGCTGAGCGACGTTTATTACCCGACCATCGACACCACCAACGTCGAGACCTTGCAGTACGTCGTCACGGACGGGTCAACCTTCACCGACTTGCAATCGCGCGACATGACGTACACGGTGCTTGCGCTCGATCGCGGCGGCATGGAGTGTGCGGTGACTGCGACCGCCAAGAGCGGCGCCTACAGCATCGTCACCGACTACTTCACCGATCCGGGCCGGAACAGCCTGGTGATGCGCGTGCGCATGCACAATTCCACGCACACCCCCCTGCAGCTCTTCGCGCGCTTCGACCCGAGCGTCAACGGCAACGGCGGAGGTGGTACGGGAAACGGCGGCGCCGACTCGGCGACCGTCGATACCTCGACAGGCCACGCGGTCCTGGTCGCCTACGACACCAAGACAGCCACCAATGCAGTCAATCGCGATTACGCACAACCGGTCTTCGCGGCATTGGACGGGCCTTTCGACCAGACCACCAGCGGCTTCGCGGGCGCGCCGAGTGACGGCCTCGTCCAGCTCGATTCCTCACACGCGCTGACGCAGCAGTACACCGACGCATCAAACGGCAACGTCGTTCAGACCGCACGGGTCGCAGTTCCGGGACATGGCAACGGGAACGTGACCATCGCGCTTGGTTTCGGCGCCGACCAGGCCTCGGCCGTGGGCAGCGCGGAGGGCTCGCTTCAGTCCGACTGGGGCACGATGCGAGACGCCTATCGCAGCGGATGGACCAACTACGACGCCACACTGGCACCACCGCCCAACCAGTTGACCGGGTTGGGCCAGGCACAGGTGCATCAACTCTCCGCCGAGTACTACTTGAGCGCGAATGTGATCAAGGCCTCGGAGGACAAGACGTTCCCAGGCGCCATCGTCGCCAGCCTCGCCTCGCCCTGGGGACAGGCGATCTCGGCCGGCGATCCCAACAACACGTACTTCGGCTCGTACCGGGAGGTCTTCGCCCGCGATCTCTACGAGGCGTGGACCGGCCTGGTTGCCGACGGCGACCTGGCCACCGCACGAGATGCGGTGACGTTCCTCTTCGACCGGCAGCAGCAGGCGGATGGCTCGATGCCCCGCAACAGCCTGGTCAACGGAAAGCTCGCGCCGGATTCGTTCAACACCCAGCTCGATGAGTGCTCCTACCCGATCCTCATGGCCTGGACGCTGGGCATGACGGACAGCACGCTGTACCAGCAGCACATCCGGCCGGCCGCGTACTTCGTGGCATCTCACGGTCCGAGCTTCGGACCTGAGCGGTGGGAGGAGCAGGGTGGCTACTCGCCTTCAACGATCGCGGCCGAGATCGCGGGGCTGATCTCTGCCGCCGACATCGCCGATGTCAACGGCGACCACGTCTCCGCGCGCCTCTTCCGAGGCACTGCCGACGACTGGCAGCGGTCGATCGAAGGCTGGACGGTGACAACCAACGGACCCCTCGCCGCGCATCCATATTTCATCCGGCTCTCGAAGACTGGCGACCCCAACGCCGCGATCTTCTACAACGTGGGCAACGGCGGTCCGACGCTCGACCAGCGGTCGGTCATCGACGCGGGCTTCCTCGAGCTGTCGCGGCTGGGTGAGCTGGCCGCGTCGGATCCAGCGATTCAGGAGTCGTTGCCCGTGGTCGACGCGACGATAGGGACAACCACGCCGAGCGGTACCGGCTGGCACCGCTACAACGGCGACGGCTATGGCGACGGATCGTCCGACGGACACCCCTGGGCGCCGAGCGGCCAGGGCACCGGGCATCTCTGGCCGGCGTTGAGCGCCGAGCGTGGAGAGAACGGACTCCAGACCGGGAGCGCCGCGCAGGCTGTGACGCTGCTCCAATCGATGAACAGCTTTGCCTCTGGTGTCGGCCTGATCCCGGAACAGGACTGGGAGCTGGCCAACCTGGCCGCTTCGCCGTACAGCACTGACCCGACGGTGGCCTCGATCGGATTCCAGGACGGAAAGCCGGCGGGCTCGGCCGCGCCGCTCACCTGGTCGGCCGCGTCGTTTGTTCGCCTCTCCGCCGACATAGGCGCCGGGCGGGCGCTCGACCAGCCGGCCAACACGACCGCCCGTTACGTCACTCATCAGCAGGGAACGACCAGCCTGACCGTGACCGCCCCGGCCAACGAGTCGTCGATCAGCGGATCGCCGGTGACCGTGACCGGAACCACGGTGGCCGGTAACAACGTGTCGGTGGCCGCGACCAACACCGACACCGGTTTCACTACCTCGACAGCACAAACAACCGCAGCCGCCGACGGGTCGTTCAGCGTTGCCGTAGCGGTGGCGCCCGGCACCACCGTGATCACCGTGGTGGCCACCGCAGCGGGTGGCGGCACGGCTCACACCACACGGACGGTCGTCTGGGACTTCGTACCCGGAACCAAGATCCTCGACGTGACGGATCCGACCGGCGACGACAATGGACCGGGCAACTACGCGTATCCCACTTCAAGCGACTTCCACGCCGGCGCGTTCGACATCACGGATTTTCAGGTTTACGACGACAGCGCCGGCAGCGGAAACATCATCTTCCGGCTGCAGACGCGTGACCTGTCACCCACGTTCGGCAGCCCGCTCGGCGCGCAGCTGGCCGACGTTTATGTCCACGACCCGACCGCCACCGCCGGCAACACGTCGACGGCGGCGTCCTACGCTTCGCGTAATTACCAGATCGCGGCAGCGGCCGCCTGGAGCCGGCTGATCGAGGTTCAGGGCTTCGGCCAGCGCTACATCGATGCCCACGGGACAACCCTGGGCACGGTGGCGATCCGGGCCAACCAGATCTCGCGCTACATCACGTTCAGCGTCCCGGCCTCGAGCCTCGGCCATCCCGGCAGCGGCTGGGGCTTCAGCGTCGTGCTGACGGGACAGGACGGCTTCAGCTCGGATCAAGCGCGCGGTTTCAGCGCCACTCCTGGGTCATTCAGCTTCGGCGTTTGCGCCACCACGAGCTCCGACCCGCACTGTACGGTCGACCCGTCGACAGTGCCCAAGGCGGTGGATGTGGTCACGCCACCAGGCGTGCTGCAGAGCAACGAGCTCGACTACACGCTGCACAACCCCGTAACGATCACCGACGTAGTGATCCCCTGACGATCGTCATCACACGGGAGGGGCGAGTCGCCATCGATCCGCCCCTCCCACAAGACCGCCAGCCGTCCGTTAGGAGGTCGAGGCCATAGCCACCCGTAGAATCGCGCCCGCTCTCTTCGACAGCCGTGGCGACGGGCCCATCGACGATTGCCTCTCGATCCGGACAGGCGCTCTGTTCATCGAAGGCTGCGATGCCACCCAACTCGCCGAGCGCTTCGGCACGCCGCTCTACGTGATGTCGGAGGATCAGCTCAGGCGGAACGTTCGAACCTTCCAGGCTGAGTTCCAGCGCGGCTGGCCCGACGGTCCCGTGGTCGTCATGCCCTCCATCAAGGCGAATTACGGGCTCGCCCTTCGCCGGATCCTCACCGAGGAGGGCGCCGGATGCGACACGTTCGGACCAGGAGAGCTGCACGCCGCCCTGTCGACCGGAGTGCCACCGGACGTGATTTCTTTCAACGGCAGCTCGAAGACCGAGGAACTCCTGGTCCGCGCCGTAAATGCGGGAGCGCGAATCACCCTCGACTCCACCCGCGAGGTCGAGCTCGTGATCGCCGCCGCCGAGCGCGCGAGCAGGGCGGCGCGCGTAAGGCTGAGGGTCAGGCCTGACTTTGACTTCGCTGCCCGGTCGGACTTCTATTCCGGGCCCGTCTCGCTGCGCACCGCATCCCAGATGTACAAGCCGGGCATCGCGACCGAGAGCCTGGCCGGAGCTGCCCGCCGTCTTCTCGATGCAAAGGGCGTCGAGCTCACGGGGGTGATGATGCACGCCGGCCGCCACACGACCAATCTCCGCGTCTGGAGCCGCATGATGCAGCGCTACGTCGAGGTCATTGGCCGGCTGCGCGAAGCGTCTGGCGGTTGGGAGCCCCGTGAAATCGACATCGGCGGAGGATTCGCCGTGCCCCGAGATCCGTTCGGGCGAAGCGACGGGCGCCGGCTCGCCGCGCCCAACGCTCCATCGATCGCGCAGTACGCGCGGGCGATCACCCGAGCGTTGCGCAAGGAGCTCAAACGGATCGGAATGTCAACGGCGCTCAGGCTCGAGGTCGAGCCCGGACGGAGCATTTACGGCAACGCAGGGATCCACCTCGCCTCAGTCACGAACATCAAGCACCAAACGGCGCCGGTGGACTACACGTGGATCGAGACGGACACCTCCGATTCGTTTCTGCCGGACGTGAACCTCGAGCGCAATCGGTGGACCGTATGCATCGCGGACCGCGCCGCGGATCCAGCCACCGTCGTCGCCGACGTGGTCGGCATCTCCTGCAACTTCGACGTCATCGTGCCCGCCGCGAACCTGCCTGAAGTCCGCGTCGGGGACATCCTCGCGTTCATCGACACCGGCGCCTACCAGGACGCCAACGCAACGAACTTCAACGCATTGCCCAGGCCGGCGACCGTGCTCGTGACAGGCGATCAATCCGAGATCGTCAAGCGGGCGGAGACCATCGAGGACGTGTTCACGCGCGATGTCATCCCGGAGCGCCTCGCTGCAACAGGCCCAAAGGTTCCAGTGAGCTTTTCGAAATGACCGTCACCCGGATCGATCACGTCGGCATCACCGTGTCCGACCTGGACCGCGCGCTCGGCTTTTACCGAGACCTGCTCGGCTTGCGGGTGATCGCTGACTCAACCGTGAGCGAATCGGAGGTGGCCGAGCTGCTCGGACTTGATTCTGTCCGGCTTCGCATCGCCGACCTCGACTCGGGGGACGGGCGGATCGTCGAGCTTATCCAGTATCTCGAGCCGAAAGGCCGCCGCATCGCCTACGAAAGCTCCGACTCGGCGACCGCGCATGTTGCGTTCACCGTCGACGATCTGGCCGCCGTGAGCAAACGGCTGACGGGCGCGGGCGCCACCATCGTGTCGCGCCGGCCGATCACGATCAGCGAGCCCGGTGGGGCGTTTGACGGAGCGATCTGCCTGTACGTGCGTGACCCCGACGGTGCGATTCTTGAACTGGTCCAGCGGCGCTCCGGCTGACCACGTATCGCTGGGCTTGAACGCCATGACCGCTCGGCAGCATCCCCGCATTACGGCGGTGCTTCTATTTGGAGGTGCAGCGGTAGGGATCATTGCCCTTCACCTCTCAACCAACAGCACCCTGGGGTTCCATACCGATGAGCTTTACTACCTCACCTGCGGCCTCCATCCGGCGCTTGGATATGTCGACTTCCCACCGGTCGTCCCACTCCTTGCCCGACTAGAGACCGGACTCCTCGGGGTCAGTCCCTGGACCCTTCGCGTGCTCCCATCGCTGCTGGGCGGTTTCCTCGTTGTACTCTCCGGCGCTTATGTCCGCCGGCTTGGCGGCTCGCTGCGGCTCCAGGGAATCGCGCTGCTCACCGCCATTGCGGCGCCATACCTGCTCGGTTCGAACTGGGTCTTCCAGACCGTGACCTTCGATCAGGTGACCTGGATGGTCGCCCTCTACTGGTTTCTCTGCCTTGTCACCGACCAGCGGCCCCGGTACTGGATCTATCTGGGCATAACGCTCGGGATCGGGCTCGAGGTGAAGTACACCATCGTCGGTCTCATCGCGGGGATCGGAATCGCCGTCCTTCTCACCCCTTCGTTGCGGATGGAATTGCGGACGAAATACCCCTGGATCGCCGCCGCGATCGCGCTTTTCATCTGGGCGCCGAATCTCGCCTGGCAGGTCGTGGAGGGCTTTCCCACCCTCATCTACCTCGCCAACCATCGGGGGAGCGGCGGTGGCCCCGTCGCCTACCTCATCGAGTTCGGCGTTTACTTCTTCTTTCTTATTCCTCTGTGGCTGGCCGGCATGATTTCGCTGTTCCGCAGTCCAGGGCTGCGTCCTATCGGAAGCGCCTGCGCCGTTCCCCTGCTCCTCTTCCTCTTTGTGGGTAAGTCCTACTACGCTGCCGGGACGATTCCGATCGCCCTGGCTCAAGGGCTCATGGCGATCTCCCGCATCAAGCGCCCAAAGCTTTGCTCCGGTCTTCAGATCGCTGTCGTTGTCGCAAGCGTGCTGGAATTTGGCGTTTTCTTCTTCCTCGTCGTCCCGGTCACCCCTCCAGATCGCATTCACGCCACCCGCCTCGATGCCATCAATGAAGTATTCGCCGACAGCGTGGGGTGGAACGACATCGCGAACCAGGTGACGACGATCTACGGCGATCTCCCCGCATCGGATCGCAGCAACACGGTCATCATCTCGGCCTATTACGGCGTTCCGGGGGCACTCCAGGTCTACGGCAACCCAAAGGTTCTCCCCGATGCCATCAGTCCGCAGCTGAGCGATTGGTACTGGCTGCCGAGCAATCTCACGGCAACCAGTGCGCTCATGGTCGATTACAGACCTTCTGAGGTGGCGTGGATGTGCACGTCGCCAACCCTGATCGCGCACCTGACCGTGCCGTACCACGTCGCAGGCCTGGAGCAAGGCGCTCCGGTCACCTTCTGCCAGCTCAAGGCCCCGATCCCAACGATTTGGGGAAAGCTTCGTAACTTCTCTTGATGCTGGTGCCGGCGGAGCCCTTTGCGCTTAGTTCAACGGATAGGCTGCGAGCAGAAGGTCGATCACCTCTTGGTCGCCGAGCGTGAGATCGATGCTGCCTGCCGGCACCTCGTACGCCACGGTCCAGCTCGACAACCAATGACCGTTTTCGAGCGTCGACCCCAACCCGCCCCATCGGAAGAAGGTGGGCGGTTTGCGGCCCGGGATACCACTCAGCGTCGTCACCACCGGGGTCGGGTGGGCCATTTGCATCTTAAACGTGAGGGGTCCCGGGGAGGCCCCCGCTCCGGATCGAGCCCGCCTCACTGGTGGAGTCCCCGAACAGCGGTCAAAGCTGCTAGGCTCCACCACCGAAGGCGGGGCGATCGGTGGGAGCCCCTGCTACTTCGAGGCGGGTGATCCGTTGGCGCGCCAGTTTCCAGGAACCAGCGCTGCTCGACGCAGGGGAGGACCTCGATGCCGCTTTCCAAGGTCAATGGCCAGTGGATCTATTACGAGGACACTGGCGGGAACCTGCCGCCGATGGTCCTGGCGCACGGGCTGCTCATGGACCACGAGATGTTCGCCCCGCAGGTCGAGGCGCTCCGCTCTCGGTGCCGGCTAATCACCTGGGACGCCCGCTGCCACGGCGAGACCGAAACGACGGACGACCCGTTCACGTACGGGGACCTGGCCGAAGACTTGAGGGGGCTGCTCGACCATCTCGGCATCGCGCGTGCGGTTGTCGGCGGAATGAGCCAGGGCGGCTTCGTGGCTCTGCGTTTCGCGCTCAAACACCCCGATCGGACAGCGGCCCTGGTCCTGCTCAGCACGCAGGCCGGCGCTGAAGATCCCGACAAGGCGGCGCTCTACGAGTCGATGCTCGAAGTGTGGCAAGGCGAAGGGCTGAACGACCAGCTGGCGGAGACGATCGCCGCGATCGTCCTCGGCAATGAGTGGCCTGGTCGCTACGCGTGGATCGCAAAGTGGCGGCAGTGGCCGCGCTCGCTCCTGCGCCCCGCGTTCAACGCGCTGGTGGGCCGGGAGGACATCCACGATCGCCTCGGTGAGATCAAGGTCCCTGCCCTGGTGATCCACGGCACCGCCGATGCCGCGATCGACATCGAGCTTGCTCAGCGGATGTGCTCCGGGCTTGCGAACTGCCAGCCGCTGGTCGCGATCGAGGGGGGCGGCCATGCCTGCAACCTCACGCACCCGAAGCTCGTGAATCTGGTCTTGCAGCATTACCTGGCCGAGCTTGCCCTCGAGATGCCTCGAGGAGGCGAGCGGAGAGCCGCGGGCCGGCGCTCGGGCGACACGCGCCGGCAAGGTGAGAGGCGGGATCCGGTCCGGGCAAGCGCCGGCCGCCGAGTCCTCTTTCCCTCCGACAGGCGGATCGCCGAACGGCGCGGCCACGAGCGCCGCGAATCCTGGCGCGTGCTCAGTCCGAGGATGGCCGGATTCTAGCCGGCGCCCCCGAAGCCTCAGACGTCGAAATCGGCAAGATGGCAGTCAATATGCTGCTCCGTCTCTTCGTCGGCCAGCAGCTCAGGTCAAATCATGTGGAGCTTTCAACTTCGCTCGTGGTGAGAAAATCCTGCGCCCCACCCCGCATCGACCCTCTCGCTGGGCGATAGAAATGGTGCGACCAATTACCAGGGCTTGAACTCGGTGGCGCCAACCGTCGGATAGTCTCGTCATGGCTGCATACAATCGCGCCTAGAGATGCTGCCCGCACGAGAGTCGGCACCCGGCCCAAAGGAAGCACGTGGATGGCAGATCGGACTGGGTGGTCTTGGCTGTCTCACCATGCTGGTGGGAACTCCCATCGGCCTCGCATTCTTGGGCGCATTCATTCGGGGGCACAGTTTTCCAAGCCTGGCCGCAATTGGTCTTCTTTTACCCTGCGCGTCCATCGGCCTGGGGGCCTGGACCTTGCGGACGAAAAGAGTGCGTGTCCTTTCGTCTGCCGTTGCCATTGGGGCAGGTATATGGGCGCTTGGACTCAGCGCACTGCTGATCACCCTGGGCTTCCTCGCCTCCAGGCCCTGAACACAGAGGAGAGTCATGAATCAATTCTTTCAAGAGCTCGGCAACCGCTTGGTGGCGGCAGCACGCCGTCGCGAGGCGACGATCGAAGCTCCTTCGGTCGATCCCAGGGTTGCGCTGGAGCTGCTCGAGCTGGCCCGGGTTGCGGCACATACCCGTGAACGACGATTTGCCCCGCTCTCATGCTTCATGGCCGGGGTCGCGGCGGAGCGCCTGCGGATGGCCAAACCCGGGCTGGATGAGGGAGCCGTGGCTGACTACATAAACGAGATTCGCCACGAGCTGGAGGCGGAAACCCCGGAAGCTCCTAACTAACGATGAAAGGGCCCCGAGCCCTACATCGCGGCCAGAGTCGGGGTCGCGGCGTGCCATGTGCCGCCGAAGGCGTTGATCCCCTCTCCCTTGACGTCACTGCTTGTCGCGTCTTTTGAGAAGTTGTAGAGGGGATGTCCGTTGTAGAGAACCTGGCGGCCGTTGGCATCCGTCAGGACGGTAAGCGCACCGGAAAGTGAGGTGCCCGAGCCCGGCGCGCCCGACGGGAGGAGCAGAGGAGGCCAGAACGTGGCGCATTGGCCCGAACAGGCCACCGTGGTCGCCGTATCGGAGGTGAGGTAGTAGAGCGTCATCGCGTTGGAGTTCGCCAGGACGGGTACCGGCTGTCCGGCGACTGTCTTGACCACGACGGTGATCACAACCTGGGTGGCCGGTGTCGGGCTGGCGGACGCCTGGGACGGCGAGGCGCTACCGCACGAGGCAACCATCACTCCGGCGACCGCGAAAGCGAGCGCTGTTCTCATGACTACCAGCAATACCAACCAGAGTTACAGGCCTCCGCCTTACTCCAGTCCTCCCGCCAACGTGGCGCGGGCGATGACCTCCTGCTGGCCGCTTCCCCGAATGCCACCGCAGTCGATCGAAAGGATCCGCAGCTGCCGATTGCCTTTCAACGAGGCCGGCCCATCAGCCACTCGCGACGCCCGCCCTCGCGAAGTACTCGAGCACGTAGCTGTGCACAAACTGATACTCGCCGCCTCGTCTCCGAAGCAGGATCAGGCTCACAGCGTGATCGAGAAAGCGTACGAAGTCAGGCGGAATCGAACCTTCGCTGACGAGTAGCCGCCGCAGAATCTGGTGGCGGAGCCACTGAATTGCACCCTGGTCCGCCGCGGCAAGGAATGTCACAACTGCCCCGAGAAGCACAGCTGCGTACAACCCGTTGAAGAATCCGCTATGTCTGCCGTTGAGTAGGTAGATGCCGCCATACAGACCTGCTAATGGGGCTGCCACAAGTAATGTCACTGAGCCAACGACCAGCGTGTTCCGGATCAGGACTCGAATGCCGTCACCGGGTAAGCGGGACTCAACCGTCTCAGTCCAGAATCCGCTAATCAGCCCGATGGCCACAGCAATTAGCACGGCCAACTCGATCGCTCCTATGACTGCGTCTTGCACCTGACCGCTGGCGGCGTAGCGAGAACCGATAACCAATCCCGAGACAAAGAACCATGAGATTTTCCACATCGCGCCGTCCAATCTCTGGGTCAGGAGGAACCACAGTGCCAGGCCGGTGAGGCCGAACACCGCGCTGTTAGCGATCGGTAGCAGCAGCGCGTTTGCTGAAGGCAGCGCTCTGTTCAGCTGGGCGTCAAGATGCGGCAATACAAGCCAACTGAGGCCTGCTGAGGCGGCTGCCAGGGGAACTCCCGTGATCACGAGCATTACGCCGAAAGAGCCTAGAACCGTTGTAATTTTTGGCCACATGATCCTGCGGGCGTTGGTGGTCTCGGAGTTGTACCCAACCCAGGCAAGAGCAATCCCAGCCATCGCACCTACCGAGGCCGCGTAAACGAACGCGGGCCAAAAGTCCCTGGGTAGTTGTATGTGCACGGCGAAAACGCCCGCCACCTTGCCGGACATTGGCGGAAGGTTTTCCCATCCAAGCGACAACATCACAATCGAGAGCAATTCGGCTCCGACGACTATCAACGCCGCAATCCCGATGCTCGCGAGCACAAGTGCAGAGAGAACGAGAAGCGAGAGGAGCGATCTATGGCTCGAATCTCGGAGCCAGCTTGCCTGCAGGCACTCCAGCCTGAATACTTGGCCGCTTTCCTTCTCCTCGTGCACTTTCATTTCGCGCGCTAGCCATGACAGGCCCTCGGTTGTCTGGGCTTGCGTCCATCGCATACCCACCCCTGGCCTCTGTCGCGCGAACATGGCTTCGACGTAGTCGGCAATGACCCGCTTACCGGGCATGGCAGGCTCCTCTCCAACTATCGCCTGGGCTGGCTGACCTCGATATGCAATCGCGGCGCTTCTTAAGAACAACGGCGTGGTTAACAACTCGCGTAGCTGCGGGTCAGAGCGAGCCGCTTCGCGGAGGCCATTCACAGGCGGGCCCAACCTCTTGAGGTGGGCGTCCAGCTCTTCCTCGGTAAGCGGCTTCACCACAATCGCGGCTCGAAGATGAAGTTTCCTGTTGAGGGACCCGTAATCCGCCGACCGGCAGCAGACCGTGATTGGCACGAGTGGATGAACTGCATGGAAGGCATTGATCGCTTCCACACATGCGTCGCGATGATCCGCGGAAACTTCGTCGAGCCCATCTAGGAGCAGGATTAACCGGTCGTACTTGATCCAGTCGCGGCCGACTTCCCGGACACCATATAGATTCGCGAGTTCTGCCAGCAACCAATCGGATAGCCTCTGACCCGCAGCCCACGTTGAGAGATGGAAGATGACAGGAAGCGGTTGCTCTGATTTCGAGCTTGCTAGCTCAACCAACTCGTCAGCCAGTTCTGCGACGATTCTGGTCTTCCCAGCGCCTGGTTCGCCAAGGATAAGCAGGTGGCCAGCCGAATCGTCGTAAACGGACTTGATAGTGGCGGCGCTCGGCAGGGCGTGCTCGGGCTGCGTACTCCCGCTTGCGACACGCCGCAAGCGGTCTTGAACCGCCTCAGGCCGAGATGCGAGGCGAATGTCGATCGGAGCGAATTCGTGGTCCGCCTTAAGTGCCGGATCTATCCAGTACGAGCGGACTAGCTCAAGCACGTGGATCCTGGCCATGCGCTCCTTGCGTTTGTGTTCGGGATTGGAGAATCCGAGCCGCGGTAGCAACGCGACGAGGCCCCCTAGACCTGAGTAGCTGATGTTCAGGTCACGAACTGCACTGTATTCAGCTTCTACATTGATGTCTCGAGCTGCGACTGACCCTTCGACGTTGTCAATTGACACCATCGGCGTCCCGGCCTGATTCGCGCGGCGACTATGAGGCGGCACGGATGGTCAACGTCGCCGTCGCTTCGAGCGGGGTGCGGCCTCGTTAATCACTTGGTCCCGCCCAGCGAAATTCTTGGCCTTGACTTTGATGTCTCGGAGGGCAACCGGTCCCTGGACGTCGCCGAACGAGGCAGTCACCATACTGGCCGGCTCAGCCTGCTCTAGCAGCCTCCGCAAATCTCGCTCAAATTCCGGGTCTCTCTTCAGAGCTTCGGCGATTGTGGCCACTGCGACTTGCTGTCGCAGGGAATCAGCAGGTTTCTCCTCCAGCCCAGCGAGTTGGTTTCCCTCATAAGTGCCTTGACCGAGCCTCTTCTTTAGGAGCTCATACAGATTCCCGACAGCCGGGATGGCAGCCTGCGACAGCTTGTCGACTGCCTGGTTGGCTACGTTTCCTCCGAGTCTAGCGAGGTACGGCGAAAGCAAGTTGACCGCGGCGGCCGCTAGCGGCGTGAACTGATCCATCGAGTACTCCCTAGCCTTGAGTTTCTGGCCGAAGGGTCACACTACACTTCGTCGCAAGACTGTCAAGTGACGGCTACAGACCCCCCGGAACCCCCGCAAGCACCGATGATCAACGGCGCCAACCGCTACATGCGAGTGAGGTGCCGGCGCAACTTCGAGCCTCACCCGGGCGCCGGCGCGGCGGTTGCCGGAGCAGGGACTGCTTGCCCGGAACGGCACTGCTGCAGATACGTGTTCCATTGCCATTGACTCAAGAAGTACTGGGCGCTCGTGAATCCGCTCTGGTAAAGCGTCTGCTGAGTGGCAGGGTCAATGCCGAAGTCCGTTGCCTGGACGTTGCCCGTGTCAACGAAGATCGTTCGAGCAATGACGCACGGGTCATTGAGATGCATCTGGTCGTGCGCGTTCATCATCGTGCTCAAAAGCGCCTCGGCGAACGTGCGCGTATCCGTGATGGCGTGGGCCACCTGGTTCGCATTCGGCAGAGCGGAGAGCTTGATTCCGAAAGTCGGCCACCGCGGCGTTTGGCCATCGGTCCGATCGAAGATACCGATCGGAAAATTTGACAGCGCTCCGCCGTCCACCAGCCAGCAATCTGCGTTGTTCACCGAGGACTTCATCGTCACAGGCTTGAAGAAGAACGGAATCGACATCGAAGCTCTGACGGCGTCGGCGACCAGCTCGGTATCCGGATCGCGCCCATATTTCGGATAGTCCCAGGGCAGCCGCACAAGCTCCCCGCGCGAGAGGTCGGCCGTCATGACCACAAGCCGGTATGACTGGTTCGGGGTCAGTGAGCTGCCTGGGTCGGTCGTGACCTTGAGATCCCCGAAGGTCCGCACTCCCTGCGAATCCAGCTGTTGCTTGATCCACTCATGAAAGTAGTCGCCCCGGTAGATGCCTTTCTCCAAAAGGACGGACAGGCCTTCGCCCAGGAGGGTCATCGTCGACAGATCGGTCGGGTCGCGAAATTTCGTGTAGTCGACGGAGCGAAGTTCCTGTTGCATCTTCGCGGTCGTCATGTTTGCAGCAACCAGCGACGCGACAATCGCTCCGGCGGACGTTCCTGCAACACGTGTGAAGGTGTAGCCGGCCTCCTCCAGTGCGGTGATGGCGCCCACGTGGCCAATGCCCTTGACGCCGCCGCCTTCAAGGACGAGGTCAGCGTTCATGACGGTCGGCGTGGTGACCGACATCGGCTAGGCTCCGCCACCAAGGCGGCGGGCAGACTGCAGAACCGGATCGACGCCATCGGCCGCGCCCATCGTGGCCGACATGCGACGCCAAATAATTACGCCGCGCCGCATACCCATTCCCTTCCATCAACGGCTGCGAAGCGGGCTCCCCAACGCCTCGGCAGCGAAGCGCAGTTAGCGTACTGCAACCTCGCGCGGCTGTCTAGAGATCGGCACCGGCCGACCCTCGGACGCGGTGGCGAGCCGGGCGGAGCGTCGAAGCCTCATGCGTCAAGATCGGGCGGCGCGTAACCCCGCCCAATTGCCTCCTTCATCCCAGCCTCACCCCGGCGCATCGCGGATTCGTGGTTTCGCATCAGGAGCCGGCGACCGCCAAGCCCGGCCGTGAGGTTGATGAGGCCCACCTGGTCTCGGTCTGCTCGCGCAGAGTCAGCTTCGTTTGGCCTTGAGAAAGCTGTTCCAGACGCCGGTCGATCTCGCCTTCGAAGAAACCCTCGACCCGCGTCTTTACGTAATTTGGCGGCTGGTGCGCGAGGACTGTGAACTCGAAATCAACCGTGTACGGCAGGTCGGACTTGACCCGACATGCCATCTCGTTCCGGGACCGTGCGTCACGTCAGAGACGATCTCGGCGAAGCGGTGGTCAGATCACCACCTGGGCCAGCCGGCGACGTCGTCGACCATGCGCCTGGCGAAGTCGATACTCGCGGGAACGGTCCAGATGTCTGTGAAGTCGTAGCGTTCGCCCATCCGGGACCAAATCATCGGGCGTCTCGCGAAATCGCGCCAGCTTCGGGAGCTCCATGCGAGCCTCGAGCGCCCGCCGGCGGGCTTGAAGCCGCACGTTCGATCACGCACAGTACGTGTGAAGGTAGAAGCGCAGTGAGATCGATCCGGATCCTCTCGATCGTCGTCCTCGCGTTGGTCGCCGTCTATTACGTGTTCAGGGCGGTCGCCGCGGCTTGCAGCGGAGCTGCATGCGATGCCTACATCCCATTCTCTTTGCTGCTTCCGATTCTGATCCTCGTGGCCGCGGCGATCACCGGAGCAGTGGCCATCGCGTTGTCCCGAAAGGACGGGCCGATATGGACTGCGGTGCTGCTGACCGCGACCGTGCTCGGTGTCATTGGACCGATCGGTGCTCTCGCCATTTTCCGCGACCAACCAGATGTCCTGGTCCCGGTTGCTACGGGCCTCGAGCTGCTCGTCCCACTTTGTGCCCTCGCCTACACCTGGTCTCGGCGAAGTACCCGCGGCGCCGAAGGAGAATCGCCTTGCTAACCGCACGACGACCCCTGGTTACGTCGTGTTGAGAAACGCTCTGATCGAGTCCGCCGCCTGATCTTTTTGCTGCTTCAGCCGCGCCGGCGCCCATGGGTTGAGTCAGGCGGGGCGGCGGGATAGGTCGTAGGCCGGCGGGTCGAAGCGCCGTAGCTGCCTCACGTAGGGCCAGGTCATCCCGGGCCAGATGGTCGTGTTCTTACCGGTCGGGTCCAGGTACCAGCTGCGGCAGCCGCCCGCGTTCCAGACCGTGTCGCGGAGGCGCGACTGCACACCAGCGTTGAAAGCGTCCTGCGCCTCGCGCCGGACCTCGATGGCGGCCATCCCGCTGCGCTCGAGGTGGGCAAGGCAACCCATCACATAGCGCAGCTGGGCTTCCACCATCACCAGGACCGAGGTGTGGCCGAGGCCCGTGTTGGGGCCGAGCAGGAGAAAGAAGTTCGGAAAGCCCGCGACTGCCGTCCCTCGATACGCGCTCGGGCTTCCGGCCCATTCGTTGGCCAGGCCTCTCCCCTCTCGGCCGGTCACCCTCCTGGCGAAAGGCATCTCGGTGATCCGAAACCCCGTCGCGAGGATGATCACATCGACCTCTCGCTCCACACCGTCCTCCGTTACGATCGAGCGGCCGCGGACCTCCCGGATGTCGTCGGTGACGAGCTCGACGTTCGGCTTCTGGATCGCCGGGTAATAGTCGTTCGAGATGAGGATCCGCTTGCAGCCGATCGCGTATCGCGGCGTCAGGCGAGCCCGCAGCTCGGGGTCAGCGACCTGCTTCTCCAGGTGGCCGCGGGCCAGCCGCTCGGGCACCGAATTCGGGCTGGGCTTCATGAACGGGATCACGAACAGCTCCCGCGACCAGTAGACGCTGGAGCGGACCAGGCGCTGCCAGCCGGGGACCGCACGGTAGAGAGCGCGCGCGAGGCCGCGGACCGGGCGGTCGCGGTGTGGAAGCACCCAGGGCGGCGTGCGCTGGAACAGATGCAGCTGCGTCACCTGGGGTTGGATCCGCGGTATCAGCTGGATCGCCGAGGCGCCCGTGCCGACGACCGCCACCCGCTTGCCGGTGAGGTCGACACCGTGGTCCCAGTTGGCCGAGTGGAAATGTGGTCCGGGGAATTCGTCCAGGCCCGGGATCGCCGGCAGGGACGGCTCGCTGAGCGGTCCCACCGCGGCCACCAGCACGCCGGCGCTGAACGGGCCTTTCGAGGTCTCGATCCGCCATCGGGCGGCGGCATCGTCCCAGGTGGCCGATTGGACCTCGTGCTCGTACCGAATGTGCTTGCCCAACTCGAATTTCTCGGCGCAGGCGCGGAGATAGTCCCAGATTTCGGCCTGCGGCGCGTAGGTGCGGGACCAGGTTGGGCTGGGCGAGAAAGAATAGGAGTAGAGGTTTGATTCGACGTCGCACTGGCAGCCCGGGTAGGTGTTGTCGCGCCAGGTGCCGCCGAGGTCGGAAGCGCGTTCGAAGATGACAAAGTCCTGGATCCCGGCCTGTTTGAGCCGGATCGCCATCCCGAGCCCGGAGAAACCGCTCCCGATGATCGCGACCCGGTGGTGGGTCGAGTGCGTGCCCGTGGCTAAGCCATCGGTGCCATCGGCGGATTGCGCCCTTCTACTGCGCTGGCGCCAACGTCCCTGATCACCGGGCCGAAGTCAGAGGCGTTGGGAAGCACCCAGAAGCGCTCGGCTCGCACGGCGTCGAGAACCTGTTCCGCAACCATTGCCGGATCCATGCCCGCATCCACAAGCTGCTTCACCATGGCCTCGAGCATCTGGGTCATCGGATTGGTGTCGGTGGCTGGAAGGGCCCCAAGGCGATCGGGCCAGTTGCGTTCAGAGTCAACGATTCTCGTTCGAATCCAGCCTGGGCACAGAACCGACACGTGGACGTGCGAGCCCCGAATGGCAAGCTCGTGGAAGATCGACGTCGATATGCCAACCACGGCATGCTTGCTCGCTGCGTACGGTGCGGCGAAGGGAAATGGAAGGAGTCCAGCGATCGATGCGGTGTTGACGATGTGGCCTTGATCGCGCTCCACCATCGCCGGCAAGAAGGCTCGGATGCCGTGTATGACGCCCCAAAGGTTGACCTCCAACACCCATTGCCATGCGCTGATCGGCTTCTCCCACGCGGCCCCAGGTCCGGCGCCAGACACCCCCGCGTTGTTGCAAAGGAGATGGACCGGGCCGAGGGCTTCCGCCTGCCGGCGCAGATCGTCGACCGACTCGGCCACCGACACATCGGTGGGCACCGCAAGGACGGTGCCTCGTTGGGCGAGCCTGTCCGCCGCGAGCTCGAGAGCGTCCTCCTCGACGTCGGCGAGCACGACCTTCATCCGCTCGCTCACGCACTTCTCTGCGATGGCAAACCCCATGCCGCTCGCCGCCCCGGTGACCACCGCCACCTTTCCGGACAAATCCACCATTCGCTACCCCCTTTCTCAAGTCCAAGTATGTCCTCAGCCAGGCTGTCCAAGACGGCATTCCTGTGGCAGAATCGGCTCGTCACGGCCGGCCCGGAGTGGAGGCATCAGCTATGAGCTTGAGCATCACCGACGTCGTGGTTGAAATCCCCCAGGGCCGCCTGCGCGGCGCGCTCACCGAAGGCATCGCGTCATTCAAAGGCATCCCCTACGCCGCGGCGCCATTCGGCGCCAACCGGTTCAAACCGCCGCAGCCGGCCCCGACCTGGAAGGGACTTCGGGACGCGCTCGCCTTCGGCCCGACGGTGCCCAAGCCGCCCTATTTCCCACCGTTCGACGCAATCCTCCCGGAGCCGGTGATCGCGGGTGAGGAGTGCCTGAACCTGAACATCTGGACACCCGACCCGGCGGCGACCGGGCTGCCCGTGATGGTCTGGGTCCACGGTGGCGCTTTCGCCAACGGGACAGGCGCCGTGCCGAACTATGACGGTCGGCGGTTCGCCCGCGACGGCGTCGTCCTCGTCAGCATCAACTACCGCCTCGGGGTCGACGGCTTCCTGTTCCTGGGCGACGGGATCGCCAACCTGGGCCTGCTCGACCAGGTGGCGGCGCTGGAATGGGTGCGGGACAACATCGCGGCTTTCGGTGGCGACAGCGGGAACGTCACGATCTTCGGCGAGTCGGCGGGCGCGATGAGCGTTGCGACGCTGCTTTCGATGCCGCGCGCCAAGGGTTTGTTCAAGCGCGTCATCGCGGAGAGCGGCGCCGGCCACCACGCCATCTCGGCGCAGACGGCGACGAGGGTCGGCGGCTACCTGGCCGAGAAGCTCGGGGTGCCGGCGGACCGCGCCGCGATCGCTGCAGTTCCTGTGCCGCAAGCCTATGAAGGGCAAGTGGCGCTGAGTGCCGAGGCTTTCCTCATGCCCGACCCGGCCAAGTGGGGCGAGGTCGCCGCCAACCTGATGCCATTCGAGCCTGTGATCGACGGCAGCGTCGTACCCGCGCTTCCGATTGAACGAATCGCCGCCGGGGCGAGCGCGGGCATCGACGTGATGGTCGGAACCAATCGCGAGGAACAGCGACTCTTCATGGTGCCGAGCGGCGCCATCGATCTGATCAACGCGGACATCCTTGGGATGGCCGTAGGCGGATACCGCCTACCCGCCAACGCGCTCGAGGTGTACTCGGCCGCCCGCCCAGGCGCAACGCCGGGCGAGCTGCTGGCGGCGATCAGCACCGACTGGTTCTTCCGCATCCCGGCGGTTCGCCTCGCCGAGGCCCACTCCAAGAACGGCGGGTCGGCACACGTCTACGAGATGGCCTGGCGATCGCCGCTCTACGGCGGCCGGCTGGGCGCCTGCCACGCGCTCGAGATCGGGTTCGTCTTCGACACCCTGGACGCCGAATGGACCGACAGGCTCGCGGGACCCAACCCGCCCCAGTCCATCGCCGACGAGATGCACCGCGCATGGGTAGCGTTTGCCCGTACGGGCGACCCGGGATGGGAGAGCTACGACGCCGGCCGGAGGACCGTGATGCGCTTCGATTCGACCTCAGGGGTGGTCGACGATCCTGACGGCGAGGAGCGCCGGCTGTGGGAGGGTATCCGCTAGGCCGGGCCGCCCGCCGAGTCACGGAGGCGCCTGGACCTCTTTCCGTCCGTTCCCGGACCTCGAGATGGTCGAAGTGCCGGCCAGGGACAAGATCACGCATTACTTCGCCGGGCTGCAGGTCAAGGCGGCGACGGTGTCACCCCTGCATGGCGAAGCTGAAATTCACGTTCGCACAGCGACCCTGACCAGCGCCCCGACCACGTCGGTGGTCAGACTGGCATGGCGGAAAGAGATCAGCGCTTTCGACGGAGAGTGTCTCCTCATGCCGGCGGCCGACATACCGTAGGTCGCAAAGCCGCCGCGGCGGCGGCTCCCTAGCATGAGGGTCGTCCCCATCAAATCTCGCAGAGGAGAGCGGAACTATGGCTGAGAGGAAACCTGCCAAGAAGGGCACGCTGAAGTCCGCGAAGAGCACCAGGGTGATCGGCAAGGCGTCCAAGGGATTCACGGACGAGGAAAAAGGCGCGATGAGGGAGCGCGTCAAAGAGCTGAAGGCGGCCGCGGGCAACGCGGACGGGGAACGCGACGTGCTCGCGAAGATCGCCGCCATGCCGGCACCGGATCGCGCCCTGGGCGAGCGGCTCCATGCGATCATCAAAGCCAGCGCGCCAGCCCTCTCGCCGAAACTCTGGTACGGGATGCCCGCGTATGCCAAGGACGGCAAGATCGTCTGCTTCTTCCAAAGCGCGCAGAAGTTCAGCACGAGGTACGCGACGTTCGGCTTCAGCGACAAAGCGAACCTCGACGAAGGAGCCCTGTGGCCGGTCGCCTTCGCGCTGAAGGAGTTGACAGCCGCCGAAGCGGCAAGGATCGGCGCACTCGTGAAGAAAGCAGTGAGCTGAGGACGACGTTCTTAAGCGCGCTCGCCGAGCTCAGCGATGATCACCGACTGAACGTCACCTCCCTCAAGGTCCCCCCTGTTCGAGCGAGTCCAGCAGGTCTTCTCCTCGCACGACCGAGATAGCAAACATCGACATTTCCTACGGCCGCTTCAGCCGGCGCACCGACTGCCGAGAGTTCAAGTGAGAGATGTTCGGTCGGGGGCCCGGGATTTGAACCCGGGCCTCTCGGTCCCGAAAAGTTCGGCCCTGGAATCAGCCCTTGGTGTTTGACGCCCTGTTGATGGCTCTAGTCCAAGTGATAGCTAAACTCAAGAACTGGAAGATCCCCGGTGCGTGAGTTGGTTCCACGTGGATATGGGGGTGATGCAGCGGGGTCCGCAGTCCTCCAAGGAAATAGAGCCGGCTCCACTCGTGGCCGTTCTCAAGGATCTTGAATGCGGTGGTATACCCGAGTTTCGTTATCCACTTCAACCTAGCGGCGGACAGGGGTACATCGAACAGTAGGACAAGCTGGGTTCCAAATTCAATTCCGTCATAGACTTTTGTGTCCCAGCGATTCTCCAAGTAGTTTTTGTTCTGGAGTGGGTGGGCGGAGGCTACCTTTACAAGCTCCTTGTTTCCGATGTCGTGCAGGTTGGTTGCCTCGATCGACAGGCTCAGGCGGTCATTCGTGAGTTCGAGAATTCCTTCCCAGTAGGCTTCCTGCCCGAAGCGGGGCAATCCAAGGCGGGAGTCGACGTACTGAACCTTCGCTCGCATATGCATCATTCTCACAACTGAGCCTATGCCCGATAGTGAGGAGTCTGCCACGTAGTGAATCGTCGTGGCCAGATGCCGGACCGACTAAGCGTTCTGACGCTAGATGGGCTAGCTTGCACGATTTGTGAACGATACCTATCTCTTGTCGCTAGCAAACCGTAGGGCCAGGTGCACGAAGGTTGCACGGCCCTAAAACCTCGTCGTTGCGTACCTTGTGCCGGGTCCCTTTATTTTTATCGATGACCCGATCGGAGGTTGAATCCGCCTCAGCTGTCAGCGAGCTCGGCCAGATCTTTTCGGTAGCGCTCGGTAAAACGAGAGGTGAAGTCGGCGAGCCGTTTGTCTGGCATGCCGGCGGGATCGAGGTCAATATGACCGGGCCTGGAGGTAATGACCACGTCCATCCCCTCCTTGAAGCCTGCTTCAGAGATAGTGTCCGGCGGCAAGGAGATCATCGCTGAGTTCCCGACTTTGCGAATCTTCCGGATGATCGACACGCTGAAATTATCTCGCCATGAACGTTACGGTTCAGCTACCACCTCGCCGATCGCTCGCCGCACAGCCCGAACCACCGCGTCCATCAACTTCGGGTTAAGCGTTCCAACCGGACCTCGAGCCAGGAAATCGTGGTCGATCGTGGTGATCTCTTCGCAGAAGATCACGCTCTCGTGGCGCAACCCACTGGAGCGTGCGGGCAAAACCACGTGCGTCGGGCCCACCTGGCCTGCGGAGAAGACGGGGGCGACTATTAAGTCGTCGCGCATTCGATTTCGGACGTTTTCCGAGACCACCACCGCGGGCCGAGGTTGATGAGGGTCATCTGGCTGGCCAGGCGTGAACACGTACCAGACCTCACCACGTCTGGGCCTTGCCGCTGCAGGCCCGCGTCGCTCGCTCAGGTAGCCGACAGCCGGCGCTTGGCTGCCGCTCGGCGGATCGCATGCCAGGCCTTCCGTTCTGGACCGATCACGTCGTCTTCAGCCCGTGCGTACTGAGCTTCCATCGCGGTGTCTTGCTGCTGCGCGTACCACTGCTGCAGCGCCTGATCGATGACCTTGCTGCGATCCTGACCAGGGTGCGATTGAACAAAACCGTCTACGGCCCCCAGCAACTGGGGATCGAGCGTCACGCTGACCTTGATGCGGCTCATACGACTGATAGTAGCATTTGTTGTCGGATCTGTTGTCGGGCGGCTGGAGATAACGATAAGCCCGCAGTTATCAGCAGCACTTCTCCGGCCTAGTTTGTTTTATAGGGCATCGTTAGCGTGCCAGCACGAAGCATTTCGGGGCGGCGCTGTAGTCCTCAGCCTCCTCGGGCCGCCAGGCCTCGAGGGTCGTCTTCCGCGATCTGTTACAGCTCACTCGTGCGATTGGTAGTTCGGGCTCGCACTGGTGCATCACGCACGAGGGCGGATTGGGATGGCGCGGTCCTGCACGTATGGGTTACGGCGCGTGCCGTGGAGGGCGCGGCCAATCGCGCGCTCATCCAGGCGGTGGCGGACGCGCTCGGCGTGCGGCGGTCGGCCGTCACCCTGGTCGCGGGAGAACGGTCACGTCAGAAGGTCGTCGATGTGAGTGGCCTCGATCCAACCTCCCTCGACAACCTGCGTGAACCTTAATGGGCGACACGGAAGCAACTCCATTCGGGCTCGGGGCCCGGGTTTGTAGCGGCGACTTACTCAGGCCGGCTGAACCGGATCAGCTCTTCCAGGCCGTCAAGCAGGCGCCGCAGCCCGAACTCGAATCACCCTGCGGCGTTCGCGCGCTACCAGGGAGAGATGCTCGGGTATGTAAAGGAGAACCTCAAGCCGATGCCTGGGGGCGTGAACGGGTTTCTGCCCCGCACCCGGCGGGCCGTATGGCTGCGCAACCAGATGATCCGCGTGCTACCCCATCTGCCGATGAATGAGCGCATGACCGGGTCCATGGAGCGCGCGGCAAGCGCGATCACGCTCATGGACTATGCGGCTGGGCTGCCGGTGAGGGTAACGAGCTGACGTGTGCAGGTCGCCTCAGGCGGTAGAGGACGATGTCCCACAGGAAATCGCGGGTGATCGCAGGCGTCGGCTACGTGATGCGGCACGACACGCTAAATCGAGCCACGCGAGCACAACAGCACGCGTCTCCACAAGCGGAGCGAAATAGAAAGGATTCTGCTTAGCTCGGGTCGTGGTATTCATCGAGCGGGACGAGCACCGTCGCCAACATCCGGCGCTTGCGGCCCGCCTTCGATTCGTAGGCTAAAAATCGCCCTAAGACTGCATTGAGCGCGCCGGCCATTTCCATGAGCTCCTCGTCGGTCAGGTTCAGTACGACCTGCCGATAACCCACGCCGTCTTTAAGAAGATCGATATCGGATCGTTCCAGGTACCGCTCGAACTGGGCAATAAGGCCGGTGGCAAAAGCAGTGAAGTAGCCGAGGTGGTCCTCCCGTGACGACTTGGCGAGGTCCTCGGGTGAAACCGAGGCACCGCCTTCGGCAAGAACGTAGGTCCGCTCGACCGCGCCGCGAACCCTACGCTCGGCCGCAACAGCCAGTGCGCCGCCTCGATAAAGCCGCTCAATCTGGCGATAAAGGGTGGCTTGGGGAACGTCAGATAGAACAGCTGCCACCTGTTGCGGTGTCAGGCGGCGCCCCCTGGCAAAGGCGAGGATGATGCGCAGCCGAACAGGATGGAGGACGAGGTCAGCCCGCTTCATTCTCATGCATGATATATTTATCAAATATGAGAATGGCTCTGTTAGTGAGCTTTCTGCCCCTGGCGATCCAACTCTCCACGAGCACGGTGCTGATCCTCCTCCCCCTCGTTCTCATCGAGCTCGGCCTCGTCGTGTTTTCGCTGGTGGACCTTTTCAGGCCCGAGCGGCGAGTCGTCGGGAACAACAAGCTGGTCTGGGCGCTCATCATCGTGCTCGTCGGTACCATCGGACCAATCGTGTACCTGTTGGCCGGACGGAAGCAGACCTGAGGAATTGGAAGCGGCGATCGTCTGCCACGGCCTCGTCAAGCGCTACGGCAGTATCACGGCGCTCGACCATCTCGATCTCGAAGTGCCGGCGGGATCGCTGTTCGGCTTCTTGGGTCCGAACGGCGCCGGCAAAACCACTACCATCCGGCTGCTGACCGGCCTGGCCTGGCCCACCTCCGGTCGGGCAACCGTGGCAGGTATCGATCCTGCCAGCGGTGACATCCAGCTTCGGCAGCGCATCAGCCATCAGGACCAGCAATCGAAGCTGTATGGCTGGATGAAAGGCCGAGAGCTTCTCGAGTTCGTCGGTCGACTCTTCGGCTACCACGGACCTGACCTCAGGTCACGTGTCGATGAAGTTCTGGAAAAGACCGGTCTTGTTGAAGCCGCCGGCCGCCGGGTCGCCGGTTATTCGGGTGGGATGCGCCAAAGGCTAAACCTGGCGCAGGCATTGATGAACCGCCCCCAGGTCCTGTTTCTGGATGAGCCCGCCAGCTCGCTGGATCCGGCCGGCCGGCACGATGTACTCGACCTACTTGCGGCATTGCGCGGCCAGGTCACCGTCTTCATGTCCAGCCACATCCTGGAGGACGTTGAGAAAGTCTGCGACCGGGTCGGCATCATCGATCGGGGACGCCTGGTCGCGGACGCAACGATGGCGGAGCTGCAAGCGAGGTTTGCGGAGCCCGTGTTTGCAATTGAGCTTGAGCCGGGCCAGCCTACGGCGCAGACAGACCTACTCGCAGTCCTAGACCAATCGACCTTGGTCGAAGGCATCGCACGGGATGGACCCGTGCTTCGAGTGGCCGTGCGTGACGCCTCACGGGCTGGACCCGAGATCTTGCGGATCCTCGCCACGAGCGATGTTCACGTCGCCCGTTTCGAGCGGCTCCGGCCAAGTCTGGAGGATGTGTTTCTGCGACTGGTGTCAAGCCAGCAATCACATGGCGCCCACGAATGAGGGGCTATGCCGTTTTGCTACGCAAAGAGGTCACAGAACAGTGGCGAACGCGCCGGCTCCCCGTGGTCGCCGTGATCTTCCTCCTCTTTGGGCTCGCGTCGCCGGTGCTCGCCAAATACACGCCGGACATCGTCAAGCTGGCCGCAAGCTCGATCGACATTCACGTGCCCACGCCAACCATTAGGGACGCGGTCGCCCAGCTGATCAAGAACCTGAGCCAGGTCGGGGTGCTCACCGCGATCCTGCTCGCGATGGGCAGCGTCGCCGGGGAGAAGGAATCCGGCACAGCAGCTTTCGTACTGGTAAAGCCGGTGAGCCGCGTTGCATTCCTTGCCGCGAAGTTCAGCGGCCTCGCCGTGACCATGGCGGTCGCTGTCCTCATTTGCGGGCTGGCCGCCTACTTGTATACCGACCTGCTTTTCGCACCTCTTAGCGTGCCTGGATTCGGAACCGCGTGCCTCGTTATTCTGCTCGGGCTACTTGAGATTGCCGCCGTAACGTTCCTGGGCAGCACTTTGGTACGGTCATCGATCCCCGCCGCCGGTATCGGAATAGTCGCTCTCGTCGTCGCAGGCGTTGTCGCCTCCCTGCCCAACGTCGGTCACTTCACTCCGCTCGGCCTGAATGAACTGGCCAGCAACCTCGCACTGCAGCAAACGACGACGGGGTGGAACTTGCCAGTCATCGTTAACGCCGGTTTTGTGGTGGTCGCTCTGGCTGCTAGCTGGCTTGTCTTCCGACGTCAGGAGATCTGACGCCTTTTACTCCCTAACGATCCGTCCAGCGCGAAGCGTCTCGTGTTTTGGTCGGGGGCCCGGGATTGAACCCGGGGCCTCACGGTCCCAAAATCTAGGCGGTTTCGTCCACTGAGCGCGTTTTCGACAGTTTTGAGCTCAATTCGAGCTCTCACAAGACGATCCCCAGCCGGTTTCATGCACCGAGCTCAGCCCCAATTACTACATGAACTACTACATGAGGAGCCCTTCTCGAAGCGCCGCCTACCTCGGGTATCAGACTCTATTTCGAGTGCGCTCTGGTCATGCGCGATGTTGCTCATCGGTGGGTCGCCGCGCCCGACTTGTACATGGAAGTGCAAAGCCGACCGGTCTGGATCCCTCCCTCCGGGTAGACGGGAGTTTTGCCCTCCCACGATGTCTGGCATCCTCTACGCCGCCAAGATGATAGGTATGGGGTGTTGGTTGGAACGGTGATGTCGCCAGCGGTCCAGATCGAGAACCTGATCAAGCGCTATGGCCCGAGGGTGGCGGTCGATGGCTTTTCGCTGCAGGTTGAGACCGGATCGATTTTCGCCATTCTCGGGCCGAATGGAGCGGGTAAGACCACCACGGTCGAGTGTTGCGAGGGATTCCGCAAACCCGACTTTGGGGTAGTGCGGGTGCTCGGCTTGAACCCCACGCGAGACGGGCACCGGCTGCGCCCCCGGATCGGTGTGATGCTTCAGAGCGGGGGTGTCTATCCAGCTATTCGCGCTGAAGAGATGCTTCGGCATGTGGCGAAACTGCACGCGCATCCAATTGACCCGTCGCTGCTGATTCTTCGGCTGGCCCTGGCTTCCGCGGGGAAATCCGCTTATCGGAAGCTATCAGGCGGCGAGCGGCAGCGACTCGCCTTTGCGTTGGCGATCGTAGGTCGACCTGAGCTGGTTTTCCTCGACGAACCGACTGCTGGACTCGATCCGCAGGGACGCCTCGCGGTTTGGGATCTGATCTGTGAGCTGCGCGACGCCGGGGTGACGGTGGTCCTAACCACTCACTCGATGGATGAGGCCGAGCGCCTGGCGGATCGGCTGGCCATAGTCGACCACGGCCGGGTGGTTGCCACTGGGACCATCCGAGAACTCACCGGCGGGTCAGCGAGCGGATCGATCACGTTCGATGCCCTGCCCAATCTCGAGATCGACTCTCTGCGCTCGATGCTACCCAGCGACTTCTTGGTCGAAGAACAGCCACCCGGGCACTATTCGATTGTCGGCGCTCTGGATCCCCAGGTAATCGCCACGGTGACGGCATGGTGCGCGGCTCGAGATGTCATGCCGCATGGCCTGAGGGTGGGTCACAGAACACTGGAAGAGGTTTTCCTGGAAATCACGGGCCGGGGACAACGCACGTGACCCAATCGATCTTCAGTCCCATGCCTGGGCCCGCGCCAATGGCGTCAATGATCCTCGCTCAGAGCTGGTTAGAGATCCGCTTGGCGCTGCGGAACGGAGAGCAACTCGTCCTCACCGTCGTGATACCGGCCCTCCTTCTTGTCCTCTTTGGATCGATCCGAGTTCCAGCCCTGGGTTCGGGTGGGATCGACTTCCTCGTTCCTGGCGTGATGACCGTCGCCGTCCTGTCAACCGCCTTCACCGGGCAAGGTATCGCAACTGGGTTCGACCGGCGTTCTGGGGTCTTGAAGCGGCTATCCGCCAGCCCACTTTCAAAATCAGGTTTGATCGTGGCTAAGACGTTGGCGGTGGCCTGTATCGAGGTCATGCAGCTGCTTCTAATTTCGTTGATTGGGCGCTTGATGGGGTGGTCCCCCTCCGGTGGGATTGGCTCCGCCATAGTGCTTTTGGCCTTGGGTACAGCCTCATTCTCCGGGCTCGGACTCCTCATGGCGGGCACTTTGCGGGCGGAAGCGACCCTCGCCGTGGCCAACCTTCTGTTCTTACTACTGTTGGCGGGCGGAGGAATCTTCGTCCCTCTGACGAAGTTTCCGGCTGGGGTAAGGCCCCTGCTCAGCCTGTTGCCGACGGCGGCTCTGTCTGACGGCTTGCGCCAGAGTTTCGGGACGTCGCACCAGTTCCCATTGGCAGCGGCGGTGATTCTTCTCGGGTGGGCCTTGGTCTCGATTATCTGCGCGGCGGTCACATTCCGTTGGGAGTAAGAGCAACTCGCGAGTCCAAGCGATTGCGGCTCTTGCCCGCATCTACGGCGCGCTTGCGCCCGCGGCGGTGTCGCAGCAGCTCTTCACTGAGCTCTTATAGCGGGAGTGGCAGCCGAAACCGAGTTTTCAATTGCATCGAGAACAACCGACGCCAGCGCTGCGATGAAATCGGGACGCGTGTTGAAGGAGGCAGTCCTCCGGAGGGTGATTCCCCGTTCGCGAGCAAAAACCCGGGCTTCCACGTCGAGGTCGTACAGGATCTCCAGGTGATCCGCGACGAAGCCAATCGGGCACACCAGGATGTCGCGAACCCGCGTGCGTTCCAAGGCTTCCAGGAGATCTGGGCCCAGCCACGGCTCGCCGGTCTTGCTCGCAGACTGGAAGGCGAAGTCGCAATCCGGGAGGTCGAGGCCGGCAGCGACCAGCCGGCAGCTCTCGAGCAGCTGTTCCCGGTACTGGTCACCTTCCGCGATGATCCTGGCAGGGAGGCTGTGGGCTGTGAAGTAGATGCGTTCGGGTCGCGAGGTCGCGAGCGCTTCTGAGAGCAATCCCCGCACCGCTGTGATGAATGCGGGGTGGGCGTGAAAGCCGGGGATGAAGATCAGCTCGCGGTCCCATGCCTGGTTCAGTGCACGCTCATATGAACCCAGGCTCATGCGCGAGTAATGCGGCGCTAGCGGCAGGCCGACGAGGCGCTCGATGCCGGCCGCTCGGGCCGCAGCCGCGCCATCCTCAATGAACGGCGCCGTGTGCTTCATCCCGACGAAGACCGGCAACCCGAGCTGCTTTTCAAGCGCCGCCGCCTGGGCACGCGTAATTTCCGTCAGCGATGATCCACCGATCGCCCGGTAACGACCCTTGAGTTCCTCCAGGGCCTCCGGCGGCGGCTTACGCCCGCCTCGGATGCTGGTGTAGTAGGCCTCGATCTCCCCGTCGCCGGCCGGGCTCCCGTAAGCCATACACAGCACGCCGGTCAACCGTTTAGCCGAGGCCATTCAATCCACCGGGTGGTATGGGCAGCCCGGATCCTCGCCCAATGGGTCGCCACTGGATGCGAATGCGCGCGCCCGCGACCCACCGCAGAGGTCGCTATACGAGCACACGCCACAGCGTCCGCTGAAAGCCCCAGCCCGGATCTGCCGGAGAACCGGCGAGTCTCGGTAGATCTCCACCAGGCTTCGCTCTTTCACATTGCCCAGCCCGAGCGGCAGAAAGCCCGCCGGATAGACCTCCCCATCGTGCGCAACGAAAACCACTCCTTTCCCGTCGCGCGTGGAGACCGTGTGAGCGGCCGCTCGCCGCCGGCCTGTACCCAGCAGCTCGTCGAGCCGGGCGCGCAGCCGTGCATAGGTGTCGCCAAGGCCGAAGGCGGCCCGCACCTCCTCGAGCGTTTCAGGGCGGCCGATCGTCTCCTCGCGCGCCCGCCGCCAGCCGGCGACCCGGCGGAAGAACGGGGCCTCCACAGTGCGAACGACGAAACCATGCCGGGAAGCATCGAAGAGGAAGTGGCAAACCTCCTCGTTGGCCGCCGGATCCAGCTCCGCGAGTTGGGCTCCCCGGCCGACGCCGACCAGGAAGAAAACCTCCCACATGTGAGCGCCCAGGTTGGCCACCAACGCGGCTATGTCCGCCAGCTCTTCCACGTTGCTGCTCATCACCGTGGTGTTCACCTGCACGCGCAACCCCGCACCGACCAGCCACCTGATCCCTTCGAGGGTGCGTTCCAGATGGCCCGCGATTCCGCGGATTCCTTCATGCGTGCGGGCTTCGGCTCCGTCGAGAGAGATCGAGACCGCTTTGATGCCGGTCTCGGCCAGGCGGCCAACTGCGCTCGGCGTCAGCATTGGAGTCACCGAAGGCGACATGCACGTCGGGATACCGAGCGAGCTCGCGACCGTAGCGAGCTCATATGCGTCAGGCCGCATGAGCACGTCGCCTCCGGTGAGCACCAGGATCGGGTACGGCTTGCCGAAGGCCGCCACCTGTGCGATGAGCGCCTGGCCCTGTTCCGGCGTGAGCTCGCCGGGAGGCGGCTGAGCCATGGCGGACGCCCGGCAGTGCTTGCACGCGAGAAGGCACGCTCGAGTCGTTTCCCAGAAGACGAGCAGAGGTCGCTCATTGAAGTCGAGGAACCCGTGTTGAACCTGGCCTGATATAACACCGGCCTGGCTCATGCGGCCACCGTCCGCAGGACCCCGGCGGCAAGATCCGCGGCGCGCCGTCCACTGGCGATGCACGCGGGCAGTCCCACGCCGTGGTAAGCGGCTCCGGCCAATGCCAGGCCCGGCAACGCGACAAGGCTCGCCTCGATTGCCTCGACACGCTCTTTGTGGCCGACTCGATACTGCGGCATCCCATCGCAGTGGCGGTGGACTGCAACCGCCTCCGGGTCCTCTCCTATACCGGTGGCTTCTTGAAGCTCGGTGCGCACCGCGCGGACAAGTTGACCGTCATCAAGGCCCTGCCAGCTCGAGTATCCGTCGCGGCCGACAGCGCACCGGATGACCGTGCGGCCATCTCCATCCAGATGCGGCCACTTCTGGGAGAGGAAGGTGCATCCGACCATGAGGCGTGCGTCGCGTCTGGGAACGAGGAAGCCGGTCGCGGAAGGCAGCGTGACGCGGCCGGGTGAGTACATCAGGAACACAGTGGCGACCGGCACTGACTCGATGCCCGAGAGGAGCTGGTCGGCCGGTGTGGACAGGGACTTCAATATTGATGCGGTCACCGATGGCGGCGTCGCCAAGACGACCGCGTCGGTCTCGACCTCCTCGCCCGAGCTCAGGGCGACTCGGTATCCCGCTTCAGCCCGGCTCAGGCCGACGGCTGCGACGCCGAGCTGAATCGATCCGGGCGGCAGCGTGCCGGCAAGCGCGTCGACGAGCTGCGTCAAGCCGCCTCGCAGGGTCAAGAAAGCCGGCCCGGACGTCTTGGGAGCATCGAGGGACATCAGGTGACGGCCGCGCCGAAGCGCCTCCACGAGATGCGGGACCACCGATTCCGCGCTGAGCCTGTCAGCGTTGCCGGCGTAGATCCCGCTGAGCAGGGGATCCACCACTGCCTCGAACACCTCATCTCCGAACCGCTGGCGCACCAGCTCGCCCACCGAAAGATCGCCTTGCCGAATCTTGATAGGGAGGATTCCCTCGAGAGCAGCGCGGGCAAGGCCGAGTGGTGATACGGCGCCTGAGGCCGCGAGGCTGCTCATCTGCCTCGGTACCCCCAGCGCGAGGTCTTTGGGCAGTGGTCGCAGACGGCCGCGCACCCAGAGGAGCGCGCCCAACGGCGCAGGGGCCACGAGCTCGCCGGCGAGGCCGAGCTCAGCGCAAAGCCGGGTTCCAGCGGGATTTCGAGTGATGAAGCTATCGGGACCGGCATCCAGGAAATGTCCGGCGAGCTCGACGGCTGAGATCTTGCCCCCGAGGCGCAGGGAAGACTCGACCACCAACACCTGGCCGGTTCCGAGCGTCGCCAATCGATGGGCGGCGGCCAGCCCTGAAATGCCACCGCCCAGGACGACGACAGACGAACTTCCGACGCCGCCTGTCTTGGGTAAGGTCACCGTGCGGATTGTTCCCGCGCCTGTTTGCAAGCGACAGGGCCGCTCGGCCCTACGGGCCCAGGCCATCTGCCTCCTGATGCTGCATCACCGTCGCTACGGCCAAGCCGGCGCGCCACGCCTGTTTTCGAGGGCACCGTCCACCGCGTAAAGAAGATTGCGTTCAACTGACAACCATTTTCCTTTCCCACCGTTAGAAGCAGGTTAGATGGACCAGACACTGGACGAAATTCGCGCCCGCTCAAGGGCCGCCGACGCCGGGATGCTGTACCGCTCCGGGGTCAAGGCGGATTTCGACCGCCTTATCGGGCGATGTACCAACGCACCTTCGCAGCCGATGACGATCCTGCGGCCTTCAGCTCGCCGCGGCGAAGGCCTCGGTGAACTGGCTGTTGTAGAGCTCGTAGTAGAAACCGTGGCGGACCAGCAGCTCGGCGTGGCTTCCCTGCTCCACGATTCGGCCAGCATCCATGACGACGATCGAATCCGCGTTGCGGATAGTCGAGAGCCGGTGCGCGATGACAAAGCTGGTCCGCCCCTGCCGCAAACGCGCCATCGCCGCCTGGATGAGCACTTCGGTGCGGGTGTCGACGCTGCTCGTCGCTTCGTCGAGGATGAGGATGCTCGGGTCCGCCAAGAAAGCTCTGGCGATCGTCAGCAGCTGCCTCTGGCCGGAGGAGAGACCGGACGCGTCCTCGTCCAAAACGGTGCCATACCCGTCTGGCAGGGTGCGAACGAACGGATCCACATAGGCGGCTCTGGCTGCGGCCACCACGTCGTCATCGGTCGCGCCCTCGCGGCCGTAAGCGATGTTGTCGCGTATCGTGCCCGCAAACAGCCAGGTGTCCTGCAACACCATGCCGAAGACGCGGCGCACCTGGTCCCGCGAAAGATCGTGGGTGTCGACGCTGTCCAGGCAGATGCGCCCCGAATCGATGTCGTAGAAGCGCATCAGTAGGTTCACTATCGTTGTCTTCCCCGCTCCGGTTGGGCCGACGATCGCGATGGTCTGACCCGGTCGCACCTCGAGGTTGAAGTCGGCGATCAGCGGCTTGTCAGGTTCGTACCGGAACTGCACCTGCTCGAGCGTCACGCGCCCCGACGGTGCGGTCAGCTCGAGGCCGGTGGCCCTGTCCGGTGCTTCCTCTTCGGCGGCGAGGAACTCGAAGACGCGCTCAGCCGAGGCTAAGCCGGACTGCAGGAGGTTCATCTGGCTCGCGATCTGTGTGATCGGCATCGTGAACTGGCGCGAATACTGGATGAATGCCTGCACGTCGCCGAGCGACATCGTGCCCGACGCCACTCGGTATCCACCGAGCACGGCGATGGCGACGTAGTTGAGATTGGCGAGAAACTGCAGTGCCGGCTGGATGATGCCGGACAGGAACTGCGCCCGGAAGCTCGCCTCATACAGCGTCTGGTTCTGCCGGACGAACTCCTCGAGCGACTTGCGCCGGCGGCCGTAGACCTGGACCAGCGCGTGACCGGTATGCATCTCCTCGACGTGACCGTTGAGCGTTCCGGTCCACCGCCACTGCGCGGCGAACTGCCCCTGGGAGCGCCTGGCGACCAGGATGGTCACACCTATCGAAAGCGGCACGGTGATCAATGAGATGGCTGCGAGCAGTGGACTGATTGAGAACATCATGCCGAGGACACCCACCACCGTGAGCACGGCGATGAGCAGCTGGCTCAGGCCCTGCTGCAGAGTGGTGGTCACGTTGTCGATGTCGTTCGTCACCCGGCTGAGGATGTCGCCGTGCGGGTGGCTGTCGAAGTACTTCAACGGCAGCCGGGCCAGCTTCGCCTCGACGTCCCGACGCATGCCGTAGACGGTGCGCTGGGCAACGCCGGCCATGATGTAGCCTTGGGCCCAGCTCAACACCGCGGCGAGAACGTAGACCAGCGCGGCCAGCAGCAGGATCACGCCGAGTTGCGCGAAATCGATTCCCTTGCCCGGAGTCACATTCATTCCGGAAAGCATCTGGGCGATCTGATCTTGGCCATGAGCGCGCAGCAGCGCGATCGCCTGCGCCTTGGTCATCCCCGCCGGCAGGTTCTTGCCGATGATGCCGTCGAAGATCACGTTGGTCGCGTTGCCGATGATCTTGGGGCCGATGACCGAGAAGGCAACGCTGGCGGAACCCAGCAGAACGACGAACGTGATCAGGTGCCACTCGGGGCGTAACCGGCCGAGAAGCTGCCGCAGGGTCTTGCCCAGGTTCGTGGAGCTCTGCGCCGGCTGCCCCATCCCCATCCAACCTCCGCCGACAGGTCCCCTGCCTCCCATGGGTCTTCCGGCCAGGCCTCCCATCGGAGGTCGAATGCTCATGCTGCCTCCTCGCCGAGTTGCGACTTGACGATCTCGCGGTAGGAGGCGCAGGCGGACATCAGCTCGGCATGGGTGCCGAGTCCGACGATCCGGCCCGCGTCCAAGACGATGATCCGGTCGGCGTGCATGATCGTGCTGACACGCTGCGCGACGATGACGACGGTGGCGTTGCGCGTCTCCAATTCAAGGGCCGCACGCAGCCGGGCGTCGGTGCCGGCGTCGAGGGCTGAGAAGCAGTCGTCGAACAGATAGACGGCGGGTCGCTTGACAAGCGCGCGGGCGATCGCGAGTCGCTGACGCTGGCCGCCGGACACGTTCGTACCGCCCTGGTCGATCGGGGCGTCGAGCTGGCCGGGCATGTCGGCGACGAAGTCGCGGGCCTGTGCCACCTCGAGCGCGTGCCAGAGCTCCGCGTCGGTCGCATCTTCCCGGCCAAACCGCAGGTTCTCGGCCACCGTGCCGCTGAACAGGTACGCCCTCTGCGGCACGAGCCCGATCGTGCCCCACAGCCGCTCGAGCGCCTGTCGCCGAACGTCGACGGTGTCGACCAGGACTTCTCCGGTGGTAACGTCGAAGAAGCGCGGAACCAGGTTCAGCAGTGTGGTCTTGCCGGAACCGGTGCCGCCGATCACCGCGGTGGTCTCGCCTGGCCGAAGCACGAAGGACAGGTCGTTCAGCACCGGATGCTCTCCACCCGGGTAACCGAAGCTGACGCCGCGGAACTCGACGACACCGGTCGCAGAGCTCGGGTCGAGTGGCTGCTCGGGATCCGCGATCGACGGCGCGGTGCTCATGACCTCTTCGATGCGTGTGGCGCTCGCCTCTGCGCGCGGGATGAGGATGACCATGGCCACCGCCATCATCACGGCGACCAGGATCTGCATGATGTACATCAGGAAAGCGGTGAGGTTGCCGATGGGCATCTGGCCGCTGTCCACAAGCTGACCTCCGAACCAAAGCACCGCGACAGTGCTCAGGTTCATGATCCCCATCAGCGCCGGCATCGCCAGCACGAAGATGCGGTTGACCCGTAGGGCGGTCGAGGTCAGGTCGGCGTTCGCGGTCTCGAACCGCTGCTGCTCGTATGAGGTGCGGACAAAGGCGCGGATGACCCTGATGCCGGTGATCTGCTCGCGTAACACCTGGTTGATCCGGTCGATCTTGACCTGCATAGATCGGAACAGCGGGACCGCCTTGGCGAGCATGACGCCGAGGATGACGGCCATCAGGGGGACGATCAAGATCAGGAGCGCGGACAGCTTCACGTCCTCGCGCAGGGCCATGATCACGCCGCCGACAGCCATGATTGGAGCGCTTGCCAGGATGGTGAGGGCAACCTGCAGCACGAGTTGGATCTGCTGGACGTCGTTCGTGTTGCGCGTGATCAACGATGGGGTACCCAGCCGGTTCATCTCACGGGCCGAGAAGTTCTGGACGCGCTCGAAGATGGCCGCGCGGATATCCCTGCCCACCCCCATCGAGGCGATGGAGGACCAGTACACGGCGACAATCGCGATCACCCCCAGCACGAGGGTGATTCCGAGCATGATTTCGCCGGTTCTCCAGATGTAGGGGATGTCGCCCTTGACGACGCCGTTGTTGATGAGGTCGGCGTTGAGGTTCGGTAGATAGAGGTTCGCGACCGCCTGGATCACCGTCAGCCCGAGGACGAGCGCCACCTGGCGCGTGTACGGCCGAAGGTAGGTGCGCAGCAGCTTGATCAGCATGCGTCTCGCTCGTGCTGCTGAAGCACGGCCAGAAGTTGCTTAAGCCCACCGACTATCAGAGCCAGCTGGTCTTGGGACAAGGGCTGCAGGGTTCGGATCAGAGTCCGGCGGTTCGCTGCCCGCCACGACCGGGTGCGCCGCCGCCCTTCCGGTGTCATGCGCAGCCTGACGAGGCGGCTGTCCCTCTCGTCCGCCTCTTTCCGAATGAGGTCTAGTTCGACGAGCCGAACCAACATGACCGAGACGTAGCTCTTGGGCAGATGTGAGAGGCGGGCTAGCTCGTTGACCGTTATGCCGGGTTGCCGTGCCACCTCACGCAGCAGCGGCATGTATGGGAACAAGCGCGTCAGCGCCGTGCCCTTGGCCTGGCGAAAGTACTCGTCTCGCAGGGCTCGCTGCACCTCGCGTAGTAGGCGGGCTACGTCTTCGGCAAGTGGTACTTCGGGATCGGCGCTTCCGGCCTTCTCCACGACCGGCCGAGCGACTGTTCCGGCGCGAACGTTCACGGGAGAATGATGTAGCCGCAAGGGGTGGATCCAAGAGGGCCGGGCGGACTACGAAGCAGGGGACTTCCGTCACCGCCTCATCACGCGAGTTCTATTCGAATGGGGCCAGGAAGCCGCAGGCGCCTTCATCGATCAATTACAGAGTCAATCGCTCGGTCCGGCGAGGACTGTTCGTGTTCAGTCCGGCCACAACCGGCCACGCCGAACAAGTTACCGCCGCTGCTGGCGCGCGCTCGGTGGTGGCCGCCACTCGATAGTGCGAGACCTGCGTCATCCAGGTGGCCGTCATTTGTTAGGGCGATGGTCCCTATATGAACGCGACGGCCTGACCTAGGGTTGCCGCAGAGGTGATCTAGACATGATGTGGTGGTATCAGGCTGGCGATGCGGGCTGGATCGGGTTCATGTTGGCACTCATGCTTGCGGCCGCAATCGGATTGGTACTGGCCGTCGTCCTCCGTAGTGCTGACCGGCCTTGGCACGCAGCGCCCGAAGGAGCGCTGGACATCCTCCGGCGCAGGTATGCGGCAGGTGAGATAGCTGAGGCCGAGTTCGAGCAGGCTAAGCGGGTCTTGGGTCGCTGACCCGCGTTAATTGGTGCCGGCCGCCGACCTGCCTCGGGCGACCTTGTTGCGGCGCAGGCGCGGGCGACTGCAAATCAAACGTCTCGCCGGGTGTAGTTGATCAAGGCGGTGGGTCCGCTCTCCCCGGTTACTACATGGTTACTACATTCGGCGTAATGCGCGTGCTCTAAGTGAGCCCGGCAGTGTCAGATTCGTATTCAGATTTTGGTCGGGGGCCCGGGATTTGAACCCGGGGCCTCACGGTCCCGAAATCCAGGCGGTCTCGTCCACCGAGACCGTTTTTCAGCGGTTTGAGCTCGATTGGCGGCATCGCGCATGCCTACTAGACCGGTTTCGAGCCATTACACAGCCTCGGGTTACTACATGAACTACTACACGACATGCTCTTCTTCGTGCGCCCCGACGTAGACAAGGTCAAGAGGACGCCGATCCTCGTGCTGGGCGGGGGCCGCCGACTGGAGCATCAGCCACGCTGACGTCGCTAACACGGCAAGTCTTTACGGTGCCGAGACCACCAGCTTCGCCGGGCAGTCTCATGACCAAGGTCTGAGCCTCAACGAGAGGTATCTATCGGTCAGTGGCTCGGTTGGTGAGAGCTCAAGATCCGAGCGAACGCGAATGCCAGGAAGGTGCCAAGCGCGACCGTGGAAAGCACGACCGGTGCTCCGCCCAGGCCGGTGCGAGCCACGGCGAGACCGATGGCGGCAGGGATCAGGGCGCCGCCCAACATCGCGCCTGGAAAGAGCCAGGAGGTGGCGCGCGCGTCACGCGGTAACAGCTTGGCCAGCCAGACGATGCCGGTCGGAAAGATGGGTGCCATGACGAGACCGGCGACGACATATGCGATTGGAGCCGCGCGCCCGGAGACGGCCGCCAGCAACGAAAGTGCGCCGAGCGCCGACGCGGTAGTCACGATCACCCACTCAGGGATTCGCGAAGGAAGTAAGGCGACGAGCAGGCGGCCAAGTCCGAGCGCGAGCCAGAAACCGGAGGTCAGCGCAGCCGCCGACGCGGACCCCAGGCCGATCGACTCGAGGTGTGAAGGGGCCCACCCGCCGACGCCGGCCTCCGTGCCGACATACAGCGTAAATGCGAGGACGAAGATCAGGATCAGGGCGTTGGGCCGCCCGGCGGTTGCCCTAAGGGCAACCGGAAGACGACCGGGGATTCGAAGAGTTTCTGGGATGAGGGCAATCGCGAGAACCGCGCCCCCGACATAGAGCAGGGTGAAGTGGTGCTCGCCGAGAACGGTCACGAGGATAGGACCAAGCACGGCACCGATCCCGAAGGACCCATTGAGCATGTTGAGCACGGCCGCTCTTCTCTTCCCTGCGCTGTGAGCGACGACCTGGTTCAGCCCGATATCGAGGGCGCCAAAACCCACGCCGACGACAAAGACCGCAGCCAGCAACACAGGCCACGTCGGCGCCAGCGCCACGAGAGCGCAACCGAGCCCTAAAAAGCCCAGCGCTGCGACGAGCATGTGACGATTCGGAAACCGCTCCATGGCGCGCATCGTGCCCAGGACACCGACCAGGGCGCCTGCGAAATGGGCGCTCAACACCCCGCCTGCGATTGGCAGGGTGACCGAGAACCGATGGGCGAAGAATTCGAGCAGAGGGCCGTAGGCGGAAGCGACCACGCCGATCAATAGAAACGCGGCAGCGATCGCCGCCAGGGCTGTCCTGGACAGAACCGTGCGCTCATCGAACTCGGTCATCGCGTTTGACGTCATGGATCCTTCCGGATCAGCACATTAGATCTTCGGCTGGCCCCCGCCGACGCGCCGCCTCCACGCCGAGCTCTCGGGCGAGCGATGATGTTTGCGCCATGGCCCCTCTGCTCCCTGGAAGTGCAGGCTCACCGCCACGTCTGCGGGCGCTTCTGGAAACGGCGCGACCGGTGCTCGCTCCGGGCTGCTATGACGCCCTGGGCGCCCGCCTGATCGAGGAGGCCGGCTTCCCGGCCGTCTACATGACAGGCTTCGGGACCTCGGCCGGGCTTCTCGGCCGGCCGGACGTCGGCCTGGTCTCGATGTCGGAGATGGTCGACAACGCGCGCCGGATCGTCGAGGCCGTCGACCTCCCGGTGATAGCGGACGCCGACACCGGCTACGGGAACCCGATTAACGTCCTTCGCACGGTGCGGGAGTACGAACGAGCAGGCGTGGCGGCGCTCCACATCGAGGACCAAGTCGCGCCAAAGAAATGCGGCCACATGGAGGGCAAGCATGTGGTGCCGGTGGCCGAGATGGTCGAGAAGGTGCGGGCTGCCGTCGACGCCCGCGCTTCTTCTGACCTGCTGATCATCGCCAGGACCGACGCGCGCGCGGTGGAAGGGCTGGACGCTGCCATCGAGCGGGCCGCCCGTTACCGGGAGGCAGGTGCAGACGTCCTGTTCATCGAGGCACCGCAGTCGGTGGACGAGATCCGGGCGATCGCCGCGGCGTTCCCCTCAGTGCCTCTCCTTTTCAACTACGCCGAAGGCGGCAAGACACCGCCCATCGAGTACGCTCTGCTGGCCGAGCTCGGCTACGCGATCGTGATCTTCCCGATCGCAACACTACTAGCGGCGACGAAGGCGATGCGAGCGGTGCTGGCGCGGATCCGCGCCGACGGTTCGCCGATCAACGTGCTGCCCGAATTGCCTCGCTTCGCGGAGTTCCTCGAATTCATCGGGCTGCCCGAGATACGTGAACTCGAGCAGCGCTACAACCATTCAAAGCGGGAGGAGTGAAATGAGCAACACCTACAACAAGCCCACCATCACTACAGAGTTGGCGCACAAGATGATCGCGGGCGCCGAAGCGAAGGCGAAGGCGATGGGCCACCCCTTCGTGATAGCTGTGTGCGACGAGAGCGGCGTTCTCAAAGCCCTCAGCAGGATGGACGGGGCGGCCCTATTCAGCGTTCAGATCGCACAGGACAAGGCCTACACAGCAGTCGGCTTCGGCCTTTCGACCGACGGCTGGCACGACTTCATCAAGAACGATCCTCCGCTGGCCTTGGGCGCCGTCGGCGGAATCGATCGGTTGGTGATCTTCGGAGGCGGCTACCCGATCAAGACCGGCGACGCGGTCATAGGGGGCATCGGCGTCAGTGGCGGCCACTACACCCAGGACATGGAGGTCGCCCAGGCGGGCCTGGCGATCCTCGGATAAATTGCGGCGGCGAGGGCCGGCACGCGCAGCCGGCCCTCTGCCGCCTTGGCGATTCCCAGTTCAAATAGGCTGTGCAAGGGCTCGACTCCATATGGCTGCGCCCAACTGGCTGGCCAAGAGCGGATTGGACTACCTCGATGCGCCACCCTTACGCGATGACGCAGCCATCAAATATGACGGCGAAGTCGAGGTGGTGGTGGAGTGTCAAGCTCGCGCCTGGTCCGAGCGCGGAGTAGACGATGTCCGTCTGAACCCGGCGGGCACTTCCTGAGGTGAAAAGACCTCGATAGTTGTCCGACTCGACCACGTGTAGTTGAACGTCTCCGGTGGTCGTGTTCAGGAAGTACCCGATCTTGTCATCAAAGACATAGGCAGTTCCGGACTGGAGCGCTGCGCTGATCTCCCCGCTCGCAAATGACTGCTGCCACAAAACAGATCGGTCCGGCAATTTGAGGAGGTAGGCGGTGCCCGAGCCAAATACCACTTCGGCGTCGGAGTCGGCAGCCACGAGCCAGGCGGCACCGATCCCAGGTACGTGCAAGATGCGGTCGGCGACTATTTGAGTCGACCCTGACGTGCAGTCCGTTGGAATCGGCCGGCTCGAGTACGGCGCCAGCAAGGTCGTGACAGGCACCAATCCTAGCGCCAACAGCACGAATCCAACCGCCCCGGCGACCAGCCAGATGGGGCGGCGAAACACCACAAACCCACTCTACCTGGACCATCGATTTCTCCGAGTTGCTGCTACTGCGAGCGATGCCTGCCTGCGTCGAAGATGAGCACAAGATTGGCAGCCCTGAGCCAACCGATATAGCGTTGGGATTTTCGAGCCTGGGCTGGCCTCACGGTCCCGACTTGTGCGTCCGCCGGCTTGGGACGCTGCTTAGCCATCGATTCCTGTCGCGCGATCTCAAATTGCCGCTCGGCCGGTCTACGCGCTCGACACGTCTCGCTGCTTCATCAAGACCAGAGCGGCGCCGAACCCGGCCACAAAGACCAGCGCCATCGATATCGCCGGCGTCCACGACAGGTCGCCGACAACCGGGTTCCCGTAGAGATGGAAGATGGACAGGTTCGCCATCCAGTCTGGCAACTTGAACAGCGGAGCCAGGTCTCCAAGGATGTACTCGATCACCGCAAAGGCGGCCAGAAACGGGACGGCGATTCTTGGCCACCGGCTCGCCACTGCGACACCCAGGCCGCCGAAGGCAAGCGCGAATGGCCACAGCAGCGCTGATGCGGTGAACACGTGGCCCGCGTCGAGGTTAAGGCCGGAGGACGGCACCTTGGACGCCACGCCAATGTAACCGCCGATCACGATCAGCAGGCTGGCGACGGCGAATTCGAGCGCGCGCTCGATGACCACCCGCGTGCGCGAGATCGGGGCGCTCAGCAGCATCTCGACGCGTCCCTCCTGGTCCTGGGCCGACCAGCGCGAGACCTGCACAACCGCGTAGCCGGCCAGCAGCAGCAGCGCGATGCCAAACCAGACGATCCCAAGGAGCGCCGCGTACCTTGGACCCGGTGCGGCGCCCTGGAAAAGGGCCGCGAGCTTCGGGTCTGAGAAGAGCGCATCGCCCATCGACTTTGTCACCGAAACCATCAGCGAACCCAGCAGCAGCGTGCTGACTACCCACACGGAAAGGCCGACACGTTGCTCCCATATTCCTTCGGTGAAGGGCATGCGCAGCATCAGGTTGCGCGAGGCCACCCGCACGGCGGCGCCGGCGCGACGACCCCAGGTAAAAAGACCGCTGCCGATGTCGCGGCGTTGGAAGATGGGGATCACAGCGCCAAGCAGAGCCGCCCCGGCCACGGCCAGGCCGAGGGTCGCGCCCAGATCGAAAGTGCCGCCCGGAGCCGCCGACGTCGTCCGCTCCATCCAGTGAAACGGCGACACGACCCCGATCCACGAGGCCGAATCGATGGTGTCCGCGATCCCATTGACAATCAGGAGCAGAACAAGGGCGCCGACGCCCAGTGCGGTCGCCGTCTGGCGCTCGGCCGGCAGTTGTGCGATCAGGAGTGCGATCGCAAAGCCCGCGAAGATGCCAGTCGCCATAGACAGGGCCTTGCCCATCTCACCCCAAAAATTCGGGTCCTGGTGCACGATTGGGGCGACGGCCACGATACCGAGCACGGACGCGAAGCACGCCACAAGGAGCACAAGACCGAAGGCGGCGCTGCGCGCCAGCAACAACCGCGTCCGCGAGACGCCGGCGGCGATCCATTGGTCGGTGAGGCCGCGATCCTCGTCGCCGCGGCCGATTCCCACGCCCGCGAGCCCCGCCCAGATCATCATCAAGATGATGGCTCCGGACAGCCACTTATATTGCTCGTAACCGCCCAACGTTTCCGGATGCACCGGCACCGGGATGATGAACGCGAACTGCTTGGCCACCAGAAGGACCGCGCGTCCGAACGCCGCCTGCGACTCCGCTGTGGACCCGGCGGCCTGTGTAAAGGCAGCTCCATATAAGAAGGAAATCAGGAAGCCGCCAACGCCGAACCCGATCAGGCCGCGGCGGTGCAGCCGCCAGGCCATCCAGGGGATCACGACGCCGCCTCCTTGGGATCGTCCTCGTAGTACGTGAGAAAGACCTCCTCCAGGCTGGGTTCGTGGCTGGTCACGTTGACCACGTGATGTCCGGCCAGTGCGTCAACGATGGGTTCGAACGAACCGCGCATGGTGAAGGTGATCCGGTGGTGGTTGGATTTCACGTTCTCGATGCCAGGCAGGTGGTCGAACAGGTGCGGCTGGGCGTCGCCGGCGAACTCGACCTCAACGCGGCGCACGTGCATCTCGTGCAGGTCCTCCAGTCGGGCGACTTTGACCAGCTCTCCACGGCGGATGATCCCCACCCTCTGGCAAACGTGCTCGACCTCCGACAGCACGTGGGAGGAGAGGAACACCGTGGCGCCGGCCGCCTGCGCCTCCTGCACCAGCTTGAAGAACTCCTGCTGGTTGAGTGGGTCGAGCCCGCTCGACGGTTCGTCCAGGATCAGGAGTTTCGGCCGGTGCATGAACGCGAGCACGATCCCGAGCTTGCGCTTGTTGCCCGAGGAGTACTGGCGGAACTTGAGCCCGAGGTCGAGGTCGAAACGTTCGGTGATCTCCTTCACCCGCTTTTGGTCGACGCCGCCCCGCAGCGCACCGAAGTGGCCCACGATGTCGCGGCCTCGCAAGCCGCCGAACTGCGGCAGCTCGCCGGGTACAAAGCCGACCAGGCGCTTGACCTCGACCGACTGCCCGATGGCGTCCAGGCCGAAAACTGAAGCCGACCCTTGCGAGGCGTGGATCAGGCCCATGAGCAGGCGGATGGTTGTGCTCTTGCCCGCTCCATTAGGTCCGAGATAGCCGAACACCTCTCCCTCGGCCACCTCGAGGTCGAGATCGAAGAGGCCCCTCCCGCCGCCGAAGTCCTTGGTTAGACCCTGGGTCCTGATCGCTGCAGTCATCGCGCTGCCTCCTTCATTGGGTGCTTATCCAAACCAAAACCGCAGGGTCGCCTCGTCCGTGAGCGTGGCCGACCCCTTGGGGATTCCCAGAATCCGTTCGAACGCCTCGTGCAAGGCGCCGAAAGTCCGCAGCACATCATCGAAGCTGATGGTGCCGGCCTGGCGAGCGAGGAAAAGCTCACCGGCAAACCCCTGATAGCCCTGTATCAGATACAGCATCACCCTCGCCGTTTCCTCCGGCGAGCTCGAGATGACGATGGTGCCTTCGTTGACGCCCTGCCTGATGACCATGGAGAGGATCGGCCCCAGCCGGCTCGCGCTCATCCGGCGAAGCTTTTCGCGGACCAGCGCGTTGCCGTCAGAGTTCCAGACCTCCATGATCGCCAGCACCAGCTCCTTCTGTTCGGCCTTGAACTGGGCGATCCCGCCCACCACGCGTTCCAATTTCTTGAGCGCGGGCAAGGATGGGTCGGCCAGGATGGGGGCCACCGTCGCCATCGCGTTGTCTGCGAAGCGCTCGACGACGGCATCGAGGAGGACCTGCTTAGAGTCGAAGTAGTGGTAAAAGGCTCCCTTCGATGCTTCGAGCTTGTCCAGCACGTCCTGGATGCTCATCTGCTCGTAACCCTTGGTCTGGATGAGCTGCTGGGCGACGTCCAGAAAGGCGTCGCGGCGGACCTTGTGGACCTCTACGTTCACCGTTCGAGCCATACCGCAAACTATAATCGACCGACCGCCGGTTTATCAATTGGGGGACTCCCTAATCGATCGAACCAAGACGAAGCGTTGTGGCGCGCCAAAGCGGCGGGCGCATTTCTGTCAGCCGAATGATTGACAAGCTGAGAGCCCAATGCTCGACATGCCTACTCTCGAGCTGCTGGTCGCGTTAGCCGGGAAGGCGACGGGATGAGGACCGGGCGTTTGGTCTCATGGGTTGCCCCCGGCGGTGGAGCGCTGCGTTTGCGATCGGCTGCCGTGGCAGGTTGCCGCCGATCGAGTCTTAGGCCGTCGGTGCTGCCGGCATGGGATTCAGGGCCCGCCAGGCCTGCCAAGCGGCCACCGCCGCCGGCCCGAACTGGTCGGCGTTCCCGACCGTGTAGAACAGCGTCGAGCCGCGCAGCAATAGGTGCGTGCCGACTCCCAACATGGAGATGAGGGATGGCCTGGCTTTCTGATCCATGCCGAAGTGGACAATCTCCCACGCCGCCCGGGCGGTGAATGTGGGGTCGTACTGCTCCATCGATAGCAAGTAACCCTGGGCGGTGAGCCCGTCCATCATGCGGATCTCATCGAGCTCTCCAAAACCCACATAGAATCGATAGCTCCTCCGCGGCGCCCGGCCGAACATCCAAGGCCGCAGGTCGACCTCGACGCCGTCAGTGCCGACGTTGAGGGTGGCCAGGTATGGCCCAAGCTGATTGGTCGCCCCAACTTTCAGGGCTCTCCTGAGAGGCGTAATCCACAACGGCCTCGTCGACAGCCACGCCACAAAGAATGCGAACACGGTGAAGTTCGCCACACCCAGCCAGTGGTGAAATCCCATGACGATGAGGATGATCAGCACGATAAGGATCGCAACGGTGACAAGCAGGGCGGCGGTGCCGATGGCCCAGGCGTTTCCGGCGATCCCTGCCCATCTCAACACTGTGATGGGGGATTGCCACTGCGCCGACGCTGGTGGCTTGTACGTCGACGCGTTGAAAGTCGGCTGCCGTCGCAAGGTGAGGAAGATGAGCTCGGTGACGACGATCAGGAAGGGGACAAAGAGGACATCTCCGACGACGATCAAAACGAGAGCGACAAGCCCGATCGTATACCACGCAAGCCAGATGGACATACGGCGCTCGGCGCCGACCAGAGCGAGGCCGGGGCCTGGTCTCTGCACGTCGTGAGCTTAGAGGGACGGGGAGCGTTTTGAGGTGGTTTATTGAGGTCAGCAGAGGTACTCGATCGGGTTCGGCCCGTCGCTGATACCCATGACCAGCAGGCCGATCCTCTACGGCGGCGGCCATCTGAATTCGAAGTTGGTCGGGGGCCCGGGATTTGAACCCGGGGCGTCACGTCCCGAACCGTGTCGGCGGCGTGTCCTCGCGTGTCCTGCCAGCTCCGCGACGGCCCTCCTGAACTCAAATGACGCCGCCTTTATGTCCTTAGGTGACCTGTCGTAACCGTCCGTTTCCGGGAATGCGAGATCCAGCAGTGATCCGGATACCTCAGTTACATCAAAACGTTTTGATACAATTTGCCCGATGCCTGCCTCCACTACTGGCGCCCCCGAAACCGTTTGGTTGCTTGGGCACAACATCCGCTGGCGGCTGGCCCAGGCGCTCGCCCACAGCGACCACCGGGTGGGCGAGCTGGTGGAAGCGGTCGGTGAGCGCCAAAACCTGATCTCGTATCACCTGGGTCTCCTCCGTCGCGCGGGCGTGGTGTCGGAGCGCCGCAGCTCCCACGACTCGAGGGACGTCTATTACAGCCTGAATCTGGGTGGTCTCCGCAATGGCCTTGATCAAGGCCTCACTGGGTTGCATCCGACCCTGAGGATGCCGCGACTCGAGGCAACGCCGGCCTCGACCCAAGGCTCGCTCCAGACCCGGCTCCTGTTTGTGTGCACGGGCAATAGCGCCCGGTCGCAGCTCGCGGAGGCTATTGCCCGTGACGTGGCTCGCGGAACAGTCGAAGTGGCTAGCGCTGGACCGAACCCGGCCGGAATTCATCCGATGACCCTGACCGTGCTTAAGGAGCTAGGCCTTCCCGCCGACCACCTCCGCTCGAAGAGCATCGACGAGGTTGGAGGTCGTTTCGACTTCGTGATCACGCTCTGCGATGTCGCACGAGAGGACTGCCCACCATTCCAACGCGGGGCTGATGTCATCCACTGGAGCCTGCCGGATCCCGCCCAGTCAAACGACTCTAGACGGGAGCTGCGACAGGCATTCAAAGGAACGGCGGAGGAACTGCGGTGGCGCATCACGTTCCTGCTTCCAGCAGTGGTCGCAAAGGGGTCCGATCCAAGGGTGCTTCACCGTCGCTCGAGGGCATAGATGTTAGTAGGAGGTGGTCGGATGTGAGTAGTGACACGAAACTCAGTGGTGCCGAAGGCCGACTGGCGAACGAGTTCGCAGGAGTGTTCTCGCGCGAGACAGTCGCCGAAGTTCTGCACGATTCATACGATCAACTCGACGCGACCGCCAAGGTGCGAACCTATCTCGAGCTGTTTGCGGAGCGCTTCGCACGGGAGCGCTTAGCGGCAGTAGCTCGGTCGCAGGCGGGTGTGCCGGGCGGCCCGCCCGAGGTTCTGTTCGTCTGCGTCCACAATGCCGCGCGCTCCCAGATGGCGGCGGGCTTGCTTGATCACCGAGCGAAGGGGACTGTGCACGTCCGCTCCGCGGGCTCGGCGCCGGCGAACTCCATCAACCCCGCGGTCGTCGAGGCGATGGCGGAGATCGGAGTCGATCTGGCCCGCGAATTTCCCAAGCCGTCAACCGATGACGTGGTTCGTGCGGCCGATGTAGTGGTGACTATGGGTTGCGGCGATGCATGCCCCATCTATACGGGCAAGCGCTACGTCGACTGGGAACTAGCGGACCCGGCCGGAAAGAGCCTTAACGAAGTACGCGCCATCCGCGACGAGATCGACAGCCGAGTCCAGGCGCTGCTGGCAGAACTGGTCCCCTCGCGAACCCGCTGAGTTTCGCTCTGCTCGCACGCCGCCTCGCCGCCGAGTTCATAGGCACTGCGCTGCTCCTGATCGCCGTCGTGGGTTCGGGGATCGCAGCACAGCGACTGAGCCCGAACGACATCGGCCTCGAACTACTGGAGAACTCAATCGCAACAGGCGCCGCTCTGGCTGCAATCATCCTCGCGGTTGGCCCGGTCTCCGGCGCTCACCTCAACCCAGCCGTCTCGCTTGCCGACCGGCTCCTGGGCGGTCTGACCTGGCGAGAGACGGTCGCCTACTGGGTGGCTCAAGTGGCAGGTGGCGCAGTCGGTACGGTCGTCGCCAACCTTATGTTCTCGCTGTACCCGGTCACCTTCTCCACCAAGATGCGATCGGGAGTCGGGCTGTGGCTTGCCGAAGTTGTCGCAACCTTTGGTCTACTGCTCGTAATCTTCGGCATGGCTCGCTCAGGCCGCCGGAGTCTGATCCCATTCGCAGTCGGCGCCTACATCGCGGGTGCCTATTGGTTCACCGCATCGACAAGCTTCGCCAATCCGGCGGTGACCTTGGCGAGGACGCTAACCGACACATTCGCCGGAATCGCGCCGGCATCCGTTGTCCCCTTCATCGCCGCCCAGTTCATCGGCGCGCTCGCAGCGACCGCACTTGCACGCTGGTTCTATCCCACCATCACCGACGAAGCTGCGGATCTGGTCATCCGACGGTCGGCGTGATCCAGCGCGGGGAAGTGCCCTCCCTGCGCGGCCGGAGCCGATCACCTTGCCGAGCACAACCATCCCCATTCCAAGCTGGCAAGGCTCGCCACGACGGCACGCCGGCGCACCCCGCTTTCGCGACCCGCCAAGATCTCGTCCTAGCACCCCACCACCTGGGCGAGGGCCAGGCTCCGTCACGTGCCTGCTCCTCTCTTCGATGATTGACCGGATGTCGAGTCGCCAGCCTCCAGGGGCAGTGGCTGAGGTGGCGCTGGTTTTCTTGATGCTGGGTCTGATCGCCTTCGGAGGACCTGCCGCTCACGTCGCCCTGATGCGTCGGGAGCTGGTGTTGCGGCGGAAATGGCTGCCGGAGAGCGAGTTCCTGCGCATATTCGCGGCCTGCAACCTGATCCCCGGCCCCAGCTCGACCGAGCTGGCGATCTACCTGGGCTACCGGCGGGCCGGTTGGCGTGGGCTGGTAGCGGGTGGAGTCTGCTTCATCCTCCCGGCCATGCTGATCATGCTACTCATCGCCTGGGTCTATGAGCGCTACGGAACCAGCTCCCAGGCGGTCGGAATTCTCTATGGGATCCGGGCGGCGGTGGTCGGAATCGTCGTATGGGCGATCATCGACCTCGGACGCCGGCTCATCAAGCGGTGGACGCTGGTCATTCTGGCCGCAGGGGTGGCCTGGTTGTTCTTGATCGGGATCAACCCAGTGCTGCTGCTCGTCGCGGTCGGGCTGATCGTGTCCGCTGCATCACAGATGCAGCTGAAGCCAAAGGTCGGCATGCTCACGCTGACGACCGGTCTCGCCCTACCCGCGTGGTCAGGGACCAAGCTGCTGACGGTCTTCCTGACTTTTCTCAAGCTTGGCGTCGTCAGCTTCGGCAGCGGGTATGTGCTTTACGCGTTCCTGCACGCTGACTTCGTGCAGGGTCTGCACTGGCTGACCGACAAGCAATTGATCGATGCCATTGCCATCGGACAAGCCACACCCGGGCCAGTCTTCACCACCGCCACATTTCTCGGCTACCTCTTTGCCGGCGTTCCGGGAGCGCTTTTGGCAACCTTGGGAATCTTTCTGCCCGGCTTCGTCCTCGTCCCACTGCTCGACCGCATCGTGCGCCTGACTGAGCGACGAGCCTGGGCTCGAGGCTTCGTCGATGGCGCCAACGCCGCTGCACTCGGTTTGATCGCTGCGGTGACATTGCAAATCGGTCGAGCTGCCCTGGTCGACCCGGTGACAGCGGTGATCGCGTTGGTTGCACTCGGCATTATCTGGAAATGGCCGCTCGCCTCTCCAGGCGTAGTGCTCGCTGCTGCCGTGATTGGGGTGGCGCGTCTAGCGATCTCGTGACCGTCCAACTCTGCAAAAACCTCGAGCAAATGGCGACGAGTCAACGAAAATTGACTTGGGCCCGTGCTACTGCTAGCGGCCAACGATGCCGCGTCAGCCATCAGTTTCAGAAACGCTGGGCCTCACTGTCCTATCCTGTTCGTGTCCCGGCTTGGGACGCTGCGTAGCCACCGATTCCTGTCGCGTGATCTCACATTGCCCGCGACAGACACCGTTACACCGTCTCGGTTTCATTGCTCCGCAGGAAATTGTGATCCGGAGGTGTTCAGCCGACGGCAGACGACCTCCGAAATCGCCGATTGTGAATACGAAAATGGTCGGGTGCCCGGGATTTGAACCCGGGGGCCTCACGGTCCCGAACTGTGTCGGCGATGTGTCCTCGACTGTCCCGCCGGCTCCTCAGAGGGCCTACCGAACTCAGATCCCGCTTCCTTCGTGTCCTGACGCGACCTGCTAGAGCCGTCTGTTTCCGGGAATGCGTGTCCACTCGGCCGTGAGTCGCAGCTTTGGGGGCGCTCGCCCCGAGCGACAGGCCGCACGCCGGGACTCGCCTAGATGTCGGAGAGCTTCAGCCGATCAGGGGCGGCGAAGGAGTGTGTCCGGCTTCTGGGAATCAAGACCGCTCACGTTTGCGCCACCAGAGCGGCTTTGCTACCTCGAGGAGAATGAGCAGAACGGCGCCGGAGCCAACCGTCATTGCGAGATCGTCCACGTGCAGCGGCCCGAAGCGGAAGAGTGCCTGAGCGAACGGCCACAGCAGAGACAGGCTTAACACTGCAGTCACCGTAAGGAGCACGGCCCCGAGCGCGGCATTCGGTCGCCGGAAGGCCGTCAAGAGCGACGCGCTGAACGAGCGGTTTACAAAGATCAAGCCGACTATGGCTACGACGAGCGAGAAGAACGTCAACGCCCGGACCTCAACCTCCGGCATGCCACGCCGGAGTGCCACAACAAAGATGGCGGCGACCAACCCAAGCGCAACGGCCCCCTGCAACAGGCTCCATCCGATCCACCAGCTAGAGAACAGTGGTTCGCTGGGCCGTCGTGGTGGGCGGTGCATCACATCGCCCTCCTCGGTCTCCGCTTCGAAGACCAATGAACACACTGGATCGATCACCATTTCCAGGAACGCGATGTGAATTGGTCCGAACAAGATCGGCAGACCGAACAACAGCGGCATCAGCGCTAGTCCCGCGATCGGGACGTGCACGGCGAAGATGAAACCCATTGCCTTACGAAGGTTGTCGTAGATACGGCGTCCGAGTCGGATCGACTTGACGATCGATCCGAAGTCGTCGTCGAGGACCACGATCGACGACGCCTCGCGCGCCACATCGGTTCCGCGTCCGCCCATGGCAATACCGATATGCGCTGCCTTGAGCGACGGCGCATCGTTGACGCCGTCGCCGGTCATGGCGACGATCTCGCCGTTCGCCTTCAACGCCTGGACGATTCGGAGCTTCTGCTCCGGCAAGATCCGCGCGAAGACCGTCGCCGTGCGCACACGTCTAGCAAGCTCGGCGTCGCTGAGTTGGCTGAGTTCCGTTCCGGTGACGAGGTCACTCGCATCGATGCCTGCCTGGCGCGCGATGGCTCTTGCGGTAGCGGGGTAATCGCCGGTAATCATGACGACCCGGATACCTGCCGACCGGCATTCGCTGACTGCCTCCGGCACACTCTGGCGCAGCGGATCGGCAAGGCCGACGAGTCCAAGAAGCTCGAAGTCGAAGTCGTGCTGCGAGTGCGGCCACTTGTCCCCCGCGAATGAGGCATGGGCAACGCCCAACACCCGAAGGCCACTGGCGGCCATTGCCTCGACTGACTGTGTCACCACGGTGCGATCCGCCGCACCGAGGTTGCAGAGGTCGGCGATGGCTTCAGGTGCGCCCTTGGCGGCAACGACAAAGTCAGGCTTGGCGCTATCTGGCCTCCAGACCTGCGACATTGCCAGGAGTTCGGGACGAAGCCCGTAAGCCTGAACCAGTTTCCACTCTGGGCCGTGTATGTGTTCGCGATCAGCCAGTTGGTGGCGATCGAGATCATGAAACGCCTTCTCCATGGGATCAAACGGGTCGGGCGCACTGGCGAGAAGGCCGAACTCGACCAGGTCGTGAAAATCGTCCGGCACCTTTCCGTCAGAAGGGGCGTGGAGCTGGAGAGTTTCTCCTCCCTTGAGGCGCAGCTCGACCACCGACATTCGGTTCTCGGTCAGAGTGCCGGTCTTATCTGTGCACAAGACAGTCGCTGAGCCCAGGGTTTCAATGGCTGCGGCGCGCCTGGTCAGAACACGCGCCCGCGAGATTCGCCAAGCACCCACAGCCATGAAGACCGTGAGCACGACCGGGAGCTCCTCCGGCATCATCGACATGCCGAGGGCGATTCCGGCGAGCAGCGCTTCGAGCCATCCTCCGCGCGAGACTCCATAGAGCACCACGGCCAGCACGCTGACGGCGCCCCCGACAATCGCGAAATTACTTACAAGCCGGCGGGTCTGGGCCCGCAGCCGTGGCGGCTCCGTCTCCAGCGTGCTGAGCGACTGGCCGATCTTGCCGATCTCGCTCAATGCGCCGGTTGCGGTCACCTCGCTTATTCCGGTGCCGCGCACAACCAACGAGCCGGAGAAGACGTATGGCAGGTCATCGCCACCCGGTCGACCACCATCCGGCGATGTGACGGCACGCGCGAGCTTGCGCACCGGCACGGACTCGCCGGTCAACAGCGATTCATCAGTCTGGAGGTCATGACTCTGGACGAGTACCGCGTCGGCCGGCACCCTATCTCCCTCCGCGAGCACCACGAAATCTCCACGGACCACCTCCCGGCCGGCAATTCGTTTGCGCTCGCCATCGCGAATGACCAGGGCGCGCGGGCTTGTCAGGTCACGGAGCGCCTCGAGGACGTGCTCCGTGCGGGTCTCTTGCACCACCGTGATCGAGACTGACAGCGTCGCGAAGGCCAGCAGAATGAGCGCTTCGGTGCGGTCTCCGAGGGCCAGATAGATCACGCCACCGCCGAGCAGCAGGGCCATCATGGGCTCGCGCAAGACCTCGAAGACGATGCGAAAGGGCGTACGCCGACCCGGGCGGGGTAGCTCGTTATACCCGTCGGCCTTCAGCCTGGCCTGAGCATCCGACTCGGTCAGGCCGCCGATTGCGGCGACCGATGACTCATCGGTCAGCATTCAGGCCTCCCTGAAGAGTCGGATCCCGGGGCGCAGCGTTTGCGAGCCTCATTTCACCTATCTACGCCGGCGGCCCCGCTCGATTTTTTGTCCGACGCCTCCCAGACTGAGGGCCAGGCTCCCAATCATCGCTGCGGCTCGATCGCCGACCTCGAGGCCGAGAAACGCCAGCGCAACGACGCCAATGGCGGCGAGGGCGACGATCGGCCTGGGAAAGTCAAGATCGAAGAGCACGCGCAGAGCAGGAAACAGGAACGCGGACAGGAGTCCTGCGCTCATCGCAACCAGCAGCGCCCGGCGGCGGGTTGTCAGCGGTCGCGCCAGGCGAGCCAGGATCCACAACCCGATGGCGGCGATGACGATGGTCGCCACGGTGCGCTCCTCGGACACCGATATGTTGGGCTCGTTGATTGCCAGGGCATAGGCGGCGAAGGTGGCAGCACCGGCGACCAGACCCGAAGGGACCGCGAAGCGCATGACGCGCCGCAGGAAGTTCCCGGGGGACCGCTCGAAACTCGGCGCTAAAGCCAGAAAGACAGATGGGATGCCGATCGTAAATGCGCTGATGAGAGTGAGCTGCCTGGGCAGGAACGGGAAGGGCACGACCGCGACGCTGACAGACAATGCGAGCAAGAACGCATACACGGTCTTGGTGAAGAAGAGACTGGCCAGGCGTTCCACGTTGCCAATCACACGCCGGCCCTCGGCAAGCACGGCCGGCACCCCGGCGAAAGAGCCATCTATGAGAACCACCGCGGCCACTGCCCGCGCGGCACCGCTGCCGCCACCCATGGCGATTCCCAGATCCGCCTCTTTCAACGCCAGGACGTCGTTCACCCCGTCGCCAACCATGGCGACCGTGTGTCCACCCGCCTGGAGGGCCCGAATCAGCCTTCGCTTCTGATCCGGAGACACCCGCCCAAATACAGAGGCTGACTCCGCCAGCTTTGCCAGCTCCGATTCCGACTCCGGCAGGTCTCGGCCGTCGATCGCCGCCGAGGATTGGAGGCCAACCCTGGAAGCAACTCTTGCCACGGTAGATGGATGGTCGCCGGAGATCAGCTTCACGGCCACGCCCTGGGCGATCAGCTGCGCTAGTGTCCCGGCCGCGTCCCGCTTGATCTCCTCAGCGAGTACAACGAGCGCAACGGGTTCCAGGCCGCGCAACCCACGTTTTGCTTCGGCCTCCTCCGCTCGCGCGAGTAGAAGCACCCGCTCGCCCGCAGACGTCATGCGAACCACACGCGATTCGAGACTGTGGTTCTGCTCGGCTCGAGCCACCAGCACATCAGGCGCGCCAAGGACCCACCAGCCGCGACCCGTGAACTCGAACGCGCTCCATTTACGACCGGAGGAGAACGGCACCCTCGATTCGAGGAGCCAGCCAGTCTGACCAGCGAACGCGGCTGCGATGGCGCGAATCGAAGCATTCGGACGAGGATCCGCTCGGCCGATCGATGCAAGCGCCTCCTTCCAGTCCGCGCCGGCCGAGAGCGGTTCTACTCGCTCCACGCGGCTCTCCGGCTGGGTCAACGTCCCGGTCTTGTCAAGGCAGATGACATCCGTCCGGGCCAGCATTTCGACCGCCGGGAGCTGCTGGACAAGGACCTTGCGCCGGCCCAGTCGGATCACCGCTAGAGCCAAACTCGCGCTGGTCAGCAGCACCAGGCCCTCCGGCACCAACGTAATCACCCCCGCCACCGAACCTCGAATCGCATCGGGGAGACTGGGGTTGGCCCTGAGCTGCGAGACCGCCAGCACGATGCTGGTTGGCACGATGACCCAGGTCACGATCCGCAGAATCTGGTTGATTCCGCGCATGAGCTCCGAACGCACGAGTTGAAAGCGCCGCGCCTCTGCCGTCAACCGGCGCGCGTAGCTCGCTTCTCCGACACGAGTCGCCCGGTAACGACCCAAACCGGCGCTGACGAAGCTTCCAGCGAGGACCTCGGCTCCCGTCAGCTTGGGGACGGGCGTCGACTCACCTGTGAGGAGGGCCTCATTCAGCTCGAGCGGCTCGTCAGATTCCACCGCTCCGTCGACCACAATCTCATCGCCGGCCGCCACTTCCACCAGGTCGCCCACGACTATCTCTGAGACCTGGAGTCCCCTGGCGACGCCGTCGCGAACCACCCGCGCTCGCGGTGCGGCCAGGATGGCGAGGCGGTCGAGCGTGACCTTTGCGCGCAACTCCTGGCCGATGCCGATGAGAGCGTTGGCGACCAGGATCAACCCGAAAACCGCGTCCTGGATCGGGCCGACCACGAGGATCACAACAAACAACGAGCCGAGCAGAGCGTTGAAGCGGGTCAACAGGTTCGCTTTCAAGATGTGGGTCAGGCTTCGGCTGTTGGCCTCTGGCATCGTGTTGGCCAGGCCTGAATCGGCTCGTCGCCGAGCCTCTTGCTCAGTCAAGCCGCGTGAGGGTGTCTCGGAAAGAGGCAGTGGCTCTAACGATCCAACTGTCACAACCGGGCGGGCCACCGGGGATACAGCTGCCCGACGCGGGGGGACAGTTCCAGGCTCGCTTGATTCGGTATGAGGACTCATCGCTCCATCGGCCGGCCGGGCTCTCGCACCGCGGGGCGCCGCTTCAGCGTTCGCCGCGGCCAGTCCGGGCGGAATCGGTCGGAGGTGCGACCAGGACCGGACTCCCGCTGCGGCGTCCGACCTCCTCCTCGACGGTGCCCAGCACCCAGCGCTCAGCCACATCACTCGTCCCGGCTGGAATCACGATCAAGTCGCATCCGGCGACGCGAGCGGCACGGGTGATCTCCATGGCGAGCCCGTCGCGGTTGTCGGCGATGACAAGATTGGCTTCGATCCCGGCAGCGCCGAGCTTCGCGAGGAGAAGGTTCGCGATGTGGTCGGGCCGGCGGCTGGCCGGGACTCTGAGCAGGTCCTCGACCGCGTCCTCCAGCAAGCCATGGACGTGCAGAATCGTCACCGCTGCGCCGAGCCCGCGGGCCAACTCGATGCCGGCGTCGAGCTCTGTTGTGCGCAGCGTGTCCTCGGTGACGACGAGCAGCAGGCGAGCAGGTGGAGCCAGCTGCTGAGCCGCATCACGAACTATCAAGACGGGAACGTGCGCACCCCGTGCGACCTCTCGGCTGACGCTCCCGAAGAGGGTCGCCAGCGGGGCCGGGCGGCCGCGCGAGCCGAGCACGATCAGGTCCCCATCGAGATCCTGCGCAAGGTTCACGAGATTCTCCGCGATGGTGGCACCCGAGGTTGGCTCTTCTATATGGATGTCGAACGTCACCCTGGATCGCTCCAGTGACTTGACGACGTCGGCGACGGCGTCCTCGCCGAACGCAGCGCGGTTGCCGAAGTGCACCATCGTTACGTGGGCATCAAGCCGCTTGGCGAGCTTAGCGGCGATGGCAATCGCACCGCCAGATGAGTCTTTGTCCACTGCCAGGATGATGCTCTTCATGGTCATCGACACCCGAAAGCGTCTCTCTCAACCAGGCGGCAGGCCAGGGCCGAAAGACCCCTGGCAGGCAGCCCGGTTGGCTGCTGTTTGCCTCCGCCTTGGCTAAGGCCAATCCCTCGACAGGGACGACGTCTCAGACTTTTCCAGGGCCCAGGTTGAAGATGTGCGCCCGAAGGTCCGAAATCGCCAGGTCCAACTCGCGCACGCAATCGTCCAGGTGAGCGGAAATCGCGGAATCCGCACGGCTGGCGGAGAGCGCTTGCAGCTTGAGCCCGATGCCAAACAGCCGGTGGACCGTATGTCGGTTGAGTTCCTGAGCGATGCGCTCTCGTTCGACCGCCAGCGCCAGTGGCGTCCCTGGGCGAGCGCCCGTTTCCGTAGTTGCGGCCGTCACGAGGCGATGCTCAGCTCGCGGCCGTGAGGTCGAATCTCCTGGGGCGTACCCTGGTCCGATTCTCGGTGTGCTCGCATGAGTCGCCTCCATCCGGTATTTGCCTTTGGTGCGCCACCAGGACCGATCCCGGGTAAGGCCACCCCATTGACGGGATCGGAGCTATCGGCAACTCCCCTTCCTTCATCGCTCAGCCTAGGCGGCGCCTCCTCGGATCGCCTCCGTAGTCAATACGGATTTTGCGGGTCTTGGTATGCGACGACGGTGGTAACCTCTAGGCGAACACGAGGGGAGTAGCCCGGAGGCCGCTTTCGACTGGGACCCGCGCGAGCGGGGTTTAACCCGGAAGCGGCCGCAGGACAGCCTGCGGCAAGACCTCTGCTCGAAATGAGTGGAGGAAAGCATGCACACATCGATCGACGAACTAACCCGGAACGTTGCCGCTGATCCGAGGACCGTCGTGCTCACGAGTGACGGGCCAGTGGCCCTCGTCAACGCCGACTTTGATGGCGATGGCAAGCTCGATCTTGCCGTCCTGGACGTTTCCAGCGGCCAGGTCACGGTCTACAAAGGAGACGGACGCGGCGGCTTCCTGCCGGCGGATTCCCGGGCCGTGGACCGCCGGCGAGCAGACAGCCGATCGCCAGAGCGCCTGACCGCGCGTGAGATAGAGGTCGCGAGGCTCCTCACGAGCGGCTACATGGATCGCGAGATCGCGACAATGCTCGGAATCGGGCGCCGTACCGTCGAGACTCACGCGGCCAACGTCCGAGCTAAACTGGGCCTCAAATCCCGACGCGAGCTGCTGCGCGGCGCGGTTTGGCCAGCCGGGTGATCACAGCGTAAGGACCCAGCCCACTGACGAGCTGGTGCTCGACGCCCGCACACGTCAGAAGTCCCTCTGACGGAGGGGCCTTTGACTCTGGAGACGCGGTTCACCCCATGGGACGGTTGTGCGCAGGAACCCCGATCGTGGAAAAGTCACTCTGCTCTTGGATCGAAGGTTGAGGATTCCCGTGAAGTCGGTCGTCATCCGATACTGGCTTGCGAGTTTTGTCGCAGCGATTGCCCTTGCGTCTTGCGCCGGCGGAGCATCGGCGCCTCAAGCCGCGGTGGCGACCCCACGTGCGAGCCAGCCGGCTGGAGGCGATGCGACCGCCCTCGAAGACCAGTTCATATCGGTCATCAGCCGGGTGAGCCAATCCGTCGTGGTGATCCAGACCGCAAGCGGCCTGGGATCGGGCGTGATAGTCGACACCGAGGGCAGCATCATTACCAATGCCCACGTCGTGGGAGAGTCCAGCGCCTTTCGCGTCTACCTCGCCACCGGAAAGTCGTATGACGGCAAGCTGATTGGGGCATTCGTGCCCGATGACCTTGCGGTCATCCGGATCACCGCGCCTGATCTCCGGCCGGCCGTCTTCGGCGATTCCGACCGATTGCGCGTCGGCAGTATCGTGATGGCTGTCGGCAGCCCGCTCGGCCTTCAGAGCTCGGTGACCGAAGGCATCGTGTCGGCGCTCGGACGTGAGGTGACCGAACCAAATGGCATCGCGCTCCCGCCCTTGATTCAAACCAGCGCAGACATCAACCCGGGCAACTCCGGCGGTGCTCTCGTCGATCTGAATGGCGAAGTGATCGGCATCCCGACGCTGGCGGCTCAAGATCCGCAGGCGGGCGGTACAGCCCCGGGAATTGGTTTTGCGATTCCCAGCAACGTGGCCAAAGACATCGCTGCCCAATTGATCAAGAACGGTCGCGTCACGAACAGCCATCGTGCGTATCTGGGCGTCCAGGGCGCCAGCCTCCCCGGTGGAAGTGGTGTCTCCATTTACGCGGTGGTTTCAGATGGGCCAGCGGACAAGGCGGGGATCAAGGCCGGCGACGTCATAACCGCGATCGAGGCGCGCCCCACACCCGACCAGCCAAGTCTGGCTTCGGTACTGTCAGGCCTCCAGCCCGGGCAGTCAGTCCAGATCCAGATCACGCGGCCAGACGGTTCCCTGGCTTCGCTCGCGGTGACCCTCGGAGAGCTGCCGGGCTAGAAGCGCTGCAGCCGGTTGGGGCTATGCCGTGGCGACCTAGCGCCCCGCGGAGTGCTGGGTCATTTTTGAGGAGGTGGAAATGGTGGTCTCAACCACGCGCCACGCGGGATTCTGGATCCGCGTATTGGCGCAACTGATCGACGCGGCGCTTCTGGCCCTTGTCGGTGGCATCCTGACCGAACTCAGTTTGCACCCGCACGCGCTTAACCCGGCGAGCGGCGGTCCCAGCGCCCTGGTGTCGCTCCTCTACTTCGGACTCTTCTGGTCGAAGGCCGGTGGCGGCCAGACGCTTGGCATGCGTTTTCTCGGTCTTCGAGTCGTGAGCACCGACGGCCAAATGATCGGCTTTGGGACAGCATTGATACGCTGGGTCGGGCTGGTCGTGTCCTTCAGCGTCCTCTTCTTAGGTGTGATCTGGGTCGCATTCGACCCGGAGAAGCAGGGCTGGCACGACAAGATCGCCCGGACCTTCGTGGTTTACCTGTAACAGATCCGAAGAGGGGAGCCGGGTAGCTCGGGAGCGACCGACAGCCGGGAAGCTTGCGCTCGCAGCGTCCGTGGCCTTCGGGCTACTGGCCAGGCCATCGGCCGCAAAGCTTCGACGAACGTTTCCGAGTACGTCAAGCGCCTCTTGGTCTTGCCCGCGGCTATGCAGGATCCGGGCGAGCTGGACGGCAGCGTCGTCGTGCCCCGGCTCGAGCTCTAGGGCCGCGCGGAGCGACACCTCATCGCCCCTGTGAGCCAGTAGGTCTGCCTCGGATGGGGGAGGGAGTCGAGAAAGCGCGCGAGTGACAAGAGTTTTTGCTGAAATTCTTATGCGCTCCAGCGGACGCTCACTTGTGTCGGGCTGAGGCCCGATTCTGAAAGCCGATGTGAACCCAAGGAGATTGGAATGCAGGACAGGATGAGAGGCAAAACCGAGGAGATCAAGGGCAAGGTCACCGGCGACAAGGGTCTTCAGGTCAAGGGCAAAGCCCGGCAGAAGGTGGGCAGGGTCAAAGAGGCTGCCAAGTCCATTGCTTACGACGTGGAGCACCCCAAGAAAAAGCGATAGGAGCAATGTTGCTGAACCTTTTATGGCATGTGAACGATCCTCAAGTCGAACAGAGACGGCTGGTTTGGAGAAACCCACGTAGTATCCAGGAGGTGCTGAGATGATCCACGCGTTGTTGGTTATTGCGGTCATCCTCTTCGTGCTCTGGCTGCTGTTCCACGCCACCGGAGGTCTGGTCAACCTGATCTGGCTGGCAATTATCGTGCTGGTCGTACTCTGGCTATTCGGTTTCGTTCGCGGTCGCTCGGCACGCTAAGGGAGACGTCAGGGCGGCTGCGTTCGACACCAACGTTCTCAAGCAGGTCGCAACCGAGATAGAAAACCTCAAGGCGGAGTACGGCGGCGTCGTGTCCGAAGAGTCCATCGACCTTGTCGCAGGCGAATCCCTCCAAAAGCTTGCTGGTTCAAAAGTTCCGCAGTTTGTCCCCCTGTTCGTCGGTCGGGTTACGCGGGAGCGACTTCAGGAGCTCACGGGACTACGACCGCGCGCACGATTCAATCTGCTGGCAAGACGGTGTGCTAGTGATTCGCGGCCGCCGTCTACCTAGAGCGGGAGGGCTTTCGTACCTACCGCCTAGCCGGCCCGGTCTGCTGTTGTGAGACTGAGTCGATCATTGCACACGACCTAGTCCCACTCCCCTCACCTTGTCTCTCTCACTGAAGTGCTGCGTATAGGGCGGCATTATCAGGAGCAACAGCCGCGCAGTGCTGATGGACCGCTCGGCCGCGCACGCGTGGCCTCGTCCAGGCCGTGACCGTCATTTAAGGCGGTCCTACTCCAGGCAAAATTCGTTCCCCTCTGGGTCGGCTAGCACGACCCAACCGCCTGGGCTCAACGTCCGTCGGTCGTCAACGATCGTTGCTCCGAGGCCTAGTAGCCTGTTGAGCTCTGCCTCCTGATCTCGCTCGACAGGCATAAGATCCAAGTGCACGCGGTTCTTAACCACCTTGTTCTCAGACACGCTCACGAAAACCAGCCGAGGCCATATGTCCTCGGGCGCGCTCGCGACCCAATAGTCGTTGCCAGGCGTCTTGACTTCTTCCAAGGAGTAGCCCGTAACGGCACACCAGAACGTCGAGACGACGCGAGGATTGTGGCAATCAAATGTGACGTTAAGAATGGATGAAAGCATGGTCCAGCTCAGTTTAGGGTCGTATCCAGATCGCAGGCCCAGGGATCAGATGCTGATAGCTATCTCTTAGCGACAGTATCCACGCTGCCCTGGACCAAGCCAAAAGTGGCTGAGAGCTGACATCGGCGCGTGCCGCGGATCAGCTACTTCCGGGGAATGGCGATCTACATGTATTGGGATGAAGTAGCCACGCAGCGCCCCACCGGAGACGCTCTATCTCAAGGCTCGAAAGAACCCCCTAATCGCGGCCTAAAGTTCACGGCTGCGTGGTCGGCGTCGTGCCACCTTTATCGGTAGCAATCTCTCGGGTTTCTCTCGCAGACGTGCTGAGTGAGGCTAAGTTTGCTTCCAGGCAAAACCTTAGGTGGAGGCCAGCCGGTCGAGAATCTCCTGGTTGCGCTTGATGGACGCCTTCAATCGAGTCTGGAAAGCACGATCACGACGCCTATTCGCTATGTGATCAGCGAGGGCGATACGTACCTCCTCTGCAATAGGGACGTTTTCAACGCGAGCGATCGCCTCTAGGTCCGCCGCCTGCTCATCAGTTAGCCGAAGGGTCATTGACTTTGGCTCAGCTTGGTTCAGATTCAAGTCTCGGGACAGCGGCTACAACCACAGAACATCAGCCACTAGCGAATCGTTAGCCGATCGGCTCCTCAGAAGGCCGTCGAGGGCCCTCACGAGTCGGCCGATCCCAGCGCGACTGCGAGGGAACCGTCGTGCACTTGTGAGCACGATGCCCCCGTGGCGAAGTCCCCGCGACAGATATTGTTCGTGTAGTACGAGGTAGTCTGCGGCATCCTCGGTCACGACCACGCGACGTTGAGCTGTCGCCCAGACCAAAACCTCAGCGTCGTCCCGATGCCTCAGCTCCGCAAGGGCAGCCGCGGCTATCACATCGTGTCCGCGCTTCCTGAGTTGCTCCGCAATCGCAGTCGAGAAATGCTCGTCGAGGAGCAGTCTCAACCGCCGGCAACTCGTCGTCGTCGGCGGGCCGCGCTTTCGGCTTCGTCGGCGAGAAGCTGATTGCGTTGGATCCAAACGTCGATCTCGTCCATATGATCGGCGTAGTAGTCAACCGCAGCCCTGACCAGACCGTTCGGTAAATTCAGGTAGCGAGCGACTGCGCTAGCGTTGCGCTTTTCAGCTAGAAAAGTTTCTACGATCTCCCAGACATCGGGGCCGCCAACCACCGCAGCTCGACGCCCGGCGGGTCCCCCGCGGAACACGATGCCGGGATGCTCGGCGACACGAACCGCTTCCTCCAAGTAGCGCTCGGCCAGGCCTGTTTGGCTTAGCCCCTCTTTCGTCGCTTGACGATGCAGGGCCTCCTTGAGGGTCGACTGGAGCCGCAAGGTCACATGCTGCTTTGCCGATCGCTGTGCCACAGTTGCACACACTGTAGCACACCACGCTACACTGGCATTCCCACGAACGGTGCAAGTACGCCAATGTCCGGCCTGGTCCTTCACTAAGCCCGTTTGGTAAGAAGTGGCATTGAGGCTCGGCCAGATCTCTGCGTGGACCACCGCCCCATGCCCACGGGTATGCCCGTCAGCGCCTGGTTGCCTACCGAGCCAGCGCCCCACAGATTCCAAACTGAGTGCGGGCGACTTCCTGTTGGCGCTCACGAAACTTCGCCAGACCCGATCACGATTTTTCGTCAGGTCGTCGGCGGTTGAGCGGACTCTAGCACCACCCCCTTCTGGGCATGTCCTGGGACACTCGGCTCATCCGTTCCGGGCGTTGTAGGGTTTCCTGTCGCGTCGTTTATCTGAGAGTTCGTCATCAGCGCCCGTTTTTGCCGTTGGTTGAGTCTTGGTGAGCGCGCATGCGGTAGCTGCGACCGTGGATATTGATGACGATGGCATTGTCGATGAGGCGGTCGACGATGGCGGTGGCGACGACCTGGCTCCAATCGGAGAAGCCGCGGTTGGAAGTCAGTACTATCGGTGAGTTCTTCTCGTAGCGCCGGCTGACGACCTGAAAGATCCAGTTCGCCGACGACTGGTCGAGGGGCAGGTAGCCGAGCTCATCGATGACCAGGACGGAGGGCTTGAGGTAGGTGCGGAGTTGTAGAGAGCGCTGCCGGCGAGGTGTGCGGACTGGAGGTTGGAGACCATGTCCGCCGCCGAGGTGAAGTAGGCCAGGCAGCCGTTTCTCCCCCACCAGTATTACTGAGTTTGTTACCAGCGGGTGCCAAAAATGAAGTCGCGATCAGCCGTTGATCGGTGGGGCTTCAACAAACGCCGGTCCAAGGGAAAAAGGGTTGTCGCAGGCTCGGGGCAGGGAGAGCGCGGAGGCTCAGGTCGCGTAGGCATGGGCAACCTCAGGCTGCCGATCGCTTGCCTGGCCGGCCTTCTGGTGCTGCTGAGCATCACGCCCCTACGGCGAATGCTGCCGGGCGTCCGCCGCCTCCCAGCCGGAATCGATGTGCTGCTCTGGGTGGCATTTGTGTTGCTTTGCCTGGCCGCGCTCGCCAGCGTCCGGACCAGCCGGTCGATTGAGCTGAGCATGGCGGTTGTGCGCGCAGCAGTCGAGGTCGGCGGGCAGTCCCTCGATTCATGGCTGGGGCCGGCGATCCGTTGGGTGACCTTGCACGAGCCCGGGGTAGCCCTTGTGACTGTGGGATTCGCGGGAGTTGGTTGGGTTGTAGTCGCTGCGCGCGCTGGCTCAGTCTTTCGCTCCGCACTCAAGCCTCGCGCTCACCTCTACCGCTGGTGGGTCGTGAAACCCGGCCCGATAGTAAGACCGCGCACCAAGATCCACCCAGCACCTATTGTTGCGCCGGCTGCGCTCGTCGACGCGCACGCCGCGGCAATGTACCTTGGGGTTTCGCAGGCCACCGTGTACCGGTGGGCACGTGCGGGCCGGCTGCGCTCTCACCGCGCGGGCACACGGCTTCGTTTCAGCTCCGGCGACCTGGCCGTCTTGCGGGAAACGCACTCCGGGCAGAGGCGGCATGCATAAGATCGAGCGTCCATCGATGACGGCGGCCCTACGTCGCGGCAACCGCCGCGATCTGACCAGGCCCAGGGGCGACAACGGCCGGCTGCTGCGAGCCAGCATCTACAGGAAGCGAGGGCCCTGGAATCCATCACTGCTGGCCGACCTCTGGGTGGTGCCCGCCCTGGCCAAGATCGCCGCCATCGCGGTGCTTTTAGGGGCCACATACCTCGGCACCTCGCCGGGGTTCACCGCTTACATCAACGGCTTGCCCGACGTCCACCTCATCGCTTCCCTGCCGATCGCGGAAGACACGGTGATCTACGCATCAGACGGGACGACGATCCTCGCGGACCTTCATCCCGCGGGTCACCAGCAGTACTTCGAGCCGCTGGCCGCCATGGGCACTTACCTTCCGATGGCCGCGGTCGCGATCGAGGATCACAATTTCTACTCAGAGCCTGGAATCGACCCTGGCGCCATCCTGCGAGCGGCTGAGATCGACCTGCGGGCGGGTGTGGCTGTGGAGGGTGCGTCCACGATCACGCAACAGCTGGTCAAGATCACGCTGGTCGGAAGCCAGCCGACGTTCAGCCGCAAAATCGAAGAGGCGCTCCTCGCTCTTGACGTGGAGCGCACCTACACCAAGCAGCAGATCCTGGAGATGTACCTCAACAGGGTCTTTTTCGGCAACGACGCTTACGGCGCCGCCGCCGCGGCCCAGATCTACTTTCATACAACCCCCGCCAAGCTGGACCTCGCCCAGGCCGCGATGCTGGCAGGCCTGTTGCGCGATCCCACGTACGCCAACCCGTTCGTCGACGCGCAATACGCCAAGGCGCGGCAGGGGCAGGTGCTGGATGCGATGGTGCACGCCAAGGTGGTCAGCCCCGCGCAGGCGACCACAGCATCGGCCGAGGACCTGAGCCAGCCCAACCACATCTTCATGCCCCAGAACACGATCCTTGCCCCCGGCTTCGTGAGCTACGTCACGAGTGAGCTCGTGTCGCGGTATGGAACCGCGGTGACCTATGGCGGCGGCCTTCGGGTCGTCACCACCCTTGACTGGGGCATGACGCAAGAGGCGCAGCAGCTGATCCAGGCCCAGGTGAGCCGCTACGCCTGGGGGAACGTTCACCAGGGAGCGATGGTCGCGATCGACCCCCACTCAGGCGCCATCCTCGCGATGGTCGGCTCGGCGAATCCCAGTGCGTATGGGGGGCAGTACAACTTCGCCGTGTGGCCGCCCCGCAACCCCGGCTCATCGATGAAGATCTACACCTACACGGAGGCTATAGCGAGCGGCAAGTTCACCATGGTCTCGCGCATCCCCGACTCGCCGGTCTCGATCTCTCAGGGACCGGGTCAGCCCCTCTACACGCCGAAAAACTACGACGGCAGACTGCATGGCACCTGCCAGCTGCAGGCGTGCTTCCTCAACTCTTTCAACATCCCCGCCGTGCGCGTCGAGCTGGGCTTGCCCAACGGTCCCGCGGACGTCGCCCAGATGGCCCGCGCGATGGGAGCTCCGCCCTGGCACTGCGCCGACCCGCCGGCCTGCACGCGATTCACCAACAACGACCCGCTCTCCAGCTACGGCGCGTCGCTGACGCTCGGCGGCTGGGGCGAGACGCCGCTGCAGATGGCGACGGGAGCCTCCGTGCTGGCCGCCCAGGGGGTCCTTCACCCGCCGACCTCGCTGCTGTCAATCACGACCGCCGATGGAAAGCCCGTCTACAAGCTCGACCCCAACGCAGGCGCCAAGCAGGTGATCGACCCGCGGGTCGCCTACATCGTGGAGCAGATGATGTCCGACGACAGCAACCGGGCGCTGGTCTTCGGCCGCGGTTCTAACCTCACGCTGCCCGATCACAAGGTCGCCTCCAAGACCGGTACGACGGAGGACTATCGCGACGGATGGACGGTGGGTTACACGCCGGCGATCGCCACCGCCTTCTGGATGGGAAATGCCGATTTCAGTCCCATGGCGCAGTACTTGGAGGCGAGCGTGATTGCCGCGCCAGTGTGGCACAACTTCATGGAGTGGGCGCTGAGCCAGGATCTGAAGCGGCCCGGCGATGAGTGGTTCGCGGAGCCCGCCGGGCTGACCCAGCTTTATGTGGCGGGGAAGTTGCAGTGGTTCCTGCCCGGAACTTCGCCCTACCAGCCCACCCCGCCGCCGCAAGGCATCGTCTCCGGTCGCGCCCGTTAGGGGTTCTGACCGAGTGTTCGGTAGCGATGGCAGCCATGTGCGGACGCATGACGAGCGCCGGGCCCGGACCTGCATCGCGGCTAGAGTCGGCATGGCCGGGATTCATGTATTGGCACATTCCAAAGCGCCTATCAGACAATGACTTGAACTACCTGCGTGGACTTACCCCTTCGGGATAGCGTAAACGAAGCATCTGAGCCCACCTCTACAGCGCCGATGACAATATGCGAGCTGGTGGCGATAGCCGACGCTTATCGATAGCAACGGTTGCCCAAACCATTGGCTTGGTTTGACCCTTTGCTAGATCGGCCCTAAGCCAACCGCCAGGATCTTTGAATACACGTACATAGCCTTCCATTCGCCTCCGATGCGTTCCCAGTTGCGGAGCAATCCCTCGCGGATGAACCCGGCCTTCTCGGCAGTCCGCCAGGAGGCACCGTTCCACTCTTCGACATACAACTCCAGGCGAACGATCCCTAAGGTCTCAAACGCCCACTCTGACGCAGCTAAGAGAGCCACCGTCATGGCACCTCGACCGCGGGCAGATGACCGTAGCCAGTAGCCGACCGACGCCCGGCCGCGAGCAATGTCGCGAATCCAAACGCCGATAGCTCCTAATGGATGATCGTCCGATGCGTTCGCGATAACGAACGCATAGCCCTCCCTGGACGTCAACCGATCCCGCTGGCGCTGTATGAAGGCAAGCCCGGCCTGCTCCGAGAAATCGGCGGGCACAGTCGTGATTAGCGGAATGAGCGGATCAGTGGAGACCTCGTGAATCAGGTCAAGGTCGTCGTCTTGAAAACCACGCAGCACGAGATCCTCTGCCGTGAGGCGTGGCAGCACTAGCGGATCGAAGCTGTCGTTCTCTGCCATCGCGGCATTATCAACTAAGGGAGGCTTGAGCCTTGCGCAGGCAGCAGAGGCGCAGGATGCGAGAAGGCCAGCCGCTAGCAGGCAGACCACGGCGGTTTCCATGCCGTCGGCGGTCTGTCCGCGACGAATGCCGAAACCGTTGCGATTCCCACCTAGTTGCGTGTGTTTAAGATCGGCACTTGTGGAGCGACGATCTTGGTTCATTGACGAGCTCAAGCACGCGGGCGCCGAGCACCTCGACACGCGCTACGTGCACGGCTACGACCGCAAGGCTCGCTTCGACCCAACGGCGGACTTGGCAATCCTGCGCGATCTCGGACTTGGTCCCGCCAGTACGCTAGTGGACCTCGGCGCTGGGACCGGTGAACTCTCCCTCGCGGCCGCCGAGGTTTGCCAGCGAGTCGTCGCGGTAGACGTGTCCGCCGCGATGCTGGACGTCGTGCGGGCAAAGGCACTACAACGCCACGCGACGAGGCTCGAAGTTGTCTGTGCCGGCTTCTTATCGTACGAACACGCAGGCGAACAGGCTGACTTTGTCTATACGAGGAATGCGTTGCATCATTTGCCGGACTTCTGGAAGGCGATAGCCCTTCGGCGGGTTGCGAGGCTCCTGAGACCCGGAGGCAGCCTCATCCTGCGTGACCTGATCTTCTCCTTCGAACCGGAGGAAAGCGAGCGGGTGGTTGAAGCATGGATCAAGGCAGCCCCTATCCGGCCTGAATCTGGATGGACGCGCAGCGAACTGGAAACCCATCTGCGAGATGAGCACAGCACCTTCACCTGGTTAATAGAACCGATGCTGGAAAGGGCGGGGTTCGAGATTCAGAGTGCAACCTCCGATGATTCGAAGGTATTCGCCGCTTATACCTGCGTAAGGCGCTAGGAGTTTTCCGGCCGGCCGCGAGGGCTCGTAGTCGGTTGGCGACGATTTGGCAAACCGTCGTCACGTTATCGGTAGCTATCTCTTATCGCAAACAACCACTCGTCGTCGGCACGCTTGTACGCAACACTTCAACTGATCTAACTGGTTCGTGGCTAAGCCTCCGGTGGTGAAGCTAGGGGAGGGTTGCCTCAAGGAACGCCTTCTTCCCAGCGGTGTATGGGGCCTGATCGCTAGGGTGCGCGGCAGCTGTTCGCCGTCGACATCCGGGAGGATCCTGTCCCTGGGTCTGCGCCGGACCGCTGCGCGCGTTCGCGGTGAAGTACGCCTGGTCAGGCGGGCGCCGCAGGTGTCGATCGTGTGCGAGTAGGGGACGAGGATGGGCCGCAAGAGCTTCATCCACATCGAGCTCCACATACGACGGCACGGACATCCCGAGCCGCATCGAGGGCGGCGGCTCGGCGATGCCGGTGCTGAGGGGCGAGCTTCTCTGAGCCCTAGACCTTCGTGGTGGCGAGCGACTTGACGGGCTGGACCTCGGTGATCAGGACCTTGTGACGGCCCTTCGCGAAGTTGTCCAGGTCGGCGATTGCGGCCTGGGTGATGGGTGATCCCATTGAAGCCTGGAAAGACGCCATGTTCTCGAAGTAGAGATCGGCGGATCGATAGAAAGGTGCGTCTTCTCCAACCGCCTTGTTGGCCTCGAGCTTGATCACGTTCGGAATCTGCTGCCCGTGCTTCGGCACGTGGGTCTCCCAGTAGTACGTCTCGAATGCCGCCGGATCCTGCGGTTGGTCATAGAGCACAGTCACCTTGACCATCGCAACTCCTCCATATGTGCCGCCCGGGCCTCCGGGCGCCTGCTGGGGTCGCCTTCACCATGTCACCAATCGGGACCTCAGTCAATGGCCCCGTGCGGTCACACTCATGCAGGGTCGTCTACAGCCACGAGCTCCTGCCGCGCAGCTTCCGCCCCCATACAGGTGTGGGGTTCAGAAACTACATCAGGCGGCTTGTGGCGCCCTGGAATACTCATTCAATAGCCCTCCCAGGCGCGCGCGCCTTCTAATACGGGCGCCTGGCTGTCCGTTAATACTGGCGCCTGGCTGTCCGTGAAATCTGCGACGCTATTCTCACCGTGAAGATCGGCGCCGTCATCTTCCCGACCGACTACGCCATCCCGATCACGGAGCTGGCGCGCGCCTGCGAGGCGGCCCGCCTCGACTCACTCTTTGTGGCCGAGCACACCCACATACCCGCCAGCCGCCTGACGCCCTGGCCAGGCGGCGCCGACCTGCCGCGGATGTACTGGCACGCTATGGACCCGTTCGTCGCCCTCAGCGCGGCGGCGGCCGTGACCAGCCGTCTCAAGCTGGGTACGGGCATCTCCCTGGTGGTCGAGCACGACCCGATAGTTCTCGCTAAGCAGGTGGCGAGCCTCGACCACGTCTCCGGCGGTCGCTTCCTGTTCGGCGTCGGCGGCGGTTGGAACCGCGAGGAGATGGAGAACCATGGCACCGCATACGAGACGCGCTGGTCGCTGCTAAAAGAGCGGATCGAGGCCATGAAGGTGATCTGGACGCAGGACGAGGCGGAGTACCACGGCCGCTTTGTTGACTTCGGTCCGATCTGGTCCTGGCCGAAGCCGATACAGATGCCGCACCCGCCGATCCTGGTGGGCGGGGATGCGCCGAACACCTTCAAGCGAGTGCTGGACTACGGCGACATCTGGATGCCGATCCCAGGCCGCGGCGCCGGGGGGCTGCCGGAGCGGATGGCGGAGCTCAAGCGCCTGGCCACCGAGGCCGGTCGCGGCCCGATCCCGGTCTGGGTCTATGGGGTCAGCCCGCGCCCGGAGAGACTGGCTCAGTACCGTGAGCTGGGCGTGGACGCCGCCATCGTTAGCCTGCTGGACGCCGGTGCCGAGACGGTGCTGCCGATCGTGGAAGCGCTCGGCCGCGCCGTGCCGAGCCTGGCGTGAAGTTCGGGTGGTGGACCCGAGGGTGTTTGCCGAGGCTGGTGGGGCCGGGGCAAGACGACGGTTGATCAAGCCATGGACTACGCCCTGGTGGTGGCGGTCGTTGCCACACATCAGGGGATGACCAACGGTTGCATCGGGCTCCCCTCCGAAGTGCATCAACTTTGAACTCACGGGCGTGGCTTGGCCGACCTCAAGAGCCACGCCGAGGTGATCCAGTCAGCTGAGGACACAGCGTGGGAGGCGACCGCCAACGCCCATCGCCGCCAGCCGATCAAATACGACTGACTTTCGAAGTCGACTGAGCGACAGACCTGTGTCGTGTGACCGCTTCTTGAGCTGGACCTCTAGCGCGGTCCTAAAGGCTGCGGCACTTTCATATTTCACGGCGTGCTCTCGGCCGGTAGTTCGCGGATCATCCGCCACACGCGGCCGCCCTGTCGGTTCGCTGCTGACCGCACCTGCTCACGTGTTGCGAGCCCGCGATTGATGATCTGCCTAGCAGCATTCGAGACCAGATCAGGTCCAAGGCCGGCCCGGGCAACATCCATGATCGTTCTAACTGGAGCTGTGACCCGCATCCCGTTGCGCAGAACGACGTCCTCTGGATCTGGCGGTCGCTCGGACGTGTGGACCACTACACCTCTTGGAAGACGACTACCCCGCTTGGATCTTGGAACGGTGATGTGTATTCGATTCGGAATGGAATCTCCGACGCCGAGGATATCCAGCGCACTTTCGTGTGAGATGACTGCTTGGGGGCCCGCGGCAAGCCATGCAGCCATAACGTCTTCGTGTAGCGATGATGGATAGTCGCGAAGGCGGTAAAGGCCTCGCCTAGCGCGTACAAACCGGCCGGTCGCCGCATGGTGAGACAGCAGCGCGTAGCTGTACCCACAGACACGAGCCTGCTCAGCAGTAAAGTAGCCCGCCTGGGCAGTGGCGACCTGGATAAGGCAGCTCTCAAGTTGTCTCATGTCACGAGTACCTCAAATTCTACTTGAGGTTTGCGTGACAAGCGGACTTCAGATAGATTGACACGCGCACGGTCCTCGCTACGCGAGGATCGCGTGCGCGCGCGAGAGGAAAGATCCGCGACAACCTCTCCCTTCTGGCCCGATTGTTTCGGATGTTTGAGTCCTGGGAGTGCTCCGCAGAGCTCCGCTCCGAAGCCGGTTGCGTCGGTGATGAGCATTCCCAGGAAGCGCAAGTGCGTTCTATCGGCAGGAGCTACCGACAGCCCGCGTTATCGGAAGCCGACGACTTGCCGCTAAGGAGCTCGACGGGCGCGAACCCTGACTTTCGACCGTAAGTTCCGGAAGTTAGGACGGAAGTCTTGCGTCGAGTCCTTAGCGGGTTGGGCTTCGCGAAATATGAGCAACGTGGATCCTGGGTTGAGGCTTCGCGCGTGAACGTTTTGCTCTCGAGGAATGCGCTCTTTGTCGGCATAGCCATAAGCCTTAAAGCCATATTGTCTGGCCAATCTGGGCAACTCCGTCGACAACGCAGCCTTGATCGCGCCTCCCACACCTGACGCCCCAAACCCGTGAACGAGTAGCAGGACGGTCTCCCGGTCGCGGCGAGCATTCTTAACCTCGACCTTCAACTGCTCGATCGCCTCAACAACAGTCTGGCCAGAATGGGCGATGTCTACCTTTCGCACGGCATCAGCCACAAAGGATGCCTCACCAGCGCCGATGCTGACGCTAACCTCGCCTTATCGATAGCAAAAGGCGAGCTGACGGCGGCTAGCAGTTGATGAGAGGCAACTGGGCTGCTGCCTTAAGTGATCTGGCCTCGCGACGCCGAGCCCGAAGCTGGAACGCCAGCAAGATGACCTCATTGACGCGCCTCTCGTAGTCGCTGGCGCTTGCACCCTCCATCGACTTGAAGACTTCGCGCGCTGCCGTCTCGAGCTGATACCAGATGTCACCCCCGCGCTTTAAGAAGAGCGGATGGCGTGAGTTGATCACGACAGTCGTGACCTCGTGCTCGATAACCGTCTGGCTGCGAATAGAAGGGTCAAGCGGGCGCACGATGACTTGTCCAAATCCACGACGCCTCGTCTCGCCCTCGCCCGGCAGCCGGCTTGCTGCTCTGATGCTCGCGCTCTTGACCGCGTCATGTCCGTTTCCTCGTGGTCGCTCGGCAACCTGGGTACGCGCAGCCGCCGCACCTGGGAATACCTCCTCGCGCTCGGCGAGCTTCAATATCTGGCTTAGGAGGCGGCGGACCTGCTCCGCGGTCTTGACAGCAGACGCCGGAGGCGGCGTGAGCTCATCCTCAGCCAATCGCTTAGCGATCGGCGCGAGCAAGGCGTGCATTCTTTTCTCGACCGAGACCCACTCCACTCCGTCCCGAGCAAAATCGTTCTTGTTCATCGTCAGCGGAACTGGCGCCAGGTCGATCTCGCCGACGAGGCGGGCCATGCCAGAGACCTGGACTGCGTTGGGATGGCCGAAGAACTCGCCGCCCGCGATGAGTCGGCCAAGCTTGTAGCAGCGCAAGCCTGGAACGTAGTCGACCCCGCGGCCTTCAGGCTCGGCTATGCCATACCAACCCCTGAGCGTGGTGCCCGCGGCGTGAACGGCAAAGCGGTGCTCCTCCTGGAAGTTGATCGAAGGAGATTCGACGCGAACGCCGTTGACGGACATCTTCAACTCGGCACGCAGGATCAGGGGGCGGTAGGTCTCACCGAGTCGAGCGCCAAGACGACGAGGGTCAAGACGCTTGTCGAAGCCGTCGATCCGAATGCGCACATACCCCTGGTCCGCAGCCACGCGCTTGGCTACCGTCTTCAGTTCGTATGTCTTGAGCTTGGAGCGATCGCGGTAATCGGGGTCAGCAAAGCGCCACGCATTGCCATCTCCAGGTCGGCTGGCTTCTACGGTGAAGCTGGTTCCGAGGTGACCGATGGCCGCCTTGCCACCCTGACCGTACTGGCCCAGCAGCTTGCGGCCGCGCTTGGGCGAGCCTCCCCAGCGCAGGTAGTTACGCTCGAGCTCGGCCGGCCCCATCCCCTCCCCTCCCCGAGTCTCGATAACAAAGTACGAAGGATGAGCCTGCAGAAAGACTTCAAGCTGGCGACCCTTGATGCGCGAGTCGATGGAATTGTCGACCAGCTCCATAACTGCATCGGCCGAAGAGCGATAGTTGGCAAATAGAGAGGCTGTGGTCGCAGGGTCGATCCGCTCGCGGACTGTTACTCGCTGCGGCATGCCAGCCTGAATCTATACCCGATTCACCTCGGAGTTCTGGACGTGAGCAGGTTTAGGTCCCCCGGCCCCCCAACGCGGCCTGGTCAGCACCGGACTCCATGATTAGGTCGGCTTGGAGCGTTGCACGAGCCACGTAGCGATTTGCTCTGTACTGAGCTCATGCGAGGCGATCGAAAGAGCCAGGTCGCGCAACTCTCGGCGCGCCGCATCGATCACGTAGCCTTCGCGCTCCAGCCAGGCGGCCATCGCGTACATCGCGGTCCGCTTGTTCCCATCGACGAACCCATGGTTCATTACCAAGCTCTCCGCCAATGCCGCTGCTCGCTTGTGCGGAGTGTCATATAGATTCTTGCCACCAAACGTAGCGAGCGGGCGGGCGATGGCTGACTCGAGCAAACCGCGATCTCTTACCCCTTGCGAGCCGCCGAACTCGGTCACAGCGACCGTGTGCAACCAAACCAGCTCTTCGAGGCTGATGAGAGGCCCGACCGGCCCCTTCTCAGAGGTCGGCAAGCTCGGCTAAATCTTCTCGGTATCGCTCAGTGAATCGGGCGGTGAACTCCACCAACCAGTTGTCAGGAATGCCGGCGGGGTCGAGATCAACATGGCCAGGCCGAGAGCCTATCGCCACTTCCATGCCAGCCTTGAAGCCTGACTCGGAGATCGTTTCCGGCGGCAGAGGAATCATCAGCGAGTTCCCGACTTTGCGGATCTTGCGGGTGATGATCATTGCCGAATTATACAACGTAATTTGAACCGCGGGCGCTCTCGCGGCCCCGAGGCGAACGTATGCACACTCCCCTGACGCTCTCGATAAGCCCGCATTATCAGCAGCTTGGTGCCCGACGGTCGAGAGTCGCGCTGAGCTGACGAGGGTGGGCCGATCAGCCCGACAAGGATGACCATCACGACGCCTGTAGACTCGGTCGGACAACTTCAGCGCAAATGGTGGACAGAGGTATCGAGGCGATCGCCTCCGATCGGATACACGGGTCTGGATACCTGGCGCGTAAGGCGCTAGGCGTCTTGGCTCTAGCCTCGCCGGACGAACGACCGGAGGTCGGCCCGCGGTTGGCCGGGCTTCGGCCCGAGATGCCGGCGATCGCCGCGGCGGTCCACGAGGCAATGGCGGCCGGCGACGTGCGCGCGGTGATCCGCCGCGCCGACGCCGAACGGCGTCGTGTTGCGCGTTCGGCCATGCGCGCACTCCGGCGGCGCCGGGTGGCGACCATCTCCAACAGTTCCCTCGTCGCCCGCGCGCTGGTGTATGCCAGCCCTATGCACGTTCAAGTCGTCGTCCGCGGTCCGGCTGACGAGGGCCACGCGCTCGTCGCCGACCTGCGAGCTGCCGGCCTGAGCGCAGATCCGGTGTCCTTCGCCGAACTCGATGCAGAAATAGCAGTCGTTGGTTGCGATGCCGTCTTCGACGACGGCAGCTTCGTCAATCGGCGGGGTACGAAGGCGCTCGTCGAACGGCTCCCGACTCTAGTGCTCGTCGACCGCTGGAAGCGAATCGGCGGACCGCCACCCCATAGCTGGCCCATGCCGGAACTCTTTGAGCTGGTGCCTGGCGACACGGTGCGCGCCCCAGCTTGACCTTCGGAACGGAAAGCCGCCCGGCCTGTCGTCATTCGAATGCGTCGGTGGTCGGGGGTCCGGGATTTGAACGCGGGGCCTCACGGTCCCGAATCGGCTTGGTTTCGTGCACCGAGATCGATTTCAAGGCTTTTGAGTTCATCGCGAGCCACCCCTGGATCCTTTCAAGGCCCGTTCAGCTACCGAGATCGCCTGAATTACTACATGAACTACTAAACGGTAGCCGCCTGGGTCTGAACGCTCAGCAAGTCCTGACCTTCCCGGGCCAGCACCGCGGGACGACCAATAGCCCACCGAGGCCGCACTACAGAGTGTCAAAATGGTGAGCGATGCAGCGCATAGAGCACCTGACCGCGATTATCGAACGTGAGGAAGATGGCTATGTCGCGCTCTGCCCAGAACTCGACGTAGCGAGCCAGGGTGACTCGGTCGAGCACGCGTCCGCCAACTTACGTGAAGCCTTGTCCCTCTTCTTCGAGACTGCTAGCCCATCCGAGATCAAGGAGCGTCTCCACCGGGAGGTCTACGTTACTCATTTCGATCTCAAGGTTGGGTAGGCTCCTCAGGCTTTCGGGCGACAGGTCTGCCGGATCTTGGGTGAGAATGGATTCGTTGAGGTGCGTCGTCGCGGGAGCCACATCGTGATGCAGCTGCGGCTCGAGGACTCAACCAGGACAGTTCCCGTCCCCGACCATCATGAGCTGCGGACTGGGACTCTCCTGTCGATCATTCGTCAATCTCAGCTGCCTCGAAGGTTTTTCGAATCAGACTAAAGCGATAGTTTGAGTCACATGAGCTAGGTACCCGCCGTCGTTGGGTCGCCGTTGTTGGCGATTTTCGCTTCGGCTTTTATTCGACGACGGGACTGCCGGAGTCGTGGACTTGTCATCGATGGAGCGGAAGTGAGTCTTTGAGCCGCTTCGCGACCCAAAGTACTTTGCCACGGTCAAAGTCGATCCAGAGGCCGCCAGCGTCGTTTGGCCCAACGGTGTCGACCTAGCTCCTGAGACGCTATATCAAAAGGCTCGCAAGAACCCTGTAAGCGCGGCCTAATCGCCGCCGCGGCGACGGCGATGTGCTATCGATACGCACCCATTATCGAGAGCAATCCCAGGTCAGGCCGTTGAACAACGTGACAACTGCGTAACTGACGGTTCCATCCAGAATGAGATACGTCGCGCAGTACATGACAAAAGCTGGTCGGCGTGCCGCCGACGTCATGGAGGAATTGCTGGGTGAGGCTCATGTCGGATGTCGTCGCAGCATGCGCCTGAGCAGCCGGCGCAAACATCGTGGCCAACACCACAACAATCCTGAAGACCCGCTCGCTCTTAGTGGATCCGGCAAAGCCTTTTAGCGCCACACATTCGTGTGCCACTACCTGATGGTGCCGACTTCTAGCTGCTGATTCTGCAGGTGCCGTCCATACCTGAAGGTTGGTCAAGCTTCGCTAAATCAATTCATCAAGCGACACAGGATCCCGATCCGCTCACTGCGTAGTTTCGATCATTAACGTGCTTGATTCCAAGACAGTTTGGCGTTGCGGCTTCGCGCCACTCGCCATAAGTCCGAGTCGCGCCATCCCCGAACTCTTGATAAATGTGCGCAGACGGGAAATCGTCTCCGTTGCCTGTGATAGTGAAGCTGGGATACGGGTAAGTATTCACCACCCACCCTGGGTTGGGTGTGATCGAGAACTCGTCGAGAATATCGGCCCCGACCTCGCGGGGGGCAGGCACCGCAGCTTGCTTCGCCGAGATTTCGATCTGAATACTGTTACCGTTCATGTAGGCGAGAATCCAATTCTCCTTGTCGTGGATGGCCGTGGTCGCCGCGCCACAACCGATAAGGGGAGTTGAACCATTGATGAAATCACACGTCGGCTGATACCAACTCAAAGCCGAATGACACGTCCCCTTGTCGTCACAGGTTGGCTCCGCCCACAAGGTCATCACGCCTGATTGCACATCAAGTGCGAGCCTCACTTTGGATCGGGAAATATCCGCGAACTCGTCGAACCCGCGGTCATTGCCCTTAAGGCAGAAGACCTGCACGTGGAAGAGAGGAGAAGGACATGCCACTGGCACGCTGATGAACAGGTCGATGTAGAGCACACCGTGGCAACTGCTATTGGCGGGGGGCGGAAAGCCGAGGTTTATCGTCGACGAGACTGCCCCATCCGCATACGTGAACTGGTCATGAGGATTGGGACGAGCTGGTTGGTCGGTGCCCCCAACTGGGCATCCAGCGTTCGCCACCACACGATCGTCGACGATCACGGAGGCGTCCAAGTAGTTATCTGGCAATGGATCTCCACCCACTCCACGTAATGCCAACAAATTCGGTCCCGCGAGCACTAATTGTGTCGTCACGACAAACTCGGCATCGCTTGTCGAGGCGCACCTATTCTTCTTGAATCCAATTGGCGTTCCATTCCAATACACTTCAACGCCGCCGGATAGCCGCACGATCACTCGCAGAATATGGAAACCCGCGATGCTGGCGGGCACATAGACCTGAGCTCTGAGGAGCATGTCCGAATAGCTATCCCACGGTGTGATGGGAGCATTCGCACCGGAGTCGATGGCACACTCGAATTGCCCGTTGCCTATCCCAAACCTTGTACCGAACGGAGCCTGAGCAGGCGTCCATGCAGACGCGTTGTAGGTCGGGTCCTGAAAACCGGGGAGTTGGGATTGCGGTCGTTCTGCTCCCGGTAACACTTGCTGGTGGCTATATGTGGACCGAAACGGCAAGAGAGTGGTCGGCGGAGGAGTGCCTGCCGGTGTGCAAGACGGATCGCTCACTCCCGTCCACGTCAGTTGTACCGTGACCGAGGTCGGTCTAGTTGCAGCTCCGCTTAGGGTTATCAGGAACTGGGGCAGGCCCTGCGCCGTGTTGAGGCTGAGCCCAGTGAGGCTGACGGAACCCGTCGCATCGAGCGTCAGAGTGGGCGCGCCCGCAATTAGATTGGCGTCGCCGTCCTCGATAGAGACTGTGCCGCTGCTATACGCGCTTGGGGGCGGAGAAAGTACTTGCAGGGATGTGTATGTCGAAGGAACGCACAATTGTGTGTTGACTACCAAACTCGAGGCTAGGACCCGAATTGGTCCTTGGCCGCACGCTCCGGCGGTATAGGCGTCGAAGTTCTGGATCTGGTCGGCTCCATTGTCAGAGTTGACCCAGACACAAGTTGGCCGTTGAGGGTCCGAATTTACCGTGTAGAGCAGACCTAAGTTGGACAGTGTCTTCGGAAAGCTGTTGCAAGATGCACCGGTGCTGTAGTCGAAGCATTCGACCTGATCGGTATTGCCGTCCGGGATGTAGACCCGGGGACCGAGCACAAGGGCCGGACCATTCCAGCCCGATGTGGCAGTGATAACGCTCGCCATCCCCGCCGGTGTCGCGACAGCCGCACCTGTGAAGTCGAAGCAAGGGTCGGTTCCCGTCGGGAAACAGAATCCGTCGGAGGTCCCCGTCGAGGTCATCATTGGGAAGGGAGCGCCGTAAGCCGAGTCGTAACTGAACCCGAGCAAAACCGGCCACGAACCATTGCAATTGGCGAGGGCGGTTGCATCAAAGCAAGCCACCTCATCGGTGGTGCCGACTCTGATTGGGATGATCAAGTGGGTACCGCCGATCACCGCCGTGGCCGGCGGTGGGAAGGATCCGTCTGAGACCGTGCCTGCTCCGATACCAATGGTGAACGGCTGGGAAGCGCAAGCTGAGAAGTTAGTCAGATCAAAGCACAGCAGGTTGTTCTGAGTGCTGCTGGCGGCCACATCATTAACGAAGTTGAAGGCGTACCAGTGTGTGCCCACGCGCATCGGGTCACTAATGAAACTAATACTTTGGAAGGTGGGTGCGGCTCCTATTGCTGTTAAGGCTGTGAAGCCGCAGAACGGATTCTGGTTGGTACTGGCAGAAGCTGTATCGATACAGACCACTCCTCCGGTCGAATCGGAAGTTCGGGTGGCGTACACATAAAGGTGGGCGCTTGTCTGATCAAGCCATAGACCAGGCTGGCCCGACGTTGCGAAGTTGTCGCCGCTTGGGTCGGTGATCGTTTCGGGTGTCCAGCATTGGGACGCATCGGACTGAAGATGACAAGCGACTTGGAGCTGGCTGGAATGATGGAAGACGTTGTAGACGCGATCGGCGGAGAGAGCTATTCCCCAGCCATCTCCTCCGCCACTGCCGCCGTAGGCAGACGCCGGAGGAACGGGAATGGTTTCAACGGCGGTGTACGTCGTCGTGGTCGCTGCAGTAGCGACAAGCGACTCAACGGGCATACTGGCAACCAGGATCGCCAGCAACACCGCACCGGTTACTATGCGTGCAACCCCAGCATTACCCACGGCCATTCCCTCCCTCAGATTCAAGCGCTTACAAGCAAGAGACTGCTTTGAGATCCCCGATGGCGTCGCACCATGTATGACTGCCCCCCTCCCGGACGTCGGTCTAACTCCTCAACTGCGCTATTCTCCCCGGCGTAACCGGGCGGGAACGCGCAAGCCAGACCTGCCCCTTCGACGCTTAGTTAATCCCCGCATGGCCAAGTGTCAAGTAAATTCTTATTGACTCGCGTAGACACGACGAGGATGCTGGCTCAGGTCCGCGCACGCGAACTCCTACGCCGGGAGCGAACCGCGCCGCCAGACGCCGCTGGCTCAAGCGTCTGAGTAGGCCCTTCACAGCAAGGCGAGCTTCCGATAGCAATCGCTTATCGACAGCTAAGCGGAGGGCCCGTTTGGCCGAAAACGACGTGGCGCGGGTCGAGCGAGGCTGTGTCGAGGTCCGTGAGTAACATCGATTCGTGCGGAACGTGTTTTGGACCATCGAGACCATCGTCTGCCTTGGTACTGGTCTCGTCGCCTTCTATTTCGGCTTTTTCCACGCCGATGCCGTTTGCGACGATCAGGCCCACCCCGACTTCGCCTGTCACTTCAAAGCCGCTTTCACCAACGAATCCCATGTCCTCCTCGTCGGCGCCGTCTTCTTCCTACTCGGGCTCTGGATGCTGTACCACATTCTGCGCAAACCGAAGATCACATAGAGTGGCGCCGCCTCCCCCCACACAGCCAGCCTTGACGCGCGTCAAGGCTTTTCCGCCGGACGGGCCGCTCGGGTAGCTCGAGATAACGGGCCATTATCGAAACCATCCCGCCAGGAGGATGTCAGACGGTAGTGCCGCTCGGCCAATCGAGTGCGCCCTTGCACGCGGGGTAGTTCGAGCAGCTGAGGAAATGTCCCCTCCTCCCGGTTTTTGGCTTGGTGGGTGCGCCGCAAAGGGGACAGACATACGTGCGTCCTCCAAGCTTTTGCTTGACGGCCTGCTGGATCATCTCCTCGAGTTGCTCCCCAGCGACCAACTCGATGCGCGGGTTCTGCTTGGCAAAGTGCTCGGCGGTCTCGTCAAAGACGCCACAGCTGACGAAAATGCCCCTATCCGCTTTGTAGTTCTCCAATACGCCGAGGAACTCTCGCAGCGGCAGTTCGTGGACCCAACTATTCCGGTAGTGCTTGCATTGGACGAGCACGGTTTCGCCGTTCTTCTTCATTCGAAGATCTATCCCGCCGTCAGGCCCAGCTTGCCCAACGCGGTCGACCTCGTAGCCCTGTGCAGCGTAGTTGGCGGCGACAAGTTCCTCGAATTCAATCCAGGACATGTTCCTGATGTCGCGCATTGACTGGTGGAGTGTCAGTAGCCGGTTGTATCGACTTCGAGTCATAAGAGCCCCCATCGCCAAGAGGGCTAGCACGTAGGTGACGACTAATGCCCCAGCTCCGGCAACGAGCACCCACGCCACTTCGAGCGACGCAGTCCAGAACCGGTGCTCAGAGATGATCGCGACGACCATGGTTGCGCCGTACAGGAAGACGAGGCCGAGGACTATTGGCACCACCGCGGCGGTCATGGGGCCGCGTCGCATAAAGAACTGGACGATTCGGCGCTCCCACCAACTCGTGGTCCCGGGCATGGCGGCGGCAGTATAGGACGATGACCAGCGCTTAGGATCTAGTGGCCATTTGCTCTTGCTAAGCCCGCAGTATCCGTAGCAAGGCGACGGTCGTTGCTCTTTTCCGATGGGCGATTGACGACCAGACTGAGTAAGATCGCTGAGTGCCCGATGCGGGCCCGTCGAGTGTAGCCCCAGCCTCTGAACTCGAACGCTCACGGTTTTGCGCCGTGCAGCCCCTGACGCTCCCGAAATCTAGGCTGTCTCATCCACCGAGACTGTTTTCGGCGGTTTTGAGTTCAATTCGAAAGGCTCGCCAGGTCTCTGGGTGCGGTTTCGTCCACCGGAGTCACCGGAATTACTACACGAACTACTACACGGTAGCTGTGCCGCCCGCCACCCCGGCGACGTATCCGTCGGGTCTGATCACCGCTTCTGGGTTAGCGAACGTCTATCACACGCGGCTCATGGGCAGTCGTCCGCCGCGCTCACCGCCTTATTGAGCGCCGCGCGCGAAGCCTCAAACCGGTCCAGGGGCACCAGAAGCTCATCGACGACCCGCTGGCGAACCTCACCGGTGATACGCGCGCCGATGCGCTTTGCCCACCGTCGCCCAAGCCAGCCGGCATGCAGCTGGAGCAGCTTCGCGAGCAAGTAGCCGACAACGAGCGCGGCGGCGAGGAGCGCGACGGGCGTGGGCACGGGCCCGAGGTAAGGCACGGAGATGGAGCCGACCGGCGCGTCGTGGATGACGAAGAGCGACCCAAACCAGAGTGCGGAGAAGACGAGGAGGGCGATCACGAGATATTGGGCGGCGCCGATCACGAACCACAGCGCGCTCGTGGGCACCCGGAAGCCGGCCGCCTCGCCTGCCAGTGAGCGATCGACCGTCTCAGCGAGTCGATGCTCCAGGGACGTGGGCGCACTCAAGGCGGCAAGCCCGCGGCGGAGCGGCGCAGGCACCGACGGCAGGGCGGCCGTGATGAGCTCGCGCAGGGGCTCGACCGCCGCCGCGAGCGAGCCGCGCACCTGCCAGCGGTTCAAGAAGGCGGCGGGGTCTGCCGACGTCCGTTTACGCCCGATCAGCCGGTATATCGCGCTCGTCAGGGCCCCCAGCGGTCCTGCGCCGCGCCGCCGGGCCGCGAAACGTGTGGCGGCGACGGCTTGACGCTCCAGAGCCGCGATGTCGACGACGGCGAGCGCGCCTCGCGTGACCGAGGAGAGAGCGCGCTCCCGGCGGGCCGGCTCGACGAGCGGGTCATTCGTCCCGCCCACCACGCCCGCATCGGCGGCGAGATCGCGCACGGCCTCGCGCGCCTCCACGGCCACTCGAGACACGACGACGCGCTTCGCCTCGACCCCGGACTCGAGCCATCTGCGTAGCCCTTCGATGCCGCCCGCGCCCTCTTTCGCGCGGGTCGCGACGACCTCGATGTCGCCCGCGCCGTCTCGACGCAGCTGGCCGCGCATGTCCTCGGCGACGCGGCTCGCGTCGGCGGGGCTCAGAAGATCGCTTCGGTTGAGGACGACGATCTGGCGGCGGATTCGTGGCGCAAACTCCTTCAAATAGCTCCCGTGCATGACGTGATCCATGTATTTCTCAGGATCCACGATCCACGCGACGGCGTCGACGCGGGGAAGCAGTGCATCCACGAGCTGACGGTGCTCGAGAACGATAGAGTCGACGTCGGGGAGGTCAAGGACGGCGAGATCCGCAAGAGCGTCACCTGTGTGCTCTCGCGTCTTGCTCACGCCTACCCATCGCAGCAGGTCCGCAAGTTCGCGCCCGCGACTCGAAGGGACCCATGCCACCGCGTCCGAGGTCGTGGGACGGCGCGCGCTGGCCGGACTGACGTCCGCGCCGGCGATCGCGTTCAACAATGTCGACTTCCCGACGCCGGTGCCGCCGACCAGGGCGAGGATGTATGCACTACTTGGGAAGCCAAGCCGCGCACGAACCGTGTCGCGAGTCGCGACGGCGGATCTGGAGTCGAGGCCGAGCGCGTTCGCGGCCTCGATCGCCTCGTCCAGGTTCGCAAGGCAGCGATCGATGCTCACGCGACGATACCGTCGACGGTGGCGCGTAGTTCTGTGGCGAGCTCGCGCATGCTTCCCGGCGCGGGCACGAGCTCCTCGAAACGCTTGCGCTCATCTTCGAAGAGCGTGGTCAGGAGCGTCATGAGCCGCTCGCGGGCTGTGGCGATGAGCTCTGCCATCGCACGTTCGCCGAAGATCGCTTCGAGGAGCTTCTGATTGAGGACCGCCGTCCCGGCGGCGATCCCGACCTCTGCGCCGGTCAGGCCGGCCGTGTTCACGAACACGGCGAGCATCACGGCCACGCTGACCGCGTTCACGCCGAGCGCGGAGACCTGAGCGACCGTGCGCTTGCGGCCGGCATGCGAACGAACGTCCTCGACGATCCCGCGCATCCATTCTCCGAGGCCCTCCTCGATGGCCGGGCGGAATCTTTCGGACGCGGACCACAGCCCGTGATGGCCAGCAATCACCTCCGCGGTTTCGGGGCGGTCGGACCACGCCATCGCCGTCCGCCGCGCGGCTTCGGTCGCGTGACGCAACCCGAGCGCCTCGAGCGTGCTCGTCAATTCCGCCTCGATGATGGTCACGGGCGCGGCCGTCCTGCCGCGGAACACGGTCAGCACCATCGCGCGCAGCCTGCCGATACCTGTGGAGATGAATCTCGCCACCTGGTCCGCGCCGACGAAGTCGTTCCATCGTCGCAGCACCTCCGCGCGCAGGATGAGACTGCCCTGCAGCTCGCCGGCCAGCGACTCGAGCTCTGTGGCGTACATCGACGCGGCGATTCGCCGCAATGCATCGGCGTCGATGGCCTGGTGCTCGAGATCGTCGGCGACCGCGTGGGCGAGCGGCGCGAGTCCCCTGAGCGCACCCACAAGTGCCCGGGTCGCTATTGCACGGCGCTCGTCGGCCGTAGCAGCAAGACGATCGATGCGCTCGAGAAGCGGCCGTGCCTTTTCGCGCGCAAGACCGTTCACGCGCGGCTCGATGTCTCCCTCATCGATCGCGATCAGGTCCATCGGCTCCTCGTCGCTTCGTGTGCTTGCCTGGCGGAAGAGCCGCCTCGCGTCTGCAACGACCGCCGGCCGATCCTCTTCATCATCCGGCAGGCGGTTCAACACGACGACGAGCGGAAGACCGCGCTCCCGCACACGGCGCAGCACCTCCCACGGCACCAGGTCGGCGTAGCGGGTCGCCGTGGTGACGAACACGCAGAGATCGCAGGCCTCAACCAGTAGGTCGGCGAGCTCGCGATTGTCACGCTCGACCGAGTCGATGTCCGGCGCATCGATGACGGCCACCCCGTCAGCGCTTGCGGGCGCCGCCGCCAGCTTCAGCCTGTCCTTAGCGACGGCGCCGAGACGACCGCTCGCGACAATTCGATCCGTATCGCTCTGGCTCGCGTAAAGAACCGCGTCGGTTGTCGTGGGCCGGAGCACGCCGACTTTGCTCACCTCCGCGCCGGCGATCGTGTTCAGGAGCGACGACTTGCCGGCGCCGGTGGGTCCGAGGAGCAGCACCAGCAGCGGCGCGTCTATGTCGGCGAGACGCGGACGGACGAAGCCCTCGAGATGGTCGTGTAGCTGCCGCGCCCGTGCCTCGGCTGCAGGGCTCGCCGTCGGAAACGCAAGACGCCGGTCGGCAAGCGCCACGAGGCGATCGCACTGCTCGATGAGCTCAGTCGAGTCCACGGCCAGCACTCTACGTATGGCGGACGAGGTTCGGACGGTTTGCTGCTGCGATGCAGCGGGGTTGTCGCCTTAGTTTCCGCCATCGGGACGATTCTGGATTCAGAACTGCGGCCTTGGGTTCGGACCTAGTTGCACCCCGGCTCGTCGTCGTCCTGCCGCGCAGACCCTGGCGTCTAGCGGGCCGTCTCTAGGGGAAGATCAGTTGGTCGGGGCCCGGGATTTGAACCCGGGGCNNGGGCCTCACGGTCCCGAACCGCAATAGCAGTCGGTTCGGGACGTTCCGCCAGAGGCCGCTTGGGTTCACTCCGTCCGCGCTTGTAGTTGGCCACGTGCCGCCACGTGATGCCGGATGCCGCTTGGGTTGCTACACGCGTTGCTACACGATTTGCGCGACACACCGTCCGGTAAATGACTCCGAAAGTCGCTCCAAACCGATGTAGCCTGTCCTCCACGATCATGCCGGCAGTCGGGCAACAACGGAGGGACCTGATATGGGACAGCAAGGAATACCCGATGCCACTAGACAAAAGCCCTGCCCCTGCCAAGTCCGTGCAGTCGCGCGCGTGACCTTGATACCGACTGGCGGGGTGAACGCCCAGGGGCAAAGACAGTTCAAGTGCCGGATTTGCGGAGACGGAGTGGAGGTAAGGCTCCCAGCCCGCCTGATGCATAGCTAGACAGCGTTCGCGATGTCTGACATGAGGGAGCCGGCAGATCGGGAGCACTTCGAGATGGTCGTCGTGGGCGCTGGCCAGGCAGGATTGGCCGTCGGCTACCACCTCGCGAGGCGTGGCACCAGGTTCATCATCCTGGACGCCGGCCCGCCTGACGCTGCGCCCCAGGCGGCGACAATTGAGGTCATGGACGCCCACACCATCCTGACCACCACCCGCGCGGTGCGAAAGCGACTCGACTTCGACCGGCCGGTCTCGCGCGAGCTGCTGATGGAGTGCCTCGAGGTGGCCATCCAAGCGCCGACCGGCAGCAATGCCCAGGGCTGGCAGTGGATGATAGTGACCGACCCTGAGAAGAAGCGCGTCATCGGCGATCTGTACCGCCAGTCGTGGTACGCCTACACAAGCAGCGGGCGGCCGCGATATGCGGAGGACGACCCGCGAGGCCGCCAGCTGCCCCGGGTGGTGTCGTCGGCACAGTACCTCGCCGACCGCATGCACGAGGTACCCGTGATGGTGATCCCGTGCATCGAGGGACGGGTGGACCGTCCGGGGGTGACGAACCTGGAGATCGCGGGTCTCTACGGCTCAATCCTTCCCGCCGCATGGAGCTTCATGCTGGCGGCGCGCGCTCGAGGCCTGGGCACGGCGTGGACGACGCTCCACCTCAAATACGAGCGTGAGGTGGCGCAGCTGCTCGGCATCCCGTACGAGCGCTACACGCAGACGGCATTGATCACGGTCGGCTTTCACACCGGCGGCGAGTTCAAGCCCGCCGAGAGAATCCCGCTCAAGCCGATCGTGCACTCGGATACCTGGTGACGCCGAACCCCGTCGAACTCCTCGACCATGGTCGACTGGCGGCGCAGGGTTGGCGATCTCCACCGCCTCGGCTGCCCATACGCCCTCGAAAGATTCAGGGACCCGGCGAATCACTTATCACAGCACGTTGCCTGGACACTGATCACCTCGCCGGGGCGGAAGTGTTCATGCAGCTCGATTAGCCGTCCCGGCTTGCGGGACGATCTCACGATGCCGAGGGCGTTCAGGACGTCTCGGCTGCTGGCTGTCGGCTCTTGGAAGATCGATGATTTACGCGCCTGGACCGCCGAGCGGCTCTGGGCCGCTCCTGGCCGCCGCCGGGATCGGGACTCGCAGCCGGCGCAACCGGCAGTCGGAGGCTGAAAGTACTGCCTTTGCCAAGCTGGGACTCGACTGTGATCTCGCCGCCGTGCAGGACGGCCAAGCCCTGGGCGATGTAGAGCCCGAGGCCAGTGCCAGGGATATGTGCATTCTCGGGGGATACCACGCGACCGAATCGCGTGAAGAGTTTGCTCCGATCCTCCTGCCCGATGCCGAAGCCATTGTCCTGCACGACAGCAATGACCCAGCTTCCCCGGACGGCAACTTCGCACGCTATCTCGCCCCGCGGGCCTGAGTACTTGATCGCGTTGTCGAGAAGGTTCGTGATGATCGCCAGCAGACGCTCCCGGTCGCCCAGGATGGGGACCGTCTCTGACATGGCGCCTGTGGTCAACCTCTGCTGCGCCCCAAGCAGTGGAGTCACCGATTGGACCGCCTCCAGCATCAGCTCGCGGAGGTCGAGCGGTCTCAGCTCCAGCTGCAATCCATGCTCGAGCCGAGCGGTTTCCAGCATCTCACTTATCAGCTGCTTCATGGCCGCACTCTGGGTGGCCATCACTGGAAGAGCGGCCTGGACTACTTCAGGCAATGGGCCAAGCGCGCCATCCCGCATGAGCGAGATGTAGCCGGTGATGATGGTCAGCGGCCCCCGGAGCTCGTGTGAGGCCAAAAGCAGGAACTCGCCCTTGAGCTTATCCAGGGTCTCCATTCGCCGCGCATGCTCACGAAGACGGTCCTCACGTTCCCGCGTCAAAGCCAGGAGGTATTCCTCCGAGTGCTTGCGTTCGGTGACGTCCTGGCACGTGCCGGCCAACCGCACCGGACGCCCGGATTCGATGCGGACGACCCGTCCGAACGTCTGGAGGTTCCTGATCGCTCCGTCGGGACCCACCATCCGATGCTCGACCTCGAAGGCTCCGCCTGACCGGACTGCACCCTCGACGGCGCTGTTAAAGAGGTCGCGGTCATCTGCGTGCGCAGCCTCCAGCCATTCCTGGTAGGTGATCGGCTGATCCGCGGTGGCCCGGCCATAAATTCGGTTGAGGTCGTCGGAGAAGTTGACCTGGTTGCGAGGCACGTGCCGCTCCCAGCTGCCGAGGCGCGCGACTCGCAGCGTATCGGCCAGCATGTGCTCGCGCTCGCGCAGCTGTAACGCGGTAGTCTCGGCATCGGTTCGCACCAACCCCATCTCGGAATGCAGCCTGGAGGCACTCAGCGCGACCGAAGCGATCTTGGCCACGCTCTGCACCGACTCGATCTCGGCGTCCGAGAATGCCGAATCCCGAAACCGGATCAGGGTCAGCAACCCGCGGACGCTGTGCTCCGACAGGAGCGGGACCACAAGAACGTGGTGAACCTGACGCATGCGCTGGGCCAGCGGCGCGTTAAGCCCTATGGTGCTGACCACAGCACCCTGGATCGGCGATTTCGACTTCATCAGGTCGACCACGAGCGGTTGGCTCGCGATGTTCCACCGAATGCCGATCTCCGAACGATCGCCTTTGGGGTCGTATGAGGCCTCGACCACGATCTCGTCGCCTTCGATGCGCGAGACGGACCCCCTATCTGCATCGGTGGAGCTCGCGCTGTAAACCATCAATCGTTCCATCAAGTCTTCCGGTGACAGCGAGACCTCCACCAGGCCGGTGGCCGCCTCCACCACCGCCCTCAGTCGCTCCGCCCGAGCCGCGTCGCGACGCGAGCTTCGTACCGCCCCCGCCGCGACGTAGGCGAGCCACGCCACTGCCAGGTACGTGAGGATCCCAAACATGAGCGACCAACGTTGCAGTCCGTCCACGGTGGCGCTCAAGACCTGGAAAAGCACGCCCGCTGCGACGACGGAGACCACCAGTCGCATCGAGAGCGTGAAAGCTGCCGCGGCTACGAAGACAAGCCCGACGCCTCCGAAGCTCGCGTGCCCCGGTCCTCCGACCTCAGCCAGAAACAGAACAAGCAGCGCCGCGACGCACGTCGCGGCGACGATGAGGCCACCTGGCCAGTCCGCGAGCTGTGGAGTGCCGTAGGTGAGGAGCCTGGAGACCCCGGTCGGGGCTCTGGAGACGGCGCTCGACACGGCCTATGGACCGCTTTCGACGCAAAAGGAACACGCCGGCGTTCTGCTGGGAAAGTGGTTTAGCATTCCACTTCGCCGGGTCCAGACGGCGGCTGACCAAGCCACCTGGCCACCACGGCTGCGAGTTGCAGCGGGTCGGTCGCAACCTTGATCAGGTATTCCTTCGCGCCAAGACTCAACGTCTTGGCGACGAGGTCCGGCTCGCCGTAATTGGAGAGCATCACCACAGGGATGTGCGGCATCGCCGGATCCCCGGAAATCCTTGTGAGCACCTCGAGGCCGCCCATTCTCGGCATGCGAATGTCGAGAAACATGAAGTTGGGGTGCGCTGTCGTTAACATTTCGAGCGCCTCGATACCGTCCGCAGCGACCATGACGCCATAACCGCGGCGTTCGAGGGCCAGACGGTAGATCTCGCGCACGATCGGGTCGTCGTCGACCACCAAGACTGTGGTCGCAGCGGGAACGTTCAAGGCGATCTGACACTAGCGAGCCGCACGGCCCGCGCCGACACCCGCGACGGGTCCGGTTAGACAAATTATTAGACGCTCTCGACGGTGGGTGGTCTGCACCAGCTGGAGCGGTTCGACGCTGCCGGGGGTAATGCTGCCCCCGCCCCCAAAGGACGTACCCAAATCCACAACACGCATCCCCCACAGAGGCGGGATCTCCGGACATGCCCGCGTCACCAAGCGGGCGAAGATCGTTCGCCTCCCCCAGGCTCGCCAAGCCGGCATAACAAAGTCAACAACAGCCCGCTTTGCGCTTGATCCGGGTGCACGCACAGGTCGCGTCAAACACCGGCCGGAGTGGACCTTGCGGGACCCACTCCGACCGGCAGCTGCGGCTAGACTGCCCCCGAACGGCCCCCGGGTGCTGGCCGTTACTTGGATCCATCAGATCGTCGACCGCGTCGTCAAGCTAGCGGGCGGAGGGTTCCACGGCCCGCTGCATTCGGCGGCCGACCCCCATCATCTCGTCGCCGCTTTCCCGGCCGGCCACCTCTTCGGTTTTCAGGGCATTGCCGATCAGCATGAAGGTGGGTGCCCACAGCCCGATGAAGATCCCCAGCCTTTCGGCATTGGAGGCATCGTCTTCGTTGCGCCAGGCCCAGGCCACGATGCTTCCGGCGATCGAGCCCAGAGCCAAGACGTGGGCGGCATCACTCGGGATGCCTAGTCGATGAAGCCATTTAATGATCATTCTTGGTTCTCCTTAAAACTTGGTCCCATTACCAACTCATGTGTCGTCAGGCGGATGTGACGCGCCTATCCATCGAGGTGCCAGGCTGGGTCTTGCTGACGATCACGACGAGGATCACCGCGATCCCGACTACGACGTGAGGTAGCCAGACGTTCGCCCCTTTGTTGCTGAAACCGAACAGAAATGGCGAGACCGCCAAAAAGAGCGCAGCCACGAAGTCGACGATCAGGTGGTAAGGCATGCTGATGACCTTGATCACACCCCACTCGTATCGAGTTAAGAGGCTGTACGCGATGAGCACGACGCCCAGCAGCCGGGGAATGAAGACGGCCGGGCCACCCACGTCTGCAAACTGGAAGATGTTGGGAGCCAGGATGAGCGCCAGACCCACCACATAGTCGAGCACTCCGTGAACCTTGGTCGGCAAGAAGCGAATCGAATCCATGTTTTTCTCCTAGCGATTTGACGTCGTCGTCGAAGTTGTCGCGAGTCGGGTTCGATGCCAGCACGCATCCGGCGATGGCCAGCAGGTTCTAGACTCCCTTACTGCTGGTAACGCCCCGCAGCCAACCATCACCCAAATGCATTGCGATGGGCTCCAGCTGCGCCTCACGGTCGGATGCACCAGCAGAGCCCCCGCCCCCCGCCTGAGCGATTGGAAGCTTGCTGGCTGAAAGATCAGCGCTGCTGGCCCGACCCGCCGTCTGCCGTCATCTATCGGGTAAGCGGAGGTAGTGCGCCGCGGCGGAACGTTACCACTCTGTTGAGCCGGAATACTCCAAACCAGGGGGGATTGATTTGAAAGACAACGAGAAGCTCAAGGCCAAATTGGTGGACTACGTTCAGGACGCGCACGCGATGGAGCTCAACCTGGAGACGATGCTCGAATCGATGATCAAGGCTGCCAAGGACACGAAGACCAAGGCCATGCTTGAGGCGCATCTGCAGCAGACTCACGATCACAAACATCGCCTCGACCAGCGTCTGGAAGCACTGGACTCGCACCCCTCGATCCGCAAAACGGGCGAGTCCGTGGCAGTGGCTCTCCCCAAGGGATTGATTGATCGCTTCCGCTCGGATCAGCCCGGCAAGATTGCTCGTGACGGGTACGTTGCCGAAGCAGTCGAGATCGCCGCCTACTCGCTACTCGAGCAGCTTGCCCTGCGCTGCGGCGATGAGGCAACGGCCGAGGTCGCCCGTGCCAACCGGGCAGATGAGGAGGAGATGGCAAAGAAAATCGCGGCCACATGGGGGGACGCCATCGACATGACTCTTGAGCATGACGGAATAGCAGCCTGACCGACTCCGGTGATCGGGTTGCGGCCCAGGCTATAAATCTCGAGACCCCAGGTCTTCCCAGTCAGCTTCCGATTGGGCTCGTTTCGCGAGCGCTGGACAGCGCGACGTCAGGCATCGTGATCGCCGACGCGCGCCTGCCGGATCATCCGCTGATCTACGTGAACGCCGCCTTTGAAACGATCACCGGTTACTCGCGAAGCGACGTGCTAGGAAGGAACTGCCGATTCCTTCAGGGCGGCGCTACGGATCGGGAGACGGTGGCCGAGATTCGAGCGGCGCTCGACGCGGGCGATGAGTGCACGCGGGTCGTGCTCAACTTTCGCAAGGACGGAAGCCCGTTCTGGAATGAGCTTCGGATCTCGCCAGTCCACGACAACGCGGGCGTCTTAACGCACTTCATCGGCATTCAACACGTCACGGAGCGGTTGACCGCAAAGCATTTACCGCCGCTCAGCGGCAGAGGAGGTTTGCAGCGCATGGCATTCATCGTGTGGATCATCGTCGGAGCCATCGCCGGGTTCCTGGCCAGCAAGGTGCTCACGGGCAGCGGCATGGGGCTGGTCTTGCTTCCCGACCGCAGCCGCTACGACGAGCTGGCCCGGGGTCTCTTCGCGTTCGCGGGCGGGCCACCGGCACGCTCATGGTCGCCAACTTGAAGGGCGGGCGCCAGTTCAACCGAGAGACAATTCGCCTTGTCGAGACGTTCGCAGATCAGGCTTCGGTGGCGATCGAATACGCGCGTGCGCAGACCGACCTTCGGCGCCTCGAGCTCATGGAGGAGCGAGAACGTATCGCCAAGGAGCTCCACGACGGGATCATCCAGTCGCTGTTTGCAGTAGGGATGAACCTCCAGAGCACAGCGGTGACGTCAAGCTCGCCTGAGACCGCGGCGCGGGTAGAACGTGCCGTGGTCGAGCTCGACCGAGTCATTCGAGACCTTCGCAACTACATCTTTGGCCTCCGGCCGGGGATCCTGGCTGACCGGCAGCTGAACCAGGCCCTCGAGGCAATCGGCGAGGAGGTCGGGTCGACGTTCCAGATTCCGATTGACGTCCAGGTGGACGCTGGGGTGTCGGCTGCCCTTTCGTCCCGATCCCACGAAATCGTCCAGCTCACCCGTGAGGCACTGTCCAACGTCACCCGTCACTCGCACACGAAGCGCGCCGCGGTTCGCCTCACTCGCCGAGGCGCCAACGCAATCCTCACGATCGGAGACGAAGGCATCGGTTTCAACCCGCGCGGATCGTCGTCTGGCAACGGTCTGCGGAACATGCGCGAGCGCGCGGCTGCCATGGGCGGCACGCTCCGCATCACGAGCGCGACTGGAAAAGGGGCCAAGCTGCGCTTCACCTTTCCCACCTGACGCGAGTGCCACCGTGAGACCATAGCCTGATGTCGAAGGACCATCTTCGCGTGCTCTTGGTAGATGGGACATCGTTGTCGGCATCTTCGGGGCGTTCCTGGGCGGGTGGCTGGCTGGACTGGCCGGCATAGCCATCACCAACATCGTGATCGAGATCATCGTCGCGTTCGTCGGAGCGCTCATCTTGCTCTTCATCTTCCGAGCCCTGACCCACCGCGGGGTCATTCACGCCTAGCAAGCGGCTTCGTTCGGCCTCGCGGACACACCTCCGCGAGGCCTCTCCATGCGACTCGTCCCTTTTCGCCAAATTCCGGCGCCTTCGAGACCAACCTCAGCACGGCTCCGGACGACGACGCCCGGTCCCAGCAAATGCCATCACGCTGGCCGGTGAAGGCGGTCGCACCGGGGACTGAGGAGGTTCGGACCGGCCCGCTGCCCGGGTCAGGAACCTAGCTGTAGCCGGGCCGCTCCGGGGCCGGCCACACCTGCACGGCGAAGATCACGTACCGCTTGGTCGCGAACGCGCCCGCCCAAAGAGGCCAGCAGGTGGTGAGGGTCAAGTAGTACCCATCCGCGCTGGGAACCAGGACCGTGCGGTCGTTCGGGCTCACGATCTTGCTGCCGGTGACCCGGTACCGGTAGAGGCCGTAGCGGGTCTCGATGTCTACCTCGTCCCCTTTGACGAGCTGAGGGAAGTTGATCCAGTAGACGTTGTGCGCCGCCACGCCGACCGTGCCCGGATTGCCCGGCCACATGCTCGTCGGGTAATGGCCCGGGCCCGTATACAGGACTCCACTGTCGACCCCCTCCTTGACGGCGGCCATGTAGCCGAGCTTCGGAATTCGAATTGCGAAGTCGATGCCGTTGATCGGTTTCTCGAGGCTCGGGTCGATGACCTTCGGGCCGGAGGCCCGTGGGTGGACCTCGCCGTTCCAGACCTGATTGAGGTGCTGCTGCTCGGAGACGCCCTTCCACGTACCGTACGCGAAGCTGCCCAGCAAGAAGAGTCCGACCACGAGGCTGATCGCCCAAAGCACCTGGAGCGGGTGGCGCTGCCGGATGGATCTGGGCGGGTGGGCGGCAGATCGGGTCCGGCCGATGGACATCTCGCATCTAGAACGCGCTGGCCTTGGCTAGTGGACGGGGCGCTAGATGACGAAGTAGAAAGTCGCGCCCCCGCCGACCGCCCCTTCGGCCCAGATCCGCCCCCCGTGGCGATTGACGATCCGCCGCACCGTGGCCAGGCCGATCCCCACTCCGGGAAACTCGCTCTGGCTGTGGAGGCGCTGAAAGGCGCCGAACAGACGGTGAGACGAGACCATGTCGAACCCGACCCCGTTGT
>PNAG01000019.1:0-122 GCA_003169845.1 Candidatus Dormiibacterota bacterium | reverse complement strand
CGGCGTGATGTCCACCTGCACGTTGGCGCCTGGAGTGGCTGCGCGCATCTCGTCCACGATCTCTTTGGCCAGCGCGCTGAGGTCGAGCTCCTCGCGGTGGATCTCGCCGCTCGTGAGCCGGA
>PNAG01000015.1 GCA_003169845.1 Candidatus Dormiibacterota bacterium | reverse complement strand
ACCGTGCCGCCGGCCATGGAGATGCCTACGGCTCCGACTGTCCCGCCGGCCGTGGTCGCGCCGACCGCTCCGACCCTGCCGCCGGCTCCGATCGTGCCGCCTGCTCCGCCGGCCGCAATCCCGCCGGCACCCGCGCCGGCCACTCCAACCCCAACTCCGGCCGCTCCTGTGGCCGCCTCAGCGGCGACGCCGGAAACGCCGGTCAAGAGCTCGGAGGCGGCGATCGACTGGCCCGCGGCCGTGCCGATCCCTGCCTGGGCGCCCCAGATTCACGTCACCACGGAGCACGCGACTCCTGCCGCGCCGCCGCCGCCCCGGCCCCAACCCGCCGCGCCGCCGCCGGCCGTCCAGCAGCAGCCGGCGCCCGCCGCGCAGGCGCCTGTCGCGCAGCAACCCACGGCCCAGAAGCCGGCGGCAACCGGTACCAGGTCGTCATGGGAGGTCGTCGAGCAGAAGCAAAAGGCCGAGCCCCAGAAGGTCGTTCCCAGCCCCGAAGACCGTTCCTACGCCGAGTGGTTTGCCTGGGCCAAGCGCGGCGGTGCTCCGGCGAGCGCATGCCACGCTGCCGCCCAGGGCGCTTTCCAGGCCCTGTCGAGCGGCAAGGACGTCGCGACCGCGGTGCAGTGGGCGACAGCGGCGATGACGCGGCCGCCGGTGCCCGTGTCAGCCGACCGCCAGTCCTACTGCGCCTGGTTCTCGCTGGCGAACATCGACCTTGCGCTGGACCAGCACAAAGCACACGCATTCGCGACCGCCGCGGTGCATGCGCTCGACGCCGGTGCAGACGCCTCCAGCGCACATGCGGCGGGACTTCACGCGGCCGGCATCAAGTAGGGGTCCTACCGCAACGTGCGGACCGAGCGACTCGCTGCGGCGCCGGCGGCGCACAGGAGCATCATCCCTCCCGCGATCAGGAACAGCAGCGACGGGTTGACATTCGCGATCGCGCCTGACGCCGCGTAGGCCAACGGGGTCAGGCCCATAGAGGCGAGCATCACCAGGGACATCACGCGGCCCTGCATGGCGGAGTCGATCCGGCGCTGCAGCCAGCTGATCCCATAGGTGTTGACCACGCCGGTGCCGACACCGGAAAAGCCCATCAGGAGCGCCGCAGGCACGAGTGAGTGCACCAGGCCGACCGCGCCGATGCCGACACCGAGCCAGGCGCACAGCAAGACGATCAACCATCCGAAACGCTTCGGTGGCGACACTAAGCCGGCGCCCAGGGCTCCAGCGGTCGCACCGATTCCCCACGCGCCGAGCAGGATTCCAAGGCCGGTGGCGCCGGCGCCGAATCGCCCGTGGGCCAGGGTCGGCAGCCCCACGCCCAGCGCCCCGTTGGCGGCGAAATCGATGACCGCGATGACGATCAGCATTACGCGGATGGCGATGTTTGCCCAGGCGTAGCGGAGGCCGGCCACGATCTGACCGGCGAGACCCCCGTCGGGGTGCTTCTCTCCGGCAGCGCGAGCTGCACCCGGCAGCCACAGGATGAACAGGAAGCCGATCGCGAAACAGGCTGCGTCCCCGGCGAAGGCCCACCCGATTCCGAGGACGGCCACGATGAGGCCGCCGAGAACAGGGCCCAGGATGACGGAGGTCTGGGCCGTCACGTTCAGCACCGCATTCCCCGGCTCCAGCTCGTGGTCGGCGACAACCTTGGGAAGGATCGAGGTGCGGGCCGGCATGAAGAACGCGTCGACGATGCCGAACACCACGGCGAACCCGTAGACCTCCCACATCTGCACGCGACCCGTGAGCACGAGCACGGCAAGAGGACCGACGAAGATGGCGCGCAGGCCCATGGACCCGAGCATGGTCAGACGCGACGAGAGCCGGTCGGCGAGCGCGCCTCCGATGACCATGAGCAGCGCCCTTGGCAGCGCTTGCACCACGAGCACCGTGCCCAGCGCCAGGCCGGAACCGGTCAGCTGGAGGACGAGCCACGCCATGGCGATGTAGTTGAAGAAATCGCCGAACAACGAGAGGGTCGTCCCCACCCAGAGCTTGCGAAACGACCCCGATGAAAACACCGTCCACGGTCGCGGCCGCGGCGCGCCAACAGCAGGTGATGTGATCAGCTCGACCATGTCTTCAGCTCCGCGTGCGGCGAGCTTCGCCGGTCGGGTCGATCCTGTCGGCACGTTCCATGGGATTCACGTGGGACCTCCTTCAGCTGTTCTCGAGTCGGCGCATGGTCTCGATTGTCTAAATGGCGTCGAGGCGCTTGAGCGCCTCGTCGATGTCTATTTCTCCGCGGGCGACCTGCTCCATGAGCTCGACTCGAGTAGGGGAGGGAGCCGCGGACGGCCGGTCGATGCCGATCTTCGCGAGGAGCGCGTCGAACCTCGCCCGCGCGGTCGGGTAGCTGACCCCGAGATGCCTTTCGAGCTCTTTCATGTTCCCGCGCGATGCGAGAAAGACGCGGAGCACGTCACGATCCTCGTTGGTCAGCACGCAGAACTCGCACGACGTGAACGCGCCCGACAGCTCGGTCGAGCACTCCGGGCATGTGAGGCGCGTCGTGGCCAGGCGGTGGTTGCAAACAGGGCAGTTGGATGGCGGCCTTCGCGTGGTGGATCTCGCCATCTATTCGACCGCGATCCGGATGGTGCCCATCGTGCAGTCGCAGTCGAGGGTTCCCGTGCCCGACCCGATGGTCAACTCGCTCTTGCCGGCCGGCTCCACGTTTTCAAACGAGATCTCGCCCATCGTGGTGCGCGCTCTGATGCGGACACTGGAGGTCTTGTCGAGCACGACACGTACCTCTCCCATCTGGCAGCGGATCGTGCTCGCGCCGCTGTCGAGGCGGCCCCTTGCGGTGACGTTTCCGGCCGTCACCTTGAGGTTCATCGGTCCCCGAAACCCGGCGATGTCGCAATTGCCAGCCTGGACTTCGGCCGCGACGTCACCCTTCACTCCGCTGATGCGAAGGTTGCCCGCCTGGGTCTTGGCCGTCACCGGCAGCGCCGGGTTCATGCGGACGGTCAGCTTGCCGCCGATGTCGACACGGGGGATTCTGAACCGGCCTTGCGGGTGGCTGAACTCGAAGCTGGCTTCGTCGTCCAGAGGCGACTGCTCAATGATCATCGTGTCACCTTCCTGGCGCGCCTTGTGTGGCCCTTCGGCGACCGCGTAGCTCACGCTTGGGTCACCGATGATCTCGGTGTTTCCCAGTCGAGCGACAACCCGGACCTGCTTGACGCCGGCCCCTGGATCGGAGGCGGGTACCGGGCGCGACGGAGAGGGAACGGTGGGTTCGGTTTCGAGTGCCTCCAGGCGGGCGGCGCCTTCCTCGGCAGACAGCCTGCCGCCGGCAACCTGGCTCAAGATTTCGCGTTGAAGATCTTTCACACGCCTAATTAGACATCTAGACTTGCCAATTTGTCAATTTAAAGATCAAAACACGCAGTTTTCGGCGCCGGATAAGCTTTTAGCCAGCGATGCAGGCCACCTCCCACAAGTCAGCGGCGACCGGCTGGGCCGTGATCGCCGTTCTCTTCGCCGCCACCACCTGCGTCGAGAGCATGTCGTGGAACCAGCTCACCGCCTACACGCCTCTGTACCTTCGAGAGCTCCACGTGCCGGCCTCGCAGGTGCCGGGCTGGATCGCCGGCATGTCCAGCCTCGGATGGATCCTCGCCCTGCCGTTGGCTCCGTTCTGGGGTGTCCTTGCCGACCGCTACAGCCGCAAGCTCGTGATCGTGCGCAGCGCCGCCCTCGAGGCGGTGATCTTCACCGGCTGGGCACTTTCGACGGGCCCGTGGATGGCCCTGGCCTTCCGCTCCCTCAACGGATTCATCCTCGGAAACACGGGAGTGATGCTCGCGGTCCAGGCCTCGACGACGCCCAAGCAGCGGCTGGCGCTGGCGGTCGGCATCGTGGGCGCGGGCTCGCCTGCCGGCCGCGCGGTGGGACCGATCCTTGGCGCCCTTCTCGTTCACCTGGTCGACGTCAAAGGAATGCTTCTGTTCGACGCCGCGCTGTCCGCGCTCATGGCCGTCCTGCTCACCGTGGTCATGCGGGAGGACGACCACGCCCGGCCGGCCGACCTTCGCGTCGTCAGCCTGCTGCGCGGCGCGGTGCATGAGATCGCGAGCAAGCCCCTGGTCTGGCGGCTGTTTCTGGCCACAGCCGTCACCCAGATCGGGCTCTGGACGATTCTGCCTTACGCGCCGATCTACATCGCACGACTGGCCCCGGGCGACACGGTCACCGCTGTGGGTGTCGTGCTGTCGGCGGTCGGGCTCGGCCAGGCGATCGCCTCGCCGCTGTGGGGTTTGGTCATGCAGAGGTTCGGCCACGTGCTGGTGCTCAGCCTCACATCGGTGGGCGCCTCTCTGGCGCTGGCGATCGTGGGTTTCAGCCACAACATCGCGCTGTTCGCGGCCGGCCTGTTCGCCAACGGCGTCTTCGCCGCGGCCATGCTGACAGCGAGCATGGCCGTCATGGCCGCAACCGTCAGCCCCGAGAGACGAGGCGCGGTCCTCGGCCAGATCCTGTTTCCCTTCTACATCGGAGGCGTCATCGGGCCTGTCATCGGCGCCGCAGCGTTCGGTGCCGGCCAGCCTGTCGTGTTCGGGGTCGCGGCCGTGCTCAGCCTGGCTCCGCTGGTGGTCCTGCTGACGATGCCTCGCGAACGGAAGGTCGGGCGGCTCGCATGACGACCCGCAATGCGGGGCGGTCGACATGACAACGCGCATCGGCGTCGTCGCGGACACGCACTGCCCCGAGTTTCTCGAGCGTCTGCCCGACCGCCTGTTCGAGGTCCTCAGCGGAGTCGACCTCATAGTCCATGCCGGCGACGTCGACGCGGAGGAGACCCTCGCCGCGCTGCGTCGCCTGGCGCCGGTGGAGGCTGTGAAGGGCGATCACGACCGGTCTCTCGACAACCTGCCGGCGTCGCGCGAGCTCACGGTGGAGGGAAAGCGAATCGTCGTCGTACACGGCCAGCGCAGCCGGTGGCTCGAGGAGCCCAACACCCTCATATGGACTTTGAGCCTCGGCTACTTCCGGCCGCATCGCGGGCTGCCGCGGGCGCTCAGGCGCCGCTTTCCTTACGCCCATGCCATCGTGTACGGCCACACGCACCGTGCCAGGGTCGAGATCATCGACGGCGTGTTGCTCTTCAACCCCGGGGGTGTTTACCAGTGGAGCCCCGCCACGGCGAAGCATCGCCTGACCCAAAATCCTGGCTGGTTCGAATGGTGCTGGCTGCAGGTGGCGTGCCACCTGCGCCGGTATATGAATCCGTCGGTCGGCATCCTCGAGGTCAGTGCTTCGGGCATCGTGCCGCGCGTCGTGGTGCTCTAGCCCTACATTCACGTGATGGCCAAGGTCACCTACCGTCCGGCCGAGCTCGACGATGCGGAGCTGGCAGCGGACCTCATGACCGCGTCGTACCCGGCGCTGGCGCAAGACCCTGTGACGACTCGCTTGCGCTGGGAGCAGCCGAGGCGCGGATTTCTCTATGGCCGGTTCATTGCGGAGATGAACGGCAAGCCGGTCGCGTTCCTGGGCTGGGTCCACGGTCCGTGGAACGAGGTCGAGGACGGCCACTGCGAGGTTGAGGTCTGGCTCGAGCGCTCAGCGCTCGAGCGCGACGTGCTGATCGAAATGTTCACCTGGATCGGAGACCGGGCCGAGGCCGAGCGATCGCGCCTTCTGATGGCCTATTGCGCTGAGGATGAGGCCGAGATGCTCGGGGCCCTAGACGCGCTGGCCTACCGGCGCGAGCGCATTGAGAGGGTATGGGAGCTGGACTTGAAGGCGCACGGGCCGCGCCTCGCCGGCGAGGCGGCGGAAGCGCGCGACCGGATGGCCGCGGCCGGTATTGAGTGGACGACACTTGCCGGTTGGCATGATCCCGATCGCATCAGAAAGCTCCACGAGCTGAACGAGCGGACGGTGGAGGACGTCCCACATACCCTGACCATCGTTCGCGAGGCGTTCGACGACTTCGAGAAACGAATCGTCGCGCCAGACCGGCCGCACGACCGATTCTGGATTGCGCTCGACGGCGACCGCCCCGTTGCGATGTCCTATCTAAAGTTTCCGCCGGTGCGTGGGCCGGTATGGACCGGCTACACGTGCACAGATCCGGAATATCGGGGCCGCGGCCTGGCGCGCGCGATCAAGCTCCAGACGCTGGCTCAGGCGATCGAGCTTGGCGTGCCGGTCGTCGGCACGGCCAATGACGGGGAGAACGCGCCCATCCTGCACATCAATGAGACTCTCGGATACCAGCGGCGGCCTGGATTTGTCGAGCACCACAAACGGGTAACTAAGAGACAGGATGCCTAAGGTCAAGGACTACTACGAGGTGCTCGGGGTTCCGCGAACGGCGAACCAGAAGGAGATCTCGACTGCCTTCCGGAAGCTCGCGCGGAAGCACCATCCCGACTTGAACGCCGGGGACAAGCAGGCCGAGGCGCGCTTCAAGGAGGTGTCCGAGGCCCACGAGGTCCTGGCCGACGCCAAGAAGCGAAAGCTCTACGACCAGTTCGGCCCCGACTGGGCGGCCGCCCAGGCCGCCGGGGTTCAACCTGGTACGCGCGGTGGGTCGGGCGGGTTTCGCCCCGACGCGGGTCCGAGCGTGCAGTACCGCACGGTGACCCCGGGTGAGATGGAGGACCTCTTCGGCGGTGAGGGAGGATTCGGAGACATCTTCGGGTCGATGTTCGGGGCTGGTCGCGGGCGCGCCCGGCAGCAGCCGGTCGACGTCGAGGCGCCGATCACGGTCAGCCTGCCGGAGATCTATCGAGGTACGAGCCGCACCGTCGAGCTGCCGGGTGGTCGCCGCGTGGAGGTCAAAGTTCCCGCCGGCGTGAAAGAAGGCACGGTGCTGCGCGTGCCCGGCCTGCGCGCAAGAGTCCAGGTGGCGCCCGACCCGGCGTTCACCCGCGAGGGCAAGGACCTGCGGGTGATGGTTCCCGTTCCACTGCACGTTGCGCTCCGCGGGGGCGAGGTCGCGGCGCCGTCGCTGAAGGGCGGACAGGTGCAGTTCAAGGTGCCGCCCGAGACGCAGAACGGAACGAAGATCCGCCTCCGCGGGCTTGGCCTGCCCGATCCCAAAGGCGGGCCTCCGGGCGACCTTTATGCGGAGGTCCGCGTGCAGCTGCCGGTGCCCATGGATGAGCGCACACGCAAGTGGGCGGCTGAGCAACCGATCGGCGAGTAGTTAATCTCTAGGGCGCCTTGCCCACGCCAAACCCCACGAACTCAGAGGCTTCGCCGTGAGTTCGCGGGGACCCCTCCCCTGGTCGCGCCGGCTGCTGCTTCCGATCGTGTTCGTGTCCGGCATGACCTCGCTCGGAGTGGAGTTCGGAGCGTCACGACTCCTGGCCCCTTACTTCGGCACGAGCCTGTACGTGTGGGGCGTCCTCATCGGCCTGGTCCTCATCTATCTTTCCGCCGGCTACGTTATCGGAGGACGGCTCGCCGACCGCCACCCTCGCGACGAGGTGCTGTATCAGATCACCGCGTGGGCCGGGTTGTGGATCGGGCTCATTCCGCTCGTCAGCTATCCGATCCTGCTCATCTCGCAACAGGGGTTCAAAGAGTTGAGCGTCGGCCTCGTCGCCGGGACGTTGCTCGCGGTGGTGCTGCTGTTTGCGATCCCCGTCATCCTGCTCGGCTGCGTCAGCCCATTCGCGATCCGGCTCCTCCTCAAGGACGTCGAGACCGGCGGCAACACCGCAGGTCGCGTGTACGCGCTGTCGACGGCGGGCAGCATCCTCGGCACCTTTCTGCCGGTCTTCTGGTTCATCCCCACGTACGGCACCAGGCCCACGCTCGTGGGTTTCGGTCTCGCGCTGGTCGTGATCTCGGTCGTGGGACTCTGGCCGCGGCGGCGCCTGTACGCCGCGTTCGGCCTCGCGGTCATCCTCGCGTGGGTGCTTCTCCCGGCGGGGATCAAGCCGCCGCAGGTGGGGTCGCTCCTCTACGAGAAGGAGTCCGCCTACAACTACATCCAGGTCGTCCAGGACGGCACGAAAACCGAGCTCATCCTCAACGAGGGGCAGGCGATCCACTCCATCTACGACTCGAAGCAACTTCTCACGGGCGGCCCCTGGGACTACATGGTCATCGCGGACTCATTCCGCCCCGCGCAGGCGACGGAACCGAAGCCCAAGAGCGTGGCCATTCTCGGCCTTGCCGGTGGAACCGCCGCGCGCGAGTACACGGCGGCCTTCGGCGACCAGGTCCAGGTCACCGGGGTGGAGATCGATCCTGCCATCCTCGACGTCGCGTACCGCTATTTCCATCTCGCCGCGCCCAACGTCCACCCGGTGGTCGCGGACGCGCGGTACTGGCTCGACACGCAGGCGGGCAAGTACGACGTGATGGCTCTGGATGCATACCAGCAGCCCTACATCCCGTTTCATCTCACCACGCGTGAGTTCTTCAGCTCAGTGCGTGATCACCTGAACCCCGGCGGCGCGGTGGTGGTCAATGTCGGAAGGACCACGACGGACTACCGGCTCGTGGATGCGATCGCCAGTACGATGGCGGCCGTCTATCCGAGCGTGTTCCTGGTCGACGTCCCCGACTTCACGAACACGATGGTCTACGGGTCGACCGAGCCGACCACCATCGCCGACATCCAGCACAACCTGGGACTCATCAACTCTCCGCTCGCGAGCGCAATCGCTACGAGCGCGGTGACCGACGGTGGGCTACGCGTGTCGCCATATCACGGCCAGGTTTTCACAGATGATCTCGCCCCGGTCGAGCGCCTGATCGACGAGATCATCTTCAGCTACGCAACCGGGTAGGTCACTCGACCGGTGGGTGCAGTGGTCCTCGTACCTGCTCGCCCGCGAGCTCCTGGTCGGCGTCCAGGCAAAGCAGCCGCACACGACCCATGGCGACAATCTGCTCCTTGTCGTCGAGGACGCGCGCTTCCCAGACCTGGGTCTTACGGCCGCGGGTGATCGGCGTCGAAACGGCGTGCAGCTTGGCGCCCGCGCGTACCGCGCGCACGAAGCTCGTGCTGTTCTCGAGGCCGACGACGGATTGGCCGCGAGGCAATGCGAACAACGCCGCGCCGATCGATGCCAGGGTCTCGATCAGCCCGCAGTGAACGCCACCGTGAACCACGCCGTACGGCTGCAGGTGCTGAGGCCCCACTATCAGCTCGCCCCTAACTTCGTCCGCCGTCGCTTTCGTGATGGTGATGCCCATCACCTGTGGCCATCCTTCCGGCCGCTCGTTGAGCCGCGCCGAGAAGTCTTGACTCATGCGAGAAATCCTAGCGAGTAAAAAGACGAGGGCCTGGGAGACCCAGGCCCTCGCCGGTCGACGTTCGCAGTGCTTCCCGCCTCCGACTCCAGGAGCCGGATTCGGAATGGAAGCCCTAGAGGCTTACGTCCTCCCGAGCTCCCGGCTGGCAAACGAGGCGGTTGGCACCACGATTCGGTTTATCCAAGCTTCCGCCTCACCTCCTTCGCCCCACGGGCGTTGAACTTCGTCCCGAAGTGTACCAGCCGAGGGCCGGGCTAGACTCTTCGAGCACTTGAAAACAAAGCGGCTGAAGAAGCGCGTGGTCCAGAAGCCCGACGGTCGATATCTGATCTATTACGCGCCGCGCGCAGCGCAATCAAATAGTTAGTGAGCGAGCTTCGCTGGCATCCCCTGCTCGAAGAGTGGGTCACCGTCGCCCCATGGCGGCAGGACCGCACCTATCACCCGCCCGCCGACCACTGCCCTTTGTGCCCGACCCGTCCCGGCAAGGAAGAGACCGAGATCCCCGAGCCCGACTATCACATCGCGGTCTTCGAAAACCGCTTTCCTTCCTATACCGGCGAGCAGGGACGGTGCGAGGTCGTCTGCTACACGTCCGATCACGATTCGTCGCTCGGTGAGCAGACCGTCGATCACATCCAGGATCTGATCGAGGTCTGGCGCGATCGCACGAACGAGCTCGGCCGGTTGCCCAACGTGCGCTACGTCTTTGTCTTCGAGAATCGTGGTGAGGCGATCGGTGTCACGCTCAGCCATCCTCACGGCCAGATCTATGCGTACCCCTTCGTGCCCCCGATCGTCCAGCGCGAGCTGGCCGCCGAGGCGCGGCACATGCGGAAGACGGGACGGTGCCTGTACTGCGACGTGATCGAAGGCGAGTTGGGCGGAGAGAGGACTGTGCTCCGGGACGAGCGCTGGATCGCCTTCGTCCCGCCGTTCGCGCGCTGGCCTTACGAGGTGCACCTCGCGCCGACCGCCCATCGCGGCGGGCTCGCCGACCTCGATGAGGCGGACGACGAGTCCTTCGCGCAAACGCTCAAGGGCCTGCTGCAGAAGTACGACCGCCTGTTCAACAGGCCGCTTCCATACGTCATGGCGATGCACCAGAAACCGCCCGGGCGCGGCGGCCGGCACCACCACCTCCACCTCGAGTTCTACCCGCCCAACCGCAGCCGGGACAAGTTGAAGTACCTCGCCGGCTCTGAGATCGGTGCCGGCGCCTTCATCGTCGACGCACGCGCCGAGGACACCGCCGCGGAGCTGCGTGGAATCTAGCCGGGTATGGGGTCGGTGGCTGGGGCGAGCGCCCGGCCGCGTGAACCTCATTGGAGAACACATCGATTACCTCGGGGGCGTCGTGCTGCCGGCCGCGATCGACAAGCACACGACCGCGACGGGGCATCCCGCCGAGGACTGGGCGGTCGAGAGCGTGGTGCCTGGCGGTCTTGAATATGTTCGGTCGGTGGGGGAGGAGCTGGGCGCCGGCCCACAGGTGGTTGCAGTCTCTTCGGAGGTACCACCCGCGACGGGTGTCAGCTCGTCCGCGGCGCTCCTTGTCGCCGTGGCCGCGGGGCTCCGTCCGGACATGGATGGCATGGAGGCGGCTCTCGCGTGCCAGCGCGCCGAGCAAAAGGCGACCGGCGTGCAGGTCGGCGTGATGGACCACGTCGCGTCGGCGCTCGGGCGGCGGGGCCATGCGCTCCTGCTCGACTGCACAACCCTGGAGTACCAGGCCGTGCCGTTTCCGGACGAGCTGGCGATCGCCGTCATCGATTCTGGTGAGCATCGCGTCCTGGCCGACACCCCATACAACGAGCGCAGGCGTGAGGCGGAAGCCTTCGATCCGAAACGACGCCGCCACGTCGACTCCGAGATCGCGAGGGTTCACGCATTCGTGTATGCGTTGGGGCGCCGCGACTTCAACGAGCTCGGGCGTTTGCTGAAGCAGTCGCACGAAAGCCTCCGCGATGATTTCGAAGTCTCGACCCGAACGGTGGACGCGATCGTCGAGAAGGCGTGGGGGATCGCGGGATGCTACGGCGCGCGCATCATGGGCGCAGGGTTCGGCGGCAGCATCCTTGCTCTTGTCGACCGCAACCAAACCAAGACCTTCGCCGACGCGATCGGCCGGCAGGTGCTCTTCTGTGCCACCGCCGACGGGGCCTACGTGGCGCTGAGATGATCGGGTAGATGAGCGACTGCCTGTTCCTCCCGCTACCGCAGCGTTCGGCCGGCGTCCGAGAGCTGAGCGCGTGGGAGGCGGTCTGGATGCCGCTGGGTGAGGGCGAGGCGGAAGGGCTGACCGTCGGTCGCAGCTCCGGCTGGAAGCCGATCGAGGTTCCGCGCCAGCTGTCCGCGCGAGAGGGACGCCAGTCCGTCTGGTACCGGACCGAGTTCCCGCGCCCGGATCACTCGGGTCGCGTCGTGCTGCGCATCGGCGGGGCGTTCCTGGCCACCAACGTGTGGCTGAACGGAAAGCTCCTGGGGTCGCACTACGGATACTTCGCGCCTTTCGGCTTCGACCTCACGCCGTACCTGAAGCCGGAGAACCTGCTGGTCATCTGCTGCGAATCGCCGGTCGAAAGCCAGCCCGACAAGAAGCGCCACATCATGGGGCTCTTCAACGACGGCGACCTCAAGCCGTATCCCGCTTCTGCCTACTCGAGCCTGCCCGGCCAGTACCAGTGGGAGGTGCCCGTCGGCCTGTGGCGCCCGGTCGAGCTCGAGTACGTGGGGCCGATCACGATCGACTGGATGCGGATCAAGCCGCACTTCGAAGGGGGCGACGGCCGGATCGAGGTCGAGGCGCGCCTGCGCAACCTCGACGGCAGGCAGATGGAGGGCGAGGTGGAGCTCAGCGTGCCGGTGCCGGGCCGCGACGCGCTACGCCTCAAGCGGGAGGTCCGCCTGGCCGGGGGAGCCGACCAGACGTTGACCATGCGGCTCGCGTTTCCCGGCGCCCGCCGGTGGGATCCGTGGAGGCTCGGCGACCAGCCGATCTACCGCGCCGAGCTCATCACGCGTGCCGCCGGAGCTGCCGAGTCGGCACGCGTGGAGGACACTTTCGCGTTTCGCGAGCTCACGTGGGACATCGGCCCGCGCCGGTGGGCGCTCTCGGTGAACGGGCGGCCGGTTTTTCTCCGCGGCGCCTGCTATGCGCCCTCGTACAGGCTCGATGAGCTGACCGCCGAGCGCATCGACGCCGACCTCATGACGGCGAAACAGGCCAACCTCGATGCGCTGCGGGTGATCGCCAACGTGCTCCCCGAAGACTTCTACCGGCGCGCCGACGCGATGGGCATGCTCGTGATCCAGGACATGCCGCTGACCGGCACGTACGTGTACCACGCGATGAGCAACGACGCTCGGTTCTTCGAGCAGGCCGCGCGCGAGCAGCAGGCCGAGATGGTCGAGATGCTGCACAACCGGCCGTCGATCATCCTGTGGGTTGGGCATGACGATCCGCCGTGGCTCGCGACCAACTCGGATCTCGGCGAGGTTCATGCCGTGCGGCAGAACCACTCGATCGACCAGGAGCTCAAGGCGTCGTTCGAGCGCCTCGACCCAAGCCGCCCCGCCCTTGCGGCTTCGGGCGAGGTCGACCTTCACCTTATGCTCGGCTGGTCCACGGGCTCATGGGCGGACCTTGCCCACGTCGAGCCCATGATGGTCACTGCTTTCGGGGCGCAATCGCTGCCTGACGTGGACTCTCCGGCGTGGGAGCAGATCGAGACGCGATGGCCCGCCGCCGACGACGAACCCTCGTGGCGCTATGCAGGCTTTCAGCCGGTCAACTGGGCGGAGCGAGGCGCCGGCCTGCCGTCCGCGCACCAGAGCCTCGAGGCCTACGCCGAAGCCTCGCAGCGATACCAGGCCGACATCGTTCGCTTCGCCGCCGAGCACATGCGAACACGCAAATTCGAGTCGTGCTGGGGCGCATTTGCCTATCACCTCGTCGATCCATTTCCAGGAATCGGCTTCGGCCTGCTGGACAGCGCGAGGCGGCCGAAGCCTGCCCTCGTATCGCTTGCGCGGGCCTTCGAGCCAACGCGACTGATCATCGAGCCGCTTGCATTCGAGCCCGACCGGCCTTTCGGGATCCTGCAAAAACCGGACACGCCTTTCGCGGCGCGACTTGTCATCGTCAACGACGACCCGGAAGTATCCGGACGTGGCTCGATCCGCTGGTCGGTGGCGCGCGAGCGCGCCGCGAGCGGTAGAGGCGTGCGGCGTCTGCGGGACGCGATGCACAGGAAGTCGTACGCCGGATCGGTGGAGGTCGAGATCCCGACGGCGTTCGAACCGGCGGTCAGCGCGACCACGCTGAGCCTTCCGCTCCCGGCCGAGGGCGACTACACGCTCGAGGCTTCGCTGACGGTGGCGGGGCGTGAGCTCGACCGCGCGGAGCTGCCTTTCACGGTCACGTCTTCGCTTCCATCACCCCGACCGAGGCCGGAGATACCGCGCTACCTCGCGGAACGGCTGGCCGACGTGAAGAGCCTTCGCGCGGAGAACGAGGGAATGAGCTTCGTGCTCGAAAACCGGACGAGGCCTGCGGTGCTCGTCGGTGTGACCGGGTTGCGCCTCGACGGCATCGTGCTTGCCCGCCACCACCTGCAGATCGAGACCCACGCCGCGCTGGCGCCGCTGCCCCGACGCCTCGATCTGCCGCTCGGGAGGCGCGTGGTGGTCCACGTTCTCGGCGGCGATCCACTGGGCGCCGGGTCGCATTCGCTGGAGGCGGACATCACCGTGCCGGGGATCGCGTCGGGGCGCCTCGTGATCGAAGGGTCGGTCGGTTCATGACGATCCGTTTGATGCGCGAGCCGGCCTCGGTTGGGATGCTCGGATGCCATACTTCAGCACTACGCGGATGCTGCTTTATGTCTCTGATCCACGGCCGGAAACGGCGAAAGGGAGGCTCTCCACCGGATGACGGTTGAACCCTACATATACATAATCCTCGCGGTGGTGGCGCTTGTGGCAGGCGTCATGTACATGGGGGCGCGGCGTAGGCGTAAGCGCAAGAAGTCGGCGCCGCCGGTCCGTCCCGCAGCGCCGGCGAGCCAGACCGCCGGAGTCGCCTCGACCTGGGCTCCTCCCGCCATGGCCACACACGCGCCTAGCCCGATGGCGCCGACCGTGGTCGTGCCTCCATCAGGCTCTCCAAGCTGGGATCAACCGGCGGCGTCGCCTGCTAAGCCCGGCCAGGGAACGTGGGGCGCGCCCGGGGCACCGCCCACTGCTCCCGCGCCGACGTGGGGCTCGCCCGCTGCGCCGCCGGCGCCGCCCGCCGGCACACCTGCCGCCGCGCCGACTTGGGGATCGCCGGCAGCCGGCGCTCCAGCTCCGCCCCCACCAGCGTCCGCGCCGGCCCCGAACTGGGGTGCACCCGCGCCGGCGGCTTCCTCGTCGCCTCCTCCCGCCGCCTTCGCCGCGCCCGCGCCGTCTTGGGGTGCGCCACCGGCGCCGCCGGCTCCACCGGCTCCGCCGACGCCACCCGCGGCTGCTCCGCCGTCTCCGCCTGCCGCCCCAGCGCCCGAAGCCGCCCCTCCGCCGGCGGGCCCGCCGTCGTGGGGAGGCGCCGCAGAGGCGGCGCCGGCGCCCGCGTGGGGAGCGCCCACCGATTCACCGCAATCCCCGATCCCGACGGCTCCTTCGTGGAACCCGCCGGCCCCCGCCTGGAATGCACCGGCACCTTCGGGATCCACGTCCGCGGCGCCGGCTTCCACGGACTGGGGCGCGCCACCACCCGCGTCGGCAGCGCCACCCCCGACCGTCGCGCCTGCTTGGAGCGCGCCCGCGTCCGCATCCTGGGACGCACCGAAGACAGAGGAACCCGCCGCACCGCCCGCCCCATCATGGTCGGCGCCGGCAGCGGCGCCTGTCGAGCCGGCGCTCGCCTCGCCGCCGTGGAACGCGCCTGCACCCACGGCTCCCGCAGCCACCTCGCAGTGGTCGGCACCGGCGCCGGCCGAATCTATCCCCAGCTCCACTGACGCAGTGCCGGCCGCGGGAGCCGAGTCATCGGCCCCCCCGGTCGAGGCAGCACCCGCGCCACCGCCCGAAGCGCAGGCAACTCTGCCCTGGGAGACTCCCGCCGGGACCACCGGGCAGCAGCAACCGGACGTCGCAGAGACCATGGTCCCCGACGTCGCAGCGACGATGACGTCCGATGCGGCCGCCGAGGCTCGCGAGTCGACCACCCTCATGCCGGCCTGGCAGCCGCCGCCGGCGCCTCCGGCAGCCGCGGATGTCGCGGAGACGATGGCCATCGACAACAGGGCCGTGCCGGCGATGGGAACATCCCCCGGCACCGGCCGCCAGGCCGAGCTGACCATCGAGTCAGGGCCGGATGCCGGTCACAGCCATCGCGCCGGGGACAACGCTTTGCGCCTGGGTCGCTCGCCTGACAACGACGTCATCCTCAGAGACCCCGCGACCAGCGGCCACCACGCGCGCCTCGAGCGGCGAGGCGATCAGTTCTGGCTCGTCGACCTGGGAAGCACGAACGGCACGCTCGTCAACGGTGAGCCGGTCCAGGAAAAGGAGCTCAACCACGGCGATCGCGTCACCATCGGCCAGAACGCGGTTCAGTTCTCAGTCATCGGTTCGTAACAACTGATGCGGCTTCGGATCGCCTGGGCGACCGATCCCGGTCTCGAGCGTGAGGAGAACGAGGACGCTGTGGTCGTCTGGCGCAACAAGGCGGGGCTGGACACGCTGCTCGTGGTCTGCGATGGAATGGGCGGGCATGCAGCAGGCCAGACGGCGAGCTCGATCGCGTCCAAGACTGTGACGAGCGTGCTGGCCGAAGACGGGCAAGAGGGCCCGGACATCGAGCGCCTGAAGCGGGCGTGCAAGGAAGCGAACACCGCGGTCTTCGAGGCTGCACGCGACAACCCTGACTGGGCGGGGATGGGCAGCACGCTGGTTATCGCCGCGATCAGGGCCGGCGAGATGGCGGTCCTGAACGTGGGCGACAGCCCGGCCTACCTGTTTCGCAATAGCCTCGCGACGCTCGTTTCGCAGGACCATTCCTGGCCTGCGGAGCAGGTGCGGCTTGGTCTCATCAAGCCAGAGGAGGCCGCCACGCATCCACTCAAGCACCGCCTCACTCGAGCGGTCGGCGTGTGGGAGGCAATCCAGCCGTTCGCCGACAAGGTAAAGCTCGAGGAAGGCGATGCTGTCGTGCTGTGCAGCGACGGGGTCGAGACGGCGGGAGTGAGCGTGGAGGAGATGGGACGGCTGCTGCTTAAGGACGGCAACCTCGACCGCGGGGCGGAGCGCGTCATCGAGCGGTGCCGCGAGCTCGGCGCGCCCGACAACGTCACGCTGGCGGTCGCGCGGGTCGAGGTCGACGTGACCAAGACCGCCGTGCTGCCCAAGATGAAGCTTTAGTAAGCCCTGGCCAGAAGTTCTGTGATGTGCTCGGTTCTCATATTCGATCCGCGGGAGCGGAGGCCCGCGGCCAGCTGCATCTGACAGCCGGGATTCGCGCTGACGACGATCTCGGCGCGCGTCGCTGAGAGGTCGTCGAGCTTCTCCTGAAGGATGCGGTTCGACATCGCCGGCTCGAGCGTGCTGTACAGCCCGGCCGCTCCGCAGCAGATCTCCGGGTGGCGCATCTCGACCAGCTCCACACCCGGCAGCGACCGGATCAGCTCGCGGGGCTGCTTCTTGATGCGCTGCGCGTGCGCGAGGTGGCATGCGTCCTGGTAGGTCACCCGCACCTTGACCTCCTTTTTCGGCGCCGGCAGGCCGATCTCATCCAGCCATTCGGTGATGTCCTTCACCCTGCCCTCAAGCTCGGGATAGAAGTCCTTCAGGTGAGCTCCGCAGCCTGCGGAGTCCACGACCAGCGCGTCGAAGTCACCGGCGAGGTATGTGCTGGTGTTCACGTCGCGCAGCCGGTCGGCGCTCTCCAGGTCGCCGTTGTGCGCGAACAATGCGCCACAGCAGCGCTCACCGGGCGGAAACCACACCTCGCAGCCGGCGAGCTGCAGCAGCTTCACCGCCGCCTCGTGCGATTGCGGGAAGAGGATCGGCATCACGCAACCGACGAGAAAAGCGACACGGTGCTTGCGTGGGCCGATAGCCGGCGCGACGTCACCCGCCGGGCGGCGGAACTGCGGCCGGAGCCTCGGCAGCTGGCGGCCCGCGCGGACGATCGACGTGAGCTTCAGCGCCTGTGCCGCGCGCGTTGCCGCGCCGGCCGCGCGCAGTCTGGTGGGATGCGCCAGCAGCTGCCTGAGCGCGAGCTTGCTCAACGAGCGCTTGGGTGAGGGGCGCCGCAAGCGCTCGACCTCGGCCCGACCCGCCTCGATGATGCGCCCATAGGGGACGCCCGAAGGACACACCGCCTCGCAGGTTCGGCAGCCCAGGCAGAGGTCGATGTGGCGAACCTGCTCTTCCTCGAACGGCAGCGTCCCGCGCTTCCACTGGGTCATGAGATAGAGGCGGCCCCGCGGCGACTCGGTCTCGAGGCCTGTGACCCGGAACGTCGGGCACGCGTCGAGGCACAGGCCGCAGTGGACGCAGGTGCTGAGGTCGTCGTCGCTCAGAAGGTCGAACGGCTTGCCGCTCACACTACAAACCTTCCCGGATTCAGAACTCCGTGGGGGTCGAAGGCTTGTTTGATCCGCCGCATAACCTCGAGGGTCGGAGGCGGAGTGCCCCACGCTCCGAGCTCGGCGACGACTCCGCCCGGCGCCGCCATCAGGACGAGCGAGCCCTGCGCAGCTTCCGCAGCGGCGCGTGCTTTACGGACGTCGTCGGAGTGATCTCCGAACGACCAGTGCGCGATGCCGGCGCCTGGCGAGGCCCACCACTGCGCGCCCTCGGGCAGGCCCGAGACAATGCGCTGCAGCGCGTTCCGCGGCACGGAGATCCGGGCCCACGATTCCGAACCGAGCCTGGAGTGTTCCGCCCACAGTGAGGGGTCAGCGGCTTTCCAACCGAGCTCCGCCACCATTCGATTCACCGCGTCGGGGCTGCCAAAGAAGCGCGCCAGCACACGGCCGTCGGAGAACAGCTCCATCGCAGATGGGGCAAGCGGAAGGTCCAGGGCACGAGTCGCTGCCTCCCATGCGTCTTCGATCGAAGCGCTCGCTTTCTCAACCGTGACGTCGTGCAGCGGCCTCGGAAATACCTTGAACGAGGCGGCCACGATCACACCGAGGGATCCCATCGCGCCGAAGTGCAGCTTCATCAGGTCGTAACCGCTCACGTTCTTGACCACGCGCCCGCCCGCGCTGGCGAGGTGCCCGTCCGGGAGCGCGACTCGGATTCCGATCAGGAAATCTCGCGCGGAGCCAAAGCGCTGGCGCAGAGGACCCGCCCAGCCCGTCGCCAGCAAACCTCCGATGGTGTGGCCGGGTGAGTTGAAGGGATCGAGCGGCAGGAACTGGCCGGCCTTGCCCAGCTCGGACTGCAAAGCCTCGAGCGTGATTCCCGCCTCCACGCTCACCACCATGTCGGCCTGCGAATGCTCGAGCACGCGGTCGAGGCGTGTCGTGTGCAGCTCGACGTCGCAGCGAAGCGGCGGACCGCCCATGCCGGCCGCCCTGCCCCCACCGACGGGAACGACAGCCGAGCCGCTCTCGGCCGCTTGGTGAAGCCGAGTGGCGAGCTCCTCCGCCGTTGCTGGCTTCTCGACCACCGGGGCGTGGGGGCCCTTCACCACCATTTGGCCTCGATCGCCAGCCCGCTGCGTCCCGCGAGGTGCACGTGCTTGCGAGTTGGGTCGGGAAAGATCTTGCCCGGGTTGAGGATTCCGTCGACGTCCAGAACTCGCTTGACCCGCTGCATCGCGTCGAGGTCGTCGGGGCTGAAGACCCATGGCATGAACGCGCTCTTCTCCAGCCCGATGCCGTGCTCGCCGGACAGCGCGCCGCCAAGTTCGATCACGGCGCGAAGCATCTCCTCTCCGGCGCTTTCCACCTGGTGAAGCACCTCGCGGTCGCGCAGGTCGAAAAGGATGTTGGGATGCAGGTTGCCGTCGCCCGCATGGAAAACATTGGCGACCGGGAGCTTGTAGTGCTTGCCGATCTCTCCGACGGCGGAGAGGACCTGGGGCAGGCGCGAACGCGGGACGACGCCGTCGTGCAGGTAGTAGTTCGGCTTGATTCTGCCGAGCGCGCCGATCGCGCCTTTCCGGCCGGCCCAGAGGAGATCTCGCTCCGCAGGCGTCTGTGCCTCGCGCAGGGCGTAGCCCTCGTTTTCCTCGAGCACCTCGCGGATCGCGCCCATCAGCTCGCGGGTCGACTCGGCGATGCCGTCGACCTCGACGAGCAGGACCGCGCCCGCGTCGGTCGGATAGCCCGCGTGGTAGTGAGCCTCGACGGCGCCCACGGTCACGCGGTCCATCATCTCGAGCGCCGCGGGCACGATTCCGCGGGCGATGACCGCCGACACGGCGTGGCTCGCCGTCTCGATGGTGGGAAATGCAGCGAGCAACGTGGCGACGCTCGGCGGGATGCGCAGCAGGCGGACCTTGATCTTTGTGATCGCGCACAGCGTGCCCTCCGAGCCGACGAGCACGCCGCACAGGTCGAGGCCGATCCGGTCGGGCGCGTCGCCGCTCACCCAGTGGACGCTGCCGTCCGCGAAGACCACCTCCATGCCGAGCACGTGGTTGGTCGTCACGCCGTAGTAGAGGCAGTGAGGTCCGCCGGAGTTTTCAGCGGCATTGCCGCCGATGGTGCAGGCCTTCTGGCTGGAGGGATCGGGGGCGTAGAAGAGACCGTGCGATGCGGCCACCAGCGACAGCTCCTGGTTGACCACGCCGGGCTCGACCAGCGCAGTCTGCGCGACCGTGTCGATCTCGAGGATGCGTCGCATGCGCGTGACCTGCAGCGCGATGCCGCCGCGAATCGTCACGGCGCCACCGGAAAGACCGGTGCCGGCGCCGCGTGGTACGACGGGGATGTGGTGCTTCGCCGCCACCTTGATCACGCGAGCGACCTCTTCTGTAGTGGCGGCCAGCACGACCGCGTCGGGTAGGGCGCCCTCGATCGAAGCGTCGCGCTCGAAGATGCGCAGGTCGTTGGCCGAGTCGATCACGGATTCGAGGCCGACGATTCGCCGGAGCTCTTCCACAACCGCAGGTGCCAGCGCCATCAGGCGAGCGGTGCCTCACGCTCAGGGCTGCGCTCGAACGCTTCGAATCGTCGAGTCGTCGAGCCGGGCATGCCGGGGGCCTCGGCCGCCTGCGTGCCGACGATGAGGAGCTCGAGCCATCGCTTGCATTCCTCGTCGGACGGCATGCGGTCCGCGCGCTCGAAGATCGCCTCCTGGATGCGGCTGTGCGGGGAGACCTGGATCGTGTACCAGACCGAAAGGCCGTCGGGTGTAACGGCGTGATGTGTTTCGTCGACGCGACGGTTCACCGGCAAGCGCATGGGCTTCGCTTCGGCCGCCGCCCGGAGCCTCTCCGCCGTTGCGCCGATGTCGTCCACCGAGTCCAGCTTAAACTCGAACGGTGAACGGAAAGGCGAGGGTGCTGGCTGCGATTGCGATGGGTGTGGCCGACCGGCCGCCCGTGGGCGCGTGGGGACACACCTATCGAGAGGAATGGTCGCCGGAGGCGCTCGCGTCGATCACCGTCGAAAGAGCGCGGCAGTTTGGCTGGGATTTCGTGAAGTTCCAGCCACGCGCGAGCAGCTTTGCCGAAGCGTTCGGTTCCGTGTACAAGCCGGCCGGCCATCGATTGAAAGGGCCTGTGCTGGTCAGCGCCGCCGTCCCGGATCTCGAATCCTGGCGCGAGGTGCAGCTGGTCAACCCCAAGGCTCTAGACGACCAGGTGGAGTCGATCGGGATCGTGGCTCGAGAGCTCGGTCCAGACGTCCCGGTGATCCAGACCGTGTTCAGCCCGATCACAGTCGGCGGTTACCTGGTCGGTAAGTCGCAAGCGCGTGTGGTACGCGAGCTTCGCAAACACCCGGAGCTCGTCCGGCCGGCGCTCGAAAAGATTGCAGAGGCGCTGGTCGATTTCAGCCGCAGCTCGGTCGAGGCGGGGGCCGCGGGAATCTTCTATGCGATCTCGGGCTACGCCGGTCGAGGCGTGATGCCCGAAGACGTCTACCGCGACCTGGTTCTGCCCTACGACGTGAGCGTGCTGCGGCAGCTGCCCAGCGAGGCGTGGTTCAACGTCGTCCACCTCTGCGGCTCGAACCTGAACTTCGGCCTGGCGCGCGACATGCCGGCGCAGGTCGTCAGCTGGTCGATCCACAACCAGGGCAACCCGTCGCTGGCTGAGGGCAGGAAGCTGATCGGCCGGGCGGTGATGGGCGGGCTGGGGCAGCGCGCGAGCCTTCTGTACGGGCCCCCGCCGGAGGTGGAGGCCGAGGCGCGGCGGGCGGTGGCCGAGACGGGCGGTCGCGGATTGCTCCTGGCGCCGGGCTGCTCGGTGCCGACGCGCGCGAAAGACATCAACCTGGCGGCGATGGTGTCGGCGCTCGCGGCATGAATCGCGTAGAGGGCCTGGCGGAGATCGTCCTGTGGGTGCACGACATGGACGCGGCGCTGCGTTTCTACTGTGGCGGGTTCGGCCTCGAGCCTATATCGCCCCCCGAGTTGCCGAACAAGTTCCTTCGCGCCGGTCAGGGCGGCTCCGGGGTGCCCGAGATGATCGTGCTCGTACCTCATCCAGAGCGATCGGCCGAGTTTCCCCGAGAGAAGGCGAAGCGAGTCCTGCACCACATGGCCTTCAGGGTGGAGGCCAAGGCGTACGACGACTTGCAGCTCCACTTCATGGCCGAGGGCGTCGAGGTGCGCACCGGAGTGCATCCCGTGCTGAAAGGCGCGCGGACCTTCTACGTCGACGACCCTGAGGGGAACGAGGTCGAAGTTATTTCTCCTGGTTAGTAGTGCAGCTCAGTCGTGAGTGAGGAGGGCATAAATGCCAACTCTGCGAATCGAACATGCCGTTCCTGACTTCACCGGTTGGAAGCGGGCCTTCGACAGCGATCCCGTCGACCGCAAGGGCTCCGGCGTTCGCCGGTATCAGGTTTTGCGGTCGGTCGACGATCCGAACTACGTGATGATCGACCTGGAGTTCGACAGTCTCGAAGATGCCGAAGGGCTCCTGAGCAAGATGCGCGGAGTATGGAACGGCGAAGGCCGGAACGTAATGAGGAACCCCCAAGCTCGGATCGTCGACACGGTGGAGACAATCGAGCTCTAAGGAGCACTCGCCGGCCGTGCATGCCGTCTCGGGCCTGACTCCTATGCCGTCTGGGTCTGGGTGTCGGGCTGGGGGCTGCGCAAAAGCAGCGTCGCGCTCACGCCCACGATGAGCGCGATCGTGCCGACGATCAGCGTCAGAGGTTCAGGCAGGTGGACGCCCATCGCGCCGTCCAGCGAGTACTGACCGGGTCCTGTGAACGCGAGGGCCGCCGCGCCGACGATGAGGGAGAGGTTGAACTCAAATCCGCCTTTTCCGGCCCAGAAGCCCTTGCTCAAATGGACGGTCGCGATCGCCACGAGCATCGCGCCTGTGATCGCCAGGCTGCCGAGAGGCGAAAGCAGGCCAAGCGCGAGCAGGAGACCGCCGCCGAACTCAGAGAGCGCCGCGACCCAGGCCCACGGTTGAGCCGGCCGGATGCGAAGCCTCTGGACCGATTGGGCCCACTTGGTCATTCCAGGGCCGCCCCACACACCGAAGAGCTTCTGGGCGCCATGGGCGGCGATGATCAGGCCGATGCCAAGTCGAAGAATCAAGAGTCCAAGTGCGGTCATCATCGTTCGTAGCTACCTCCCCTACAGGTCTGACATTCCGTTACCCACGCCGGCGCGAACTTGAAACATGAACGCGCACGAGTGCGCGGACGCCTCGATTGTGCCGCGGATAGACTCCACCCGGAGGGCCCGTAGCTCAGCTGGTCAGAGCGGCCGACTCATAATCGGCTGGTCGTTGGTTCGACCCCAACCGGGCCCACCAATCCCCGATTCATCGCGATTCGGTAACTTGCGTGGCGCGAACCTCGTTATTTCAACAAATGCGCTTGCGAACGCTGGCCGTTGCTGCCTTTGTCGGTCTCGCAGCATGTGGGTCCCCCAGTCAACCGAGCGGTAGGGCATCGCCAGCGACTGGCGCCTCCGGGCAGCCGTCTCCCGCGGCCCTCGGGACAACCCTGATCGCCATCGCCACGGGCCTTCCGGGCCTGCAGCTCGTCAATTCCAACCCGACGCCCGGTCACGCAACCGTCAAGATCGTCGACGCGAACGGGCGAGTGCACGCCGAGGCATCGTTCGCGCCACCGCCGGCACCGGAGATTGGCAACGCGGCGCCACTGCTCCAGTCCCCGGTGCGGACGGTCGGTGGCGCGGTCTTCTACGCCGACAGCACCGGTACTGTGCACAAGCTCAAGGCGGACGGGTCTACCTCGATCGTTGCGACCTTCCCCCTGACCAACGCGCAGCAAGAATTGAGCTATGCCGTGAGCCCGGACGGCGCCCATCTCATCGCGACCGTTCTCAGCACGCCGCCGCTCCACAATCCACCACCGAAGAGTTTGGGCGACCCCCTGTTCCAGGACGGGGGTCACTGGACGCTCAAGCTGGAAACCGCCGACGCCGGCGGCAGCACTACGACCACTCTTCAACGCGACTTCGGAACGGTCTATCCGGCGCCGACCCAAATCGTGGGGTGGGACGAGCACGGCCCTGTGGCAACACTGAACACCCAAATCGGAGCTCAGCAGGCCCCTGCGTCAGGCCACATTTTCGGTGGCCCGCTCATTCACCTCGCTGCAGACGGAACGCACCTCGATACGCTTGGCGGCCCGGGCTGCACCGTCGTGGATGAGCTTCCCGACGGGACGGTGATCTGTGACGGTGACTCGACGAACGTCACCGTGCGAACTTCAAGCGGCGCAAGCCTTTGGCAGGCCAGCCTTCCTTCAGACAACTACTACTACGGACTATGGCTTTCTCCCGATGGCAACTCTATAGCGGTCCAAAACGTGGTGGTCACAAGCACGAGCGTGGCGTCGGCGGCACGCCAGAGCAACGGCGGTGAGCCGCCTCTCACTGCGCTGGGTTGGCTGGACGCCGGCACAGTGGTTGAATCGAACTACCCGACCGGCCAGGTTTCCCTGTATCAGGCAGGCGGCCTGGTCAAGATTCGCGACCTGGGCGTCAGCGGCATATTTGAAGGTTTGGTCTAACCACTCGACACACCCCGAGCCGAAGCAAAGCCGAGCTTGCAACGACTGCATGAACCGAAGATCTCCTCGTCCCCATCGAGATCGCGAAGATGCCCCACGAGTCATCGGGAGCGGCCGGCACCCGATAATCGACCTGAATGAGGCTTGATTGGGCGCTGCTCGCCAGCGCCGCCGAAGGACCGCCCAACGGTCTCGTGTACATCCTCGGCGCCGGCATTGACACACTCTGGCGCGACCAGTACCCGGCGCCGTTCGGCGGGGCGATGGTGCTCCGGCTGCTGACCACGCGCCTGGAATCCGAACGTCCGCACACGATCGAGGTGCACTGCAGCGATGAGGATGGCGGGGCGGTGCTCGCGCAACCAATCGTCCTTACAATTCCAGCCCGGCAGGTTCCCGCCGACCACCCGCACGGATGGGACCTGGCGGCGCACATCGTCATCAACCTCAGCGGGGTCGGCATCGCGCAACCTGGCTTCTACAACTTCGAGATCCTTGTCGACGACCAGCAGGTCCGCACGCTTCCCTTTCGAGCCGAGCAGACCTCCAGGAGTGCTACATGACCCAGTGGTTGATCAGCCTCGTCGCGTCGTGGGGCTACATCGCGATCTTCGTAACGATGATCGGGGAGAGCGCCGGGCTGCCGATCTCGAGTGAGATCGTGGTGCCGCTTGGGGGCTTTCTCGCCTCGCAGGGCAAGCTCAACATCATTCTCGTGGTGTTGGTCGCGAGCCTCGCGAACCTCGCCGGCTCGCTGATCGCTTTCTACCTCACGCGCCGTTACGGCGAGCGGGTGGTGCTAAGCCGCGCCGGCCGCCGGGTGGGTTTGAGCAGGGGCCACCTCCGGCTGGCGAACCGTTTCTTCGATCGCTTCGGCCTCTGGGCCGTTTTCGTCGGCCGGCTGCTGCCGATCGTGCGCACATATATCTCCTTTCCGGCCGGGCTTTCAAAAATCGGTTATGTCAGGTTCACTCTCGCCACCCTGGCGGGCGCAGTCCCATGGAACCTCGCTCTGGCATACGCGGGGCTGAAGCTGGGCCAGCACTACCAGACGGTCGCGGCCACATTAGGCCCGTTCGTAATACCGATTGCCATCGGCGTGGTGATCCTGCTGGCGGTGGCCTGGTGGTTCGGCCGGAAGCTCGGCGAGGACGAGGAGTACGCAGTAGAAACGAAGTCGGGAGAGCGCTAGCCCTCCGGCTCTAGAAATCGCGTCAGGGAAAAGTGCGAGATGTCGCGCGCGGTATGGCCCTCGCACGCGAGGTCGGCCGCGATGTCGCCGATCACTGGAGCGAACTTGAAACCGTGTCCTGAGCACGCGCTGATCACCGTCACGCGGGCGTCTTCGGGATGGAGGCCGATGGCGAAGTGCCCGTCAGGTGTGTTGGTGTACATACAGGTGACCGTGCGGATCACGCGCTGAGTGACGCCGCGCAAGCGCGTTCTCACGTAGCGCCGCAATGGATCCAGCTCGCCGTCGCTCACCTCGCGGCGCACGTGCTGCGGATCCGTGGCGTCACCAGCATGATGTCGCGCGATCTTCACCGAGGCGCCGTCCAGGGTCGGAAAGCCGTAAACGTCGCCGATGCCATCCGCCTGCCGGATGAAAACGGGAAACCTGCCTGGCGTCAGCGGGCTCGCTCCGTTTTTCGCCAGTGCGAACCAAACGAGCACCTGGCGCTCCACGGTGAGCGGGAGCCAGTCGACGAGCTCGTGCATCCATGGACCCGCGGCGATCACGACCGCGTCGAATGTTTCGCGGGCCTCTTCGCTGACCACCTCTACGCCATCCGGACGGTGGTTGACGGCGGAGACCGCGACGCCACGCCGGATCTCTCCGCCGAGCGCCTCGATGCGGCCGATCATCGCGTCCACCGCCGCCTCGGGACGGACAAAGCCGGCCTGCGCGTCGAGCACGGCGACATCTCGGTTTCCGACGATGTGAGCGGGGTAAGTCCTGCGCACCTCGTCCGCCTTGAGCAGGCGCACGTCGAGTCCGTAATCGGCGGCGGCGGCGAGAGCGCCGGTGACCGCTTCGGCCGATGGCGATCCGATCATGAGCGCGCCGGTCAGGGTCAGCAATTCCGTGCCGGTGTCCGCTTCCAGCTCACGCCAAAGCGGGAAGGTCTCCTGCAGCAGTGGCACGTACCACGGCCCCTCGAAGTAGGCGGTCCGCGTGATCCTCGACTCGCCGTGCGACGACCCGAGAGAGTGGGGCGGAGAGTGGCGGTCGAAGCACACGACCTGGGCTCCTCGCGCCGCCAGCCTCCAACCGGTCGCGGCTCCCATCGCGCCGCACCCGACGACGGCGACGCGCGGTGGCCGGCCGACCACTGGCGCCGTCAATTATTCGGGCGAAATCCTGGCGATCGGCTGCCCCGGCTTCACCTGGTCGCCGACATGGAGCAGCAGCTCCTCGACCTTTCCGGTCAGGGGCGATGGGATCTCCGCGTTGACCTTGTCGGTGTGCGCCTCCATGAGGGTCTCGCCCTCCGCCACGCTCTCGCCCTGCTTCTTGCTCCACGCGCCGACAGTGATCTCCTCGGCTCCCTGGAGTTCAGGCATCAATACATCGCGGAGCTCGACTTTCATTCGCCTATTCTCCCTTCCCCCGCAGGGGGAAGGTGGCGCGACGCGCCGGATTGGCGGGACGAGGATCCTGCAATCAAGCGAGAGAAACGACGTCAAGAAGGTCCTCTTCCCAGTAGTCGACCCGGCCTTCGGGCATGAACAGGACCCGCTGCGGCTTCAGCGCCTCCACGAACTCGGGATCGTGGCTGACGATCACCATCGTTCCCGGCCACTCCGCCAGCGCGCGGGCCACGCCGGTTCGCGACGGCGGGTCCAGGTTGTTGGTCGGCTCGTCGAGCAGCAGCAGGTTGTGCTTTCCCGCGACCAGCTGCGCGAGCGCCAGCTTGGTCTTCTCGCCGCCCGACAGCGTCCCGGCGTCCTGCCGCGCGATGTCTCCGGTGAGATTGAACGAGCCCAGCAGCGCGCGCAGGACGCGCTCGTCGGCATCCGACTGCTCCCGCATGTGCGCCAGCACCGGCATACCCTTGCGGATGCCCTCGTGCTCCTGCGCGTAGTAGCCGAGCGATACGCCATGCCCCAGCCGAAAGCTGCCCGAATTCGGCTCGCTCTGGCCCGCGAGGATGCGCAGGAGGCTCGTCTTGCCGGCCCCGTTGAGGCCCATGATGACGATGCGCTGCCCGCGTTCGACCTCGAACGTGACGTCGCGAAACACGAGCGGGCCGCCGTAGCCCTTGCTCAGGCCGGTCGCGGTGAGCACGACGCGTCCGCTGTGGGGCGGTTCGGGAAACGTGACCTTCACCTTGCGCTCGCGCTTTGGGGCGGACACCTGCTCCGCTTTCATGCGGTCGACTCGCTTGAAAATCGATTTCGCGGTGCGCGCGCGCTTCGCCGTCTGCCGCCGCATGACCTCGGCGAGCACGCTCAACCGGCTGATCTCGGACTCCTGCCTCTGGGCCAGCGACGTCAGGCGCTTCTCCTCGAGCACCAACGCCTTCTGGTACTGCGAGTACGTGCCGCGGTATTCGCGCATTCGCCCGGCGTCCAGGTGAAGCACGCGGGTGATCGAAGCGTCCAGGAGCACCAGGTCGTGACTCACCACGATCACCGAGCCTCGGTAGTCGCGCAGGAAGTCCATCAGCCACGACTTCGCGTCGCTGTCGAGGTGGTTGGTCGGCTCGTCGAGAAGCAGCAGATCGGCTTCCGCGAACAGGACGCGCGCGAGCTCGACGCGGCGCCCTTCACCTCCCGACAGGACGCTGACCGGCAGATCGACCCGGTCGGCTCGCAGCCCGAGGCCCGTGACGATTCGCCGGGCGTCTGATTCAGACGAGTAACCGCCATCGAGCCGGTATCGCTCTTCCGCCTCGGAGAAACGCTCGACCGTGGCCGGTGAGTGATCGTGCTCGAGCTCGGCGTGCAGCTCCGCGAGCCGTATTGCGGCGCGATCCAGCCCGCGCCCCGACAGGATGTGCGCAAGCGCGGTTTTCGAGGCTTCGGCTCGTGGGCGTGGGTTCTGAGGCACGTAGCCGAGCGTGCCCTGCTTCAGGACGAGGCCGGCGGCGGGGTCGTCCTCGCCTGCCAAGACCTTGAGCAGGCTCGTCTTGCCAGCTCCATTGCGGCCGACCAATCCGACCTTGTCTCCTGGAGCCACGGTGAAGCTCGCGTCCGAGAGCACCCGGCGCGCGGCGACGTCGATGGCGAGATTCCTGACCTGGAGCACGTCGGCGAATGTTACGTGCCGTCGCATCCGGCGTTTGGTCAGACAGCTCGGAAATTCACTTTGGAGGCCGTCGAATGAAGAAGACGTTCGTAGTCATCGCGATCCTCGTGGCGGCGGCCGCATGCGGCGGCGGCAGCGCTGCATCGAGCGCAGGGCCGGCTCCGCTGCCGAAACTCCCAGCTCAGTCGGGCGGCGCGTCGGGCGGTTCGTCAGGCGTGCCGACCACCATCAACGGGCAGCCCGGCGACACCACCAGTCCAACCAATTCCGGCACCACTGTCCCTGTGCTCCAGGGGCCGCCGGTCATCCGCCAGGCTCAGCTGAGCATGAGCGTTGGCTACGGCACTTTCGACTCGAAGCTAAGCCTTGCAAGAACGATTGTCGAGGCTGAGGGCGGCTACATCGCCGGAACGGTCGCGCAGGCCGGGCCGGTCGACAGCCAGATTCGGACCGGCACCATCAACTTCATGGTCCCGGCGGCCAACTTCGACACCACCATCGATCAGCTGTCGAAGGTTGGAAAGGTCCAGAACGAGCAGATCACCGGCACCGAGGTGAGCGGCCAGTACGTGGACCTGCAGACCCGCCTCGCGAACGCCGAAGCCCAGCGGACGGCGATGTTGGCCCTGCTGACGCAGGCCAAGACGATCAACGACATGATCGCCGTCCAGAACCAGATCGGACAGATCACCGGCCAGATCGAGCAGCTGAAAGGCCAGATCAAGTACCTCGACGACCACACCTCGTTCAGCGCTCTCACCATCACGATGACCGAGGCGGCGGCGACGGCCCAGGCGCCGGCTTCAGACAACTGGGGCTTTGCGACCGCGCTGACCGACGCGGCGCACAACTTCGTGGCCACAGTCAACTATGTGGTGGTTGGGCTCGGAGTCATCGGACCCTTCATCCTCCTCGGCGGGCTTGGTTACCTCCTGTGGCGCCGGCGCAGCAGGTGGCTTCCTCGACACGCGTAGCCAGCACTTGAGGGCCGGGCACCAGCTCCCCGGCCCTCGTCTCTATCCATGGTTAAAGAGCTGAATCCGCCCAGGCCTCTCGTAACCTGCAGCGGTAGTGCCGAGAGCGGTGTGGATCAGCGGTGAAATCCTTTGAGCGGCTCGCGTGCGCCCCTGGCGTTGCGCTGAGATGAGCGCCGGCCCACCGAACCAACGGAGCGACGCGCCCGACGAGCCCGGCGAACTGCTCCAGCTCCCGATGGCGCCGCGCGCTACGGACATCGCGCTCGGCGAGCTGCAGATCGTGTACGCGTTCATCTACGCGCGGGTCGGCAACCGGGCCGATGCCGAGGACCTCACGCAGCAGGTGGCTCTGAAGGCGATCCCGCGGCTCCGGGAGGGGTCGCCTGCGAGCGCCATCCGCGGGTACCTGTTCGCCACCGCCCGCTCGGTGCTCGGCGGCTTCTGGAGCACCCGGCTCGGACTGTCCGAAGCCGAGCTTCACGAAGACCTTGCACTGGCGGTCCCGCAGGCGCCACCCTCCGAGGAGCGGGCCGACACCGTGCAGAGGATCCTGGCCGAGCTCTCGGACAACTACCGCCGCGTGCTGGAGCTGCGTTTCCTCCACGGGTATTCACTGAAGGAAGTGGCCGCGGAGATGCACTCAACCGTAGGAGCAGTCAAGGTCATGCAGCTTCGCGCCCTGCGCGCAGCCGCCAAAGTCAAGGTGTACCCGTGAACAAGCCGGAAAACCGCGTGGACAAGATCGTTTCCGACCTCCTGCACGGCCGCCGGTTGAGGCTGAAGGGCGGGGATGCCGAGGAAAAGGCCGCGATCACGGCCGCCGCCCGCCTGATCGGCGCGCGGCAGGGCCAGCAGCGCATGAGCCCGGCGTTTCGCAAGCGCCTCGAGCAAGCCATCGAATCGGCCCCCAACCAGTCATGGTTGACGCGCCGCGCAGCCCTGGTCGCAGGCTTTGGCGTGGCTGCGGGAGTGGTCACCGGCGCCCTCGTCGGAAGAACTCTGGAGCCCGCCGCCGTCGCGCAGCGACAGCTCGGAGGCGCTCCGATCGACCCCATCGGCGGCCGGTGGATCGACGTCGCCGCCATGTCCGACCTGGTGGAAGGTCAGGGCACGCGCGTCACGGCCGGCAGCGTCGGCGCTTTTCTCTTCCGCCGCGGGGAAACGGTGACAGGGGTGTCCTCGATCTGCTCGCACCTCCCGTGCGAGCTCTGGTGGAACGGCGGGCAGGACTTGCTCGACTGCCCGTGCCACCCCGCATCGTTCACCCCGGAGGGAAAGTCGACCGACCCGACATATCCGCTCCCGGCGTTGAACACGGTCCGCGTGAGGGTGACGCCCGCCGGACGGGTCGAGGTGCTCGGGACCGCCTGACATGCAGCTGAGGAGCCATAGGTCCAGGCAGCTCGCGCTCGATCGGTGCCTGCAGCTGCTCGAAGAGGCGCAGGTGCGTGGTCAGCTACGCATCGACGGGCCGCTTGGAGTCTCGCTGCGCCGGAACCTGGAAGGCGCCGGGGTGATCGCCGATCATCGCCTCGAGGGCAGGCGCATCGATCGCGTCCTCGATGACATCTTCGCCCTGCAGGCGCAGCTGCTCGGCCAGTCGCCCGAGGACAGCCGGCAGCGCAACGGAAACTAATGAGAGGGAACCCGGATGGTTCCCTCTCATCGACCGTGCGGCTGTCGCCGCAGGGTCTGCTCTCCTTCCGGTATATCGATGGGACTCAACTGAGAGTCTTAAGCCCAACCACGCTGGGGGAAATAGAGACAAAGTTAAGCCCGGGCCAAGCCCGGGCGCCCAGGCGACGCTGGCGAGGAGAAGGCGCGGTCCCAACGGTCGAGTCTTGTCCCGCGGGTATGATTGGCAGCCGTTGTGACCACGTCATTTAGCGAATCCCCTTCGTTCCTGCTGACTTCTGAATCGGTCACCGAGGGCCACCCGGATAAGGTCTGCGACCAGGTCTCGGACGCGGTGCTCGACGGGATGCTGGCCCAGGATCCCCACGCTCGCGTCGCGTGCGAGACAGCCATCACCAAGGGTCTGTGCGTGGTGATCGGCGAAGTGACCACGCACGCAGAGCTGGACATCCAGCGCACCATCCGCAGCACGATCGGCGACATCGGGTACAACAACGAAGAGATCGGTTTTGACGCCGATCACGCGTTGATCCAGGTCTATCTGAAGGAGCAATCGCCCGACATCGCCGCGGGCGTCGACCACTCACTGGAGGAGCGCGAGGGCAGCCTGGAGGACGACCCGTTCGAGTTGCAGGGCGCCGGCGACCAGGGGATGATGATCGGCTTCGCGTGCCGGGAGACCCCCGAGCTCATGCCATTGACCATCTCACTCGCTCACAGGCTGGCGCGAGCGCTCGCGAAGGCGCGAAAGGACGGCTCGCTCCCCTTCCTCCGCCCTGACGGCAAAACCCAGGTGACGGTGGAGTACGAACGAGGACGCCCCAAGCGAATCGAGGCGATCGTCGTCTCGACCCACCACTCCGCGTCGGTGACACAGAAAGAGCTCGCCGAGGGCGTGCGCGCCCTTGTCATCGACCCGGTGCTCGAGGGGATGGTCGTCGACGGCAAGACCAAGATCATGGTCAACCCGAGCGGTCACTTTCTCCTCGGCGGCCCGGCCGCGGACGCAGGGCTCACCGGACGCAAGATCATCGTCGACACGTACGGCGGCATCGCGAGGCACGGCGGTGGCGCGTTCAGCGGAAAGGACCCGAGCAAAGTCGACCGCTCGGCGGCCTACGCGGCGCGACACGTCGCCAAGAACCTGGTCGCGGCCGGGCTCGCCGACCGCTGCGAGGTGCAGGTCTCCTACGCGATCGGCCGGGCGCACCCTACGTCGATCGCAGTTGAGACTTTCGGCACAGGTTCGGCGTCGGAGGCGGAGCTGCTCGAGCTGGTACGTCGCCATTTCGACCTGCGACCCGGCGCGATCATCGCGAACATGAACCTGCTGCGACCGATCTATCGCCAGACCGCCGCCTACGGGCATTTCGGCCGCGACGACCTCGGTGTCCCTTGGGAGCTGACCGACCGGGTCGAGGCCCTACGAGCCGACGCCTCCCCCGTAGCTCGAACAGGCCACTAGCACGCCCGCCTGTCTTGGCTGAGCCCGCCCTGCGCCTGCGTGTCCGCGACACGCTGACCGAACGGAAGGTCCAGCTCGCGCCGCGGACCAAGAACGGCCGTAAGGCGCTCACCCTTTACGTCTGCGGTGTCACTCCGTACGACTCGGGGCACATGGGCCATGCCTTCACCTTCTCGATGTTCGACGTGCTCGTCCGCTTCGTCGAGTCAGGCGGGGTGAAAGTCCGATACGTGCAGAACGTCACCGACATCGACGACCCGCTGTTCGAAAGGGCGCGGCGCGATGGGGAAGACTGGAAGCTCCTTGCCGAGCGCGAGACCGCCGTTCACATCCGGGACATGACGGCTTTGGGGTGGCGCGCGCCCGACTTGATGCCGCGGGTGTCGGAGGAGATCGGCCGCATCAAAGCGGCCGCCAACAGGCTGCACGCGTCCGGTTACGCGTACCGGACGGACGCCCTGTACTTCGACGTGAGCCGCTATCGCGGCTACGGCCGCCTGTCGCACCGCACTCGGCGATCCATGCTGCGCAAGCTCCGGGACGAGGGCTTGCTCGGAACAGTCGGCCCTGCCTCGAAACGTGACCCGCTCGACTTCCCACTCTGGCGAGCCTCGGCTCCCGATGAGCCGTCGTGGCCGTCGAAGTTCGGGCCTGGCCGGCCCGGGTGGCACATCGAATGCTCGGCGATGGCGATGCGATACCTGGGCGAGCAGATCGACGTTCACGGCGGCGGGCGGGACCTGATGTTCAGCCACCACGAGTCGGAACGGGCGCAGTCGGAGTCCCTGACGCACAAGGCCCCGTTCGCGAGGGCGTGGATGCACACGGGATTGGTCCGCTACGAAGGCCGGAAGATGAGCAAGTCGCTCGGCAACCTGGTCAAAGTGAGCCAGGCCCTGCAGCGCGCGCCCGCCGCGGCGGTGCGCCTCTACCTCGTCTCGCATCGCTACTCCCGCGATTGGGAGTTCGATTGGGAAGCGCTGGCGAGGTCGGCGCGCGTGATCGAGCGCGCCCGCGTTGTGCTCAAGCGGCCGGACGGTCAGGCATCGGCGGCCATCATCAAAGAGTTCAACGCCGCGCTGTCCGACGATCTCGACACTCCACGCGCCGTGAGGACGCTGCGACTGGCCATCCGCCGCCGGGACGCGGCGGCGGTGCGATGGATACTGGACATCCTGGCCGGCACGGCCTCGCTGACCTAAGGAGGCTAGGAGGCCCGCCCAGAGCCCTCGACGGATCTTCGGCGCCCATGCGGCCCATCTGCGTTGTTGC
>PNAG01000022.1 GCA_003169845.1 Candidatus Dormiibacterota bacterium | reverse complement strand
TCGGCTTCACGTGGGAGCACGACATGCACCTCTACTTCAAGCGGGCAAAGTCCTCGGAGGTGACCCTGGGCGACGCCACCTTCCACCGAGAGCTGGTTGCGCAGTCGCTGGACCTGTAGGCCGCCTGATGCCGTGGATCCTCCTGGGCGGCGCGATCGCCACCGAGGTGGCGGGCACCCTCGCCCTGCGAGCTTCTGACGGGCTCACCCGCCTGGTGCCTTCAATCATCGTGGCGGTCGGATACCTCGCGAGCTTCGGACTCCTGGCCCTCGTCCTCAAGTCACTCCCGGTCGGGATCGTCTACGCGATCTGGGCCGCCGTCGGAGTCGCGCTGGTGGCCGTCCTCGGCAAGATCATGTTCAACGACCCGGTTCCCCCCATCGCGATCGTCGGAATGGTCTTGATTGTCGGCGGCGTCGCATTGGTGAGCCTGTCAGGAGCCACCGGCCACTAGCCGGCGGCCAGGAGGCGGAACACCGCCAGGCCGAACAGCGCACAGGCCGGGATGACGAGGCCTCGAAACAGCGTCCAGTAGCCGGACCACGCCTCGCGGAGGCGGTCCAGGCGCCTGCCTGAGCCGAACACCAGTGACCAGTAGATCGGCAGCGCCGCGCCCGTGTTGAGGGCGAGCGCGAGCAGGGCGACGCCGCCCGCGCCCGCAAGCCACGGCTCCAGCGGAGCCGTCGCGCCGAAGCCTGCCTGCATGCCCCACAGCGCACTCGCCGCGATCAAACCGAGCAGCGCGGGGAGACCCAAGAGAAAGAAAGCCGAGAAGCTGACGATCACCATCGCGAGCAGCAGCGCGAGCGTCGCGACGACACCCGCCAGCGCGGCCGCCGCGACGGTGATGCCGCTGGCAGACGACGCGCCTATGTGTGGCGGTGAAGCCGACGGCGGTCCTGGATCGGCGGGCGTACCGGTGAGCGCCGCCTGCACGTCCGACCAGGAGTGCCAGTGCGCGCCGGCGGTGATCGTGCCGGCGATGCCCGCGGAAGCCCCTGCGATGAGCACTCCGGCGGCGATCGCCGCGGCGTTGCGTCGCAGAAGCGGGAGCGGGATCCACGCCCGCCGGCGGCGGATGCGAGTGAGACCCGTCTCCATCAATCGCTCGCGGTCGAAGGTCGTGCCGCACAGGATCGTCAGCGCGAAGCACGCTGTGATGGGTAGCAGCAGGGATGCCGTGGCCAGGGGCGAGCGAAACACGAAGAGTGCGAGTGGCAGGTCTGCGACGGCTGCCGACACGGGGGATAGAAGGAAGGACCACGCGCCGCCGGCCGCCCCCTCTCGCGGGAACAGCATGAATCCGAGCATCCTGCCCATCGCCGCCCAGTACGCCGTGACGGCGGCCACGAAGGCGAAGACCGGGAGCAGGTCCCATGGCGCGGGCTCGCCGAACAGGCTGAGGAATGCCATACCCGCCGCCATCCACAGCGTCACCCACACGGTGCTGACCACTGCGCCGGGCAGGACCTCGAGCCAGATCAGCGACGGATCGTCGACCGGCGTGTAGAGCAGCACCTCCAGCGATCCCTGCGCCTTTTCCCACCAGATGCCAATCGAGCTCTTGATCGATTCGAGGAGCGCGAACGACATGAAGAACAACGGGAGGAGCAGCCCCGCTTGAAGGGCCGTTCCGCCGGCCAATCGCTGGGCGACCTGTCCCGCAGCTCCGGGCAGCTGGCCGAATAGCGACGTCGCGGCCACCAGCAGCAGGACGAAAGCGTTCAGGTACATGACCCAGCTCAGGTCTCCGCGCCGCCACCACGAGCTCACATAGAAAGGAAGTGCGTGGCGCAGGAGGCTTCCCTGCGACCGCAGCGAACCGAACATGCGCGCCGCGGGAATTCCGGAGACGACCTGATCGACAGGATGCTGCACAGAGGGCAGTGCCGCCACCGGCTCTTCCATCGCCTTGATGTAGACCGACTCCAGGCTCGTCTGTTCCTCCCTCAGCTGATGGAACGGCGCCCCATGCTCAGCAAGACGGGTCTGCAGCTGCGCGGCGAAGCCCGCACGATCGCGGGTGGATGTGTCCCACGGCAGTGAGTAAGTAAGGAGATCGCCGTCCAGCCGGTGGCTGAGCGCGTGCTCGCGAAGCCAGCGTTCGAGCGACTCGCGGTCGGAAGGCGGCGCCGCGAGCTGCGCCGTGAACATCCGGCCATCGCCCGCCTTGCGGCGCAGCTCATCGAGCGTGCCGTGGGTGACGATGAGCCCTTTCCGCATGATGGCGATGCGATCCGCCATCAGCTCCGCCTCGCTGAGCACGTGTGTCGTCACGATTAGCGCCGCGCCCCGAGCCCGCTGCTCGCCGAGGAACCGGCGCATGTCGGCGGCGGCCACCGGATCGAGGCCGGCGGTCGGCTCGTCGCAGAAGATCCAGTCGGGCTCGTGCAGCGTGGCCCTGATGAGCGCGACCTTCTGCGCCATGCCTCGCGAATACGCGGCAAGCACGGTGTCCGCGCGATCGGCCAGCTCGAAGCGCTCGAGCAGGTTGCGGATGCGCTCCCGGCGGATCGCCTCGGGAACCCCGTACAGGTACCCGAAATGATCCAGGTACTCAGGCGCCGTGTTGCGGCCGTACAGCCGTGCCTGGTCGGGCACGACTCCCAGGCGCGCGCGGACCTCGTCCAGGCGGTCGGGCAGCCTGAGCCCGTCGAGCTCGATCAGACCCGAGTCGGGATGCAGGATCCCGCCAAGACAGCGCAGCGTCGTGGACTTGCCGGCGCCATTCTGGCCGAGCACGACCAGCATCTCGCCGCTCTCGACATGCAGGTCGACGCCGTCCACGGCGCGGACGTCGCCAAAGCTCTTGCGGAGACCATCGACGCGGATCATCGGAGTGAACAGACCGCCTTAGACCTTTTCGAAGGAGTCCACCGAAACGACAAAAACCGTCGCACCACCGACCTGCACCTCTACGGGATGAGTCATGACGAACTCTCCGGGCTGCGCAAGCGGCGGCACCGGTGACAGGTAGCGGCTGCGCTCGCGGCACTTCTCCTGAATGATCTTCAGCGCCGCCGGAACCTGCTCGTCCGCGACCCCGATCAGAAGCGTCACGTTGTCCTGCTGCAGAAACCATCCGCTCGTCGCTGGGCGTGTCGAGCCGATGCCGGCATCGGTTAGAGCCGCCACCGCGCGCGGCGCGTCTTCACCCTGCACCCCTGCGATCACGAGCTTCACTGCCTCGCTTCGATCAGCGGTGCGAGGCGGTCCCGGACCGTGAGGTGGATCTTCTCACGCGAGCCGGTGGCGTCGAGACGCACGAACCGATCCGGCTCGGCTGCGGCCAGACGGTCGTACGCGGTCGCGACCTTCCGGTGAAAATCGAGCGACTCCTGCTCCATGCGATCCGGCGCCTTGCCCGCCGCGACATGGCGCTCGAGGCCATTCTCGACCGGACCTTCCAGGAGGAACGTGATGTTCGGGCGGGGAAAGGTGGACGGCCAGATCGCCGGCACCCCTCGAGCGCCACCCTGGTAGGCGAGAGTCGAGTCGTGGTATCGATCGGCCACCACGATCTGCCCCGCTGCCAGCGCGGGCGCGATCACCTCGGCGATCAGCTGGCGCCGCCCGGCCATGAAGAGGTACATCTCGGCCTCGGCATCGATGTCGAGCCCCGCATATAGGACGACCTCGCGAACGCGCTCGCCGAGCTCAGTGCCGCCCGGCTCGCGGACGACAACCGGGTCGTACGACGACAGCCATTCGCCCAACATCTCGACCTGGGTCGTCTTGCCGGAACCCTCCGTGCCCTCGAAGGTTATGAAGAGACCAGACATGTGCCGCGACAGTTTATGCGGGTTCCTCGGGCGAGAGCGTGATGCGGAGGCGGCGTTGCGGCTCCTTGCCCATGCTGCGAGCAGAGAGCTCGTTCTCGGCGACCATCTGGTGCTGCAGCCGGCGCAGGTAGGCGTTCTGGGGAGAGATCTCGACCGGGCGGAGCGTGGACTTCACCGCCTTGATCGCATCCGCGGCCTCGGCCAGCGCGCGCGTCGTGGCCTCGTCGTGACGGTCGACGCCGTAGATGCGGGACAGCGCATCGCGAACCTGCGTCACCGAGTTGCTCTTCAAGATGTGGATGGGCAGGCCGCGGCTCTCGGCCTGGCGCAGGCTGTCCGGCCGCCGGCGGTAATGGTTCTTCAGGGTCAGCACCGCGCCTGCGCCATCGAGGTTTCCAAGCACCCTGACGGGCAGCTCGAGCTCCTTGATGGTCTGCTCGACGTGGTGGCGGCTGACGCCGTAAGGAAAGATCCCGAGCGGCTTGGTCGGGGTCGGCGGAGCCGGCGGCAGCTCGGGAGTCACGACGACAGGCGAGTCGACGTTCGAGATCACTCGTCCATCCTTCGTCCGCAAGCGGACCTTTGGGGTGAGGAGCGGTCCGCGCAGCGCGGTGTCGACGACGTCCGCGAGCGGCATGTGGATGGCGACCCGGTCGCGGTCCTGGATCTCGACCAGGACATCGAAGGTCGGCGGAGCCTTGCGCTCCAGGACGGACTTCTGCGTCCCTCTACGTCGCGCCTCCTCGTCGGAAAGGGTCACGCTCTGGATGCCGCCGAGGAGGTCGTTGAGAGTCGGGTTGATGAGCAGGTTCTCGAGCGTCTGGCCGTGCGCGGTGGCGATGAGCTGCACGCCCCGCTCCGCAATCGTCCGCGCCGCGGCCGCTTCGAGCTCGGTGCCGATCTCGTCGATGACGATGACCTCCGGCATGTGGTTCTCCACCGCCTCGATCATCACCGCGTGCTGCAGCATCGGCGTCTTCACCTGCATGCGCCGCGCCCGGCCGATTCCGGGGTGCGGGATGTCGCCATCGCCGCCGATCTCGTTGGACGTGTCGACGATCACCACGCGCTTGCGAAGCTCATCGGCGAGCAGCCTCGCGCATTCGCGGAGCATCGTCGTCTTGCCGATGCCCGGCCGCCCGAGCAGAAGGATGCTCTGGCCGCTGACGACGATGTCGCGGATGATCTCGCCGGTGCCGGTGACGGCGCGGCCGACCCGCATCGTCAGGCCGGTGATGCGGCCCGAGCGGTTGCGAATGGCGGAAACGCGATGCAGCGTGCGCTCGATGCCGGCGCGGTTGTCGTCGCCGAACTGACCGACGTTGTTGACCACGTGCTCGAGGTCGGAGGCCGAGACCGGGTGATCGGCGAGCAGCACCTCGCGTCCGGGCACGCGCGCTTCCGGCTCGCGGCCGAGATCCAGCACGATCTCGAGCAGCTCGCGAGGGTCGGTCCGTTCGTGCAGGGCCTGCGCCAGGTCGGGCGGCAGCGCCCGCGCGAGGAGCTCGATCTCCTCGTCCCACTTAGGGTCTTGCGTTCGCGTGGCGACCTGGCGGGCGATTCGAGCCTCTGTGCTCATCCGAACGAAGGCACCAGTCCCTTCTCGCGCACCGGTACGCGGACCGCAAGCTCTTTGACCAACAACAACTGCGTCAAAAGTACGCTGAATCCACGCCCGCGGAGGGCGTCGATCATGTGGGAATCATAGTGACGGAGGCTCGACCAGGTCGGCGCCTCGGAGTCTCCCAACAGCGAGAGGCCGAAGTCCGCAAGCTCGCCCGGCAGCGGACCTTCAGGCAGCACCATGAAATTCAACGTATCCGGGCGCGCCCCGGAGCTGCGCTCGGCCTTGACCCACCCGACCACCTCGACCCGGTCGACGACAAACTCGTGCTTATCGGATCCCCGCGCGGCCAGCCTGCCCGTCCACTCGCCGCCGTGCAGCGCCCTCCAATCGCGGTAGGTCGGGGCTTCGATCTGAGACACGCCCTGAGGCGTCACCTTCCGGTACAACTGATAGAGCATCCGGTTGTCGCCACGCTTGACCGGCCGCACTCCGTCGGGAAACTGCTCCGAGCGCATGACGGGCTTGTCGGCGTAGACGACAACCTCCGTCGCGTACTGGCGGAAACCGCGCAGCCGGAATGCAGGGAGCAGCGTGTCCCGCTCGGGCAGGCGGACGAACAGGCGCAGGGCGCCACGTTCGAGCGCCTGGTTCGAAAGGTGCTCCACCAGCGCCGGCGCCACCTCCTCGGAATCGGATTCGTCGGCCACCTGTAGGTTCAGGACCTGCAGCACGGTCGCCCGCCGCAGGTCCAGTCCAAGTGGCTGGCCCGAAGCCTGGATGAAGCCGACCACCTTGCCGTTCTCTTCCGCGACGTAGATCAGCGTCTCCTGTGAGAGGGGCAGCAGCGCGGACAGAGTCGAGCTCAGCAGCGACCACAGCCTTGCCGCCGGCGGCTCGGCCTGGCTGAGGCGGATGTCGGCCGAGCGGTGCATCTCTTCGATTCGCGCGAGGTCCAGCAACCCGGCGGCACGAATTTTCACGATGCCGCCAGCTTTACGAACTCGCGATGCAGGCGCAGGTCGCCGGTCAGCTCGGGGTGGAAGCAGAGCGCGACGATGCGCCCCTGCCGGACCGCGACGGCATGCCCATCGAGCCGGGCCATCACCTCGGTTGAACCCGCCGATTCGACCAGCGGCGACCGGATGAAGACTCCCGGAAATGGCTTTCCACCCAAACCGGTAACGTCCAGCTCGGCTTCGAAACTGTCGACCTGGCGGCCGTAGCCATTGCGCCGGACCGCGACGTCCAGCAATCCCAGCCCTCGCTGATCGGCCATCCCGTCCACCACGTCACGCGCGAGCACGATCATCCCCGCGCAGGTCGCGAACGTGGCCAGCCCTCCGGCGATCGCCTCGCGCAGCGGCTCCAGCAGGCCGGCGCGCTCCATCAGCATCGTCATGGTCGTGCTCTCGCCGCCCGGGAGCACGATGCCGTCGAGCCCTTCCAGGTCTTCACGCGTGCGCACCAGGCGCGTGCGCGCACCGGACTTTTCCAGGGCACGAACATGCTCGGCGAAAGCACCCTGCATCGCGAGGACCCCGATGAGGGGGCTGTTGCTCCTTTTGGGAGCGGAGCTACCAGCCTCGGGCAGCGAGCAATCCGTCCTTGGGGATGGAAGGGATCTCGAGACCATCCATGGCCTTCCCCAGTCCCGCGGACACCTCGGCCAGGCGCTCCGGCTTGTCGTAGTACGTGGTGGCCGCGACGATCGCCTTGGCACGCTTCAAGGGGTCCTCGGACTTGAAGATGCCCGACCCGACGAACACGCCGTCGACTCCCAGCTGCATCATCAACGCGGCGTCGGCCGGCGTCGCGATGCCGCCCGCCGCGAAGTTGACGACTGGCAGGCGGCCGAGCCGCTGGCATTCCTCGAGAACGTCCACCGGCGCGCCGATCAGCTTGGCCTCGTGAACGAGCTCCGCGTGGTTCAGTCCCTGGAGCTTGCGGATGCCGGCGTTCACAGCGCGCGCGTGGCGAACCGCCTCGACGACGTTGCCGGTGCCGGCCTCGCCCTTGGTGCGGATCATGGCCGCGCCTTCGGCGATGCGGCGCGTCGCCTCGCCGAGGTCCCTGCAGCCGCATACGAACGGCACCTTGAACGGGTGCTTGTCGATGTGGTTCTCCTCGTCAGCGGGCGTCAGCACCTCGGACTCGTCGATGTAGTCGATGCCCAACGCCTGCAGGATCTGCGCCTCGACGAAATGCCCGATCCGGCACTTCGCCATGACCGGGATGGTCACCGCTTCCATGATCGACCTGATCAGGTCGGGGTCGGACATGCGGGCCACGCCGCCTTCCTTCCGGATGTCGGCAGGTACGCGCTCCAGCGCCATCACGGCACAGGCCCCGGCCTCCTGGGCGATGCGGGCGTGCTCGGGTGTGACGACGTCCATGATCACGCCGCCCTTGAGCATCTGGGCAAGACCGGCCTTGACCTTGAAAGAGCCCTTCACGGCGCCGTTTCCATTACGCGAAGCACTGCGTTCGGCCACGAACGGAATTCTACGCCGAGGGTTCTTTCTTACTGGGTAGAAAGGCGCGGGTGAGAACAGGATGTCCTCCCCCGCGGGACCCCTTCCTCTCCTCGGCCGCGCTTGGAGGCGCCTGGAATTAGGACGCTTGGGTGACGGCCGGAGTAAATCCGGCCTAAAGCTCCACTCAGCACTGGTTGTGGGGCTTAGAGCCGTTCCAGGACCAAAGTCCGCTTCGAGGCGTACTCGCCGTCGGTCAGCAGCCCGTCCCGGTGCAGGCGGGTCAGCATGTCCATCTCCTCGAGCACGTCCAGGAGCGGGGCCATGGTCCTGCGCGCCAGGTAGGCGTCGGAAGCGGTCCCGGCCTCCTCGCCGCGCGCATCGAACTCTCGGATGAAGAAGAGCGCTTTCACCGCCGAGAACGGGATTCCAAGCTTGCGGACGGGGCTGTCGGCCTGCTCGGCGTGGAGGTGCAAGACGACGCCATAGCGATGACGCTCGAGCGAGCCGTCCAGGTGGCCTCGCAGCACCTCGCCGTCGAGGAACCGGATGGCGACCTTACGGGTCGGTGTCTCGGAGGCAAGCTCCTGGTCGCGCGGCAGCTCGACCCACTTGACCGCCGTCAGAGGAATCCAGGCGGTCTCGTTGTTCTCCAGGCCGCCGGCATCGTCAACCTCGACCAGAAAGTCAGGCTCGTCGAAATCAAGATCGCGCGCGACCCCTTCCAGCGTCTCGTCGTCGAAGAAGCGCACGACTACCTTGGCCATGTCACACCTACTGTACTAACCCTCATGTCTCCACACTCCTGCGCGCGCGGCGCCGCCCGATTCGACGAGCGCACTTCATGCAAACGGCAATGTGCTTACGAACGGCGTCGGCCTGGTTCCGGCGAAGCTTGCCGGCCAGGTACGGGGCCAAGAGCGGGACGGCTTCCGCGTGGCTCAGCTCGCCCTCACCTTCGGCGGCGATGTACTCCTCTTTGAAACGCAGTCGGGCGCGGTACAGAAGCGTCTCGACCGCGCTCTCGGACATCTTGAGCGTGCGGGCGATCTGCCGGTAGCTCAGGTCCTGCAGCTCGCGAAGCGTCAGCACGAGGCGGTACTTCTCCGGCAGCCTCTGGGCGACCGCCCACACCTGTCGGCGCATCTCGTTCGATTCCTGGACCAGCACCGGGTCGAAGCTCTTGCTCGTCGACGGCAGGTTGGCGAGCAGCTCTCCCTCATCGGCCTCCACTCCGTCGTCGGCGCGTAGATCGCGCTGGCGGCGCCGCAGCTCGTCGAAGCACAGGTTGCGTGCCACCGTGTGCACCCACCCACCGAAGTTGAAGGAGTCGTCGACGCGGTCCATCATTCGCAGCGCTTTCATGAACGTTTCCTGCGCGATGTCCTCGGCCAGCAGCGCGTCGCCGAGCTTGCGGCGAACCAGGCGGTAGATGGACGCGACGTAGCGACGGTGCAGCTCCTCGAACGCGTGGATATCACCGGCGCGGTACGCCTTGACCAGGTCGACGTCCGTGGGCTCGAGGCCCTCTTTGGTCGGTGGCGGCTCCTTCTCGTCTATTCCCAAGCGCGTTCCTTGCAAGCCCGCACGGTGGCGCGTTTCAGCATTTCGCCGGCATCTCCCATGAGCTGCTGCAGATTGTCACCTTCCTCGTCCAGCGTCACCACCGCGGTGACACCGAGATCGCTCAACGCCTCCCAGCCGGGCGCTTTGCTCCCGGCTATGAGGAGAACCGGGATTCTAGCCGCTTGCGCGCGTTTTGCCACCTCGCCAGGCGCCTTGCCGTAAGCCGTCTGGGAATCCACCCGCCCTTCCCCTGTGATGACCAGGTCGGCGCCCGGCAGCTTCTCGTCGAGTCCACTGGCGGTCACGATGAGTGGAGCGCCGGGGACCAGCCTGGCGTCGAGAAAGGCCAGCAGCCCCGCGCCGGCGCCGCCCGCCGCGCCTGCTCCAGGCACGTCCGCCACCCGCTTGCCGAGGTCGCGCTCGATGACCGCGGCGAAGTTCACCAGCGCGGCATCAAGCTCTCGTACCGACGCCTCGTCGGCTCCCTTCTGCGGCCCGTACACCGCGCTCGCACCCTGCGGACCGGTCAGCGGATTGGTCACGTCGCAGGCCACCATCATGTTCACCGCATGCCAGCCGGGATCGAATCCCGCAGGGTCGATCCTCTCCAGGCGCGCCAGCGCGGCGCCCCCGCGCGGCAGATCGCGACCCGCGGCGTCCAGCAACCGGTAGCCAAGCGCCTGTGCCATGCCGGCGCCACCGTCGTTCGTGGCGGAGCCCCCAATGCCGGCGAGGACCTGGCCGGCGCCCGCCCCGCGAACCGCCTCCAGCAGCTGACCGAACCCGTACGTGGATGCCTTGCGCGGGTCTCGGCGGCCGGCCGGGATCAGGGTCAACCCGCTCGCAGAGGCGAGCTCCATCACCCCTGTCCGTCCCGCATCGATCATCCCGTAGACGGCGCTCACCGGATCCCCGAGCGGCCCTTCCACGCCCGCGGTCAGATAGGTACCGCGGTGGGCGCTGACCAGCGCTTCGACGGTGCCGTCGCCGCCATCCGCGACCGGCACCTCGAGCACCTCGGCGTCCGGAAAGACCTCGCGCACCCCGCGCGCGATCGCGTCGGCGGCCTGGGAAGCGGTTAGGGATCCCTTGAAAGCGTTGGGGGCGACGACGACTTTCACCGGAGCACTTGTGCGGGCCTTAATAGACGGGGATCGTCCAGTCCTGGTACTTCTTCGACTCGCCGCGCACGGCTTCGAAGTAAATGTTCTGCAGCTCCTGGGTGAACTCGCCGACCTTTCCGTTGCCGACCGGTCGCCGATCCACCTCGACGACCGGTGAGATCTGCGCCCCCGTACCGCACAGGAGGAGCTCATCGCACGTGTACAGCTCGGTGCGGTCGATGCTTCGTTCGACGGCTGGCATGCCCAGCTCGTCTTTGATGAGCTTGATGATCAGCGTTCGCGTAACGCCTTCGAGGATGTCGTCCGTGACCGGTGGCGTGAAGAACGTCCCGTCTTTGAACATGAAGAGGTTCTCGGCGGAGCCTTCGGAGACATGCCCGTCGACCGTCAGCACGATCGCCTCGTCAAATCCCGACTCGACCGCCTCCGACTTCGCGAGCGCCGACTGCGCGTAGGAGCCTGTGATCTTCGCGCGCGCCGGCAGTGACTGGTCCGGCACCCTCCGCCACGTGCTCACCATGCAGCGAATACCCGACTCGATCTCGACGTAGTTGCCGAACGGTATCGCGTAGATGAAAAAGCTGTGCTCCAGGTTGTGCAGTCGAACTCCGATCTCTTCGCTCGACGTATAGAGGAGCGGCCGGACGTACACGTCGGTCTTGAACTCGTTGCGGCGCAGCAGGTCGAGCGTGAAGTTGACCAGCTCTTCAGTCGAATGCGGCAGGGTCATCCGCATCACGTTGGCCGATCGGCGCATGCGCTCGTAGTGGTGCGCCGCCTCGAGCAGGTGGAGCTGCTGCTGCTTTGCGTTCCAGTAGGCGCGAATGCCTTCGAACACGCCGGTGCCGTAGTGAAGCGCGTGCGTCATCAGGCCGAGACGCACGTCGTGGTACCGAGCGAACTCCCCTTCGTGAAAGACCCAGGTGTTGGGATGAACCGCGCGTTTCTTGACCGCGGCCTTCGATTTCGCCTCCACGCTCATCGAAATAAGTGTAGGCCCGGCTGCACGGCACGCCCGGCTTCTGTTATGAATCCGGACTGTGAGCGTGTACGGCATCATCGCGGACCTTCGCCGAGAGCAGCCGACCCCGGCTGCCATGCAGACGCTCGACATGGTGGTGGCCGAGCTCGGCCGGACCCGGGACAACCTCAAAGACGCGGTCGCCACACTGAGCGACAAGCCGCTGCCACCGGGCGGCAAGCCCGCGCTCGACGAACTGGTCCGGCGAGCGCGCGAGGCGGGAGTCGATGACCTCGACTACGGTCCGGACCCGTACGACAAGCCCGCCGTGGAGCCCCTCGACGAAGGCACCGCGGGAATTGGCGCGCTGCTGGTGCTCACCTCGGTGGCCGGCCTCGCGCTGGCGGTGGCCGCGGTCGTCATTGGCATTAACGCGATCCTTCACGCCAGCAGTGGCTGAGTCCTCTTTCGACGTCGTCTCGGAGTTCGACGCGGCCGAGCTGACCAACGCGCTGGACCAGGCGCGCCGCGAGGTCGGCACGCGCTACGACTTCAAAGACACGGCCACGGTGTATGACCACCAGGAAAACCGGATCCTGATCGATTCGGCCAGCGAGGAAAGGGCGAAGGCGGCCCTTCAGGTCCTGCGCGAGAAGGGCGCCAGGAGGCAACTTTCGCCGAAGCTCTTCAAGGCGGGCGATCCGAAGACCGTCGGCAAGGGTCGAGGCCAGATCGAGATTCAGCTCAATGCAGGAATCACCGACGACATCGCGCGCGACCTGCGCAAGCGAATCCAGAACGTGTCGCCCAAGGTCCAGGTGCGCATCCAGGGCGACCAGCTTCGGGTGGTGGGCAAGGACAAGGACACGCTGCAGCTCGTGATCAAGGCCCTGCGCGAAGCGGAGGACATCCCGGTTCCCCTTCAGTTCACCAACTACAGGTAGGCCTCCGACCGCGGAGGATCAGGAACCTTGGTGGTCATCCCGGCGATTGATCTCTTGGGCGGGCGCTGCGTTCGCCTGGTCAAAGGCGACTACGGGAAGCCGACCGTTTACTCGGACGATCCCCTCGACGTGGCGGCCGAGTTCGCCCAAGCCGGTGCCAAGCGCCTCCACGTGGTCGACCTTGACGGCGCCCGCGGCACTGGCGAGAACAAGACGGTCATCGAGTCGATCGTGCGGCGGAATGACGTCGAGGTCCAGGTCGCTGGTGGGATTCGATCGGCCGAGGCAGTCGACGCCTGGCTCAGCTTGGGCGCCCAAGCAGTGGTCATGGGCACCGCGGCCGTGCGTGACCCGCACCTCCTCGAGAGATGCGCCCGGCGGCATCCTGGACGCGTTTTGACCGCCCTGGACGTGCGCGACGAGAAGGCGGCGGTCAGCGGCTGGACCGAGACCGAACCGGTCATGATCGGATCCCTCCTCGCCCGCTGGGACAGGTTGCCTCTGGCCGGCGTGATCGTGACATGCATCGACAGAGACGGCACGCTGTCGGGTCCTGACCTGGCGACACTGGCCAGAGTGCGCTCGATGACCGGCCTTCCCGTGCACTACTCGGGCGGCATCTCATCGCTCGACGAGATCGCGCAGGTCGCCGCAGCCGGCGCGTATGCGGTCATCCTCGGCAAGGCCCTCTACGAGGGACGCATCACGCTCGAGCAGGCGCTGGGGAAATGAGGCGGCTCTGCATCGCGCTCGCGGTGGCGCTTGCGCTGCTCGCGTGCGGCGGCCGCGAGACCCCGGATGACCAGGGACTTCACCAGGACATCGTCAACAGCACCAATGGCGCGGAGGTGACGTTCGACGCGACAGTGTTGAACGACCCCGTGGAATCCGGCGGGCACGAGCGGTTCGAGATCAAAGCATCGACGGGCGAGGTGCTCGAGATCGACCACAACACATCCCTCGCGCCCTCGGTCCCCGCCCACGCGGGAGACGCGCTGGTGATCCACGGCCAGCTCTACATCGACCCGGGACCCAAGATCGGAGTGCACTGCACGCACGCTCACACCTCGAGCGGATGTCCGAATCCTGGCTGGATCGAGCTGGGACAGAACTACTACGAATAGGAATGGAGGAAACCCGGATGGTTTCCTCTCATCGCGCGTGCGGCTGCGCCGCAGGCGCTGCTCTCCTTCCGGTATGCGGATGGGACTTATCTAAGTGGTCACTCCTCACTACGAGCAGGCGACATTCATGGATGCGGGTTAGACGGCCTGGCGAAGCCCGGCCTACCCGCCACGCAGATCTGGCGTTAACTCCTTCCTTTTGTGGTCTTGCGGGCAACCACCTGGGCGGTGGCCTGGGCCACCGGGCGCACCACGATCTCATCGATGTCCACGTGCGGAGGCCGCGTGACAGCGAAGACCACGCAGTCCGCGATGTCCTCGGCGGACAGCGGCTTCAAACCCTCGTAGACGGCTTTGGCCGCCTTGCGGTCGCCATGGAAGCGCACGACGCTGAACTCGGTCTCGACGAGACCGGGGTCGATCTCGGTCACGCGGATCGGTTCTCCGTTGAGCTCGAGCCGAAGCGTGCGCGTGATCGCACGCACGGCATGCTTGGCGGCGGTGTAGCCGGCGCCTCCTTTGTAGGTCTCGAACCCAGCGATCGATCCGATGTTCACAACGTGGCCATGCTTGGCCTTGCGCAGCAGCGGTAGGCACGCCCGGGTCATCCACATCAAACCGAGCACATTGACCTGCCACATGCCGATCCAGTCTTCGTCCGATGCTTTTTCAATCGGCGTGAGTCCCAGCGCCCCGCCCGCGTTGTTGACCAGCACGTCGATGCGCCCAAACTTTTTGGAAACCTCGCGCACGAACGCCTCGATGCTCTTCTTGTCGGTGACGTCGAGCGCAATCGCAATGCCTTCCTCGCCGGCAACCCGCTTGAGGCGATCCAGGCGACGCGCGCCGACAACGATCTGGAAGCCCATCCGCCCGAGAGCGACCGACGTGGCGGCGCCTATCCCTGAGGACGCCCCCGTGATGACCGCGACCGGTGTGGATTTGCCCGTACCCCTACCTCCGTGTTCCGCGCGAAACCTGTGGCTTCGCTGTGAGTTCGGGGGGATCCCCGATTGCATGACAACAGCGGCGCCGTTCAAGCGTACCCTAGGGAAAATGCTGCTGGAGGTCCTGGTGGGGTTTGTGGTGGGCCTCCTCGTGCTCGCCGGGGTCCTCGTCATGCTGGGCCCTCACCTGAAAGGCACCCTCAAGCGCATACGTTCTCTGCAGCGCCCCGCGAGCGTCCCGTCCGTGTTTCAAAACCGACCGCACGAAAACGTGCCGTCAGGCCTGAACCCGAAGACGCAACGCGTGCTGGTGGCGGCCGCACGGCTGTCCAACTGGCTGCGCGCTCACGGCCACGAAGAGCTCACGCGGGAGCTCCGCGGCGCGGCGGCCAAGCTGACGAGCAACGAGCCGGCAGGCCTTTACGCCATGCAGACCGCGCTGCGAAAGCTGCGAGCGATCGCGATCGAGGACAACCCTCAGCAGCGCCTGACGGCGCTTTCGAACGAGCTGCGGACCGCGGTGCAGGATCGCTTCGAGCAGCTGGAGCTGCTGCCCTTCAAGCGCCCCTGACCTCGACAGAACGCCGGCGTATCCGGTCGGGCTCCCCGTTCGAAAAGACGATTGGGTTCAGTCGCGCCCTTCGCGTGGGCAACCGGGTCCTGGTTTCGGGCACGGCGCCGATCTGGCCCGATGGCACGGTCGACCCGGACCCATACATCCAGGCCAGGCGGTGCTTCGAGATCATCGAAGCTGCGCTCCACGAGGCGGGTGCGTCACTCGATCAGGTCGTACGCACACGAATGTTCTTGACCGACACCGCGTTCGCGGCCGCCGTCGGCAAGGCGCACGGTGAGGCGCTCGGCTCTGCCGCCCCGGCGGCGACGATGGTCGTGGTCAAAAGTCTGCTGGATGAGCGGTGGAAGGTGGAGATCGAGGCGGAAGCCCAGCTCGACTGAGCCGGCTTACGCCTTGGCCTTCGGTCCCTTGCCTGACTCCACGTACGTCTTGAGTGCCGCCATGGTCTTGCGGATCCCTTCCGCGTACTGCTTCGTCAGCAGCCCACCGGTGAAGCGGAGCAGACCTCCGAGCTCGTAGTCCATGTCATAGACGACGTGCGTGGTGCCGTCCTTTTTCTCTGTGTACGTGTACGCCCACGTGCCCTTCAGCGGGCCGCGCGTGAACCGGCCCGCGCACCGCTTCAGCTTCAGGTAGGTGGTCTGCTCCACCTCGATCGTTTCCTTGAACCCGCCCGGAAGGTCGAGCTGGTAGCGATAGCGGGTGCCTTGTCCGGGAGGCCCGTCGTCGAGCTTCTCCGCCTTGGCCAGATAGGAAGACCATTTCGGCGCGTGCTCGACGTCTTCCTGGACGACTGCCCAGACGCGGCTGGCGGGAGCCTTGATGTCGACCGACTCGTGAATCTTGCTCACCCCGCGATGATCCCACGACTGCTCGGGAATCAGTCTCGAGGCAGAAAACGCGGGAGATCGGCCAGCGAGCTGAAGCCCTTGGCTTCGAGGAATGCGGCGATGCCGTCGTTCACTTCGGCGATGGCGAGGGGGTTGACGAAGGTGGCGGTGCCGACCTGGACCGCGGTGCAGCCCGCGACCAGGAATTCGAGCGCGTCCTCCGCCCGCGCGATCCCACCGACACCGATCACCGGGATCCTCACCGCACGCGCGGCCTGGTGGGCCAGGTGCACGGCGAGAGGGCGGATGGCCGGACCGGAGAGACCTCCGGTCCGGAAGCTGAGCCGAGGTTCGTAGGAGTTGAGGTCGACCGACATCCCGACGAACGTGTTGATCGCGCAGAGCGCGTCGGCTCCGGCGGCCTCTACGGCGCGGGCGATGACACCGATGTCGGTGACCATGGGCGTGAGCTTCACCCAGACCGGGAGGCGGGTCCGCTTGCGCACGGCTTCGGTCACCGCCGCCGCGGCGCGCGGGTCGTTGCCGAAGTAAAGGCCGCCCTGCTCGACGTTGGGGCACGAGATGTTGATCTCGAAGCCCGCGACTCCGGGCACGCCGTCCAGTCGCGCCGCGAGCTCGCCGTACTCGTCCGCCGACTCGCCGTTGATGTTGACGAACACCGGGAAATCCCACTCCGCCCATCTCGGCGCGTAATCGCGGATGAGCGCCTCGACCCCCGGGCCCTGAAGTCCGATCGCATTGAGCATCCCGCTCGGCGTTTCGGCAATGCGAGGCGGGGGCGTGCCGGCCCGCGGCCGCAGGAAGATGCCCTTCGAGACCATGGCTCCGAGCGCCTCCCGCTCGAGTAGCGGCACCTCGGTCCCGTAACCGAACGTGCCCGACGCGGCGAGCACCGGCCCGCGCAGCTTCAGAATGCCGACCTCGACCGACGTGTCGACGTTTGCATTGCGCCCTGCGCGCGCCTGGCGGTTCACGCCGGAACCGGAACCGCGTACGAGAGATGGGATGGCAAGGCCTCCCAGTCGATGTCTGCCGCCCGATAGACCGGGCCCTCTTTGCACGCGCGGTCATAGCCTCCGCGCTTCAGCGGGACGGCGCAGCCGAGGCACACCCCCGTGCCGCAGCCCATGTAGGTCTCGACCGCGACCTGCGCGTCCGGCCACCGCTCGGCGGCGGCCGCGAGCATGCGGTTGGGCCCGCAGGCCAGCACGAGGTCGGCATCCGGCGCGGCGGCCACGGCGGTGCCCTTCACACCCTTCGAGCCGTCGTCCGTGGCCCAGATGAGGTCGTCCCCGTCGGATTCGGAGCACAGGTCTTCCTTCGTGCGGGCGCCGTGGACCCAGGTCACTCGGATTCCCAGCGCGGCGGCTTGCCTCGCAGCGAGCGTCATCGACGCGACTCCCAACCCGCCGCTCACGAGGACCGCTGTGCGCGTGCCAGCTCTGATCTCGAATCCATGTCCCAGCGGCCCGAGGCAGCTGACTCGGTCCCCCTGGATCATTGAGAGCAGCTGCGCAGTTCCAGAGCCCACCGCTTTCAAAACAATCTCGATTCGCTCGCCGTCGACGCGATACACGGAAAAAGGCCTACGAAGCAACGGGCCCGGTGACCAGCCGATGTTCACGAACTGACCGGGCAGCACCGTCGCGGCGATCTGCGGAGCGTGCATCGTGATGACGTACATGTCGCGCGCGACCAGGCGCTTGCCGGTTATGCGCGCGTCCACCAGGAACACTAGCCAGGTCCCCCTACCCCGGCTTCGCCGGACCACCCCGCGGGCGGGGAGGTGACACCCTGCCTCCACTCTTCGATCGTGCGCACCTCCATGTCGCGCGAGGCCGCCACGGCTGATTCGAGCAGCGCCGTGGCAGTGTCGAGCGAGGTCAGGCATGGGATCCGCCGCTCGACCGCAGCGCGCCGGATCTCGAAGCCGTCTTTAAAAACCGGTCCCCCCACCTCGCCCGGCTCCGCGTAGATGTTCGACATCGTGTTGATGACGAGGTCGACCTGCCCTTGCGTGATGATGTCCACAACAGTCGGTCCCGGCTCGCCGATCTTCGCCACCACTCGCGGCGAGAAGCCGGCCTGACGAAGCGCCCGGGCGGTGCCATCCGTCGCCACCAGCGACCAACCCATCTGGATCAGGCGGGAAACGATTGGGAAAAGCTCGGGTTTGTCCACGTCGGCGATGGTGAGCAGGGCCGAGCCGCCTCGCTCGATCTGCATCCCTGAAGCGGCAAATGCCTTGCGGAGAGCTTCGTTCAGGGTTCCGGCGATGCCGATCGCCTCGCCCGTAGATTTCATCTCTGGGCCGAGGTAGGAGTCGACCGCTAGAAGCTTGTTCATCGAGAAGACAGGAGCCTTGACCGCGACGAGGTCGCGCGGGGGGACGAGCCCGGTCGACCAACCCATGTCTGCGAGCTTCTCGCCGAGCATCACACGCGTGGCGAGCTTGACCATAGGCACCCCCGTCACCTTGGAGAGAAAGGGGACCGTGCGCGACGAACGAGGGTTGACCTCGAGCACGTACACGTGACCGCGGTGCACGACGTACTGCACGTTCACCATTCCGCGCAGGCGTAGGTGACGCGCGATCTTCACGGTGTAGTCGACCACGTGGTCGAGCTCGGACGCCTCCAGGCTCTGGGCCGGGTACACCGCATATGAATCGCCCGAATGCACGCCCGCGCGCTCGACGTGCTGCATGACGCCCGGGATGACCACGGTCTCCCCGTCGGTGATCGCGTCGACCTCGACCTCGGTGCCCTGGAGGTACTTATCGACCAGGACCGTGCCCCGCGGCATGGCGCTGATGGCCCAGAACATGTAGCGCCGTAGCTCGTCGCGGTTGCGCACAATCTCCATCGCCCGTCCGCCGAGCACGTATGAGGGCCGAACGAGCACGGGGTACCCGGCCCGCTCCGCGATCGCGACCGCCTCCTCGACCGTGGTCGTCGTGCCGCCGACGGGCTGCGGTATGCCGATCGCGTCGAGCGCCTTGGCGAAAGCCCGCCGGTCTTCTGCGAGGTCGATGGCCTCGACGCTCGATCCCATGATCTCCACCCCACGCTGGTTGAGCGCCTCCGCCAGGTTGATCGCGGTCTGACCGCCGAATTGGACGAGGGCCCCGCCGACGCGCTCGACCTGCGCGACGTGCAGCGCGCCGTCGAGGTCGAGCGGGTCGAAGTAAAGGCGATCGGAGGTGTCGAAGTCCGTCGAGACCGTCTCCGGGTTCGAGTTGACCAATACCGCGCGCACACCCGCTTCGCGCAATGACCACGCGGCGTGGACCGAGCAGTAGTCGAACTCGATGCCCTGGCCGATCCGGATCGGGCCGGAGCCGATGACGAGAGCGGTACGTGCCTCGACCGGCGAGCTCTCGGTCTCCTCCTCCCAGCATGAGTAGTAGTAAGGCGTCGCGGCCTCGAACTCCGCGGCGCACGTGTCGACCAGCTTGTAGTTCGGAACTGCGCTCTCCACCGTCTCGCCGCGCAGGCCTTCGATCATTGCGTCGGAGAAGCCGGCGCGGCGCAGCTCGCGCACGTCGCCCTCGACCTCGAGCCGGACGAGGTTTGCCATCCGGTCGATGAACCACCGGTCGATGCCGCTCCGCTCCGCGAGGGATTCCGCGCCGGCCCCGTTCCTCAAGGCGTTGAGCAGCGCGAACAGTCTCCGGTCGTTTGGTTGGTCGATCGTCTCCGGGCCCAGCTCCTGCGTGGCCGGCGGCTTCTGCTCGAGGGAGCGAATCGCCTTGACCAGGGCCGCTTCGAAGGTGCGCTCGATCGCCATCACCTCGCCGGTGGAGGCCATCTGCGTCCCGAGGCGCCGGTCGCCGGCGGGAAACTTGTCAAAGGGCCAGCGTGGAATCTTGACCACGCAGTAGTCGAGGGCGGGCTCGAAGGCCGCAAACGTGCGCCCGGTGACCTCGTTGCGGATTTCCTCGAGGCGCCGTCCCACCGCCACCTTGGCGGCGACCCGAGCGATCGGGTACCCGGTCGCCTTGGAGGCCAGCGCGGAAGACCGGCTGACGCGCGGGTTGACCTCGATCACGTAGTAGGTCGAGCTCTTCGGGTCCAGCGCGAACTGCACGTTGCAGCCGCCCTCGATTCCGAGGGCGCGGATGATGCGGATCGCCGAAGAGCGGAGCATCTGGTGATCGCGGTCGGACAGCGTCTGCGCGGGCGCAACCACGATGGAGTCACCGGTGTGCACGCCCATGGGGTCGAGGTTCTCCATGTTGCAGACGGTGATGCAGGTGTCGGCCGCGTCCCGCATCACCTCGTACTCGATCTCCTTCCATCCCCACAGCGACCGCTCGATGAGGACCTGGTGGATCGGCGATGCGTTCAGGCCACCGATCGCCACCCGTTCGAGGTCTGCGTCGTTGGTCACGAAGCCCCCGCCCGTTCCGCCCAGCGTGTAAGCCGGGCGGATGACCAGCGGCAGGCCAACCTCCGCGGCGAAGGAGCGCACATCCTCCAGCGACTCGCAGACGCGCGAGACCGGCACCGGTTCCCCGATGCCCTCGAGCAGGTCCTTGAAGGCCTGGCGGTCCTCCGCCTTGCGGATGGTTTCAATGCCGGCGCCGAGCATCCGCACGTGGTACCGATCGAGCACGCCCGCCGCGGCCAGCTCCGTCGCAAGGTTCAAGGCAGTCTGCCCGCCCAGGGTCGGCAGCAGCGCGTCCGGCCGCTCCCGCGCGATGACCCGCTCCACGGCGTCGACCGTCAGCGGCTCGAGGTAGACCCTGTCCGCGACCTCCTCGTCGGTCATGATCGTCGCCGGGTTGGAGTTCACGAGCACGGTCGTGATGCCCTCTTCGCGTAGCGCCTTGCAGGCCTGGGTTCCGGCGTAGTCGAACTCGGCGGCCTGGCCGATCACGATCGGGCCCGAGCCCAGGATCAGGACCTTGCGGGGCTTGGGGGGCTGCGCGGCGCCTCCGACCGCCCGCAAGACCGGGCGACGGTCGCGGACCATCTCCACGAACCGGTCGTAGAGGTGCTGGTTGTCCTGTGGTCCCGGGCAGCCTTCGGGGTGGTACTGAACGCTGAAGACAGGCAGGCTGCGATGGCTGAGTCCTTCGACCGATCCGTCGTTGAGGTTGCGCTGGGAGACGAAGAAGTCGCCGGCCGGAATCGAATCCGCGTCCACCTGGAACTCGTGGTTCTGGCTCGTGATGTGCACCCGGCCCGTCTCGAGGTCCTTGACCGGGTGGTTGGCGCCGTGATGGCCGAAGGGGAGGCGAGAGGTGCTCGCGCCGGCCGCGCGGCCGAGAATCTGGTGGCCGAGGCAGATGCCGAAGATGGGGATTCGGCCCAGAGCCTGGCGCGCCAGCTCCACCGGTCCGTCGAGCACCGCCGGATCGCCAGGGCCGTTCGCCAGGACCATGCCATCCGCGCCGGTGGACTCGACGTCCCTCCAGGTCGCGCTATGTGGCAGCACGACAACGCGACAACCGCGTTCGCGAAGAGAGCGAAGGATGTTGCTCTTGACCCCGTAGTCGACCACCGCGATCGTCAGCCCGGAGCCGTCTGCCCGCTGACCGCGTCGCAGCTCGACCGGCAGCGCCTCGAGCCACTCCTCTGTCGCGGTCCGCGACGCTTGAGCCACCAGGTCCTGCTCCGAAAGTGGCGTCACACGGCGCGCCGCCGCGGCCAGCTCGGCCAGTCGCGCCTGGCCTGGGGCCTTCGACTCGTGGACCAGGACCGCGCGCAGCGCTCCATGCGTGCGCAGGTGGCGCGTCAGCGCGCGCGTGTCGATCTCCGTGATCGCGGGTACCTTCCATCGGGTCAGGTACTCGTCGAGCGAAGCCTCGCTCGAGTGATGGCTCGGCGCCGGGCACGCCCATCGCACGACGAGCGCGCGCGCCCAGGGCCGCGAGGACTCGGCGTCGGCGTCGCGCACTCCGTAGTTGCCCTGCAGCGGGTAGGTCATGCACACCATCTGCCCGGCGTATGAGGGATCGGTGAGCACCTCCTGGTATCCGGTCATCGCCGTGTTGAAGACCACCTCTCCCTCACCGACGACGTCGGCGCCCAACGCCGTGCCGACGAATGACCGACCGTCCTCCAGCACCAGCGCCGCGAAGACCTTTCTAGCCGGCAACGATCACCGCCTGGTCGATGCCGTCGTCTTCCGCCACCAGCACCTCGATGCGCTCCGCGTCCGACGTGGGGACGTTCTTCCCGACGTAATCGGGCCGGATCGGCAGCTCGCGATGCCCGCGGTCGATCAAGACCGCCAGCTGGATGGCCTGCGGGCGTCCAAAGTCCATCAGCGCATCCATCGCGGCTCGCGCTGTCCTGCCGTGATGGATCACGTCATCGACGAGGACGACGACCTTGCCGCCGACCTCGGGCATTTGCGACGTCGCGCGGTGAGCCGGCTCGCGCAGGTGGCGGTCGTCGCGGTGCTGGCTGATGTCGAGAGAGCCGACCGCGACATGCGTGCCTTCCAGCTCCATCAGCTTCGCCGCAAGCCGGACCGCCAGGTGATCGCCTTTGGCGAGGATGCCGACCAGCACGACATCCTGCGTTCCGCGATTCCGCTCCAGGATCTCGTGGGCGATGCGCGAAAGCGAGCGGCGGATCTGGTCGGCGTCCATCACCGTCGCTTTGAGACGTCCTTCTGTGACGCTCATGCCAGCAGCCGGTCGAGGAGCGCCATGCGGACGTGCAGCCCATTGCGCGCTTGCCGGAAGTAGGCGGCGCGGGCGTCCGCGTCGACCTCGGGCGCGATCTCGTCGACCCGCGGCAGCGGGTGCATCACGATCGCGTACTTGCGCATGAGGTCGAGCGAGCCCTTGTCGATCCGGTAGATGCCCTTCACGGCTTCGTAGGCGGCGGGGTCGGCGAACCGCTCCTTCTGGATTCGGGTCATGTAGACCACGTCGACCTCGGGCAGCACCGACTCGAGGTCCTGCGTTTCGACCCACGGGACGTGGTGCTCGTCGAGGTGCGCTTTCAAATCGTCTCGCATGGCTACGAGTGGGGGGGCGACAAACGTCAGTTGGATTTCCTTGAACTTGCTGAGCAGGTAGGTGAGCGAGCGGACCGTCCGGCCGTTCGCGAGATCGCCGACCAGGGCAACCTTGATGCCGTCGATCCGGTTCAGCTCGTCCTTGATCGTGTAGAGGTCGAGCAGCGCCTGGGTGGGGTGCTGGCCCGGACCGTCTCCCGCGTTGATGATGGGCACCGTGCTCACGGCCGCCGCCCGTTTGGCCGCGCCCTCCTCGTTGTGCCGCACCACGATCACGTCGGCGTAGCCGCTGACGATGCGGATCGTGTCTTCGAGGGTCTCGCCTTTGGCCGCCGACGAGAATTCGCGCGCGTTGTCCGTGCCCATCGTCTGCCCGCCGAGCCGCAGCATCGCCGCCTCGAACGAGAGACGGGTTCTCGTCGAAGGCTCGTAGAAGAGGGCGGCCATGACCTGGCCGTTGAGGCGACCCATGAAACGATGGGGCTCACGCTTGATTTCGTCCGACCGGGCGAAGAGATCTTCGAGGAGAGACCGGGAGAACTGCTGGCTCTCGATCACGTGCCGCAAGCGGCTGCCGACGGCCATCAAAAAACCTCCTTCCCAGTCTCACTGGACTGGACTTAAAGGAACCCGACGCTCGCGAAAGTTTACCTTAGTCAGTACATGAACAAGAGACCTGGCCACGTCAACGTCACGACCGAGCTCGGTTACTGCTCCGTCTGCGGCCGCCCGCGCAACCTGCGCCGCGAGGAGCACCAGCTGGGGACCTTCGTCCGCACCGTCGTGACCTGTGAAACCTGCCATCGCACTCTTTCCAGCACGATGGGCGTGGCGAGCGCTGAGATGCCGGCGGCCGAACCGGCGGCCGAGGAGGCCGAAGCCGCCGCGGCCGAAACCCCAGCACGTGCCGCGACCAAGGCGCCCCCGGCAACCAGATCGCAGCCAGCCAAGACGGCTTCTCCGAAGCCAAAGGCCACGAAGGCTCGAACTCCGAAGTCCAGGTGAGCCCGGCGGCGGTCAAAGTCGACCGCCTGGAGAAGACGCTGGGCAAGAACAAGGTGCTTCGCGGCATCTCGATGGAGGCCGCGTCGGGGGAGATATTCGGCCTTTTGGGTCCGAACGGCGCCGGCAAAACGACCACCCTTCGGATCGTCTGCACCCTGCTGGCCCCCGACGCCGGTTCCGTTGAGGTGCTCGGCTTCGACACGACCTCTGCGCCCGAAGAGGTGCGCCGCCGCGTTGGGGTCGTCACCGCGGACATCGGCGTCTATCCACGCCTCTCCGCGCGCGAGAACATCACGTACTTCGCCGAGCTCAGCGGTGTGGCCGATGGAGATTTGAAGCGCAGGGTGGACGCCGTAGTGGACCGGTTGGACATGGCTTCGTTCGCCAACCAGCGTGCTGAAAGTCTGTCCTCCGGCCAGAAGCAGAAGGTGGCGATCGCCCGGGCCATCGTCCACGACCCGGCGGTCCTGATGTTCGACGAGCCCACATCCAACCTGGACGTGCTCGCTTCGAGGGAGATCCGCAACTTCATGGTCGAGTCGCGCGGGCGCGGCAAGTGCGTCATCTTCTCGACTCACGTGCTGCACGACGCGGAGCGGCTGTGCGACCGCGTCACCATCCTCCACGAGGGAAGCGTGGTCGCGACTGGGACGACCGCCGAGGTCAGGGGCGCGCATCATGACCTCGAAGACGCATTTCTCGAGCTCGTCGAGAAGCGATGAACACGCTCGCCATCGTTTTTCGGAAGGAGATGCGCGAGATCTTTCGCGACCGCCGCACGCTGATTGCCCTCGGACTCGCCGCGCTTGCGACTCCGACGGTTTTGATCGTGATCTCCCAGGTGTCGACCAAGACCGCCACACAGAACTACACGGTCGGCTACAGCGGCGACATCCCTACCGGCCTCGACATCTTGATGATCGCTACCGGGCTGCAGCTCGAACGAGTGGCGGACCCGGCTGCGGCGGCCAAGCAGCAGGTGGATCTCGGCGTGGTCTTCCAGCCTTCAGAGATCGATGAGTGGTACGACCCGACGCGGCAGAGCGCCCAGATCGCGGACACACGGCTGCAGACGGTGCTGGGCCAGTACAACGCCGCCAAGGCCGCGTCCGCGCTGAAACAGCTGGGAGTCGACCCTGGCGTGCTGACCCCGCTGCCGGTCAGGGCGCACCCGCTGAGCTCGCCCGTGAAAGCGGCCGGCAACGCGTTCCTGAGCTTCTTCCTGCCCTACATCCTGATCACGATGGTGCTCACGGGCGGTCTGTCCGCCGCGCTCGACGCGTCGGCGGGTGAACGCGAGCGGAAAACCCTGGAGAGCCTGCTCTTGACCCCGACACCTCGGAGCCGGATCCTGCTCGGAAAGATCCTGGCGGTAAGCGTGATCAGCCTGGTCTCGGCGATCGCGGCCATCGGCTCGATGTTGCTGGCCCTCACCCAGATTCCACTGCTCGGAACGAGGGTGAGTTTGAGCCCGCTGGCTGCTGCCGTCATGGTGTGGCTCGCGATCCTCCTGGCCGGATGCTTCAGCTCCGTCACGCTGGCGCTGGGCACACTCGCGAAAAATTTCCGGCAGGGCCAGGCGTTTTCCACCCCGCTGTACTTCATCACGGTCTTCCCGGCCTCGATCATCCTGTTCATCCCGGACTTCAACCCCAACCTTGCCTACTACCTGATCCCGATCCTCAATGCCGTTCTGGTGCTGCGCGACGCGATCGTCCACAACTCCGTGGCGTGGCCGGCTCTCGGGATCACCACCGCAAGCCTGGCCGCCACCGGCCTGATCTGCTGGTTCGCGGCGCTCAGGCTCTTCACCCGAGAAACCCTGCTGGTCAGATCCTAGACGCGCCTCTAGTCAACGTTCTGGTGGCAAACTAGAGGCTGGAACAGATGGCACGGCACGTCACCGAGGAACGCGAGCTTCGAAGCCTGGACCGGCGGAGCATGTACTCGATCTTCGCGCCGCTCGACGCGAACGAGCGCCTGCCGCGAGAGCTGATCATGGAAGCCAGGCGGCACAGGACCCTCGGCCGTCGCGAGCTGGCTGCGGCTCTATGGCTGCCTTCAGTGTTTTTGATCCTGGCGATCGCCAGCAAGGTGGCGCGCTGACGGCTCCGCCCGGCGGCGGCTCCTCGATTTAGCCGCGACAAGAAGCGGACCATAATTCAAGCCATGGATGCAGTGATCGTGGCTTTGGGCCGTTCTCCGATCGGTAGGGCTCGCAAGGGCTCCCTCGTCGACGTCCGGCCGGACGACCTGGCCGCGCACGTGGTGACCAAGGTGCTCGCGAAGATTCCAGAGCTCGATCGCGCTGACATCGAGGACCTCATCTGCGGCTGCGGCCTGCCCGGCGGCGAGCAGGGCCACAACATCGGCCGGGTCGTCTCGATCCTGGCCCGCCTCGACGTACCAGGCGTGACCGTCAATCGCTACTGCTCGTCGTCGCTGATGACCACACGCATCGCGACACACGCGATCGAGGCCGGCGAAGGAGACGTCTTCCTCTCGGTCGGAGTCGAATGCGTTTCGCGCTACGGCAGCGGATACCCCGACGCACCGGACACGTACAACGCGCGCCTGCTGCCGGGCAACGCGGACGAATATCCCGACGTATACATCGCGATGGGCCAGACCGCCGAGAACGTGGCCAGGCGAGAGAAGATCAGCCGTGAAGATCAGGACCTCTACGCGGTGAAGAGCCAGAACGCGGCCGTCAAGGCGCGTGACAACGGCTTCTTCGACCGCGAGATCATCCCGGTGCCGCTACCAAACGGAGAGATGTTCACGAAGGACGACGGCCCGCGTCCGGGCACGACGGTGGAGGTCCTGGCGGCGCTCAAGCCCGCGTTCCGCGAAGACGGCACGGTGACGGCCGGCAATGCGTGCCCCCTCAACGACGGTGCCGCCGCGGTGGTCGTGATGTCGGCTCGCAAGGCCAAGGAGCTCGGGCTCAAGCCGCTCGCCCGTGTGATCTCGACCGGCCTCTCGGCGCTCGAACCTGAGTTCATGGGCCTCGGCCCGATCGACGCCTCGAAGCAGGCGCTCAAGCGAGCCAAGATGACCATCGAAGACATCGACATCGTCGAGATCAACGAGGCCTTCGCCGCGCAGGTCATTCCGTCCGCCCGCGGCCTCGGAATCGACCCCTTCAGCGACAAGCTAAACCCGCACGGCGGCGCGATCGCCCTGGGTCACCCGTTCGGGATGACAGGCGCCCGCATCCTGTGCACGCTGCTCAACGGCCTGCGCGAGAAGGACAAGACGTTTGGCCTGGAGACGATGTGTGTGGGCGGCGGGCAAGGGATGGCGATGATCGTGGAGCGTCTGAACTAGACATCGCGACCAGGGCAGCGGCCGCGAGCGCCGGGGGACTTTCCGCCGCGCGGCTGAGCCGCATGGACCAGGTCCTGGCCGCGGCTCCTTCGAGCGCGGTGCCGTCCCCGGCCTCGTGGCTAGGCCTGTGAGTGGGTTTCGGCCGGGACTCGGAGGAGACCGTGAAGGACCCTCTTCAGGAGCTTCCTCAGCGTCGCCCTCTCCTCGGAGCTGAGGTCCGACAGCACGTCGTCCTCGATCCCCTCACGCGCCTTCTCGGCCCGCTCGATGGCCGCACGGCCCGCGTCGGTGAGCTCGACCATGTGACGGCGGCGATCAGCCGGGTCGCGCTTCCGGACTGAGAACCCGGCCGCCTCGGCCTCGTTGAGGAGCAGCACCACGCTGTTCGCGTCCATCAGGAGGCCGGTCTCGAGCTCCTGCTGGGAGACGGCGCCCCGGTCGCGGACGTAGCCCAGGAGCAGGAACAGCTTCAGGCGCATGCCAAGGAGGTCCTCTGACGTGCGCCGGTGGAGCGCCTTGTTGATCTGGATGAGCAGGGCGATCAGCCCCGTGTCGGAAGCGGAACCACTCTCCATCTTGGCCATTTCTGATCCTACCACTAGATGAGAACCATTCCCACTTTCCAGATAGTCCATGCAATAAGGATCATCATGGTCATGTTATAGTGATCGTCCCGCAATCCGGTTCGTCCAAGGAGGCAGTATGAACTTGACCATCTCAACCAACCCAGCCCGGTTCGGCGACCGGCAGCGCTGGCTCGCCCTCGTCGTGATCTGCTTCGGCCAGCTGATGATCGTCCTGGACTCGACGATCGTGAACGTCGCGCTCCCCGCGATCCAGCGCGACCTTCACTTCAGCCAGGCCAACCTGACCTGGGTCGTCAACGGCTACCTGATCGCCTATGGCAGCTTGCTGTTGCTCGCCGGTCGGGCAGGCGACCTGATGGGCCGCAAGAAGGTGTTCCTCGCCGGCGTGGCGGTCTTCACCGTGGCCTCGGGGCTTGATGGCCTGGCGTTCGACTCCACGACCCTGATCGCAGCGCGCCTGCTGCAAGGTCTCGGTGGTGCGATGTCCGCGGGAGTCATCCTCGCGCTCATCGTCACTGGTTTCCCCAAGCCCGACGAGCGCGCCCAGGCCATGAGCGTCTTCATGTTCGTGGTCGCGGGCGGCGGCTCCCTCGGCTTGCTCGCCGGAGGGACGCTCACGCAGCTGATCAGCTGGCACTGGATCTTCTTCATCAACCTGCCGATCGGTGTGGGCACCATGCTGCTTGGCTCGTGGCTGATCGAAGAGCACGAAGGCCTCGGCCTGAGCCGGGGTGTCGACGTCGCCGGCTCGATCCTCATCAGCGCCGCGATGATGCTTGGCGTTTACGCGATCGTGACCGCGGCCGAGATGGGTTGGACATCGGCTCATACGATCGGGTTTGGCGGAACGGCGATCGTCCTTCTGGCCACCTTCTTCGTGGTCGAGGCTCGGATCGACAACCCGATCCTGCCGCTCCGGATCCTCCGCTTGCGCAGCCTGACCGGCGCGAGTGCAGCGCGCGGCCTCGTGGCCACCGGGATGTTCACCACGTTCTTTCTGGGCGCTCTCTACCTGCAGCACGTGAAGGGCTACAGCGCGTTCGGAACCGGCCTGGCTTTCCTGCCTTCGACGCTTGCGCTCGCTGTGCTGTCACTCGGGATCTCGGCCCGGTTGATGCGCAGCTTCGGTCCCCGGGCCCTGCTCATTCCCGGCCTCGCAACGATCACTCTGGCGCTGCTGCTGATGGCGACCACCGACCAGAACGCCGCCTACTTCCCCGGGATCTTCGGCGCTTATCTGCTGTTCGGGATCGGAGCGGGCATGACGTTCATGCCCTTGACCACGATCATGCTGGCGGACATTCCGGCCACGGATGCCGGCATCGCATCCGGTGTGGGGAATGTCACGATGCAGGTGGGCGGCGCGTTCGGCCTGGCCGCCCTGGGAACGATTTCCTCCGACCACTCGCGCGCCCTGCTCGCGCAAGGTGAATCGCTGGTCGGCGCGCTGACCGCCGGCTATCAGCTGGGCTTTGGAATCGCGGCGGCCTGCGTCGCGGCCGGCCTGGTCATCGTGCTCGTGGTGCTGCGGACGCCGCGGGTCGCTGTTGAGGGGCGCGAGCTCGAAGGCGTCGAATACACACGCACTGAGACAGCCGAAGCGGCCTGACCGCTTACACATACCCGAGGACGCCGCTACACGCGGCGTCCTCGGACTTATTGACGGACGGCGTCGCTACGCGGCGTCCTCGGACCTTTCGGCGACGTCGACATCGGCCGGCTGCCGTCGAAGCACGATGGCAGCGATCACCAGAGCGGCAGCGATGAGCGCGGCGCTCATGCCGAAGACCATCTGGAATCCGCCGGTCAGGGCACCCGGGACACTCTCGCCCAGCGCAAGCAGGCTCCGCGTTTGCGACGCCGCCAGGGTGGCGAGCACCGCGAGCCCAAGCGCGCCGCCCACCTGGGCAGTTGTGTTGAGCAGGCCCGACGCGAGACCCGAGTCGCTTTCCGTTGCGCTGGACATCGCCAGCGTCGCGAGGGACGGAAACACAAGGCCCGCGCCAACACCAAGCAACAACATTCCAGGCAGGAGGTCTACGAAATAGTTGCTGTGCACGGGCAATCGCATGTACAGGGCGAGCCCCGTGCCGACGAAGACCAGCGCCGGCAGCAGGACACGGCGCGCTCCGAAGCGGGTCGTCAACCGCGCCGACAATCCGACCGAGAGCACGCCGATCGTCACTGCCACCGGCAGAAAGGCCAGGCCGATCTGCAACGCGTTGAGGCCGAGGACACGCTGCATGTACAGCGAGTTCATGAAGAAGAATCCGAGCATCCCGGCGACCAGGAGAAGCTGAACGAGGTTGGCGCCCCACACATTGCGCGGCCTGAAGACGCGCAGCGGCAGAAGGGGATTCGCGGCCGTCAGCTGCCGCGCGACGAATCCAGCCAGCAGGACGATCGACAGCGCGCCCAACCCAATGGTCGGCGTGGAGATCCAACCGTATTGCGACGTCTGGACGATGGTGTAGACGCCCAGCATCAACGCCGCGGTGACGAGAATCGCCCCGATCACGTCGGCGCCGCCCCGCAGCCCGATGCCGCGATCCGAGTCGATCAGGCGCGCAGATAGAAAGATGGCCACGATGCCGATCGGAACGTTGACGAAAAAGATCCAGTGCCAGCTGATGGCATGGGTCAGGATCCCGCCGGCAAGCAGTCCGATCGAAGCTCCGGCCGAAGCCACGAAGCTGTAAACGCCGAAGGCACGGGCTTGCTCAGGCTGCTCCGGGAACATGGTCACGATCATCCCGAGGGCCACGGCCGAGCTCAGCGCACCGCCGATTCCCTGGATGAACCGCGCTGCGATGAGCAACTCGGGAGTGACCGACAGACCGCAGAGGAGCGAGGCCGCCGTGAAAACCGCCAGGCCCGCCAGCAGGATGCGCTTGCGGCCGACCAGGTCGCCGAGCCGTCCGGAGAGCAGCAGCAGGCCGCCGAACGCGATCAGGTACGAATTGACGACCCATACCAGGTTCGCTTGCGTGAAGCCCAGATCGCTCTGGATCGAAGGCAGAGCCACGTTGACGATGGTGCCGTCGAGAATCACCATCAGGATCCCCGCGCAGAGAACGTACAGGGCCGGCCAGCGCCGATCGCGCGCGGGCGCGGGAAACTGAGCGGCTGAGGCTTTCACGTCTTCTCCAACCGTCGCCCGGCGGAGCTTAATTCCCCTTGTGCCTGTAAAACCGGCACGGCGGCGATTCCGCCGTGGTGTGGAAGTTCCAGTGCCGGCACCATGCGGTGCCGTCGAACATCCGGCACGTGCCGCACGTGACTTTAGGGTGCTCCACGTCCGTCTTCTTCATGTGGTGCTCGGGACGTTCACCCTCAAACCCCTCATGTTCCTTGGTCATAGCAGTTTCTCAGTCAAACAGAACCCAAAGTGGAGCTTTAGGCCGAATTCATTTCGGCCGTCACCCATGCTCATTCCAAGCGCCTCCGCGCGTGGCGGTGGAGAGGTTCTAGTGCTTGAAGTGGCGCTGGCCGGTCACCACCATCGCGATCCCCGCCACATCCGCCGCGGCGATGACGTCCGCATCTTTCAGAGAACCACCCGGCTGGATCGCCGCCGTCACTCCGGCCCGAATGCCCTCCTCGAGGCCATCCGGAAATGGGAAGAACGCGTCCGATGCCATCACCGAACCATGCGCCCTTTCCCCGGCGCGTCGAACCGCGATCTGCACCGCCTCGACACGCGACATCTGCCCGGCTCCAACGCCCACCGCGGACCCTTCCTTGAAGAGCACGATGGCGTTGGACTTGACGTGCTTGACCGCGGTCCACGCGAATCCCAGCTGCTCCCACTCGGCCTCGGTCGGCGCGCGCCGCGTCACGACCACGCAGGTCGCCCGGTCGAACCCGGTCCGATCCCATTCCTGCAGCAAAAAGCCTCCAGGAACCGATCGCACGTCGAAGTCAAACAGGCCTGTACGCGGCGGCTCTGCCGCCAGGACGATCATGGACTTGCGGCGCGCCAGCACGTCCTTTGCCTCGTCGAGCACCTCCGGCGCTATGACGACGTGGGTGACGATCTGCACGATCTGCTCGGCGGTCGAGCGATCGAGTGGGCGGTTAACCGCTACGATGCCGCCAAACGCGGAGACCGGGTCGCACTCGTACGCGAGCCGGTACGCCTTGGCGATGTCCTCCGAAACCGCAAGCCCGCAGGGGTTCATGTGCTTCACGATCGCCGCCGCCGGCCGCTCGTAGTCCCGCACCAGCCGGAAGGCGGCCGATGCATCCTGGATGTTGTTGAATCCGAGCTCTTTGCCCTGGAGCTGCACCGCGCCGCCGATCCCGCCAGGGTTTGGTCCCAGCCGGTAGAAAGCAGCCTTCTGGTGTTCGTTCTCGCCGTATTTCAACGGTTGGGTGAGCACGCCTGCGAACGAGATCTCGGGCGGAAAGCCGTTGGGATCAGCACCGCGCATGTACGCGGCGATCCATGAGTCGTAGGCCGATGTGTGCGCGAAGGCCTCCGCCGCCAGGCGCCGGCGCATCGCCGGGTCGACGGTTCCCTCGTTGAGGGCGCCCAGCAGCTCCGAGTAGCGCTCCGGCCGCACGACCACGAGCACCGATTCGTGGTTCTTGGCCGCGGCCCGGATCATCGCCGGGCCACCGATGTCAATCTGCTCGACCGCCTCTTCGAAAGGGACGTCCGGTCGGGTGACGGTCTCGACGAACGGGTAGAGGTTGCAGCACACGAGGTCGATCTCGCGCAAGCCCAGCCGCTGCAGCGACTCCATGTGCTCCGGCCGGTCGCGCCGCGCCAGGATGCCGGCGTGCACGCCCGGATGAAGCGTCTTGATGCGCCCGTCCATCATCTCGGGAAAGCCGGTGAGCTCGGTCACCGGACGCGCGTCGAGCGCGGCGTCCTGGATCGCCTTGAGGGTGCTGCCGGTGGCGAAGAGCTCATAGCCGAGTCGCTGCAGCCCGCGCGAAAACCCGGCGAGACCGGTCTTGTCGCTAACGGACAGGATCGCTCTTGGCAACTCGCTCCTCCATCAAGTCGATCGCCTGCGGAAGGATTCGGTACTCGGCGTCGTGAACACGCTGCCGCAGGGTCTCCACCGTATCGCCTTCGAGGATTGGGACTGCTTCCTGGACCAGGATGGGGCCCGCGTCAAGACTTGAGGTGACCATGTGCACCGTCGCGCCGGTCAGGTTCGCTCCGCCGGCAAGCGCCTGTTCTACCGCGTCCATGCCGCCGCCGAACTCAGGCAGCAATGAGGGGTGAACGTTGATGATCCGGCCCTCGAACGCATCGAGGAATGCGAAGGAGTGCACTCGGTCATAACCTGCATCGACCACGAGCTGGACGCCGTGCTTGCGCAGGAAATCGGTCATCGCGACATCCCGCTCCTCAGCGGAGGCGAAGCCTTTCTGCGACAGCTCCCCGAGCGGAATGCGCTCTTCGCGAGCGAACGCAGCGGCCCCACACGACGGCCGGTTGGTCGCGACCGCAACGACGTTGAACCCGCGGGCCACCAGGTTGCGAAGGTTCGAACCTTGACCCGAAACGCAGACGCCTAACCGGAGGGTCAGCTGATGACCACCCGATCAGGGCCGGTATGGCGGACGACCTCGCCGACGACCATCGCTTCGGACGGCACATCGGATGGATCGACCACCAGGATCATCCCGAGTCCCATGTTGAACGTTCCATACATCTCGTCATCCGCGACGCGGCCACGCTTGCGGATGAGCTCGAAGATCGGCGGCAGCTTCCACGCTTTGCGGTCGAGGCGCGCGCCGAGGCGGTCGGGAAGGCAGCGCGGAAGGTTGCCCAAAATTCCCCCGCCCGTGATGTGTGCGGCGCCCTTCCAGCGCATTCGCCCCAGCTCGACGAGATACGAGGTATGAGTCTCGAGGAGCACGTCGCTCAGAGGGCGGCCGAGCTCGGGAAATACGCGGCTCAAAGGGACGTCCTCGAAAACCTTCCGCACTAGCGAGAAGCCGTTCGTGTGCAGTCCGCTGGACGGCAGGCCGATCAGCACATCCCCCGACTTGATTCGCGCCGGGTCGGGGTTTCGACCCGCCTCGACGAGGCCGATGATGAACCCTGCGAGGTCGTAGTCACCGAGTGCGTAAACACCAGGCATCTCGGCCGTCTCCCCTCCCAGCAGCGCGCACCCTGCATCGCGGCACGCCGCGGTCATGCCTTCGATCAGCTGGGTGAACACTTCGGGGTCGAGCCGGCCGGTGGCGAAGTAGTCGAGAAAGAAGAGGGGCCGCGCACCCGCGGTGGCGATGTCGTTGACGCAGTGGTTGACGATGTCCGTGCCGATACCGCGGTGGGATCCCGCCGCGATTGCGATCTTGATTTTGGTCCCGACGCCGTCGGTGCTCGCGGCTAGCTGGCCGCCGCCGGGAAGCGCATACAGGCCCGCGAACGGCCCGACACCCACCGCGACGTCCTTGCCATGCGTGGCGGCGATCAGAGGCTTGACTCTCTCCAGCACACGCTCGTAAGCCTCGATGTCGACGCCGGCCGCGGCATACGACAACCCCTCCGCCCCCATCACCCCTTAGCCCACCAGTTGAGGCGAGGGGGGTCCGGGGACGTGGTCGGACTTGAGAGGCAGCTCGAACTGCATCTTGTCCATCTCCAGCTGCTGCGGCACCGGCACGGGGTACGAGCCGTCGAAGCAGGCGCGGCAGAACTGCTGCGAGGTGCCACGGCCGATCGCGCGCATGAGCCCCTCGACGGACAGGTACTGCAGGCTGTCGGCGCCGATTCGCTCGCGCACCTGGTCCACCGTGCGTCCAGACGCGATCAGCTCCTTGGTCGAGCCGATGTCGACTCCCATGAAGCACGGGAAGCGCATCGGCGGGCTGGAGATACGCATATGGATCTCGCGTGCGCCGGCCGCCCTCAGCCGCTCGATGATCCGGCGCGAGGTCGTGCCGCGGACGATCGAATCGTCGACGGCGATGATGCGCTTTCCCTTGATCGACCGGGGCAGCGGATTGAGCTTCAGCATGACGCCGGCTTCGCGAAGCGATTGGTCCGGCTGGATGAAAGTCCGGTTGATGTAGCGGCTCTTCATCAGCGCCTCGCGGAACGGGATGCCTGACGCTTCCGCGTACCCGATCGCAGCCGGCGTGCCCGAGTCGGGGAACGCGACCACCATGTCCGCTTCCACCGGCGCTTCTTTGGCCAGCTCATGTCCCATGCGGATGCGCGCGTCTTCGAGCTCGCAGTTCATGAGGATCGAATCTGGCCGCGCGAAGTAGATGAACTCGAACACGCACATCGCGTGCTTGTTGGAGTTCTGGAAGGTGACGCTCTTGACGCCGTGCTCGTCCATGATCACCATCTCGCCGGGCTGGACCTCGCGAACGAAGTTCGCATGCACGGTGTCGAGCGCGCACGTCTCGGAGGCGATGACGTGTGCCGGCTGCCCCGGCAGCGGGATGAATCCGATGCAGAGCGGACGGAATCCGAACGGATCGCGCAGCGCGATCAGCTGAGTCGGCGTGATGATGCCGCAGGAGTAAGCCCCTACGACGCGAGCGAAGCTCCGGCGGATCACGTCCTCCCAGGTGCGGCCGTGCGTGTGCTCGATCAGTCGAGCCATGACCTCGGTGTCGAGCGCGGTGTCGAAGGTCGCACCCTCCTCCTCGAGCTGCGCGCGCAGCGCTTCGGCGTTGAGCAGGTTGCCGTTGTGGGCGATCGCGCCAGGACCGAGTGTCGGGTGGTGGAAGGGCAGTGGGTGCGCATTTTCTGCGCGGCTGGAACCGGTGGTCGAGTAACGCGTGTGGCCGAGCGCAAGGATCGAGCCCTCGCCCATGTCCTTGATCTGCTCCGGCGAGAACACCTGCGCCACCAGGCCCATGGCGCGATGCACGCGCACGTTCGTGCCGTCCGACACGGCGATGCCGGCGGACTCCTGGCCGCGATGCTGAAGCGAGAAAAGCCCGAAGTAGGTGAGGTTGGCGACGTCCACTCCTTGCTTCGCGCAGATCCCGAACACCCCGCACACCTCTAGGTCAAGGCTCCTTCCCAAGCTTGACGGATCTCGGCAAGCGGGAGCCGGAACTGGCCCTCGAACTGGATCGAGTCGCCGCCCGCCAGGCCGAGGAGCGAGATCTCGACGTGATGCCGCCGCGCCAGCGATTGAAGCTCCGGCATCGCGCGCGACGAGAGGCTCACGATGAATCGACTTGGAGACTCGCCGAAGAATGCCGCGTCCATTCGCAGCGGAACTTCGGGGCGGATCGCCGGGCAGCGCACGCCGATGCCTCCTAGAAGGCAGCACTCGGCGAGCGCCACGAGCATGCCGCCCTCCGCGCAATCGTGAGCCGACTGCAATAGCCCGTTCTCCGCGGCCGCAAGCACCAGCCGGTCGACCGCACGCTCGCGTGCGAGGTCGAGTGCGGGCGGCCGCCCGGCCACCAATCCGTGCTCGACCTTCAAGTACTCGCTGCCACCGAGGTCGTTCTGGCTCGAACCGATGAGCAGCACGAAGTCGCCCTCTCCCCGGAGACCGGCGCTGAGACGCTTCCCGTAGTCGTCGATGAGCCCGACCATGCCCACCACCGGAGTGGGATAGATGGCGGACTCGCCGGAGGAGTCGTTGTAAAGACTGACATTGCCGCTGACGATCGGTAGCTCGAACGCGCGGCAAGCGTGCGCGAGGCCGGCGATCGTCTCCTCCATCTCCCAGTACACCTCTGGCCGGTCGGGATTGGCGAAGTTGAGGCAGTCGGTGACAGCCAGCGGGTGCGCGCCGGTCGCGATGATGTTGCGCGCCGCCTCGGCCACCGCGAGCTGGGCGCCGAGGTGTGGGTCGAGGTGGCAGTAGCGCGAGTTGCAGTCGGTCGTGACCGCCAGCCCCAGGCGCGTGCCCTTGACGCGCAGCATCGCGGCGTCGCCGCCCGGCGGGATCACAGTCGCGTCGCCGACCATGTGGTCGTAGCGCCGGAATATGCCGCGCCGGCTGCTCAGGTTCGGGCTCGCGAGCAGGCGCAGCAGCGCAGCCCCGGCGTCGACCAGTGGCGGAAGAGCATTCATGTCGAGGCCTGGCGGCTGCTCCGCCGCCACGCCGACCAGCCGCCGCGGCGGCGCGCCGTCGGTGAGCAGGCTGATTGGAAGGCGGGCCACCTTCTCGGCTCCGTCGACGACGGTCAGATGGCCGTCGTCTGTGACGTGCCCGATCACGGCCGAGGTCAGGTCCCAGGCCTGGAAGATGGCCTCGACCTCGGCTTCGCGGCCACGCTCAACGACAACGAGCATCCGCTCCTGGGATTCGGAGAGCATCACGTGGTAGGGCGTCATGCCACGCTCGCGCCGCGGCACACGCGCGACGTCGATGTGCGCGCCCGCGCCGTCCACCCGACCCGCGCATTCGGCAACCGAGGAGGTCAGGCCGGCCGCGCCCAGGTCCTGGATCGCGACCACCGCGTCGGTGTGCGCGAGGTCCATGCATGCCTCGAGAAGGCACTTCTCGAGAAACGGGTTGCCCACCTGCACCGCGGGCCTTCGCTCCGAGCTGGTCTCGTCAAGCTCCAACGAGGCAAACGACGCACCGTGGATGCCGTCGCGACCGGTGTCGGCGCCTACGAGCATGAGGCTGTTGCCAGTGCCCTCGGCCCGCGCCCGCATGAGGCGTTCGACGCGCACCAGGCCCACGCACATCGCGTTGACGAGAGGGTTGTTGGCGTAACAGTCCTCGAAGTAGACCTCGCCTCCGACCGTTGGAATTCCGATGCAGTTGCCGTAGCCGCCGATCCCGGCGACCACCCCTTCGACGTGGTGGCTCGAGGCGGGCTGCGGTCCGAAGCGCAGCGAGTCGAGCAGTGCGATGGGCCGCGCGCCCATGGCGATGACGTCCCGAATGATGCCGCCCACGCCCGTCGCGGCTCCCTGGTAGGGCTCGATCGCCGAAGGATGGTTGTGAGATTCGATCTTGAACACCGCGGCCCATCCCTCGCCGATGTTCACGGCGCCGGCATTCTCGCCGGGCCCCTGGATCACCGCGGCGCCGGCCGACGGCAGCCGCCGGAGCAGCGCCTTGGAGCTCTTGTACGAGCAGTGCTCGGACCACAGGACCCCCAACATGCCCAGCTCGACCTCGTTGGGGGCTCGCTTCAGCTCCTCGACGATGGCCCGGTACTCCCCGGGGGTGAGCGCTACCTCACGGAGGCGCCGCTCGTCCACGCTTTGTGCCGTCAAGAAACCAGGACCTTCATCGCGCTTTCAGCCACCGAACGGAAGAGCTTGAGGCCATCGGTGCCGCCGAGCTCGACCTCTGCACATCGCTCGGGGTGCGGCATCATGCCGAGCACGTTGCCGCGAGCATTGACGATTCCGGCGATGTTGTGCATCGAGCCGTTGGGATTCGCACTGTTCGTGACGCGACCGCCGGCGTCGCAGTATCGGAAGACCACCTGGCCGCGCTGCTCCAGGCGCGAAAGCGTGGCCGGGTCGGCGAAGTAATTGCCCTCGCCGTGCGAGATGGGTACCCGGATCACTTCGCGCTCACCGCACTGAGACGTGTACGGCAGGTCCGTGCGCTCGACCACCAGGTTCGTCCACTGGCAGCGAAACTCGAGCGAAGAGTTGCGGATGAGCGCGCCCGGGAGCAGGCCGGCCTCGCAAAGCACCTGGAAACCGTTACAGATGCCCCACACCAGTCCGCCGCGATCGGCAAAGTCGGCGATCTTCTCCATCACCGGCGCAAACCTCGCGATCGCTCCGGTGCGCAGGTAGTCGCCGTACGCAAACCCGCCCGGCAGGATGACGCAGTCGCAGCCCTTCAGGTCCGCGTCCTTGTGCCACAGGTACTGAAGCTCGGCGCCAAGTACCTGGTCGATCACCCAGCCGCAGTCGCGGTCCGACCACGTACCGGGGAATACCACGACCCCAAACTTCACGAGTGGCCCGGCCGCCCAGGCCGCGAAGATGCAAGGACCTCCGGGGTCGGGCCACTCATCTGCGCTTGTGACCGTCCATATCGATCTCAAACCGGTAGTCCTCGATCACGTGGTTGGCGAGCAGCTGCTTGCACATCGCCTCCACGCGCGACCGGGCCTCGTGCTCGGTCTCGGCCTCGAGGTTCACCTCGATGTACTTTCCGACCCGCACGTCGGAGACTTCGCGAAATCCCAGGGTCGCGAGACCCTGCTTCACCGTGATGCCCTGAGGGTCGTTCACCACGGGCTTCGGAGTCACGATGACGCGCGCAATCATCTTTCGTACCTCGGTTTCGGCGGAAACAGGGGCTTGCCGACGAGGCGCTGATAAGCGGTCAGATAGCGCTCGCGGGTCTGGGCGACGACGTCGTCCGGCAACCGAGGCGGCTCAGACTCCTTGTCCCACCCGGCGCGGGTCAGCCAGTCGCGCACGAACTGCTTGTCATACGAGTCCGGCGATGCACCCACCTGGTAGGTCGCGGAATCCCAGTAGCGCGAGCTGTCTGGCGTCAACGCTTCGTCGATCAGGATCAGGTCTTCGCCCAGGAGGCCGAACTCGAATTTCGTGTCGGCCAGGATCAGGCCGCGGCGGGTCGCCAGGTCTGAAGCGAACTTGTACAGCTCGAGACTGGCGTCGCGCAGCCCGGTGGCCAGCTCATCTCCGAGCTCCTTCTTGAGCTGCGCGAAGGTGATGTTCTCATCGTGTCCGCTCTCGGCCTTGGTGGCCGGCGAGAACATGGGATACGCGAGCTTTTCACTTTGCCTCAGGCCCGGCGGCATCTCCTCGCCCGCCAGCGTGTGCGATTCCTGATACTCGTTCCAGGCGCTTCCGGCGAGGTACCCGCGAACGACGCACTCGAAGTCGATTCGCTTGGCCTTGCGGACGATCATGAAGCGGCCCGCCAGCTGATCGCGGTGATCCTTCAGCGCCGCAGGAAGGTCGGGAACCATACCCGATATGAGGTGGTTCTCCTGGAACGTGTCGGTCTGCGAGAACCAGAAGATCGAGAGTTGGGTCAGCACCTTGCCTCGGTCAGGGATGCCGTTGGGCATGTTGTGGTCGAAGGCCGAGATGCGGTCGGTGGCGACCATCAGGAGCTGGTCGGGACCAAGCTCGTAGGTGTCGCGGACCTTGCCACGCGAGAACAGCTTCAGCGGCAGGTCCGTGTCCATGACTGCGGGTCCAGCGATCATTTCGCCTTCACGCCCAGACCCAAACGATCGTAGGCCAGGTCCGTGTGCTCCAGCCCGGTCCATGGATCGAACACCTCATCGAGCTTTGAGCCTATACGCGCCATCACCTCAGTGTCTTTCTCCAGCAGCTTGCGGAAGCCGGCGCCGTCCTCATCCATGGCTCGCATCGCCGCTTTCTGAACGATGAGATACGCGTCCTCCCGTGACATTCCGCTGTCGACGAGGGCCAGCAGCACCCGCTGCGAGAAGACCACATCGCCGCCGAAATGCAGGTTGCGCAGCATCCTTTCGGGACGGACCTCGAGGCCGCGCAGGACCTTGGCCATCTCCTGGGACATGTAGTCCACCACCGCGCACGCGTCCGGGAAAATGATGCGTTCAGCGGACGAATGGCTGATGTCGCGCTCGTGCCAGAGCGCGGTGTTCTCGAGCGCGGTGACCAGCTGTCCTCGCACCACGCGCGCCAGCCCAGACACCCGCTCGGTGAGGACCGGGTTGCGCTTGTGTGGCATTGCCGAGCTGCCCTTCTGCTCCCTGCCGAAAGGCTCGAACGCCTCGCCGACCTCGCTCCGCTGAAGGTGCCGGATCTCCGTCGCGATCCGCTCCAGCGTCCCGGCCACCAGCGCGAGCGCCGACATGAAGCTCGCGTGCCGATCGCGCGCGACCACCTGGGTCGACACCATATCGGGCACCAGACCGAGCTCTTTGCAGACATGCTCTTCGACCTTGGGGTCGACGGTGGCGTGCGTGCCGACCGCACCGCTAACGCGCCCGACCGCGACCTCTTCGGTGGCGCGCGTCAGGCGTTCCTGCGCCCGGTCGAGCTCCGCGACCCAGCCCGCCACCTTGAAACCGAACGTGGTCGGCTCGGCCACCACGCCGTGCGTGCGGCCCGCCATCAGCGTGCGGCGGTGGCGGACGGCGAGCTCGGCCGCCGCGTCGCGCACGGCCGCGAGGTCGCCGGCGATGATCCGCGCCGACTCGACCAACTGCACCGCCATCGAAGTGTCGTTGAGATCCTGGCTCGTCATGCCGAGATGCACGTAGCGCGCCTCAGGCTGGCCGATCGATTCGTTGAGAACCGTGAGAAACGCCACCACGTCGTGCCCGACCCGGCTCTCGACCTCCGCGATCCTGTCCTTGTCGAACGTGCCCTTCCGGATCTTCGGCAGGGCGGAGGCAGGGATGCGGCCGAGGCTCGCCCAGGCCTCGCATGCGAGGATCTCGATGCGGAGCCACAGCTCCAGGCGGTGCTGGTCAGACCAGATCGCCCGGATCGCAGGCGGAGAGTATCGCTCGATCAAGAAAAGTGCCGGCTCCCAGTGGTCAATGGGCGACCGGACGATTATACGGGCGGCAGGCGGAAGCAGATCTGGTAGGCGCGAAGATCTCGGGCCCAAGATGCTGTGGGAATATGCCTTGGGCGAGGCGAACCCGGCTCTCCCCTCGATAATCAAGCCCTTTATGACCGAGCCTCGTAACCACCTCACTCAGGCCCCCGTTTGAAACGGCACAGGCTGAAGGGCCAGTGAGCGACCCGACCCGGGACGACGAGCGTGAGCTCGTCGAGCGAGCGAGGCGGGACCCCCGCCAGTTCGGGGCGCTCTACGACCGGCACTTTCAGCAGATCTACCGGTTCGTGTATTCAAGAGTGAGGGAACAAACAGCGGCAGAAGACGTCACTTCGGAGATTTTCATGAAAGCTCTGAAGGCTATGCCCCGGTACCAGGACACGGGGCGTCCTTTTGCTGCCTGGCTGTACCAGATCGCAGTCAACGCCATCGCGGACCGGTACAGGACGCTCCGGCCGGCGCAGACGCTCGATGACTTCCACGACCTGTCCGTCGCCGGACCTGCCCTCGAAGAGCTCGCGGCTCACCGCGACGAGCTGCGGCGCATCTGGGGATTGGTCGAGTCGCTCCCACCCCAACAGCGCACCGCGCTGGTGCTCAAGTTCCAGGAGGACATGAAGATCGAGGACATCGCGCTCGCTATGGGCAAATCGCCGGGCGCGGTGAAGCTCCTCATCCATCGTGGTGTGAGCCGGCTCCGCGAAGAGGCCGACACCCTGAGGCCGGTCGAATGAACGCATACCACGATCCGGAGCTCGACGACGTCCTGCAGGACGAAGAGCTGCAGCGCCTTGGGGCGCTGCTGAGCGCGACGCGACGCGCGGAGCCGCCGCTCGACGACGCGTTCCGTTCAGGTCTTCGCCGGCAGCTCATGCAGCAGGCGTGGGACATGGGCGAGGGCCGGCCGTCGCTGTGGCGGCGCGTGTTCGCGCCTCCCGGCCTGGCGTGGGTCGGCGCGACCGCAGGTCTCGTGTTGATCGCCGTGGTTGTGGTGATCATGGCGACGCAGCAGAGCGCCGGTTTCAACCAGATCTTCGTCCAGAGCCCGGTGGACGGCAGCCGCGCCGTCGCGCTGCAGCAGCCGATCCTGATCAATTTCAACCAGGCGATGAATCACCCGTCCACCGAGGCGGCGGTGCAGATCACGCCTGCGACCACCGTGACGTTCTCGTGGCAGTCCAACACCCTGGCCGTCCAGCCGACGAGCGGCAACCTGGCGCCGTATACGCAGTACCAGGTGACGATTGGCGCTACGGCCAAAACCGCTTCGGGCCAGTCCTTGAACTCGGCGCAGACGATCACGTTCGTCACGCAGCCGCCGGCGCCACCGACTCCTTCGCCCTCGCCGACGCCCCGCGCTCCCGCCAGCCCGTCGTCGTTGCTGACTGGCGAGCGCCAGCTCGCGCCGCTGGGAGGGAACCTTGCGATCGCAGCCGTTCAATGGTCTGGCGACTCGTCCACCGTCTACTTCCTCAACTCCACTGGCGCGCTCGTAGCGATCCCGGCCAAGGGTGGGGACGTGAGCACCGTCGCCCCTGATGGTGTTTCGTCTCCTGCCATCGCGCCGGCCGGAGACCGGCTGGCCTATATCCGCGGCGGGAAGATCGAGGTCCTCACATTCGCGGCCGGCACGACTGCTGAACTCGCGGTCAAGCCCGCTCCACTGCTGGTCGGCTGGACCAAGGACACGGTGGTTTGGGCGGCGGCGGATGGCGTCTACGCGCAGGGCGCCAACGGCCCGGCACAGCTCGCGCCGCTCCCGGCCACCGGAACCGTCAGCGTCCTCTCGATCGCGCCCGACGGCACCCACGCCGCGTACCGCCAGGACCAGAACCTGTTCCTGCTGGACCTGACTTCCGCCAAGAGCGTCCAGGTCGGACAGGCGAACACCGTCTTTGATGGCTGGTCGCCGAGCGGTACCCAGGTCATGTACTCGAGCGCCGGCGGCAACATCGCGATTTCGGACACCCAGGGCAACAGCGTGGCCACTGTGCCTGGCGGAGATGCGAGCTGGTCGAGCCAGGACGCGATCCTGCTCGGGAGCGAGACCGACCTGTACCAGGCCCGCCCCGACGGCTCCAACTTGACGAAGCTGGCCAACGGCACGTACCGGCTGCCGGTGTGGGCACCCAACGGGGCGGCGTTTACCTTCTTCCGGGGCGGCGCCGTCTGGACCGCATCCGCCCCCGCGCTGCCGCCGGTACCGACCGTGCTCGACCAGGCGACCGCCGTGGTCAACTCGTTCATGCAAGCGCGGCAGAAGGTCGAGGCGGACCAGGCCACCGCGCTCCTCGACGCCAACGGCAAGCAGGCGTATGCCGGCGGAGGCCTGAACCTCATCATCAACGGCGATCCGTTCTTCTCCCGGTTCTACATCCTCGCCTCGGCGGCCACCGGAACGCAGCCCGATACCGCGACCTTCGTCGTCCGCATCGTGCTGACGCGCGGGAAGCTCGACGTCGCCGACTTCGAGGAGACGCTCACCGTGGTCCGAGACGCGACGACCAGGCAGTTCCTCATCGACCAGGTGGTAGGCGGAGCGCGCCGCAACCTGGGCAAAGGCGCGGAGGTCGTCGGAGTGGTCGTGGCGGTCGACAGTATCCAGATCACATTCGACAGCGATCTAGACCCCGGCACAGTGGCGGACGCCGTGCACGTGCTCGACGCCAAGGGCCGGCTGCTCGACGTCAACACCTCCTACTCGAAGCGGACAGTGACTGTCAGCGGGCTCGCTTTGAAGGCCGGGGCGCAGTACCAGCTGGTCGTCCAGACCACCCTGCGCGACGTCCTCGGCCACAACGTCGCCGCGGAATACGACCTCCAGCTGATCGGCCCGGTCATCAAGAACAAGCCGGACCAGAAGAACGGTGGGATAGTGAGCGCCTCGCCGGGCCCCGCATCGCCGACCCCGACTCCAACGCCTGCCGCGAGCCCGAGCTCTACGCCCAGCAGCTAGATCAGGTTGAGGGTTCGAGCCGCGCGGGTGAGCGCGGTGACGGAGCCCGAGTGCGCGATCTGGCCGCTCAGCGCAGCCTCGAAAGCCTCGGCGAAAGGCAGGCGTAGGACCTCCATGTCCTGCTCATAGGTCTCCGGGTTGCGGTCCGTCTCCGTGATCGACTCCGCGATGAACATGTGCGCCCGGCCGGTCAGGAACGCCGCGCCGTGCACGATGCCCAGCGACCTGTAGCGGGACGCGACCAACCCCGTCTCCTCGGCCAGCTCCCGCCGCGCGCATTCCAGCGGATCCTCTCCCTCGTTGAAAGTGCCGGCGGGAACCTCCCACGACGACTCGTCCCAGGCATGCCTCCACTGGCGGACCAGGACCGTGTCTCCGTTGTCGAAGTAAGGGACGACAAAAGCCGAATCCGGGTTGGCCAGCACCGTGTAGAGCGCTTCGGAGCCATCCGGAAAGCGGATCACGTCTTCGCGCAGGGCAAACGGTCCGGAACGGCCCGCGACCGCGCTCGAGACGACCTTGAACGGCCGACCGTCCTTCGGGTGCTCGAGGCCGGCTATCTGCTCACCACCGCGGCAACCGCGGCCGCGGCCGCGGCGACGTGGCGCGGATCCGGCCCGTAGTCGAAGGGCGAGACGTCGGTCGCCAGCTTTCGCGCTTGCTCGACCAGGTTCGGATGATCGTCGATGAAACGCGTGCTCAGGTTGCCGGAGCGGAAATCCGGGTTCTCCAGGATCGCGCGGTGATAGCTGATCGTCGTCGCGGGACCGACCACGACGAACTCGCGCAATGCGCGGCCGGCCCTCGCGATCGCCTCGGCGCGGTCGCCGCCGTAGACGATCAACTTGGCGACGAGCGAGTCGTAGTTGGGCGGTACGTCCGACCCAGGACCGAAACCCGAGTCGACGCGGACGCCAGGGCCGGCTGGGGCGACCCAGCGGCTGATTCGCTTGGGATTGGGCATGAACTTTCGCAGCGGATCTTCCGCGTTGATGCGCATCTCGATCGCGTGGCCTCTCCAGGCCACATCGGCCTGCGCGAAGCTGAGCTCAAGCCCCGCAGCGACGCGGATCTGCTCCTTGACGATATCGATTCCGGTCACGGCTTCCGTGATCGGATGCTCGACCTGGAGCCGCGCGTTGACCTCCAGGAAGTAGAACTCCCCCTCATTGAAGATGAACTCGACCGTTCCCGCATTGACATAGCCGGCTGCCTTGACGGCACGGATCGCCGCCTCGCCCATCGCGGCGCGCAGCTCAGCGGTTACGACGGGCGACGGCGTCTCTTCCATGATCTTCTGGTGGCGGCGTTGGATCGAGCACTCGCGCTCGCCCAGGTGCACCGCGTTGCCGTGGGTGTCGCAGATCACCTGGATCTCGATGTGCCGCGGCTTGCGGATGTACCGCTCCAGGTAGACGGTCGGGTCGCCGAACGCCGAGCGCGCAGCCTGCGCGCTGCTCTCGATCGTGGCGACCAGCTCGTGCTCCGACTCCACCACCTTCATCCCGATGCCGCCTCCGCCGCCCGACGGCTTGACCATGACCGGGAAGCCGATCGCATGCGCCGCGGCAAGGGCGGTTGACGGGTCAACTGCGCCGCTGCCGGGAGTGACGGGCACGCCGTGGGCTACGGCGAGCTTTCGCGCCGCCACCTTTGAGCTGAGCGCGCGCATCGCCGACGCGGGCGGCCCGATAAAGCGGATGCCTACGGCTTCACATGCATCCGGGAAGGCCGGCTTTTCGGAAAGAAACCCATAGCCAGGGTGAATCGCGTCGGCGCCGCAGTCGTGCGCGACCTTGACGATGCGCTCCAGTTGGAGGTAGGACTCGGTGGGAGGAGCGGCGCCGATGTGATGGGCCTCGTCGGCATAGCGAACATGGATCGCGTTGCGATCGGCGTCCGAGTAGACCGCCGCTGTGGCGATGCCGAGCTCGCGACATGCCCGCATGACCCGGATCGCGATCTCGCCGCGATTGGCGACGAGAATTTTGTTAAAGAGTTTTCTTTTCATCCCACCGCGAGGAGTGGCTGGTTGGGGCTGACGACCTCGCCTTCCTTGACGTAGACGTGGCTGACGCGACCGGCAACGGTTGTGACGATGTCGTTCTGCATCTTCATCGCCTCGAGCACCGCGACAACGTCGCCCAGCTTCACCTCGTCGCCCGCCTTGACGGGGACCTTGATGATCAGTCCCTGCATCGGAGCGATCACGGTGCCCTCGCCGGTCTTCGGCAGTGGAGCCGCGCTCGCGCCGCCGGGAGATGCGCCGCCGGCCGGCGTGACCATCATGCCGGCGCCGGTGACGCGCACCTTGAACACCTCGCCCTCGACCTCCACGTCGAACTCCGCGGTCGAGACGGGTGCGGCCGGCGAAGGCTCCGCGGCCTCAGCTGGAGCCCGAGCTTGCTCCGGCTTGGGTGCAGCCACCGGCTCCGGCCCTGACTTGTCGGCCGTCGGCGCGGGCGGTCCGCTCAGGTATTCCTGGGCGAGGCTCGGAAACATCAGGTGGATCAGCACGTTGTCGTCGGTTGGCTCGTAGCCCAGCTTCCTGACCTGCTGGCGAGAGTTCTCGACCTGGGGCTCGAGAAGGTCCGCCGGCCGGATCGTGATCGGCTCCTCGCGGCCGAGCACGAGCCTGCGCAGCTCGTGGTCGGCGGGCACCGGCGGGCGTCCAAATAGTCCCTGCAGGTAATCCTTCAGCTCCTGCGTCACGGTTGCGTAACGCTCGCCGCCGATCACGTTGTAAACCGCCTGCGTCGCGATCACCTGGCGGATGGGCGCGACCAGCGGTGGATATCCGAGCTCCCGGCGCACGCGATTGGCTTCTTCCATGACCTCCGAGATGCGCCCGCCGGCGTTGTGAGCGGCGAGCTGATGAAAGATGTCCTCCAGCATCTGGCCCGGCATTTGGTACCGGAGAATGCTGGCGTCGACCCGGTCGGCGAGCGGGTTGAGGTGCTCGAGATGCCGGCGCTTCAGCTCCTCCACGTCGTGTTGGACGTCCCACATCGTGTCGAGGTCGAGGCCTGTGTCGTACTCGCCTCCGTGGAGCGCCGCGACCACGCTCTCGGCCGCCGGCTGCGAGGTGCCCCAGGCGAGGGGCGACATGGCGACGTCCAGGATCTCAGCGCCGGCTTCCACCGCCGCCATGTAAGCCATCGGCGCCATTCCGCTCGAGCAGTGCGAGTGGACGTCGATCGGCACGTTGACCACGCTCTTGAGCGCCGTGACGAGCTCCCAGGTGGCCTGGGGGCTGAGCAGTCCCGAGGTGTCCTTGATGACGATCTCTTCGCAGCCCATGTCCGCCAGGCCCTTGGCCAGGGAGCCCCACAGCTCGATGTTGTGAGCGGGAGAGATGGCGTAGCTCAGCGCACCCTGCACCTTCTTCCTGGCCTTGAGGGCCGCGCCGATGGCGGCTTCCATGTTTCGCAGGTCGTTGAGCGGATCGAAGACCCGAAACACGTCGACACCGCATTTGGCCGCGTGCTTGACGAAGAGCTGGACGACGTCGTCCGCGAAGTTGCGCTTGGCGACGAGATTCTGCCCGCGGATCAGGGCCTGGATCGGAGTGTTCGGCGTGACCTTGCGCAGCTTGCGGAGAAAGTCCCACGGGTCTTCGCGGGCGCGCAGTTGGGTCTCGAAGGTCGCGCCCCCGAAGGCCTCCATGGCGGCAAAGCCGATCTTGTCCATCTTCGCGGCAATCGGGATGATCTCGTCGCTCCGCAAATTGCCGCCGAGAAGCGACTGCTGGGCGTCGCGGAACGTGGTGTCGACGAGCCGTACCCGCGCTTTCTTCTTCGCCATCACCCGGCGAGGCCAGCTCGCTTTTCCGCGTGGCGGTGCTCAATCGCTGCGTCGTTCAAAGCGAGGATGCGTGCCGCGAGCCACGCGGCGTTCTTGGCGCCCGCCTCACCGATGGCGACGGTCGCGACCGGGATCCCCGCCGGCATCTGCACGATGGAGTAGAGCGAGTCGACACCGCCCAGGTGCTGAGTGGGCACCGGCACGCCAATCACGGGCAGATCCGTCCAGGCGGCGACTACGCCCGGCAGATGGGCCGCCCCGCCGGCCGCGGCGATGACCACCTTGAGCCCGCGCTCGCGCGCGGACGAGGCCCACTCCATCACGCCTCGCGGATTGCGATGCGCGGAGCAAACCTTGACCTCGTGCTCGATCCCGAGCTCCTCGAGAACTTTGACGCACGACTCCATCAGCGGCAGGTCGGACTTGGAGCCGAGGATGACGCCGACGACAGGCTGCAACTAAACCGCCTCCTGTGCGATATCAGAGCGGAAGAAAGCCCCGTCGAATCGTACCTTCCGGGCCCCGGCCAGCGCCTTGTCGCGGGCCTGGGCGACGGTATCGCCGAGCGCGACGGAGGTCACCACCCGGCCGCCGTCGGTCACCAGACCCCGGCCCGGCTCGAAGCGCGTGCCGGCGTGGAAGATGAGCACCCCGGGCGGCATCTCGGCCAGGCCCCGAATCTGAAGGCCGGTCTTGACCATCGCATCGTCGGGGTAATTCGCGGACGCGACCACCACGCCGACGCAGGGCTGCGGGCTCCAGCGCAGGTCGGGGAAGTCCGCCAGCGTGCCTTTGGCGGCGGCCAGCGCGAGGGCGACGAAATCGGTCTGCAGTCGGGGCAGCACGACCTGGGCTTCGGGGTCGCCGAAGCGAGCGTTGAACTCGATCGTCCGCATGCCGGCTGCGGTAAGCATCATTCCGGCGTACAGGACGCCTCGAAACTCGTCCCCGCCGCTGGAGAGCTCGAGCACCGCCGGACGGAGGACTCGATCAACGACCTCTCGCACCACGGCATCGTCGACCGCCTTTGGCGGGGAGTAGGCGCCCATGCCGCCGGTGTTCGGGCCGCCGTCCGCTTCGTGCGCGCGTTTGAAATCACGGGAAGGGGCAAGCGCAACCAAGTCCTTGCCGTCGGTCACGCCCAGGATGGTCAGCTCAGGGCCTTCGAGCAGATCCTCGACGACGATCGTGGCTCCGCTGCGGCCGAAGCGGCTCTCGACCAGCATCGCATCGATCGCGGCGTCCGACTCCGCGATGGTCGTGCACACGATCACGCCTTTGCCACGCGCCAGCCCGTCTGCTTTGACCGCGACCCTGCCGCCGCGCTCCCTGGCCCAGTCCCTGGCCGGCGCCGGCTGGGTGAAAACCTCGAAGGCGGCGGTTGGGATGTCCGCGCGCTTCATCAGCGCCTTGGCGAACGATTTGCTCGACTCGATGCGGCCGGCTCCGCGATTCGGTCCGAAGACGTTGAACCCCGCGTTGCGCAGGGCGTCGCCCACGCCGGCGTCCACCGCCGCCTCCGGTCCCAGGATGACGAGGCCGAGGCGCTCGCGCTTGGCGAAGTCGACGATGCGCACGACGTCAGCGGCGCCGATCGCCACGTTGCGCGCCATGCCTCCCGTGCCGCCGTTGCCGGGCGCGCAGTAGACGCGTTCCACGAGCTCCGACTGCACGCATTTCCACACGAGCGCATGCTCGCGAGCCCCCGAACCGACGACAAGAACCTTCACCGAGGGCAAAGTATGAGAGGGAACCCGGATGGTTCCCTCTCATCGACCGTGCGGCTGGCGCCGCAGGGTCTGCTCTCCTTCCGGTATATCGATGGGCTTGCCCGAAGGATTTCTACACGCGGCGATTGGGAGTCAGAGAGAAACAAAGTCGCGGCCGGGATGAACCCGGCCGCCATTGCGGCGCTGGCAACGAGTTGGTGCTTATTCCCACTCGATGGTGCCAGGCGGCTTGCTCGTGATGTCGAAGACGACCCGGTTGACGCCCTTGACCTCGTTCACGATCCGGTTGCTGATGCGCGCCAGCACCTCGTAAGGCACTCGCGCCCAGTCCGCGGTCATGGCGTCCTCGCTGGTCACCACGCGCACGGCGACCACGTTGGCGTAGGTCCGATAGTCGCCCATCACGCCCACGGTCTCGAGCGGAGTGAGCACCGCGAACGACTGCCACACCTGGCGGTACAGGCCGTTGCGCTTGATCTCATCCACCACAACCCAGTCCGCGTTGCGCAGGATCTCCAGCCTCTCGGCGGTCACCTCGCCGAGGCAGCGGATCGACAGGCCCGGTCCGGGAAAGGGCTGGCGGTACACCATCTCTTCTGGCATGCCGAGCTCCAGCCCGACGGACCGGACCTCGTCCTTGAAGAGGTAGCGCAGAGGCTCGATGAGCTGAAAGCGAAGGCCAGGCGGCAGCCCGCCCACGTTGTGGTGCGTCTTGATCTTCACCGCGGTGGAGGAAACGTCTGGCGCGGTCGACTCGATGACATCGGGGTAGAGAGTGCCCTGCGCCAGGAAGTCGATGTGCCCGAGGGTCGTCGCCTCGGCCTCGAAGACGGAGATGAACTCGCGCCCGACAATTCGCCTCTTCTGCTCAGGATCGATCACCCCGCGGAGGGCCTGAAGGAACCGCTCGCTGGCGTCGACGTACCTGATGTTCATGTCGAGGTTGCCGTGCATCACGGCGAGCACACGCTCAGGCTCCTCCTTGCGCAACAGGCCGTTGTTGACGAAAACGCACGTGAGCTGGTCGCCGATGGCTCGGTGCACGAGGGTGGCCGCGACGGCCGAATCGACACCGCCTGACAGGGCGCAGATGACGCGCCCGCCGCCGACCTGGGCGCGAATGCTCTCCGTGGCTTCGGCGATGAAAGATCCCGCCGTCCATGAGGCGTCGCAGTGGCACACGCCGTACAGGAAGTTGCGAAGCACCTCTCGCCCGCTCGGCGTGTGAACCACCTCGGGGTGAAACTGGATGCCGAAGATTCCCCTGCCGTTGGTAAACGCGGCCACCGGCGAGTTGCCGCTCGAGGCGAGAGAGTGAAATCCGGGGGGCAGCTCGCTGACATGATCGCCGTGGCTCATCCACACCGGGAGCTCGTCGTTCAAGCCCTGGAAGAGGGCGTTCGGCTCGCGCACCGCCAGCAGGGCCGGTCCGTACTCGCGGGCGTGCCCCGGATCGACCTTGCCGCCGAGGTGGTGGGCGATCAGCTGCATGCCGTAGCAGATGCCGAGCACGGGAATTCCCGCCCGCAGCGCCTCGGGGTCGACCTGCGGAGCGCCGGGCTCGTAGACGCTGGCCGGGCCGCCGCCGAGGATCAGGCCTGCCGGCCCGCGCTTTTTGAGCTCGGACCAGGGCGTGGTCCCGGGCACCAGCTCGCAGTAGACGTTCGCCTCGCGCACGCGTCGCGCGATCAGCTGGCTGAACTGCGAACCGAAGTCAAGAACCAGGATTGTCTGCTCCCGCACCCCGCCCTTCGCTGCTTCGCGGGCCTGGGCGGCCGCTGCGGTCATGCTCAGCTCAGCTCTTCCCCATGCCCACGTGCTGGGCCTGCTGGAAGCTCTTGCCCTCGGATGTGATCGACGGCGCGATGACCATCTCCACGTGCTGGAACTCAGGGATGTCGCGCGCACCGCAGACGCCGAGGGCCGACCGCAGGGCACCCGCGAAGTTCTGGCTTCCGTCGTCGACTCGCGCCGGCCCCATCAAGATCTCGTGCAGGGTCGCCTTCGTTCCGACGTGGATCCGGGTGCCGCGCGGAAGGTTCGGGTCGGGAGTCGCCATGCCCCAGTTGAAACCCTTCGACGCCGATTCCTCGGCCCCGGCGAGCGGTGTGCCGATCATCACGGCGTCCGCGCCCGACGCGAACGCCTTGCAAACGTCCGCTCCGATGCGCATCCCGCCGTCGGTGATCACGGCCACTCGCATCCCGCCCCGGCGCATGTGCTCGTCGCGGGCGGCGGCGACATCCGCGGTCGCAGTCACCTGCGGAACTCCCACTCCGAGAACGCCGCGTGTGGTGCAGGCGGCGCCAGGACCGACGCCGACGAGAATGCCGGCGATGCCGGTTTCCATCAGCTCCAGGGCGGTTTCGTAATGAACGCAGTTGCCGACGACGACCGGGATGTCACAAGCGCGGACGAGGTCTTCGAAGGACAGCTGGTGGTAGGACTTAGACGAGTGACGCGCGGTCAGCACAGTGCCCTGGACGACGAGGACGTCGGCCCCCGCCTTCTGCACGACCTCCGCGCGCTCGCCGGCGCGGGCGGGAATCGTCGAAACCGCGCACGGCACGCCCGCCGCCTTGATCGCTTTGATGCGCTCGGAGATGAGGTGCGGCTTGACAGGTTCGCGATACACCTCTTTGAGCAGCGCGTTCACCTGTGACTTGTCCGCCTCGGCGATGCGCTTGATGATCGGGGCCGAATCCTGGTAACGAGTGTGCACGCCATCGAGGTTGAGGACCGCGACTCCGCCCAGCTTTCCCATCGCGATGGCGAAGTCGACGTCGACGACGCCGTCCATCGCCGAGCCCCAGACGGGAAGAGAGAGCTTGAAGCGCTCACCCATTGAAAAGGAGATGTCGACCTCGTCCGGATTCAGCGTGACGCCACCCGGAACGAGTGCGACCTCGTCAAACCCGTACGCACGGCGCGCCCGCCGGCCGATACCGATCTCGAGGCCAGACTGCTCCCCGGGAATCGTTCCGCGGGTTTCGAGCCGGCTCTGATTCAGGCTGTGTTTACTCCAATGGTGGCGGGGTTCGCTGAATTATACGGAATGCCGGGGACGTCAACGTGGCTCGATACACTTTCCTCGTGTACCGGACGCTCGAGTACCTGCGTGGAATCTCCGACGGCGACGTCGCAAGGCTTCGCGCGCGCGGCATCCGGCACACCAATCAGCTCCTGCATCGCACGTCGCTTGCCATCGACCGCGAACGGCTGTCGAAGAAGACTGGCATCAGCACGGACCGCCTGCTCGAGTTCGTGAACCAGTGCACCTTGCTCGAGGTCTCGGGCATGGATCATTTCCTACCGATCATCCGCCGCCTCGGCATCGAGTCGATGGGAGACCTGCGCGCGCAGGACGCCCGTGCGCTCCACACCAAGGTGGTCGATGCCGTCGGGCTGGCCGGCGCGCCTGGCTTTTCAGACGTTCAGTACTGGATCAGCCAGGCGACGGCGCTGGACATCGTGGAGGCACCGGAACCGAAGCCCCAACTATCAGTGGTGAAGTAGCTCAAGTCCACCCAAGGCGGTTTTTCAGCCACGCGAGAGCGACCTCTCCTTGCGCCGCCTGGAAGGCCCTCACGGTCGGCAGCCCTGGGGGCGCCGGATCAAGTGCGCGCACGACGAAATAGCCCGCGACGCTGCACAGAATCGCGTCGAAATCTTCATTCGAGACGCCGGAAAGATCGAACCTGCTCATGAAGTCGGCCGGCGCCGGGCCGCGTTGCATGGCGACGCTCGGCGCCATGATCAGCCAGTCAACGAAAGCGGCGCCGATGCGCGCCGAAGGCCAGTCGAGCACGAAGACGCGATCGCCCGCGATGAGAATGTTGTCGGCCCGGGTGTCGAAATGAAGCAGCGTCTCGCCGGCCGCAGCTGCAGGCGCCAGCGCCTCGAGGTCGGCCAGAGGTGCGAGATGCCTCAAGCACCACGGGTCCAGACGCTGCTCACCACGGTCCCGCGCGATGCGCCAGCCGTTGACGCCGCGCTCAAAAGCGCCGGAAGCCGTAACTTCGGTCGCGATCGGCGACGGCGTGAGATCTGTCGCCATCTTTTTGAGCGCATAGACGACCAGGGCCAGGTCCGCCTCGGTCCAGGGCGAGCCGGGGTGCCGGCCGTCCACGTCTTCGAAAGCGAGCACGACCCAACCAGCCTCGTCGTACGACCAGAGGAGGCGGGCAACCGGTGCTGCGGCCGGGAGGGCGAGGACAATCTGCGCCTCGCGGCGGTGCATCGTCGGTGTATCGGGATTGGCCGCCTCGCTTACCGCCTTGACGAATACACGACGCCCGTCGTCGAGTCGAAGCCTCGCCGCGAGGCCTGGCGAGAAGCCGCCGGGTTGGGTGACCGCCTCGACAACCTTGCCTTCGAGGCGCTCCTCGATCGCCTCGCGAATTGACGCAGGCAGTCCCTCCCAGTGAACGCGAACGCCGGCAGCAGGCGGAGGGCTACTGCTCACTCTCACTTCGCCAGGGCGACCGGGCTACGCCCGGTCGCAACTTTGTCCCGGAGGCTCCTGGCGTTGCGAGGCTTCAGCCTTTTAGTCAAGTCCCATCGATATACCGGAATGGGAGCAGCCCCTGCGGCGCAAGCCGCACGGGCGATGAGGCAAAACCATCCGGGTTTTGCCTCATATCTTTAGAGGAAGACACCTCGGCGCAGCTTCAGGTTGTCGTAAATGCCCTGCTGGATGGTGTCACGCACCTGGTCGGACAGGGCCATCACCAGGTTGTTGTCATTGGCCGCCTCGGGCGGGTTCTCCTCGACGTGGATCGGTGCGTGAAACTGGATCCGCCACTTGCTCGGCAGGGGGATCATGCCCAGCGGTCCGAGCCACGGCCAGAACGGCGTGATCGGGAAGTAAGGCAGGCCGAAGAACCTCGCCACGGGCGCAAGGTCTCCCACCATCGGGTAGATCTCTTCCGAGCCCACCACCGACACCGGGATGATCGGCGCCCCCGACCTGATCGCCGTCGCCACGAAGCCTCCACGACCGAAGCGGCGCAGTTGGTAGCGATCCTTGAAGCTCTTCCCGGTCCCTCTCACACCTTCTGGAAAAACAAGGACGAGCTCGTCGCGCTCGAGCAGGCGACGGGTGTCGTCTGGGTGCCCGACCGTCTGTCCGGTGCGCCGCAGGAACCAGCTCAGCATCGGCATGCCCATGAAATGGCTTGACACCAGCGCGCGCACGTGTCGCGGATGCGAATGCTCCGCGAACACCGCCGTCTTGATCATGGTTCCGTCCCACGGTAGGACGCCTGCGTGATTCGAGACAAGCAGTGCACGGCCCGTCGCAGGCACGTTCTCCACTCCGGTGGTCTCGACGCGCCAGTAGTCGCGGTACAAGACCTCGAAGACCGAGAGGAAGGACTCGGTCCATTGCGCGTCAAAGCCGAAGTCGTCGACCTCGTAGTTCGCTCCGCGGCGCGCGAGCTCCTGCTGCTTGTAGAGGAACTGGGCGACCCCCATGATCCGGTTGAGGTCGATGACATTGTGCCCGGTCAGTTGGCGAAGCCTGACCGACAGCTCGCTGAGCCCCTGGAATGCCAGCAATGGCGCCTGCCGTTGAAGGCGCCTGGCCGCCTTCGCGAGCCGTGGGCCCGATTTCGGCTTGACGATCTCCGCCGGTTTGCTGTTCTTGCGTCGCTGCCTGGGAGTTTTCGCCTGGATCATTTGTGCGCCTCGAGCATCGACGCGGAGCCCTGCCCGTTGCGGGCGTCCCGCCGGCGGCGCTGGAGGTAGACCTGCAGCTCGTACTCCTGCGGCCGTGACGGGGCTTCGATCACCTCGAGGTCCTTGCCTCGCGCCAGGCCGTCCATGACGGCGCGCGAGCTGTGGGCGGGCTTCCACCCGAACTCGGCCTCGAGCTTCGAGCAGTCCATCACCGAACCGAAAGCGATTACGTCCGCCAGATGAGCCTGGACCTGGACTCCAGCCAACGCACGCAGCGCAAGGCGTCCGATCCATCGCCCGTAGGGAGGCAGGATCGGGGCAGGGCTTCCGCCCATGATGGCGATCGCCTGGCTCAGCAGGACTACGCCGCCGGCCGCGACGTTGAAGACCCCTGCATGCTCGCCCATGACCGCGCGGACGATGGATTCCGCGGCATCGTCCTCGTGCAGCAGCTGCAGGCGGGGGTCAAAGCCGGCGAAGGTCGGCACGATGGGAAGCGAGAGATAGCGCGCCAGCGTGGTGTCCTCGCTGACCCGGAAACCCAGTCGCAGCACGCCGACCCGGCATGACTCGTTGCGCACGGCGAACTCCGTGACCAGCTGTTCCATATCGAGCAGGTCGCGCGTGACCGAGGAGGACTGGCGCTCGACGCTCGTCATCTCCTCGGAGTAGAAGGACGGATCCGTCGGGTCCGCGCCGTAGACCGCCTGGCTCGATTTCACGATCAGGCGGTGCACGCGGCCGGATGGCGCGGAGCAGCCGGCCAGGATGTTCATCATCCCGATCACGTCTGTCTCGTGGATCGAGCGCTCGTCGCGAGGCGAGTCGACCATGACCGCGAGGTGCACGACAGTGTCGACGTTCAGCCGGCGGATGAGCTTTCCGATCGCCACGTGGCGCGTGTCCGCGTGGACGAAGTCCATCTCCTCCAGCGCGCTCATCGGATCTTTCACGTCGCACCCGAACAGGTGCGGTACCTGCGGAGCGAGCCGCCTCGCGACCTCGGCGCCGAGCGGATTGGACACGCCGGTGATGAGTACACGGTTAGGTCGGAGGGAAGTCATCGCGCTCTCAATCTAAACCAGTGGAGCCGAAGCCCGGATTTACTCCGGGCGTC
>PNAG01000025.1:142-38801 GCA_003169845.1 Candidatus Dormiibacterota bacterium | reverse complement strand
AGCATCGCGACCTCGTGGTTGCCCAGGAGCACGATCGAGTTGGCGCGGTCTCGCGCGTAGCGCAGGGCGCCGACGCCGAAAGGCCCGTAATCGACCAGGTCGCCGAGGAAAATCGTCTGCCACTCGGCGGCCGGATACGGCTTGAGCGCCTGGAAGAGCCGCTCGAGATCGCCGTGGACGTCGCCAACGATCAGGATAGGCAGCTCGCGCTCAGCTGTTTCCGTCATCGCACGATGCTAATTGGGCGCGACGGAGAGCCTTTGGGCGTCGGGTAGAATTCGAGTCGGCCGGCCCGCGCGCACGGCGCGCTGAAGCCGATAGGGGCGTAGCTCAGTCTGGTCAGAGCATCGGTCTCCAAAACCGAGGGCCCAAGGTTCGAATCCTTGCGCCCCTGCCAATTTGCTTGCCACCTGCGCAGCCAGGTGGTTGCGCATCAAATCCCCGCCACGGTCTTCGTCAAATCAGGCGACCAAGTAGACTCACAATTCCTGGGATCGAGCCTGCTCGACCCGCTGGGCCTTGGGCCGCTAGCTCAACTGGCAGAGCGCCGTGCTGATAACGCGGAGGTAGGTGGTTCGAGTCCACCGCGGCCCACCACTAATCTGATCTCAGCCAAGCCACATATTGGCGACTTCCATTACCAATAGCGCATCCAAGCCCGATAACAAGCGGCCCGTCTTGCGCTAGAATCAGCGCCGCTGACGGGCCAAGCGACGCGGTGATTGAGCCACCGGCCGCCGACCCGCCGAAGCGGAGGTTAGCCGAATGATCGTCCAACTATCCGACCCAACCGATCCCTGGTACCAGCTATGGTCGAGCTTCGAGCGAGGGATGCGCGCCGACTCGAACATCACAAGCCGACGTACCTTGGAAATCTACGCCGAGGCAGGGCGTCAGTTCCACGATTTCCAAATCGCGCGACACTCGACGGTTGACCCGGCACGGATAGAAAAGCTTCACGTCGAGAACTGGCTGATTCATCTGCGCGAGGAACGCGACGCCAAAGAGTCCACGATCCGAGCCCGGTTCTCCGCCCTGCGCCGGTTCTTCAACTGGTGCGTGGATGAAGGCGAGATAACCACGTCGCCGATGGTCCGTATGAAAGCGCCACGGGTTGACGAGCCCGCCCCCGGGGTTCTAACAGACGCCGAGGCTAAGGCTCTACTCGCGGCATGTGACGGAAAGGACTTCGAGGCCCGGCGGGATATGGCAATCATCCGGCTCATGCTTGACACCGGGCTACGGCGGTTCGAGGTCGCAGCCATGACATACGACGCAGCGGCGATCAAGATGCAGCTTGACACGCATCTAATCTCGGTCATCGGCAAAGGCTCGCGCGTCGGTGCCGTTCGTTTCGGTGACAAGACTGCCCGCGATATAGACCGCTATCTTCGGGTGCGCGCCCTCCACCCTCGTGCGGCCCTACCGGCGCTATGGCTAGCCCAAAAGGGCGCGCTGACCGGTGATGGCGTGCATCACCTCGTCAAACGTCGCGCTGCGCTGGCCGCGATCCGCACGATTCACCCCCACCTCTTGCGGCACACATGGGCGCACACGATGAAGTCCGCGGGTGCCTCGGATGAGGACGTTATGACGTTGGGCCGATGGCGTGATCGCAAGGTAATGGCCCGCTATGGACAGTCGGCAGCCTTTGAGCGCGCAGCCGAGACGGCGCGGCGGCTGAGTCCGGGTGACCGCCTATAGCTCCGGCCTGTTTAAACATCTGGCCCGAATTCGGATTTGACAGCCAACCGGAGCTTTGGATATCCTGTTAACAGGGCGTGCCTGCCCTCGGCCGAGGTCAAAGCTTCCGGCCCACTCGACATTAGCCGCTAACTCCCATCGGTTGGCGCAGCTATGTCCCATCGCCATCGTGGCGAGCCGTCACGAGCTGACTGTCGTGCGCGGGCAGCAACCGTCACTCACAGGAGACTGGCCAAGCGTTGAACTACTTCACCGTTACGGAGGCTGCGATGGCACCTCAAATCAGGGCAAGGTCTATCGGTACCGCGTGCCGTCCAGAAGGCCGCAGAGCGTGAGCGCGGCTACCAACGTTGGCAAGCCGAAAAGCCGCGCACCGCACGGCGGCCTAGAGGAATACGACGAGAGCGACCTAGAAGTCAACGCACGGCTCGCGCTCGAACGCTGCCAGGAACTCCATAGCGCAGGCGACGAACTGAGCGCGGAAAGTTGGGGTGAGCGTTGGAATGAGCTTATGGACGAACTCACACGGCGGCGCGAGGCAGGAACGAGCGTGAAGACTGCGAGGGCCAAGCCGGGACGGACTAGGAAGCCCGCCAAAGGGGCCAAGGAGCCGCGTATCTACTGGCGTTATGCGCCCGTGCCGCTCGCGATCATTGATGACCCGAAGCTATCCGTAAACGCGAAAGGCGATTACGGCCGCGATGGCGCGACTGTTGAACCTCGGTCCTTGGAATACAGACCTAAACATAGACGCTAGATATGACGACCTAGCCCGGCTAGCGTCCGTATCGCGAAGTACGGCAATTCGGGCCGTAGCCCAGTTAGAAGCCGCGAACTATTTAACGGTCACTCCACTAACCGGCCGGGCTGGTTGTCGGCTCCGGTTTAGCGCCGCCAGTAAGGGCGGGTAAAAAGGGCCGTTGGGGTGTCTGTGTGACACAAAGGGGTGTCTGTGTGAACAGATGGGGTGTCTGTGTGACATGCCTACGAACTCGTCTTTAGGATCGCGTCTCTAATCTATCTCTAATAGATGCGCGCAGCGCGGACGGCTAGAGCCGCCGCGCGCGCGCTGTAAACCCCATACTCCCCGCGAATGGGCTACTGGATGGTCGAAGGTCTGCACGCAGTTCCTCGAACGCGGCCGAGCAATGGCGAGTTCATCAAGGAGCACATGAATCCCGTCCAATTTAAGACCGAGTCCGAACTGCTGGCGATCGCGCGTGCGGCAGGATGCGCGCCGGAGTTCGAAATCGAGCCTCCGATGACGATACGGCTGCGACGCCACGTAACCCTCACCGAGTGGGTGCAAACTGATAGAGCGGATTTAAAAGCGATGGGTCTACTGGTACTTGAACAGATTCATAAGCTTCACGCTGCCGGCGTTTGCCATCGTGACCTAAAGCTCAGCGAGATAGTAGTCGACGGTGACCGACCGCTCCTTATTGACTTCGACCTGTCGACTGAGGCTTCACCCGAGCAGCCATGTTATGACCTGTTGGGGCCTGCGAGCGGAGTGCCGCTGCCGCCCATTCATGCCTGCGTCGGCATCACGCAGGGCGTTTGGTGGGACACCGCGGCTCCGCAGATAGGCAATCCGTTATGGCGTCTGTTTGGCCCGCTAAAGACGATTAGCTAGGTCGTTCCTATGGCACCAACCTACTCAGGGCTTGGATTGCGCTCCTGGTGGCGGCTTCCAGCGTATCGAGGCCGTCCTTCTGTATGTTCGCCCCAATTAGGCCGCCCTTTGCTATGTCCTTGCGCCAAGACCATTGGTCGTTGACTCGATCAACCTCGCGATATGCAGTAACTATGGTATCGAAACTCCGAGAATGCACGAGTGCCGTTCGTTGCTTTGTCCATTCGGTCGTTGGAAGTAGGTAGTCCCCTGTTAGGGTCGGGTCAACGTCTCGCAATCGTTTTATTCGAATCAAGCTTGACTCCAATTCCCACTTAACCAACCTCGCAGCACTTCGCCGCCTAGCAAGGCGCTGGACTATCTCAAGTGTTATGCCAGCCAGCGCCAGGGCAATGACACCAAGGAAAGCGGATTGAAAGCCCAAGCCGATTACTAGGGCAGCGATTAGCGCTCCAACTATCGTCCAAACGAACCCTGGCATTGCCGCAGAGTAACGATTCCTGCGCAGACACCCATGCAAAAAGATGCGCGCAGCGCGCGGCCTTGACGGCCGACGCTTGCGCGCCCGGCGCCAACGACTGAGTAAGGGCGCAAGCCCTAGCGTTCCTAGGCCCCTACCAAATCACGGCGCCTAGGCACGACTGCGCGCATGTTGGCATCGAGTAACGGCCGTTGCAGGCTGCGCGCGTTTGGCAACGGTGCGGGAGGTCGCATAGGGTAGGGAGGTCCGGGTTCAGACCCGGTAATGCGTCGGGACAGTCGGCCCGTCGCGCGTAAATGTCCGCAGGTTTTGACATGGGGGGCCGCTCGCTATGCCGAAATCGTTTTAGGCGGCCCAGTTATCACGCGGTTTCCTGTCGGGTCAAGTTAAGGAGCCAACCAACGCGCAACTGCAAGTCAAGACTGCCTAGGACCGTCAGCCTGGAGAACCTACAGCGCATGGTGGAAAATCTGCCACTGCCTCATTTCTTGGGCCAGCACGCGGCCCTCAACGCGTTCAGGCAGCTCATGTTTGCCGAGTCAGCAAACGCATCGGTTTGGCAGGCCGCGTGTCTGATAACCACCCGCATACGGCCCGCTTATGTGGCGTGGCTGTTGGCTGGCTGAGTTTGTACCGGGCTGATTCACGGCCCGGCGGGCCGGCCATTATCGGGCTTGGAGGCTCATTGGATGCTACCCGGCACCCCACCCCCCCGGTAGCGCGGAAAGCAGCCCGCGCCCCACTCGCTAGAAATTTCAGCTAATGCGGAACCGCCGACCCCATGAACCTGTAGCCCGTGAAGTTGGAGCCATCCACTGGCTCTGGGTCCTCCGCGCTCCGCGCGTCGCGGCCAGCGCCAAGGGTCAAGCCGACGAGTCCACCGTCCTCGGTCAACGCCCAGCAAATGAGCGGCACACGGTTGTGGCCGTACTCAGCCACCCATCCCTCGGCTGAGGCAATCGTCCGTACTTCGATGTTGAGTTTCATGGAGCCGAGTATAGGAGCGGTCCGAAAACTCCACCTAAAGTTTCAGGCGGCCCAGCTACTGCGGGCAAGCCCGGTTCCTCCCCAAACAATCCTTACGTGCAGGTGTCTAGGTCGAGTGCGTATACCCGTCCCTATAATCCCCTCTACTGCCTGATGCCGAAGAAGTACGCCCAGCCGCCGATAGTCGAGGCCGCGTGCGACTTTCGATTCAGCCCAGATTCCGCCTGGGATTGGACGATTGCAGGGCTGCTTTACGAGCGAGTTAAGGGTGAGTTCCCGACTAAGGAGCAGGTAGACGTTGTCGACTTTGTTGCGACGCCCCTAGGGACTTCCGGTCCCCACACAAACGTTTCTGCCAGGATCCGCCTCGTCCGTGAGGAGCGGGACGCTCTACTTCAACTCGGCCCACAGTTGTTTACGGTCAACCAACTGCGGCCGTATCCGGAGTGGCCCAAATTCAAAGAAGTGATCCTCACAAATTTCCATCACTACCTTAAGGTGGCCGAACCGAGAGGGTTCGCTCGGATTGGACTTCGGTATATCAACAGAATCCCCCTTCCGGAGTCGACGGTGAACCTCAACGACTACTTCAATTCGCTTCCGAAGGTCGCTGAACCTATCCCGCAGGTTTTCAAGGGGTTTCTAATGCAGGTCGAAGTTCCATATGGTGAACTCAAATCCAGCCTGCGAATTGTGCTTGGGACCGTTCCACCTGATAGCGAAGCGAAATACCCGGTACTACTAGATCTAGATATGTACGCGCAAGAGAGTGACTGCCCGATGATCGGCGACGTTGAAATGTGGTTGGACGCTGCGCATCAAAGCGTCGAGGAAGCTTTTGAAGCGAGCATCACGGACACGTCTCGGACAGAATTGTTCGGAGAGGTCAAGCAATGAACGAAGCGATCTGGACCTCAACAGTTACAGCAGGGCTTTCGCTACCTTCACGGTCCACGTCTACCAAGCTCGGTCCGCACCCTACCCAGCGCCACGCGGGTGGCCAGGGCAGAATTGGCCTTCTCCTAAGTAATCTGGTTGAAGCACAGACCCAGTGGCTCGCGACAGCGCAGAACGCGTTGCTTCTTTCGTTTTGGCAGACAGCCGAAGAGGTGCGGTACGCCGCCTCGGTTGAGGTTGAGCACGACATTGTTGTACGGATGAGCCCAATTTCCTCGCGAACGGTGCGAGTGCACATCCACCGGTTACCCCCGTCTGAACCGAACCCTGTCTTTGAATAAAGGTCGACTGGATAGATGGGGGCCGATTACGCGAAGTTCGACTGGTATGGCTTAGTCGAGGGCCCGGACATACTGCAGGGGGACTTCCTGAACAACTGCCCCGTTCTACTTCCGAAGGACCCCAACGAAATCGATCGCGATGATCTCGACGCCGATCTCCAGCGATACGACGTTGTTGTCATGAGCCAATCTTGTGACCTCGAACAGAACCACCTCGACCTCGTCCTGGTCTGCCCCCACTGGAGCCTTGACGATTTCGCGAGCAAGGGCGGTGACTTCTTCAAAAGCACTGAAGGTAAGGAGCAGCTGCGAAAAGGCAATGTCCCTGGGTATCACATGCTGTCAGAAAGTAAGGTCGACACGATGGCCCGCGACATTCGAGTCGTCGACTTCCGGGTGGTCTATAGCCTTCCAATCGGCTTTATCAAGGCCTTCGCGGAGAAGGGAGGAAAACGGCTGCGTTTACTGCCTCCGTATCGGGAACATCTCTCTCAGGCGTTTGCTCGGTATTTCATGCGAGTAGGTTTGCCGGTTGATATTCCTCCGTTCAAAAAGGCGGCTGCGCCAAAAGCAACCTAGGCAGTCAAGTAAGCCGCGCCCAAGCCCGATTGCGCTCAAAACGGATCAGCTCCGAAGTAGTGCCGGCTTGAAATCTAGCCAGACTCCGAACGTTGGTCTATCCGTGTAGCCACCGAAAAGTTCTGCAACGCACTCGGCCCTCCGCCCAGACTGCTCAATCTCATGAACGAGCGGGGCATAGACCTCGGCCTGCTCCGCGGCAAAGTGGCCCACGGTTCGCCCCCCGCTCGCATCGACGCAAATGGCGGGTAGGTGAGTGTGAGCATTTATCTCGAAACGCAAATGACACACAAACGTGACGTTCTGCTCTCCGCGCTCGCGACGGCCCGAGCTGATTTGCCTCAGTCGGTCTTGGTAAAAGGACTCGCCGACGATTTCAAAGTCGAAGTTGCCATCGCCGCATTGGCAGACAGTCGGAGAACTGGTAGAGGGTGAGCCGCCCAACCGACGTAGCCAGGACAACATGGCAGTCTGGACTATAGATCTCCGCCCGTCAGAGTACGAGGCGACGGCCGAGCGGCTAATTTAGGCGCGAGGATCGCAAAGGTGACACCGCGTTCCTGCTGGCAAAGCATCAACCTGTGAAATCTCGCGGAGACGGTCTAGGAGCGCGGCCCGCTGTTGCTCCATACCCTCGCGGATTGCACGAAAGTGCTTTCCCTGGGGCCAAGCGGCGGTGTCGGCGGTATCTTTCTGCCACTCGTCTTTGACAGCCGAGATTTCCTTTTCATCGAGGTTGGAGACGGCGCAAACGTAGCCAACGTTCCATGTTTTCAAGTGAAGCTGACGGACACCTTGCGTCTCTAGGATTGTCCAGACCAGTTGAGGGGCTACGCCCTGTTGGGCCACCTCGCTAGCCAGCTCAACGTTTTCATAGAAACCCGGCCCCCTCTGACCTTGGAGGGCGGCCTTGACGTGATTTTCTATCTCGGTACGCGCCGCTTGAAGTTCAGTTGCGGCAGCGTCCCACCGAGCCAAATGTAGGTCGGCGAAATGAGAATCCAGCGCGCGCACCAAATCCTCAGTTCCTGCCGGTGCGGTTTCGGAGTTGTAGTCGGTTGTTGCGGACCACTGGACGCGTTGCCGGACCTCGGCGGAAACTTCGTTCATCTTGTCGATGTGCTCGCGGGTGTATGCGATCGGCGGTGGAATGTTGCGCCGCCCCTCTACGGTGCCGGTCAGATATGACGCTCGAAGCGCGACTGCCGCCAATAGGAATGGAGCAACCATCTGCGCACTCTGAGCCAGGCCACGAAAGGTCGAGTCCGGTATATGTGCAAACCCCAGAACGAATGCGACCACGGCAGCAGCCGTCAGGACAAGGTCGATGCCAGTGAAGCACATGAACAGGAATTCGACCGGAATTCGCACGACGGGGCGTCTAATCTTCGCAGCGCTCTTGAAGAGTTCGTCCACCGCGACGCCACAATAGCAAGCGGCCCTACTTCAAACCCGATAACACCCCCCCACAGCGAATAGGTCGCCATTCTCGGACCTACAGCGCACAGGCCGACTTAACGCGGAGGTAGGTGGTTCGAGTCCACCGCGGCCCACCACGCATTTGATCTCAGCCAGGCGGGCCTATTAGGAGACGCGCGAGGCTATCAGGGCTGTTGGCTTTCGCAACCCTCACTTGCTGCCTGGGGTAATTTTGAATACTCACGGGCCGCGACCTGCAACGAGAGCACTCGACCACCTTCATGAGCCACGACTGCCGTGAGATCCGGTACGCTCGATAAGGAGCTGATCTGGTCACCGGTGACGTCCGGGGGCCACCGCAAAGAAGCTGTGATCAACCCCATCTACGACATGAAGTAGGAATGGGAGGGATACGGTGACAACTCGGACCACTGCTCCTCGAGCTGGCGGAGCGCGAAAAGGGCTGCGGGCTCTCGCTGTGCTGGGTGTTGCCGCGACGCTGGCGCTGTTCGGGACGACCATCTCCGGCCCGCCGATAGAGGCCCGGGCGTCGGGATCGTCGGGATTCCCCGGCTCGGCCTGGGCCTGGGGCTACAACAGCTCCGGCCAGCTGGGCAACGCCACCACCACCAACAGCAGCACCCCGGTCCAGGTCAGCCTGCCCTCGGGGACCACCGTCACCGCCATCGCCGGCGGTAGCGCCCACAGCCTGGCGCTGACTTCCAGCGGCCAGGTGCTGGCCTGGGGCTACAACGCCGACGGCGAGCTGGGCAACGGCATCACCACCACCACCGGTTGCTTTTGCATCTCCACCCCGGTTGCCGTCAGCCTGCCCTCGGGAATCACCGTCACCGCCATCGCCGGCGGCCAATCCCACAGCCTGGCGCTGACCTCCACCGGCCAAGTGCTGGCCTGGGGCAGCAACAGCTACGGGCAGCTGGGCAACGGCAGCACCACCAACAGCAGCACGCCAGTTGCGGTCAGCCTGCCCTCGGGGACCACCGTAACCGCCATCGCCGCTGGCGACGGCCACAGCCTGGCGCTTACCTCCAGCGGCCAGGTGCTGGCCTGGGGCTGGAACTTCTACGGCCAGCTGGGCAACGGCACCACCACCAACAGCAGCACTCCGGTTCCGGTCAGCCTGCCCTCGGGCACCACCGTCACCGCCATCGCCGTGGGTTTTTACCACAGCCTGGCGCTGACCTCCAGCGGCCAGGTGCTGGCCTGGGGCTGGAACTTCTACGGCCAGCTGGGCAACGGGACCACCACCACCACCACCAGTTGCCAGTGCATTCCCACCCCGGTCCAGGTCAGCCTGCCCTCGGGGACCACCGTAACCGCCGTCGCCGGCGGCTACGGCCATAGCCTGGCGCTGACCTCTACCGGCCGGATGCTGGCCTGGGGCTACAACGGCTACGGCGAGCTGGGCAACGGCAGCACCACCAACAGCAGCACGCCAGTTGCGGTCAGCCTGCCCTCGGGGACCACCGTAACCGCCATCGCCGGGGGTTTTTACCACAGCCTGGCGCTGACCTCCAGCGGCCAGGTGCTGGCCTGGGGCATCAACAACTACGGCCAGCTCGGCAACGGCACCACCACCAACAGCAGCACCCCGGCTGTGGTGAGCGCACTGCAGGCCGTTGTCATTGCCATCGCCGGGGGTGGATATCAGAGCTTGACAATCGAGCTACCCGCGGTGGCGGTGCTCCCCGCGCTATCCAATGGCGCCTACGGCGGCTACGTCACGGCGGCCACGATCCAGAACACCGGCTCCGCGCCTGCCAGCATCCGCATCGTCTACTTCGACCAGAACGGTGCGCCCGTGGGCACCGGCGACGCCATGAGCAGCCTGCCGGTGAACGCCAGCTGGACCGTGCGCCAGGACAACGGCAACTCCTTTCCGAGCAGTGGCGGGAACACCGCCCAGGCGGGCTCGGCGGTCGCCTACAGCAGCCAGCCCATCGCCTCCTTCGTCAACGAGTTCGCACCCGGCAACGTGGGTGACGCCACCAGCTACACCGGGGTGCAGGTGCCCAGTGGTGTCGGCACCCCTCTCTACGCACCCACCATCGTCAACAATGCCTACGGCGGCTACACGACCGGCATCGGCCTGCTGAATGAGGGCAGCGGCCCGACGGATGTGACCATCACCTACCGCGACGGCACCGGCCTCGTGGTCAAGACCCAGACTGTGCCTGCGCTCGCTGCCCACGCCTACCACGCGCTGTATAGCGGGGACACCACTCTCGCTCTGCCGGACGGCTTTGCCGGGACGGCGACGATCACGAGCTCGGCGGGCCAGCCGCTGGGGGCGATCGTCAACGAGACGGGACCGGGCGGGCAGTTCAGCTCCTACGACGCGTTGGCTTCGGGCAGCACCCTGCTCAACGTCCCGGTGGCGCTCAACAACGCCTACGGCGGCTACTACACCGGGATGGGGGTCCAGAACACCTCGGCGATCGCCGGCACGGTCTTTGTCACCTACTACGACGCCTCGGGGGCGGCCACCGCCAAGAGCTTCAGCATCCTCGCCAACGGCTCCCTGGGTGTCTACCAGGGAAGCGCCACCGACGGCCCGGCGGCCGGCGCCTACACGGCGGTGGTCCAGAGCTCCAGCGTGCCCCTGGCGGTGATCGTCAACGAGGTGGCGCCGGCCGGTGCAGGGGCGGCAAGGCAGTCGACCTCCTACAACACCTTCAGCGCCGGCAGCGGAAGCCTCCACCTGCCGCTGGTTGAGAACAGCGGCAGCGACCCTTGGAACACTGGTGAGGGGATCATGAACACGGGCAACAGCGGCATCCCGATCCAGGTCGGCTACTACGACAGTGTCACTGGCGCAGCTATCGGCACCACACAGACGCAGTTCATGGCGCCGCATGCCTTCTGGGGTGTGTACCAGCCGACCGGCGGACTGCCCACCGGGACGCGAGCGACGGCGGTGGTCACGACTTCGTCAGGGGGCCAGGTGGCCGTGATCTGCAACGAGAGTAGCTCGACCACGTTTATGAGTTACGACGGGCAGTAGGTCTCGACCCAGAAACAGGATCGCGACACGGCGCGAGCCTATGTCGATTCAACCCACATTTCAGCCGACGAAGGGCGGCAGCATGACAGTGAAGACTGCACCGCGGCGGTTGCCTTCGAACAAAAGTTGGCCTTGATGCCAGCGCACGACAACTTCCTATATGAGTCCCTGACCTCGCTCGCGCTGAGAAGGCCGCAGCCGGTAACGAGGCCCAGCAACCCGCCGCCGTCCTTGAAATCCACAGGGCGACGGCGTGATCAGTCCTAGCCTAGAACCGTGACCGAGCGGACAACAAAAAGTGAGGAGTAGACTCGGGGCAGCTCCATTCCTTGTGACGTCGCTCAACAAGTGCGAGAACCAGCAATGGGGAGTTGGTCAAGGCCTGCGCTTGGCTTGGTTAGCGGTGGTGTGGGGGGGAAAAGAGTGGCCGGGTCAAGGTGGTCAGTCCTTGTGTCCGCGATTCTCTTGGCAGTCTGGGCGGTCAACCCGTCGCTTCAGACGCCCAACGCCACCTCGTTCATGAGCTATGTCGGCGAATAACACCCTGCAGCGAGCCTCCCTGAGATGCGGCAGGCACCGCTCTTCATGGCGTCAATGGTGTAAGGCGACGATTGTCGTCCTCATTTCGGTGTCCAGCGTCGTGCAAAGCACTCCGGCCGCTGCGCTCGTCAGCACAAGCAACAGTGGCCATTGGTTCTGGGAGAACCCGATGCTCCAGGGAAATACGCTGCTAGGCATCAGCTGCCCCGCTCCGGCCACCTGCTACGCAGTGGGCGGATCCGGGACTGAAGTCGTGACTTTTGACGCCGGGACCTCTTGGACGATTCCCAGCCCGGGCATCGGCGAGACCCTGAACGCGGTCGACTGCCCAAGTCTGAGCCTGTGCTATGCGACTGGTGCTAACGGTGGCATCTGGGTGAGCACCAATCCCGCCGGTGGTGCGTACCATTTCTCAAGACTTTTTCAGTCGTCTTCATTCGCCGCACAGACCGGCATAAGCTGTCCCACTCCGAGCATTTGTTACGCGGTGGGCAGTGGAAGCTCCATTGTGATGACCACTGATTCGGGGGCCACTTGGTCTCCAGAGAATTCAGGAGTCTTCGTGGACTTCAAGGGCATAAACTGCCCGAGCACCGCAGTCTGTTATGCAGTCGGATTCTATTACGTGGGCCTGAGTGTCGGCGGGGCGATCCTGGGCACCACGAACTCGGGTGCGACGTGGAGTGTGCTCGACTCAGGCATCCAAGCTACGACAAGCATAAGCTGCCCCACCCCGACAACCTGCTACGTCGGCGCCAACAGTATCGTCTATGTGACCACAAATTCGGGCGGGGCCTGGACTCCACACCAACTATCTGGAGCGCCGTACCTCACAGGCATTTTCTGCCCTACTTCGACCAGTTGCTACGCGTCTGGTTCCCACGCGACCATAGTCGCCACAACCGACTCTGGAAGCACGTGGACTCAGCAGGTCTCTGGGGCCAAGGTGGATCTCGAAGGAGTTACCTGTCTCAGCGCGTCCTCGTGCTTTGTGGTTGGCGACGGAGGAGTCACTCTGTCCACAACCGATTCAGGCGGTCACTGGACTTCCGTGGGGAGCTCCGCACCCACCTATGACGCGCTAACGGGCATCAGCTGCCCAACCACTGCTATCTGCTACGCGGTCGGTCCCGACTGTCAACTCAGGTATTGCTACGGATTCGGCTCAGGTCAGGCGATACTGGCCACTTACGACTTCGGTACGAGCTGGAGTCGACAGGCCGCGCCATTCACCGATTACAGCCTGAATGATGTTAGCTGCCCCACCGCCAATACTTGCTATGCCGTCGGATATCAACTCAACGATCCGCTGTGCCCTGAGGCCGCGAATGTGGTTGTCAAAACCACCGACTCGGGCGCGCACTGGGTTTCTCTCGTCAAGAGTCAATGCGCCAATTACGGAGACTATTACGACGGGATCAGTTGTCCGAGCGTCAGCACCTGTTACCTCGTTGCTGCAATCTACTCGGGTAGCTACATCCTCGCCACAACGGACGGTGGTGCGACGTGGGTAACCAAGTATCCAGGCTTCTTTGGAACCCATCAATTCAGGAGAATCGTTTGCCCCGACGTCGCGCACTGTTATGCCGTCGGCGCAGTGTTCAACGGCGGGTCCGGGTACGGAAACTACGGCAGCATCATATCGACCGCAGACTCAGGCACGACGTGGACAGTCCTGACAACGCCGGCAATCAACAACTGCAACTACTCTGGAGACGTCACCGATCCCTGCTTTACGGGCTTGAGCTGCCCGGCCATTTCCACCTGCTACGTGGTGGGATACGAGACCCTCTGCGCCGCGTGCTCGGCCGTGCAAGGACTCCTGCTTGCCACGACCGACTCTGGAGCGACGTGGAATGTCCAGACCCTTAGCGCAGGCGGTACTACGCCAGTCACTCCAATTGCCACCGCCATAAGCTGCAGCAGCACCACTACGTGCTCTGCAACGGTTTGGACCAACAACGGTGGGGGATCCAGCTGGATCGCAAGCACGACTGACTCATGGGGGACATGGACCTGGGAGGAGGCGGGGACCAGTGATCGCCTGGTAGCCGCCAGCTGCACGTCAAGCAATGTTTGCTACGTCGTCGGCGAAAGTGGCGCCATCCTGGCGTCCAGCACCGTCCCTGATCCGCCCGAGCAAGTCACGGCGGTGGCGGGCAATTCTTCGGCTCAGATCTCATGGTCAGCGCCGGCGTCCAACGGCTTGGCGATTACCAGCTACACGATCACGCCATACATCGGAACCACTGCCCAATCGCCAACCACAGTCGGCGGGAATGTCATATCGGCCACAGTTGCTGGGCTGATGAATGGCACTGCCTATACATTCACCGTGTCTGCATCAAATCTCGCAGGCACAGGTCCGGCATCAAGCCCGTCCGGTGCGGTCACGCCAGTGGGCCCGCCCATCCCGCCGACCAGCGTCAAGGCTGTGGCCGGCGACACCGAGGCGACCGTGACGTGGATCCCGCCGACGGTGGGTGCGCCGATGACCGGGTACACGGTCGTCGCCTCACCTGGTGGTGCCACCACCACGGTGACCGCCGTGGTGCCAGCGGCGACCATCACCGGCCTGACGAACGGGACTGCCTATACGTTCACCGTGGCGGCGACCAACGCCATAGGTACAGGTCCGGCCTCGGCGGCATCCTCTGTCGTCACGCCAGCCGCGGTGAGCCAAGGACCTTCGGTCGCGATGCTGCCGGCGATGAGCAACCTCGCCTACGGCGGGTATTTGACCACCGCCTACCTGGAGAACGTGGGGGCCGGCGCAGCGCACGTCCGGGTCCAGTATTTCGACACCACAGGGCACAGCGTCGGGTTCGGCAACTCGGCTGCAGGTCTGCCTCAGGGGGCGACCTGGACCTTGCGGACCGACAACGGGCACTCGCTTGCCGCCACCCAGGCGGGGTCGGCGGTGGTCTACTCCGACCAGCCGCTGGCGGTCTTCGTCAACGAGTTCGCGCCCGGCAACACCTCGGACGCCACCAGCTATTCCTCCATCAGCGCACCTTCCGGCACGGGCGGCACGCTGTACGCGCCAGCGATCGCCAACAACGCATACGGCGGGTACACGACGGGCATCGGCCTGGTCAACCTGGCCACGACCTCGGCCAACATCACCATCACTTACCGCGACGGCACGGGAGCGCAGATCAAGGCCCAGACCGTCCCCGATGTCGCCGCCGGCGCGTATCAGGGTCTCTACAGCGGTGACGCGATACTCAACCTGCCTAACGGCTTTGCCGGTACGGCCACCATCACCAGCTCAGCCGGCAACCTCGCCGCGGTCGTCAACGAGACCGGCCCCGGCGGCCAGTTCAGCTCCTACGACGCGGTGCCGGCGGGCAGTACCACGCTCTTCGCCCCGGCCGCCCTGAGCAACGCCTACGGCGGCTACAACACCGGGATGGGAATCCAGAACACGACGGGCAGCGCGGGCACCGTAACGATCAACTACTACGACGCCAACGGCGTGGCGACGACCAAAAGCTTCCCCATCGTGGCCAACGGCTACCTGGGCATCTATCAGGGGACTGACATCACCTTCGCCGGCGCCTACACGGCCAAGATCACGAGCACGGTGGCGATCGCGGGCATCGTCAACGAGGTGGCGGCGGTGACCAACCCGCTGGTTCAGCAGTCGACCGCCTACGACATGTTCGCGGCGGGGAGCTCGAGCCTGCACCTGCCGCTGGTGGAGAGCGGGGGCTCGGACGGCTGGAGCACGGGCGAGGGGATCATGAACACGGGCACGGCGGCGACCACGGTGACGGTGACCTATTACGAGGCGGCGAGCGGGCTGCAGGTGGGGACGCCGGACAGCCTGCTGTTGCAGCCGAACGCGTTCTGGGGCCTGTATCAGCCGGCCGGAGGGCTGCCCAGCGGGACACGAGCGACGGCAGTGATAACCACCTCATCCGGGGGCCAGGTGGCGGTGATCTGCAACGAGAGCAGCTCCACCACCTTCATGAGCTACGACGGCCAGTAACCGATCCTGCCTCGACTAGGTCAAGCGATCCGAAATGTGAAGAGCAGGCGTGATGTCACCCCGGCTTCCCCGTTAGAAGCAGGTCTGCTGTCCCGTCACGTGAAACGTGCTGTCGCCCGTTCCGATCGACGCTTGAGTGGTGGTGAATGGGTCGGCAATCCCGGAGATTCCACCGGTTGCGGTTGCGTTGATCGTCGTCTCGGAGCCGGACATGGTGAACCATTCCTCACGACCGCCCCCCGGCTACCACATAACACCGGCTGCAGCGCTCCGTGTTCCCGAGATCAGGCGAGGGTCAGGCGCAGCGCTCAGCCCTGCCTACCGCGGAGGTAGGTGGTTCGAGTCCACCGCGGCCCACCATTGCTTCCGTAACGCGAACCGGCGCAGTGGGAAGCCGGAAGGTTGGGATGATGCTGTCCCGGCTCTCAACCCTCACCTCGACCACCAGCTCCTTGAGCAGAGCTTTTCGCTGGCCGGGCGTTCCGTTGAGCATGGCGTCACGGAGAGTTTCTTTCACGTTGCGCATGACCTCGGCGGTCGGCGCAACGAGCACTTCTGTGGTGTCGGATTCCCTCAGCTCTTCCAGTCGGGCGCGAAGGTCGGTAAGCCGGGTCTCGAGCGCCTGTACTCGACTTAGGAACCGCGTCTCGGGTAGACCGCCGGACTCGAAGGCGCTGTAGTAGCGCTGAACTGCAGCTTCAGCGTGAGCGATCTCGGCTTCGACTCGACGGAGCTCTGACCGTTGGCTGGGCGCTCGCTGCGCCGCCTTTAGACGCGAGGCGTCGATGGCGGCCTTGACTAGCCGCGTATCGGCGAGGGTGGCGAGCAGAGACTCCAGGACAGCCTCGTCGAGTTTGTCCGCCCTCAGGACATCGGAGCGGCATCCTTGGCTGCCGTGGCGATTGCGTGAGAAGCAGGTGTAATAGCGATAGCGGGCATTTCGTCCATGTGCAGCCGTCCCGATGTAACGTCGCCCGCACGCTGCGCAGACGACGAGCCCGCTGAGTAGGAAGTCGGTCGTGTTGCTCCGCCGCGTCGAGGCATCGTCGCCACGCTTGCGGAGCAGGCGCTGAGCCTGGGCGAACACCTCGGGCTCAATCAGCGGAGCGTTCGGGGCCTCGTACTCGACGTCCCGGAAGGCGATCTTGCCGACGTACACAGGGTTGCGCAGGACGCCGAGAACGCCGACGTGGCTCCACAGGTGACCGGGGCGCGACCGGTGCCCATGTTGGGACAGATAAGTTGCCACTCCGCGGGCTCCTAGGTGCTTCCTGGCGTAGAGATCGAAGATTAGGCGCGCGACCGGTGCCTCGGCTTCGTCCGTTTCGAGTAGCGCCGTGTCGCGGTTGAGGCGATAGCCATAAGGCGCATGTCCACCAAGCCACTCGCCGCGCGCCGCCTTGCGCTCCATGCCTGCGATCACACGGTCGATCAAGGTGGCGCGCTCGAACTCGGCGAAAACGCCGAGCATCTGGACCATCATCCGGCCCGGCGCAGTGCCAGTGTCGAAGGGTTCTGTCGCGGAGCGAAAACTGACGCCGGCCTGGTCGAGCTCCTCGAGGAGCTGCGCCAGTGCACGGACCGACCGGCACAGACGGTCGACTCGATAGACGAGGAGCATGTCGTAGCGCTTCGCGCGGCCATCGGCGAGAGCCTGCTGCAGGCCTGGCCGCTTCAGAGTCGAGCCGCTCATCTGGTCCGTGTAGCGACTTGTAAGTTGCCAGCTGTCTTGGCTCCGGACGTACGAACCAAGGCGTTCAGCCTGAGCTTCGAGCGAGAACGGCTGGTGCTCCTCGTCAGTCGAGATCCGCGTGTAGGTCGCCACGCGAATAGGGCCGCTCTCGACCGACTGACGCTTCTTATTCACGGAGACGTCTTATCACGACATTCGTTGAAGGGGAATCCCCTTCCAGCTTTCGGCGCGATCCGCGAGCATCTCCGCGAGGAGTCCGAGTGCGCGGGTGAACTGCTCTTCGGACATGTGAACGATCCTCGGATGCGCCAGTTGCAGCTCGCACGAATCGGTTATTCGAAGGGGTCGGACTCTGGCCCCCGTCCGCGTTCGGTTCGTCTTCGGCGCCCGCCAGCGGCCGGCATGCCTTGGCACGCGCCCGTCTCCGATGCCGACGGATCTCTCCATACCTAATAAATCCCCTTTCAGGACTGTCCCACTTACCTTGAAGCTGGAAAATGGTGGAGTGAAGGCAGTCGGTCTATTGAAGTTGGATGAAGCCGCGCGGCGGCTCGGCTGCCATGTCGAGACACTCCGCGTACACATCCGGGACGGACGCCTCATAGCTGTTCGTGGACCTCATGGCGCTTACTACCTCGATGCTCGGAACGTCGCTAGATATCCCCGCCCGCAGCGGGGCTGGCCAAAGCCGAGAGAGTTTTCGGATCGCCAGCTGGGCCAGTCATGGTCTCTGATCGAAGGAACGCTGCCCAAGGCGATGGCTTGGCGCGATCGAGAGCTTGATCTCGTCGATGAGCTTCGTGCGCATCCAAAGCGAAACCTTCGCCTCTTCCGACTACTGTCGGTCCATCGCCTTCGGCGACTCGGGCTGACGTTCAGCCAGATCGCGGCGGAGGTTGGCATCACGTCGCGTCATGCCCGCCGCCTCAATGCAGCGAGCGTGTTCCTTGCTCTTCGGCGCGAGCTTGTTCGCAGAGATAAAGGAGAGGCACGAGCGGAGGCGCTGGCTGCCCGTCTCGCGCAGCTAAGCTCGATGGGAGAGGGTGCGCGATCACGTCGTCGCCGACGTGCCTGGGCCACACGCCCGCGCGCCTGATTTCGGACGGCGAGCAGTCGCGGAAGATGCAGTGCTTGAACCGAATCGATTGGCATTGCTTCACCCTGACTCCGATCAGCGTATCGGTCGATGTCGAAACGCTCTGCCCGAAACACGACTGCCGACTAAACGACTACGACCTATCGAACAGTTCTTCCCTTGATCTGACGTCGACGTTAGGGGCTCCGCGCGGCTCGACTAGTCGGGGTAGTTGACATGTCTGTTCACGGAGACAGTCCGCGATTGACAGGCCTTGTCTGAACTCCAAATCGACGTTTTATTGAACTTGGCAGCGACCCCTTGAGCGACCCCCCGAGCGACCCCCACCCCGCACCCTATTGCGAACCCCATTGCGAACCCACGCGCGCCCGCCATCGAAGTGAGATTACTGGGCCGATGATGGTCGCCCCACTACCGAACAAATCGCCGGCGCAGTGCAGTTACTCAGGCTCCAGGTCGGGAAGGTCGGTAAGGTCCAAGGGAAGCGGACCACGGCCACCGGCCGCTGTGGAGAAGCCGGTCTGAGGGCCGGTTCGTGCGTCGAAGGGCGTCACTGACCAGCTCCCGGGTGGTGCCGTTGGCAAAGGACGCTGGCCTGGAAGGGCCGTGCACCTTAACAGCAGACTGCAGTCGGGCGCGTCACGGATCATCACCCATACCGGCACATTTGGATCACAAGCGTGGAGCGTGAGGCAGTTCCCCAGCTCGTTGGTCTCAGCAATGCTTGTGAGTGTCTGCAGCGTGACCAGCTTCATGGTCGTGGTCGCGCGGTCGAGCGGGCGGGTCACGAAATCGATCTCGCTTCTCGTCAGGACGCCGAACGGCGGCAAGCACCCAGGCCTGCTGCGGTCACTCAGACTCGCTAGAGCAGCGCCATTGATGCTGGCGAGGCTTGCCACAATGTCCCCGGAGACTGCGTCGACTACTACGCCCTTCCCGGCGCTACTCCAAACCACCCATACGGGCCGCCCGACCTCGATGGTCGGATTCAGGACCGGGACGTGATTCAGTGGTAGCGACAGGCCCAAGAGCACTGTATCGACCTCGCCGAACGAAGTGAGAATGGCCTTCGATGCCGAGCCACCGCCAGGAAATCTCGCCAGGGCGCGCTCGCGAGACAAAGTCACAGTAGGTCGGATCGGGTATGTAAAGGTCGATCCAGGCATGTATTCGACGCTTTGCGCTATCGCAACGACATCAGCCAGCGCCAGCTTGTGTCCGGTTACGAACACCACGATTCCTGCGGATTCCTCCCAGGCGACATTGACGGTCTCGCCAAATGGGGCAATCGCCGACACTCCCGGACGACCCTGGATTGTCACGCTCTGCTTTTGTTCCTCCCCAAGAAGGTCGGCGGGGGGCAGCGTGGTGTTGTACTTCCCCATCTCGAGCCATGGGCTGTCGCCAGATCCAGCCGTGATGTAGGTCAGCCAGCCCTGTCCCAGTTCGGTTTCACTGCCCTGCTCTAAGAAGAACCCCGGCGGAAGCAACTGAGGATGCAGCCGCTCGCCCGTCAAGCCCGTGACCACGAGGGACGAAGCCGCGCACTCGCTAAGTGGAGCGCCAAGGAGGGTGTCTTGAGATGGGCCGCTTGTGCGGACTTGAGTGCAAGCGCCAAGTAAGGCTCCCAATAAGCCGGCCATGAGAACGGTCGCGAGGCCTTCCTGTGGCCACGTCAGACGCGATTTGCCGATTCTCATGGCCAGCATTTTGCGCTCGCAGAATGCCTATTGCGCGCCAACTACGGTGCCGTGGTCTCAGATGGTCGGCGGCCTACGGTCAAACCACTTTGCGCAGCGCTCGGATGCAAACGCGGGCCGCGATAACCTAGCACGTGTGGGACGACGGTCCAGGCGACTGCGCTAAATCCAAATCCGCGCGCCCAGTACGGTCGGTTGGTTCGCGTTACGGTAGGTACGGCCCACCACGATTCTGAATTCAGTCAAGCCACAACATCGCGTGGATGTCGTTTTCGCGCTGCACTGCGCTAAGAGCCGAGGGAGTCTCAAACCTGCGTTCCCGGGAAGAGGATCGCCAGGATGAAATTGACGATGTAGAGGGAGATGGCGGCGATAATCACGATCTGGACCCACCGCAGGTTTAATGGCCACCAAAGACTTCTCTTCTTAGCGGGGCCGGCCAGATCCGGTTTCATGACTGCACTTTAGGGCCTTCGGTGCGCACGAAAACTACGACACGACTATTACGGATGACAACTGCGCTATCAGATCAATACCGTGTACAAGCAGCACGTTGAATTCGAAATTTGGTCGGGGGCCGGGATTTGAGCCCGGGGCCGCCAGGCGCGGGAGTTGGCATCGGTCCCCAAGGGAATCACTCCGGGTGCGAGCGACGCTCATGTCGGGCACCTTGTTCCATGCGCCGGCGGACGGGTTATAAACCATCGCGGTCGCGACAGGACCCGGTCCTGGGCCGTCGGTGCCGCCAAAAGACGGCACCCCTCCGGCGAGCAACGCACCGCCACCGGGAAGCGGTGCCGCGGCCGCTCCCGTCGGGTCACCCTGCAGTTTCGGACCAAGTGACCAGCCGGCCCTGGGGTCATAGAGGTCGACGTTGCCCAGGCCGGAGTAAACGTCACCGGAGATCCCGGTCACCAGCACGCGCCCACTCCCCAACAAGACCCCGATGATTCCACCGCCGCGCTCGGTGCTCAGGTTGCCGGCGTCGCTCCACCCTCCACTGGGACCGGAGGCCATCCGCGGCCCGGCTTGTTGACCGGGAGCGATAAGCATGGCGGCGGCGAGAACAGCGACTAAGAACCGCATGTCTCGAAGTCACAAACGGTTACCGGCATCGCCGCGTTATGGCGCCTCAACCTGAGGGTTTCGTCGCCTGCCCAGGATCAAACCCTCGGCTCCGCGGATCACGTGCTGCGGGATGTGCTCCGCGAGCGAGTCGATCACCGCCAGCAGCCGCGGGCCAATCTCCAGCGGCGGCACGCGAAAGGTCGAATAGCGATCTTCGCGCGATGGATCGCCTCGGAATTCGAGTTGGACTCTATTTCCGAGCGCAACCCGGTACGCGATGCGATTGAAATCAGGGCTCGGAATGAGCCAGGCGGATTCGATGGTGACCAACGGCAGCAAAAGCACCGCATAGAGAGATCCGGGGTATTCGCGGATCCGCCCGGCCGGGTAGTCGGCCTTGGCTTCGACCAACCCGCCGCGGTCGACCTCTCGTACGGTCTTGACCTGGATGGCGATCGCCGGCATGCCGCCCCGCCGGCCCGCTGTGGCATCGACGTGGTCGTCATCCGCGACCGGCGCGAAGAGCTGCAGCTCGCCGTCCGACGAGACCATCGCGTACAGGTCGAGCGCGAGCTCTCCGGCGCGTCCTAGCTCAGTGTGGTCCACGTTTCAGCGGGCCTTGAGCGAGCTCGACCATTGGTCCTTCAATTTGGCGCCGGCGACGTAGCGGATGGAACGGCCACCGCCCTCCTGTTCGAGCCAACCGTCCCGACGCAATCGCTGCAGATCCTGCGTTGCGGTCGGGCCCGCGATGTCCGCCTCGCGCCGATAGTCGGCGTTCGTCAGCGGCAACCCGAGCAAGGCCTGGTCCAGCGCGATGACGAATCGTTCCGGGTAGGCCTGTTTGCGTGCCAGTTCCTCGCAGATATCGTGCCGGGCGTACGCGATCTCCAGCCAGCGGCGCCGCTCGGTGGCTTCGAACACGTGGGCTTCGATGCAAAACTCCACCCACGCCGAAGCATCTCGGTGGGGATCGAAGACCGGCCCTTGAACCTCCTCGAGGATGGCGTAGTACTCCCGCGTGTGCCGGCCCAGGTACGGCTCGATGGAGACCAGCTCGGGGCGAAGGAGACCTTCCTTGGCGAGCACCAGAGATTGGACGATGCGAGCCAGCCTTCCGTTTCCGTCACGGAATGGATGGATGGACACGAGGTTGAGATGCGCCATGGCTGCCCTGACCACGGGGTGTCGGGACAGATCGCCGGAGGTCAACCATTTCGCGACCTCGCCAACGAGGGCCGGGACCTCGTCCGAGGCGGGCGGGCGGTAAGGATCTCGGCCCAGCCCGCGCGTCACGATTACAGGCCGGTCGCGCAGCCGTCCCGGACCCGCTTCGGGTTGGGGGTGACAGACCAGGAAGTGCAGGTCGAGCATCGTTTGTGGCGACCAGACGAAATGACGGTCCTCCGCCAGTACCGCGACCCGGTCCATCGCCTGCGCGTACGCGGCGATGATCCGCTGCGTTTCGTCCGACGCGCCCGAAGGATGCCGCCCGGCGAGGATCTCGACGGTGTCCTCGAGGCTGGCGCCGTAACCCTCGATCGACGTCGATCCAACTGTGGCTTCGGCGGCGGCAAGCCGGCGCAGCGCGCCTGTCCACGGGTGCGAGGAGTCGCCGAGGTGCTCCGCCAGGTAGCGACGCAGCTCGTCGAGCTCCTCCAGCCGCAGAAGGAGGGCAGGCGACTTGGGAGGGGTGGCGTAGATCGTCATGGGTAGGGATAGTATATGCGAATAAACGCTTATTCACTTATTCGCATCCGAAGGGGTCATGGCCGCATCGAGTGGACGATGCTAGGCGCTGATGGCCGGCGAGATCGGTGTTCTGGCGTTTATGGTGATGGTGGCCCTGGCCGTCGCCGTAGTCGTTGATCGACTGTTCGAGGGAACGGTTGCGCTCTCTTTCGGTCTGGCGCAGAAGGCCTGGTTGCACAAAGAGAAGCGAGGATGGCGCGTCCTCGTTCTGGCCTCAATCTTGCTGGCGATTGCGGCCACCGTGATTGGAATCTGGGGGAATCTCGGTCGCACCTAGACTGGCTTGATGCCCGACTCGGAAGGCGATGAACAAACCCTCCGATTGAGGCTGGTAGAGCCAACCGAGGCCGCGATCTAGCCGCGTAAACCGCGACCAGACCGCGCCACAGTGGATCTGTCAGACGGTTTCTAGGTGCTCCTGATGTCGCCGCCGTTGCCGCCCTGGTCGGCCGACGCGTTTCTCCATTCGCGCTGTATGAGGCCAGGTCCGTTGGCGTGGTAGGTGAACCCAAAGCTCGTGACGTTGGGGGTTTCGGTCACGCCGTACACAGTGGCGATGAAGTCAGCGGTTGTGCCGCAGGATGTCGGGTCACAGCTCGCGTTGGGATTGAACGTCCCACCCGTGACGACGATCAGGAAATTGCCGTTGAAGCTGCCGGTCACGCCGGCGCCGATGGTGCTGCCCGGCGTTCCGGTGGGATCGCAAGCGTCGGGGCTCGGACCGGCGAGGGTCACGAAGCGGCCCGAGATAAAGCTCTCGGTCACGTTGTAGGTCCCGTCTAGATTCGGCGATGTCGAAGCATCGAAAACTCGCTTGTACGTGTCGTTGGCCCAATCGGGACCGCACGTCCCCGAGTCTCCCGAGAAGCTGTCGATGGGTCCGAAGTGGACCGATTCCTGGGACGCGGTGGCGACGGCGGGTGTCGCGGCGAGAGCGAAAACGGCAGTGGCCAGAGACAACCAGCGCTTCATGTGTCTACTCCTTCGCGGCTAGAACACTTACCCCCAGACGGCCGGAATTCATTATCACCCGATCCGGGCCTGAATAACGGCGGGTGATGCAGTTGCAAAATGGGCCTCGAAAGGTGCGGCAGAACCGGTGGGGTAGCGTTGTGCCCCACATGGGCGAGATGCGCCGCCAGAACTCGTGATCTTCGTGATCGGGTCCGGGCCCGCGGGCGTCGCGTGTGCCAGCGCCCTGCTGGACGGTGGCGAAAAGGTCACGATGCTCGACGCCGGGCTCGAGCTGGAGCGTGGCCGGCGCCGCCAGCGCGCGAGCCTCCAGTCGCGTCCATCGACTTCGTGGGATAAGGAATCGCTCGGCTTCCTGCGCGATGGCGTGGAGGTGACGCGCGAAGGAATCCCGGTGAAGCTGGCGTACGGCTCGGACTTTCCCTACCGCGACCCGATCGGACATCCGGGGAGCTCGGAAGGCGCGTACTCGAAGCCGTCCTTTGCCCGCGGCGGGCTCAGCAACGTGTGGGGCGCGAGCGTGCTGCCCTACCGCACCGAGGACATGACCGACTGGCCCATCACCGCCGAAGACCTCGCACCGCACTATCGCGCGGCGCTCGCGATGATGCCGTTCTCAGCCCGGCACGACGGTCTCGAGGAGGAGTTCCCCCTCCATCACGACAGTCCGGGAGCGCTCGGCAGTAGCAGCCAGGCCGAAGCCCTGCTGCGCGACCTCGATCAGAGCGCAGCGGTGCTTGCATCGCGTGGTGTGCGCTTCGGGGCCTCGCGCCTGGCGGTGCAGGCCGAAGGCGCCGGCGGTAAGCCGGGCTGCGTCCACTGTGGAAAGTGCATCTACGGGTGCCCTTACGAGTTCATCTACAACTCCGCTCACACGCTGGAAAGGCTGAGAGAGAACTCCGCTTTCAGCTACCGCCCCGGTGTCGTGGTCCAGCGCCTGGCCGAGGTGGATTCGCAAGTCGAGGTCCTGGCTCGCCACGTCGATCGGGGATCGACCCTGCGAATGCGCGCCGACAGGGTCTTCGTGGCCGGCGGCGTGTTCAACACCGCGCGGATCACGCTCGCTTCAATGGACGCCTTCGATGAGCCGCTCCATGCTCTCGACAACTGTTACTTCCTGATGCCAATGGTTCGCTACCAAGGGCGGCCAGAGGTTCTAAACGAGAGACTCCACACCCTGGCCCAGGTGTTCATCGAGATGGGCGATCCGGCCTTGGGACCGCATCGCGCGCACCTCCAGGTGTACACGTACAACGAGCTGTTTCAAGAAGAGGTCGAGCGGGTGCTTGGACCGTTCCACCGCGCGCTCCCCATGGTCAAGCGCGGCATGCTCAGCCGCCTGCTCCTCATCCAGGGCTATCTGCACTCTGACCTGTCTGCCCGGATCCGGCTCGTGCTCAGACGGGAGTTTGGCGAAGAGGAGCCCAGCCTGGACCTTGCCGGCGAGCCGAATCCGCAGACCCGGCCAGCTCTGACTGCAATACATCGGCGCCTGTGGTCCGAGCGCGGCTTGCTACGAGCGGTTCCGGTCTCCCAGATGATGCGAGTCGGGCTGCCCGGACGCGGGTTTCACACCGGCGGGACCTTTCCGATGAAAGCAAAGCCCGCTCGATTGCAAACCGACGTGCTGGGCAGGCTGCACGGTTTCACGCGGGTGCATATCGTCGATGCGAGCGTGTTTCCATCGCTGCCCGCCACGACCATCACCCTGAGCGTCATGGCCAACGCACACCGGATCGGAAGCGCTGCGCTCGCCTGATGAAGAGAATCGCAATCACGGGTGCGCGCGGGTTTGTGGGCTCGATGCTTGCGCGTCGCTTCGAGGATGCGGGCTGGGCGGTGACGCGGTTTTCGCATTCGCAGGCCGCGAGCGATGGCGACACCGTGCCGTTTCTCCTCGGCGAGGAGCTCGACGCGGACGTCTTCCGGAGCCGGCACATCACGGCGTTGCTCCACTGTGCGTATGACTTCAAGCCCGCCGGCCGTGCTGAGATCCACCGTATCAACGTCGAGGGTTCGCGAAAGCTGCTGGCCGCCGCCTCGGCGGGAGGCGTGGAGCGGATCGCGGTCCTCTCCACGATCAGCGCGTTTGAGGGATGCCGCTCGCTCTACGGCCGCGCGAAACTCGAGATCGAAGCCGCGGCGGTCGCGGCCGGCGCCCTGGTGGTCCGCGCGGGCCTGGTGTGGGCGGACGGAGCGCCAACCGGCGGAGGGATGTTCGGCAGCCTCGCCAGGAGCGTCAATGCGAGCCTGGTCCCGCTCGTCCCACTAATAAGTGGCGGCGTGCACCCGCAGTACCTCATTCACGAGCAGGATCTCTGGGAGCTGATCAGAAGGTTCTGTGACGGCGAGCTTCATAACCCCGGGAAGCCCGTGGTCGCCGCGGCGCCGCGACCATGGGCGATGCGCGACCTGCTCGTCGAGCTTGCCCGCCGCCAGGGCGGGCATCCCAGGTTTCTGCCGGTGCCGTGGCAGCCGGTGTGGGCCGGGCTACGGCTGGCCGAGATTGCCCATCTGCCCGTGCCTTACCGGAGCGACAGCGTCATCAGCCTCGTTTACCAGGACCCGAAGCCGGACTTTGCATTGCTCAAAGCGCTCGGAATTGCGGCGCGCGATTTTTCTTGAGGGCGTTCAGGGTCCGCGTCCCCCACCCGGCCGCGCTCGCTGCGCGAGCTGGCCGACCTCCCCCTTGCGGGGGAGGTGAAATATCCTGCTTGCATGAGCACGCCGGGGCGGGCGGAGTTGGTGGTTCGCTGCGAGTGCGGATTCGAGGTGCGAGGCACCGAAGATGAGATCGTGCCCGCGCTTCAGAAGCATGCGGGCGAGTCGCACAACATGAAGGTCACGCGCGAGCAGGTCCTCGCCAGGGCTCACCCGATCTGAGCCAGCCCTCGTCGCCGCAGGTCCAGCCCTGGATGGTGGAAGGGCCGGTCCAGCTGGAGGTGTTCGTGCTGCGGATGAAGGGAGGGAACCCTGAGCTCGCGGGTCCCTGCGGGCCGGATCCCTGGTACATCGAGGTCACGGCCGAGGATGATCCCGTCGAGGTTGTGAGCCGCCTGTCGCGGAACCTGATGGGCGAGCCGATCCTCGTTCACTCAACCTCGTGGCGGCGTGCGCGAGGCGCCGTCGTGCTGAGCTTCGTCGTGGTCAATTCGGATGACCAGGCGCCGGACCTCGCAGGCATCCCGATCTCAAGGGTTGAGCTCGCCCGATCAGAGGCGACGAGCGCCGCGAAGACGATCGCCGCGGCGCAGGTGCTCGAGCATGGCTTGCGACATCTAGCGTGGCTGGCGAGGGAGGACCCGGTCGTGATCGGCATTCTCAACGACGATTGGAAGCGCGTCCTGGCGGACTACCGGCCGGAGCCTTTTCGCAACATCTTGTGAGCGTCTTGCTCGACCGAGTCGAGGAAGGCGAAGAAGAGCTTGCTCCACCGCTCGGCCGCGTCGAACAGCGGTCCGTGTCCAGAGCCTTCGAACATCTCGAACTGCACCCGGCCTCCGCGATCGCGGTACGTCTCGAGGACGTTGCGGATCTGAGTCACCATCGGTTGGGGCGGAAACACATCCTCTCCCGGCCAGCCAGGGATGACACCCATCTTGCCGAGCGTCCCCATCTCCCAGGCGGACCCATCTGCAACGATGATGTCGGCTGTCCCGTGGGTCCAGAGGATCGGCGGCTTGGGATCGACGTCGACGATTCCCGACCAGTTGCAATACTTGCCGGACAGCGCATTGAGGATGCCGCGAGTCCCCGGGGCGATGCCGGGCCAGTTCGGCGACGGCGTCGAATCACCGGGGTAGCCGTCGTCTCCGGTCACCGACTTCAAGATCTCGTCCACCAACATTTCCTCGCGCTCGGGCGGTTCCCGGTGCGTGGGCGCCCAGTAGGACGAGTTCAGGACGTTGCGAGGCGAGACCGGTGAGTCGGACGACCTGTCCTTCTCGGCGATTCGCTTCATGAAATCCAGATTTCCCGTCTCGCCGCCGGATCCGGCGTAATCGGGGAAGCATGGCGTCCCGTCCAGCCTGACTCCGCCAAATCCATAAGGGGAAACCGGGTCGCCGAACGTCAGCGAGGCGATCGGACGGTCGGCGGCGTAGTTGGCGATCGCCGCGCCGCCGGTCGACCAACCGACGAGGTGCACCGGACGGTCAATTCCCAGCGCCTGCACGAGGGAGAACGTGTCATCCGCCCAATCCTGCAGGCCCCGGGTGGCATCGATCGGCTTGCGCTCAGTGTCGCCGAAGCCGCGCATGTCGGGCGCGATCAGCCGGTAGCCGGCGGGTGCGCCGGGCATGAGGTGCTCGAAGAAGCGGCCCGTCGACAGGTTCCCATGGATCATCACGACCGGTACGCCGTCTTCGGGTCCCGATTCGATGTAACGCATGCTCAGCCGATTTGTCTTGACGGTGGCGGACCGGACTCCGGGCGGCAGGTTCATGGCGCTCTCTCCTTGGTGGTGCGATGCCTTGACCACATTGTCCCGGAACGCGGCGGGTGAGCCGCCGGCCGAAGCCGGGGGGAGATGGCCTAAGAACTGGACTAAAGCCCTGGCTGCGTCGAGTGCGGCCAGTTGTCGTAGACGCCTGACAAACGTGACACGACCTCTGAGTTCCCCGCGATGTCGTAGATGTACGTCACGCCTGTCGGGGTCGGGAGGCCGCCGAAGCACGTCGAGCAGGCCCGCTCACCGATGTAAAAGACCAGGTCGTTGGTGAGGAATCTCACGCCTGAGCGGCCGGCCGGCGTCGTGGTCGACACGCTATTGCTCTGCACGCTGTAGAAACCGACGGCTCCGAGCCCGCCGGAGGTCCGGAAGGTGTAGCCGATCCACCGGCCGTCCGGCGACGCCTTGGGGCCGATCCAGGGGAGCGCGAGCATGGTGGAGAGCCCGCTGCTCGGGTCCCATCGGTGCACCGAACCGCCAGCGTCTCTGAAGAACAATCGGCTCGGGGTCGAGGCCCAGACGCCCATGGTCATCCCCGTGGTGGAGTAGACCAGCGAGCCGTCGCTCGCTCGGCGCACCTGGTCGGGCGCGGTGGCGCCGGTTCCGCCGGTGTGAAAGGTCTGAACCAGCGCGATGTACTGGCCATCGGGCGAGTAGCTGAGAAAGATGTCGTCCTGATCAGGGTTGGTGCCCCGGGCCGGCACTGCCGGGAGGGTGGTCAAGATCCGGTTGCCCGATGCCGAGACCAGGTGCCACGCATTGCCGTCGAGATAGGTGACCGACCGGCCGTCTGGGCTCACCGAATATTGCCCGGAGCCGAGGCCGCCGCCGAAGGTTGCGATCAGGGTCGTGCTGCCGGATTTGAGATCCGCTTCGATCAGCTCGTTACTCGCAGTCTCGTAGGCCACCTGGGTGGCGCTGACAAACTGGGGACTCATCGCCGCCGCATCGAACCTGCACACGTTCTTGGCGTTGGCCGGGTCCTGGATGTCTCGGATCACGACCGTCGGGTCGCCGCTGACCGCGCCGATCACGAGGTTGTCGCCGGCGGGAAGAGCTGTGTCGCAGTGGACCAGCGACGTACCGCCTGCACTTGACCCCGGGCTCGAAGTTGGCGCGGCCGATGCGCTCGCCGTGACGGTGGCCTGAGGGCTGGGGCTCGGGGAGTGCTTGCTCGAGGCCGGCGATCCCCCGCACGCTGAGAGCGCCAGGGCCGTCACCAGCACCACGGGGCTCAGACGCACGCCGGTAACGGTATCCGCTAACGGATCAGTTGTCCAAGGATCTGGCGCGTCGCGGGCGCGAGCTTCTTGCGCAGGCGGTAATAGATCCAGACGCCCTGCTTTTCCGAATCGACGAGCCCGGCCGCTTTGAGCTTCGCCATGTGGTGCGAGATGGTGGGCTGGGTGAGCCCCAGGCCGGCAGTGAAGTCACAGATGCAGATCGGGGCGTCTGCCTTCCAGAGCGACGCGAGCATGGTGAGGCGAGTTGGGTCGGCCAGGGCCTTCATCAGCTCGGAGGTATCGTTGGCCCAGCTCTCCTTGACCGCCGGCAGCTCGCAGCACGCCCCGCGCTCTCTCAGCATGGGAAGCTCTTTGATCGCCATTTGAGGCAATCATACGCAACCTATCGACATCTGTCGATGGATGCGCTACCATCCAACCCATCGACATTCATCGATTGGAGGAGCCGAGCCACATGAGTGATGTGAAAGAAGCCGTTCGTTCCAGGTACGCGGGAGTCGCGAGGCAGCTCGCCGTGCTGCAGCCTGATACAAATGCGGGCTGCTGCCAGGCCGACGGCCCGGACTGCGGGTGTTCCGGCTCCTACTCGGCGGATGAGTTGAAGGAGATCGGGCTGAGCGAATCGGTGAGCCTCGGTTGCGGAAATCCCACGATGCTCGCCAAGCTGGAGCCCGGGCAGGTCGTTCTCGACCTCGGGTCAGGGGCAGGCCTTGACGTGCTGCTTTCGGCGAGGCGAGTTGCGCCGGGCGGCCACGCCTACGGCGTGGACATGACCGACGAGATGCTTTCGCTCGCGAACACCAACATGGGCAAGGCAGGGATCGCTAACGCCACGTTCCTCAAGGGCTCGATCGACAAAATCCCGCTGCCCGATTCCTCGGTCGACGTCGTGATCTCGAACTGCGTCATCAACCTGGCGGAAGACAAGGCGGCGGTGATCAACGAAGCGTTCAGGGTGCTGCGCCCGGGCGGGCTCCTCGCCGTAGCCGACATGGTCGAGCTCGAGACGCTGGATCCCGATTTGAAGCGGCGGCTGGATTCGTGGGCGGGGTGTATCTCCGGCACGATCCCGATCGAGGAGTACCGCGCCGCGCTGCTCGCCGCCGGGTTCGCCGACCCGGACTTTCAGATCCACGCCACCCAGACGATGCCCGATATCGACGGCAAGGTCGGGAGCGCCTACATCAGGGCTCGCAAGCCGGCCGCCGTGTAAGCAAGCTTAGGCCCTTCACCCTGAGGGGGAGAGGGGATTATGCGGCGCGCTGCCCCTTGTCGCGGCTGGGGTGCTCGACGACTGCCAGCACACGTGGCGCGATGAATCGCGCCGTACGGACCACTCCGCCCGTTCGCGTCATTTCGCGAACCTCGACCGTCGTGCGGGAGCTGCGGACCTCGACCGTGCGACCGGCCTTGGTCGCCTCGACTATGTACTCGCGCGCAGCGCCCGCGCCGGCGTCCACCAGGACCTCGACAAAATCACCTTTAGCCATGCCTTTTTTATGCCCAAATTCGCGCCGTTTTAAGCGCTGGCGAGCCGTGTCAGAATGCCCCTGCATGGGCGTTCCTGAGGTGGTGGAACCGGCGCCGGCTGCGCTGCTGCCGCTCGCTCTCCAGAACACATATCGAGCCCGTTACAGCGCAATGCGGCCAGGATGGCTGCCCAGCGGCGACCAGCTGGAGGCCCTGGTTCGGGGCTACGTGACGCCCCAGGCCACCGTCCTCGACCTCGGGTGCGGGCGCGGCGGAGTGGTGGAGCTGTTCTGGCGCGAGGTGAAGCTGGCCGTAGGTCTCGACCCGGACTCGCCGTCGCTGACAGGGCATCGGGCGCCCGGGATGCCCATCCTGCGCGGAGTCGGGGAGCGGCTGCCGTTCGCCGGCGAGTCGTTCGACCTGGTCGTTTGCGTGTGGGTGCTCGAGCACCTGAAGGATCCGCCGAGGGTGTTCAGCGAGGTGAGGCGGGTTTTGCGGCCGGGCGGGCACTTCGTGTTTCTCACGCCCAACCTGCGCAACCCGTTGCTCGTGCTGAACCGGCTCGGCAAGGCCCTGCCCCTGGTCCAGACGCGGCTCGTGTCGCGGTTTTACGGACGCCGCGAGGCGGACACCTTCCCGGTGCAGTACCGCGCCAACACAGTCAGGGCGGTGCGCGCGCTCGCGGCGGCCGGCGGCCTCGAGGTCGCGGAGCTCCGCGTGGTGCCCGACCCGACATATCTCGCCGTGAACGGGTTCATGTTCACCACCTCGGTGCTGGCGGAACGGCTGATGCCGAAGGGGTGGGGCGTGCATCTCATTGGGGATTTGACTCGGCGATGAGTACAGGCTCAGGCCCCTCACCCTAGCCCTCTCCCCGAGGGGGAGAGGTGATTAATGGCCCAGTAGGTACCCCATCCGCCGCGGCATTTTTGCCAGTTGATCTACCAACGGGTTGGGGCGCCGGCCTTGCTCTTCCGCCGTTTCCTTTGCGATCATCGCTCGCCGCACCACCGCGGCGCCCCACGATCGGAAGGGCTGCGGAGGAAACAGTCTCGGTTTCGGATTGACCATGGGCAGCCTGACGGTGTCGGTGTCGCGGCCGGTCACCAGGTCGGCCAGCACCTGCCCCGCGAGGTGGGTGGGCGCGACCCCGTTGCCCGTGTAGCCCAGCGCGTAGAAGAGGTTGCCCGGCTCGAGGGTGCCGAACACCGGAAGGTGGGTGGGCGAGACGTCGATCGGGCCGCCCCACGCGTCTTCCAGCGGGACGTCGGCGAAGGTCGGGAACATGAGGCGAAAGCCCTGCGCGGCCTCCATCACTGCGCGCGTGTCGTGGGTGAACGCGTCGTCAATCGTCCGTCGGGCGCGCCCGCCGCCGCCGCCGAAAGCGATGCGTCCGTCGCGCGTTGTCCTGAAGTAGCGAAGAGAGGTCCGGAAGTCGGAGATCAGCTCCCCTCCGGTCCAGCCGATCTCGGCCAGCTTCTCCGGCGCCGGGGCCGTGAGCACGATGTAGGAGCTCCAGGCCACGAGCTTTCGCTCGAGCTGGGGCCAGCCGGTCGCCCAGGCGTTGAGCGCCAGCACGACGCTTTTCGCGCGGACGGTGCCGTGCGGCGTGCTCACAACGGCTGGCGGCCCTGCCTCCAGGCCGGTCACTTTGGTTCCCTCGTGGATCGTCACACCGCGTTCCATGACCACGCGACGCAGGCCCCGCACCAGCAGCCCGGGCTGGACTGACGCGCCGTCGCGCATGAAGGCGCCGCCGCGGAAGGCGGGCGAGGCGCAGCGAGCGCGGACCTCGGCCGGCGTGAGCTCTTGCAGCTCCTCCGGAGCGCCCACCTCGCGGGCCAGCGCGACCATCTCTTCGCAGAGCCTCTCGTGCGCATCCGCCGTGATCGCGTACATGTAGCCGGCGCGCTTGAACCAGGCGCCGATGCCGTTGGTCCAGCAGAACTGGCCGATCGAGGAGATGCTCTCGGAGATCGCCCGGCACGCCTTCACCGCAGCTTCCGCGCCGTAGAGTGCGACCAGGCCGTCGAGCTCGTCCCACCAGCCGCTGGCGAACCCGCCGTTGCGCCCGCTGGGCCCGCCGCCGCAGATGTCCTGCTCCAGGACGACGATCCCGAGGTCGGGTTTGGCTTCGCTCAGGAAGTAGGCGGTCCAGAGGCCGGTGAAGCCGCCCCCCACGATCACCACGTCGGCGTTGATGTCCGCTGTGAGCGCGGGGCACTCAGGACCGGTCTCGTGAGCCAGGGCCTCGCGCAGCCACCAGCTTCGCTGGGCGCCGGGCGTGAGGGCGTTCAGGGTGAGATTGAGCTCAGCTCCCGGGGTAGTCATGCCGACAAGTCTGAAGCTGTGAATTTGTTGAGATTGGCGAGCGGGTAGCCGACAATACGGGCTATGAGTTTTCCTGAGCTTTTACAGATCATTGCCCTGATTGTCTTCGTGGTCGCTGCTCTAGGCTTGTCGTACAAGAAGACAGACCTCATCGCCGCGGGTCTGGCGCTGTGGGTGCTTTCGTATCTCGTGGACGGCCGGCTCTCGCATTTGACCCTGGGGATCATCCTCCTGATCCTCGCATTCATCGCGTTCGTCCTCGGCGCGATCGGCTGGGGCTACAGGAAGGTCGGCTTGATCGCTGTCGGTCTGGCGCTTTGGGCGGCTTCCGTCGTGATTCCGATGTTCATCAAGTAGAGATCGCCTACTCAGCCGTTTACACCGTCGATGTCAAGGCCCCGCAGGCGACCGTCTTCGACTACGTCGCAGACATCTCGCGCCACGGGGAGTGGGGGAGCGCCGACGACCATATGAAGGCGACCGCCGAGAAGCCCGGGCCTCCGGCAGTGGGTTCTCGCTACAAGGCCGATGGGCTGCTCAACGGAAAGCCGAACCAGTCGACGGTCACCATCACGGCGCTCGACGCGCCGAGGCGAGTTGCATTCGACGCCGAGGATGCGAACTCGGTGTTCCACCACGAGTTCGTGTTTTCCGCCGCCGACGGCGGTACCCACGTCGAGCGTCACGTGACCATGACCAAAGGCCCGTTCTACTTTCCGCTTGTGCTGGCGATCTTCAAGGGCACCGTGCAAAAGAACTACAACGGCGCGATGTCGAACCTGAAGGCGAAGCTGGAGAGCGCCAGTTAGCGCGGCATAGTTATCTGAGCCGCGGGCTCAGCCACGCTAGAAGCCTTCATGATCGGAGTCACCCCGCGGGATTGGGTGGCGGCTTTCTACCTCGTTGCCGGGATCGTGGTTGTTGCGACCCTCGGACTTCGCCCTCTGACAGCGCTCGTGATTTTGTCGATCGTCTTGATGACGGTGATCGCGAATCGAGCTTGCTCATCCACGAACCGCGAATACTGGAGGGGATTGAAGATCATCGCTTCAATCAATCCGAGCGGGGAGACATTCGTCGGGCAGATATTCGTCCTGCCGGCTCTTCTCGTGGGGAGCATCTACAGCTGGTTCCTCGGCATCACGTGGGTTTTCGGCGCCAGAGAGTGGCCGCGGAAACGATGGTTTGCGTTTCTGCGCGGCTACCGTGAGTTCGCCGTGCGGATGAGCCCGAAGCATTGACGACACAACTTCTTTCGCGCCCCTCTCCCTGGGGGGAGAGGGGAGTCTACTAGCGGGCGGCCGGGACTCTTGCGGTTCCGCCTCCGCCCGTTAGGCGCGCTGCGATCACCACCGGGATGATCGTGACCAGGATCACGAACGACACCACCACGTTGACTTCCGGCAGCAGGATGCCGTGGCGGATCTGGCCGAAGATCCAGATCGGCAGCGTCTTCTGAGCTCCCGCGGTGAAGGTGGTGACGATGACCTCGTCGAATGAGAGCGCGAAAGCCAGCATGGCACCGGCGACAACGGCGGTGGAGATCAGCGGCAGCGTCACGTCCCGAAAGAGCTGGAACCCGTTCGCTCCGAGATCCATGGCCGCCTCGATCAGCGAACCCTGGGTCCGCCTGAGTCGCGCGAGCACGTTGTTGTAGACGACCACCATGCAGAACGTGGCGTGGCCGACGATGATCGTCCAGATCGAAAGGTTGATGCCGCCGAAGCTGAAGAACGCGTTGAGCGCGATGCCGGTGATGATCCCGGGCAGCGCGAGCGGCAGCACGAAGAGAAGGCTCACGGCGTCGCGTCCGAAGAACGAGGCTCGATGTATCGCGAAGGCCGCGCACGATCCGAGGAGGAGGGCAAGTGCGGTGGCCGCCAGCCCCACCTGCACCGAAAGCAGAAGCGCGGCGCGAACGTCCGGATCGTTCCACGTCGAACCGAACCACTTCGTGGTGAGACCGGGAATCGGCCAGCTTTCGATATTCGACGTGTTGAACGCATAGAAGAAGATCAAGAGGATCGGGATGAACAGGAACAGCAAAATCAGCGCCGTCCAGGCCCGCAACGCCATTCGCGTCCAGAACCCAACGCTCATAGGGCTTCGAAGGCTCCCAGGCGCTGAGCCACCAACAGGTAGACGGCCATGATCACGACTGGAACGGTGGCCAGCGCCGCGGCAAATGGGATGTTGTTCGCGATGCCGACGTTGTTGTAAACGACGTTGCCGATGAACTGCGAGCCGGCGCCGCCGACCAGGATCGGAGTGATGTAGTCGCCGAGCGTCAACGAGAACGTGAAGATCGACCCCGCCACGACGCCCGGCAGCGCGAGCGGCAGCAGCACGTCCAGTGTCGAGCGCCAACGTCGCGCACCCAGGTCCGCGGCCGCTTCGAGCAGCGAGTCAGGGACGCGCTCGAGGGCGGCGTAGGTGGGGATGATCATGAACGGGAGCCAGATGTACGAAAAGACCAACCACATCGCGGTGTTCGTGTAGCCGATGTTCGCCGACGGCAGGCCGATCGATTGCAGGCTCCAGTTCAACACCCCGCTGTGGTTGAGGATGAGGATCCACGCATAGACTCGCGCCAGGTAGCTGGCCCAGAGCGGAAGCAGGACTGCGGCAAAGAGCAGGCTCTGAACGCGGCGCGATGCCACCTTGGCCATGAAGAAGGCCAGCGGGAACGCAAGGACGACGTCGGTGATGGTCACGAGCCCGGCCAGGCCGGCGGTGCGTCCGATGATCGTCCGGTAGGTTGGGTCCGAGAGGATGGTCTGGAAGTTGTTCGTGTTCCAGACCTGGACGACCTGCGTGGTGAAGGGATCGATCGACCAGAAAGCGCTGATGAGCAGCAGCACCAACGAGGCGAGATAGACGAACACGAACCACGCCATCGGAGGCGCCAGCAGGAGGAGCGGGCGCAGCCACGGAAAGCGCCACATGAGCGAACGAAAAGGTGCGGCCCCGGCCCCCTTGGGACGAGGCCGCCTTACGACTTCAGACGACATCTAGCCCTTGATCGTGGTCCAGGCTGAAACCCAGTCGGCGTACGGGATGCAAGTGTTGGTGCCGTCCGCGCACTGCGCGATCGGCGTCTTCCAGAACTTGATGGTGTCGAAATACGATCCCGGTGCATCCGCGTGGTACTGCGCGCAGGAACCGGCCTGGAGGGCTTCCATCTCGGCGCATGCCTTGGTGTTTACGGGCGTCTCGCCGAATGACAGGGCCTGCATCGCCTGGACCTTGGGGGTGCTCACCCACTTCGTCCACAGGTATGCGCAGTTCGGGTGCGTCGCCTTGGTGGCCAGCATCCAGGTGTCCGCCCAGCCCGTGGCCCCCTCGGTCGGGATGGTGTCGTTGACAGCAGCGCCGGCCAGCTTGAGCTGGATGGTCTGGTAAGGCCACGCGGCCCCAACCGTCACGTCGCCGTTCTGAAACAGCGATATCTCGTCCGTCGCCAGCGCCCAGTACTTTTTGATCAACGGCTGCTGCGCCTTGAGCAGCGCCACCGCGGCGTCGAACTGGGGCTTGGTCAGCTCATAGGGGTCCTTGATGCCGAGGCTCGGCTTGGTCTTGCTGAGGTAGAGCGCGGCGTCCGCGATCTGGATCGGGTTGTCGGGGACCGTCACCAGCCCTTTGTTCGCCGGGTCGTAGATCACGCTCCAACTGGTGGGCGGGTTGACGAACTTCTTCGTGCTGTAGAGCAGGGTGTTGGGGCCCCACTGCAGCGAGATCCCGTAGTGGACGCCGTTGATGGTGTTGAACGAAGGGGCCTGGAACAATGGCTGGAAGTTGGTCCAGTCTGGGATCAAGGCCGTGTTCATCGGCTTGACGTCGCCGCTGTAGATGAGGCGGAGGTCCGCGTCGCCCGATGCGGAGACCATGTCCCAGTTGCCACCGCCGCCGTCCTTCATCAGGCTCACCATCTCGTCCGACGAGCCGGCGGGATGCTGGTTGACCTTGCAGCCCGTCGCCGCGGTGAATGGGTCGACCCAGGACTTGTCGGCGTACCCGTCCCAGAGGACGAGGTTCAGCTGGCCTTCGCCGGCCCCGATCGAGGTCTGCGGCGCCGTCTTCGCGGTCGGCGGCTGCGTGAGCGTCGAACCGCTTGGGGTGTTGGACGATCCGCAGGCGGTCAGCGCGATCGTGGCTGCCGCGGCGAAGCACCCCCATCGTGCCCAGCTTCCTGGGCCGCTTGCTGTGGAACCCATCTTCTTTACCTCTCCTTAGTCTCGAGGACGTACGTGTGGTCCGCGGTCCAGGCCAGCCTCACCGGCCGGCCCTGGAACCTATGCGCGTCACCCGCGGCGTCCATATTCTGCCGCACTGCAACCAGGTGCTCGCCACGGTCGAGTCGCACGACATAGCGCGTGGACATGCCCACGTACACGACCTCCTCTACCGTGCCGGGTTCCACCTGCATCCCGGGTTCGGGCTGCTCATCCTCGGTGAGCATGCGAATCTTCTCAGGGCGTACTACGAACTTGACACCATTCCTGAGCAGCAAGTTCGAGATGCCGATGAACCCGGCGACGAACTCGGTGGCCGGCCTTTCGTAGATGTCGACCGGCGTCCCGATCTGCTCGATCCGGCCATTCGACATGACCGCGACCCGGTCGCTCATCGTCAGTGCCTCCTCCTGGTCGTGGGTCACGTAGACAAACGTGATTCCGACCTCCTTCTGGATCTGCTTCAGCTCGATCTGCATCTCCTGCCGCAGCTTCAGGTCGAGGGCGCCGAGGGGCTCGTCGAGCAGGAGCACCTCGGGCTCGTTGATGACCGCGCGCGCGAGTGCGACGCGCTGCCTCTGGCCGCCCGAGAGCTGGTTGGGCCGCCGCGTTCCCAGTCCCTCGAGGCGCACCATCCGCAGGGCGCGGTCGACGCGCCGCTGGCGTTCCGCGCCGGGGATGCGCTTGATGCGCAGGCCGTAGCCGATGTTCTGGGCCACGCTCATGTGCGGAAACAGGGCGTAGTCCTGGAACACCGTGTTGGTGTCCCTCAGGTGCGGCGGAAGTGAGGTGACATCGCGTCCGCCCAGCTCGATGCGTCCGGCGTCTGGGCGCTCGAAGCCGGCGATCATCCGGAGGAGCGTCGTCTTGCCCGAGCCCGACGGGCCGAGGAGGGTGAAGAACTCTCCCTCATCGATGACCAGGTCGACGCCCGCGACCGCGACTACGCCGCCGTAGTTCTTACGGATTCCTTGGAGGCGAAGGGCCGGTGTAGGCGCGGCCGGCGGGCCCTTCGACGGATCTTGGGCGCCCATGCGGCCCATCTGCG
>PNAG01000025.1:0-134 GCA_003169845.1 Candidatus Dormiibacterota bacterium | reverse complement strand
GCGATGCTCGGCCGCGCCTAGCACCTGGGCCACCTGGATCGCCCAATCTCTCGCCGAGAGCCCGCCGTCCGCGCCTGGTTTGTCGCTCAGTCGAGGGAGGCCATGACGTGTTTGATCTGCGTGTACTCCTCGAG